>CAWBLP010000023.1:0-140033 GCA_963789495.1 uncultured Alphaproteobacteria bacterium
CGCGGCGACATTGCTGGTTGCCCGTGAGGTCCCCCCTGCCGGAGGCGAGACCATTTTCGCCAACCAAGATCGGGCCTATGAAACGCTGTCTCCGATGCTGCAGGACCGCCTCTCGGGCCTGTCTGGCGTCTCCAGTTCCGCCAAGGCCGATGCCAGCCGCACCCGAGAGGATCGTATCCGGAGCGACGGCACGACCGAGGCGCGCACGGTCCTCTCCGCCGAACACCCGGTGGTGCGCACGCATCCAGAGACCGGGCGCAAGGCCCTGTACGTGAACGTGGCGCATACGACGCGCTTTGCCGGCATGACCGAGGAGGAAAGTGCCCCGTTGCTGGGCTATCTGTTCCGCCATCAGACCCGCCCTGAGTTCACCGGTCGATTCCGCTGGCAGTCCGGTTCATTGGCCATCTGGGACAATCGCTGCGCCCAGCATTATGCGGTCAACGACTACGCCGGTCACAAGCGCGCCATGCAGCGCATCACCTTGGCCGGTGATCGACCGCACTGATCGCGCTCAGAGCCGGTGAGGGGCTCCATGCGCCTTGGCATGGTCGATGATGCTGTCAATCACGTCGTAGCGGGTGTAGGCCCACCCCTCCACGATGGCTTGGAACACCTCAGCCTTTCGCGCTCTCCGCCATCAGGCAGCAGCGTGACGTTGATAGCCTTAGCCGGCCCAGCGATGCTCGCGCTCCCGTGCAGCCAGTCGTGAATGCCGGGCCTGCGTCCCGCACGCGATGTTGGACGGTCGGCAGCTATTAGCGGGCATGGGTCAACGGCCCATCGCCTCAACACGAATTGATTTCATTGGGGTATCGACTGATCGCGCGGTAACACCCATCCCTGAGGGGCTTCTTCACAACCTCGATGTAGTAGGATGAACGATACAGCAGAGACAGTTCCCCTCTGACCCGCGCGAGCTGCCGACGGGTGCGCCCGGGCTCGATGAAATCCTTTGTGGCGGGTACCAAAGCAGCCGGGTCTATCTGATCGAAGGTGAACCCGGCGCCGGCAAGACCACCCTCGCGTTCCAGTTCCTGCTCGAAGGCGTCGAGCGCGGCGAAGGCGGACTGTACATCGCCCTGTCGGAAAGTCGCGGACGAGTTGCTGCATACCGCCGCCTCGCACGGCTGGTCGCTGGACGGCATCGAGATCTTCGAGCTCGTGCCGCCCGAACTCAGCCTGGACCCGCAACAAGAGCAGAGCGTGGTCTATACCGCCGACCTGGAACTCGGCGAGACGGTGCGTCTGGTCATGGCGGAAGTCGAACGCCTCCGTCCGAAACGCATCGTGTTCGACAGCCTGGCGGAAATCCGCCTGCTGGCACAAAGCTCCTTGCGTTACCGCCGTCAGGTGCTCGCGCTGAAATACCTGTTCGCCAAGCTCGGCGCGACCGGCTTGCTGCTGGACGACATGGCCTGCCCGCAGCCGGAGCTGAACCTGCACAGCATCGCCCACGGCGTGATGCGGCTGGAGCAGATGGCCTTGCAATATGGCGCCGAACGCCGCCGGTTGCGGGTGTTCAAGATGCGCAGCCGGCAGTTCCGCGGCGGCTACCACGACTTCGTTATCCGCCGCGGCGGCCTGGTGGTCTTTCCGCGGCTGATCGCGGCGGAGCACCGCTTGCCCGACCCGCGCGATCAGCCGGCAACCAGTGGCGTTCCCGAACTGGACACGCTGCTCGGCGGCGGCCTGGACCATGGCGCGGGGACGCTGATCCTGGGGCCGTCCGGAGCCGGCAAATCCTCGATCGCCTTGCAGTACATCACCCAGGCGCTGCACGGTGGCGAGCGGGTGCTGCTGATCAGCTTTGACGAGGTGCGTTCCGTCGTGCTGCGCCGAGCCGCCGGGCTCGGCATGGATCTGCGTCCCTTCATCGCCGACGGGCGCCTGGTGCTGGAACAGGTCGATCCCGCCGAATATCCGCCCGGCGAAGTGATCAGCCTGGTGCGGCGCAGCGTCGAGCAGCATGGTGCGTCCGTGGTCGTCCTGGACAGCCTGAACGGCTACCAGAGCGCGATGCTGGACGAGCACTTCCTGGTGCTGCAGATCCACGAACTGCTCAGTTACCTGAACCAGCGCGGCATCGTCAGCATCATGGTGCTGTCGCAGCATGGGCTGGTGGGGCCGATGCACAGCAGCTTCGACCTGACCTATGTCAGCGACACCGTGCTGCTGCTGCGCTTCTTCGAGGCCGAGGGCCGCATCCGCCGGGCGATTTCCGTGGTAAAAAAGCGGACCGGCGGGCACGAAGCCACCATTCGCGAGTTCAAGATCGATGCGAGAGGCATTCGTGTCGGCCAGGCTTTGGAGCAGTTCAGCGGCGTGTTGACCGGCGTCCCGCACTTCACGGGCTCCACCCATGCGCTGCTTGGGACGACCGTCCGGATGAGTGAGCCGGGATCGAACCGGGTCCTCATCCTGGCGCCCAAGGGTCGCGATGCCGCGGTCATCGCGGCCATGCTGAACGAGGCCGGCATTGCCAGCCGGTCAGCGACGATCTCGCGGCGCTGGTCGAACTGGATGCGGCCGGATGCCGGCACCGCGGTGATCGCGCAGGAGGCGCTGGGCCGCCAGGAGCGGTCCGCTGGAGCAGTGGATCGCCGCCCAGCCGCCCTGGTCGGACTTTCCTTTCGTTCTGCTCAGCCTGCGCGCGCCGGTGCCGCAGCGGTCCTTGGAGGCGGCGCGGGTGGCGGAGCAGGGGAATGTTTCGGTGCTGGAGCGGCCGCTGCATCCGCTGACCCTGGTCAGCAGCGTGCGCGCGGCACTGCGGGCGCGACGGCGCCAGCGGGAGGCGGAGGCCTTCCTGATCGAACGTGAACAACAGGCTGTCGCGTTGCGGGAAAGCGAGGCGCATTTCCGCGCGATTGCCGAGGGCATGCCGCAACCGGTCTGGTCCGCCCGCCCCGACGGCACGCACGACTATTTCAATGCCCGCTGGCAGGAACTGACCGGCGTCGCGCCGTCCAGCGGAGCCCCGTGCGCCGGACTGGATGCCCTGGGCGGACTGCTGCATCCGGACGACCGTGCGGCCGCTGCAGAGGCCTGGCGCGGGGTGCTGGACTACGGCGACGCGATTCCGCCTGCGCAGCGCGGCGGGGGGCTATCGCTGGGTGTTGGGCGGCGCGCTGCCGGTGCGCGACGACCTGTCCGGCGAACGGGTCCGCTGGTTCGGCAGTTGCACCGACATCGACGATGCGGTCAATGCGCGCGAAACCCTGGCACGCAGCCGGGAAGAACTGGAACGCCTGGTCGATCGACGCACCGTCAGCCTGCAGCGGGAAATGCTGGAGCGCGAGAAGGCGGAAGCGGCGCTGGCGCAGGCGCAGAAGATGGAAGCGGTTGGCCAGCTCACCGGCGGCATGGCGCACGACTTCAACAATCTGCTGACTGCGGTGCTCGCCAGCCTGGAGATGATCGGCAAGCGCAGCACCGACGAGCGCGTGCTGCGTTTCGCCGGCAATGCCCAGCGCGCCGCGGAGCGTGGTGCGCGGCTGACCCAGCAGCTGCTCGCATTCTCCCGTCGGCAGCGGCTGAGGCCGGAGCCGGTGGACGTGAAGCGGTTGATCACCGGAATGGACGAGCTGCTGACACGGGCCACGGGTGCTTCTATCGGCAGTAGGACGGCGCTGGCCGAGGATTTGCCGCCGGCCTTCGTCGATCCGACGCAACTTGAATTGGTCCTGCTGAACCTGGCCATCAATGCGCGTGATGCCATGCCGGCCGGGGGCCGGCTGGACGTGGAGACGTTCGCCTTGCCGAAAGTGCCGGACGAACTGGCGGATGACCTGCCGGCAGGCAGCTACGTGGCGATGGTGGTGGCAGACACCGGCACCGGGATGGCGCCGGATGTGCAGGCGCGGGCGTTCGAACCGTTCTTCACCACCAAGGAGATGGGCAAGGGCACCGGTCTTGGTTTGTCGCAGGTATATGGCTTTGTTCGCCAGTCCGGCGGCACCATGCGGATCCGCAGCGAGGTGGGCGAGGGGACGCGCGTCTCGATCTACCTGCCCCGCGCCGAGGCCATGCCGGTTCAGCCGGCCGAACCGATCGCTTCGGCCAGTCCGCCCAGGGACCGCCAGCGCGCCACCATTCTGGTGGCCGATGACGACGAGAACGTCCGAGAGCTCGTGGTCGCGATGCTGGAGGAGCTGGGATATCATGTGATTGCCGCCGCGGATGGGCAGTCTGCCCTGGAGGTCATCCAACGCGGCGAGGCGTTCGACCTGCTGGTGGCGGATGTGGTGATGCCGGGGCTGAGCGGGGTCGAGGTGGCGCAGCGTGCGCGCGCCTCCGGCCGACCGCTGCGTGTGTTGTTCGCCACCGGCTATGCGGATGTTGCGGTCTATCGTGAGGGGCTGGAAGGGGAGGATATGATCCGCAAGCCCTATCGCATGACCGAACTGGCTGAACGAGTGGAACAGGCCTTGCTGACGCCAATGCGCCCGGTGGGTGACCGACCCGGGAGTCGCCCGCATCCGGATCGCGCACATCCGGTCCCGCCTGGTCGCACTGACCCGAGGATTGCGGACGGAGTTGCAAAGCAGGCCAAGGCTGCGCGCAAGGTAACATCCGATTGATCGATCGGAGCCCGATCCGTTTACTGGTCGTTAATAAATCGTTTTCTGCTAGCATCCCACGAAGCGGCAGTGTGCTAACTCCGTCTCCTTTTTGTGAAGTCCTGCAGGTGAAAGGAATGGGGAAGGCACCTCATGCTACGTAAATAAATCAGGATAAATCAGGCTCCGCCACTCTGGGTTGACGGAGGCGCCACCACACGAATGAACCAAGTCCGAGCAGGCGATCCTTTGACGGGCCCGCAGCTTGCCGTGCAGCTCGCAGCTCTTGATGGGGCTGTACCGCCGTCGGTGCATCATGTCGTCTTGCGGGTTACCCGAAGAGGCGACGGCAGCGAGGACCGAAGCTACGCAGTTCCGGACCGGCCGGAGCGGCTGAGCCATGCTGCCTGGGCCGAATGGCTCCACGCCCACGACGTGCTGGGCAGTGCTCAGCTGCAGGTCGCTTTGCTGGTGATCCGGGAAGTCCTCGATCCTGTCGGTTCCCTGGTCGAGTGCACCCTGGAGCGCCGGCTCGGGGCGTCCGATGGCCCATATCATGGTGATCCTGCCCGGGTGGAATTCTTCGGCCCCGCCCGGATGCTGCGATTATATCGTGCCTCCCGTCACGGCTTGGTGGAGGTAGCGCCGTCACCGCAGGCCGAACCGACCGATACGCATGGGCCGGCGCCATTAGCCGGCGAGCAGGTTGCGCTGGAACGCCATCTCGGCCTCGGCATTCAATTCGTCGATGCGCGCGAACCCACCCTGTTAGAGGCCATGGCAGGGCTGGCGAGCGTCGTGCAGGTCCGCCTGCCGGATGATCGCGAGATCGGTTGTGGCGTCGGCTGGCACGGCCCCCTGGCGTTCGTCCTGCAAGCCGAATTTCCCCGGTTTGACACGCCGTTGGCCCTGCCACCGTCCGACGAGGCGGCGGTGCAGGATGCGCTGCGCCGATACCGGCTGATTCGTCATGAGACGCGGCGAGATGAAGGTGGCCTGGCTGTCCTGGCGCGGCAACACGGTGGCCAGGTCCTGTTCCTGCTGCGGTCGGACGGCCAGCGCGTGTCGCCGAAGCGGTATCAGCCGGGCACCGGTCCGGCCGCGTCCGAGGAGCAGCGGCGCTGGATGCGCTATGCCGGTACCTATGAACATCTGAATGTGCTGGACCATTATCGCGATGGCAGCGCGGACGACCTGATCATGTTGACGGCCGACCCAAGTGGCCATGTCTGGCGCCATCTGATCGATCCCGATGGCGTGGAAGCCTGGCGGCGTCCGGCCGATGACGCGGCCGTTGCCGTGCTGCATCGGGAACGCCTGGCAATCGCGCAATCCGACGCGGCGATGCCCGATGCGGAGCCACCCCAGCCGGTCCCGGAGGTCGAACCGATCGCCGCACCTCCGGATGGATAGCCTGCTCGAGTAGGCGCGCCTACGCCAGTGCGATGCAGGCTTTGCGCGGCGCGCAGCCGATGGCACTGGCCGGCGATGTCGGGCTGGGTCTTCCATCCGGCTTGTTCGGGTAGCTGCAGACCTTGCAGGCGGCACTTAAAATCCTCGCGGCGGATCGCTCTGCCAGTGAGGTGGACACGCTGCCGTCGCAAGTTGAGCTCGGGGCGCTGCCTCCTCTGGCTGCGTTGCCGATGCGCTGACTCGTCTGGAAGTGGGGTTGCGGGAGAAACTGGCCTTGATCCGGCTGGTTATGCTGCTGCCGGCACAGCGGCGTCGGCTCAGCGCCATGGCGCCGTTCGGTCTCGACGTGGCCGACCGGTTTCCGGGCTGAGCGCATGACTTCGAAGAGGCGGCGGCCTGCCTGGTGTTCCCACGCCCGACCGCGGTGGTCTTCCATTGCCCCCGCGTGCTGGGCCGTGGGCTGTCGGTGATCGGCCCGCTACGCCGGCTTGACTGATCCGTTGCCGGCGTTGGCTGGGTGCAACGATGTTGTGGCGCGCCTGCGCAGCAGAGCCGCATGGATCTGGCACCTTTGTTGGCCGTACTGGAACGGGTGCGGCGTTGGTGGCGTGGATCCAGCCTGGTGCCGGCTGAGAAATACACAGAACCCGAGCCCGAATGTTATAGTCCGCTCCCCCGGAGCGTTCATGCGCGCGCTGAGCCCGTGTGTGATGAGCCGGGTCGCGCCATGGCGGCATCCGCAAACGCCGCGCGCCGCCGCGACAGCGACACCGGCTGAGCGCCTCTCGCTCCCCTGGTACCTGTGACGACACGGTTCCCGCCATGGTGCAGGCACTTTCACAGCGAGGAATCGTTCACCCGTTCACCACCGTTCCGCCGTTCGGGTGCAGTACCTGGCCGGTCATATAGGACGCATCCTGAGAGGCCAGGAAAACGTAGCAGGGCGCAACTTCATCGGGTTGGCCGGGACGACCCATGGGAGCCTGCTGGCCATGATGCGCGGTTTTCTCGGGCGGATAGCTGGCCGGGATCAGCGGAGTCCAGACCGGTCCAGGTGCCACCGCATTCACGCGAATTCCGCGCTTCAGCAACTGGATCGATAGGGAGCGCGTGAATGCGACGATGGCGCCCTTGGTCGAGGCGTAATCCAGCAGGGTTGGATTGCCGTGATAGGCGGTCACCGAGGTCGTGTTCACGATCGCCCCGCCATCCGGCATATGCGGCAGAACGGCACGTGTTAGAAAAAACTGGCTGAAGATGTTGGTGCGAAAGGTGCGTTCCAACTGCTCGTCACTGAGATCCTCCAGCCGCTCCACCTGACGCTGTTCGGCCGCGTTGTTCACCAGTATGTTGATCCGGCCAAATGCCTGCACCACCTGACGGGCAATCTCACGACAGAAGTCCGAATTGCCGATATCCCCCGGCACCAGCAGCGAACGCACGCCCTGGGCCTCGATCAAAGACTGGGTTTCCTGCGCATCGTCATGTTCATCCAGATAGGTGATAGCGACATGCGCCCCCTCTTTGGCAAAGCCCACCGCTACCGCTCGGCCGATGCCCGAATCACCGCCGGAGATGAGCGCCACCTTGCCGGCCAGTTTGCCGGCGCTGTGATAGGCCGTCATCGCCGAGTCCGGACGCGGCTGCATGGTCCGTTCCTCGCCCGGCTGATGGTCCTGTTGCTGCGGCGGTTGGGGCGTATCGGACACTGGCTGCACTCCGCATTGTGAACCGGTTGAACGGAGCAGCAGGGCGAACCGTTCCGTCGTGTCGGATCGGCGTCGGCCGGAACAGGCATATCATCGCGTGTGAAGGGGACTCCTGTGGGACCGGCGGTGCGGAACTGCTGATCACACGCCCTCGGGGAGAGCGTCCCAGACCACGCATATTGATACCCCATGCTGCGTGCCATCTGATCCACCCAGACCCTCGCATCGGCTGCGCTGGTGCCGACGTGTTACGGGAGACGCCAGACCCCACCTCGTGCAGGGTGGCAGGCGAAGCAACCTGACGAGTTTGGTTCGTGTCTGACATGTCCGCCCTCGTTCAGCTGTGGTGCGCAGAACGCGGCGTAACCGACCGGGTTGAACCAGGCGGCAGGCAACTCCCTGAGGATTGCGATCGTTTGGGTGGAGAGGCCAACCGCAAGGAATCAGACATGTCTGACGAACAGGCCAGCAAAGAGCAGCAGCGCCCGCGCAATCGCGGGAACTTCGCCGAGGATCGCGAAAAGGCATCCAGGGCGGGTCACGTCGGTGGCCAGCGTAGTTCCGGCAACTTCGCGCATGACCGGGCGCGTGCGGTCGAGGCAGGGCGGAAAGGTGGCGAACGCAGTCATGGCGGTGGCGGCGCGCGGTCCAATCCGGGGAATTTTGCGCAGGACCACGAAAAGGCCGTGGAGGCCGGCCGGAAGGGCGGCCATCAGAAGTCATGCCAGGAGCGTGGGATGACGGCGCCGGCCAAACCCTCGGCTCACCCGAACCCCGCTCCGCAAGCGGCGACGGAGCAACCGGCGCAGCGCGTGGAGCAGCGCATCCGGGAGTCGCGTGACAGCCTGCCTGGACAGCGGGACGCGCTGCCCCCAAAGGCGCTTGGCGGCATACCTCCTACGCCGCAGGGCGATGAAAACCGCGATCCGCCAGCGAATGCTCCCAACACACCGGACTAGCGACGACCGGCGCGGGTCCGGTTGTGGCGTGAAGGGGTTGGGTTCCAACGGTCGTGAACGTCGTGGCATGAATTGATCGCACTTCCTTACGCTGCCCGGCGTTGGAGAGATTGGCGGCCGGAAAAGTGGGCCTGCCACCGACAGAAGGAGCATGGAATATGGCTCAAATCAGCTTACCCACCGGTCACGATGGGGTCCGGCGATGGACTGAGGAGCGGAGCACCGTCCCGGCTCGGCTGCGCCGCAGCATCGCCCGTCCCGGCACCGAAGTGCCCTTCAGGTTGATTTCGTTGATCCCGGTGACGGCCTTGAGAAGGCTTCGTGAACCGCGTTCTTCACAGCCTTAGAGGATCTTAATTTTCCACTTTTGCACCAGGATTTATGGCGGGAAGGAATTCCGCAACCTGGTGCATCGGGAGACATAGCAATGGATACGAAGACAGAGGCAGGCCCGACGATAGGTGTGCTGCATGAAGTTCGAGGCGTATTCGACGATTCCGAGCGCATGTCGGACGCCGTCGGGCAGCTATCAGTCGCCGGGTTTGATCGGGCGGATCTCAGCCTGCCGGAGGCGGCGCCGCCACCCGAACGTTCGACCCCGGAATCGGGTGCCAAGCCGGCCGACTCCGATGAAGATGCCACGGTTGCCCGTACCTTGCATACCAGCGGGGCGGCCTCGGTCGCGGCGCTGGCGGCAGCCGGCATTACCATCGCAACAGGCGGGGCGGCTGCGGTCGCCGGGGTGGCGGCCGTGGCGGCGGGTGCTGTGGCAGGGGGTGCGACCTTTGCCGTCACCAACGCAGCCGATGAAAGCGAGCAGCAGGATCGGGATGTAAAAGCGGCCAGCGGCGAGCTGATTCTGTCGGTCCGTGCACCGACCCTGGAAAAGATGGCTGAAGCCGAGGGGATCCTGCGCGCCGCGGGGGCGATCGACATCCGCGAGGTATAAGTCCTTCTTAGACACGACATTTTGCGCGGATGAGGGCAAACGCAGGTAGCGCATCGCAGTTATCGGTGCGCCCTTTCATTTATGCGCCGCCATCACGGATCAGGCTACGTCCCGAGGCCGGATGCGTGCCGATGGCGGCATGGAAGGGTATCACTACTAATGCGCAATGGTAACCTGTCGTCATCGCTCAACCGAGGTGTTCCATGGCGAAGTCGAAAGACCTGAATGCCCTGCTGCTGATGTTCATGCAGGACGTTTGTTATGCCGAAAGGCAAATTCTGTAGGCGCTTCCGAAGATGGCGAAAGCTGCCGAGCATGAGCAGCTCAAAGAGGCGCTGATGCATCATCGAGAGGAAACCCAGGGCCAGGTGGAGCGCCTGCAGAGGGCTTTCGAAGCTCTGGGCAAGCGTGCTCGCGGGCAGACCTGCGAGGCGATCAACGGCATAATTGAAGAAGGTGAGGAGACGATCGAGGAGATCGAAGCCGGGCCGGTCCGGGATGCCGGCATCATCGCCAATGCGCAGGCGGCGGAGCACTACGAAATGGCTCGCTACGGCACGATCGTGGCCTGGGCGAAGGCCTGCGGCGAAAAGGAAATTGTGGAGCTGATGGAAGCAACGCTGGCCGAAGAGAAGAAGGCCGATCAGCTGCTGAACAGTCTGGCCAATAAAACTGTCAACCGAGAGGCCACCCGCCAGGCGGCATGACCGCTGGCAATGCGGTCTCGCCGAGCGCAAATCGGAGGCAAATGGATGGCACAGCAGGCACGGGAGCAGAAGAAGACCATCGGTCGCGTCATGCATGAATACGAGCATGGCGAATTGGAGAGCGGCCGTGGCGGCAAGGTGAAGAACCGGCGCCAGGCGATCGCAATCGCCCTCAGCGAGGCGGGCGCGTCGAACCAACTGTCGCCCGGTGAGAACCGGCGGCAGTATGCACGCACCAAGTTGAAGGAAGGTCGGGGGCAGACGGCGCAGCAGGAGAAGGAAGGCCGTCGCGCGATGGATCGCAAATCCGACGGCCGGCGCAAGACCGCAGGACGATCTGCGTCGGGCGGCGAGCGCACCCGCGCGCAGCTATACAAGGAAGCGCAGCGCCGCGAGATTCCCGGGCGTTCTCGCATGAACAAGGCGCAATTGGAACGCGCACTGTCGCATTGAAGGCGGTCCCTTCACACCACCTCCCCCTGCGTGAGGCAGCTGGCGGGAGCCCCGCCCCAAAGGGTAGAATGGCCGGACCCCAGGGGACCGGCCGTTTTCGGGGAACTACCGGCCTTCCGTTCAGCGGCCCCGCTGAGCAGCCTTGCCCTTTCCCGACAGAACGCCGGCAGATCGTCCGGCTTGCGCGGGGTTAGCAGCGCCGCGTTGCGGATCACCATTTCATCGACTCAGTCGGAGCCATCGGGTGCCACTTCCGCGAACGCGATGCCGCATCGCGCGTTGATGTTCAGCAACCACCTGTGGGCAACTGGAGATTAAGACGATGACTGAGCATGCCCGTGAGAAAGCCGACCACAAGCAGGACAAGGCGGTTGAGGACAGCTTCCCGGCCAGTGATCCGCCCGCGAATTCCGGCATTGTCGGTCCGAGCGGTGTAGGCGAGGTGAGCCCCTCCCAGCCGAAGTCTCAACCGGACCGCAGGGACGAACAGCGGTCGACGCCTCATCGGGAGCGCGGCGAGAGGTAGCGGCAGATGGCGGGCCCGTCTGGTTCGACGGGTCCGGCGGGCGAGCCGATACCAGCCGCGCATCGGCCCGTGCGTCATCGCGCATCGTCGTGGCGGAGCCTACGCCTCATGTGGCCGTTCAGCCGAGCGGGCTCGTTCGATCGACGGAGACCGGTCGGCGTTACGCAGCGTTGTCCCTTCAGCTTCGTTAGTCAGGCACTGCGGCGGGTTGCCGTCCTGCTTTTGGCCGCGGCCTTCTTCTTGGCCGTGGTCTTGCGTGGTGCTGGCTTACTTACCGGATTCCCGCGCCCACCCCGCCCGAGGCTGGCTTTCAAAGCCGCCATCAGATCGACGACGTTATCCGCGCGCGGCGCCTCGGCTTCGGTCTGGGTAATCCCCTCGCCCTTGAGCTTCGCGGCAATGACGTCGCGCAGCCGGCTCTCATAGCGATCCTCGGTATCCGCAGCTTCAAAGCGGCCTTCCTGGCGCTGGATCAACTGTGTCGCCAGCTTCACCATCTCGGCATCCGGCTTCTCGTCAGTAATCTGCTCGAACAGCGGTTTGGCATCATGCAGATCGCGTGGCTCATGCAGTGTGTGGCACACCATGCCTGCCTCCATCGGCAGAATCGCCACTGCACGTTCGCGACGTGCGATCACCACGCGGGACAGCGCTGCCTTCCCCGCCTTCGCGATGGCGTCGCGCAGGACCACGAACACGTCCTGGCCGGCTTCCCCATCGGGTACCAGGTAATAGCTCGTGTCGAAATAGATTGGATTGATCGAGTCCCAGGTGACGAACTTGTCAACTACGAGCGTGGAGGAGGCTTCGATTTTCGCCTGCTCGAAATCCTCCTCGTCCACCAGGACGTAGCGATCTTTCTCGAACTCATAGCCTTTCACGAGTTCGCGACGGGAGACTTCCTCGTCGGTTTCAGCGTCCAGCGTCACCATGCGCACCCGATGGCCCGTTGCGGGATTGATGAAATGGAAGTGCAGATTGCCGCTGCTATGCGTGACACTGTGCAGGGCAACCGGGCACGACACCAAGGCCAGTCGCAAATGCCCGCGCCAGATAGGTCGCGTTGCCATCATTGCCTCCGCATCGGTTCGCTCGAACTGCTCACCCAAGATGGCAAGCACTGCCGTTCCGTGGGACAGCCATCGGTTCACGTTGACGTGCCACACCCGCGGACGATGCGTGAAACTGCCGCGCCAATCACCTCGCGAACCCGCTGAAAAGAGTATGGACTGCTGATTGCAGAGCGGACAATTGCGATGGCTGACCATTCCGACCTTCACGTGTCCGCGTGGAGGGTGCAACCGCGCAACATGTGGCTCGTTTGAACCGCACCTTTCGACTGAAAAAGGAGGACGAGCCATGGCTAGACACGCTATCGGACCCATGATCCTTGCGACTGCTATTCTCGCAGTTCCGGTTCTGGCTGCGACGCCGAATAGTGGTGCGGACAACAGCGCTGCGGCAGCGAACCCCGCCGCCACCGCACCGGCCACCAGTAGCCCAGTTACCGCTGCGCCGCATGCCGCCACCACGCCCCATACGTCTTCGGGCATGGCGGCTACCACGCCGGCTGATCATTCTTCGCCAGCCGCCGCCGGTGCCACGGCATCGTCGACGCCGAAGTTCATGACGTCGGATGACCAGGTACGTGTGGCCAAGATTGTCGGAGCTTCGGTGTATAACGATAAAGACGAGACCGTCGGATCGATCGACGACGTGCTCATGTCGCATGACAACAAGGCGACCACCGCGGTGATTTCGGTCGGCGGCTTCCTGGGCATGGGTGCCAAGCTGGTTTCCGTGCCGTTCGATCAGCTGAAGATCGAGAACGACAAGATCGTGATGCCTGGTGCGAGTAAGGACGCGCTAAAGGGCATGCCGGAATATAAGTACAACAACGCGTGATGTCAGGCTGACCTGCTTTATCGATCGAGGCAGGTTAGCATTCACCTGGCGACGGCCCGGGCCGGATTGGCGGTTCGACCACGCCGGTTCGGTATGGCGTCATCGTCGGCTGGGGTGGACGGCTTACGTTGTCCACCCCAAGCCGTCCCCTCCATTGGCGTGATCCATTCTGCCTGCCATAGTGACACCCACACGGCGCGCCCCCCTGCCGTTCATTCGCCGGAGCTTGTGCATGGACGAGGCCGTATCTCGGGTGTCTGCGGGCAATTCCCTAGGGCGCCGCTACCACGCGGTGCGCCAGCACACGGAGACCCTGGCGGCTGCGTTGTCCGCGGAGGATCAGTGTGTTCAGTCCATGCCGGATGCCAGCCCCGCCAAGTGGCATCGAGCACATACCACCTGGTTTTTTGAGCAGTTCATCCTCGGGTCATTCCGACCGGACTATCGACCTTTCAACGATCACTTCTGCTTCCTTTTCAACTCCTACTACGAAGCGGTTGGTGCCCGGCATCCTCGCCCGGCGCGCGGCCTGTTGACACGACCGGCAGCATCCGAGGTGTCTGCGTATCGGCGGCATGTCGATGCAGCGATGGCAGAGTTGTTGCCCCATGCGCCCGCCGATGCCATCGCGCTGGTCGAACTGGGATTGCAACACGAGCAGCAGCATCAGGAACTGCTGCTGACTGACATGCTGCATGCTTTCGCGCAATCGCCGCTGTTCCCCGCGGTGTTGCGCGATTGGCAGGAGCCGGCGCCCGCCGCCACGCCCGGACGCTTCGTCGGGTCGCCGGGCGGGTTGATCCGCATCGGTCATGCCGGCGGCGGCTTCTGCTTCGATAACGAGACGCCGGCGCATCAGCTTCTGCTGCATCCGCACGCGATCGCCACGCATCTGGTGCGTAATGGCGAATTTCTGGCGTTCCTGGCGGATGGCGGCTACCGCACCCCGACATTGTGGATGTCCGACGGCTGGGCGAAGGTGCAGGCGGAAGCCTGGTCGGCGCCGCTGTACTGGCGCGAGCATGATGGGGCATGGTGGCAGATCGGATTGAACGGGCTGGTGCCGCTCGATCATGCCGCGCCGGTGCGGCATGTCAGTTGGTATGAGGCCGATGCCTATGCCCGCTGGGCCGGGGCGCGATTGCCGACCGAAGCGGAATGGGAGGCCGCGTATCTGCGTGGTGATCTGCAGGAAGCGCAATCCCATGTCTGGCAATGGACGAACAGCGCTTACGGTCCATATCCCGGCTACCGTCCGGTGGCTGGCGCGGTGGGCGAGTACAACAGCAAATTCATGGTGAACCAGATGGTGCTGCGCGGTGCTTCGCTGGCGACTCCGCCAGGGCATGCTCGAGCCAGCTATCGCAACTTCTTCCACGCGGACAAGCGTTGGCAGTTTTCCGGGCTGCGCCTGGCGCGCGACGCCTGAGACAGGAACATCACAGCCTATGCCGAATGACACCGGCTTTTCTCCTCCCGCCGTGGATGGCGACGTGGTGGATCTGGCGCTGTCCGGACTGCTTAGTCCGCAGAAGACCCTTCCGGCCAAACTGTTCTACGATGAAGAGGGCTGCCGGCTTTTCTATCGCATCACCGAACTGCCGGAATATTATCTGACCCGCACCGAGCGCGCGCTGCTAACTGAGACGGCGCCGCATATCGTTCGCGAGCTCACTGCTCCTACCGTGTTGGTGGAATACGGTGCCAGCGACGAGACAAAAGCCTTGCATCTGTTGGACGGCGGTGGCGGACCGCAGATCGCGCGGCTTCCGGCCTACGTGCCGGTCGACGTCGCGGCGCCGGCGCTTGCAGCGATGCAAGATCGCCTGCAACGTCGGCTGCCGTGGCTGACGGTGCTCCCACTGGTCGCCGATTTCATGCAGCCCCTGGCGTTGCCCGAAGCGGTGCAGAGACTGCAGCATTTGGGTTTCTTCCCCGGCTCCACGATCGGCAATCTGGATCCCGATGCGGCCGCCCAATTTCTCGCCAACGCACGAGAGACGCTTGGTGGACACGCGCAATTTCTGGTGGGGGCGGACCTGCGCAAGGATCCGGCGATCCTGTTGCCTGCATACGACGATGCGGCTGGCGTGACGGCCGCGTTCAACCGCAACCTGCTGCTGCGGCTGAACCGCGAAGCCGGTGCGGACTTTGAACCGTCAAGCTTCGCGCATCGTGCCATATGGAATGACGCAGCCAGCCGCATTGAGATGCATCTGGTCAGCGTGCGCGACCAGATTGTGCACCTGGCCGGCCATGTCGTGCATTTTGTTGCGGACGAAACCATCCACACCGAGAACAGCTACAAGTACGCGCCGCACGATTTCCTGACCATTGCCGCGCGTGGCGGCTGGACCTGCCGGTCGATGTGGACCGATGCGAAGCATTGGTTCGGCTTGTATCTGCTGGAACCGCGGGGCGAGTGTTAGCGTCATCCCGGAGTTGCCTCGCACCCCACCAGGAGGCTTTACCTCCTGAACCTCCATCAAAGCCTCGCCTTCGCAATTGGATTCGGTTCAAGGCTAGGAGGGTGCGAGAGTGCTTCCGACCCAGGCAGCATCGCGGAACAGCCCCCTCCCCCCAAACACGGTCGATCCCAAGGGCCGAGCCCTTGGCAGGGATTCAAGGGGCCGCGCCGTTAATGGCGGTTTCGGGGTCTATCCCTGAGTTTGCCGCGGAAAAGCGCGGAGCCGCCATGGCCGAGGTCGGGCGGCCATGGCGGAAACTGCATCACTCAGGCTGCGGCCTTAGTCTCCGGCTCGCCCGTCAGATAGGCGCGTAGCTGGAGACGGGCGCGATGCACGCGGCTTTTCAGCGTGCCGATCGCGCATCCGGTCACTTCGGCAGCGGCTTCGTAGGATTTCTCTTGCAGCACGATCATCGACAGTGCCTCGCGCTGATCTGCCGGGAGGCGGTTCAGTGCCCAACCCAGCTCGCGGAGCGCAGTACGATCCTCATGCGCCGCGGGAACCGGCATTTCCGGCATCGTATCCATGTCGGTGAACTCGCGCTTATTGCGCACACTGCTGATGAAGTGATTGATCATGATGCGGTGCACCCAGGCGGAGAAGTTGGTGCCCGGAATAAAGCAGTCCCTGGCAACCAGGGCCTTGGTCGCGACATCCTGGGTCAGATCCTCGGCGGCCGCACGATTGCGGGTCAGCGCCAGTGCCCAGATGCGCATCTTCGGGAGGAATTCGGTCAGTTGCTCGTGAAAATCCTGCGGCATGCCGTATGTCTCCTGGCGTTCGAGGCGGCCCATCCACTACGGGACCTGTGGCGGGACGCTGTGCTCTGCAAGGCGCATGACACGACGTTGAAGGAAAGTGCGGTCGTGTCGTTTTGTGTATGATTTGCTGCTGTGTCTGTGCCGCCCCTCGGCGGCTCAAACATCTCTTAAGTGCAGACTTCGACATTTTTGGCGCAGAACCCTATCACGAAGGGTAGAGTTCGATCACGACACCGGGGTCCCGCGTGAGCCGATTGATCAGGCCTTTGTGTTTGCGTATTTCTGCCCGGCATTGGCGTGGGCGGGTTTGCCCGGTCATGAGGGAGAGGTTGAAGCTGTGTTCCGCTTCCTAATCGGTGGCCTGGCGACCGTCGCCGGCGTCGTCCTGTTGTTCGTGGCGTCGTTCGGAAATCCGGACGGTTCCTGGCGAACGCTGACCGGCGCACTCCCTGATGTGATCTCTGTGGTGGCCGAGCCTCCCCATGCGCCGGCCCCGACCGTGGCTCAACCCTCACCGCCAGCGCAATCGCAAGGCTTTGCGGGCGGTCGACTGCAGGTGAGCCAGGCGGCGAAGCCGGTTGCCGCTGCGGACGCCGCAACGCCGGCGGCCGCCGGGATACGGGAGGTGCCACCCCCCGACAATTCGCTGGCGGAGTCGTTGCACACTCAGCTCACGCAGGCCAGCCAAGCCTTGCGCGACCTACACCAGCAGGCGGACGAGGCACGCAACGCACTCGACATATTGCAGCAGAAGCGGGCCGAGGAGGAGGCTAGGCTGGCGCGGGTGAGGGCAGAGCAGGAGGCTGCGGCCCAGGCCGAGGAAGCGCGTCAGGCGCAGGCCGCGCGCGAGGTGGAGGCGGCCCGGCAGCAGCAGGCGGCGCGTGATGCCGAGACGGTCCGGCAGCAACAGGCCGCGCGCGAGGCGGAGGCCGCCCGGAAGCAGCAGGCTGCCCGCGAGGCGGAGGCGGCCCAGAAGCAACAGGCCGCACGTGACGCTGAAGCTGCCCGACAGCAGCAGGCTGCCAGCGAGGCAGAGGCGGCCCAGAAGCAACAGGCCGCACGTGACGCTGAATTCGCCCGGAAGCAGCAGGCTGCCCGCGATGCCGACGTGGCCCAGAAGCAACAGGTCGCACGTGACGCTGAGGCCGCGCGACAGCAGCAAGCTGCCCGCACGGCGGCGGAGGCGGCCCAGAAGCAACAGGTCGCACGTGAGGCGGAGGCCGCCCGGCAGCAGCAGGCTGCCCGCGATGCCGACGTGGCCCAGAAGCAACAGGTCGCACGTGACGCTGAGGCCGCGCGACAGCAGCAAGCTGCCCGCACGGCGGCGGAGGCGGCCCAGAAGCAACAGGTCGCACGTGAGGCGGAGGCCGCCCGGCAGCAGCAGGCTGCGCGCGATGCCGACGCGGCCCAGAAGCAACAGGCCACGCGGCAGGAACAAGCGGCCCGTGATGCCGAAGCCGCCCGCAAGGAGCAGGCGGCGCAAAAGGAACAAGCCGACTTCGAAGCCAGGCAGGCCGCCGCATCTCCTGCCAAGCCTCAACCGAATGACAGCGATCCGGACTCAATCCGTGGCGCATTGGCGCGGCTGCGTCGCAGTGCTCAGCAGCCGCCACCAAGCGCCGAGGCCACTCAGCCCTATGCTGTTGGCAGCGTAAATCGCTCGTCGTCGGGCGGTCCAGTCGACCGCGGCCGAGCGCGCAGCTCACCCGGCACACGGATGAGTTTGGCGCATGACGCCATCCTCGCTGGCCGCATAGGCGACGCACAACAACTGCTCGAACAGGCGCAACTGCAGCTGGTGTTTCGGCCGGTCGCGCCGACGGCCGGTCAGCCGCCGGGGTCCAGCCGGGCAGCAGGCGAGGTTGCCGAGGCGTTGAGCATGTTGGGCGCGGGGCGGGTCGATGCCGCCTTGCGGGCGTTGGACCGAGCCATGGCCCAGGCTGGCGACGGGCAGGGGGAGCAGGCGAGCCTGCCCCCACCACCCGGTAATGTTCGCCTGCAGGCGCCCTCATATGGCGCCTGGAACGGCAATACGTTCGGCCCGCCCGACGGGACCTATCGTTAAGTCCGTGGCGGAACGTCCGCACCACCCGTCAGGCCGAGGTCGTTTTTCTTCCTGACCGCATCGGCAGGACGCGGCGAGGGGCGGGCGTTTTCGATGAAGGTCCGGACGGGCCCGGGCCATCCCATCACACCACCCCGTGCTGCAGCAGGTCGGACAACTGGGTCATTCCCGTCCCGTGCAGCGTCGCCACGTCGATCGTCGTGCTTCCCGCGATGCCGGACGGTGTGACACTGATCACAGTTCCGGTCCCACGCAGGCTGTGGAGATGCAGCCAAGCGCCAAGATCGGTATGACCGTCCCACGTCGTCGCGGCCAGCAGTGGACGGAAATCCAGCAGGTCCTGGTTGTAGATCACCTTGCCGTAAATGTCGTCGTAGCCCTGGCCGGCCACTGGCAGAACCAGCCAGTTGCTACTGCCGAAGTCCTGGATGGCATCGCGCCCACTGCCGGCATCAACGACATCACCGGTCCTAGTCAGCCGAATCCGGTCGTTCCCCGCGCCGGTCGTGATCTGGTTGCCGTTGCCGCGTCCACCATCGTCAGCGTGCCGGATGTGACGTTGAGATTCAGCACCATTGATCCCGGATTGCCGGCTGCGTAGGCGTCGGTGATCACAATGCCGCCGATCGTCATCGTCGCACCTGCATCGACACGCGCCATCGCTGGTAGCGCAATGCTCGGCCCACTCAGTGATGCCGCCACATTCACCGCAATGGTCTTGGTACCTTCAACCCCCGCCTGGTCCCACACATCGACGGTGATTGTGTCGTTGCCGGCACCACTGCCCACCACGTAGGACAAATGGGCCAGATCGGCGTTGATCTTTGCCAGCGTACCATTGACCGTGATGGCATGCGTGCCGGAGCCTGCAATCGATTTCCCGCTCGCGTCCGTCATCGTCAGCGTGCCCGCCTGCGTAATCAGGTTGAGTACCAGCATCCCCCGGATTGCTGGCGGCAAACGCGTCTGTGACCGAGACGCCGGCAAGCTTATAGAGTGCACAGTCGTATTGATATCAGGAGCGGCAGAGGTTATCCAGTGAGAGATGTTCTATATTGGTTCCTGATATGTTCGTTCTGATTGTGCCTATGAGATCATAAATTGGGTAAAAAATTCAATCCGGTGTGATAGTATGGTGCGGTATGATAATAAGAAATGCATACTCATCCTCAGATGAGATTCGCGAGGATTGCAAATGATACGGGCCTAGTGCGTGCATATTCTGCAGCTGAGAACGGGCAATGTTGCCTGTGCCGTTGCGAAAATCCGAGCCTTGATAACTCGCTCATATCGTCACGGGACCAATACGGGTACAATTACGATCTGGAATCATCCGCCCCTCACGATGCTGGACACGCCAGCGCGAGCCGCGTTGAAACCAGCCGCGGCATCCCGAACCTAGTCGATCGCTAACTGCTTCGGACGTAGGTCGGCGCCGCGTCTTGCGTCGGTCCGATCGGCTGCGCGTATAAACTGCCTAGGTGGAAAACCTTGCCCTGCCGCGTCTCGGTTATCGTTCCAGCTTACAACTGCGCCAAGACCTTGCCGCACGCGGTTCACTCCGCGCTGCTGCAGAGCCTGCGGGATCTTCAGGTCATCATCGTCAACGATGGATCGCGTGACCATACTGCAGAGGTGGCGCGCCGCCTCGCGGCGGATGATCCTCGCGTTCGCGTGATCATGCAGCCGCGCAATCGGGGAAAGCCCTGTGCGATGAATACCGCGGTTGCGGAGGCGGAGGGGGACTGGGTCGCCGTCCTGGATGCCGACGACTGGTACGCTCCGGATCGACTGCAGACCTTGGTCGATCGTGCCGAACGCGAAGATGTGGATCTGATCGCCGACAACCAATTTCTCTACGACGATGGCGCGGGAGCGGTGGTGCGCACGGCTTTCGCTGAATCGCGGGGCGATCGGCCGTTGGATCGGAAGCTGTTTGCCGCCGGCAGCGATCCTGTACTCGGACTTCGATTTCGGCATGCTGAAGCCGGTGGTACGGGCACGGTTCCTGCACGCCACCGGTCTGAGTTATCGGGAGACCGCCAAGCTCAGCGAGGATTTCCTTTATCTGGTCGAATTCTTCGCGGCCGGCGGCCGCGGCTTTCTCACTGCGCAACCGCTCTATTTCTGGCGCCAGGCGTTCGGCACAATCTCCCGCCGCTGGACGGAAACCGGCGACGGCAGCTGGCGCTACAACTTTCTGTCAGCTGTGGCCGCGAATGAAGAAGTTCTGCGGAGCCTGCGCGTGCAGGGCGAGCCGGCGCTCAGTGCGATGCTGGAGCGTCGAATGCGGGCGTTCCAGCGCCTGCACCTGTTGCAGGAGGTCAGTCGCTTACGCGCGGGCGGTGCGGCACCTGGTCGATTGGTCCGCCAGGTGTTGTCCCATCCGTCGATCTGGCCGTTGGTCGTGCGGCGTGGCGCCCGGCGCGTCCGCCGCCATCTGCCATCGCAGTCCGCACAGCGTGCATAAACGGCATCCTCGATCACGCTCCGGTGACCGTGTCTTAACCCTCTAGATTATCGGAACGTCGCCGCTCTCTGCGCTTTACAACCTTGGTACGTAAACCGGCACGTCCGCGGTTTCGCATCGCAGCGGCCATCGCTCCCAATCCTGCCAAGCCACCTATTCCGGGGCGATCCCGAAGCGTCTGGCACGGACCTTGCTCCTGCACCAGGGTCGAATTTGCAATGGCCGAGTTTGCGCCGATCGCCGAGGGATTACGAAGGACCACGCATGTACCCAGCAAGGCGAATTGAACGTTTGGACTCCCTGACATCAACCGCCGGCTCCGCATGGCCGGTCGGACGTGACAGCCGGAGGCGCAACCTACTTGCCGATCGGCTGTGCCCGGCGGCGTTGATCGGCTCCGATGTGGCAGCCTTCGTGCTGTCCGTCTTCCTGGCCTTCGTCGTTGCGGTTGCCACCCGCCCTTCTCCTTTTACGCGGGCGATTGGAAATCTTGTGCAGCTTGGGCCGGCGTGGCACGGCTGGGGGACGTTTCTCGTTCTGGTGAGCCTGTTGGTGTTCTTTGCGGCGCGGGGCCAATACACCTCTCGCGTGCCGTTCTGGACCCAACTTGGCGATGTCGTGTTGGGGTGCGCGGTTGCACTGGCCTGCGACACATTTATCGCTATCGCCCTATACAACAGCCCGGTTGAGCTTGAGGGGCTGCTGCGCTGGGTGCTGTTCTGCCCCTGCCTGTTGCTGCTGAGGGCAGCGGTTCGCGGATTGCTGCAGCTGTGCAATCTGTGGACGATCAACACCCTGGTGATCGCAACGCCTGGTGTTTATGAGCAGGCACGAGCGGCGCTCTCGTCGGACCGTGCCATGGGTTATTCGTTGGTAGGCTCCGTGGCATTGAGTGAGGCGGCCGAGCTTGATGGGCCGGCGCTGCTTGATCTGATCGCTGAGCGGGGAGCGCGGTTCGTCGTCGTCGCAATTGGAACCGGTAAGCTGGCCGCTGAACGAAGCATCATCTCGATCCTCCGTCAGGCGGGCTGCCCGATCGCACTGGTGCCTGCGCTTGAAGGTCTGCCCGTCGTAGGGCTGCGCCAACATCACTTCTTCAGTCACGACATCGTTATGCTGGTCAGCCGTAACAATCTTGCCCGGCCGTTTGCCAGAATTCTAAAGTGCGCCTTCGATCAGGCGGTCGCGGCGGTGCTTCTGCTCCTGTTGGCTCCGTTGATGTCATTGATTGCGGTTCTCGCGCGGATGGACGGCGGCAAGGCTCTGTTCCGGCATCGCCGTATTGGCGCGGGCGGACAAACGTTTGGTTGTATCAAGTTCCGTACCATGGTGCCGGGTGCGGATGCGGTTCTGCAGCGTGTGCTTGCGGAAGACCCGGCCGCTGCGGCGGAATGGGCTGCCACGCACAAGCTGCGCCATGACCCGCGCGTCACGACGCTAGGCCGCTTTCTCCGCCGCTCCAGCCTCGATGAGTTGCCGCAGCTGCTGAACGTGCTGCGGGGTGAGATGAGCTTGGTCGGGCCACGGCCTATCGTTCAAGCCGAGGTGGCACGTTATGGCGACGATATCGACTACTACTACGAGGCCAAGCCTGGCCTCACCGGTCTTTGGCAGGTGAGTGGACGCAGCGATACGTCCTATGAACGTCGCGTCCGGCTGGACGTCTGGTACGTTCGCAACTGGACCCTGTGGCACGATGTCACGATTTTGCTAAAAACCATTCCCGCAGTTTTCCTGCAGCGTGGCGCGCAATAGCACGTGTCGCTGGCCGATCCAGTCAATCCGTCGTAACAAGCCGTCCGGTCGAAACGGGAGATATGGCAAGAATGCATACTGAAATAGGATGTTCCGGCTGCTCACAGGCCCCATCCAATACGGCTACCTTCAAAAGCGCGACGCGTGGGATCGTTGTGTTCTCGGCGGCGGCGATGCTGGCGGCCTGCTCGACGGTCCCGAAACTTCCCCCTGCACCCCTGGAGCCAACACCGGTTTCCCAGGTGACGAAGCTGCCGCCATACCGCCTGCAGGTGGGCGATGTGCTCGACATCCGGCTGATGTTGAACCCGGAATTGAACGAGGAAGTCACCGTCGCGCCTGATGGTCATATATCCACCACAGTCGCTTCGGATGAAGTCGCCTATGGACGGACGGTACCGGAACTCGAAGCGGCGCTGCGGCGCGACTATTCGCACGATCTACAGAACCCGCGGATCTCGGTGGAAGTGAAATCCTTTGCACCAACCCGCGTCTATGTCGCTGGAGAGGTCGCCAATCCTGGCGAGTTCATCACGGTTGGTCCGACCTTGACCTTGTCGCAGGCAATCGCGCGGGCCGGTGGGGTCCGCCTGAGCAGCGACGAGTCCAGCGTCTTCATCATCCGGCGCAATCCCGAGGGTCCGCCAGAGTATCTGTCGGTGGACTGGCAGGGAGTGTCCCATGCAAGGACGCCTGCGGCCGATGTGCGGCTTGCGCCGTATGACGTGGTGTACGTGCCCAAGAGCGGCATCGCCGAAGTCTACAAGTGGTATAACCAGTACATTCAGCAGTTCGCCAACCCGAGCTTTGGGTTCTCTTACCTCGTGAACCCCACCGCCGGTGGCAGCACGATCGTCACCGGTTCGTCAACAGGCAAATAGTGCATGCATCCCTGGCCGGCATCCTGCCGGCCAGGATCCTTCTTTCCAGTCGGCGCGCGTTGCCGGGAGCAGTCGATGATCGTTCAGCCGTCATTTCGTCAAACGGTTCTGACCTTCTTTCGGCGGAAGTTCACCTTCCTGCTCGTGTTCCTGGCAGTCTGCTCGGCCGGCGCTGCCTATCTGCTTGTTGCCACGCCAAAATACATTTCCAACGCGTCGCTGATCCTGCGTTTCGATCAGCACAACGTTCCTAACATCGATCGCACGCGGCAGCCCACACAGCAGCTTGGTTCAAATGAGCGTCGAGAGATACTGCATTCGGATTCGGATATTCTGCGCAGTCCGGATCTGGCACGCCATGCGATCAATGAGGTCGGATTGGCGCGGGTCTACCCAAAGATTGCCGCGGACGGACACGGCAAGGCCAAGCAGATGGATGAGGCGCTGAAGGCGTTTTCCAGCGACCTGGTCATCGACGTTGGCCTGCAAAGCGACGTGATCAACCTGTCGTTCCTGAACCCGGATGCGGCTGTGGCTCGCGACACCGTGCAGGCGCTGCTGGACCAGTTCTTTTCGCAGGAGGCGACGATCTATGCCAATCCGCAGCTGCAATTCGCTGAGGAGGAGACAAAGCGAGCGCAAGAGAAGCTGAACAAGGCGCAGGACGCGCTGTCCCAGTTCCGTGCCACCCACAAGATTTCCGATTTGAATGCCCAGGTGGGCCAACTGCTGCAGCAACGGACCGATGTCGATAGCCGCTTGAATGTTGCGAAGGGCCGTGTCGCGGAGGCGGAGCAGAAGGAGGCTGCGCTGAAGGAATTGCTATCCGCTGTGCCGCCTTTGCTGACTACTTCAGCCCAGGGCGAAACCTATCGCGGTGTCGATGACGTGGAAGGTCAAATCGCGACGCTGAGAGCCAAGCGCGACCAGATGGCAGCAACCTACCGGCCGGGCAGCCCGGTGTTCCGCCAACTCGACGCCTCCATCTCGTCGTTGGAGGCGGCCGCTCGACGCAGCAAAGCCGATGCACGAGGGCGCTCAAGCACGCTGCCGAATCTCGTGTATGAAAATATCAAGACCGACTTGTTGCGCGCTTCTGCGGAAGCAAAGGGTGCGCGTGAGCCGGCGCAGCTGTTGGCGCAGCAATTGGATCAGATCAATCAGCGCCTGGCCGATCTGGATGCACAGCGCAGCCGCTATGACGACCTTCAGCGCACCGTGCGTATCCAGGACGACACCTATCGGACGCTGGCGATCCGGTTCGAGGAATCGCGGGTCGAGGCAAATCGCAATGCGCAGAAGATTTCGGCGGCGGCGGTCATCGCGGCGCCGTCGCTGCCTGAGCTTCCCGCCCGCCCTCGTCGCAAACTACTCGCGCTGGGCACCATATTGGCGGGTCTGATCCTGGCTTGTGGTGCGGTGCTTGGCATCGAGGCAATCGATGACCGACTGCGAACCCCGCATGATGTGGCACATATCCTGCGTCTTCCGGTCCTGGCGACATTCGGGAAGGACGCATGACGTCTCTCTCGCAGGATTACACAGAGCGGACCGCAATGCCGGAGAGGCCCAGGATGACACCGACGCTCACGAAGAAGTCCCCGAGGCCGCGGACAAACCTCCCGGTGCCGACCCGGCGTTTGCCGCCCCGCATTGCGCCGACCGGGCGTTCTCGCGGCCTCGCGCCCGGCGAACTGGTAAAGCTACACCATTCACTGGCTGAATCGCTCAGTGCTGACACCGGCGTGGTCTGCCAATTTGTCGCGGCAGAGTCGGGCGCTGGCACCGAGGATGTTGGTTACGATCTCGCCTATATCAGCGCGGCCTGGCTAGGCAAGCGCGTATTGTTCGTCAACGGCACCAACGTCAGGATGGATGGGCACGATCATGCGGGCTCGCGTGGGCGGCAGCCATTGTTGGGGAATGATGATACGTTTGATGACGTGGAAAGTCGGATAACACGCGTTGTCGGGCTCGAATTGTATCAAATGAAAATGCCGAGCATGAGGGGCGCGTTGGATCTGGCGCCGACGTTGAAGAGAATACCGGAGTTTCTCGGCAAGCTGCGCGAAGCCTTCGACATGGTGGTAATCGCGTCGCCGGCAGCTACGGAAGCTCCAATGGGCGTCCTGTTATCGCGCTTCGTGGACGGTAACATCCTGGTGCTCGAGGCAGGTCGTACGCGCGCCCCGACGGCGGTAGAGCTGCGCAACTCGCTCAGCGCATCCGGCGGCATGGTGGTCGGCGCGGTGCTGACCCATTACCGGACTTTTGTTCCGCGTTGGCTGCGCCGCTGGCTCTGACGCATTCATGCATTTGCTGTTGGTGAACAACCTCTATCCGCCAATCATGGCGGGTGGGGCCGAGTTGATCGTCGCTTATCTGGCGGAAGGTCTGGCGGCACGTGGCCATCGCGTGACTGTCGTATCGACCTGCGGACCGGAGATGGAGCCGTACCCGGTGGAGCAGTCCAACGGAGTTGAGGTGCTACGGTTCTTTCCTCGGAATGTTTATTGGAGCTTTGCCCGCGAGGGCCAGCCGCGCTTACGCCGGGCGGTCTGGCATCTGCGGGATGCCTGGAATGTGGATGCGGCGCGGCGGTTTCGAACCATTCTGCAGCGGCATCGCCCCGATCTCGTGCACACCCATGTTATCGACGGCTTTTCTGCCTCGATTTGGCGCCGTGCCCGTCGCGCAGGTGTTCCCGTGGTGCATACCGCCCATGATTATCATCTGATTTGTCCGCGCGCGTTCCTGCTGACACGCGACTGGAAGATCTGCGCGCACCCCTCGTTAGGCTGTCAGCTCTACCGGAGCTGGCATTTGCGTACAGCAGGTGACGTAGATCTGTTTGTCAGCCCCTCGAAATTTTTGTTGGACAAGCATTGCGAGGCTGGCGTGGCCGCGGATCGTACAGCCCTTGTGCGCAATGGCATTCCGCTGCCGCGGCGGGTGGAGCGTTCGCCTCGGGTCGGAGGCAAGCTGCGGTTCCTACTGATGTGTCGCCTGACGGTGGAGAAGGGCGTGCAGGTTGTGCTCGATGCCATGACTCGCATTCCACCTTCCGTCGGCGTCGAGGTGGTCATCGCCGGGCGCGGTCCGCTGGAATCGACCGTGAAGGCTGCCGCTGCGGCCGATCCGCGAATTCGCTTTCTCGGCTTCATACAAGGTGAGGAGAAGCAAAACCTTCTTGCCGGCGGCGACTACCTGTTGATCCCGTCGCTCTGGTACGAGAATGCGCCCGTGGCCGTTGTCGAAGCCGCTGCCTATGGGCTGGGTTTGATTGGTAGCCGGATTGGTGGTATTCCGGAACTGGTTGAGGAAGGAGCGACCGGACTACTGTTTCCACCCGGCGATGCGGATCGGCTTGCTGCGATCATGCAGGATCTCGCGAGTGGTCGCACTCGTCTCGAGGGCTTTTCCGAGGCTTCGCAGACCGTGGCTGATCGTCACGGTGTTGATCGCATGGTCGATGCGTATGAGGGCCATTACCTGGCGCTATGCGGCGGGCGATCAGGCGTGACTCCTGAAACGCGGGTGCGTTCTCCGGCACCGGTCAGCTGACGGTTTGGCTGGCGCGCAGCGACGCCGCCGGGAGACGTCGCCGGCGGTGGGACGCCTCCGTGACCTTAACGTCCGGCGTTACGCAACACCGCGTGCTTGCCGCTCAACGGCCGCCGACGGCATCATAGGGGTCGGGCGAGCGGCTCGGCGCGACCGCCGGGGCTTGGACGCAGGCCCCGCCGTGGCTCTGAGCATCCGCGCTACACGTGGCGCGATCGGAATAGATGCACTGCGAGACATGAGATGCCGTCACCATGCAATACTGGCCGATCCCGGGGCGCAGACGGAGTTCTGCCGTATTGACCGAGCAGACGCCGCCCTGACGTTGTGCATCTCGCTCGCAATTCTGTGCGTCCACATAGATGCATTGGGGCGGCACGGCTTGGTTGCGTAGACAGAAGGGCGCCGCCGTCGCCAGAGTAGGGCTGACAAGGGTTGCAGCCAGTGCAGCGCACAAGAGCCGAAGCCGGCCACGTTCACAAAGCCTTGGTGTCATGTCAGTTCATCCTGCTCAGCCCCATCGGAAGGGCAAAGATAATGCCAAACGGCAGCGTCCGCCGATCAGGAATGTTTGAGCGGCCTGCGCCCGATCTTGGCCTGCCGTGTGCGAGTGGTTTCTAGCCCAAAGTGCGATGTTCAGATACGCGGAATCATGATGCAACGTTTGTTCACGTTCTGCGCCGTCGCGTATCTGCTGATTTACGCGTTCGAAGGCGTCATCCGCTACGGCCTTAACGCAGTTGGCGCGGACAGCCTGATTTTGGCCCGGGACGCGCTGGTGGTCGGGCCGTTGGTGATCCTTTTGGTCTATCAGGCCTTCCGTACCAAGATCCACCCGGCGTATTTTGCGTTTGCGGCGATCGTTGGCCTCCACGGCATCATCGCGACGCTGAACTTCCATACCAGTCTGCCTGCGATCTACGGCGCCAAGCTGCTGGTCAACGTGTTGTTTGGCTTTATCGCGGCTCGCCAACTGGTCCAGCCCAGCCGTCGAGTGATTCTACTTCTTGCCCTGGTGTGGGTGGTGTCCGTGGTTGGCGTGGCGCTGGACAAGTATGTGCTGACCTTCCCGTGGATGGGAATGGAGACGCATATCGGGGGCATCAGCGTCGATGTCTCACGGGGTTGGGATATCGAACAAGGGCCCGACAAGCGTGCCGCCGGCTTCACGCGCAGCTCGATCTCTGCCGCCATGTTGCTGCCGGTCATTGCGCTGATCATCGCCTTGCGGATGCGCAGCTACCTGCTGCGGATGGCTATGCTGGTGGCGACGGTGGGTGCCGTTTTTCTGACCACGCAAAAGGGCTCCGTTGTCGCGATCATGCTGGTGGCAATGATCCTGGGCACCCCGGCGTCTATGCGGTACCGCTTGCTGTGCTGGGCCGCGATCGGCCTGGCGGTGCTCGACGTGGCGTTGCCACTTTTCACCGGGGGCCTGCTGTTTGCCGCCAATGGCGGTGTGTTCAGCTTCGCCTCGTTCGCGATGCGTATTACCGATACCTGGCCGGATGCCTGGCGCTGGATTTTGCACAACGAGGTGTTCCCGTTTGGCGTCGGACTTGGCGGCATCGGCGGCGCACAGCGGTTTTTCGCCAAGGATTTTTTCAATCCGTCGGACAATCTGTTCGTCTTTCTGTATGCGAACTTCGGCCTGCTGAGCCTGTTCTACCTCGGCTGGGCGGTCTTCCAAGGGTTGCGTCAGCGGCCGGAAACCCGCAACGCCGCCATCACGCCGCTCGCTTTGCTGGTGTTCAACCTGGGCTATGGCGCGGCTCTCTCGATGTTGGAGGATCAGGTTTCGCAATTGTTCATTGGTGCTTCGGTTGGGCTGCTGTGGCAATATCGGCAGATGGCGGCGGCGCGGTCGTGGGACGATCCCTACAAGGGCGGCGTCTCACGGGTACCGGAGCTCCCGCCCTACCGCCCGGCCCGGATCGGACACTCTGCCGTGGACCTGCCATGAAGATCCGCAGCCAGGACGAAAACAACAACTTCACGCTGCTGCGTCTGATGTTGTCGCTTGCAGTCGTTCTGGGCCATTTTAAGCTGCTCTCCGGAACGGCGTATCCATCCTTTCCGTTCAATCTCGCTGACGCAGCGGTGGATTGCTTCTTTGTCGTCAGTGGCTTTTTGATCACGTTGAGCTATGAGCGTACGCATGGGCTGTGGCCCTTCTATGTGCGACGCTTCTTCCGCCTGTATCCGATGTACGCCTGCATCGTCCTGGTTCAGACTGGCATCATGATGGCGCTGTTACCGGACGGTCCGTTCAGTGCGCCGGACGACACGCTTCGCTATCTGGCAGCCAACCTAGCGTTTGCGAACTTCCTGCAATACGACATCGGTGGTGTCGTGCACGGCCTGACGGTCCCGGGGCTCAACCCCAGCTTGTGGACGCTGAAGATCGAGATCGGGTTTTACGTGATCGTGCCGCTGATCTTCGTCGCAACCCGCCGCTGGGGATGGAAGGTTCTGCTGGCGATTTTTCTGGCGTCGGTGGCCTACAACGTGATTGCCCTGCAGATGGGTGACAATCGATTTGCCAAGCAACTGCCCGGTCAGCTGCAGTTCTTCGTCGTCGGCATGGCGCTTTATCTCTACGCTCGACGAGTACCGGTTCCGGGCTGGATTACGGTTGGTGTCAGTGCGCTGTTTCTCGTGGCGTGGACCTGGATCCATCCCATCCCGCCAGGACTCCGACCGCTGCTCGTGGGCGCCTTCGTGTTCTGCGTCGCATTGCGTACTCCGGCCATTCGGATGCGGACGGACATGTCATACAGCGTCTATCTGGTTCATGGACCCTTGCTTCAGACGCTGCTGCTGTTGGGACTGTTCACCGATTCGCCGACGATGCTGATTGGGGTTCTGGCCACTGTCCTGGTCGTGTCGTATGCTGCAGAAATTCTGATCGAACGGCCCGGCAACCAGTTCGGCCATCGCCTTTCGTCGCGAATGCGTCGATCGCGTGTGGCCACGCTGCCCAAGACAGCCTGAGCCCGCGCCATGTCTCTTAAGATCGAGTCGGTCGTGGTGATGAACGACTTCGCCTATGTCCAGGGGGGCGCCAGCAAAGTCGCCGTTGACGAAGCCATCGCGCTGCATGCGCATGGGTTGGACGTGACCTTTCTGGCCGCGGTCGGCGCGCCCTGCGATGCGTTGCGTTCGACCGGCGTGCCGGTCGTTTCGCTTGGCCAGCCGGAACTGCTGGATATTGCAAAGCGGCCGATTGCCGCGGTGCAGGGGCTGTGGAACCACGCGGCGGGCACTGCCCTGCGTGGCTTGTTGCAGCGTCGAGATCCGCAACGTACCGTCCTGCATCTGCACGGCTACACCAAGGCGCTCACCACCGTTCCAGCGCTGGTTGCTCGGCGCGCCGGTTTTCGCACCATTTGCACCCTGCATGATTTCTTTGCGGCCTGTCCCAACGGCGCGTTCTATGACTATCGTCGGCAGACGCCGTGTGAGCTACGCGCCCTGTCCGCGGCCTGCGTCCGAACAAACTGCGATAAGCGTCATGCCCTGCACAAGGCGTATCGAGTTATGCGCGGTTCGGTGCAGCGTTATGTCACGCGGTTTCCCGACAGTGTGCGGGACTATATCACCCTGTCGCAGCGGTCCGCGGCCTTGCTGCGTCCGTATCTTCCGGCCGACGCCACGCTCTATCCACTAGACAACATCATCGATCTGCCGAGGCAGCCACCGGTCGATGTCGCCTCCAACCCTGGGCTTCTGGTGTTGGGACGTCTGGACGCGGAGAAGGGAGTGGTGCTCGCCGCCGAGGCAGCAAGACGGGCTGGGATGCCAATCACGTTTGCCGGTGAGGGCAGTTGTCGCCCCGATGTTGCGGCGCTTGGTGGTCACGTCACCGGCTGGTTGAACAGCGATCAGGTGTGGGAGGCCATTGGTCGCGCGCGGTGCCTGGTGTTTCCGAGCCGGTGGTATGAAACCTTTGGCTTGGTTGTCACCGAGGCTGCTGCGCGCGGCGTGGCCGCCATTGTCAGCGACGTCACTGCGGCGGCCGAGCGGGTTGTCTCCGGCGAGACCGGATGGATCTTTCGCAGCGGTGACATGGATGAACTCGCCACCTGCATGCGGCGGGTGCAGGATGACGCCCTGGTACGGGACGCCGGCGCTGCCGCCTATCAAAAGTTCTGGGCCGATCCACCGGATCGTGCCCAGCATGTGGGGCAGTTGCTCGCGATCTATGAGGCGGTTCTCGCCCGCGATCAGGCCGCGATGGCGCCCGCGAGCTGAGCGGTCGTCAGGCTTTGGCTGAGATGCGCCAGCATCTGCTTCAGTTCGTCGTCGTGCAGGTCACGACAGAACACGAACCGAGTGTTCGGTGCAGCGGCTTTGGCGGCGGTAAGAGCCCTTCGGTTACCGAACCAGCACACCGCAGCACTGACCCGCATCAATGGCAGATCGTCCATGTGATCAGTGAAGAAGATTCGTGGCCGCGTTGCCCATCCGCAGGTGGTCAGAAGGGCCAGGACACGATCACGCTTGCACGGCCCTCGGTTGCACGGCATGCCGACCCCGGACCATGCAGGCGTTGCCAGCACATGGTGGAATCCCAGCATGCGTCCCAATGGTTCGGCGTATTCCGCGGCCGCCGCCGTTGCCAGCACTGAGTCCACCTGAACGTTGGCGACGGAACGCAACACCGAAGTCAGGTTCGGGCGCACCTGGCTGGCGAGGCGCGTCTGTAATTGGCCCGCCAAGGCATCCGATTCGCTAATGGCGTCAGCCCAGCATGCCTGCAATGCATGTAGGAATCCGTCGTGGTTCAGCCGTCGCAGCTTGCGGCGGGCGAGCAAGCATTGCACCCGCCAGGACAGGCTCATGCGGTCGCGGAGCGGACTTCCTGGGCTACCGCGTAGCAGAGCCAGCACCCACAATGGAAAGCTGTTACGTCGCAGCAGCGTGCCATCCAGATCGAACACCAGGACTGGATCAGCGCGCGGCATCGAAGGACCATGGAAAGCGGCACAGCACGCCACGATGCAGTGCATAGTCCGGGTCAGCCAGCGGCTGATCTAGCGTGACCGTAATAACTGCGGAGCGGAATTCGGTTTTGGGTGGACATACGTCGCGGAGTAGCTGCAGTACCGTAGCGAGCGTCACGCCGCTGTCCACGGCATCGTCCACCACCAGCACCGTTGGGTGTTGGTGACCCGCGAGATGCTGACCGATGCGTGCGGCCTCGCCGTGGTCGATGTGCTGGACCGGGCCTCGCCCGCGGCGGCGGCTGGTGATCAGCCGGTGCTCCAAGACCCGCATCCGATCGACCATCGGCTGGGGCAATCGCCTCAGTACCAACGGCAGAAACTTCACGCGTGATTTCGCGCTCGTTCCGGACCGGCGGGATGTCAGCGGCAGTACCGGTGGTGCGTCGGAAATCGACTGCGCCATGGCTTCGGCGACGATCAGTCCTCCAGTGCGGACACCGACCAATAGGTCCGGTCGACAGTCACATGCGACGGCGTGCATCAGGTTGGCGCAAGCCTTATCGAAGGCGCTGCCTACCAGGGATTGTACTGGGGCGTGAACCGAACGGTTTCGTTCCAGTGGAGCATCGGATTTTGCGAAAGACATTTGCAAGACGTGATGCAAATCCGGCGCCGCAGCAGACCAGTTAGCATCACGACTCCGTGAGATGGCTCGCGAAAGGGAGCGCCACCCGAGTGTTTTCATGATATCGGTTTCGAATAAGATATAGGCGCCTACGTAGGAACGTTTTCATGCCCGGCCACGATAGCCGTTTGGCCGCTCGGACCATCCAACTTCCACAGCGGTCGACGCTTGGTGGCTTTTCGACGATGCGCGGTCGCCAGATTCTTGCCGATAGGTGGATTATTCCGCATCGGCCCGATCCGCAGGAATGCCGCCGCGTTCGCGCCGCGCGCCGATTGGCTCTGGCCCTGATGGTCGGCTCGGGCACGTTCACTCTGGCTGCGCTCTACGCGCTTTGGGCCGTGTTGTTCCAGGCCTGATCGACCATCGGTTGACGTCGCGAGTCACGTCAACCCGGTGTACAACGACCGGGTGATGCAGGCCGTTCCCGACCTCGTTTCAACCGCGCCACGCTCCGTAGTCTAGCGTGCGTAGAGACTAAACTCAGCCTAAACCGCTGATGACAGGCCTGTCAGGCGCCCAGAGCAGCAGCCTCCAGCGCGTCTGAAAGTTGCGTACAAAAAACGGTGATGCTGGCATGCGCCTTGCAAGTCTGTGGTCAGTGGAAGGCCGGGATTCTCACGCCATGACGCCGGATCAAGGGACAAGTCGGGCAATGACTCCGACACATGCCAGGGACGAGACTGCCATGCAGTTTGGACAGGCGCCCGCGGTTTTCTCTCCGCGAGTTCTTGCAATGCCGGGGCTCAGCCCGGCGGATCGCCGTGTACTGTCGCAGTGGTTGGCGGCGGCGCGGCAGGCCGGAATCGATACCGTTGAAGACCTTGCCGTGAGGCCGTGGCGGGCACCAACTGCGGACACCATCATCGGCGTGTTCAAGGCCGGCCATCTGCTGGCGTCCTGGCTGGTTGTAGGGCAGGGCGGTTGCTGGGCTGTCGCTGTTTGCGCGGATGGCACGGTATCTCCGTCCATGGGCAGCCTGGCTGATGCGCTGAACGTCATCTGCGCGGTCGAGGTGGCGCCAACACGGACGTCCTGACCGTCAGTCAGTCGCGTCCGCGCAGGAAAGTTCGGCCGGTCGGCGGCCCGCGACAGGTGCTTCCCGCAACCCGCGGTTGAGCGAGATCGCGTGTCGCCGAAGCATGCGATACAATGTTACCCTCGAAACGCCCAACGCCTGGGCGGTCAGGGTCACATTCTCCTGGGTGCGGGATAGCGCATCCTGCAATGCCTGGCGTTCCTCATCGGAACCTGGACGCAATACCGCCGGAGACACGGTCGCTTGGTTGCGTGCGTCGGGGACTGAACGCGGCAGCTCTTCCTCCAGGCCCATGAGATCCGCTCGCTGGATCCGATCACCATCGCCGATCACGACGGCACGCCGCACCACCGACATCAACTCCCGCACATTGCCCGGCCACGCGTGAAGATGCAGCGCTTCCAGGGCGTCGGCTTCGAAGTCGGTCACCTGTCGGTCGAAATCCCGCGCGGCCTCCTGCAGGAAGTGGCGCGCGAGCACGGCAATATCTTCGCGGCGCGCGCGGAGCGGCGGCAGCGGCAGCATCAGGACGTTCAGGCGATAGTACAGGTCCTCACGGAAGCGGCCTTCGGCGATGGCCTCCCGCAGGCGGACATTGGTGGCGGATACGATGCGAACATTGACGTTGATCGCTTCACGTCCACCGACACGAACAATCTGGCCTTCCTGAAGGAAGCGCAGGAGATGACCCTGCAATTCGATCGGCATGTCGCCAATCTCGTCGAGGAACAACGTGCCGCCGTGAGCGTGCTCGATCTGTCCTTTGGTGCGCGCCATGGCGCCAGTGAAGGCGCCCTTCTCGTAGCCAAACAATTCCGAGGCGACGAGATTGGCGGGGATCGCGGCGCAGTTTACCGCGACGAACGGTCCGTGGCAGCGGGCGGAGCCTTGATGGATCGCGCGTGCCACCAGCTCCTTGCCGGTGCCGCTCTCCCCGGTCACCAGGACGGGTTCGTCCGTCCTCGTGAAGCGTTTGATGAGCTGGGTGACCTGCGACATGGCCGCGCTCTCGCCGACCAGGCGCACAGTGTCGGAGGAGAGCTGCGGAGACGCCGGCCCAGCAACACTTGGGCTGCCCTCCTCGATGCTGGCATGCAACCGGCTGAGCAGCATGGGGTCTTCCGCGGCGCGATCCAACAACAGCCGCGCCAGCCGCTCGACCGGCAGGCGCGACAGGTCCTTGAAGGTCACGCGCACTGTCGTAGAGGGATTGCTGGGGGGAACCATCCGGGGCCTTGCGCGAGCTATTGGGTAGCGAGACGCTGACACTCTTGCGTCGGCGATCAGGTCTCTTGGTATTTGCGTCATTTACGCGGAAACTGTGGCGGTGGGGGATCACGTCCCCGTGCCACACCCTCGTGATGGCACGACGAAGCGACACTGTTGGGCATTCGGACGGTTCTAAGAACGGACTGATACGGACTTTGTATGCGCTAAGCTAAAAATATGAATGCTATTCCGATATTAATGCCGCCGCATGATGCCTAATGTCATATTTTCGCCCTATATCGTTCCTAAAACGTCCTGATAACGGCTGGTTGGTCTGGCCGGTGACGCTCTGATCACAGTGGCGCGGTCAATCGACTACGCGCCGCATCCATAATGGTTTCATAAAACCGGCGTGTCCGGAAATTGCTCCATTCCGCCAAGGTATTCCGGAAGTGCACAGGGATGCTCCAGCCATATAATCGCGAATTTGTTGGCTCTGCGCACGATTTTGTGCACAAAGGCGCCGATGCGTCGTGTCCTTTGCCTGCTGCTTTGCCTGTTGCCTGTGCCAGCTCTCGCCCGCGGGCCGGTCTCCGTTCCCCCACCGTCCGCGCAATGCGAGGTTGCGATCACCAATGCCGAACGCGGCGACCGGCTACCGCGCGGTGTGCTGACTGCCATTGCGCAGGTGGAAAGCGGCCGGCCGGACCTGGGGACGGGACGGCTGCACCCGTGGCCCTGGACCGTCAATGCCGAGGGGGCCGGGCAGGTCTTCGCCTCCAAGGCGCAGGCCATTGCCGCTGTGCAGGGCCTGCAGGCGCGCGGCATCCGGTCCGTCGACGTCGGCTGCACGCAGATCAACCTGTATTTCCATCCTGCAGCCTTCCCCAATCTGGAGCAGGCGTTCGACCCGCAGGCGAATGCGCGTTATGCGGCGCGCTATCTGAACCGGCTGTATGCGGACAGTCATGACTGGATGCAGGTTGTCGCTGCCTACCATTCCGTCACGCCGATTTTGGGCGCCGGATATCGGGAGCGAGTGCTGGCGTTGTGGCGCAAACCCGATCTCGCGGGCTGGGATCTGGGCCTGGCCGTGGCCTATCGGGCGTTCCTGCCGCCGGATCACATCTATGCCGATTTCGCGCCGACGCATCGCGTCTATGGTGCGTTCGCCAACACCGGGGTTTCCGCCGCGCAACGCTGACTCGGCGGCGCCAGCCGCGGCGCGATCGCCATCAGGCGAAGGCCAGTGCGACCACGCCGGCGCAGATCAGGCCAATGCCGAGCAGTTTCGCCATGCCGAGTGGTTCGGCGAAGGCGTAGTGGCCGATGAAGGCGGCGGCGACATAGGAAATGGCCGTGCAGGGCAGCGCGACCGACATCGGGATGCGGCGCAATGCCACGATGTACAACACCGCCGCGCCGCCGTACAGCACGAAGCCGCTCATCGTGCGCAGGTCGAGGAGCTGGGCTAGGAAGTCAGGTGCACCGGCGCCGGCCTTCAACAGGGTCTGGCCAAGCATGCTGGTGGCAATCGCGATGCCGAGGACCGACCAGTACAGGCTCATGCTTCGACCCGCGCGGCCGCCGCGTTGCGTTCCACGCTGCGGACCGTGCCTTGCGGCTTGCCATTGGCGGACAGGAAGGTACGCCCGACATACTCGCCGACCATGCCAAGCATCATGGCCTGCACGCCCGAGACCAGCAGGATCACTGTCATGGTGGAGGCATAGCCGGATGGCGTGTTGCGGGCGGTCAGCGCCTCCAGGATGGTCAGCACCGCGCCGATCGTGCCCAGCATGGCCATGCCCGCGCCGGCAAAGATCGCCAGCCGCAGCGGCGCCAGCGAAAAGCTGGTCGCCAGGTTCAGCCACAACCGGACCAGGCGACGGAGGGTGTAGTTGGAATGACCCTCGGCGCGCGGGAGATGGCCGACCTCGATGCTGTCGATGCGCTGTGTCACCTGCATGATCAGTCCATCGACATATGGATAGGGTCCTTCGTAGCGGGTGACCGCCTGGACCACGAAGGCGGACATGCAACGGAACGACGACAGGTATAGACCCTTGGGCTTGTCCATCAGCTGGTCCGCCACCGCATTGGCGAAGCGGCTGCCGAGGTTGCGCCACCCGGAATGCTGCTTCACCGCGTAACGGGTGTACACCACGTCCCACTTACCCTGGCGCGCATGATCGTACAGCCGGTACTACTTCCTCAGGCGGATTCTGCAGGTCATCATCCATAGTGATCACGTACGACCCGCGCGCATGCCGTAGCCCGGTCATGACCGCGTTGTGCTCGCCGAAGTTGCGCGCGTGCTCGATATAGACCAGTGGCGTCGTCGTGCTGCGCAACAGCGCCTCGCACACTTCCGCCGAGTTGTCCGGGCTGCCGTCGTTCACCAGTACGATCTCCAGCCCGCCGTCGGGGCTAAGCTCCGACAAGGCCGCCACCAGCCGACCAATGGTGGTGGCACCCCGATACACCGGGATAACGATGGAGAGGCCGGTCCTGGGCGTGGCACCGCGCGACACCGCACTGGGTGGCGCCAAGGGGATCAGGCCGGGTGAGTCCTGGTTCATGCTCGCTCCGCCGTCGCCAGCACCGAGCCTCCGGCCGGCAGCCGGAAGGGCAGGCGAAGTTCAAATTTCGTAATGCCATGCAACGTGGCGTCGAGCCATGGCGGAAACGCGGCGACGTCGGAGGCTGCGTCGCCCCGCGCCAGCAGCCGGCGTTGCAGGATCATCAGCGGCAGCAGCAGCGCGTTCCAATAGTATGTGCGGACATGGGTGAACCCGGCGTCGCGCAGCATCGCCGTGGTTTGGGCGGCGGTCTGCCGACGGGCGTTGTGTACCCGTGCGTCGTGCGCCGCCATCAACCAGGCATAGGCGGGCATGTTGATCACGAGTCGACCGCCGGGACGCAGGACTCGGTGCAACTCCGGCAGTGCCGCATCGGGCTGCACGGCGGCGTGGCACAACACGTCGGCGGCCAGCACCGCATCGAAGCCTGCGTCGGCAAAGGGCAGGGCGTTGACACTGCCCCGCGTCACGGCGGCGCCGGATTTCTCAGCCGCCCGCAGCGCGGCCTGGGGAGCGTATTCCAGACCGATGCAGACTAGGTCCGGGCGGGCGCGTCGCAGCACCGCGAGCAGACCGCCCGTGCCGCAGCCCGCATCCAGCACGCGGCCGGACATGCCGGTGAGCGCGTCCAGCAGGCGGGCATGCAAGGCGCGATACCACCACATCGAAGCCTCAGCCTCATCCATCAGAGCGTATTCGGCCGGTTCCATCGCTGCTGCATCACAGGATTGTCGATCTGGCACCATGGCTTGCCTTGCGCTCGTTGCGTTCGCAAGGCATGCATGTCGTCATCGCCGGTCGCCGATTTCTGGCCGAACCGGCGAAAATCCGGGCACCATGCACACGCGCCTTCCTGGTCATCAGTGTATTGAAACGGCGATCGGCTTGGCGAGGGATCGTCGCCGGCGGCGTGGGATGGTGGTCTTGGTGCCAATCCTGTTGAGCCGGCATGGCTGATCCGATCATCCGGGCCAGTGTGATCCCGCGCCTGCTGCCGGAGGATGCGCGCAGCACCGTACTGGGCATCGGCTTCGCATTGCTGGCGAACGTGATGTGGACGCTGGGGGACACCGCGGCGAAATGGGCCATTCCGCTGGTCGGCGTGGGGGGCGCCATGCTGTGGCGCGGCGTGTTCGGCGCCATCGTCGTGGCGGGTGTGGCCAGCACGCGGGGGCGCGGATGGCGGCGCATTGTTCCGGTGCGCTGGGGCTTGGTCGTGCTGCGCAGCGCGCTGTCGTCCTTCGTCTCCATCACCTGGTATATTTCCTGGCAGACGATGAGCCTGGCGGATACCTACGCCATCGGCTTCACTGCGCCGCTGCTGATGACCCTGTTCGCGATTCCGATGCTGGGCGAGCGGATCCGCTGGCGGCGTGCCTTGTCCACGCTGGCGGGGTTCCTGGGTGTGCTGGTGATGCTGCGGCCCGGCGGCGACCTGTGGACGCCGGTGGTGATCCTGCTGCTGGTGGGTATCGTGGTGATGGCGCTGACGCGCATCATGACGCGCCAGCTTTCTGCCACCGAAACACCGGAGTGCCAGGCCTTTTCGCTGATGATCGGTCACCTGCTGACGGGCTTATCGGTGCTGCTGCTGTTTCCGACGCCGGTGCCGACCGACCTCGCGATCTGGGTGGCGCTGGTGTTCCTCGGCATGACTTCGGGTCTGGCGCATTGCGTTTATGCGCGCGGCTATGCACTGGCGCCGGTCTCCGCGCTCGCGCCGTATGAATACACGGTGCTGATCTGGGGCGGCATTGCCGGCTTCCTGGCATTCGGCGAGGTGCCGTCCTGGACCACGCTGTCGGGTGCCGCGATCATTGTGGCAGCGGGGCTGTACAACCTGCATCGCGAACGCGCACGGGACGCGCGGCAGAGCTGAGCAGCTCGGCTTGAGCCCGGGTACTGCGTCCTGCAGGTTCAGGCCCAACTGACACGGTCGTGCCGGGAACACCGTCCAGTGACCAGTCTGCCGCGTGCACAGGAGATGTCGTGGATAGTCGGCCCTCGCCGGCCACGACGCTGTGTTGTGGACGCCGTCCTTCATCACGACGTGGGACGTCCATCACGACGCGGGACGTCGACATCGGCCCTTTCCCTGGCCCGACTATGCCGCTTGCAGGGCGGGGTCGTGGACACGGGGCCTTCGCCCGGCATCCACGAGGGTGTCCAATCCGCGTCAGTCGCCGACGGCGCGGAGCTGCGGCAGCGCGGGCTGGCACAGTTCCTCATACAGATCGACGTAGTCCTCCGCCATTCGTCGTGCGGTGAAGCGACGGTCGAATGTCGCGCGCACGGTTGCACGATCCAGCTCATCCAGCTGCTCGAGCGCACTCACCGCTGATGCTTCGTCATGCACGATAAAGCCCGACACGCCGTGATCGATCACCTCGGGAACCGAGCCGCGATTGAACGCGATCACCGGGGTGCCGCAAGCCATGGACTCGATCATCACCAGGCCGAACGGCTCCGGCCAGTCGATGGGGAACAGCAACGCATGCGCACCGGAGAGGAAGGACGGCTTCTGTGTGTCGTTGATCTCGCCGATGAACTCGACCCACGGACTGGCGTCGATCAGCGGGCGGATCTCGTTGTCGTAGTACTTCTTGTCGGCGTTATCGACCTTGGCGGCGATCTTGAGCTTCATGCCCACCTTGCCGGCGATGCGGATCGCCTTGTCCACGCCTTTCTCCGGCGAGATGCGGCCGAGGAAGGCGAGGTAGTCCGGCTTCGCCGGTTGCGGCGTCAACAGATCGGCCGGCATGCCGTGCAGCACGGTGCGCACCCAGTTGATGGCGGGGATCGGCCGGCGTTGCGAGTTGGAGATCGAGACGAACGGCGCGTCCGGGTACAGCTCATAGACATCCTTGAATTCAGGAATATCGAGCCGGCCGTGCAACGTGGTCAGGAACGGCGTCTTCTGCCGGCTGAACAGCGACAGCGGGAAATAGTCGGTGTGGAAATGCAACACGTCGAACTCGTCCGCGCGGCGGCGGATCAGTTCCATCATGCGCATATAGATGGCGATCCAGTCCACCACCGACGGATCGAGGCGCAGCGCGCGATCGCGCATCGGCACCAGTTTGGCGGAGGTGATGGAATCGCCGCTCGCGAACAAGGTCACGTCATGACCCATGGCGACCAGTTCTTCGGTCAGCGAGTACACGACGCGCTCCGTGCCACCGTACAGCTTCGGCGGCACCGCCTCGAACAGAGGCGAGATTTGAGCAATGCGCATAAAGGAGGGCCCCATTCTATTTAGGGTTTACTTGCAGCTCGATGCGGATATTCTCTGCTTGACTTGCCAACACAGTTACCGCTATCACTTGTGTGTTATAGTTTGGGAATGTGGCAAAAAGTCGGCGAGTTTTTCGTCTTCGACATGCCACGGCGGGCCGGAGCCGCTGCGAAGAATCCGGGTCAGGAGTCGCCCTCGTGGCAAAGATCGAGAAGCTGCGTCGTCAGACTGTGGCCGAAATGAGGCAGAACCATACCGCGCTGACCGCGCTGCGCGGTCACCCGTTCGGCTTCCTGTTTCACTACATCCGCCGGCACAAAATCGGCCACGCCATTGTACTCGGCTCGGTGCTGCTCGCCGTCGGCTGCTCGGTCGCCTCGCAATACGGCATGAAGCAACTGGTCGACGTCGTCTCGCACGGGCCGGACCAGGCCGGGAATGCGGTGTGGTTTGCCTTCGGCCTGCTCTGCATCCTGGTCACCGCCGACAACATGCTGTGGCGCGTTGGCGGATACGCCGCCGCCCGTACCTATGTGTCGGTCACCGGCGACATCCGCGCAGACTTGTTCGCGTATCTGTCCAGCCACTCGCCACACTATTTCGCCGAAAGGCTGCCGGGCGCACTGGCCGGGCGGGTCAGCGCGGCCGCCAATGCCGCCTTCACGTTGGAAAACACCGGCTCGTGGAACGTTCTTCCCCCCTGCGTCGCCGTGGTCTGCGCCATTGCCCTGATCGGCTCGGTCAACCCGCTGCTCGCCGCAACCCTGGTCGGCTTTGCTGCGGCACTGGGTGCGTTGGTGTTCTGGCTCGCCAGACGTGGCACGCCACTGCATCGCAGCTATGCGGAAAAAGCGGCGGCAGTGGATGGCGAGCTGGTGGACGTGGTCGGCAACTTCCACGTCGTTCGTGCCTTCGGCGCCACCTTCCGTGAGCAGCGCCGCATCGGTCGCACCATCGGCCGGGAGATGGGCGCGCGGCGCCACAGCCTGTTTTATATGGAGTATCTGCGCCTGATCCACGCCGCGCTGACGGTGGTGGCGAGCGCCGGCGTCATCGCCTGGGGCATTCTGCTGTGGCAGGCCGGGCGGGCCACGGTCGGCGACATCGGTACTGATCACCAGTCTGGCCGTCTCCATCCTGCACTGCACGCGCGACCTCGCCGTCGCGCTGGTCGATCTGACCCAGCACGTCGCCCGGCTGGAGGAGGCAATCGGAACGTTGCTGACCCCGCATGACCTGCCAGACAGCATCGGCGCGCGGGCACTGTTGCCCGGGCAGGGCCAGGTGGTGTTCCACAAGGTGAGCTTCGCTTATCCGCAGCGCGCGCCGGTGCTGCGCGACTTCGACCTGGTGATCGAGCCGGGTCAGCGTGTCGGCCTGGTCGGCGCCTCCGGGGCCGGCAAGTCCACCGTGCTGGCGCTGCTGCAGCGCTTCTACGACGTCAGCGGCGGGCAGATCCGGATCGACGGGCAGGAGATCGGTCAGGTCACCCAGGACACGCTGCGTCAGGCCATGGCGATCGTGCCGCAGGACATCAGCCTGTTCCATCGCACAGTACTGGAGAACATCCGCTACGCGCGTCCCGGCGCGACCGAGGAAGAAGTACTCGCCGCCGCCGAAATGGCGCGCTGCCGCGAGTTCATCGAAGCCTTGCCGGAGGGAATTCAACACCATGGTCGGCGAACGTGGCGTGAAGCTGTCCGGTGGGCAGCGGCAGCGCCTGGCGATCGCCCGTGCGCTGCTGAAGGACTCGCCGATCTTGCTGCTGGACGAGGCGACCAGCGCGCTGGACAGCGAATCCGAGCGTGCCATCCAGTCGGCGCTGGACCGGCTGATGCAGGGGCGGACCGTGGTCGCCATCGCGCACCGCCTGTCCACGCTTCGAAGCTTCGACCGGATCATCGTCATGGATGCGGGTCGGATCGTCGACGACGGCGCCCCCGACGAGCTGGCCGCGCGGCCTGGCCCCTATCGCGAACTGCTGGCCAAGCAGATGATGGAGCCTCTGCCGCAGGCGGCGTAACCAAGCCACCGTTGCAACCCTCCCCCCAAGGGGGAGGGTTGGGGAGAGGGTGCCTGCAGGCGCCCCCGGTGGCGCGTGTGGATCCCCCGCCCCGGCCCCCCGCACGGGGGAGGGAGGATACCGGTTGTCCCGTCTCGTTGTCGTCTCCAACCGCGTCGCGCCGATCCAGGAAGGCGAGCCCACCGCCGGTGGCCTCGCCGCCGGTGTGCTCGACGCGCTGAAGCAGCAAGGCGGCATCTGGTTCGGCTGGAGCGGCGAGGTCGGCGCCACCTCCGCGGCCAGGCCCGAGCAGACCGTCGGCCCGATCACGCTGTTCACCATCGACCTGTCGCGCCACGACTACGACCAGTTCTATCGCGGCTTCGCCAACGGTACGCTGTGGCCGGTGCTGCACTACCAGATCGGCCTGCATGGTTTCGAATGGGACGAATTCGCCGGCTATCGCCGGGTGAACACGCTGTTCGCGCAATCCCTGGCGCCACTGGTGCGCCCGGACGACCTGATCTGGGCGCATGACTACCATCTGCTGGGTCTGGCCGAGGCGCTGCGCGAGGCCGGCCTGACCAACCGGATGGGGCTGTTCCTGCACACGCCGTTCCCGGCGCCGCCGGTGTTCATGACCATACCCGCGCATGCCGAACTGATCCGCGCCATGTGCGCCTACGATCTGCTGGGTTTCCAGACCGAAACCGATCGCACCGGCTTCGCCGACTACCTCCTTCGTCAGCTCGGCGCGACCCCGCTCACCGACGGCGCCTTCCGCGTGTTCGATCGCGTGCTGCGCACCGGCGTCTACCCGATCGGCGTGCATGTCGATGAAGTGCGCCAGCAGGCGGAGGCGCCGGCCAACCGCCGCTTCGCGACCCGGTTGCGCGCCAATCTGGTGGACCGGCTGATCCTGAGCGTGGACCGGCTGGACTACTCGAAAGGTCTGCGCCAGCGCTTCGGTGCGTTTGAACGCTTCCTGCAGGATCATCCCGCCTGGCGCGGCGAAGTGACCTTCATGCAGATCGCGCCGCCGTCGCGCGCCGACATCCATACCTATCGCGAAATCCGCCGCGAGCTGGAAGGCGAGGCGGGGCGCATCAATGGCCGCTTCGCCGAGGTGGACTGGGTGCCGCTGCGCTATCTGAACCGCGGCTTCGCGCGCAACGTGCTGATGCCGCTCTACGCGGAGGCGCAGGTCGGGCTGGTGACGCCGCTGCGCGACGGCATGAACCTGGTGGCGAAGGAATATGTCGCGGCGCAGGACCCGGCCGATCCCGGCGTGCTGGTGCTGTCGCAATTCGCCGGCGCGGCGACCGAACTGGACGCGGCGCTGCTGATCAACCCCTACGATACGTCCGGTATTGCCTCGGCGCTGGACCGGGCGTTGTCCATGCCGGTGGCGGAGCGGCAGGAGCGTCACGCGGCGATGCTGCGCGTCATGCGGGCGCACAGCCTGGAACGCTGGCGCGACCGGTTCACCGCGGATCTGCGCGCGTCGGCCTGAACCCGCCGCGTCCACCGGCCCGGGCCTGCGCCAGTGCCGGCCGCAACGCGATCAGCGTTCGGCGGCAACCACGCGCGCGAAGTCGGCAAGCTGGTCTGCTTCCAGATCCGACACCGCGGTATAGGCCACCCCCGCATGCCGCCAGGTCGCGATGTTGAACCCCTGGCGCTGGGTGACATGCAGGCCGGTGTCGGCGGTTCCCGTCGATGCCCAGGCGAACAGATTGATCACGTGCCGGGCGTGACGGTACACCACGACCGCCGCCGGATGCCGGTCGACATAATCCAGCCGGCCGCCGACCAGGGGAAAGCCCTCGGCGGCCAGATCCCGAACCGGCGGCGACACGTCCGTCCGCGCCGACAGCCACGGCTTGACGGTGTGGCGATCGCTGGTGGCGACGTCCGTCAGGTGATCCGCCATCATGGAGCGGACATGGCTGTCGATCAGCGCCTGCATCATCACAGCCTGCCCGCCGGAAGCTCCGCCGCTCCACACCAGCCAGGCCAGCGCCACCCCGGCCAGCACCCCGCCCAGGCCGGACGCGCCGAACCCGATCGCCGGCGCGCGGAACCAGGGACGCATCGTCGGCGGGGGCACTTCCCGTGGGAGGATTGCGCCGAGCCGCGCGGCAAGGCCTGGCGGTGCGCGGTGATACGGCAGGTTCGAGCGTATGGCCGCCTGCATCGTCACCAGCCCCTCCAACTGTGCCGCACACTCCGTGCAGTGCCTGACGTGACGCGCAAGCATGCGGCGCCGGATCGGCCCCAGCTCATGGTCCACCAGCATCGGCAACAGAGCGCGGCTGCGATCACACTTCATGCGCCGCCTCCGCGGGACTGTCGCGCAGCCACAGCCGGCGCAGCGCGAGCCGCGCCCGTGACAGCCGCGACATCACCGTGCCGATCGGCACCGCTGTCACCTCCGCGATCTCCTTGTACGAGAGATCCTCCACCTCGCGCAGCAGCAGCACTTCGCGATACTCCGCGGGCAGCAACTGCACCAGTCGCGCCAGGGCCTGGCCATCCAGCTTGGCGAGCAGCTCGGTCTCGGGATCGCGCGATGCCATGCCCCAGACCGTGGCTTCGGTTTCCGCCGTGTCGCCCACCGGTGCATCGGGATGGAACACCAGCCGCCCGCGATTTTCCTGCACCCATGTCATGAAGCAGTTGCGGACGATGGCCAGCAGCCAGACGCGGAAATTGCCGCCGTGATACGCGTCGAAATAACGGAATGCCCGCAGATACGCGTCCTGCACCACATCCTCGGCGTCCGCTGCACTTCCCGCCAGCCAGCGCGCGAGATTGTACGCCGCATCGAGATGCGGCATCGCCAGAAGCTCGAAACGTCGTCGTCGGTCGTGCTGGCTCAAGCATCGTCTTTCATGACTGGTCGTATCGTCCTGGACCGGAAGTTGCGGCAGATTATTCCCGTCCGGGCGAAAAAATCGGGACGGGAATAACCGAACCGCTGCACCGGTCCTGCGGGCACGCCAGGCCACTTCCGGCCGGCGCATCCGGAGACAGATCATGCAGACCGATGACAGCGTGGCGCAGGGTGCCGATCGGCGCGGCTTCCTGAAATGCATGGGATGGGCGGGCACCGCGATGGTGTGGTCGACCGCGGGCGGTGTGCCCCGTTCCCGCCTGATCGGCAGCGCGCAGGCTGCGACGCCGGCCGAAGGTTTCAGCTTCGTGCAGATCAGCGACAGTCACCTGGGCTTCGACAAGCCGGTGAACACCGACCCGACCGGAACGTTCCAGGATGCACTCGCGCAAGTGGCGGCCATGCCGATGCGGCCTGCCTTCATGCTCCATACCGGCGACATCACGCATCTGTCGAAGCCCGAGACCTTCGACAACGCACAGCACCTGATGGGACAGACGAAGCTTGCGGTCCACACCGTGCCCGGCGAGCACGACATCCTGGAGGAAAACGGCCGCAGCTACCTGAACCGGTTCGGCAAGGGCAGCCGGGGCGACGGCTGGTACAGCTTCGACGCCAACGGCGTGCACTTCATCGGCCTGGTCAATGTGGTGAACCTGCAGGGCAACGGGCTTGGCTCGCTGGGCGCGGACCAGCTCGAATGGCTGGAGGAGGATTTGCGCGGCCGGAGCGCCAGCACGCCGATCGTGCTGTTCGCGCATGTGCCGCTTTGGGTCGTGTATCAGGCCTGGGGCTGGGGCACCGCCGATGGCGCGCAGGCGTTGAGCTATCTCAAGCGGTTCGGCTCCGTGACCGTGCTGAACGGGCACATTCACCAGGTGATGCAGAAGGTGGAAGGCCATGTCGCGTTTCATACCGCGCGGTCGACTGCGTTTCCGCAACCGGGGCCAGGCACCGCAAAGGGGCCGGGGCCGATGGCGGTGCCGCCCGGAGAGCTGAAAACCTATCTGGGCATCGCGCGGGTCAGTCTGGTTACGGCACAGCAACCACTCGCGATCATCGACACGCCGTTGGCCGGCTGACCCGGAGGCTCGCCATGGCTGTGATCCAATCGGACTCCAGAGTCCGGCGAACCGCGTTGCGCCGTGCGTTGTGTGGAGCCGCGCTCCTGCTGATGGTGCATCAGGCCACTGCCGAGGATGCGGCGCAGACGAAGATCAGCATCGACAACTTCGTGTTCACGCCGCAGCGTCTGAAGGTGAAGCAGGGCACGACCGTCACATGGGTGAACCATGACGACATCCCGCACAGCATCGTGGTGGCCGCGCTGCGGGTTCACTCGCCGCCCTTGGATACCGACGGACGCTTCGCCTTCCGCTTCGCCGCAGCGGGAACCTACAGCTACATCTGCGGTCTGCACCCGTTCATGAAAGGCGAGGTGGAGGTATCGCCATAGGCCGCGACAGGCCGGACACGGTTCTGCGGGAACGGTGTCCGGCCTGGTGCGCGGCTGGCGCTAGCCGTTCTTCGCCTTGCTCTCGATTGCTTCGGTCAGGCGTTGCGGATCGACCTCGATCTCCACGCCGGCGCGCTCCAACTGGCACAGCATGATCGAGCGGGAATCGCGATTGCCCCAGCCACGGTTCAAGCCCTCGGCCAGGTCGGCCAGCGCCAGATTCGCCAGCCGCATCGGCACGTTCAGCTCGCGTCCCAACCCGGTGGCGAGCGACACGTCCTTATGCGCCAATCGTAAGGCAAACGCCGGCGGATCGTATTTATTCGGCAGGAACTGGTCCGTCAGCAACTCGAATGCGCCGCGCCGGCCGATCGCGCCCTGCCGCACCGCCTCCCAGATCGCCAGCGGTTCGATGCCCGCCTTCACGCCCATGCTGAACACTTCGGCCGCGGCCGCGGTGGCGATATATCCGTAACAATTATGCACCAGTTTCGCGACCGAACCGGCGCCGATCGGTCCGATATAGCTTGCCGCGTCGCCGATCATGTCCAGCACCGGCTTCCACTTCTCGAACACGTCCGCATCGCCGCCGCACCAGATTGCCAGCTTGCCGCTGGCAGCCCCGCGCGGCCCGCCGCTGACCGGCGCGTCGAACAGGAACGCTCCCTTCGCGGCGAACCCGTCATGAATCTTGCGCACCACCATCGGCGAGTTCGTGGTCAGGTCGAAAAACGCTGCCCCGCTCTGGATCCCTTCCAGAAGTCCGCTGCTGACGGCTTCGAATTCCGGCGGCCCGGGCAGCGAGGTGAAAATGATCTCGCACTGCTCCGCGACCGCCTTCGGTGAGTCGGCCCAGACGGCGCCGGCCTGGATGTGACGTGCCGCCGACTCGCGGCGGATGTCGTGCACCACCAGCGTATCGCCACGCGCTGCGAGACCCTTCTGCAGGTTCGCAGCCATGCTGGCACCCATGGTGCCAAGTCCGATGAATCCCGCTTTCATGAGTGTGGTCCTTACGGGTTGGCCTCGAACACCTCACGCGCGATGTTCGCGGCCGACATCGCCGCCGGCCAGCCGGCATAGAAGGCGAGATGGGTGATCACTTCGGACAGTTCTTCCTTGGTCAGCCCGTTGGCCAGCGCGCGCTGCAGATGGCCGCGCAACTGCTCCGGACGATAGGTGGCGATCAGCGTGGCGCAGACGATCAGGCTGCGGTCGCGCTTGGATAGTTGCGGACGTTCCCAGACGTCGCCGAACAGCACCTGCTCCGACAGCTCGATCAGCTTCGGCACGGTGCCGCGCACGCGGTCGCGCGATTCGGTTGAGGGGGGCTGGGCCATGGTGTTTCCTCCTGCTTAACGCGGTGATGCGCCATTGCACACCAAGCCGGATTGCGAGTCCAATCGGCCACACCCATGCTGATCGGCGCAGGTGCGCGCATGATGCACCCAAGAGAGGAAACGGATGCCCAACCAACAGAAGGTCGCGTTCGTCACCGGCAGCGCATTGAATATCGGCCGGCAGATTGCCCTGGCTTTGGCACGGGACGGCTATCGCGTCATGGTCACCGCGCGCCATTCCCAGGCCGATTGCGAGGAGACCGCGCGCCTGGTGCGCGAGGCCGGCAGCGACGCCGCCGTGCATCTGGCGGACATCTCCGATCCGGCGCAGGCGAAGGGGTTGATCGAGGCGGCGGTGAACCGGTTCGGCCGGCTGGATGTGTTGGTGAACAACGCCTCGGTGCGTCGGCAGACGAAGTTCGCGGACCTCACGCCGGAGGAATGGCGGGAGATCATGGGTACCACGCTGGACGGCGCATTCTACTGCGCGCATGCCGCGGCGCCGCACATCATCGCTGCGGGCGGCGGCAGCATCGTCAATCTTGGTGGTATTTCCTCGCATGTCGGTGCGATCGGACGCGTGCATGCGATCGCCGCGAAATCCGGCATGGTGGGGCTGACCCGCGCGCTGGCGAAGGAACTGGGCGGCGACAACATCACGGTGAATATCGTGGTGCCGGGCTCGATCGAGACGGTGCGCGGCCATGCGGCCGGTGGCAACAGCGGCCGCGCCATCCTGCCCGACAGCATCATGGGCCGACGCGGCAAGCCGGAGGAAGTCGCGGCGATGGTGCGCTTCCTGTGCTCGCCAGAGGCCCGCTACATCACCGGCCAGACGATCCATGTGAACGGCGGCGCGTTCCTGCCTTAGCGCGGCGTTCCGCTGCCTGTGCCCCACCACAAAGCGTGGATGTGTGGGACAGGCTGCGGATGCCTGGCTAGGTCTTGTGTTCGACGTCCAGCCGCAGCGCGACACCTTCCAGTCCCGGTTTGGCAGCGGGATAGCGCTGCATGACCAGTGGGTCGTGTCCCGGAATGATCGCATTGGGCGCGCTCGCCAGCCGCCGCATCGTTTCGTATCCGGCCAGCGTGTCCTCATGGTTGTGCAGGATCGGGAAGGCGCGTCCTTCCTCCATATTGGCGTAGAAATGGCTGGCGTCGGAGGCGAGCACCATCCAGCCGCGCCGGGTCCAGACGCGCACCACCTGCAGGCCTTTGCTGTGGCCGCCGACGTGATGAACGGTGATGCCGGGGGCGAGTTCGTCGACGCCGTCATGGAACTGCACGCGTCCGGCGAACAGTTTGCGCACCATGGCGACGACGTCTTCTTCCTCGAACGGCATGCGCAACCCGGCATGGCAGATGCAGCGTCCGGTGCAATACGCCATCTCGATGTCCTGCAGGTGATAGCGTGCCTGTGGGAACATGTCGTAGTTGCCGCAATGATCGTAGTGCATGTGCGACAGGATCACGTCGCGCACCTGTGCCGGATCAACGCCGACCGCTTCCAGCCCGATCGCCGGTGATTGCAGGAACTGGCGTCCCCGCTTGCGTCCCATGGGTTCGTCGAAGCCGGTATCGAGGATGAAGCTGCGGTCTGCGCCTTTGATCGCCCAGACGAAATAGTCCAGCGGCATCGGCGCGTCATGCGGGTCGCCGCCGATGAAGTTGTGGGCCCGTGTCGCATTCGGATTATGCGCGTAGCGCACGGCATAGATTTCATACGGTGACAGATCGGACATGACGGAGCCTCCCGGTTTCAGCGGTCATCCTATTCGCTGTGTGGCCAGTGGGCATCCCCGCCCTGCGTCCGACATGACGGGGTGTCGGAAATGTCGCGCCGACCACCATTCCTCGTCGTGCTCGGCGCAGCCCGGCCATCCGCGACTTCCCGTGTTGCGCACAGCAAAGTCGTGGGCACCGTCCCACCGCCCGGCACGACACGGGGCGCCGGCTATCCCCGGGACGGGCGGTCTCGCCGCGCCATCCCGGAGCCGGCCGCCCCGGGGCCGGTCGGTCAGGACGTCTTCGGCCAGATCGCCTCGGCGGAGGCGATCTCCGGCGGATGTACCGCCACCGGCCGGCCCTTCTGCCACTGCACGATGCACAGCTTGGCGCCGACGCGGCGGCCCTTCGCGTCGTATTGCAGGTGGCGATCCGGGAAAAACAGCGCCGGGCCGTCATGCATGTCCAGCTTGCGGATCGCTTCGGCCACCTTGACCTTGTCCGCCGCCCCGGCACGCTCCAGCGCCTCTTTCAGGATCAGCACGTGGACATAGGCGAAGATCGAATCATGGCCGAACCACGGCTCCTTGGTGCGCTCGACGAAGCGCTCCGCCACGTCCTGCACCGCCTTGCCGGGCCAGTTGGCCAGCCCAACCAGCATGCCTTCCAGGTTCTTCGGCCCGGTCACCTTCAGCAGCTCCGGCACGCACCAATGCCCGCCGCCACCGACCAGCGGCAGCTTGCTCGCGGTCATGCCGTATTCCGAGAACTTGTCGATCAGCAGCTTGTCGTCGCCGACATTGGTGGACTGCAGCAGCACGAAGTCCGGCCGGCCGGAGCGGATGCGCTGGATCAGCGTGGTCGCGTCCGACAGCGGCGGCGTGTAGGTCTCATCGACCACCGGGTTCAGATGCTGCTGCTTCAGCACGTGGTCCCGGATCGGCTTGAAGAAGCTGACGCTGGCGGCGGTGTTGTCGCCGACCATGCCGACCTTGGTCGGCCGCTTGCCGGTGGCCTTCTGGGCCAGATCGACAATCATCGGCACCAGGTCCTCCGCCTGGCTGTCGGCGGTGGGCGAGGACTGGAACACGTATTTGTAGCCGCGTCCGGTGATCAGGTCGGAATAGGACAGGGTCAGCCAGGGCAGTTCCGCCCGCTCGGTCACCTCGGTCACCGCCAGGGTGAAGGTGCTGAGCCAGCAGCCGAAGCCGCCCACGACATCGGGCTCCTGCGCCACCAGGCGCTGTGCCGCGTTCTTCGCCTTCTCGGCCGAATCGCCGGTGTCGATCGCCAGCAATTCCAGCTTGGCGCCGCCAAGCGCCTTGATGCCGCCAGCCTTGTTCACGTCGTCGATCGCCATCTCGGCGCCCATCTGCTCCAGGATGCCCTGGCGCGCCCAGGGGCCGGACAGCGGCACCAGCATCGCGATCTTCACCGTCTTCGGCTGCGCCCGTGCCGGCAATGGCGCGATCGCCGCGGCACCGGCGGCGAGTCCGAGGCCCAGTGTGGTGCGTCGGCCGATCGTTGGTTGTGTCATGTGGCGCTCTCCCTTGCTGCGTATGCTACGTTTCTGTCAGTCCGAGATAGGACCGGCGTACCCGGTCGTCGGCGAGCAATGTCTGATACGGCCCGTCCAGCACCATGTGCCCGGTCTCCAGCACATAGCCGTGGTCGGACAGTTCCAGCGCCTCGGCGACGCGCTGTTCCACCAGCAGAATAGTCACGCCGTCTTCCCGATGGATCTGCGATACCCGTTCGAAGATCGTGTCGGCGACGGCAGGCGCCAGGCCCATCGATGGTTCGTCGAGCATCAGCAGGCGCGGCACGGAAGCGAGGCCGCGGCCGATCGCCAGCATCTGCTGCTCACCGCCCGACAGCGTGCCGGCGAGCTGGTGGGCGCGTTCATGCAAGATCGGAAACAGCGCATGGATCCGTTCCAACGTATGCCGCCACTGCACTCGGCCCGCCTTCGGATACGCACCCATCTCCAGGTTTTCCAGCACAGTCAGCGTCTTGAACACCTGCCGGCCCTCGGGGACATGCGCGATGCCAAGATGCGCGCGATCCGACGCGGCGGCCGCGAGCAGGTCCTGGCCGCAAAAGCTGATGCCGCCCGCAACCGGCGGGACGATGCCGCAGATCGTCTTGAATAGCGTGGACTTGCCGGCACCGTTGGGGCCAACAACCGTGACGAACTGACCCTCCGCCACACTCAACGATACGTCGCTGAGCGCACGCAATCCGCCATAGGCGACCGAGAGATTGCGGACTTCAAGCATGCCGCACCCATGCCGCACCGGCAGGACCCCGCCCGCCTGACCGGACATCCGCAGACGGTCCCACCCTTCGCGCTTTGGGATGGGGCGCAAGCAAGCGATCGGGGTTTTGCCCCGAACCCCACCAGGGGCTTTGCCCCCTGGACCCCCAGCAAAGGCTCGCCTTTGCAATCAAAACTTGTTTGGGGTGGGGAGGGGGCGCGAGCGCCTCGGACCATACGATCATCACGACCGGCCCCCTCCCCACCCCAAACAGATTCGGTTCCAAGGGCCGGGCCCTTGGCGGGGATGCAAGGGGCAGCGCCCCTTGCTGGGGGTCTGGGGGCGAAGCCCCCGCTCGCTTGCCTGCATCCCAACGCAAAGCACGGATGGGTGGGACCGTCTGCGGATGTCCGGTCAGGCGGGCGGGGTCCTGCCGGTGCGGCATGGGATCGTTATGCATTCTGCCTCGCCAGCCATTTCTTGCCGAGATAGGCCTCGATCACCGCATGATCCTCCACCACGTCGCGTGGCAGGCCGCTGGCCAGCACGCGGCCGTGATCCAGCACCACGAACCGATCGGCGAGGCGCAGCATTGCGTGCATCGTGTGTTCGATGATCACCACTGTCATGCCGTCCTCGCGCAGCCGCGCCAGCACGTCCAGCACGTCGTTGCACTCGTCGCGGCCAAGCCCGGCCAGTGTTTCGTCCAGCAGCAGCAGGCGTGGCTGACCGGCGAGCGCGCGTGCCAGCTCCATCAGGCGCAACTGCTTGTTGGTGAGTTGCCCGGCGAGTGTGCCGGCCTGTTGCAGCAGCCCGACCCGTGCCAGCGCATTGGCTGCGGCGTCGATCGCCTCATGGTCCGGCAGTCCGGCGCCGTACGCCCCCACCACCACATTGTCGAGCAGCGGCAGGCGCGGGAAGTTGCGCACCACCTGGAAGGTGCGTCCGACGCCCATGCGGCAGACCTCATGCACCTTGCGCCCGAGCATCGACTGGCCGGCGAGCTGTGCGGCGCCCTGGTCGGCGCCGAGCACGCCGTTCAGCACGTTGAACAGCGTTGTCTTGCCGGCGCCGTTCGGTCCGATGATGCCCAGGATCTCACCTTCCGCGACCGAGAAGCTGACCTCGCTGACCGCGCGCAGACCGCCGAAGGAGCGTGACAGGCCCTTCACCTCCAGCAGCGGTGCGTCGCTGCGGCCGCGTACGATCGGGGCCGGGGACGTGGTGGAGGCCAGCGGTACGGCCGGCGGCGTGGTGCTGGCGGAACCAGCGGTCGCGCACTGTCCAGAACAGGCCCTCGGGCGCCGCCAGCATGATGCCGATGATCGCCGCGCCGTACACCACGCCCTGGATGCCCGGCAGATAATTGCCCAGTTCGGCATTCAGGGATTCGGCCAGCGGCACCAGGATCGCGGCGCCGATCACCGGTCCCCAGACCGCGGCGACGCCGCCGAACAGCGTCACCACCACCGCCTGCGCGGAGACCAGCATGCCGAACACCGAGTCGGGTGTGACCACCAGCAGCACGCAGGCATAGAGGCCGCCGGAGGCCGCGGCGAGCGCGCCGGACACAATCAGCGCACGCATCTTCCATTGTTTCGCGTTGATGCCGGCGGCTTCTGCGGCGAGTTCGTTCTGCCGGATCGCCAGCAGGGCCAGGCCGAAGCGGGAATTCTCCACCAGCAGGCAGGTCAGCACGCCGACGATCAGCAGGGCGACCGAGACCAGCGTGTACAGCCGCGGATCGGTGAACTCCAGATAGAAGGCCGGATGTTCCCGATGCATCGGCAGCGACATTTCCTGGAAGCCCAGGTATTGCAGCACGTAGAGGATGGCGAGCGGATAGGCGAGCATCGCCAGTGCGAAATAGTGGCCGCGCAAGCGGAAGGTGGGGGTGCCGATCAGCACCGCCGCGATCGCGCCCATCACCATGGCGAGTGGAATGCCAAGCCATGGCGTCAGATTCCAGTACACCAAAGCCAGCGTCACGGTATAGGCGCCGATGCCGAAGAATGAGGCGTGGCCGAAGGAGAGCTGGCCGCCATAGCCCGACAGGATGTTCCAGGACACGCCGAATACCGCCCAGATCGGCACAAGCGTCATGATAAGCTGGTAGTAGCTGTTGGTGACCAGCGCAGAGGCGCCGAGATAGGCGACAGCGATGATGGCCAGCGCGATCAGGTCGCGCCGCATCCGGATGCCGGCTCCCTGCCTCATGCCGCGGCCCTCACGCCCGTTCCGCCGATCGGCCGAACAGTCCCTGCGGGCGCAGTGTGACGATCAGTAGGAACACAACGAAGATGGCGGCGTTCTGCAGTTGCGGCGGCAGGACCAGCGCGGAGCATTGCTGCACGAAGCCGACGGTCAGCCCGCCCCAGAATGCACCAAGGATGCTGCCCATGCCGCCGAGCACGACACCGGAATACATGATGATGACGTAGTCGAAGCCGACGAACGGGCCGAACGACAGATACGTGGCCATCAATCCTCCGGCGACCGCGGTGATGCCGCTGCCGATGCCGAAGGCGATGCGATAGGCACGATCGACGTCAACTCCCATATAGGTCGCGGCCGTCGGGTTATCCGCGGCCGCGCGCAAGGCTCTGCCCAGCCGGGTATATTCCAGCAGCAGGTACAGTCCGACCGCGACGATGATCGCCACCGCACAGGCGAACAGCCGCGCCTTGTTCAGGAACACCGTCGCATCGCCATAAAAGCCGGTCACCAGGAATGCGCTGGAGGCGAGCGGCGTGCGCACCGTCTCCGGCGTGGAGCCGAACACGATCAGTCCGCCATTCTGCAGAATCAGCGAGATGCCGAGTGTGACGATCAGTTGGCCGAAATGCCCCTCATCCAGTGTGCCGGTGGTGCGCAGGCCAGAAACCCGGCTGATGAGGAATTTGTGCAGCAAGGCGCCGCCGGCGAACACGATCGGCCCGGCCAGCAGGGCACCGATGAAGGGTCCGGCATAGGGGCCAAGGAAACTCATCAGACCGCCGACGCCCACCAGGTAGAAGCTGGCGAACATCCCGAGCATCAGCAATTCACCCTGGGCGAAGTTCACGATCTTCATGATGCCGAAGATCAGGCCCAGGCCGATGCACATCAGCCCGTAGATGCAGCCGATCGTGATGCCCGCGGCAAGCGCGTTCAGCACGTTCTCGACCAGGATTTCGAATTCCACCGGTCCGTTCGCCCCCACCGTGCCGGCCCGGGTCGGGAGCGGCATCTGTTTCCGTGTAACCAGTCTTACCGGCTTGCGCTCCCGGCCTCAAGCGACCGCGGGTTAGCTGAAATCGTCCGGCCGGCGTGATCGGGAAGCCGGCTGTCGCGGTGCGGCGTGGTCCTGGTGACGGCTGCGTGGTAGGAGCGAGCGCATCATGTCCGACCGAGCGAATTCCGGATCGCCGCCGAAACTCGGCCCCATCACGCAGTTTAATGCGCCGCCCGCGCTGCATGCATTCGCGGATTTGTTGGTGCAGTGGAATGCTTCGGTGAACCTGGTCGGCCGCAGTGACCTTGCATCGCTGTGGACCCGCCACATTGCCGACAGTCTGCAGCTGGCTCGATTCGTCGACCCAAGGGATCGGATGATCGACCTGGGCTCCGGCGCAGGGTTTCCAGGGCTGGTGCTGGCGATTTGCCATGGGCTTCAGGTCGATCTTGTCGAGCGCGATCAACGCAAGGCAGCATTCCTGCGAGAGGCCGTGCGTGTCACCGGCGCCGCCGCGACCGTGCATGCCGCGGACATCGCAACCGTGTCGATTGCGCCGGCACCATTGGTCACGGCGCGGGCACTCGCTCCGGTTGCGCAACTCCTGGACCACGCTGAACGCCTGTTAGCCCCTGGAGGCGCATGTCTGTTGCTGAAGGGACGCGGGGTGGACGCGGAACTGGTAGGCGCGCAGCGTCACTGGCGCATGCAGGTTGAGAAACACGCGAGCCAGACCGATCCGAATGCCACGATTTTGCGCATTACGGAGATCGCACGTTGCTGAGTCTTGGCGTGCCGGTTCGACAGGGTGCCGCTTGGCTTCCTATGATCGTGCAGGCGAGGACACGTGAGGGCGCGGCAGACATGAACGACCAGGTGACGGAAGAGGCGCAAACGGTGCTGGACCGGTTGGAGCAGCAGTCGGTCCGGCAGGAAACGCCGTGCGGCGAAGGCAGGATGGCTTGGCGTCTGTGGAATGCCACCGGCCTCGACGATGCGCCGGTGCTGGTGCTGTTCCATGGCGGCGCCGGCTCGTGGCGGCACTGGGTGCACAACATTCCCGAGTTGTCGCACCATTATCGTGTGGTGGGGCCGGATCTGCCGGGGCTGGGCGAGTCGGATTTTCCGCCGAACGGCAACGACGCCGATGCGGTGGCGCAAATCGTTGCCGACGGACTTGATACCATAATCGGCCCGTCCACCACCTATGACGTCGTTGGATTTTCATTCGGTGGCACGATGGCGAGTTGCGTCGCCGCAATCCATGGCCGCCGCGTGCGCTCGGTGACCATCATCGGGTCCAGCGGCGTCGGCCCGCTGGGCAGTGCGGTGCAGTTGCTGAAGGTGCGCCACCTGGAAGGTCAGGAGCGCATCGATGCGCATCGCACCAACCTCAATCGGCTGATGATCGCCGATCCGGAACGGATCGATGCAATGGCGCTGGCGATCCAGGACTGGAACACCGTGCGCTCTCGCCTCAAGACCCCATCGCTGTCCCGCAGCGGGGCATTGATGCGCGCACTGGACCGGGTGCATGTGCCGTTGAACGGCATCTGGGGCGGGCAGGATGCGCCGGCCAATCCGCGTGCGCCGGAGCGGGTCGCGGCGCTGCGCGAACGCCGGCCGGAAGCGGATATCCGTTTGATTCCGGGGGCCGGCCACTGGGTCGCGTATGAGCGGCCGGACCAGGTCAACCCGATGCTGCTGGAGATGCTGGCGCGCACGCGGCCATAACGCGCAGCCCGCGCCCAAGGAGGAAACGAACATGATGGATGTCAGCGCGATCGAGCGCGGACCTGGCGAGATGATGGGCAATGCCGGTCCGGGCATGCTGGCCGGCCTGCGGGTGATCGAGATCGCCGACGAACGCGCCGAATATGCCGGCCTGCTGCTCGCCGGCCTCGGCGCCGAGGTGGTAAAGATCGAACCGCCGGAGGGCACCGCGACCCGTCGCATCGGCCCGTTCCTGGCGGACCAGCCCGGCCCGGAGCGGTCGTTGTTTTTCTGGAACTACAACCGTGCCAAGAAGTCCGTGGTTCTTGACCTGCGGGAAACCCCGGCGCGGGACCATCTGCTGCAGCTGCTGGACGGCGCCGATGTGTTGCTGGATTCGTCCTGCGGTGCGCTGAACACCCTGCTGGGCCTGGGTCGGGCCGCCTTGAACGCCCGGTTCCCCAAGCTGGTGACGGCGCGAATCACGCCGTTCGGCGATGACGGGCCGTGGGCGGACTTCAAAGGGTCCGATCTGATCCATCTCGCGCTGGGCGGCGTGATGATGAACTGCGGTTACGACCCCGATCCGAATCTGGAATACGACACGCCGCCGATCGCACCGCAGATCTGGCACGCCTACCACATCGCCGGCGAGCAGCTTGCCACCGGCATCATCGCCGCCCTGATCAGCCGCCATCGCTCCGGTCATGGCCAGGATGTCTCCGTCGCGATCCATGAGGCGGTGTCGAAAAACCCCGAGCTCGACATCATGCATTGGGTGATGCGGCGCGTGCCGCTATGGCGGCTGACCAACCGCCATGCGGTGGAGACGCCAAACCACTCGCCGTCGATCTGCCATACCAAGGATGGGCGCTGGTTCATCATGCATGGCATGGGTGCGCGCGACCTGAAGAACCTGGTGCCGCTGCTGACCAAATACGGCATGCAAGCGGATCTGCAGCCACCGCCGCCGGATGCCGATTTGAAGGCGCGCAACGTGCCGGGCTCCCAGGCCGGCGACGAGACCCGCGCGCATATGCTGGATGTCGTGCAGCGCTTCGTCCGCGCCTGGACCTATGCCGACATGCCGTGGCGGGAGGCGCAGGATGCCGGCCTGCTATGGGCACCGCTGCGCAAGCCGCATGAGAACGCACTCGATGAGCACTGGCTGAAACGAAAAAGCTTCGCCGATGTGCCGCATCCCGAACACGGCCGCAGCTTCCGCTATCCGACCAGCAAGTGGCTGAGCACCGCGACGAGCTGGCAGGTCGGCCGGCGTGCGCCGCTGCTGGGCGAAGACACCGAAACGGTGCTGGTCGCGACCCCGCCCCAGCCGAGCGTTCCGGCGCAGCCACGTGGAATGGAGGGCGCGCGCCTGTCCGCGCTGCACGCCAAGCCGTTCCCGCTGCAGGGCGTGAAAATCCTTGATTTCGCCTGGTTCCTGGCCTCCGCCGGCGGCACCCGCTTCCTCGCTGCGCTGGGAGCGGAAAGCTATAAGGTGGAGTGGAAGGACAATCCCGACACGCGGCTGGCCGCCATGGCGCCGATTGGCGGGCGGGCCGCGCGCGACGCCGCGACCGGGCCGCTGCCGGGCGTAAAAGACCACGACATGGGCGGGCAGTTCAACAACAAGAACGCCGGCAAGCGCGGCATCTCGCTGAACATCCGCCATCCGAAGGGGTTGCAGATCGCCAAGGACCTTGTCCGCGTCTGCGATATCGTCGCGGAGGGATTCTCGCCCGGCGTGTTGCAGCGGCTCGGCCTGGGCTATGACGTAATGAAATCGATCCGGCCGGATATCATCTACATCCAGCAGGCCGGCATGGGCGCGCATGGCACCTATGGCCGAATGCGCACGGTCGGTCCGGTCGCCGCGGCCTTCGGCGGCCAGGGTGACATGTCCGGCCTGCCGGAGCCGGCAATGCCGGTCGGCTGGGGCTACTCCTATCTCGACTGGATGGGCGCCTACGGCTACGCACTCGCCCTGCTCGGCGCGCTCTATCATCGCGACCGCACCGGCGAGGGCCAGTGGATCGACGCGTCGCAGTGCGAATCAGGATTGTTCCTGACCGGGACAACGATTCTCGACTGGTCCGCGAATGACCGGGTGTGGAGCCGCTACGGCAACCGCTCGCCCTACAAGCCGGCGGCACCGCACGGCGCCTATCGCTGCGCCGGCACCGATCGCTGGATCGCCATCGCCTGCTTCACCGACGAGGAGTTTCGCGCCCTGGCGCTTGCGGCGGGGCAGGGCGCCTGGCTGGAGGATCGCCGCTTCGCCACGCTGGCGGACCGGCTGGTGCATCAATCCGCACTCGATGCACTGGTCGGCGACTGGACCGCAACGCAGGAACCCTATGCCTGCATGATTGCGTTACAGCGCGCCGGCGTGGCCGCAGGCGTGTGCCAGAATGCGGAGGATCGCTGCGACAACGATCCGCAACTTCGTCACCTGAAATGGCTGACCGAGGTCACCGGCACCAAGATCGGCACCTGGCCAGTGTACGAACTGCCGATGAAGCTGTCCCGGACGCCCGCCTATGTCGGTGGCCCGATCGATCGTGGCGCCCCGTGCTACGGCGAGGATAACGAATGGCTGCTGACAACCATGCTGGGCATGTCGAAGTCCGACGTGGAAAAACTCGCCGAGGAAGGCGTGATCTGAGAAAAGACCAAGGGAGAAACCGCGATGCCGTTCTATGAACGTGGCGACGTCCGCATCTACTACGAAGAAGCCGGTTCCGGCTTTCCGTTGCTGCTCATCCCCGGCGGGGGCCTGAACGCGACCATCCCTTACGTCAAAGACAAGGGGCCGTTCAACGCGATGGAGGAATTCAAGGGCGAGTATCGCTGCATCACACTGGACCTGCGCAATGCCAATGGCGGCCAGTCCGGCGGCCCGCTGGAGATCGACCGCCCCTGGGATGCGTACACGGATGATCATCTCGGCCTGATGGATCACCTGGGCATCCAGCAGTTCCTGGTGATGGGGTTCTGCATCGGCGGTCCTTTCATTTGGAACCTGTTGCGGCGCGCCCCACAGCGTGTGGCCGCGGCCGTGCTGGCGCAGCCGAGCGGGTTCCGCCCGGACATGCCGGACCTGTTCTACCAGAACAACATCAAGGGCTGGGGACCTCCACTTTGTTCCGCTCGGCCCGACATCACAATGGACATGGTCGATCGCTTTCTGAAGACAATGTACGGCGCCAATCCCGACTTTGTCTTCACCGTAACGCGCGACTTCGTACGCGCCTGTCAGACGCCCATCCTGGTGTTGCCGGACGATGTCCCGGCGCATCCCTACGCCGTGGCGATGGAGAGCGCGATGCTCGCGCCAAACGCGCAGGTGAGCCTGTATCCGTGGAAAGAGCCCAAGGAGCGGATTCCCCTGGCGGTTCGCCACGTACGGTCGTTCCTGCGGGCCAATCGGCCAGCCGCCCGGGACTGATCGGTTACGCTGCAGCCTGCGCCACCCGACCGCACTTGTAGTGGGGGCAGGACGTGTCGGGGGCGTTGCCCCCGAACCCCCAGCAAGGGGCGCTGCCCCTTGCATCCCCGCCAAGGGCCCGGCCCTTGGAACCGACTCTGTTTGGTGTGGGGAGGGGGCCGGTCGTGATGATCGTTTGGTCCGAGACGATCGCGCCCCCTCCCCACGCCAAACCGAATCCGATTGCAAAGGCGAGCCTTTGCTGGAGGTCCAGCGACTGTCTTGGTTGTCAAGCGTCGTGTCGCCTTTTCATTGTCCGGCGCGGGCGGCGTCGCCTCAAGACTGACGCTGCGCGCCATCGCCTGCGGCGACTTCGGTCTTGACCCGACGCCGCCCGCCCCAGGCCTGGCTTCAGTCGGCACGACAGCGTCCTTCACGCGGCGCGCCATGGCGTGTTGTTCCGCACCATCGCGTTGAGGATCGTCAGCAAGCGTCGCATGCACGCAACCAGAGCCACCTTGCGCGGCTTGCCGGCCGCCCGAAGGCGCTGGTACGTCTCCTTCAGCACCGGGTTCCATCGGCTGCCGATCCAGGCGGCCATGTAGAGCGCCGCTCGCACCGCGCCGCGCCCGCCGCGGATATGCCGCGTGCCATGGTGCTGACCACTGTCATGCGCAACCGGAGCGACACCCACCAGCGCGGCGATGCGACGCCGGTCGAGGCTGCCCAGTTCAGGCAAATCCGCCAGCAGCGTCCGGGTGGTGGCAGCGCCGACACCGGGCACCGACAGCAGCAGCGCCGCCCGCTCGCACCACGCCGGGCTCGCCCGCACCGCGGCGTCCAGATCGGCGTCGAGCTGGCTCAACGCCTTGTTCAGCCACGCCAGATGCGCCGCCAACTGGCGGCGGACCGCCGCAAGCCTTGCCTGCTGCGAGCGCATCGTCTCGGTGCTGATCATCTCCACCAGTTGACGCCGGCGCGCGACCAGGTCCGCCAGCTCACACGCCGCCGCGTCCGGTTGCGGCCGTTGTTCCGGTCGGATCGCCGCAGCGAAACCGGCAATGACCCGCGGATCCAACCGATCGGTCTTGGCCAGACAACCGCTCGCGCGGGCGAAATCGCGGATCTGCCGCGGGTTGACCACCGCCACCGGCAGGCCGGCACCCCACAGCGCCGCCGTCACGACCCGCTCGAAGCCGCCGGTCGCTTCCAGCACGATCAAGGTCGGCGCGCACGGTCGCAGCCGCACCAGCAGATCGTCGAGGCCCGCCGCATCGCGGTTCAGGCGAAACGCTGCGCCGGACGGGTGAACGAAAACGTCGATATGCGCCTTGCCGACATCGATGCCGACGAAGCACGCAGCGGAGTGTGTCGCATCCATGGGATCCCGTCCTTGCTGATGCGGGCTCGACGAGCGGCCCGGGCGACTGTTCGGGCTCAGGGATGACGTCGCGGATGGCACCCCGCGCTGGACCACGGGCTCGCTCGCCCCAGGAGGCAACGGGGTTCCATCCGCACCCGACACCGCAATTCTACCACGGGACGGGAGCGCGGGAGAGATACAAGGAGGCATAGCCTCCTGGTGGGGTTCGGGGCAAAGCCCCGACGCTTGCTACATCCCACCACCGCGCGTGGACGCTTGGTGGCGGCTGCGAACGCCTGCCTACGGCCACTTCACCGCGGGTGGCAGGCTCATCAGGATCGCCTCGACGTTGCCACCGGTCTTCAGGCCGAACAGCGTCCCACGGTCGTGGATCAGGTTGAACTCTACGTAGCGGCCCCGTCGCACCAGTTGGTGGTCGCGCTCCGCCGCGGTCCAGGTCTCACCCTTACGCCGGCGTACGATGCGGGGGTACACGTCCAGGAACGCCTCTCCCACGTCGCGCACGAAGCCAAAATCCGCCGTGGCGTCGCCGGTGAAATGGTGGTCGAAGAAAATCCCGCCGGAACCGCGAGGCTCGTTCCGGTGCGGCAGGAAGAAGTAGCGGTCACACCACGCCTTGAACTCCGGATAATAGGCCGGGTTGTGGCGGTCGCAGGCGGCGCGAAATGCGGCATGGAAATCGGCTGCATCCTGCTGGGCCTCGGGCGTGTCCAGCCGCATCGGCGTCAGGTCGCCGCCACCGCCGAACCAACCTTTGGTCGTCACCAGCATGCGCGTGTTGAAATGCGCCGCCGGGACCCGCGGCGACTGCAGATGGGCCACCAGGCTGATGCCGCTCGCCCAGAACCTCGGGTCTTCCGCCGCGCCGGGAATCTGGGCGCGGAATTCCGGGCTGAACTCGCCCCAGACGGTGGAGACATTCACCCCGACTTTCTCGAACACCCGCCCGCGCATCACGCTCATGACCCCGCCGCCGCCGTCCGACCCATCCGGCGTCGGTCGCTGCCAAACGCTGCGCTCGAATCGTCCGGCAGCCTGCTCGGCCAGCGGGCCGGCCTGGCTGTCCTCGATTGCTTCGAATGCGGCGCAGAGCCGGTCGCGCAGCGCTTCGAACCAAGCGTGGGCGGGTGATTTCAGTGCCTCATGCGGCACAGGAGCAGGGATTTCGGCAGAAGAGGCGATCATGAGGGGTTGTTCCACGCGCGCAGTCAGGCTAGCCGGAGAGACAATGTAGCCTGAACCGGGCCGGTGTGTTGCAGGGGTCTTGGGTCGCTCCTAGTATGCGCCCGCTTCCGGGAAGGGTATCAGATCGGGCGAGCCAACGGGGTGCGTCCGCGGTTTGGCACGCCCAACGCCCGACCGGCATAACGAAGAGGGGAAGATGGCTGATTCCGCCGCCACCGCCGCCCATGGCCATTCGGGTGACGTCACCAAGCGCGATTTCCTTAAACTCGTCACCGGCGCGGGCGCCGCCATCGGGGTCGGCGCTATCGCCTGGTCCTTCATCGATTACATGAACCCCTCGGCGGATGTGCTCGCGCTCTCGTCGGTGGAGGTCGATCTGACCCCCATTGCCACCGGCTCCGGCATCACCGTCCTCTGGCAGGGCAAACCGATCTTCGTCCGACACCGCACGGATCAGGAGACCAAGGAAGCCGAGGACGTGAAGCTGTCCGAGCTGATCGACCCGCAATCGGACGCCGCCCGGGTGAAGCCCGGCCATGCGCAGTGGATCGTGGTGGTCGGCATCTGCACCCATCTCGGTTGTGTTCCGCTGGGCAACAAGCCGAGCGATCCGCGCGGCGACTGGGGCGGCTGGTTCTGCCCCTGCCATGGCAGCCAGTACGACACGTCCGGGCGGGTGCGTCATGGGCCGGCACCTGCCAACCTGGCGCTGCCGCCCTATGCCTTCGACAGCGACACCAAGGTCAAGATCGGCTGACGCCGTTCCAGGAAATCCGATAGAGGTCCCGCGCATGGCCGGTCAGCTTCACGACAGCACGTTCCAAAATCCGGTAATCAACTGGATCGATACCCGTCTGCCCATCTTCACGATGATGCAGAAGGAATATGGCGTTTTCCCGACGCCGAAGAATTTCAACTACTTCTGGAATTTCGGCGCGTTGGCCACGGTCAACCTGGTGATCATGATCGCCACCGGAATATTCCTGGCGATGAACTACCAGCCGAACACCCAGCTCGCCTTCGACTCCGTGCAGCACATCATGCGCGACGTGAACTACGGCTGGCTGCTCCGCTATGTGCACCAGAACGGTGCGTCGATGTTCTTTATCGTCACGTACATCCATATCTTCCGCGGCCTTTACTACGGCTCCTACAAGGCGCCACGTGAGCTGCTGTGGATGCTGGGCGTGGTGATCCTGCTGGTGATGATGGCCACTGCCTTCATGGGCTACGTGCTCCCCTGGGGCCAGATGTCCTACTGGGGCGCCACTGTCATCACCAACCTGTTCTCTGCCTTCCCGATCGTCGGTCAACCAATCGTCACCTGGCTGTGGGGCGGGTTCAGCGTTGCCGACCCAACTTTGAACCGCTTCTTCTCGCTGCACTATCTGCTGCCCTTCGTGCTGGTCGGCGTGGTGTTCCTGCACGTGGCCGCACTGCACGTCGTGGGATCCAACAACCCGCTGGGGATCGACGTGAAGGGGCCGCAGGACACCCTGCCGTTCCATCCGTACTATACGATCAAGGACAGCGTCGGCATCGGCGTCTACCTCATCGTATTCGCCGCCCTGGTGTTCTTCGCCCCCAACTTCCTTGGCGACCCGAACAACTTCATTCCGGCCAACCCGTTGCAGACCCCGGCGGACATCGTGCCGGAATGGTACTTCCTGCCGTACTACGCCATCCTGCGCTCGGTGCCGAATAAGCTGGGCGGCGTCTGCCTGATGTTCGGCTCCATCCTGGTGCTGTTCGTGCTGCCCTGGCTGGACACCTCGCGGGTGCGCAGCGCCCGGTTCCGGCCGATCTTCCGCCAGCTGATCTGGGTCTGGCTGCTGGCCGTGATCGTGCTGGGCGTGTGTGGGGCGCACAAGCCAGAAGGCGTCTGGGTGATCCTGAGCCGGGTCTGCACCCTCTATTACTTCCTGCATTTCCTGGTGATCCTGCCGCTGTTGGGCAAGCTGGAGCGTCCGCTGCCGCTGCCGGACAGCATCAGTCGTCCAGTGACCGGCGGGGGAGGCGGGCCCATGCCCTCCGGTGCCGCTGCCAAGCCGATGGAGAAGCCTTGATGCGCGCCCTGCGTTCCGCTTTCGCCGGCCTGCTGATGGCTGGCCTGGCCAGCACGTCCGTGCTGGCGCAGGAAGCGCCGACCCCGCCGCGGGAGAACTGGAGCTTCTCCGGGATATTCGGCACCTTCGACCTGGCTTCCGCACAGCGCGGCTTCCAGGTCTATTCCGAGGTCTGCTCCAACTGCCATTCCATGAAACTGCTGCACTACCGGGATCTGGCCGGCATCGGCCTGAGCCCGGAGGATATCAAGGCGCTCGCGGCCCAGGTGACGGTGCCGAAGGGCGTCGACGACCAGGGCAACCCAAAGGAGGGTCCCGCAACGCCGGCCGACCAGTTCCGCTCGCCATTCCCGAACGAGCAGGCCGCGCGGTCGGCGAATAACGGCGCCCTGCCGCCCGACCTGTCCGTGATCGTCAATGCGCGCGAGGGCGGGGCCGACTACATCCATGGCATCCTGACCGGCTTCGCCGACCCGCCCGCTGGGTTCAAGATGATGGATGGGATGAACTACAACAAATACTTCCCCGGCCATCAGATCGCGATGCCGCCGCCACTTCATGACGAGCAGGTGACCTATGCCGACGGTACCAAGGCCACTGTCGAGCAGATGTCGCGCGATGTGGTCACCTTCCTGGAATGGGCGGCCAATCCGGAGATGGTCAAGCGCAAGCAAATCGGTGCCCGAATCATCCTGTTCCTGGTGCTGATGACCGGCCTGACCTATGCGGTGAAGCGGAAAATCTGGGCTGACGTCGATCACTAGGATGCCCTCTGACGTCATCCCGCCGATGCAGTCTGCCGAAGGAGCCGGGTTGGTCGAGCCGGTGATCGGCATCATAGGTGGGTCTGGCCTTTATGATATCGACGGACTCGAGGAGAAGGTGTGGCGGCAGGTCGCCACGCCGTGGGGCATGCCATCCGACGCGCTGCTGTTCGGACGGCTGTCCGGTGTGCGCTGCGTATTTCTGCCGCGCCATGGCCGCGGACACCCTATTTCTCCCACCCATCTCAACTACCGCGCGAATATCGACGCGCTGAAGCGCTGCGGCGTGACCGACGTGCTTTCGCTATCTGCCGTTGGCAGCCTGCGGGAGGACCTGCCGCCCGGCCATTTCGTCATCGTTGACCAGTTCATCGATCGCAGCTTCGCTCGGGAAAAAAGCTTCTTCGGCGAGGGCGTGGTTGCCCATGTTTCCATGGCCCACCCGGTCTGTGCCCGCCTCGGTGACGCGCTGACCGGCACGGCGGGCAGGCTTGGGCTGCCCCTGACGCGCGGCGGCACCTACTTGGTGATGGAAGGCCCGCAATTCTCCACCAAGGCGGAAAGCGAGCTGTATCGGTCCTGGGGCTGCAGCGTGATTGGCATGACCAACATGCCGGAGGCGAAGCTCGCGCGCGAGGCGGAGCTTTGCTACGCGACCGTCGCGATGGTGACGGATTTCGACTGCTGGCACCCGGACCACGACGACGTCACCGTGGAGACGGTCGTGAAGGTCCTGCTGGATAATGCGGACAGGGCGCGTTCCCTGGTGCAGCAGGTCGTCCCGGCGCTCGGTTCACCGCGCCCACTCTGCAGTGCCAAATGCGATCGCGGTCTGGACAATGCCGTGATCACCGCCGCGCATATGCGCGATCCCGCCCTGGTCGCCAAACTGGACGCCGTCGCCGGCCGCGTGTTGCGAGGATAGCTTATCAGCCGTGCAAGCGGAGACGTCGGGATCGATCAATCCGCTGGATTGACTCCGGTTCTCTATTCCGATTCCTCCATGACCCTCGGCCGCCTCCTTACGTGCTCCGTGCGAAAAGCCTCGCTTCCCCCCGACCGGGCCAGTCCCACCAAACGCGGGGTGCCGACCCCGGCCATTCGCCACGACACTCCATTGCCTCAGGCGGCAACCCTATGAAAGGAACTACCCTCCCACACAGTATCTGCAGCCGACCCCACGACAAACTTCAGATCACGTACCGCACACCCGAGTGAGAGGCATTTACGGTCCCTCGGTCAGCGCGCGCGTGGTGGCGGTGGCTTCCCGGATCTCGTGCGGCTCCAGGTCCGCCGCACCGGCGCCGAGCTTCACGTCGCCATCCGGCTGGGGGACGGCAATCGGCTTGACCACCACCGGCACAACCCCCTTTTTCTCGATGCCCAGCTGACCGGCGACATGCGGGCTGACATCCACCACGCGGCCGTCCACAAACGGACCGCGGTCTTCCACCTTCACCATCACCGACTTCCCATTTTCCAGATTGGTCACCATTGCGGTGGTGCCCAGCGGCAGCGACTTGCTGGCGGCGACGTTGGAATGCGGGTTCATCCGGTGACCGTCAGCCATTTTCTTGTGGGCGAAATGGTGACTGTAATACGAAGCGCGGCCCTTCTGCTTTCGGCCCGAATGATCCAGATGCCCCTTCTGCGGCACAATGGCCGGCAGATTATCCAGACGCTCCGCCTCTTTCAGGGCATGCTTCGACTGGACTCCTTCGCCAGCCGCTTGGTGATTCGGCTTCGCGACGGGCCGCGCCTGCGCGGCGTCTGAGGCGTGCGTATTGGCGCACGCCGCCAGTCCCAACAGAAGCCAGCCGCACACCAGGCCAGTCGAGCCAATGGGCCGCGTCATTCGTATGTTCCTCCGGCATTAATTCTCTCCTAGACGCCGGTGCTGCTGCCGAGTTGCATGCGTTATCGCAAGGGACATGGCGATTTTCCGCGACAACCTAGTACCCTACGTCATTGACTCAGCGGTTAAACTTCAAATCGATGCCCTGGCAATGACGGAGCCAATTCGTGACAAGGAAACAGACTGCCAGGAAGCACATCGTCAGACTGAGCGATGATGAGCGCGATCGGCTGAACGCGCTCATCGCAACAGGCAAGCATCCGGCACGCAAGCTTCTCAAGGCGCGTATCCTGCTGAAGGCCGACGTCTCCGAGGCGGGCGAGGGATGGCCCGACAACCGGATTGCCGAGGCGTTGGACACCAGCACCGACACGATCCTTCGGACCCGCCAGCGGCTTGTGGAGGAAGGCCTGGACGCGGCCCTGACACACAAATATTCGCCCGCCTCGGCCCGGCCACGCATCTTCGACGGGGCCGCCGAGGCCAAGCTGATCGCCCTGGCGTGCGGCGAGCCGCCAAGGGGGCGGTCGCGCTGGACCCTTGAACTGCTGGAAGAACAGGTCGTCGAACTGAAGATCGTCGAGCGTGCCAGCGACAACACGATCGGGCGGACGCTAAAAAAAACGCTCTCAAGCCCCACCTGCAAGAACAATGGGTCATTCCGCCGGACGCCAGCGCGGCCTTCGTAGCCGCCATGGAGGACGTACTCGAAGTCTATCAGCGCCCGCACGACCCAGCGCGCCCGGTGGTTTGCCTGGACGAGACGTCAAAGCAACTGATCGCAGAGACGCGCGTGCCGATCCAGGCGAAGCCAGGGCATCCCTCGCGCGTCGACTACGAGTATGAGCGTAACGGCACGGCAAACCTGTTCATGCTGTTCGCGCCGCTGGAGGGATGGCGGCACGTCAAGGTCACAGACCGCCACGCCGCCGCCGATTACGCCCAGGTCCTCAAGGAGGTGTCCGACATCCACTTCCCTGGCGCCGAGAAGATCGTTCTGATCCAAGACAATCTCAGCACGCACAAACCCGCGTCGCTGTACGAGGCCTTTCCGCCCGCGGAAGCCCGCCGGCTCGTGGAACGGTTCGAGTGGCATTACACACCCAAGCACGGAAGCTGGCTGGATATGGCCGAGTGCGAAATCAGCGTGCTGTCAAGACAATGCCTGGACCGGCAAATCCCCGACAAACCGACGCTGACCCAAGAGATCGCCGCATGGCAGCAGAACCGCAACAAAAGGCACGCCAAGGCCGATTGGCAGTTCACCAACGCGGACGCCCGCGTCAAGCTCAAGCGGCTCTACCCGCAATTTCGATGACTCGGGGTACTAGTCGGCAATGTGCCTGTCAGGCTCCAGCGGCATCGGATTACATTGGAACCATGGAAGCCGGTGTTGCCGCCGCACAGGCCTGCACCTGTGATGCGGACTTGGCACCCCAGCGCGTCAGCTGCGTCACCCCTTGCGGCGATAGCGTAGCTGCTTGACCCTGTATGGCGACGAAGCCAGGGAGACAAACTCATGCTGCCGCTGCACGGCGTTCGGATCCTCGCGGTGGAACAATACGGTGCAGGTCCATTCGGCTCCATGCAGCTCGCCGACATGGGCGCCGAGGTGATCAAGATCGAGAACCCGCAGGAGGGCGGCGATGTCAGCCGCTCGATCGGGCCGTATTTCCTGGGCGACGGCGACAGCCATTTCTTCCAGGCGTTCAACCGCAACAAGCGCTCGGTCACGTTGAACCTGCGCACAGCGGACGGACCGGCCGTACTGCGGGACCTGGTCGCGGAGGCCGATGGCGTCCTCGACAATCTGCGCGGCGACCAGCCCGCCCGGCTCGGCGTCACCTACGATGCGTTGAAGGCGGCGAATCCGCGCATCGTCTGCGCCCATCTGTCCGCCTATGGCCGCGATGGCAGCCGCGCGAACTGGCCGGGCTACGACTATCTGATGCAGGCCGAGGCCGGCTATCTGTCGCTGACCGGCGAGCCGGATTCACCGCCCGCCCGGTTCGGCCTGTCGGTCATCGACATGATGGCCGGCATCTACGCCGCTACCGTCCTGCTGGGCGGCATCCTCGCGGCCCGCAGCACCGGGCAAGGGCGGGATGTGGATGTCAGCCTGTTCGACACCGCGCTATCGAACCTGAACTATCTTGGCGCCTGGTTCCTCAACGAGGGCCGGGTGCAGGGGCGGGAGCCGCGCGGCGCCCATCCCTCGCTGACCCCCAGCCAGCTCTACCGCACCGCGGACGGCTGGATCTTCATCATGTGCAACAAGCAGAAATTCTGGCCGGTGCTGTGCGAAAAGCTCGACCGTCCGGATTGGGCGGACGATCCCCGCTTTGCCAGTTTCGCGGCGCGCCTCGCGCATCGGGAGACGCTGACCCGCCTGCTGGATGAGGCGCTGATGGCGCGCGGCACCGAGGCGTGGCTGGTCCATTTCGCCGGCTCGGTGCCGGCGGCGCCGGTCTATGACGTGGAGCGGGCGCTGACCTCGGATTTCGTAACGCAAGAGGACCGGGTGTGGGTCTATCCGCACCCGGAACGGCCGGATTTCCGCATGGTACCGCCAGCGTTCCGTTTCCCCGGTGAGGCCATGCCGCGCCGCCCGGCGTCGCCGCTCGGGGCCGATACCGACTCGGTGCTGACCGGGATCGGCTACTCCGTGGAGCGGATCGCCGCACTGCGCGCGAGCGGCACGATCTAACCCCGCCTGCTGTCACGATTGCTGGACCGACGGACCCTTGGTGCGAGGGCGGCATCGGCTGACCCGCGTGTTTTAACTTGCATGATGATAGTCTCTGCCCTACGTGACCCTTGCATTATGCAAGGGACGGGGGTGAAGGCCCATGCAACGCAAGAGTTTCGGCGACATGAAATGCCCGATCGCGCGCAGCCTGGAACGGGTCGGCGAGTGGTGGAGCATCCTGATCCTGCGCGACGCATTTCAGGGGAAGACACGCTTCGACCAGTTCCAGAAGAGCCTGGACATCGCGCCCAACATCCTGACCCGGCGGCTGAACGCGCTGGTCGAGAGCGGGCTGCTGGAACGCCGCAGCTACCAGGAGCGGCCGCCGCGGTTCGAATACGTACTGACCGAGCGCGGCCGGGACTTCCGGCCCGTGCTGTGGGCGCTGCTGGCCTGGGGCAACAAGCATTTCGCCCCGGAAGGCGCCAGCGTGGTGGTGGTGGACAGCCAGACCGGGGAGCAGGCCGACCCGGTGCTGGTGGACCGGCGCACCGGCCGCGTGCTGGTCGAACCGGAATTTCGGTCCGCGCCCGGCCCCGCCGCAGATGAGGCCGCCCGCCAGCGATTCGCCGCCACTCTTGGGAAATCCCTGTCATGAGCGGGCAACTCGCCGAACCGCCGGTCATCGCACGCGATACCGCGCGGCGACCGCCGGCGCACAGCGCCCGGGGCCGCAAGATCTCCCGCAAGCAGCTCGGCCTGGCCGCGGCGCTGCTGCTGGGTGGCGCCGGTGCCGCCTGGTACGGTCATCACTGGTGGACCGTGGGGCGGTTCATCGAGACCACCGATGACGCCTATGTCGGCGGCAATGTGACTGTGATCGCCCCGCAGGTTTCCGGGTTCATCGCCAGGGTCGCGGTCACCGACAACCAGCGGGTGCAGGCCGGCGGTCTGCTGGTGAAGCTGGACGACCGGGACTATCGCGCCGCCCTGGCCAAGGCCGCGGCGGCGGTGGATGGCAGGCGGGCTGCGCTCGCCAACCTCGACGCCGATCGCCGGCTGCAACTGGCGGTCATCGCCGAGGCCCGAGCCGGCATCGGCGCCGCCACCGCCGAAGTGGTGCGGGCGCGCTACGACGTCGTCCGCTACCGGGTTCTGGCAAGCGACCGGGCGGCGTCGGAGCAGCGCTTGCAGCAGGCCAACGCGGATTACCAGAAGGCACTGGCGGCCGACGACCGGTCGCACGCGGCGGTGGAGGCCGCCGAACGCCGGCTGGATGTGATTGCCACGCAGCGCCAGCAGGCCGAGGCCGCATTGGCCGCCGCGATCGCCGACCGTGACACCGCGCAACTCAACGTCGACCATACCGAATTGCGGGCGCCGATCGATGGTATCGTCGGCAATCGCAGCGCCCGCGCCGGCGCCTATGCCACGGTCGGGGCGCAGCTGGTCTCGCTGGTGCCGGCGCACGGGCTGTGGGTTGAGGCGAACTTCAAGGAGAACCAGCTCGCCCGCCTGCATCCCGGGCTGGCCGCGACGGTCGCGGCCGACGTACTGCCAGACCAGGTGCTGCACGGCCATGTCGCGAGCCTGGCACCCGCCACCGGCGCCGTGTTCAGCGTGCTGCCGCCCGAGAATGCCACCGGCAATTTCACAAAGATCGTGCAGCGTGTGCCGGTGCGCATCCTGCTGGACGGCGACGCCGCGTCGCTCGGCCTGCTGCGCCCGGGCCTGTCCGTCACCGTCTCGGTCGATGAGCGCCCCCGCCCGGCCAGCACCCGATGAGCACGACCACGGCCGACTTCGCCGCGCGCCCCGCTGTGCTGCCCAGCGAGCTGCCGACGGCGACCAGGGTGGTTGCATTCGCAACCATGTGCATCGGCTTCTTCATCGCCCTGTTGGATATCCAGATCGTCTCGGCGTCGCTCGGCGATATCGGGGGCGGCCTGTCGGCCGGCGCGGATGAAACCGCCTGGGTGCAGACCAGCTACCTGATCGCCGAGATCGTCGTCATTCCGCTGTCCGGCTGGCTGTCGCGGGTGATGTCCACGCGCTGGCTGTTCTGCTTCTCGGCGGTCGGGTTCACCATCACCAGCCTGCTCTGCGGCTGGGCCTGGAACATCCAGAGCATGATCGTTTTTCGGGCGCTGCAGGGCTTCCTCGGCGGCTCGATGATCCCGACCGTGTTCACCACCGCCTTCATCTATTTCAACGCGCAGCAGCGGGTAATCGCCGCCGCCACGATCGGCTGCATCGCCTCGCTTGCCCCGACCCTGGGCCCCACCGTCGGCGGCTGGATCACCGACAACTATTCCTGGCACTGGCTGTTCTTCGTCAATCTGGTGCCCGGAATCTTCGTCGCCGTGGTGGTGCCGCTGCTGGTGCGCATCGACCGCCCCAATCTGTCGCTGCTGCACGGCGCGGATTACCTCGGCATGGCGCTGATGGCGGTGTTCCTGGGCTGCCTGGAATACACGCTGGAGGAAGGGCCGCGCTGGGACTGGTTCGGCGACGATACCATTCGCCTCACTGCCTGGCTGTCCGGCCTGGCCGGCATTGCCTTCATCTGGCGCAGCCTGAGCTTCAGCCAGCCGATCGTCGATCTGCGCGCCCTGCAAAGCCGCAACTTCGCGCTGGGCTGCTTCTTCTCCTTCATCACCGGCATCGGCATCTTCGCCACCATCTATCTGACGCCGCTGTTCCTGGGCCGGGTGCGCGGGTTCAGCGCCTTGCAGATCGGCCTGGCGGTGTTCTCCACCGGCCTGTTCCAGGTCGCCGCCATCCCATTCTACACCCTGCTCGCCCGCCGCGTGGACCTGCGCTGGCTGATGATGTTCGGCATGGGCTGTTTCGCCATCAGCATGTGGAACTTCACCCCGATCACGCATGACTGGGGCTGGCGCGAATTGCTGCTGCCGCAGGCGTTCCGTGGCTTTTCGCAGCAATTCGCCGTCGCGCCGACCGTGTCGCTGACCCTGGGCGGGCTGGCACCGGAACGACTGAAGCTTGCCTCCGGCCTGTTCAACCTGATGCGCAATCTTGGTGGTGCGATCGGCATCGCCGCCTGCGGCACGATCCTGAACGACCGCACCAACCTGCATTTCCAGCGGCTGGCGGAGCATCTCACCAGCAGCAATCCGGCGATGCTGCATCTGGTGCACAGCGTCGCCGCGACCCGGACCGCGGCCCTGGGCGGCGACGCCGTGCATGGCCAGGCCGCCGCCTATCGCATGCTTTGGTCGCTGACGCTGCGCGAGGCGCAGACGCAGACCTACGCCGATGCCTTCCTCGTCATCGCACTCTGCTTCGTGGTCGCGACCGTGATGGTGCCGCTGCTGCGCAAAGCCGGCGCGCCGGCTGCCCCCTCGGCGGATGCCCACTGAGCCTGGATCGAAACGACCTACCCTACGGAGACGAAACATGTCAGCCAGCAGAAAGACGACGGCCTTGGTGACCGGGGCTTCCTCGGGGATCGGCGCCACCTATGCCGATCGCCTCGCGCATCGCGGCCACGACCTGGTGCTGGTGGCACGCGACCAGCAAAGGCTCGATGCGCTGGCGACCCGCCTGCGCGACGAGACCGGCGTCGCGATCGAGGTGCTGCCCGCCGATCTGACGGCGCCCGCCGATCTCGCACGGATCGAGGATCGCCTGCGGCAGGACGCGCGGATCGGGCTGCTGGTCAACAACGCCGGGGCCGCCGCGGGGGGTGGTTTTGCCACGCCCGACCTGGACGCGCTGGAACGGCTGATCCAATTGAATGTAACCGCCGTGATGCGGCTGACCGGGGCGGTGGTGCCGCGGCTGCTGGCGCAGGGCGACGGTGCCATCATCAACATCGCCTCCGTGCTGGCGGTCGCGCCGGAGGTGATGCCCGGCATCTATCCCGCCACCAAGGCGTTCGTGCTGACCTTCTCGCAGGCGCTGCAGGCGGAGCTGGGGCCGCGCGGTCTCTATGTGCAGGCCGTGCTGCCCGCTGCAACGCGCACCGAGATCTGGCAGCGTTCCGGCCTCGATGTGAATGTGATTCCCGGCGTGATGGATGTCGGCGAGCTGGTGGACGCGGCGCTGATCGGCTTCGACCGGCGCGAGACGATCACCATTCCGCCTTTGCCGGATGTCGCGCAGTGGGATGCGTTTGCCGCGGCGCGTCAGGCGATGCTGCCGAATTTCCGCCAGGAGCATTCCGCCGCGCGGTACCGCGCCTGACGCAGCACGAAGGAAACAGCGATGCGTATTCTGGTGGTCGGCGCCGGCGCGATCGGCGGCTATTTCGGTGGCAGGCTGTTGCAGGCCGGGCGCGATGTCACGTTTCTGGTGCGGCCAGGACGGGCCGGACAGCTCGCACGCACCGGTCTGTCGATCCGCAGTCCGCGCGGCGACGTCGATTTGGCCGCGCCGACTGTTCTGGCGGAGCAGCTCGACCGGAAATTCGATCTGGTCCTATTGAGCTGCAAAGCCTACGACCTGGCCGGTGCGATGGACTCCTTCGCGCCGGCAGTCGGACCGCAGACGTCGATTCTGCCGCTGCTGAACGGGATGCGGCATCTCGATCTGCTGGAGCAGCGCTTCGGCGCCGACGCTGTGCTGGGTGGGCAATGTCTGATCTCGGCAACGCTCGATGCGGAGGGGCGGGTGTTGCACCTGGCCGATGCGCACAGCCTGTCCTTCGGCGCGCGTGGTCAGCCGGTTACGGACCGGGTCGCCGCGATCGCCGCGGTCTTGTCCGGCAGCGGGTTCGATGCGCAGGCGAGTGACGTGATCCTGCAGGAGATGTGGGAGAAGTTCGTGTTCATCGCGACCGCTGCCGGCATCACCTGCCTGATGCGCGCGACGATTGGCGATGTCGTGGCCGCCGGCGGCGCCGGCCTCGCCGCGGCATTGCTGGACGAATGCGCGACGATCGCGGCCGCACAGGGATTCCGGCCGCGGGATGCGGCGTTGCAACGCGGCCGGACGATGTTCACCCAGCCAGGGTCGGGACTGACCGCCTCGATGCTGCGGGATGTGGAGCGCCACGCGCCGACCGAAGTGGACCACGTGCTAGGGGATCTGCTGCGTCGCCGGGCCGGCTCCGGCGATGCGCCCGGCCTGCTGGATATCGCTTGCACCCATCTCCGCGCTTACGAATCCAGGCGGCGTCGGGAGCAGCCGGCGCCTGGATAGCGGCAAGCGTCGGAGCAAAACCCCGAGTCTCACCCCAGCGCGGCTGCGGCGTCTTCGAAGGCCTGCAATCCCTCCATCACCACCGCGCGGGGCAGGTCGCGGGTGATGAACACCAGGCGGCTGGTGCGCGGGTCGCCCTCCGGCCAGTCCGCCAGCAGGCTTGGCGGATGCACCAGATGCTGCATGGCATGGATCACCACCGGACGGTCCTGCCCGACCAGGTTCAGGACCCCCTTCACCCGCAACAGGCTTTCGCCTTGTGTGGCAATCAGCATTTCCAGCCAGGTACCAAATCCCTGCCAGTGCAGCGGCCGATCGAAAGTCACGCAGAACGCTCGGATATGTGCGTCATGCCGATTGGTATCGTGATGATGGTGATGATCCTCCGACGCGGCATCGGCGAACGCCTCTGCATCCAGCCATCGCCTCACATCCGGGATTTTGCGGTCCGGATCGAACAGGCCGGCATGCAGGATGGCGTCCGGATCGATCACACCCGACCGGGATTCGATCACCGGAGTGCCGGGGTTCAGCCGGTGCAGCCGCTCGCGCAGGTCGACAGTCTCGGCCAGATCGGTCTTGCTGAGCACGATCCGGTCCGCCACCGCCACCTGGCGCACCGCCTCGGGCTGCGCATTTAGGGTCGCCGCGCCGTTCACCGCATCGACCACGGTGACGATCCCGTCCAGCCTATAGGCGCTGGCCGCCACAGTGTCGCTCATGAGCGTCGCCAGGATCGGCGCGGGATCGGCCAGGCCGGTGGTCTCAATCACCACCCGGCGGATCTCGTCCCGCCGCGCCCGCGGCAGCATGTCGCGCAGCGCCCGCGCCAGGTCGCCGCGCACCGTGCAGCACAGGCACCCGGCATTCAGCAGCACGGTGTTCTCGTCGAGCTTCTCCACCAGCAGGTGGTCCAGTCCGATTTCGCCGAACTCGTTCACCAGCACCGCGGTATTGGCGAACGCGGGCTGCTTCAGCAGGTGGTTCAGCAGCGTGGTCTTGCCGGCGCCCAGGAAGCCCGTCAGCACCGTGATCGGCGTGGTCTCAGCCATGCGCATGGCCGCCATACAGCGCCTCGGGCGAGACCAGCGGCGCGGCGGTCTCCACCAGCGCGCCATCCCGGGCCGCGCGGTAGAAGCAGTTGCGACGACCGGTGTGGCAGGCCACGCCCTGCTGATCCACCAGCAGCAGCAGGGTGTCGCCGTCGCAATCGACCCGCAGCTCCTTCAAATGCTGCAGCTGGCCGGAGCTCTCGCCCTTGCGCCACAGCGCGTTGCGGCTGCGGCTGAAATAGCAGACCCGGCCGGTGGCGAGCGTCTCCGCCACCGCATCGCGGTTCATCCAGGCCATCATTAGCACCTCGCCGGTGTCGTGCTGCTGCGCGATGGCCGGCACCAGGCCGTTGGCATCGAAGCGGATGGCGGCGAGCACAGGGGCCGCGCCCTGCATGGCATCTTGGGTCATGAATGCTATCTTGGGATCAGCCTGCCGCGCCGCAAAGGAGAGTTGGATGGAGTTTTCGGCCCGCACCGAAGCCTTGCTGGATCGGGCCGGCGCCATCTGCGAGGGCCGCGGCGGCAGGCTGACCGATCTGCGGCGCCAGGTGCTGGGGCTGATCCTGGACTCGGGCGCCCCCACCGGCGCGTACGACCTGCTGGACCGGCTGCGCACCACGCGGCACGGCGCGGCGCCTCCCACGGTGTATCGCGCGCTGGATTTCCTGCTGGAATACGGTCTGATCCACAAGCTGGAGCGGCTGTCGGCCTTCGTCGGCTGCGTCGGGCATGACGGTGACCACGCCGCGCAGTTCCTGATCTGCCGCAACTGCGGCAAGGTGACCGAGATCGAGGATCACGGCCTGGCCCATGCCCTGGACGACGCCGCGCGCCGGCTGGGGTTCACCGTGGGCAAGGCGACCATCGAGGCCGAAGGGCAATGCGCCGCCTGCGCCGCCCATTCCGAAGCCGAGGAGCACACTTCATGCCATTGATCACCTCCGCCGAACAGGCCAGAGCGAACCGGCGACGCGGCCAGGCGGCGGACGGGGTCACCTTCTGGCACACGCTGTACCTCGGCACGACCCGCTACAACATGGCGCCCGGCACGCCCGATCCGGAACCCGGCACGCTGTTCCCGATGGCCTTTCTGGTGGAGCAGGACCCCGGCAGCACCGCCCATGCGCATTACCACCAGGCCGACCAGTTCCAGGTGGTGGTGGACGGGCGCGCCAGGCTGGGCACGCATGAGGTGGCACCGGTTACCGTGCATTTCGCCGGGGCGTACACCGCCTATGGCCCGATCCGCGCCAGCGAGGACGGCGTGCATTACTTCACGCTGCGCAACGGCTTCGATCCCGGCGCCCGCTTCATGGAGCGCCGCGAAAACCGCGAGGCTTTGCGCGCCGTGGCGAACCGCCGGCATCGGGAGGCGGTGGCGGGCCCGGACGACGCGTCACCGCCGCCCGGCGGCCACGCGCTGCTGGACCCCGAGCCGGACGGGCTGGCCGCCTGGCGCTATCGGCTCGCGCCCGGCGAGACGCTGACCGGGCCGCCGCCGCAATCCGGCCAGGGCCAGTACCTGGCTGGTGGTCGGTGGCAGCCTGCTGCGGGAGGACGCCGAATATCCCGCGCTGTCTTGTGCGTTCGCCTTCCCCGACGACGACGCGTTCTCCGGCCGGGCCGGCGCCGAAGGGCTGGACGTGGTGGCGATGCAGTTTCCCCGCCCGTCTGCCGGATAGACTTCGTCTGGCGCGATCGGTGGCGGCCGGTTTCATCCGGCCCGCCCATGATTGTCCGCGTTGACGCTATGCGGCGACCGCCTCTGGCACCGCGGTCATGCCGGTGCCCTTGATCGAGGTGCGGCGCAGGTCGCGGACCTCTTTCATGTCGCTGAACCGGCGTGCGCGGTGCATCACCGTGCGATTGTCCCACATCACCAGGTCGCCCACCCGCCAGACATGGGCATGCACGAACCGCTTTTGCGTCGCGTGTTCGGTCAGGTCGCGGATGAAGGCCCGCGCTTCCGGCACTGGCCAGCCGACGATGCCGCCGATATGCGACGACAGGTACAGCGACTTCCGCCCGGTCACCGGATGCGTCACGACCAGGCGATGGCGCACCGGGCGCAGCTTATCGGCGTTGGCATCGCTCTCGACTTTGAAGCCGAGCTGTTCGCGGGAGAATGTGATGGAATGTTCGCAGACCAGGTCTGCGATTTCGGCTTTCGTTGCAGCATCCAGCGCATCATACGCGGCGCGCATATCGGCGAATTCCGTGTTGCCGCCTTGTCCCGGCACAACGCGCGCATGCAGCAGCGTATAGCCGGCCCCGACGGCTCGGAACGACGCATCGGAGTGCCAGAGCTGGTTGGCCAGCGCGTACATGCGGCGATGATCGTCGCGGGCGCGCAGCCGGTTCTGGGCATCGAGGTTGGAGATGTCGCCGAGTTCGAGCCGGTCGCCGAAGCGGCGGTCTTCGGGCTTCGCCATCTGGCCGGCCAGCGTCACTTCAAGCTCGCCGAAATTCTGGCTGAATTCACATTGCTGCTCGTCGGTCAGCGGTTGATCATGGAACACCAGCACCGCGTAGCGATCCATGCCGGCTTCCACGGCTGCGACGTCGGCGCGCGACAAGGGCTGGCAGATATCCAGGCCGGAGACTTCCCCGACGAAATCCGGATGCAGCGGATTTATGCTGATGGTCATGGACGTGTTCTCCTGTTCAGGCCGCTTGCGAGGCTTGCGCGACGGTGGGTCCGTCGCCGCGGATGGTGGTGCGACGCAGATCGCGCACGGCGTGCAGATCGTCGTAGCGGCGGGCGCGGTGCATGGTGGTGCGGTTGTCCCAGATCACCAGGTCCCAGGCTCCCCATCGATGCGCATGCACGAAGCGCGGCTGCGTTGCGTGTTCCGTCAGGTCGCGGATGAAGGCGCGCGCCTCCGGCATCGGCCAGCCGAGGATGGTGCCGATATGCGCCGACAGATACAGCGACTTCCGCCCAGTCACCGGGTGCGTGCGCACCAGGCGATGCCGCACGGGGCGCAGCTTGTCCTGGTTGTCGGCACCGAACTGGGCCGGCGGGAAGCCGATCTGCTCGCGCGAATAGGCGCTGGAATGTTCGGTGACCATGTCCTCGATCTCGGCTTTGGTCGCGTCGTCCAGCGCGTCATACGCGGCGCGCATGTCGGCGAATTCCGTGTTGCCGCCTTGCGCCGGCACGACGCGTGCGGAGAGCAGCGAGTATTTCGCCGGGACGGCGCGGAACGAGGCGTCGGAATGCCACAGCCGGTTGCCGAGCGCGTTGAGGCGCTTTGAGTCGTCGGCGGGGCGCAGGCGGCTGTCACGGTCGAGGTTGGAGATGTCGGCGAGTTCGATTGCCAGGCGGCGGTCTTCCGGCTTGCTCATCTCCCCGCCGGAGGAGATTTCCAGCGCGCCGAAATTGCGGCTGAAGGCGAGCTGGCTGGGGTCGTCGAAGTGCTGGTCGTGGAACGCCAGCACGGCATAGCGATCCATGCCGGCGTCGATCGCGGCGACCGCATCCGGGGAGAGCGGCTGGGTCAGATCGATTCCGGACGCTTCGCCCACGAAGTCCGGATGCAGCGGGCGGATTTCGAGCAGCATACTGGGACTCCCGACAGCTACCAATCAGTATAGCCCGCTGGGGGTGGGTAGGGAACGGGCGAACTGGGCGGGTGCGTAACGTGATCGGGCGTTCGGGGCAGGTTCGCTGGAGGTCGCCGTTGCCTGCCACCTGCGGCGGCGCCCGCGGGTCAGTCGGCGTGGAATTGCTCGACTGTCACCATGATCCCCGGCAGATCGAGCCTCATGTCGCGGGACGTGAACACCTGTGTCGCCACCTCGTGGTTCTGTATGCGCGCGACATCCAATGGGCCCAACCGGACCCTCGCAATTGGAAATTTCCGATCGCAGGCAACGCACTATTACACATCCCGTAGCAAAAGGCCGGCCGAGTTGCACTCGCCGCGACACGTGTTCGTCCAGAGCATTCGGCCCAATCAAGGACGTTGCCGCAGGGGGCAGACGATGGATACAGTCCAGTGCGAGCCACCGAAACTGCCGCCCATCCCGGACGGTCGGCTGCACCAAGCCGGTGAACCAGCTTCCAGTCGTTATGAGCGCAGGCCCGCAGGAGACAATACCGGACATAGAGGAGGACGTGACATGGATTATCCCTACGATCTCGGCCCCTATTCCCGGACCATCACCACAGCCTCGACAGACGCCCAGCGATGGTTCGATCGCGGCCTCAACTGGTGCTACGGCTACCACCACGAGGAGGCTATCGCCTGTTTCGAGCAGGCGCTGCAGGCCGATCCGAGCTGCGCCATGGCACATTGGGGTATCGGCTACGCGGCAGGGCCCAACTACAATTTCCCTTGGGACCTCATGGACCCAGCTGGCAAGACCGCGGCGCTTGCACGCTCGTATGATGCATCGCGCGCCGCGCTTGCGTTGGCGGGTGGCGTCACGGCGCCGGAACGCGCGCTGATCGAGGCGCTGCAAGCCCGTTATCCGCAACGCACCCCGATCGACGACCAGCGCCCCTGGAACGACGCCTTCGCCGACGCAATGCGTCTCGCCTATCAGGCGCATCCCGACGACTCCGATCTGCGCGCGATCTTCGTCGAGGCGATCCTCAACTGTACGCCCTGGCGGATGTGGGACCTGCGCACCGGTGAACCCGCGCAAGGCGCTGGCACATTGGAGGCGCGCGCGGTGCTGGAGTCCGCCTTCCGTGATCTGCCGGGTGCGATGGATCACCCAGGCCTGCTGCATTTGCACGTGCATTTGATGGAGATGTCGCCGCATCCGGAGGCGGCGCTCGCCACCGGCGACCGGTTGCGCGAGGTGTCGCCGGACATGGGCCATCTGGTGCATATGCCGACCCATATCGATATCCAGTGCGGCCACTACCGCGACGCGATGCACTGGAATCAGAAGGCGATCGTCGCCGACCGCAAGTTTTACGACCGCGCCGGACCGATGAATTTCTATTCCGGCTATCGAATCCACAATTACCATTTCGCCGCCTATGGCGCGATGTTCCTCGGGCAGTTCGCGCCTGCGATCGCCGCCGCCGACGAACTGATTGAGACCATGCCTGAAGACTTCCTGCGCATACCGTCGCCGCCGATGGCCGATTTCTTCGAGGGCTACGTTGCCATCCGTCAGCATGTCCTGGTCCGCTTTGGCAAGTGGCACGAGATCATCGCGCAGGCGCCGCCAGCGGATCAGGAGCTGTACTGCAACACCGTGGCGATGCTGCACTACGCCAAGGGTGTCGCACATGCCGCGCTCGGCAATGTGTCGGCGGCAGAGGTCGAGCAGGGGCTGTTCCGTACGGCAGCGGCGCGTGTTCCGGACTCTCGCTACATCCACAACGTCGCCTGCGTAAAGCTGCTGGCGATCGCCGAGGCCATGCTCGAGGGCGAGATCGCCTATCGCCGCGGTGAGCACGACGCGGCCTTCGCCCATCTGCGCACTGCTATCGCGCTGGAGGATGAGCTGCCGTACGACGAGCCCTGGGGCTGGATGCAGCCGATCCGCCACGCGCTCGGCGCGCTGCTGCTGGAACAGGGCCGTGCAGATGAGGCCGAGGTCGTGTATCGCGAAGATCTCGGTCTCGGTGGCGCGCTGCCCCGCGCGCAGATCCACCCGGACAATCTGTGGGCTTTACGCGGACTGCTCGACTGCCTGGAGCGGCGTGGCGAGGTCGCGGAGGCCGCACTGATCCGTCAGCGCGTGGCATTCGCCGCCGCCCGTGCAGACCTGCCGGTGTCGGTGTCGTGTTTCTGTGCCCGGGGCATGGCCGCGTGAGCGACAATTTCCCATGTCATGTTGCGGGATCCGTCGGACATACGCGTGGTTCCCGGCGCGCAATGCAGGCGACCTGACCGCGAGGAGATGATCGATCAGAGTTGCATCTCATACCAAACCGCACTGATGCTGACACGCCGGCGTGCGTCTCTCACCGTGGCGGGTGCTGACACGCCGGCTGTGTCTCACCTGTCGTGGCAGTGCTAACACGCCGCCTGTGTGTCCCGGTCGTGACGGACGCCGAGACACCGGCTGTGCGTCCCCATGGCGGGCACAGGCCCGCCGCCTACGGATTGGTGGAGAGGAGACGGATGCCTGCGGATGGCGACCCGCGTCGGCATGAATCCACAGTAGGGGCTGACGTGACTTGAGAACCTGCGCTGGCAAAATCAGCCGCTCCCCCCCCCCGCTGCTGAAATCATGCTTTGCGTGCCACCATCTGGCATGATCCGCGGCGCCGGGAGTGGCTTTGCACTGCCCCCCGCACCGCTCACCAAGCCAGAGAACAGGAAACATGGCATGATAGAGACCGATAGGCGCCCTGACCCACTGGCCTGGGGCCACGGGCCTCGTGTGTTCGAGATGTTCCTCGAACCGACCTGTCCGTTCTCTGTCCGGGCCTTCGCGAAGCTCGACGACCTGCTCGTCCAGACGGGCGAAGACCGTGTCACCGTCAAAATCCGGCTGCAGTCGCAGCCCTGGCACATGTATTCGGGTGTGATCGTGCGCTGTATTCTCGCCGCGTCCACGCTTGCGGGTGGCAAGGCGGCAGCAAAATCTGTCATGGCGGCGGTGGCCGCGCATCGCGACGAATTCGAGTTTGAGCGCCATTGCCGTGGCCCCAATATGGATGCGACGCCCAACGACATCATCGCACGCATAGAAGCCTATAGCGGCGTGACACTGGCCGAGGCCTTCGCGATTCCCAATCTAGACCGCGAAATCAAATTTCACTGCAGATATGCGCGGCAGAACGGCATCCACGTATCGCCGACTTTCATGATCGACGGGCTGGTGCAGACCGATATGAGCAGTGGCGATGCTGTGGCCGACTGGGCCGCGCGTCTGTTGCGGAGCTGAACGCCGCGGTGGCCCTTTTCGCGGCCCGCAAAGCGTGGTCTGTTTGCACCGGTTTCGTGCGACCTGAATCAGGGAGAAAACGCGATGTTCAGCCATGTCATGGTCGGCAGTAACGATATTGCCCGATCAAAGAAGTTCTACGACGCGCTGTTTGCTGCGGTCGGCTGCAAGCCGGGAAAGGAAGATGCCAAAGGCCGGCTGCTCTACATGCATGACGGCGGACTGCTGATGGTGAGCAAGCCCATCGACGGCAAGTCGGCTACACACGCCAACGGCGGCACGGTCGGCTTCACGATGGCAAGCTCCGATCAGGCCGACGCCTGGCACAAGGCGGGAGTCGCCAACGGCGGCACGTCGATCGAGGATCCACCCGGTGTTCGCCAGGGCGGCGCCGGACCGATGTACCTGGCCTATCTGCGTGATCCCGACGGCAACAAGCTCTGCGCGCTGCATCGCATGCCGGCGGCCTGAGCGCTCGCGGCTTGCCACTGAACGGGCCGCTCAGCCGCGCGGTCCTCATCTGCGTGTTCCGCTCGTTGCCTCCGGCATGAGCGGGACACGTCACGGCGAACCCATGATGCTGACGGACCGCTACGGCCTTCCCCTCTCCACCACCTCGCCCGCCGCGCGCGACGCCTACACGCAGGGTTGTGAGGCGAAGCTTACCATGTATCCCGGCGCGATTGACGCCTTCGATCGCGCCATCGCAGCTGATCCCGCCTTCGCGCTTCCCCACGCCGCCCGCGCGCACAGTCTGCTGGAACGCGGCGACACCGCAGCGGCCGGTGAGGCCATCGCCGCGGCCAATGCCCGCGCCACCGGCCAGACCGACCGCGAAGCCAGCCACATCGCATTCTTCGCCCTGCTGCTGGCTGGCGACACCGAAGCCGCCCTGGTTGCACTGCAAGCCCATCTCGATGCCTGGCCGCGCGACGCTATCGTGCTCGGCACCACCGCCTTCACCAACGGCCTCATCGGGAGTTCCGGCCGCGCCGGGCAAAAGCGCACCCTGCTCGCCCTGTTAGACCAGCTTGCCCCGCATTACGGTGACGATGCGTGGTTCACCGCCCATCACGGCATGGCGCTGTCGGAGAACGGCCAGCACGCCGCGGCGAGGCCGAGAATCGAACGCGCGCTCGCGCAGAACCCAGCCAACCCGTGGGCGGCGCATGCCAGCGCGCATCTTGCCTATGAGACAGGCGATCCCGGTGCGGCCTGCGCCTTCCTCGCGGAGTGGCTGACCCGCTATCCCCGCAACGCGCCACTCTTCAGCCATTTGAGCTGGCATCTCGCACTCGCCCATCTCGAGTCTGGGGATGCGGCAGCGGCATCCCGTCTGTACCGGGAGGCATTCGCGCCCGACGTCCACAGCGGGCCGCCACGTGGCAAGCTGAACGATCCGGTCTCGTTCCTATGGCGTTGGGAGCTGGCGGGACATCAGCGCGACCCCGAAGCCTGGCGCGAGATGCAGGCCTTCTCGGCCTGCGCCTTTCCGCGTGTCGGCGCGGCATTCTCCGACATGCACATCGCCTTGACGTATTCCGTGACGGGGGACGACACCGCGCTCGCGGCGCGCAATCAGCAGATCGAGGCACTTGCGCGGGACAATCGGTATCCGTCCGGGACCTGTGTGCCGGCCGTGTCGCGTGGCTTTGCCGCGTTCGAGCGACGGGATTTCGCTGCTGCAATCGACGAGCTGGAGCCGATCGTCGAGCAACTGGAACGTATCGGCGGCAGCCACGCGCAGCTCGACCTCGTGCGGTTCACCCTGTTGAAGGCCTATCTCGGCGCAAATCGCCCGGATGAGGCGCGCCGGATGCAGAACATGCGACGCCCCGGCGGCGTCGCCGCCCCGGTTGCCGGGTTGGCACACTGAGCAGACGTTCGCAGTCTGAGCCACGCTTCTCGCTTTGTGGTGGAGCGCGGCAAGTATAGGGGCGTTGCCTCGAACCCCGCCACCGGGAGACTTTGCCTCCGGGACCTCCAGCAAAGGCTCTGCAATCAATTCGGTTTGGGCGGGGAGGACGCGCTTGCCCTCCCCGCCCAAAGGGAGTCGGTTCCAAGTCGCCCAGCGTCCGAGCCCGCACCGCTTTGGCAGTAAATTCTACTTAGGGCTGTATTTTTGGGAACTCCTTTTACACCCGCCGCTCACCACCTCTATTTGCATGACAGGGTTCCGGGGCGAAGCCCCGACGCTTCTCGCATCCCACCGCAAGCACGGATGCGTGGCGCAGCCCGCGGACCTCTGCTCAGCGGCCCTGGCTACGTTACCGCCCGCCGCGCCTGATACTCCGGCGCCCGCCAGGTGTCCTGCGTCATCACGTCGCGCAGCACCTCCACCGCGTCCCATACATCAATGTAGCGCAGATAGATCGGCGCGACGCCGAAGCGCAGCACGTCCGGTGCGCGGAAGTCGCCAATCACGCCGCGTTCGATCAGCGCCTGCATAATTGCGTAACCGTCGTCATGGGCGAACGACACCTGGCTGCCGCGCCGAGGCTCCTCGCGCGGCGTCAGCAGCCGGAACCCGGCATCGCCGCAGAGCTGCTCCACGAGAGCGATGAACAGTGCCGCCAGACGCAGCGACTTTTCGCGCAGTGCGGGCATCGGCGCCTCCAGCATCAGATCGATGCCGACCTCCAGCGCTGCGAGGCTCAGAATCGGGGGCGTGCCCACGATCGCTCGACTGACCCCCTCGGCCGGCTGGTACTCCGGCGCGAAATCGAACGGCGACGCATGGCCGAGCCAGCCGGTCAGCGGCAGGCGCAGGGAGGCTTGCAGGCGCGGTGCCACGTACAGGAAGGCCGGCGCGCCAGGGCCGCCATTGAGATATTTGTAGCCGCAGCCCACCGCCAGATCGACGTCGTCCGCTGTCAGCGCCAACGGCACCGCACCCACCGAATGCGACAGGTCCCACAGCACAAGTGCGCCTGCATCATGCGCGGTGCGCGTCAGGGTCGCCATGTCATGCATCGCGCCGGAGCGGTAGTTCACATGGGTCAGCATCAGCACCGCGACGTTGTGGTCCAGCGCGGCCAGCGGATCCTCCACCGGACGCAGTTCGTGGCCGCGTTGCAGCAGGGCGGTCAGCCCTTGCGCCATATACAGGTCGGTCGGGAAGTTGCCGCGCTCGGTCAGGATCACGCGTCGGTCGGGCCGTTGGTCCAAGGCCGCGGCTAGCAGCTTGAACAGGTTTATCGAGGTGGAATCGGCGGCGACCACACTGCCGGCCGGAGTGCCGATTAGCTGTGCGATCTTGTCGCCCACACGATGGGCCAGGTCGATCCAGCCATGCTCCGTCCAGGCGCGAATGAGCGACTGGCCCCATTCGCGCTGCACCACCTCGGCGACGCGTTGCGGCGTGGCCTTCGGCAGTGCGCCCAGGGAGTTGCCGTCCAGATACACAACGCCGGCGGGCAGCACGAAGCGGTTCCGTAACGGCGCCAGACCGTCATCACGGTCCAGCGCCACAAAAGCGGAACGGGTCAGGGGGGCGGCCATCCCGGCAGAGCGCGCCGCGCGGTCAGTAGCGCGGCTGGTAGTAGCCTGGCGGCGGGGGAGGCTGTTGCTGGTAGTAGCCCGACGGCGGGGGAGGCTGCTGCTGGTAATAGCCGGGCGGCGGCGGGCGGTCCGGGGTGGTGGCGGCGCCACCCACGGCGCCAACCGCGCCGCCGATCAGGGCACCTGCCGCGGCGCCGCGCCCACCGCCGGCGAGGCCACCGATCGCGGCACCGGTTCCGGCGCCCAGCAGCCCACCGCCAACTGCGCGTTGACCCGGGCTGTATGGGTCCGTGCAGGCGGACAGGGCCAGCGCCATGCCCAGAGCCAGGGCGCAGGGGGCAATAAAACGTTGCATGAATCGGTTTCCCTCATTGGTGGGCGGCGAAGCGTCGCCTAGCGGATAGTCAGGCCGAACGACACGCCAGGTGTATAGTAGGGAGGCGGTGGTGCGTAATATGCCGGTGGCGGCGCGTAAACCATGGGCGGCGGCGCGTAATAGTACGGGCGCGGCGCAACCACGACAGCCGGCGGCCCCCAGGGGCGATACCAGCCATGATGGCGCCCGTTCCAGCCGTGGTGATGCCAGTCGGCCTTCGCGGGAGTGGCGATCGTCAACGTTCCCAGCGCTGCGGCGAGGGCGAAGCCGGTTGATGTCGCTCGAACCGAAGCCATGTCACGTCTCCTCTGTAGCGACGGATAGCACAGCATGGGATCGTGGCACTCACGCGGCAACGAATGGTCACTATATCGCGATCCATTCTGGATAGCGATCACTGCGCCTATTGTAACAACTGGCCGGCTTATTCCGGACCCGACGTAGCCAGACCAGCGGGGAACCGGCCGACGAGCTGCGGAGAAGCAGGGATTCGCAACAGGTCCCACCGAGCAACGCTGTGGGGTGGCAGCCTGCAACCGCCGGGCGTTGCCGCCACGCTTATTCTAGTGCCCGGGTCATGTGTGAATGGCCCCCGCTGTGCGAGGGTTTATTTGCGTGCTGGAGCGAACGGCCTGTTGCGGTCATGTGTCCGGCCTGTTGGTGCGGCACGCAGCCGCAGGCCCTGATGGGAACCGTGGATCGAGGCCTGATCAAGCCCACGGGGTCGCCCACGGGGTCGCGTTGCCCCAAAACCCGGGACAGGGTGCCCTCGATCTGTCGGCTGACCGACACTGCCATCACGCTGCTTCACCCTCGCAAGCTCGATCCGTCCGTCAGTGGTGCCGAAGCGTCTGACGTCGCGACTGTTTCTTGGTTCGACCGCATGGAGCCGTTTCTTCGTCCCGGCCTGACCTCTCGCAGGCAGCGCGCGCAGACGCGGTCAAGGATGGCCGAAGGCCACCGCCGCAGGCGGCGCGCAGCGTCCTTGACGGCGGCGAGCACACTGGCAGGCTCGACCAGGTCGGGGCCAGCGTGCTCACGCCGCCGCCGGCTTTGCCCGATACGCTTCCTGCCGCATCATCAGCGCCCAGCCGATGCGTGCCATCTTGTTGGCCAGTGCCACCGCCGCGAGCAAGCGCGGCTTGCTGGCCAGCAGCCGGGCAATCCAGGGGCCCTGCTGCGCCTGCCTGGTATTCAGCACCGACTGCGCACCGTTCACCAGCAGCCGGCGCAGATAGCCGTTGCCGCGCTTGCTGATCTTACCCAGGTGTATCTTGCCGCCGGTGCCCTCGAGCCGCGGCGTGAGGCCGAGCGAGGCCGCAAAGTGTCGTCCACTGCTGAAAGCTGCGGGATTGATCACCAGTGCCGCCATGGCGGAGGCCAGGATCGGACCGTAGCCCGGTGCGGTAATCAGGTGCCGGCAATTCGCAGTGTCGCGGCCCCAGGCGACGATCCGCTTCTCCGCCGCGGCCATTTTCAGTTCCAGTGCGCGCAGCATGTCGGCCGCCGGCTGCAACGCCTCGCGTGCCAGGCTGGGGAGCCGCGTGTCCGACGGGTCGCCGAGCACCGCCAGCAGCGTGCCAACGTGCTGCGTGCCCGGCGGGACGACGATGCCGAATTCCGCCAGCATGCCACGCAGGTGGTTGATCCACATGGTGCGCCGCTTGACCAGCATCTCACGCACCTTATGCAGGACGGTCGCCGCCTGCTGCGTCTCGGTCTTGATGTCCACGAAACGCATCGAAGGCCGGCCGACGGCCTCGCAGATCGCTGCCGCGTCCGCCGGGTCGTTGCTGTGCCGCCGGACATAGGCTTTGGCATAGTGCGGTGGGATCAGCCGCACGTCGTGGCCCAGCTTGCACAGCTCGCGGGCCCAATAGTGTGCCGTCGCACACGCCTCCATGCCGACCAGGCACGGCGGCAGCTTGGCGAAGAACGCCAGCACCTTGGTTCGACGCAGGCTGCGACGCAGCGTCACCGTCTCGCGCGCATCGACGCCGTGCAGTTCGAACACCGTCTTGGCCAGGTCCAGGCCGATCCTGCTAACCTCTGTCATGGATGGTCTCCTTCCGTTGGACAACACAACAGCCCAACTTTGGCACGCAGATGCCGTACGGGGGCCATCCACCCCATCAGGCCCGGCCATGGAGTGCCGCATCCCGCCACAAGCGTCGCTCGGGACAGGCGCGGATCGGGATAGGCGGCGCACCCCCTACGCTAGGCTGCCGTCCGACAGTGAGTTGATCTTCTGCGTGAGGCTCGACATCAGGGCCGGCACCCCGCCGTTGGTCAGCAGATGCCGAAAATCCGAGCGCTGCACCGCAACCCGGCTGATCGAGCCGTCTGCCAGCACATCTACCACTTTCCAGCCCGACGCCCGCTGCTGCATGACGTAGTCCAGTTTGGTGGGGGAGCCGCTGCTCGGCACGATCTGGGTCGGTATGATGACCACGTTGCCAACAAGCCGCAGATCCGAGGACATCTCGAAGCGCTGACCGTTCCAGCTATCGAAATTCGCCACCCAACTCGCGACGGTGTAGCGACGGAAGGTCTGCAGCAGCGCAGTCCGCAGGTCGGCGGACAGACTTGACCAGCGCGGACCAATGGAATTCTGCAGGATCGTCTGCAGGTCGAATGCCTTGTCCACCGCGCTCGCCAGCGTCTCGAAGCGCTCCTTGAAAGGCGCCTGCTTGCCCGACTTCATGATCTGGAGCAGCGCGGCCTCGAAAGTCTGCACCGTGTCGACGGCGTCCCGGGCGGTCGCTGTCTGCGCCTGCGCTGTCTCGCCCTGGCTCGCGGTCTGAGCATGTATTGGCTGGACGATACCTAACGCGGCCAGGCTCAGCAGGCTGGCCAGGATCATCCGACGGTGGAGGCCGGGGCTGCCCGGGCCGATGATCACATCTTGCATCCTCTGCTTCCTCAGCGACATAGCGGTCTTCGGCATCCGCGTCGGCGGGTCGCCGATCGGGTATCCTTCAGCAACAACGTTCAAAGCGCCAACTGGATCACAACCAGCCACGATATGAATGGCCTCGCGGCGGGGAGGGGTGCCACGCGCCTTGCGGTAAAGATGGGATCGGGTGTCGTCCGATAAATGACCAAACCCGGCATGGATTATATGCGTGCCGCACATCAGGCGCCTGGCGGATCAAGAACCATGTAGACACCTTCCGTCATCGCCGCGGATTGGCATCCGCGCGTCTCGCGCTGCCGCGCGGAGCGAGCGATGGAGGCCGAAATTCGCTCCGCAACGTGCCGCCGCAATCGGCCCCGCGGTCAGGGTCAAGCCGCCAAGTCTACGCTTCAGCGGGCGGGTCTTGGCCTTAGGCTACGTGTCGGCCGGCCTGACGGAAGGTTCGGCGCGCGCCTCGATCAATCCGGCGAGCTCGCCGGGGCGAAATGAATGGATTCGGCCCGCTTTCGAGCCCTCAGGCCCGCATCGCCCGGCCGGTGTCGCGCATCAGGATCTGGGCATGCGCCCCGGTGACCGCAGCATGATGCGCCAGCGCGGCCGGCGATAAATCGGCGTCCGGCACCTGCTCGGGATCGAAATGCCCGTAGCGGTCGGTTCCGCGCACCAGGGTCGCACTGTCATGTGTGCCGGCCACCTGCCGCACCTGGGTGGAAATATAACGGATGGCGAAGCCGATCCGCCTGGTGTCCGAGGGGTTCGGGTCGGAGCCGTGGATCAGCCGCACGTGGTGCAGCGACATCTCGCCGGCGGCGAGTTCCAGCATCACTGCCTGGCGATCGTCGACCTCCACCATGATCTCCTGCCCGCGGCTAAGCAGGTTCTCCGGGCGGAAGGTATCGCGATGCGGCACCTGCTCCATCCGGTGGGTGCCGGGCACCACCCGCATGGCGCCGTTCGCCGCGGTGCTGTCGGTAAAGGCAATCCAGGCGGTGACCACATCTGCAGGGTCAAGGCCCCAATAGGTGGAATCCTGGTGCCACGAAACGAAGCCGGGATTGCGCTTCTCCTTGATGAAGAAGCTGCTGCCCCAGCACAGGATGTCGGGACCGATAATGTCCTCCACCGGGTCGAGGATGCCGGGGTGGCGGATCAGTTCGTTCAGCCAGGTGAACAGCAGGTGTGATTTGTGCCGCAGCTTACCCGCCAGCGGACCCGCGTCGCCCTCGAACGATTCCAGTCGGCGGCGCAAGATGTCGGCCTCGTCACTGGCGAGCGCACGCACCGGCGCGTAATACCCAAGCTCTTGATACTGCCGCAGCGCGGCCTCGGTCAGCGCTTTCATGGATGTCATGCCCTCCCACCACAGCCAGCGTGGAAACCGAGCGCGGTCGATGTCAAGCGCGCGTCAGCCTGTCGCCAGGCCAGACGCGGTGATCGTGATCTTCGGCGCCGCGGTCCGGCCGGACGGATCGCCAAGCCCGATCCTGCGGGCGCGGGTGGAGGCCGCCGCGCGGTTCGGGGCCACGCACGCCGCACCGCTGTTCCTGCCCACTGGCGCGCGGGGACGCCATGGCCCGTCCGAGGCCTCGGTCATGGCAGCCGTGCTGCGGGACCTCGGCGTGCCGGCGGCACGCATCCTCCTGGAGGAGGCCGGCACCGATACGCTGTCCTCGGTTCGCGCGGTCGCCAAGCTGCTGCGGCAGCGGCGACTGGTGGTGCCGGTGCATGCCGCAAGCAGCGGTTTCCACCTGCCGCGCTGCGTGCTGCTGCTGCGCCTGGCGGGGATTCCGGCGCGTTCCTGTCCGCCGCCGCCCGCTCCCAGTCGTTGGTGGCAACGGCTGTACTGGCGGCTGCGTGAGGTGCCCGCCTTGCCCTATGACGCCGCTCTGCTGCTGAGCTTGCGCCTGGTCCGGCGGTGGTGAACGCTCAGGCGTCACCAAGGGGGATTTGTCATGGCCGAGACCGCCCGCCCTGTCGCAATTGCCGCCGCCGACGCGCCGCCCCGCGCCCGCGCATCCGGCTATCCCGCCGACCTGCTGGCGCGCGTCGCCGAACGCGAGAAGCGCCCGTTGGGCGACCTGTTCGGGCTGAGCGTGTTCGGCGTGAACCTGACACGGCTGGCGCCAGGGGCCTGGTCCGCCCTGCACCATCAGCACAGCCGGCAGGACGAGTTCGTCTACGTGCTGCAAGGCACGCCGGTGCTGGTCACCGAGTTCGGCGAAACCGAGCTGGCCCCCGGCATGTGTGCCGGTTTCGCCGCCGGCGGATCGCCGCACCATCTGGAGAACCGCACGCAGTCCGACGTGCTGATCCTCGAAGTGGGCGATCGTGGCGCCGGCGACGCCGTGTTCTACCCCAATGACGACCTGCAAGCCGTGATGGGGCCGGACGGCAAGTGGCGCTACAGGCGCAAGGACGGATCGCCACTCTGACCTGGTGTCGAGGGCGTTGCCTCCGAACCCCCATCACGGAGCGCGGCCCCTTGAAAACACCCGCCAAGGACCCGGCCCTTGGAACCGCCTCCGTTTGGGGGGGCGGTCGTGATGATGCCGGGAAACGAGGCGGTCGCGCCCACCCCTCACCGCAAACCGAATCGGATTGCAGCGGCTGTGTCGTTGCTGGAGGCCCAGGAGACGATGCCTTCCGGTGGGATTTGGGGCAACGCTCCGATGCTAGTGTCCTGAACCATAAGACCACCGCATCATGTCGTTGAAGTGTTGTAGGTGCAAAATCGTTCTATGGCGTCGAGGATGTCGTCGGCGGATTTGACCCACCGGAATGGCTTTGGGTTGGCATTGTGGTGATCGAGAAAGGCGTTGATCGCAGCTTCCAGCTCATCGACGCTGCGATGTACGCCGCGCCTGATCTTCCGGTCGGTCAGCAGAGCGAAAAAGCGCTCGACCTGGTTCAGCCAGGAGCTGCTTGTCGGGGTCAGGTGGACATGCCAGCGCGGGCGCTTTGCCAGCCAGTCGCGGATCAGCGCGGTCTTGTGCGTCGCGTAGTTGTCCCAGACCAGATGCACATCCAGCCCGGTCGGTACCGCAGCCTCGATCTCGTCCAGGAATTGACGGAACTCGGTCGCGCGGTGGCGCGGATAGCATTTGCCGATGATTGCTCCGGTAGCGACGTCAAGTGCCGCGAACAGCGAGGTCGTACCGTGCCGGACGTAATCGTGACTGCGCCGCTCAGGCTGACCAGGTCGCATCGGAAACACGGTCTGGCTGCGGTCCAGCGCCTGGATCTGCGACTTTTCGTCAACGCAGAGCACCACGGCATGCTCGGGAGGGGAAACATACAACCCCACCACATCGCGCACCTTGGCCACGAAGTCGGGATCAGTGGAGAGCTTGAATGTCTCCTGCCGATGCGGCTTCAGCCCGAAGGCGCGCCAAATCCGCTGCACCGTGCTGACCGACAAGCCGGTGTCTCGCGCCATGCCACGCGAACTCCAGTGGGTCGCCGCCTCGGGCTTACTCTCCAGCGTGCGGGTGATCACCGCTTCGATCCGTTTATCCTCGATCGTGCGCGGCGCTCCGGGCCGCGGCTCGTCGCGCAAACCCTCGACCCGCTGCGCCAGAAACCGGCGGCGCCATTTGCCGACGGTTTGTGGATGCGCCCCAAGCTGCTGACCAACCGCCTGGTTTTCCAGACCCTCGGCGCAGGCCAGAACGATGCGGGCACGAGCCGCAAGAGCCTGCGAGGTCTTGGGCCGGGCGGCCAGCGCCATCAGCTCAGATCTCTCCGCATCCGTTACATTCAGCGCTTCCAGCCTGCGTCCCGCCATGCCTGCTCTCCGTCTCCAAGACGACAGAGCCTCGCAAGTCACGCCGAATTGACCGCAGTGCAGTTTTCGAATTGCTGATGCGACGGATTTAGGACTTAGGACACTAGCGTTCCGACTCGTCGGAATCCGGCTCGACCTCGATGTCCGGCCCGATTGCGTCGGTGTCGTCCTCCAGGTCGCCGGTATCCTCCAGCACATCCTCCTCCTCGACGTCCTCGACGCCTTCCACCTCGATATCCGTCTCCTCCGTGCCAGGAGCTGGCACGGGCTTCTTCGGGCGCTTGTCCTCCACCACGTTGCCGCCGGTGCGGCGCGGGCGTGGCTGCTCCACCGGCTGCTCGGTGCCGCATTTCGGGCAGACGGCGGGTGACTTCGTCAGGTCGTAGAAACGCGTGCCGCAGGACACACAGACGCGCTTCGTGCCGAGTTCGGGCTTCGCCATGTGGCAAGGGCCTTATCAGGGGGCGTGGGAAGCGCGCGCCCATGCCACCGTGGCGTGCGGCTGTCAAATGCCCTGTCTGCGTGCTAAGCGCCCGGCCGCTGTTGGAGTTTGCCGCATGGACGCCCCCGCCCGCCCGATGATTTCCCGCCACGCCCCGGGTGCGCTGACCGGGCGGCTTGCCGTGCCGGGGGACAAGTCGATCAGCCATCGTGCGTTGATGTTCGGCGCGCTGGCGGTTGGCGAGACCCGCATCACTGGTCTGCTGGAAGGCGAGGATGTACTGCGCACGGCGGCCGCCATGCGCGCTTTGGGTGCCGAGGTGACGCAGCAGGGCGAAAGCGCCTGGCATGTGGCGGGACGCGGTGTCGGCGGCCTGGTGGAACCGACCGACGTGCTGGACATGGGCAACTCCGGCACGGCGGCGCGCCTGCTGTGTGGCGTCCTGGCGAGCCACCAGTTGTTCGCGGTGATGACCGGGGATGCGAGCCTGCGCCGGCGGCCGATGCGGCGGGTGATCGATCCTTTAACCGCCTGCGGGGCGCGGTTTGCCGCGCGCGAAGGCGGACGCCTGCCGCTGGCGGTGGAGGGCGCGCGAGAGGCCTTGCCGCTGGAATACCGCGTTCCGGTGCCATCGGCGCAGGTAAAATCCGCCGTACTGTTGGCCGGGCTGAATGCACCCGGCCTGACGATCGTGGAGGAGCCGGAGGCGACCCGCGATCACAGTGAGAACATGTTGCGGCATTTCGGCGCGACCGTGACGGTGGAGGCCGATGGCCGCCTGCGCCGGATTACCCTGCAGGGACAGCCGGAGCTGCGTGGCGCGGATGTGGCGGTGCCGGGCGATCCCTCCTCGGCGGCTTTTTTGATCGCAGCGGCCCTGATCGTGCCGGGCTCGCGGGTGACTATCCCCGACGTCGGCCTGAACGAATTGCGGTGCGGCCTGCTGGCCACGCTGGTCGAGATGGGCGCGGATATCGTGGTGGAAAACCGCCGGGAGCAGGGCGGTGAGCCCGTAGGGGATCTGGTGGTCGGCTATGGCCCCCTGCGCGGGGTGGAAGTGGCGTGGGAGCGGGCGCCGAGCATGATCGACGAGTATCCGGTGTTGGCGGTGATCGCGGCCTGCGCGGAGGGCACTACCCGGATGTGCGGCCTGAAGGAGTTGCGGGTGAAAGAGAGCGACCGGCTAGCCGCCACCGCAGCCTTGCTGACGGCCAATGGCGCAAAGGTCGAGATCGACGGCGACGATTTGCTGGTCTTCGGCACCGGCCGTCCCCCGGCCGGCGGTGGTTCCGTCGTCACCCATATGGATCACCGCATCGCCATGCCTGCGCTGGTATTGGGTCTGGCGACCGCGCAGCCGGTCACAGTGGACGATGTCAGCTTCATCGACACCAGCTTTCCCGGCTTCGTGGCCCTGCTGAACCAGGCCGGCGGGGCGGTGAGCGCGGCGTGACCGGCCCGGCTGTGATTGTGCCGGGGATGACTGCACCAGTCGTGATCGCGATCGACGGCCCGGCCGCGGCCGGCAAGGGCACGCTGGCGCGCCGGCTGGCCGTGACCCTGGACCTGCCCTATCTGGATACCGGCCTGCTGTATCGCGCGGTCGGGCGGCTGGTGCTGGATCGCGGTGGTGATCCGGGCGATCCCGCCATCTCGATGGACGCGGCGCGTGCGCTGCGAGTGACTGACCTGGCCCGCGGCGACCTGCGTGGACCCACGGCCGATGCTGCCGCCGCCGCGGTGGCGGCAATCCCGGCGGTGCGCCAGGCTTTGTTGGATTTCCAGCGTGGCTTCGGCAGTGAGCGTGGCGCCGTGCTCGACGGGCGCGATATCGGCACGGTGATTTTTCCAGACGCGACGGTGAAGCTGTTCGTTACCGCCAGCCTGCAGGCCCGGGCGCGCCGACGCTGGCTGGAGCTGCAGGCGAAGGGCGTCACGGCCGACCTGACGACGGTGCAGGCGGACATGCTGGCACGCGACACGCGGGACGCACCGAACATGCGGCAGGCCGCGGATGCGATGCTGCTGGACACCACCGATCTCAATGCCGAGGCGGCCTTCGCGTTTGCGCTGCGCGCGGTCCGGAGCCGGCTGCAAGCGGCGTGACCGCGGGCGTCGGCGGGCACCGATGATGAGCGTTGGGCACGGTCGCGGTGTCACGTTGCGTGGCGGGTAGCGCCGAGGCAGGTGCAGCGATCAAAGGCATTGGTCGATCCGCGAGACTTGACTCCATCAGCCTGGAGCGTATCTGTGAGCGCAAGCGCCCGCGTAACGGGCGCTTGCGACGTTCCTGACAACCCGGCCTGCGGTCCTCATACCCGCGGGCAAGACGTGTTCCCGGCCACACTCCGCCGCGGCGAACGCGCAAACCAGCGGCAACCCCGGGCCCGGCCCGGACATCCGTAACGGAATATACCCACCACATGGCAGCATCCGCCACCGCTCGCGCCGTCGCGCCCATGGCGCCCCCCATGCAGGACCACTTCATGGGAGAGGACTTCGCCTCCCTCCTCGATGAAACCCTCGGCCGTGATACCGGCTTCGACGGGTCGGTCGTCACCGGCCGTGTCGTGCGCCTGACCGACGAATACGCAGTCGTCGATGTCGGCCTGAAATCCGAGGGGCGCGTGGCGCTCAAGGAATTCGGCCCGCCGGGCGGCCGCCCCGAAGTTAAGCCCGGTGATCTCGTCGAGCTCTATGTCGAGCGCTACGAGGACAAGGACGGGACCATTATCCTGTCTCGCGAGAAGGCTCGCCGCGAGGAAGCCTGGACCAACCTGGAAAAGGCGTTCGAGACCCAACAGCGCGTCTCCGGCACCATCTACGGCCGGGTCAAGGGCGGCTTCACCGTCGACCTGGGCGGCGCCGTGGCGTTCCTGCCCGGCAGCCAGGTGGATATCCGCCCGGTGCGCGATGTCGGCCCGCTGATGGGCAGCCCGCAGCCGTTCCAGATCCTGAAAATGGACCGCGCCCGTGGCAACATCGTGGTGTCCCGCCGCGCCGTGCTGGAGGAGACCCGCGCCGAACAGCGGACCGAGCTCATCCAGGGCCTCAAGGAAGGCATGATCCTGGACGGCGTGGTGAAGAACATCACCGATTACGGCGCCTTCGTCGACCTGGGCGGCGTGGACGGGCTGTTGCACGTCACCGACATCGCCTGGCGCCGCATCAACCATCCGTCCGAGGCGCTGCAGATCGGCCAGCAGGTCAAGGTGCAGGTAATCCGCTTCAACCCGGACACCCAGCGCATCAGCCTCGGCATGAAGCAGCTGGAAGCCGATCCCTGGGAGGGTGTCGCCGCGAAATACCCGGTCGGCGCCAAATACTCGGGTCGTGTCACCAACATCACCGACTACGGCGCCTTCGTGGAGCTGGAGCCGGGGGTCGAGGGCCTGGTGCACGTGTCCGAGATGTCCTGGACCAAGAAGAACGTGCATCCTGGCAAAATCGTTGCCACCAGCCAGGAAGTGGACGTCATGGTCCTGGATGTGGACGCCGGCAAGCGCCGCATTTCGCTCGGCCTCAAGCAGGTCCAGCGCAATCCGTGGGAGCAGTTCGTCGACGACCATCCGATCGGCAGCGTGGTGGAAGGCGAGATCCGCAACATCACCGAGTTCGGCCTGTTCGTCGGCCTGTCCGCCGATATCGACGGCATGGTCCACATGTCCGATCTGTCCTGGGACGAGCCCGGCGAACTCGCCATGGCCAAGTTCGAGAAGGGGCAGATCGTTCAGGCCAAGGTGCTGGACGTTGACGTCGAGAAGGAGCGGATCAGCCTGGGCGTGAAGCAGCTCCAGGACGACCCGGCGGCGTCCGTGCTGGACTCGGTCCACAAGAACGACGTGGTCACCTGCGTGGTCACCGCGATCCAGTCCAACGGCATCGAGGTCAAGGTCGGCGACGTGCTGACCGGCTTCATACGCCGTTCCGAACTGGCACGCGACAAGTCCGACCAGCGGCCCGATCGTTTCGCCGTGGGCGAGAAGGTGGACGCCAAGATCACCGCGGTCGATCGCGCGTCCCGCAAGCTGTCCCTCACCATCAAAGGCAAGGAGATGGAGGAGGAGAAGCAGGCGATGGCCGAATACGGTTCGTCCGACTCCGGCGCCTCGCTGGGCGACATTCTGGGAGCGGCCATCCGGCGCCGCAACCAGCAGGCTCAGCAGGACAACGACTGAGCTTCGTGTCTGCCAACCGGCACGCCGCGCCTACGCTTCGGGATCTGCCCGAGGCCAGGCGCGGTTGCGTCTTCGCCGCCTGGTAGCGGCCGGCGATGTCGCTGGAAACCGACCTGATCCTGGACCGCCAGCGGTTGAAGCGGCGCCTGATCTTTTGGCGCAGCTTTGCCGTTCTGGCCGTGGTTGCTGCCCTGCTGGTGGCCTGGCACGGGCGTGGCCTGCCGATCGACGGCGCGCACGTGGCGCGGCTGCCGGTGAGCGGCCTCATCACCGAAGACCGCAAGCTGACCGAGGCGATCACCAAACTGGCCGACGATGACTCGGTGAAGGCCCTGATCGTCGCCATCAACAGCCCCGGCGGCAGTGTCGCCGGTGGCGAGAGCCTGCACGACGCCATCGCCAAGGTCGCCGCCAAGAAGCCGGTGGTGGCAGTGATGGGCGGCGTCGCCGCCTCCGCCGGCTACATGGTGGCGGTCGCCACCCAGCGGATCTGGGCCCGCGAGGCAACCCTGACCGGCTCGATCGGTGTGCTGCTGGAAGCCCCCAACGTCGCCGGTCTGCTCGACAAGCTCGGCGTCAATGCCGACACCATCGTCTCCGGCCCGCTGAAGGACCAGCCCAGCTTCACCCACAAGCTCAGCCCGCAAGGCCGCGACGTGCTGCAGGGGCTGGTGATGGACATGTACGAGCAATTCGTGGGGATGGTCGCGGCGGGACGCCACATGGACCCGGCCCGCGTGCGCGAACTGGGCGACGGCCGCGCCTATACCGGCCGCCAGGCACTGCAGCTCGGCCTAGTGGACGCCATCGGCAGCGAGCACGATGCGCGGCTGTGGCTGGCCTCGGCGAAGGGCGTATCGGCGGATTTGCCGGTCGATGACGTAACCACGCGGGGCTTTGCCGAACGCACCTTGTCCAGCATGCTGGGGCCGGTGCTCAGCGGCATTTGGAAAACCCTGTTTTCCCAAGGTGTTACACTTGACGGAGCCTGGGCCGTCTGGCAACGTTCCGCGCGTTGAATCGTTTCAACGCCGCTACGGGGCAGGGCGAAGGACCGGTAGGTGACCAAGTCGGAGCTGATCGCGGAGCTTGCGAGCGCCAATCCGCATTTGCGTGCGGCGGATGTCGAGCTGATTGTGGGGACGATTTTCGACGAAATCACCGGCGCGCTGGCGCGCGGCGAACGCGTGGAACTGCGCGGGTTCGGCGCGTTCACCGTGAAGCATCGGGATGCCCGCACCGGGCGCAACCCCCGCACCGGCGAGGCCGTGCCGGTGGAGGAGAAGGCGGTGCCGTTCTTCAAGGCGGGCAAGGAACTGCGCGAGCGGGTGAACCGCGGCAAACCGGCGCAGAGCGCGGGGAGCGAGCGGGTGCCGGCCTGAGTTGGCGTGATCCAAAGTTCCATTCTGGAACGGGCGCTGCTCTGCACCCCTATGAGGATCCCGCTGCTGGTTTTGGCGGAGCAGCGCGGTCGGCAACTATCCGACTGGCCGCCGGTCAACCACCCGCCGCGCCTTCCCCACCGACCGCTCGATCCCGCCCGGCGGCTCGACCACCACACGCGTCGTCAGTCCGATCGTATCCTTGATCCGCGCGACAAGCGCTTTCGCCTCCGCCTCCAGCAGTACCGGATCGCCATAGCCCGGCCGCGCCTCCACATGCACGGTCACATCGTCCATGCGGCCCTCGCGCGTCAGCACCAACTGGTAATGCCCGGTCAGCACCTCGCTTTTCAGCAACTGCTCCTCGATCTGGGTAGGAAACAGGTTCACCCCGCGCACGATCAGCATGTCGTCCGAGCGGCCGGTGACCTTCTCCATTCGCCGCATGCTGCGGGCGGTGCCGGGCAGCAGCCGGGTCAGGTCGCGGGTGCGATAGCGCACCACTGGCATGCCGCGCTTGCTCAATGACGTAAACACCAGTTCGCCGCGCTGGCCATCCGGCAGCACCGCGCCGGTCTCCGGATCGATCACCTCCGGGTAGAAATGATCCTCCCAGATATGCAGCCCATCCTTAGTCTCGACGCATTCATTCGCGACGCCAGGCCCCATCACTTCCGACAGACCGTAGATGTCCACGGCATCCAACCCGAACCCGTCTTCCATCTCGCGCCGCATCGCATTGGTCCAGGGTTCCGCACCGAAAATCCCGATGCGCAACGAACACGCGCGCGGCTCCACACTCTGCCGCTTGAACTCATCCAGGATGGCCAGCATGTAGCTTGGCGTTACCGTAATGATATCCGGCCGGAAGTCGGTGATCAGCTGCACTTGGCGTTCCGTCATGCCGCCCGACACCGGCACCACGCTGCAGCCAAGCCGTTGCGCGCCGTCATGCAGGCCCAGCCCGCCGGTGAACAACCCATAGCCATAGGCGTTGTGCAGGATCATCCCAGGCCGCCCACCCGCGGCATAGATCGACCGCGCCACCACTTGCGCCCACACGTCGAGGTCCTCCCGCGTGTAGCCGACCACTGTCGGCTTGCCGGTGGTGCCGGAGGAGGCATGGATGCGGACAATCTGCTCGCGCGGCACGGCGAACATGCCGAACGGGTAGTTGGCGCGCAGGTCCTGCTTGCTGGTGAACGGAAACTTTCCCAGGTCCTCCAACTGCCGGAAATCGTCCGGATGCACGCCGGACGCAGCGAAGGCCTGGCGGTAATGCGGCACGTTCTCGTAAGCGTGGCGCAACGTCCAACCGATGCGTTCGCGTTGCAGCGCGGCGATCTCGTCGCGCGATGCGGTCTCGATCGAATCAAGCCCCGTCATTCTTGGGCTCCTCCGCGAAGAATTTTTGTCCCAGCATGCGTGAATGGCCACGCAGCTCCGCGACCACCGAGCCGTCATCGCCGGTGACCTGAACGTCATAGATGCCGGACCGGCCGGCTTGCGCGCGCTCCACCGCCGCCGCATGCAGCGTTTCACCCAACCGTCCCGGACGCAGGAACGTAATCGCGCAGTGCTGCGCGACATTGCGTTCGCCACGGCTGTTGCAGGCGAAGGCAAAACAGGAATCGGCGAGGGTGAAGATGAAGCCGCCATGGCAGATGCCGTGACCATTCACCATCGTATTCGTAACAATCATCGACAGCCGTGCTCGGCCGGGTGCGACCTTATCGAGCCGCATGCCCAGGCCGGTGCTGGCACGATCCTCCGCCCACATCGCATCGGCACAGGCGCGGGCCAGGGCCTGCGGATCGGTCACGCATGCCCCCGGAACTGGGGCGGGCGTTTCTCCACGAAGGCACGTACGCCTTCGGCATAGTCTGCGGTGCGGCCCGATTCGCCTTGCAGCTTCGCCTCCAATGCGAGTTGCGCCTCCAGCGTGTTGGTGCCTGCCGCTGCGAACATGTGTTTCATGCGGGCCAGCGCCTCGGTCGGCGCCTGTGATAATTGTGCTGTCAGCGCCTCGGCTTTTGCCATCAGCTCAGCGTCGTCCACCACCTGCCAGATCATGCCCCAGGCGGCGGCGCGTTCCGCGTCGATCGCATCGCCGAGCATGGCGAGGGCGCGAGCGCGTGCTTCGCCGATCGTGTGGGTGAGCAAGAAGCTGGCGCCGGAATCAGGAACCAGGCCGATCTTCACGAAGGCCTGTACGAATTTTGCGCTGCGTGCGGCAAGCACGATGTCGCAGGCCAGCGCGAAGCTGGCGCCGGCGCCGGCCGCAACACCGTTGACGGCGCAGACCACCGGCAGCTTCAGCGTGCGCAGGCGATGGGTCACGCGGTGATGCCAGGTGCTGGCGAGCGCTTCCAGATCGGGCGGGCCGTTCGGGCCTGGCATGACTGCGGCGCCGAGTTCCTGACCGGCGCAGAAGCCGCGGCCTTCGCCGATGAGCAGCAGTGCGCGACAGGAGGAATCCACCTCGGCGTCATCCAGTGCCTGCAGCCAGGCGAGCAGCATTTCTTCGTTCACTGCGTTCAGCTTATCAGGCCGGTTCAGGATCAGCTTGCGCCAGGAGCCGTGACGTTCGATGCGGATGAAGTCGCTCATGTCAGGCTCCGCCATTGCGAGAGAGGGATCATGTTGAGTTCCGGCCGCGGTGTGTCCGGCAGCATGGCGATGAATTCCAGCGAGTGTCCGTCAGGATCGTCGAAATACACACTGGCCGCGGGCATCCAGCCCAGCACGACTGGTTCTTCGACCGGCGTACCGTCTCCGGAACGTGGGGTCAGTCCAGCCGCGCGCAGGGCTGCGACGGAACTCGAGTACATGGTTCAGGGTAACGGTGAAGGCGATATGCAGTCGCATGCGCATTGGCGAGGTGCCGACGCCCCAAAGCCCAATCATCGCTTTGTCGGAGCGGGGAACCCAGAAAAACGCAACCTGGCGGGCAGGGATGGTGTACGCGAGCGGCAGGCCGAGCGTGTCGCGATAGAATGCGATGGAACGATCGAGATCGCTGACGGTGAGATGGGCTTCGTATAGGCCGCTGATCGGAATGATCATGGTGCACTCATCACGGGTTTTGTTGTTGCGCGACTGGGCCTCAGTGCTGCGCAATCGACAAATGCACAACCAATGGCTGACCGGTCTGCGCCGGTCATAACCCTGGCCGACATTTCTTGCAGCACGGCGGCAGGCCAGCAACCTGCGTCGGCCGCGACCGGGTAAGCGGACCACCTCATGCCTTGCCACGCAAACGCAGTGGCAAGTTGGTGCGGTACACCACGCGCTTCAACGCCATCGCCGTCTCCACCGATTGCACGCCGGGGATGCGCATCACCACCCCGCGCAGGAACGCTTCGAAACTGGTCAGGTCCGCCGCAACGACGCGCATAAGGTAGTCGCGTGCGCCGGTCATCTCGTACATCTCCATCACTTCGGAGCAGGCTTCGATGGCACGCTCGAATGCGGCTAGCGCATCATCGGTGTGGGTTGCCAGCTTGACCGAGACGAAGGCATTCACCGGCAGCCCGACCTTCTCCTGATCCAGCAGCGCCACGTAGCGTTGGATGATGCCGGCATCTTCCAGCAGCTTCTGGCGGCGGTGGATCGGCGAGGCCGACAGCGCCACGGCCTCACCCAGGTCGGTGGTAGTCGCGCGGCCGTGACCTTGCAGATAGTCCAGGATCGCGATGTCGAGCCGGTCGAGCTCCATGCCGTCTCCTTGGTTGCGGTGCAGCATTTTGGCCGATCCTGCCAAATCGCCGTGTGCCGGTAGGCGACTATGGCAGTATTTCCCACGGGGACCCACCTACCATGCTGCGCGGGGGCGGAGCGGCACAAGCCGTTTGCCATATGAGGAGTCCGCGGGATGGATATCGGTCTTGGTCGCGCTGTCACGACGCTGGAATCGCGATTCGTCGATCTCGATCAGCCGGTGTTCCTCACCGGTATCCAGGCCCTGGTCCGGTTGGTGGTCGAGCAATCCCGGTTGGATCGCGCGGCCGGCTTACACACTGCCGGCCTGGTGTCCGGTTATCGTGGTTCACCGCTCGGTGGGCTGGACCAGGAGCTGTGGCGGCGGATGACCCTGCTGGCTGATCATAACATCCGCTTCGAGCCCGGTATCAACGAAGACCTCGCCGCCAGCATGCTGTTCGGCACGCAGCAACTGGACCTCTTTCCAGGTGCTCGCTTCGATGGTGTGTTTGGCTTGTGGTATGCGAAAGGCCCGGGAGTCGATCGCTCGGGCGATGCGCTGCACTGCGCCAACATGGCCGGAACGCACAAGCATGGCGGCGTGCTGGCGATTGCCGGCGACGATCATGGCGCGCATTCCTCCACCTACCCGCATCAGACCGAGCACGCGTTTCAGAATGTGTTCATCCCCGTGCTGAATCCCGCCAACGTGCAGGACATCGTCGAGCTGGGACTCGCCGGATATGCGCTGTCGCGGTTTTCGGGGTTGTGGGTCGCGCTGAAGACGACGGCGGAAACCGTCGAGCAGGCTGCCACCATCGCCATCCGATCCCGCCGCCGCTTTACCACACCCGACATCGCGCTGCCGCCGCATGGCTTGAATCTCGACCCCGCGCTACGCTTTCCCGCCGATCGGGTGGCGATGGAACAGTGCGTGATCGAGCAACGCCTGCCTGCCGCACTCGCCTGGGCACGCGCCAATCGGTTGGACCGAGTGGTCCTCGGTGCCGCCGACGCTCCGATCGGCCTTGTCACCGTCGGCAAGGCGCACGAAGACACGCTCCATGCGCTGAGCCTGCTCGGGCTGCGCAACCATCCGCAGATCGCGCTGTACAAGGTTGCCATGACCTGGCCGCTGGAGACCGAGGGGCTGCGCGACTTCGCCCGCAACAAGCGCGTGCTGTTCGTCATCGAGGAGAAGCGGCCCTTCGTCGAACCCCAGTTGCGTGACGCGCTGTATCACCTGCCGGCGGATCGCCGCCCGGACATCGTTGGCAAGACCGATGCGCGGGGTTCCAAACTGCTGTCGCCGCTGATGGAGCTGTCGCCGGAGTCCGTGGCCGCTGCGCTGGCGCAAGTGTTGCGTGACGTGGGTGTGGATGTTGCCGAACCGCCGCCCGCGCATCCCGCCGACCGTCCTGCGAACCTGCTGACGCGGACACCAAGTTTTTGCGCCGGCTGTCCGCACGCCACTTCGACCAAGCTGCCGGAAGGCAGCTTCGCCACTGGCGGCATCGGCTGCCATATCATGGCGCTGAATGAAGGCGACGAGACGCGTACCTTCATCCAGATGGGCGCCGAAGGTGTGCCGTTCGTCGGCCTCGCACCGTTCACCGATCTGCCGCACAGCTTCGCCAATCTCGGCGACGGTACCTATCAGCACTCCGGGATTCTCGCGATCCGTCAGGCGATCGCGGCGAAGGCGCGCATCACCTACAAGCTGCTGTTCAACGACGCCGTGGCGATGACCGGCGGGCAGCCGGCGGAAGGCGCACCGACCGTTCCGCACATCGCCGCGCAATTGGCCGCCGAGGGCGTGGCGCGTATCGCCATCGTGGCGGACGACGTCGCTCGCCTACCGCACGCACGCGACCTGCCGCCCGGCACCACGCGCCACACGCGCGGCGAGCTCGATGCCGTGCAGCGCACGTTGCGCGACTATGATGGCGTCTCCGTTCTGATCTACGACCAGGTCTGCGCCACGGAAAAGCGTCGTCGCCGCAAGCGGGGCCTGATGCCGCAGGCCGCGACGCATGTCGTCATCAACCCCGACGTCTGCGAAAATTGCGGCGACTGCACCACGCAATCCGGCTGCATCGCCATCGAGCCCATCGACACCAGGCTCGGCCGCAAACGCCGCATCAATCCCACTGTCTGCAATGTCGATCTCTCCTGTCTGAAAGGCTTCTGCCCCAGCTTCGTCACGCTGGCCGGCCCTCCCGCGGCGCCGGTTGCCGACCTCCTTTGGCAAGCGCGCGAGGAGTCCCTGGCCCGTGCCCTGCCGCAGCCGGTGCTGCCGATGCAGTCACCCTGGCGCGGGCTGTTCGCCGGCATCGGCGGCGGTGGCATCGTGACCGCGGGCGCCATTCTCGCGATGGCCGCGCATCTGGAAGGGCGCCAGGTCCGCACATTGGATTTCACCGGCCTGGCGCAGAAGAACGGCGCGGTGGTGGCGCATGTGCAGATCGCCGACCATCCGGACGAGCTGGACGTCGTGCGCATCCCACTTGCTTCGGCGGATCTGATGCTGGCTGCGGACCTCGCGGTCGGTTGTTCGGCGGGCGTGCTGGAACGCGCGGCGCCCGACGCGGCGGTGATCGGCAATCTCGACCTCGCCGCCACCGCCGCGTTCAAGCGCGATCCGGACCAGGTGATCGACGCGCTGCGTCATCGGCAGACCATCGAGAGCGCCACCGATCCGGGCCGCAGCGCCTGGCTGCCGGGCGTGCAACTGGCCGAACGCCTGTTCGGCAATGCGCAGGCGATGAATACGCTGTTGCTCGGCGTGGCCTGGCAACGCGGGCTGGTGCCGGTCGGGCAGGCGGCCATCCTGCGCGCGATCGAGCTGAACGGTGCTGCGCTCGAACTGAACCGCCGCGCGTTCCTGTGGGGCCGTATCCTCGCGGACCATCCCGGCCTGGCGGAGCAGATTCTCGCCAACGAGACGCCGGGCAGCATACCAGTGGCGACGCCGGCAGAGCTGGTCGAGCAGCATGCTGGCGACCTGGCGAGGTATCAGTCCGCCCGCTACGCCGCCCGCTATCGTTCGGTGCTGCACGACGTGGCCGCACGGGAGACCGAACTGTTCGGCCAACCTAGCCGGCTGACCCGCGCTGTGGCCGACGGACTGTTCCGTCTCATGGCCTACAAGGATGAGTATGAGGTCGCGCGGCTGCACGCCGCCGCGTCGTACGGCGAGAATCCCGTGTTCCATCTGGCGCCGCCGCTGATCACCGGGATCGACAAGGCGACCGGCCGCCGCCGCAAGATCGCGATCCCGGGCTGGCTGGCGTTGCCGCTGTTTCGGGTGCTGCGCCATGGCAAGGCGCTGCGCGGGTCAGCGCTCGATCCGTTCGGCTGGCAGGCCGAACGCAAGGCGGAGCGGACGCTGATCGCCAGCTATATCGCCGATCTGCGCGTTGCCCTGGACGGACTATCCCCGGCAACACGGGACAGCGCGGTCGCCCTGGCCAGGCTGCCGGAGATGATCCGCGGCTTCGGCCCGGTGAAGGATGCCAACCGCGCCAAGGCCAGGACGCAGCGGACGATCCTGCTGCAGCGTCTCGGTGGAGCCGGCGCATCGCCGCCGCCAGCCGTGGCCGATCCCGCGTCGGGATCGGTCAGCGCAGCGGAAAGCCCAGATTCGCCAAAGCCTCGCGCATCCGGTCACGTCCGCGCAGCGCCGCTGCATCCTTGACCCGATTGATGCATTGCTGGGTCCAGTCGATCGGCTTCATGCCCTGCTCCTGCTGGAACACCCGCATCGTCGCGTCGTACTCGGCGATCGCCGCCCGCTTCGCCACCGGATCATAGGTCTCGCGATGCAGCACGACGCTTTGCGACAGCCGCGGCTTGATCCCGGTCGCCTTGGCCGGATCGGGCACGCCAATCGCCATGCCGAACGCGGCAAAGACATGCGGCGGCAGCTTCAGCGCCGCCGCGACCTGCTCCGGATGGTTGCGCATCGCGCCGATATAGACGCCGCCCAGGCCTAGCGATTCCGCGGCGATCAGCGCGCTCTGCGCGGCCAGGGCCGCATCGACCACCGCGACGATGAACTCTTCGACATACAACGTGCCCTCGACGCTTTGCTGCCGGTCCGCACCGATGCCGTCCAGGCGTGCAAGGTCGGCGAGCCAGACCAGCAGCAGTGGCGCGTCTCGGATGAACTGCTGGTCGCCAGCCAGCGTCGCCAAGCGTGACTTATGCGCCGGGTCCTCGATCGCCACCACGCTCCACACCTGCAGGTTGGAGGAGGTGGAGGCGGATTGTGCCGCCGCGATCAGCAGTTCCAGTGTGCCGTCCGGCAGCACGTCGGGCCGGAAGCCGCGCACCGAGCGATGGTTCAGGATCGTCGCCAGCACCTCGTTCCACTGCGCCGGGGGCGGCAGGGCATCGTCCCGATTGCGCTGGTTCAACAAGGCATGGGCGGATGTCGCCCCGGCGTCGAGGGTCATTGCGGTTGACACGGCGTTCTCCAGATTGGCGATAGGATCGGGCGGGATCATCACTGACCCCGGTAGCGGCTGCAACGCACTCTGGAGGAGGAACGCGGATGACGATCTATACCGGGCCGGTGTTCGACATGGCCCGTCAGCAGTTCCATGTGATCGCCGACTACCTGGAGATCCCGTCCGACGAGCGCGACCGGCTGCTGTATCCAAAGCGCGCCATCACCGTGGCCTGCCCGATCCACCGCGACGACGGCAAGGTGGCCGTGTTCCATGGCTACCGGGTGCAGCACCATCTGACGATGGGGCCGACCAAAGGCGGCACGCGGTTCAGCCCGAGCGTGAATATCGGCGAGGTTGCCGCGCTCGCGATCTGGATGAGCTGGAAATGCGCGCTGACCAACCTGCCCTATGGCGGCGCCAAAGGAGGGGTCACGGTCGATCCACGCGCCTTATCGCGGCATGAGCTGGAAGGACTCTCGCGCCGCTACATGCAGGAGATGATCCCGTTTGTCGGTCCGCATACCGATGTGATGGCGCCCGACATGGGCACCAATGAGCAGATCATGGCCTGGTTCATGGACACCTACTCCATGTACCAGGGCCGCACGGTGACCGAGATCGTCACCGGCAAGCCGGTCGCCTCCGGCGGCACCGAAGGGCGGCGCGAGGCCACCGGCCGCGGTGTCGCCTACCTGGCGATCCGCGCGCTGGAGCGCCTGGCCATTCCGTCGAATGGCGCCACCGCCATCATCCAGGGGTTCGGCAATGTTGGCAGTTATGCCGCGCTGACGCTGGCCGAACGCGGCCTGAAGATCATCGGGGTTGCGGACCACACCGCCTGCTACCACGATCCACGCGGGCTGGACGTCGCGGCCCTGCTGCGCCACATCGCGGCACATGACGGCGTGCTCGCCGGGTTCTCCAACCAGCTTTCGATCGATCCGCGGGACCTGCTGGTGCAGCGCTGCGACGTGCTGGTGCCGGCCGCGATGGAGCGGGTGATCGATGCCGACCTGGCGGGGCGGCTGCAGTGTCGGGTGCTGGCGGAGGGTGCCAATGGTCCCACCACGCCGGAGGCCGATGAGATACTCAACCAGCGGCGCGACGAGGTCTTCGTCATCCCCGACGTCCTGTGCAACGCCGGCGGCGTGGTGGTCAGCTATTTCGAATGGGTGCAGGACCTGCAGCAGTTCTTCTGGGATGAGCAGGAGGTGATGGGAAAGCTCTACCAGGTGCTGGACAAGGCGTTTGCGCGGGTCATGGCGCGGGTGGAGCGTGACAAGGTGCCGCATCGCACGGCCGCCATGGCGATCGGGGTCGAGAAAGTACGCAATGCGAAAATGACACGCGGTTTGTTCCCCTAAGAAATACGGCGGTGGCTGTGACCTACCTCACAGCCAACGGAAGTGCGGACATGAGAAAGTTTGCTCCGTCAGCCGGTGCTGCCCCAACATCTGCGTCGGCTGACTGGGTCTCCATGGCCCAGGTCAACCCGGACCTTCCTGCGGCCCGATCGTCCCCGGTCGGGCCGTTTTTTTTGTCTGGCGCACGGTGGCGCACGCCGAGCGGGGGGCGGGGTGCTGATGTGGCCCCCCGAGCCGGGTGCGCATCGATTATCGACCAGAGCCCTCGGTCCGGCATCGACCAGCGGTTGCGGTCGGCGCCGCGTCCGCGCAGATTGCGCCCATGCTCTGGCTTGTCCTCGGTGGCCTGACCCTGTTCGTGTTCCTGGGCGGCCTGCGGGCGTTTGAACGCGCATCGGTGACCACGATCAAGTCGCTTGGCGCCTGGATCCTTGCGCTTGGCGGACTGAGTCTCGCGCTGATGCTGATCCTGACCGGTCGCGAGGGGATTGCCCTTGGTGCAATCATGCTGTTCGGACCGCTGCTGTGGAACCAGTGGAAGGCCGCGCATCCCAGCGCGCCCAGGACCGGCCCCGCCCCGGGCGGCGCGGGCCGTTCCTCCGCGCCGCCCTCCAGCGGCGGGCCAATGACCCGGGAGGAGGCCTATCAGGTCCTGGGCCTGTCCCCCGGCGCAGGAGAAGTTGAAATCCGCACCGCTCATCGCCGCTTGATGCGGGGAGCCCATCCCGACCAAGGTGGCTCCGACTGGCTGGCGGCGCGCATCAATCAGGCGCGTGACGTGCTGCTACAGGCCAGGCGGCGGACGTGACCGCGCGCAGGGTCGTGATTGCGGTCGCGCCCACGTGTGGCCACGGCCGTGGCCTGGGCTGCCACATCTTCGCCAATCCATCATGGTCGCATGACCTGCCTCCCAGGGAGTCCTCTACGTGATCAAGCCGCTCCGCAAAGCCGTCCTGCCGGTGGCAGGCCTCGGTACTCGATTCTTGCCCGCCACCAAGGCCGTCGCCAAGGAAATGCTGCCGGTGGTGGATAAGCCGCTGATTCAATACGCTATCGAGGAGGCGCGCGCCGCCGGCATCGAGCAGTTCTGCATGGTCACCGGCCGCGGCAAGACCGCGCTGGTGGAACATTTCGACATCGCGTTCGAGCTGGAACAGACGCTGCGCGAGCGCGAAAAGACCGAGGCGCTGGCCGCGCTGCAGGGCACGCAGGTGGAACCGGGCTCGCTGATGACGGTGCGCCAGCAGGTGCCACACGGGCTGGGCCATGCGATCTGGTGCGCTCGCGCCTTCATCGGCGACGATCCGTTCGCCATCCTGCTGCCGGACGACCTGGTGTTGGCCGATACGCCGTGCCTGAAGCAACTGGCCGACGCCTATGCGCAGACCGGCGGCAACGTCGTGGCGGTGACCGAGGTGCCGCCGGAACACACCAACCGATACGGCATTCTGAAGATTGGCAAGGATGACGGGCATCTGGTCGAGGTGCAGGGCCTGGTCGAGAAGCCGGCGCCGAAGGATGCGCCGTCCAACCTGTCGATCATCGGCCGCTACGTCCTGATGCCCGAGGTCATCGCGCATCTGGCGCGGATGGAACGCGGCGCCGGCAATGAGATCCAGCTCACCGACGGCATGGCGCGGCTGATCGGCAAGCAGCCGTTCCATGGTGTCCGGTACCATGGAAAGCGGTTTGACTGCGGCGACAAGCTGGGCTTCCTCGAGGCGCAAATTGCCTACGCATTGAAGCGGCCCGACCTGGCCGAAGCCGTGCGAGGTTTCCTGAAGAACTACATCTGAGGTCCACCGGATCCATGGCATTCTCCCACCGTTTCGACCCGACGATGCTGCGGGAATACGACATCCGCGGCACGGTCGGCGGTACCTTGCATGAGGATGATGCCTTCGCCATCGGCCGTTGCTTCGGCAGCATGGTCGCCCGAGCGGGCGGGAAAACCGTCGCGCTGGGCTATGACGGGCGCTTGTCCAGCCCCGCCCTGGAAGCCGCCATCGCCAGCGGGTTGAGTGCCAGCGGCATCGAGGCGCTGCGCATCGGATGCGGCCCAACCCCGATGCTGTATTTTGCGGCCACCACTGGCCAGACTGACGGCGCGGTGATGGTCACCGGCAGCCATAATCCGCCCGACTATAACGGGTTTAAGATGATGCTGGGCCGCAAGCCGTTCTTCGGCGAGGACATCCAGCGCCTGGGTGAGATCGCGCTGACCGGCGACGTGGTGGACGAAACCGTGGCGCCGGAACGCAACGCCGATGTCAGCGCGGATTATGTCGGCCGCCTGCTGGCGGACTGGGATGGCGGCGACCGCCTGCTGAAAGTGGTGTGGGACAACGGCAATGGCGCTGCCGGCGCGGTGCTGGAACGCCTGCTTGCGTCCTTGCCCGGCGAGCACATCGTGCTGAATGGGGTGATCGACGGCCGGTTTCCCGCTCATCACCCAGATCCGACGGTGCCGAAGAACCTGGAACAGCTGATCGCGACGGTGCTGGCGCAGAAGGCGGATATCGGCATCGCATTGGACGGTGACGCCGACCGGATCGGCGTGATCGACGACAGCGGGCAGATCATGTTCGGCGACCAGTTGATGGTGGTGCTGGCGCGCGACGTGTTACGGCAGCACCCTGGCGCCACCATCATCGCCGACGTGAAGGCGAGCCAGGTGCTGTTCGACGAAGTCGTCCGCGCCGGCGGTAAGCCGCTGATGTGGCGCACCGGGCACTCGCTGATCAAGTCGAAGATGGCCGAGATCGGTTCGCCATTGGCCGGCGAGATGTCCGGTCACATCTTCTTCGCCGATCACTGGTACGGCTTCGACGACGCGCTCTACGCCGCCGTGCGCACGCTTGGCATCGTCGCGCGCATGGATTGTGCCCTGTCGGCGGTGCGCGACGCGCTGCCGCATGTGGTGAACACGCCGGAGGTGCGCTTCGACTGTGACGACCGGCGCAAGTTCGCGGTGGTGCAGGAAGTGGCGGCGCGGCTGCGGGCCGAGGGCGCTTCGGTATCGGATGTCGATGGCGTGCGGGTGAATACCGCGGATGGGTGGTGGTTGCTGCGCGCCTCCAACACGCAGGCCGTGCTGGTGGCGCGGGCCGAGGCGACGACATCGGATGGTTTGGATCGGCTGAAGCAGGCGCTGGTGCACCAACTCGAAGCGTCCGGCCTGGCATCTCCGGATTTCTCCGGCAGTCACGCCGGCCATTGACTGTCGCTGGTCGGCGGGTGGTCGACAGATCCTGCTGCTGGTCCGAATTCAAACAGATGATGGTGTCGTTCCATGTTGGATGAGCAGATCCGCCCCGGGGTGGCGCGTTCAATCCCGACCGATGCGTGCGAACTGACGATTCTGATGCCCTGCCTGAATGAGGCAGAGACGTTGGAGCGTTGCATTGTCAAGGCACGCGGCTATCTGGAGAGGTGCGGCGTTAACGGCGAAGTGGTGATCGCCGACAACGGCAGCACCGACGGGTCGCAGGCGATTGCGCAGGCGGCGGGCGCGCGCGTGGTACCCATCAGTGAGCGCGGCTATGGCAGCGCCTTGCTGGGCGGCGTACAGGCCGCACGCGGACGCTACGTGATCATGGGCGATTCCGACGACAGCTATGACTTCAGCAAACTGGAGCTGTTCGTCGAGCAGCTGCGAGCCGGTTACCAGCTGGTGATGGGGAACCGCTTCAAGGGCGGCATCATGCCCGGCGCGATGCCGCCGCTGCACCGCTACCTCGGCAATCCCGTGCTCACCACCATCGGCCGGATCTTCTTCCACAGTCCGTGCGGCGATTTTCATTGCGGATTGCGCGGTTTTGAGCGGGAGGCGATCCTGGCGCTGGATCTGCAGGCTCCGGGCATGGAGTTCGCCAGCGAGATGGTGGTGAAGGCCACGATCCGCGGACTGCGGATGACAGAGGTGCCCACGACGTTGTCACCCGATGGCCGTTCGCGCCCACCGCATCTGCGCAGTTGGCGGGATGGCTGGCGTCATCTGCGCTTCCTGCTGCTGTTCAGCCCGCGCTGGCTGTTCTTGTATCCCGGCTGTATGCTGTTCCTACTGGGCGCGTTGGGGATGCTGTGGCTGACGCCGCATTCCCGGCAGGTTGCTGGCATCACCTTGGACATCCACACGCTGTTCTACGCCTCGGCCGCGATGGTGGTGGGCGTGCACTCGATCCTGTTCTGGGTGTTCAGCAAGACCTACGGCATACGGGAAGGCCTGATGCCGCCAGACCCCAGGTTCGGCGGCATCATCCGATCGGTGACGTTGGAAGCCGGACTGATCGTGGGCGGTATGCTGCTGCTGGTTGGCCTAATCCTGGGCATACTCGCGTTGACGGCCTGGGGTCGGGTCGCGTTCGGCCCATTGTCGCCGGAAGCGACGATGCGCCTGGTCATCCCGTCCGGTACGGCCATTCTGCTGGCGTTCCAGATCGCCTACGGCGCGTTCTTCCTGAGCGTGCTGGAAATCCGCTCCAGCCGGAGCGTGGAAGCCGGGTGAGGCGCGCAGTGCTGTGCGCCTGTGCGCTACAGCAGTACGCAGTGTTCCGGCGAGAATGAGATGGTGACGGCGGCGCCTTCATCGAAAAGCTCGGTCGGCGGCCGGCGTACCAGCAGCTGGCCGGCCGGCCAGTCCACCAGATATTGGATGAAGTCGCCGTGGAACATGCGGCGATGGATGGTGCCCTGGATGGCATTCCCCTCGCCATTCGGCTCGCCCAGATGAATGTAGGAGGACCGCAGCGCTACGGTCTTCTGGTTGCCGCGCGCGACCGGCGGGATGGCGACCTGCAGCGCCAGGCCTTCGGCCACCTGGAACCGTCCGGTTGCCGCAGGCCCGTTGCGATCGGTCAGCGTCCCCTGAATGATATTGGTAGAGCCGACGAAGTCCGCGACGAAAAAGCTGTGCGGCTGGCTGTAGATTTCCTCCGGCGAGCCGATCTGCTCGATCTTGCCGCCGTTCATCACGATGACACGGTCGGAGATTGCCAACGCCTCCTCCTGGTCGTGGGTGACGTAAAGCGAGGTGATGTCGAGCCGGCGCTGTAGCTCGCGTAGTTCGACGCGCATTTCCGCGCGCAGCTTGGCGTCCAAGTTGGACAGTGGCTCATCGAACAGCAGCACGTTGGGGGAGAAGGCGATGGCGCGGGCCACCGCGACGCGTTGCTGCTGGCCGCCGGACAATTTGGAGGCGGCGCGATCGGCATAGGGCCGCATCTGCACCAGGTCGAGCACGCGCAGCACGTTTTCCGTGACCTCGGATTTGGAGAGTTTGCGTACGCGCAGGCCGTAGGCGACGTTCTCGAACACCGACATGTGCGGCCAGATGGCGTAGGATTGGAACACCATCGACACGCCGCGCTTTTCCGCCGGCAGGTTGCGGCGTTCCCTCGAGGAATACACCGTCTGGTTGTTCAATCGGATGGTGCCGCCGCTGGGCGTTTCCAGCCCGGCGATAGAGCGCAGCGTGGTGGTCTTGCCGCAGCCGGAGGGACCAAGCAGCGTGACCATTTCGCCGGCGGCGATCGCGAAGCTGACGCCGTCGACGGCGGGCACGTCGCCGTAGCGCACCATCAGGTCGCGCACCTCGATGCGCGGCCGCGACGCAGTGCCGGCGCTCATATCGTGGCTCCGGAGACGCTTCTGGCAGCGCGGAACAGGATGGCGACGGCAATGAACATCATGGCCGTCTGCAGCAGGGCCATGGCGGCCGAGAGCTCGGAGCTGGCGCTGAGCCAGGAATTGACGATGGCGGGGGCTATCACTTTGGAGTTCGGTCCCATCAGGAAGATCGACACGCCGAGTTCACGAATGCCGGCGATGAAGATCAGCAGCCAGGCGGCGGCTAGGCCGGGCCGCAGCAGCGGCAGCGTGACGGTGCGCATCTGGTAGGTCCAGGACGCGCCGCAGACGCGGGCACATTCCTCCAGGCTCTGGTCCACCTGCAAAACGACGCCGGCGATGGTGCGCAGGCCCAAGGGCAGGAAGACGGTGAAGTAGGCGATGCCGAGCAGCCAGAGGGTGCCATAAAGCGGAATAGGAATGTTGATCCAGGCCCAGAGCAGGCCCAGACCAAACACCAGCCGTGGCACCGCCTGGGGCACCATGATGACGTATTCCATCGCGCCGCGGCCGGGGGTGCGTGAGCGGTAGATCAGCCAGGCCAGGACGCCGATGACCGGGACGCCGAGGGACGCAACGCTGATCGACAGGATCAGCGAATTGCCGAAGGCAGGCGCGAGCGAGCCCATCTGCAACGCGGTCTGATAATTGGCCAGGGTGAACTGTGCCTGCGAGAGGATGACCGTGGCGAAGCGCTCGAACGAGGTCAGCGTGAGTGCCGCGAGCGGCAGGACGACGGCGACGAAGATGTAGCCCCAGGCGATGGCCATCAATGGCCAGCGCAGTGCACCGACTTCCATTGCGCGCGGGCGGAATGCCTTGCCGGTGATCGTTGCGTAGCTGCCATGGCGCATGATCAGGCGGCTAATGCCGAGGGTGAGCAGCATGACGCCGAACAACGACAGGCCCATGGCGGCGGCGCGTCCGTAATCAGGCGGGAACGACAAGGTGGCTTCCCAGATCGCGGTGGTGACGACGAAGAAGCGGCCGGGGATACCCAGCACGAAGGCGGCGGCGAAAGATCCCAGCATTTCCGCGAACACGAAGATCGTGGCGCTGAGGACGCCGGGCAGCACTAGCGGCAGGGTGATGCGCAGCGCGGTGCGGATCTTGCCCGCGCCCATCACCCGCGAGCTTTCCTCCAGCGACGGGTCCATCGACTTCATCGAGGCGGAGATCATCACGAAGGCGACGGTGCCCTCGAACAGCGCCATCACCCAGGCGATGCCATAAGGCGAGTAGATGTTGAAGAAGTCGCCGGAGATGCCGAACCAGTGCCAGATCTGGTTGATCAAGCCGGTTTTCGGTCCCAGCAGGACTCCCCATGCCATCGCGCCGATCAGCGGCGTCATATAGTAAGGCAGTTCCATCAGTCGCTCTAGCCGTTCCCGGCCCGGAATATTGGTGCGGGTCAGAATCCAGGCCTGCAGGAAGCCGAACAACACGGCGAGCACGGTCGCGATGCACGCCACCAACGCGGTGTTGGTAAGGATTCGTGAGTCTTCGATCAGGTTGAGGTAGTTGCTGAAGCCGATCTCTTCCGGCGGGAAGATCTGCGGATCACCGGTGTTGAACGATTCGATGATCAGGAAGGCGAGCGGGTACAGCACCAGTGCGCCACAGCCAAGCAGCACCAGCGGCGTCACGATCAGGCGGGCATTGAAGCGCATGGTCGGGATGGTTCAGGGGGCCGGGGATGCTGATGCCGACGACGGAGTCGCGACGGCGTGTAGCCGGAATGCGTGGTCGCGACACTGCTGTCGGTGTCCTGCGGTGGTCTTCAGAATCTGGCAGAGCGCTTGCCGCTGCTGCATCGCGTTTCCCCTGTGTGTCCGTTATCGTCAGTTCAGCACAGCCTGACCGAAGCGCAAAGCGGTGCTCAGCCGACACGCTCCAGCCGGCGGATGCGATGGTTTTCGCTGTCGCCAATGTACAGCGCGCCATCCGGTCCGACGGTGGCGCCATGGGGACGCGCGAGCCCCGCCCGGAGCGCGGATCCGTGATCGCCGCCGGGTCCGGCCTCACCGGTGCCGGCGATGGTGGTGACGATCCAGCTCTGCGCGTCGATCATGCGAATTGCATGATTTTCGGTGTCGACGATGAAGATGTTGCCCGCGGCATCGACGGCCAGTTCCTTGGGCGCGTTGAACACCGCGTGGCGTGCGTCATGATCGTCGCCGGCGTAGCCGCGCGCACCGGTACCGGCAACCGTCTGGATTATCCCGTCCCGCACGCGGCGTAGGCTGCTGCCCTGGCGTTCCTGGATGTACAGCGTGCCATCGGGCGCAAAGGCGACCGCGCGCGCACCGAAAATGCCCGCGCGCTCCGGCGGGCCGCCGTCGCCGTCATGGCGTGCCTGGCCGGTGCCCGCGAAGGTTTCAATCGTGCCGGTCCGGAGATCGATCACCCGCACGCGGTGATCGGCGACATCCGCGATGAACAGCCGTCGTTCGGCCGCATCGAGTGCCAGCCCGTTCGGTTCCGCCAGGCCAGCGGCGATGCAGGGGCCGCCATCCCCGCCGTATTTTCCTTCGCCGTCGCCGGAGAGGGTCGAGATGATACCATCGGTGTCGATCTGGCGGACGCGGTGGTTCAGCCGATCGGCGAAATAGATCGCGCCGGATTTCGCTACGACTACACCGTACGGTTCATCGAGCTGCGCCCGGGTTGCCGGGCCGCCGTCACCGGAAAAGCCGCGCTCGCCGGTGCCGGCGATCGTGGCGATCGTTCGGGTCTTCGCATCGACGCGTCGGATGCAGTGGTTGAACGTGTCGGAAAAAATCAGGCTTCCATCTGAGGCGAAGGCGAGATCGAAGGGATTGTTGAGCAGTGCCAGGGTCGCCGGTCCGCCGTCGCCGGCATAGCCCTGAGTCCCGCTGCCCACGACGCTGGTGATGACCCAGTGTGCGCTGCCTGCCATAACGTGTTCTCCCCCTGGGCGTCTTCTTCCCCTGGGCGCCCACGATGGTTGTCGGGACTGGCGTGTCAAGCTTAGGATCGGACAATGAGCAGACTGGAGGAAGCCGAGATGGACGCACAGACGCAGCGCGGCGAAGCATCCCGCCTCTACGACAGGCTGGAGGAGCGGATTCTGGCGCGCGACCAGGTGGCCGCCAGCCAGGTGTTCTACGATCTGGTCCGTGCCGGGCGTCCGCTGAACGAGATCGTCGCGGAAGGTGTGCGCATCCATGCACCGTACACGCATGTGCCGTATCACGAGCGGATCGACGACGGCTATCCGAATTTCGTGAACAACGACCATTGCCTGCTGAGTGCGCGTGCGACGATCAATCTGACCCGCATGCTGCCGGAGCATCTGGCGATGGCGCCGATGGCGCAGACGATCTGGTACATTCCTAGCGGGTTGGATATCTGGAACCAGAAGATCAACAAGGCGCCAGGCCATTACACGCGGATGCGCGGCAATATTGGCACGGTGGAAGCACCGCCGGCGCCGGTTGCGCCCTGGCCGGACCAGGAGCCGCTGCGTCAGAGCGGCCCGCTGAAGGAGCGGCTGAACACCTGGATGACACTGGTGCATCGCGGCCAGGTGCTGGAGGCCTACCGGATCTTCCTCGGCCTGATGGAAGAAAAGGCCGATCGCAAGGAGGTGCTGGCGGAGCTGGTGTTTGCCGGGCTGATCGATGTGCAGGACCGGATGCTGTTCAACCGGTCCTACACGACCGGCCACAAGGCGTATCGCGCCCGTTCCACCGTGGAAATCGGTCATGCAATCGGCTGGGACGATCCGGCGACGCATCATGTGCTGTATGCCGGTGCATTGGATATGGCCGTGGGGCCACGCTGGTACTCGACCTACGAGATGGCGTGCAACATGGTGAAGATGCACATCGAGGGTGAGGCGTTGCATGCGGTGCCGTATGGCGGCGTGAGCGAGGCCGAACTCGCGATGCTGCGCAACAACCGGGAGCCGTTGAATCAGCAGGAATCGGCCGAACTGATCGAGGCGGTGATCCGACGGCACGAGCCGGAGAACCTGCATGCGGTAACAAAGCTGCTGCAATCCGGCAAGGATCCGCGCCGCATCCTGGATGTGCTGCAGATCGCCGCCGCGACGGTGGTGATGGAGACGCAGAATCCGAGCAACTTCTCGATGCCGCATCACTGCTATGAGTATTCCAATACGCTGGCCTGGTTCTTCGATACGTTCGACCATCCGCGGCGCTTGCGGCTGATCTATCTGCTGGCGTCATTCCTCAACCAGGTGGCATGGCATCAGAGCGGTATCGGCGAGGTGCACCCGGTGATGATCCACCCGCCGAGCGGGGCGGATCGGATGACGGCGGGGCAGTTGCTGGATCGGGTGGAAGCGGCGGTTTGTGCGCTCAATGGGCAGGAAAGCCTGGACTGGACGCAGGCCTATCTGGACAATGTCGGCGATCGCGCGCCGTTGGTGCAGCGCATTGCGCTGGCCGCGACCAAGCTGGGGAACGATCCGCACAACCAGGAAATCGCCCAGTGCATGCTGATGGATTTTGGCACCAATCAGCATCCCGAGCGTGACAAGCTGTTGCTGGCGGCAGCCTATCATACCGCGATGCATCGCAAATACGGTGACCCACTGGAACCGGCGCGTCGCTTTGGTCAGGCGATGGGGCTGGTGGAGCTGCAGTAGCGTAACGAGGGCAGTGGATTGCGTTCGTGGCCTGGTGACGGCTTGAATTTCTCGGTTCACCGGGGCTGCCGGTGATGAAGGCCTCGGACTGTAGGAGGTGAAGTCGCGGAATGCCGGGGCCTTCGCCGGGCACGACGTGGGGGTGCGGCACGACGTGGGGAGCCGGCATGATGCCGTTGGTCGCTGTGATGAGCGGCCACCGCGATGACGAGATTAGCAACCAGGGACATTGCACATGGCGATATCCATTCATCCGATCGATCCTGCCGCTCGCCCGTTCTTTGCCGGCGAGGTTTCCGGACTCGACATCACGCAACCGCTCTCCGCGGAGCAGGTGCAGACGATCGCCGCCGGCATGGATCAGTTCGGCGTGCTGGTGTTCCACGACCAGAATTTCGATGACGAAACGCAGCTCGCATTCAGTCGCAACTTCGGCGGGCTGGAGCAGGCGAGTGGCGACCTGAGTTGGGGCAAGGAGCGTCGGCTGGCGGATAACGTCAACGACATCTCCAATCTCGACCACACGGGTGCCATCCTGTCGCGCGACGACCGGCGGCGCCTGTTCTCCCTCGGCAACCGGTTATGGCACTCGGACAGCTCGTTCAAGCAAGTGCCGGCGAAGTATTCGCTGCTGTCCGCGCGGTCGATTCCAAGTTCCGGCGGCAACACCGAATTCGCCGACATGCGTGCGGCCTATGACGCGTTGGACGAGGCAACCAAGGCGGAGTGCGAGACCCTGGTCTGCGAGCACAGCCAAATGTTCTCCCGCTCCATTCTGGGGTTTTCCGACTTCACCGATGACGAGCGGCAGCGCTTCGCGCCGGTGCAGCAGCGGCTGGTGCGACGCCATCCCGTCACCGGACGCAAATCGCTGTATTTGGCGTCGCATGCGGGCACCATCCTTGGCTGGCCTGTGCCGGAGGCGCGCGCGTTCCTGCGCGATCTGAACGAGCACGCAACGCAGCGCCAGTTCGTATATTCCCATGTCTGGCGGCAGTGGGATCTGGTGATGTGGGACAATCGCGTGGCCATGCATCGCGCCCGTCCGTATGATCACACCCAGGTTCGGGACATGCACCGCACCACGGTGGCATGCGAGCAATCGACCATGGCCGATAGCGACTGACCCTCCTGCTTTGTAATGTGGGCCGATATTAGTGTTCGGCGTGGGCCCTGGGCAGCATGCGGGCCCGGCTCGCTCGTCGCGGGTGACGGGGGCGGGCGTTATCCGGGGTCTCGGCTCAGCCCCTTGGCTTGCAGCGCGGCCAGGTACTCCTGCCAACGGGAGTCCTGCTCGCGGCCAAGCTGATGGAGGTAGCCCCAGGAGTAGATGCCGGTGTCGTGCAGGTCGTCGAACAGCAGGCGGACCGCGTAATGCCCCACCGGCTCAATGCCGATGATGCCGACATGGCGGCGGCCGGGAATGGTCTGGCGCTGGCCGGGACCATGGCCTTGCACTTCGGCACTGGGGCTTTCCACACGCAGGAACTCGGCGGGGAAGCTGAAGCGTGCGCCGTCGTCGAACGTGACATCCAGCGTGCGAGCGGCCTGGTTCAGGCGGATTTCGATGGCAATGGGCATCTAATCGTCCAGCGGACGGGCTTCCTCGGGCAGCATGATGGGAATGCCGTCGCGCACCGGATAGGCCAGGCTGGCCTTGCGGCTGATCAGCTCATTCGCCGCGCGGTCGTATTCGAGCGGGCCCTTGGTCAGCGGGCAGACCAGGATTTCCAGCAGGCGGGGGTCGATCGGCGGCTGGCGCGGCAGGTCGTTGCCACTCATGGTGGTGCCCTTCTCAGCTTGCGGCCTGGCCGGGTGGCAGGCCGGTTCCCGCGGCTCCCATCTGCAGCAGTGTCAGCAGTGTGGCGCTGCGTTCGGCCTCACTGGGTGCTTCCAGCAGCGCCTGCTTCTCGACCGGCTCGAACGGGCAGACCATCGACAGTGTCACCACCAGGGTCTCGTCCGGCATCCGGCGGATGGCATCCCAATTGGCCTCGATCTGGCGGTGTGCGAAGTAACTGCGCAGCGCGCTCAGCAGCGGCTCCCTATCCACGCTGGTCTGGCTGGTCAGGTCGAGATCGCCAAGATAGCCGGAGTAATCCGCCCTCACACGCCGATAGCCACGTTGCATCGGCAGTTCGGCGGCGACGTCGAAACGGATCAGGCCGCTGAGCGTGATTAGATAGCGCCCGTCATCGGTCTCGCTGAACGAGGACAACCGCCCCAGGCAGCCGACGCGGAACAGGCCTGGTCCGGTTTCAGTGTCCGGGGTCTGCGGGTCGGGCTGGATCATGCCGAACATGCGGCCGGCGGCCAGCGCGTCCTCCACCATCGCCAGGTAGCGCGGCTCGAAGATATTCAGCGGCAGCTTGCCGCGCGGCAGCAGCAGGGCACCCGGCAGGGGGAACACCGCGCATTCGGCCGGCAGATCCTGTGGCGTCGGATGGAACGCGGCCATTTCCGCTTGCTAGCTGAACAGCATCGCGGAGAGCTTGCGCCGGGCGGCCATGGTGGTGGCATCGTCGAAGCCCCAGGCTTCGAAGAACTTCAGCAATTGTAGCCGGGCGGCGTCCTCGTTCCAGCCGCGGTTGCGGCGGATGATGTCGAGCAGCGCGTCGGCGGCCTGTTCGCGCTGCTCGGTCGCATTCAGCGCCGTGGCGAGGTCGTAGCGCGCCTGGAAGTCGGTCGGGTCGGCGGCGACGCGGGCCTGCAGGCTTTGCAACTGGGCGGCAGCGGCGCGGCCTTCCTGCGCCAGAGCGAGGGCGCTGCGGGCACCGGCGACCTCGGCATGGTCGGCCAGCTTCGCGGGCACCTGCTCGAGCGCCTGTTGCGCCTCGTCCTCGCGGCCAAGCGCCATGAGGGTGCGGATCAGGCCGCCCCAGGCGTCCGCATTTTCCGGTTCCTGCTGCAGCAGAGCACTGAACAGCGTCCCCGCCTGCTCTGCATCACCTTCGTCCAGCGCGGCCTTGGCATCGGCCAGCAGGTCGGCGGTTGGCATGGTGCCGCCAGCGGCCTTGAGCAGGGTCTCAACGAAGCGCTTCACCTCGGATTCCGGCAGCGCGCCCTGAAAGATGTCGGCGATCTGGCCCTGCCAAAAGGCAGCGACGGTGGGGACGGACTGCATGGGCAGGCCGAGCTGGGCGAGTTGCTGGATGAGGGCACGGTTCTTGTCGATGTCGATCTTGACCAGCTTCACGCGCCCGCCCGCAGCGCGGACCACCTTTTCCAGCGTTGGGGTGAGCTGTTTGCAGGGGCCGCACCAAGTGGCCCAGAAATCCACGAGGACGGGGAGCTGGCGCGAGGCTTCAACCACCTCCTGCATAAAGTTCTTCTGGTCGCCTTCGACGATCATGGCAGCGTCCTGGGCGGCTGGGCCGCCGGGCTGGGCGGAGGGCGATTGGCCGATGATATGGTCCATTGTTGCGGGCTTCCTGCCGTCGTGTCCGACGTTTTACATGTTACGCCATCCCGCGCGAAACAAGCGCGAGGCGACCTGTTGAGGCGACCTTGCCGCTCCCGGCCGGCTGCGTCCAGGGGCTGGGGTGGCGGGGGGATTGCCGGCGGGGACGGGCTTGCAATCGCGCGGCAGGCCGCCTAGAACCCGCGGCCTGTCTGACGGAGCGCGGGCGTAGCTCAGGGGTAGAGCACAACCTTGCCAAGGTTGGGGTCGAGGGTTCGAATCCCTTCGCCCGCTCCAGATTTTCTCAGGAAAACCAAGGACTTCCAAGCGGCCCTCTGGGGCCGTTTTTGCTTCCAAGGTCCCAGCGACAGCAATTTGGAAGCTCAGCGGAAGCGCCGCGCAGAAAGTGGCCGGCGGCGGAATCGCGGGTTCGGCGGTGCCGGACGCACCCACACGCCAGCCATCAGGCGCTGAGGCAGGACGCTTGACGCTCGATCAAACCCCCGCCGTTGATCTATAAAATCCTTCATTTTCTAGAATCGCAGTGGACGGCATGGCCCTGAGCCTGAAGGATCCTGAGACCGACCGCCTCGCCCGCGCGCTGGCGGCACTGACCGGGGAGACGCTCACGGAGGCGATCCGCAGGGCGTTGGCCGAGCGGCTGGAGCGCGAGCGGATCCAACGGGGCCATCCGGGCGGCCTCGCTGGCCGGATCCGCGAGATCGGTGAGCAGTGCGCGGCGCTGTCTGACCTGGCCCCGCCTGCGACGGGTGCACCGCCTGGGCCTGGTGCCGCGGGGGTGTGGCGCTGATGGTGGTCGATGGGTCGGTGCTGCTCGCCGTCCTGCTCCGGACACCGGATGCCGCCCAATTCGACGCCGCCCTCGCCGACGCGCCAGTTCGTCTGATCTCGGCGGTGACCCGGGCGGAGGTCGCCTGCGCCATCGAGAGCCGCAAAGGCGCGCCCGGCCGGACGGCCCTGGAACGGCTGCTGCGCGAGGGCGACTTCCAGACCGCAGCGGTCACACCGCAGCAGGCGGACCTCGCTGCTGACGCGTTCCGACGGTTCGGCACGGGCCGGCAGTCTGCCGCACTGAGCCTGGGCGATTGCTTTGCGTACGCTCTGGCCCAAACCGTCGGCCTGCCGCTGCTGTTCAGGGACGAGCGGTTCCGGCAGACCGATGTCGCCGCCGCCCTGGTGCCCGAGTAGAGCGTTCGATGGCCCGCGCGAAAACCGTCACACCCGAAGCCCTGGCCGCCCTCGGCGCCGAAGCGCTCGCCGATTTGCTGATCATGCACGCCGCGACCGATCCGATCTTACGCAAGAAGCTCGGCATGCTGCTCGCCGGCACCGAGGGACCAGGCAAGCTCGCCGCCGAGATCGACAAGCGGATCAAGACGATCGGCCGCTCCCGCTCGTTCGTCGATTGGGAGAAGCGCAAGCCGCTGGTCCACGAACTCGATCATCTGCGGGTGACGATCGTGACCCGGCTGGCCAAGCAGGACGCGGCACGGGCGATCGAGCTGCTGTGGGACTTCATCGGCATTGCGGACGCGGTGATGCAGCGCGTCGGCGAAGGCATTGGCGAGGTGGAAGACGTGTTCGGTGCCGCGATGGAGGATCTCGGCCGGCTCTCGGCCGCAGAGCCGCGGGGTGATGCGAAGGCGCTGGCCCTCCGGGTGCTCGCCTTCTGCGAACGCGATGGCTTCGGCGCGACCGACGCGCTGATCCGGCATATGTCGGAGGGGCTGGGCGCCGGCGGACGAGCGGAGATTCGTCGCGCCACCGAGGGAGCACTGAAAACCGCCCCGCGATCGTCCGGCCCGCAGGACTGGCGCGCGGATGCAAAGCGTCGCCATCTCGCCTTTCGCCTAGTGCTGCTCGCCGATCTCGACAACGACGCCGACGCCTTCATCGTCGCCATTCGCGCCGGCGGCATGGAAAGCACCCACGCGCTGGATGTCGCCGAGCGCCTGATAGGCGCGAGCCGGCCGGCCGAGGCGCTGGACTGGCTCGATAAGCCGCGCCGGCGCGTCGAGGACGAGGACGATGATGGCACCGACACCGATCTTCGGATCGCGGCGCTTGAGGCGCTCGGGCGCAAGGACGAGGGGCAGGCTGTCCGCTGGCGGCATTTCGAGCGCTTCCTGAGCGCCGACCATCTGCGGGCCTATCTGAAGCGCCTCCCGGATTTCGACGATTTCGAGGCGGAACAGAAGGCGCTCGACGTCGCCGCTGCGCACAAGCAGGTCGCACGAGGGCTGGCGTTTTTCATCGAATGGCGGGCGCTCGACCGCGCCGACCGCCTGGTGCGTGAGCGGCTGACCGCGCTCGACGGGCGCCTCTACGAGGTGCTGCGCCCGGCCGCGGAAGCCCTCGAAGAGAAGTTCCCGGAAGCGGCCAGTCTGCTCTACCGTCGCCTGATCGAAAGCGTGCTCGAACGCGGCTCATCGAAGCAATACCAATACGCCGCGCGCGATCTGCTGTCCTGTGCGCGTCTCGCGCCGCACCTCCCGGTGCCGGGATCGATCGAGAGCCACGCGGAGTTTGTGGCGCGGCTGCAGAAGGCCCATGGACGGAAATACGGGTTCTGGGGGTTGATCGAACCAAAGGGGCATTGAGCCGATGGCCAAGCGCACGACACCGCCGAGCGCGAGCGACGATGAGCTGCGAACCTTGCTCGATCGCTACCACTGCCCGGTGCCGTTCCACGCCGTGCGCACGCGCTTCCTCGGCAACATCGCCTCGCCCGATATGCAGGGCTCGCCGATGAAGATGGTCGAGGCGCTTTGGGGCGGCGAATTGCCGACCTTCGACAGCATCGACGAAGCCAACGAACTCATCGGCGCGCTGGTGATGGGCCTGTGGAACCGGCTCACCCGCCATCAGGAACGCTCGGCGCCCTTCCGCCTGACGCGCATGGAGGCTCCCGCCACGCGCGACGGGATGGCAAAGCTCGCCCGGCTGCGGCGCGAGGAGCTGGAGGGCTTCGTCGAAGGGATTTTCGGCGTCAAGGAAAGCATCGACCTGCTGGAACGGGCGCACAAGGCGCTCGGCACCCTGGCAGAGATCCGCGCGATGCTGGAAGCGTCGCAAGTCTTGGCGGAGGACCCGACCAAGCCGGCCGCCTCTGACGATATCGTCGCCACAATCGGTCATTTCCGCGAACTGACCCGCATCGCCGAGCACGAGATGCACGAGGCCGTGCTGTCCTGCACCCGCGCGCGCAGGCAGATGCTGGCGGCGCTGCCGGCGCGCCGTCCGGTGCTGCACTGATCGCGCGCCGATGTGCGGACGCTACGCCAGTTTTCTGCCGCCCGAAGCGATCGCCCGGCTGTTCCGCACGACCGGCGCGCTGCCCAACGTCGCGCCGTCCTGGAACGTCGCGCCGAGCCAGCAGGCGATGGTGGTGCGCCGGCACCCGGAAACCGGTGAGCGGCATCTCGATCTGCTGACCTGGGGCCTGGTGCCGCACTGGACCAAGGATCTGCGGGCGGCGCGGCGACCGATCAACGCGCGAGCGGAGACCGTGGCGACCTCGCCGATGTTCCGCGATGCCTTCGCCCGCCGCCGGGCGCTGATCCCGGCGCAGGCGTTCTACGAATGGCAGCGCACCGAGAGCGGAACCAAGCAGCCATTCGCGATCGCCCGACGCGACGGCGAGACGCTGGCCTTTGCAGGCCTCTGGGAAGGTTGGCGCAGTCCCGAGGGCGAGGTGCTGCGCAGCTTCGCCATCATCGTCACCGCCGCGAACGCGACCATGGCGCCCATCCATGACCGGATGCCGGTGATCATCGAGCCGCCCGACTGGCCGCTATGGCTCGGCGAGACCGAGGGCGACGCCGCGTCGCTGCTGCATCCGGCGGCCGAGGATACGCTTCGGGTCTGGCCGGTGAGCACACGGGTCAACCGGCCAGCCAACAACGCTGCCGACCTGCTCGCCCCGCTTCCGGCCGCCGCGAAGTGCTCGCCGGCATCGTCGAGCGGGTGACGTTCCATAATGCCGAGAGCGGCTTCGCCGTGCTGCGGGTGAAGGCGCGCGGGCACCGCGACCTCGTCACCATCGTCGGCCACGCCGCCGCCATCGCCGCCGGCGAGTGGATCACCGCCACCGGCGAATGGGTCAACGACCGCACCCACGGCCAGCAGTTCAAGGCGCGGTTCCTGAAGACCTCGGCGCCGACCACGGCCGAGGGGATCGAGCGCTACCTCGCCTCCGGCATGATCCGCGGCATCGGCCCGGTGTATGCGAAGAAGCTGGTGCGCGGCTTCGGCGAGGCGGTGTTCGACATCATCGAAGGCGCGCCGCAGCGCCTGCGCGAGGTGGGCGGGATCGGCGAGGTTCGGGCGAAGCGCATCGTCGATGCCTGGGCCGAGCAGAAGGTGATCCGCGAGATCATGGTGTTCCTGCACAGCCACGGCGTCGGCACGGCGCGCGCCGTGCGCATCTTCAAGACCTACGGGGCCGACGCCATCCAGGTGATGAGCGAGAACCCGTACCGGCTCGCGCGCGACATCAGGGGCATCGGCTTCAAGACGGCGGATTCCATCGCCGCCCGGCTCGGCATCGAGAAGACGGCGATGATCCGCGTCCGCGCTGGCATCGGCTACGCGCTCTCCGAGGCGATGGACGAGGGCCATTGCGGCCTGCCGGTCGCGGAACTGATCCCGCTCGCGGAACGCCTGCTGGAGGTGCCGGAGGCGCTGATCCGCACCGCGCTCGATCTCGAACTGGCCGACGGCGCGGTGATCGCCGATCGCGTCGGCGAGGCGGACTGCATCTTCCTCGCCGGCCTCTGGCATGCCGAGCGCGGCATCGCCGAGAGGCTGCGCGCGATCTCGGCCGGCGCGCTGCCCTGGCCCGCGATCGAGGCGGAAAAAGCCATCCCCTGGGTCGAGCGCCGGATCGGCATGACGCTCGCCGAGAGCCAGCGTCATGCGGTCGGCCTTGCCCTTGCCTCGAAGCTGCTAGTGATCACCGGCGGGCCCGGCGTTGGCAAGACGACGATCATGCGGGCGATCCTCGCCATTCTCGCCGCCAAGGGGGTGCGCATCCTGCTCGCGGCCCCCACCGGGCGGGCGGCGAAGCGGATGAGCGAGGCGACCGGGTTCGAGGCCAGGACGATCCATCGTCTGCTGGAGGTCGATCCCCGCACCGGCGGGTTCCGGCGCGGACCCGATCACCCCTTGGAATGCGACCTGCTGGTCATCGACGAGGCCTCCATGGTCGACGTGCCCCTGATGCACGCGCTGACTCGGGCGATCCCCGCGACGGCTGCCCTGCTGGTGGTGGGCGACGTCGATCAGCTCCCCTCGGTTGGGCCGGGCCAGGTGCTGGCCGACCTGATCGGCTCGGGCGCGGTGCCGGTGGTGCGGCTGACCGAGATCTTCCGTCAGGCGGCTTCCAGCCGCATCATCACCAGCGCGCACCGGATCAACCGCGGCGAGATGCCCGACCTGACCCGCGCCGAGGCCGGGAGCGACTTCCACTTCGTCCAGGCCGACGACCCGGAGACGGCCGTCGCGCGCATCATCGATCTGGTGAAGACCCGCATTCCCCGCCGGTTCGGGCTCGATCCCGTGCGCGACATCCAGGTGCTGTGCCCGATGGCGCGCGGCGGCGTCGGCGCGCGGTCGCTCAACATCGATCTCCAGGCCGCGCTGAATGGCGAGGCGATGCCGAAGGTCGAGAAATTCGGCTGGACCTTTGCACCCGGCGACAAGGTCATGCAGATCGAGAACGACTACGACCGCGAGGTCTACAACGGCGATATCGGCTTCATCGCCGGGATCGATGCCGGACGAAGGCGAGATCATCGTGCGGTTCGACGAGCGTGACGTGGCCTATGGAATTGGCGATCTGGATGCGCTGGTGCCGGCCTATGCGGCGACGATCCACAAGGCGCAGGGCTCGGAGTATCCGGCCGTAGTGATCCCGGTCCTGACGCAGCACTACGCCATGCTGCAGCGGAACCTGCTCTATACCGGCATCACCCGCGGCAAGCGGCTGGTCGTGCTCGTCGGCAGCCGAAAGGCGGTGGCAATTGCGGTGTGCAATGTCTCCGGCCGGCGGCGGTGGTCGAAACTTCGGGAATGGCTTGCTGCGTTGCCGGCTGGAGCGGTCGGGGTGTGACACTATCGACCGGCCGGTTGGCAGCGGCCGAAGTTGCCGAAGAACGAACCCGCTACGCGGGATTGGTGCTGCGGGATGAGTTATACTTGGCACCCGAACCAGTGACCGACGAAGCAAGGAAGGTTGGGGCGCTGCCCCAAACCCCGCCAGGGGCCGAGCCCCTGGACCTCAATAGTTGTGCGCGTTTTCGATGAAGTCTTGAGCAGGGCGCAGTTGCCTCTCGAGCATGGAGTTCCCTTCATGATGAGAGGAACTCCCGATGCCCGCTCCAACTATCGACCGCCCGATCAGCCCACTGCGCCAACGTCTGATCGACGATATGAACGTGCGCCGGTTCTCGCGCGAGACGCAACGCAACTACATTCGCGATGTAGGGCGCTTCGCCACGTTCCTGGGGCGCTCGCCCGACATGGCGACGCCCGATGAAATCGATGCCGAGCAAATGGCACAGGCCCCACAAGGCCTCGGTGAAGCCATGCGTATCAGTGGTGTGCATTTCGGGGGCGATGCTGGTGTCGTTATCGAGAATGCTGGTGAGCACGTAGGTGGCTTCCCGCGGCGCGCAGGAGATGACCAGGGTGCCATACACGCCGAGCCGATCACTGAGGTGGCTGTAGACGCTCACAGCCCTGTCGTAATAGCCGAAATGCCGTGGCTGATAGGCGCCGATCAGGGTGCCGGGCGGCGCGGCAAAGCGCTGGCCGTCGGACGAAGAAAGTCGGCCGTCACCCCAGACCGCGGCAAACGGCAACCGATGCTGATGCTCGATGATCTGGACGTTGGCGGCCTTCAATGTCGCGTCGCGCACCAACCAACGGGAGACATGCTGAAGATCGGCTGCCGCCAGCCCCTCGACGCTGCTGCCCATGGCGGTGAGTCCCAGATTGGTGCCGTGGGCGATCAGGGTCGCAAGCAGCGTGCGGTAGGTATCCGTATCGCGTGGCTCGTAGCCGGCGAGCGGCCGGAAGGTGCGGGTGAAGCCACAGCGCCGGTCGACATCCAGCAGGACATCTTCAAGCCGGATCCTGGGCATCCGGCTTTCGATCAGCCGGCGCAGGGAGCGCAGTTCGGCGGTGACGGCGAGTGCATCGGGGCGACGCAAACTCAACTGGCCTTGATCGATCCGGGCAAAGTTGTTGGTTGGCAGCCTGTCGGTGAAGGCCGTGGCGACATTGCCAATCTCGCCGGCCAACTGAGCGAGATGTTCCCCCGGCTGTTCGGACAAGCCGAGATCGGCATAGCAGGCCGTGCGGGAGCTCGCCCACAGACGCTCGTTCAGCACCAGCGACCAGAACCCGGCGTGCTGGCGGCTGTGGGGAAGGTAGAGGTCGCCGGCGCGCAGCGCATCGCGGACGGCCACTGCCAGGGCGGTTTCCCAGAGCGAGCGCCGAAGCTGGCCGTGGTCATCCCGCAGCGCCTTCTGCCAGCCGGCAGGAACGAAGTCGGTCGGAGCATCGTCCGGCAGGGCCTTGATCGCGCCTTGGTCGAGGCGGCGAACCAGATCGAGTGCCACCAGCAGATCACCCCGACCGGTATCGGATGTGAAGGGCAGCGACCAGAAGGCCGGAAGCGACTTGCGCAGATCGGGATAGCGGGCGATCACGGCATCGACCACGCCGCGGGCGTCATTGGCGGCGACAGCACGGCAGGCCATCAGCGCGCCGGCAAGGCGATCAGCGCCGATCCGCTCGCGCAACCCAACGACGGATTCCTCGCGATCGCCGGTGAGTACCGCCTCGCCGGTGTCGATCAGCGTGACCAGCCCCGCCTCGGCCGCCTGCCGCAACTGACGGGCGTCGGCCTCGGCCGCATGGCGGGCGCGGCGCATCAGGCCGGTCATGTGGTTGTCGTGCGCTTGGACCATGTCGTCCAGCAGTCCCTGCCGGCGCTCCAGCAAAAAACAGGCAAGCAGGCTGTAGCGTTTGGCGGTGGGAAAGCGGCGCAGGGCGTGGCCGTCATAGCGCTGGCACAGCCCGGCGAGTTGCCGCACGACCCGATGCGAGAGATCGCCAAGATCGGGTAGATCGCGGAGCAGCGCGTTGATCTCTTCCAGCCGCTCGCCCGCGGTGCGCGTGAAGCGTCCCATCGAGCTGGCCGATGGCGTCCGGAACCGGCCGATGGTTGCCCGGCTGTCGGATTCCGTGTCCTCATCACGCGCATTGCTGAGCAGGCGATCGAAGGCCGTGCAGGTCGATGCGGAGAATCGAGCGGCTATGCGTGCGAACAGCGCTTCCAGTGCCTGGCGGTTCTGCGACGCCACCAGGCGTTCGAGCGCGGCGCGAGCAGGCAGGATGACGCGCGCCGTCAGCAGGAAAGCCTCTGCGCGCTCGACCAGCTCCGCAGGGCCAAGCCCGTCGAGAGCCAGTTCAGCTAGGGTGTCCTTCAGACGGGCTTCTGCGTCCGCTGAGAACGGCACGAAGCCGAGGTGCTCGCGCACGCGGGCACGGATGGCGCTGTCGCTCGCCTGTCGGGGCAGAACCGACAGCCGGGCCGGCGGATGGATATCGATCTGCTGCGCGAGATGGACGATGGCCTCATGCGGGATGCGTTCGGGATCATCGGCGAAGCGCCCGGTGCGGCGAAGGCTGCACAGATGTAACGCGGTCCACAGACGCCCCAGGCCCCGCGCGCGTTGGATCTCATTAAGATCGCTCTTGGTGAGCGACCAGTCGCGCAGCAGGGCATCGAGATCGGTCTCATCCCGCGCGGCAGCCAGCATGTCAGCCGTCGAGATTGAATGGCGTCTGTTCAACACCGCGCGCCAAGTCCGCGGCCGAGGCGCGGGTATAGACGGCCGTGGTATCGAGACTTCTCGTGGCCCAGCAACTGCGACAACTCGATCAGCTGACCCGGATGCTGGCGCAGCCAGGCGAGCGCGAAGGTATGGCGCAGGCTGTGGGCGGTGATGTCCGACCTGGCCAGCCCGGCACGCCGGACCAGGGCGGCGATGGCGTTCTGCATCGAGCGGATCGGCATCGCTGCATTGCGGCCGGAGCGAAACACCGCGGTCTCGGGCGGTGCCGTCGGCTCTTGCTCGAGCAGTTGCCGCAAGGCGCGGCGCGCCGTGGCATTCAACGGTACCTCGCGTTCCTTGAGGCCCTTGCCGTTCCGCACGCGCACTGTGCCGGCGCGGTCGCGAAGAACGATGTCGCTGCGCCGCAAGGCGGCCACCTCGCCAACCCGCAAGCCGGTCTGAAGCATGAGTTGGACGAGCGCATAATTGCGCCGGGCCAGTCCGTGCGAACTCTCGCCGGCGGCCCGCAGCAGCCCGTGCACCTCGCCAGCCGCCAGGCCGAGCGGCCCGCGCTCGCGGACAACCCGCACCGACTTGACGTGGAGAGCGACATTGCGTGCCACGGCGCCATTGGCTTCGGCCCAGCGCAGCAGGCGACGCACCGCCTCCAGCTGCCGGTTGATGGAGGCCGCCTTGAGCCCACCCTGCGTCATCATATGCTGACGCCACGTGATCAGGTCGTGCTCGGTCAACCGGGCAAGCTCCAGCGGGGCGTTGTTCAGGCCAGTATACCAGGCGATGAACTGCAGCAGGTCATAGCGATAGCCGCGGCGGGTTGCCGCCGACAGATCGTCGGCCGCCAGCCGGTCAAGGAACACCTGTAGCCAAGCGGGTGGAGCTTCCATCCGGGGACTTGTTTGTATTGCACGCCATGTAGACCCCCAGGATAGGCAGGATAGGGGGCATAGTTATGGCGTGCAATATGCCGCCTTGGGCAAAAACATGGCGTGCATTCCATATTGCACGCCATGATAACACGCCATAACTCGAACGTTGCGCAACGAACCCTTGCTATCTGGCAGAAACCCAGCCCGGAACCGCCTCCTTGCCGTATAAAATCGCAGCAGCGCGGGATGCACACCCATTCGCCGCCGGCGCGTTCGAACCGGTACGATGTGGCTCAGCTCTTTCCAGTCGGCCGGATAGAGCGGCAGGGGAATCGGTTGAATTGGCTACGCAACGAGAAGACTGGCGAGATAGTCGTCGTCCCATCCGGCGGTCTTGCGGCGGAGGCGGAGTGAGGTCTTGCCCGGCGCCCGGCGGATCAGGTTCTGCGCCATGTGTCTGATCACGGCCAGGTTGGCGGGCGCGTGGTCTGTGCGGACCCGGCATTCATCGTCACGAAAGGTCATGTCCATCACCCAGTGCAGCCCGTTCTCGATACTCCAGTGATCGCGGATGGCCGGCCCCACGCGGGAGGCGGGAGCGGTGAGGGAGGTGATGTAAAAGCGGGTTTCCTGCTCGATCTTTTCACCAGTCTCGCGCGTGCTTTCGACCATGGCCACGGCCTTCAGCCCCGGCCAGTCATGCCGATGGTTGAGCCAGGCGACGTCGTGCAGCACGGTGACGGTGCGGGTTTCGATCCGGCCGTGCTCGCCATCGACGGTCTCATGGCGGCTGATCTCGGTATGCTTGAACCCGTTGGCCTGTTGCTCCGCCACGAACAGCTCAACGTCCTCGCGCAGGCTGCCCTGATTGCCTTTCAGCGCCAGGATGTAATCCGCTTTCTTGTCGACGATCTTGCGGGCAATGTCGCGCTGGCACCCCATGGCATCGATGGTGATGACTGTTCCCTCGATCGTCAGCAGATCGAGCAACTTCGGGATAGCGGTGATTTCGTTGGACTTTTCCGCCACCTTCACCTGACCCAGGACAAGCCGCCGATGTGCGGCGAAGGCGGACACCACGTGGATTCCCGCCCTGCCCTGGCGTTTGGCAGCCGAGCGGCGGGAGGTCTTGCCGTCTATGGCGATCACCCCTTCGGATAGTCCCATGGTCGCTGACACCCAGGCGGCGAAGCAGCGCTGGAACTGTTCGGCATCCAGCGCGGCCAGGATATCGCCGAGGTGGTCATGCGTCGGTGTGCCGTCGCGGAACGGACGGAAGCGGCGGAGCAGGGCCAACTTCTTCACGCCGAACACGGCGATATCGGTGATGGTCTCGGCGCCCGCCAACACGGCGAGTAGGCACAGCAGGAGGATCTCCTCCAGCGGATAGCACACCTTGCCGCGCTGTCGGGGGTCGTGCAGATCCTTGAAATGGCTGAGGAATACAGCCGTCTCGGCGAGGGTGTCAGAGGCGTCCGGGGTGTCGTCCATGGCCGGTTTCTCCATAGCGAATTGAGAAACCGTATCGAGTCAGCAACCGACGGGTTTGTCACCCTTCTTTTCACCCGATTGCCCTGGATAGAGCGGCTTCAGGTCAGGCCGGATCGGCATACGTTTGCTCCGTTCCTCTCCCCTGCCCTGCGTCCGATGCCGCGGCGGCGGCGAAAACCCGCTCGGTGACGTTGTTCCGCCAGAGATCGACGGGTCGATATAGCCCAGCACGCTCTGCGCCGCGCGATGGCGCGACTGGCGCATCAGTTCGGCGAGCGGCGCCTGGTTCTCCGCCCCGGCGGTGAGCAGGCCGCGCGCGCAGCGAGTGCCCGGAATACAGCACCGGATCGAGGCCGGCTGCTTCGGCCGCCTGCTTGATCAGCCGCACCACGGCCTTGTCCGACAATCCTGTCCCGGTCAGCCGCCCGGCCTTGGTGAGGCCGCAGAACAGCGGCCGCTCGGCGTCGGATGATCCGCCGCGGAGATCCGGCGCGCGCCCCCGAAAGCCCAGCCAGGCGTCCAGCGCCGTCGCCGGGCAGAAGGCCGGCTCGGCCGGGTTGGCCCAGACGGCGACCTGTTGCCCCCTGCCCTGCTGGTCGGTCTTCGAGCGGCGGATGGTCAGCACCAGCCCGCGGCCGGGAACGGCGGAAATATCACCCATCGCCAGGCCGACCAGTTCGGAGCGGCGCAGCGCGGCGCCGAAGCCGAGCAGCAGCATCGCCCGGTCGCGCGCCCCGAGCGGGTTTTCCGGGGCCGCGCAGGCCGCCAGCATCAGCCGCAGCGCGCCCGGCACCGCCGGCGCGGCCTGCCGCCGCGGAGAAATTCCCTTCGACCGGGTGATGGCCAGAATGCACGAAACGCCCGGATTTGACAGATAAGGCAAGCCAGAGGGCGGAGCCGGGTAAGATCTCCTAGTCAAAACAGGCAGTTGTCGGGTGGTTGCCCTTGCATACGGATGTCATCCATTGCTCTGCGAGCACCGTAGCGGATTTCGGAACGGTATAATCCATTGTTTTCATTCAAGACTTCATGGCGTAGGTTGTTGCGATCACGGCTTGTCGGTCAAATCCGGGCGTTTCGTGCATTCTGGCCAATATGCCGGAAGTCAGGCTGCGGCCGCTCATCCAACGCTTCGCCCTGATGCTGAACGAGCAACCGCTGTTCGCAGACGTTTTCGGGCCGGTGTGATAAATGAGGGGAGTTCGTGAGGGGTCAGGCTCCTCAGCTCCGGTGCAATCATTTTGGGCACGGCCCGTCATTTATTGCGATCCGGGCCGCCGATGATTGCGGTTCGCTACAGGTAAGAGCCTGATAGGCGGCCACCCGTGGGGCAGCTGCCTACCTTAAGGTTAGGCGGCCTACGCGGACGTGGGATGTGGATGCTCGAGAAAAAAGCGCAGCATTTCGCGTGTGGCATCGGGCCCGCGCGGGTCGGTGTAGGAGCCGGTCGCGCTGCCGCCGAACCAGGCGTGCCCCCCGCCGTGCACGACCCATTGCTCGATCACCGTCCGCCCGGCCGCGTCCGTGCTCAGCGTGCGGCTGTAAGCGTGGCCGCCCGGGGCGCGGCCTTGCTCGGCGTGCTTGCTGAGTGCCGCCGCCTGGACCGACTGCGCCACAACCGCGTCGGCGTTGCGGGGGTTCACCGTGCTGTCACGATCGCCGTGAAAGACGATCGCCGGCACGATTTGCCGCTGCGCCCCGGACGGCGCGGCCGAGGTGCCGGGAGCGCCGATCCCCTGCATAGCCGCGAACGCCGATGGCATGTCGCGGGCCGCCCCGCAGGCGAGGCCCGAGTGCACCCCGATGGCGGCGAAGAGGTCAGGGTAGGCGTCGCCCATGATCGCGGCCGCGGCGCCGCCTGCGGAGAGTCCGGCGACGTAAACCCGCCGCGTATCGACCGCGTAGTCGCGCATGACTTGGCGCGTGATGCCGGCGATCAGCGACGGCTCCCCCTGGCCCCGCTGCTGGTCGCCCTCGCTGAACCAATTCCAGCACTTCTGCATGTTCGCGGAAGCAGTCTGCCCGGGATAGACCACCAGGCAGCTGTGTTCCTCGGCCGCCTCATTCATGCGCGTGCCCGCGGCGAAGTCGTCGGGCGATTGGGTGCAACCGTGCAGCAGGACGATGAGGGGCGCGGGCCGGCCGGAATGGTAGCCGCTGGGCACGTAGAGTTTGTAGGGGCGACTTCCGGCCTCGTTGCTGAAGGTGGCAGCCAGGAACTGCGCGCCGTCCGGCACAGGAACTCGCGGCGCACCCGGGGACAGGCCGCGAAGTCCGCTAGCCGGCAGCTTGAGCTCGCCATGGCTGACCTGGTCGAGAAAGCCGCGCAGCGCTTCGGGCGCAGGCCTCACCCCCATCGCTGGGCTGAAGGGCAGCCCGCCGCCGCCGGCCGCCGCCGGCCTGGGCTGAGGCGCGGGCTTGGCCTGCCCCGTTCCGGCTGGCTCAGCCACGCCGTCGAGGGTTGGCGGGCTGCGCCGGGCAGCCGAGGTCGCCGTGGCCGGTGCCACGCCCGGCACAGCGTGACCGCCCCCGAGCATGCGTCGCAAAGCCGCAGTCGCCTCAGTGAGCCGTCCGGCACTGGTGAGGCGCGTCGCTTCGAGCAGGTCAGCGTTCAGGATGTTGGTCATGTTCTTGGCTTTCAGTGCTGGGGACCCAGGCAGGCATCCCCGTTCGGAACCGGGATCGGCTTCCGTCGTCAGGGGTGGGCGTGGAGGGATCGACACTCTCGGCGCGGTCGGGCCGAGCGCATCAGCGTGTGCAGCGACGGGCGCGCTGGCTGCGGGTTGCGGTCAGCTGCATGCGATCGGCCAGTGCGGCTTTGACCTCGGGACTGGCGTGCAGCGCACCCAGAACCGTAACCGAGGCGATCGCCGCGCGCGCCAACTCGGGCGTGACGTCACTCGCGATGCTGGCCAGGCCCAGCACGTTGATGCGCAGGGCCTCGCCACGCTCCCGCGCGGCCTCCAGGTCCGCGCGGCCGTAGTGCCGCAGGCCGATGTCCAGCGTCTTTCGCGCCACTGCCTGCTGGACCGCGTCGGTGTGCCGATCGATCTGATTGCGGATAGCCGTCCGGATGAAGTCGGTGCGGTTGGAGTAGAACCCGTCCCGCACCAGCAGATCGATGTTGCCGAGGTCCACGTACCCGAGATTGATCGTGATTTTCTCGCTGTCAGCGCCTTTGGGCCGCAGCTCCTGCACGTTGCCGGCCATCATTCCACCGTCCATCTACCATCTACATGGATGGTAAATGGATGGTGGAAAGCGCACTTGCAAGGGGCGGCCACTGATGGGTCACGACGGCTCCCAGCATTCTTTGTTCCTGGCCTGATCCTGGTGGATTGCAGCCAAAATTCCAGCGACCGTCCGCAGACACAGCAGCGTACGAAGACAGCGCTCGAAGCGCCGCCTGGGCCTCATCACGTCCTTACCGTAAATCTTCACACTGTTGTTGCCAGTGGACCTGTATGCGGCAGAGGTGGCGATCCGAGGTCAGTCGCCCGATGCCAAGCTGCGCGTGCGGTCGGAGCAGAGCGCGAAACCCGGATGTCGGTGGTCAGCAACCCAGCCCGCCACCACCGCCACCTATGCCGATGCCGTCGGCGCTGAGGAACACGACATCGCGGCGTGAGGACATTCGAAACGGTCGAGGAACGCCGCCTCGCCCTGATCGAGTTCCGGAAGACCTACAACGCCACCTGGCTGATCGAACGGCACGGCTTCATCACGCCAGCAGCCGGCGGCAAATCAGCTTCAACCCGCCGCACTCGCGGCGTAGGCTTCAACCCGGTGTCTCAGAAACCGCGGCCGGTAACACAGATCATGACCGATCCTTCCCAGGCTCTGCGCCGCTTGCCGTCTCGGACCACGGTCGCTGGTCTGGTCATCACTGCGTCGATAGTGCTGGTGCTGCTGGTGGCACCAGAGGTGTTGCTAATCGGGTTCGGGGGCGTGCTGCTGGCAGTATTCCTGGATGGCGGCTCCGGGCTCTTATCGCGTTGGACCGGCTTGCCGCGACTTGTCGCTCTGCCGCTTTTCATGGTGTTGATCGTCGGAGGGTTTGTACTGGTCGGATGGCTTGCTGCCCCGGTCGTCGCAGACCAGGTTGATCAGTTACAGGAACAAGTGCCGCGGGCTTTCCATTCACTTCGGGAGCGACTGCAGAGTCAGGCTTGGAGCCGTGCGGTGTTGGAGCAAGTCAAGCCAGAGCGGCTGATGTCTGCCGGTCAAGCGATTGCGGGTCGGGCCACTACGGCGCTCTCCGCCACTTTTGGCGTATTCGGCAACATGGCGATGATCTTCATCCTCGGTGTGTTCTTGGCCGCTGACCCTGGCGCCTATCGCAAGGGTCTCGGCGCCTTATTCCCGCCCGAGGAGCGTCCTGCGGTCGACCACGTGTTGAACAAGCTGCGGGATGTGCTCCGCGGCTGGTTGCTGGCTCAGCTTGGCTCGATGGCGGTCATTGGCGTGCTGACGGCGGTAGGATTGTGGGTGCTCGGTATACCGTTGGTTGTGGCGCTGGGACTACTCGCGGCGTTGCTGACCTTCATACCAAATCTTGGACCCATTCTGGCCGCCCTACCTGCCGGTAACTGCTGGCTTTGGCGGCAGACCCGATCACCGCCATCTGGGTATCATTGTTGTATATCGGTGTACAGGTAGTCGAAGGAAATCTGACTACACCCTTAATACAGCAGCAAACCATTGACCTAAGACCGGCTCTTACCATAACAATGCAGTTACTTCTTGGCGTGCTGTTTGGCATCTTAGGTCTGGCACTTGCAGTGCCACTAACAGCAGTCGGAATTACGTTAGTGAAGACACTTTATGTGAAAGGATATTTAGAACAGCAACCCATCCTGCTTACCTAGCAGTCCTGCCCGACTGAGTTCACCCGGCCAGCGGACGCGCGACAGATACGTTCTGATATCACACGGGATTTGTGCGGTCGGCGACGGCCCAGGAGCGCTTCTGAGGCTCGATGTGGGGCTCTGGTGCCAACGGCTGGCCCCGGTATCGTGCGGGCCATTCTGTGGCTGTGAGGGTGGCACGATGGCCAGGTTCCTGGGCTTGGAGGATCTGTTCGGGGGCGGCACTTCGACCGCGAGGTCATCATCCTGTGCGTGCG
>CAWBLP010000024.1:0-17871 GCA_963789495.1 uncultured Alphaproteobacteria bacterium
CTACTGGCGAGCGTGCGTAGTGCCTTTCCCTGGCTGCGCCACATCTTTGCCGACAGCGCCTATGCCGGCGACAAGCTGAAGGATGCTCTCACCAAGGTCAGCGACTGGACAATCGAGATCGTCAAGCGACCCGATGCCGCCAAGGGTTTTGTCTTGCTGCCCAGACGCTGGGTGGTTGAACGCACTCTGGCCTGGCTTAACCGCAACCGCCGTCTGGCCAAGGATTTCGAGGCCACCGTCGAAAGCGCGGTCACCTGGCTTTACATCGCAAGCGTCAAGCTGATGTCCCGTCGCCTCGCAGCCACATGAACCGATCGACCTCACGATCATCCAGTAAATCCAAATCGGTCGCACGTTGGAAATACAATTCAAGTTCAGGCTCTAATCTGCGTCGGAAACCGCCCTTGATTGCGCGTCCGCCACATTTCGATTGCGCGCCGCTACACCTAGGTGTAGCCCAAGCGCTTGCGATTAACTTCGAACTGAAAAACATCCGGGCGACTATAGTGGCCGGCGACGTCGAAGCGGAAACGGGACTGTCGCACTTTCTTTCGCGTCGATGTCCGCATAAAGGGTGACTTCCTCGTCGACAATCGGGCCTGCCAGTGTTTCTCCGTCAGGGGCCACGATCGTGGACCCCCCATTCCAAAGCGGTGCGATTGGCCTGAGGTGCTCCTTGAGCGGGAACGTATCGGGGATTGACGCATAATGGAGCAGTCCTACCGCGGCTGCGAAATAGACCCTGCCCTCGATCGCAACAAATTTCGGCAATATTTCTGTGTGTTTCGACCAGCCCGGCCAAGCAGACACATGAAGTTGCTCGCCTTGCTCATAGAGCGCATAACGAGCCAGCGGTATCCAATTCTCGAAGCAGTTTAGACCGCCGACCTTAACGTCCTTCCAGTCATGAACTTGGAGCCCTGCGCCGTCCCCGTCCCCCCAAACCGTTCTTTCAGTCGCCGTGGGCTTCAACTTGCGATGCAAGCTTACACTCCTTTGTCCGGGTGAATTGCGGCCAATGAACAATATGCGGTGCCTCCGCTCGACGACTTTTCGGCACACCCAACATACGTGAACAATCCTAGCTCGTTTGACAGTGCCGCAATCGATGCTAGCTCCGGTCCGTCTCTGGCAACCGCGGCCTCGACATATAGTCCATGCGCTTCCTCCCGCTGTGCCTCAGACAACTGCGTGGTGATCATGTGCCAACTTGGATAGCCAGGAAGGAAAGTCTCCGGAAACACGCTAGTTCCGCGCCATTAGCCGATGCGTCGCGCATCTTGCGCAAGACCAGCTCTGTTGTTGCTTCGGTGTTCAGAAAAATTGGCAAATCCTGCACGACCGCGATGCGCATCAATTCCTCCCAAAATGACTTTCCGCAAGGCTACCAATCAGCCGTCATCCGGCAAGATCGACTTTGCGGAGGTCCCCAATTCGGGGTCACACACGGTGCGCCAGGCGAAGCTGGCGCGATCCCACGGAATGTCTCAAAGTCGTTGACACACTCCGAACCCCGCTCTGCATAATCATCAGTGCCATTGCTTCCTCCCTGTGTCTTTGTTGTTTAGGAGCTAAGCCCTTTCAGAGCTGGCCCACAAGTCGACAGCACTCCGGCCGGTCCATGTTGCATAATTGGCCAGGGATAACGAATGGGCCTTCTGGTAAGCATAAGCAGGCAGAATGGGAACGGGATGAGCGGACGATCGCGGTGGATCAGACCGTTGCAGCTCTTGGCGTCCGGCTGGCATTGCCCCGGTAGGCGGATTTGGCCCTGGCAGGGGAGCTTGAGGCGAGCGAGGCCGTCCGGCCGGTGCCGCCGCTCTTGCAGCACCCCGAGAAATACTGATCGGTCAGGATCTACACCCAGCTTGGTCCCGCGGGTTCCGGACGTAGCCTAGCTGAAGCCGTTTTTCGAGCGAACGCGGGTTTTTCCGACGGGGAGAGCCCTCCAGTTCGACTGGAGCGAAGACTGGGCACTTGGCGTCAACGCGTCTCGGTCCAGCTCTCGGAGAATGCCAGGGCGCAGGTACTGAACGGTTTGCCCTCGCGCTGGGTCGGAAACGGGCGGCCGTTCGCCTGAACCCCGTTGACCGTCAGGCGTGCGCCGAGTGCCGGGATCAGCACCGTGCAGACGCCGTATTTGCGTGCCGGCGGAGGGCCTGGCTGCGTATGGATCAGCAGCGGCTCGCCGATATCATACCAGGTGAGGGAGACCTCCTCATCATGCGACACCGTCCTCTCCGTCCAGAAATCGCGCGCGTCGCCCGCCTTGTCGAACACCGCATCGGTCACCGGGATCGAGATATCCGAGAGCTCGTCGTTGAGCATTCCCTGCACGGTCTTCTGCAGCCAGCGCGTCATGGCGATGTTGTCGGAGTAGATCTTCCACCGGTCCTGGGTCAGTTCGCTTTTCAGGTACAGCACATGGCCAGCGCCAGCGGGTGAGATCAGGATGCGCCAAAAACTCGCGTTGGTGGTGATCGCCCCGCCCTCAGTGTCGCTCAGGCGGATGAACGGATTTTCGCCGGTCAGGATCAGGCGGTTCGGATCGAGGGACATGGATTTCCTCAATGTGGGCGGTGGCCGTTGAGCCTACCGGCCATCCTGTGCCGCATGCAATTGGAGCGGCTGGCATCATCGACGCCGCCACATCCGGGTCTCAGGTTGCCAGCGCCTATCGCAATCCCGCGTCAGAGAGCGCGCCCGCGCGTAGACCCCGAGGAACAGGTCCCCCATCGCATAGCGCAGCCGGTAGGTGATCCAGCGCTGTGCGAGGTGATAGGGCCGGTCATGGGTCAGGTGGCAGCGCTGGCAGAGGCACTTCAGATTGCGCAGCCGGTTGTTGCCCGGGTCGTTGTCGAGATGCGCGGCGGCCAGGATCACCCGGGTCTGCCGCAGGCGGATTGCCGCCTCGATCGGGCAACGCGGCGTGGGAGACGATCGAGAGTCGCCGGCGCTGGTTGACGACGATGTTGTGCATGATGGCGAACAGCCAGGCTCGGACGTCGTCGCGCCGACGTGTGCAGCTTGTCCAGCGCGCGAACCAGGCCGTTGTGAACCAGATCATCCGCATCCTGGCGATTGCGTAGCAGCGCTGTGGCGTAGCGCCGGAGTGCGGGGATGCAGGCGGCCTCGATGCCGGGCAGCATTCAGGCTAGCCCTTGCTGGCGCACCGGCCGGGGCGGTACGACGCGGCAGGCAGGTCGGATCGGTCGCGGCAGGGTCAAGCGGCCATCTCCTGAATTCCGCTCGGCGTCCTCGCAGAGATGCCGGGATGGACACATGGCTGGAGGGATTATTCCACCACCACACGCGGTGCACCGCAAATTCGCGTTACTCAGGGGCGGGCGGAATAAGGCGGTGGTCGTCTGCGTCAATATCCCACTCTCCTCGGGTAAGTGGCGGACCGGGGTAAGACGTCCGATTGCGAGCGTCCGATACGATATGACGGTATCCATCTGGCGGAGGATCCATGACACAACTCGTCGCAATGCTGCTGGTAAGTGCCCTCAGCCTGGCCTTGCCGATCGGCTGCACCGGCCCGGGACATCTTGGTCAAGGCGCGCCCAGCGCGACCTGGCAATCGAATGACGACGGCGGTGGCGGTGGCGGAGGTGGAAGCGGCGGCGGCTACTGATATCGGGTAGCCTCCAGGGCGACTCCATCCCTAGGCCGCAACCGTGCCGCGCGACAATCAAGGTGAGAAACGCATTGCCTCGTCTGTAATGCTCCCATCAGCTTGGGCGTTGCCTCATTCAACATGCTCCTCATCGGCTTTCACCGGCGGGGGCGGAGATGGGGCGGATCAGCATGGCAGCGCGGGACGAATTGATTGTTGCATTGGCAGGACGCTACGCGTCGAGCAGCCGCAAGGAACGGGGTCGGATCCTTGATGAGTTCGCCGCGATAAGTGGCCTGCATCGCAAGCACGCGATGCGCCTGCTGCGCGCCGGGCAGCCAGATCGGCGGCACGGACCCAGACCGGCACGGCGATTATACGATGACGCCGTGCGCGAAGCGCTGATCGTTCTGTGGGAAGCGTCTGACCGGCTGTGTGGCAAGCGGCTGCGGCCGCTGATGGCAATCATGGTCGAGGCGATGGAGCGGCACGGTCATCTCCAGCTCGCACCGGAGGTTCGCGCCGGTTTGCTGACTATGAGCGCCGCGACGATCGATCGGGCGCTGCAAATGGTCCGCAATGCCGCCGGGGGGAGACGGCGTCGTCGCGCGCCTCCGTCGGCCGCGATCCGGCGCAGCGTTCCGGTGCGTACTTTCAACGACTGGGATGATCCGGCGCCGGGTTTCGTCGAGGCGGACCTCGTGGCGCACAGCGGCCCGGTTGCAAAAGGCAGCTTCGTGCAAACGTTGACGCTGACCGACATCGCAACAGGATGGACGGAATGCGCGCCGCTGCTGGTGCGCGAGCAGAAGCTGTTGACCGAGGTGTTAAGCGAGGTCCGCAAGCGGATGCCGTTCGCGCTGCTTGGGTTCGACACCGACAACGACAGCGTGTTCATGAACAACACCGTCAAGGCGTACTGTGACGAGGCGGGGCTGACGTTCACGCGATGCCGCCCCTATCGCAAGAACGACCAGGCCTGGGTGGAGCAGAAGAATGGCGCGGTGGTCAGGCAAGCCGTCGGCTATCGCCGCTACGAAGGCCTCGATGCGGCGGCGGTTTTGGCGCGGCTGTATGCGGCGCTGCGCCTGTTCGTGAACTACTTCCAGCCGTCCTTCAAGCTGGCCGGGAAGGTCCGCGATGGCGCGAAGGTCAGGAAGACGTATCATCCTCCAGCGACGCCCTATCAGCGGCTGCTGGCCGATGGGCGAACCAGCGAGGATGCGCGGCACCGGGCGACCGCGATTTATGCGACGCTGGATCCGGTGCAGTTGTTGCAGACGATCCGTGCAGCACAACAGGAACTGGTCGAGATCGCCGATCGTCCGGCTGCGATCGACGTGGCAGCCACGACCACGCCGACGCTGGAGGCGTTCCTTCGCGGACTGCGCACGGCTTGGCGCGACGGCGAGGTGCGGCCAATCAATCGGCCGAAGCCGAAAGCTCCGCGCGGGCGTCGGCGTCCCGACCCGTTCGCCGCAGTAACGGCGCAGGTGCGCGAGTGGTTCGAAGCCGAACCCTGGCGCACGTCCGGCGAGTTGTTCGAGCGACTGCAAAACGAGCGGCCCGGCGTGTTCCCCGATGGGCAGCGGCGGACGTTGCAACGCCGGTTGAAAGCCTGGCGGAGCGAGATGGCGCACAAGCTGGTGTTCGGCAAAGCCGTCGGAGAGACAGCTCCGTCGCCGACCTCGTTGCAAGCCGAGTCCTGTTTGGAGGGCGATGACATCGGTGCGTAATGTTCTCTCCTCGGTGGCCGCCGTGCCGGGCCGAACGCATTGGGGGCGCTGCCCCCAAACCCCCGGGATATTTGAAGCCCATTGATGAGGACATTAAGGTCGCTTCGCGGAACAGGCGGGGACGCCGATGGCCGCGCCCGTTGATGCGGCCCGGCGCCCGTTGTGACGTCGGGTCGTTTGCTTCGTCGTTGCCGCACTTCGCCGCGCCAGGCGGAGCGCGACGAGCACGGGGTAGATGGCAACGTCCGCCATCACCAGCCTGACCAGAAACCTGAGGTCGATGGCCGAACAACCGCCGTCAGCACGTGCAGCACTTTGTGCGCAATCTCCGCCATATGCCGCTTGACGAGGAGGCGCCACGTCGGGAGCATTCTGCTGAGGCAATGCTCAAGCCGCCCAGGAGCATCCCTGAATGAGGCAATACGTCTCTCACCCAGATTGTCGCGCAATACAACCGCTTGCCATGGCCGAGTTCACTACCTTGTGGGTGCGTCTTATCAAGATGGCCGCACAAATCGTCGAGACCGCAAGCCGGGTGCATGTCGCGTTCGCCGCCACGCATCCCGAGGCGGCCTTGTTCGCCCGCCTCGCGCGCTGGCCTGCCGCCAATCCTGCCACGCGCACGGGCTGCCGCGAGCCCGGCCAGGGTGGCGAAGATGCCGAACACAAAGCGACCCGTGGAGCTGGTCGTGTCGATCCCGCCGGTCAGCACCTTGAGGCCAATTCCTTTGGCGCGCAGCACGTCTACGAGTTCAACGACGTGGCCGAATAAGCGGCCGATCCGATCGAGCTTCCATACCACCAGGGCATACCAACACGGCCGGAGGACGAACGAAGGAGCGGCTCACGCAGGATGAAGTGGAACGGATTAGGTTGTGATGCGGCCGGCAGCTCGATGAGGACTGCGCACCAGCGACTTTGGACGACGCATCACAACGGCAGGCCAGCATCCTTCAGTACGTCAGGACAGTCAGAGTGCGGCAACAAGGGTATGAGACTAGTTACCGTAAGATCGGGCTGTTTCCTTCGTAAGACCTCAACCGATTGACGGGACGTGGACTTGTCGCCTAGGCGCCATGCCCAGCATGCCACGAGCCTTTGCAGGATCATCGCGTCCGGGTTCTCTGCCAAACCCTTGCGTAACCATTGGATGGCCTCATCCAGTCGGCTTGCCGCACGGTGTGCATGGGCGATCCCGATGAAATAGTTATCGCGCGGCATGTACGGCCCGAGGAAGTGTAGGGACCGCTGGAAGTCGTTGAGCGCCGCATCAGGGTCGTCGCCGACAAGCAGGCGTGCGAAACCGCGACGTTCCCACGCCCAGGCACAGGTCGGATCCATCGCAATCGCACGCGTTGCCAACGCTTCTGCGTCGTCACGTTGGAACAGCAGAGCGGCCACCGCGGCGCGAGCCGTCATCACCAACGGATCACCGGAGTCCAGAATTCCTGCTCTCTGCGCCAACCGGGAGGCCTCTTCGCGTTGCTCTGGCACCACCCCATCGCAGACCCACAGCCGTGCCTGACTGTACGCAGCCATTGCCACCGGTAGTGCATTGCCGGGATCAATCTGCATAGCCTCGGTTGCCGAGGCGAAGGCCGAGTTTGCGCTGGCTGCATCAACTCTGAGCGCCGTAGGCAGCGACCGCAGCATAAGATCGCGCGCGGCGAGGTTTTCGGGCACTTTGTCTAGGCTACGGTTGATCTCAGCGCGGGTGATGCCGGGCACGACGCCACCCAGAACACCTTCGATCACGCGATCCTGTAACGCGAATTCGTTGCGCAGCGAGCCGTCGTAGCTGTCGCCCCAGACGTGCCGGCCATCTTCATCCACCAACCACAGTATGACGCGTGCGCGCTCGCCGCGGAGTGCCAGTCGTCCTTCTAGCGAGTAGCGTGCCGCTGCACGGTGGCCTGGTGTCCGCGGCTGACGTTCACGGGTCACTGTCGCGACACGCATACGCGACAACGACGCGATGAGTTGGTCGACTATGTCCTGCGCCTCGCGACGCTCCTCGAGTGTCTCGGTGCGCAGCACGTGGATACTGAGGGAAGGCACATCACGGTCCGACACAACGGGAGCCCGCCGAAGCGCGGTACGCGGAGTAGCGCGCGCGCGCGTCTCGGACGGCATTTCACCGAAAAAGTGGCGATAGTCGGTAGAAAAGCGCCCAGGGTGAGTGATGCCGCACGATGCAGCGACCTCTCCAATGGACGCGGTACACTCAGGCTTCAGCAGCTCGGCGCGAGCTGCCGCCAAGCGCAGCTGATGCAGATGGGCGAGTGGAGGAACACCAAGGAACCGCTTGAATTGCTTGAGCAACGTCCGTTCCGACGCCCCGCAAGCTGCGACCACATCGGATAAGGCAATCTTCTCGTGCAGGTTGGCTCGCATATAGGTCAGTGCGCGCTTCACGTGTTGTGGGACAACCGACGACGGCGAGGTGGCATTAAAGGCAACCATCGACCATGGACCTCTGATCAGCGCCGCTACCGGCGCGAACTTAAGTCGGCAACTTTATGACAGGCAGGGCTGTCACGCCAGCGTTCTTGCCTCATCTGGCGTGGTGGCAACTTCAATGATGAGCTTCTGCAGTACGGCACTTTCGAAGCTTTCCAACCCCATTGCGATGCTGACGAACGCTGCGGGTCCGCCAATGACATTGCGGGCATAGTAGTCTGCGATGTCGGGTTTTTCGCGCACGATGGGCAAGCCGTTGATGCGGATGCCGTCTGCCACCGCCCTATCGCGTGCAATCTGTCACGTCGCGGCCGTCGTTGTTCGTGCCGTTCCCTGAGACATCGATAACTCGCCGTATGGCGTGATTCGGACAGCGCGACAGAAGCTGCCGTGAGAAGTCGATGGCGCCACTGATCGAGGTATAGCCGGGCGTGACCGCCGGTGTCGCAAGCAAAGCACCAACGAAGCGCCGTGCTGTCGCCGCGCCATCGATCACGCTCCACCCGACCTCCTGGTTCTGGCGTCGAGCGCTGGACCAAGTGACGAAGGTCAGAGCAATCCGGCCTTGCGGTCCCGCGCTCACAGCGTTGAGGAAAGCCGGGCTTGTGAGGGCGCTGGCATAGCCCCGGAACTGCAGAGCAATGTCGTCAATGCCAATGCTGCCGGAGGTATCGGTCGCTAGGACAAGAGCGACATCAACCGGAACACCGGCGACTGCGGGTCGAAATCCACCACCAACTACGGTTCTCCGTAACATTCTGTATGCCGTCCCCAGCCTCGGCCGATAATGAGCGCCACCACGAGAGGGCCATGGTGCGATCACTGCGAGAGCGGCTGGTATCCGGATATCGCCCTCCTATCCGCATTTCGCCTCATTCCTGGGTTGGCGCGATCGTCGGCGGGCCGGCGGAGCGCGCCGGCCGCCCCGCCCGTCGCGCCAGGTCTTTTGGCCGGCATCGAACCACCGCCCGTCCGGCAGCACGCGCGCGGTCTCCCCGTGCGGCCGCACGCAGCGCTCGCATCGTCCGCCGGCCCGCTCAAAACGCACCCGTGCAGTTTTCAGCCATAAATCGCCACCTTCAGGCGTCGCTGGGAAAGCTCGGCGGCGCAGTCTGAAGCGAAGCACGTCAGCGTGCGCGAACGGCGCAAAAGGTGGCGTCCGAGGAAAGTCCGAGCCGCTTGAGTGCGCGCCTAGCCGTCGGCAGAGTGCAAAACAGGCATATGCCTCATTGCCGACAGATACTCTCGCAGGGAATTCCATCTCCGTCGGCGTCCAGGCGCGTGAGCCCGCACTTCGTCAGATAAGAGCGGGCCTCGGCGCAGCTTGTCATCTCCCGGCAATATCGCTTGGCCCCGCAGGTGAAGCCGCGGGCATCGGATCTGCTCACTTCCGGAAGTGGAGCCGTCGAAGGGGTGGCCCTGAAAGCCGTCCCGGACCGCTCAGCCGCCCGCCATTCCCATGGCGGTGTACTGACGGCCTCCGGCAAAGCCCATAGACCACGCCGCGCCTCTCGTGCTTCCTGTTCCAGCCGAAGCAGGGACGGATCGCGGCTGTATTGCCGATATACCCATGCTGCCCCTTGCCTGATCATCGCGGCGCTTACGTCGGTCGAATCCACGTAGATTCGCCCGACGGTCCGACCGTAGCGATCTATTTCCTGCACGACTACGCGGACCGATTTGCCAAAGACAAGGTCGGACAGAACCTTCTTGGCGCGGCTGCCGTAGGGTTGACGGGATTCAGGCGCGTCGATCTCGGCCAGGCGCACCCGGGTCTGCTGCTGCGCCGCGTCCAGCACGGTCAGAGTGTCACCGTCCGCGATACCGACGACACGGCCGACAATCTCCGCAGCCATGACCCGCGGCGCCAGCGCCACCAAGAGCAACGTCAGCAAGAGAAACCGCGGCAAACTCCACCCTGACGGATGACAGCGGCGGCGATCAACCATTGCCGTTCACGGCCTCCGTTCGTTCAGCCAAAGGGTGAGATCGCGGTGGTACGCCTTCCCATAGGACCAGATGACACGGATCATCGGATCCCCACAATGAAGAGGTGTGAGCGGGGGAGATAGCACGATCAGGAGATGATGCCGCAGTAAGGGGAGCATCAGGATCTGTGGGGTGGGACCAACGCACGGCATGCCACAATCCCAGAGGACGAGACGGATAAGATTGTCCCGGTCACCCCACAGAGCTCGATGCTCTCCTTAGAACGCGTCCCCGCGCGTAGACCCCGAGGAACAGGTCCCCCATCGCATAGCGCAGCCGGTAGGTGATCCAGCGCTGCGCGAGGTGATAGGGCCGGTCATGGATCAGGTGGCAGCGCTGGCAGAGGCACTTCAAATTGCGCAGCCGGTTGTTGCCGGGGTCGTTGTCGAGATGCGCGGCGGCCAGGATCACCCGGGTCTGCCGCAGGCGGATCGCCGCCTCGAGATCGGGCCAGCGCGCCGGCCGCCCCCGCCCGTCGCGCCAGGTCTTTTGGCCGGCATCGAACCACCGCCCGTCCGGCAGCACGCGCACGGTCTCGCCGTGCGGCCGGCCGCAGCGCTCGCATCGGCCGCCGGCCCGCTCGAACCGCACCCGCTTGCTCAGTTCGCGCCAGTGCGCCGGATACCGGCTCCGCAGCTCAGGCCGGATCGGCATTTTCCTCCCTCCCCTCCCCTGCCCCGCTGAACAGCCGCGTGGTGACGTTGTTGCGCCAGAGATCGGTGGCCTCGATGTAGCCGAGCACGCTCTGCGCCGCGCGGTGCCGCGACTGGCGCATCAGGTCGGCCAGCGCCGCCTGGTTCTCGCCGCCCGCGGTCAGCAGCCCGCGGCGGAGCGAATGGCCGGCATAGCGCTGCGGATCCAGCCCGGCCTGCTCCGCCGCCTGCTTGACCAGCCGCACCACCGCCTTGTCCGACAGTTTTGTGCCGGTCAGCCGCCCGGCCTTGGTCAGGCCGCAGAACAGCGGCCGTTCGGCGTCGGAGGCGCCGCCGCAGAGATCCGGGGCACGGTGCCGGTGTGCCATCCAGGCTGCCAGTGCGGCGGCCGGGCAGAATGCCGGGTCCTGCGGATTGGCGCAGACCGCGACACGCTGCCCGGCGCCGTGGGGGTCGGTCTTCGAGCGGGCGATCGTGAGCATGAGGCCGCGCCCGGCGACCGGCGCGACGGCGCCGATCGTCAGGCCGACCAGCTCGGAGCGGCGCAGCGCGGCGCCGAAGCCCAGCAGCAGCATCGCCCGGTCGCGCGCGCCGAGCGGCTGCTCCGGGCCGGCGCAGGCCGCCAGCATGAGCCGCAGCACCCCGGGGACGGCCGGGGCCGCCTTGCGGCGGGCGGCAAGTCCCTTGGTTCGGGTGACACCTTCGAGCACCATGGCGAGGCGGGGGTGGCGCAGGTCCAGCGAAAACCCCGCCAGCAGGTGCGCGGTGCGGATCGCCGCCAGGGCGACGCGCAGCGAACTGACCGCCAGCCCGTCATCGGCACGGCGCACCACGTACATGGCGAGCGTGTCGGGATCGGCCGGCAGCGGACAGCGGCCGAGCCCGGCGCACCAGGCCTGGAAGGCGCGCCAGGCGGAGCGGTAGGCGCGGCGGGTGCCCGCGCCGCGGGCGCGGGTGGCGTAGAGCGCGGCGCGGCGCGAGAGCTCCTCGAGCTCGTCCGCCGCGGCGATGCCGGCCGGCACGGTCAGCGCGCCCAGCAGGCCGGTCTGCAGAACGATGGTCTCGGCGCCCGCGTGGTCACCGGCCTCACCTGCGTCGAGCTCGGGGTCCGCCAGCGCCGCCATGGCGATCAGTAGCCGATGAACAGGATGTCGAGGGCCCGGGTGATCGCGGCGCGCTCCCCCACAAGCGAGGCGATCGGGCGGCGAAGGTCGCGGACCGGCATGCTGGCGATGGCCTGGGTCAGCATCACGTGCGCGCTGCCGTCGATCTCGAACACCGGGTTGAGGTCGCGGATCGGCGGCGGCGAGGATGCCTGGGGCAGCAGCGGCACGACGGCGCGGGTGGCGAGGTGGTCGAGCAGGCTGGCCTGCACGTCGAGCACGTAGCCGCCGGTGCGGCCGGGGATGGGATAGACGTCGAGCCGCGGCATCAGAACTGGCGGAAGTCGGCGAGCGGCAGGCCGTGCCGTTCGACGTGGTCGTTCCAGGCGTCCATGGCCGGGCGGGTCTCGGCCAGCCAGCGCTGTGCCCGGGCCTCGGCGACCGCGGTGGCGAGACCGCGCTCGCAGGCCTGGGAGAGGTTGATGCCGAGCGCCCGGGCTTCGGCGAGCAGCGGCTCCGACAGCGTGACGTTGGTCGGGCGACGGGGCGTGCCGCCGGGGACAGCAATCCTGGACATGCGAGGCTCCGATCACACCCAGTATCTATCACACCACCAGTCTCCATGTGGAGTAGAATGCGCACGGTAAGCCGCATGATAGCCGGCATGGAGATAAGGCACACGGTCCCCTGGAGATTGGTCCTTATCCCTGTATCGGGCCTCACCATGGGGATGTGCGGGCGAACCGCCCGCCCGAGCCGATCTGCGCGGTGGACGATGCAGGGACTGACTCGCGGGCGATGACCCGCAGTCGGGTGCGGGCTGGGCCGGTGGGTGTGCGGCGGGATGGCTCGGCTGGCGGCGCGGATCTCCTCGGGCGAGAACACCGGGCGGTATCAGGATCCTCGGCAGCCTGGCGGGCGATCTCCTCGTCGGTCGTGGCGGGCGGCGCTCGTACCGACCCGTGGCACGCGGGAAGGAGGCCCGTCACGGCGACCTGCAGGCGCTCGCAATCGTCCCGTTTGCCAGGATCGCCCAGACCGTCCGGCACGGCGAGCGGACCCAACAGGCCGGTCTGCAGCATGACGGGCTCCGACCCGGTCATCCCCGCTCCCACGGATCGATCACCGCGACGCCACACCCGGCAAAATCGGCCACGTTGCGGGTGGCGACCGTGGCGCCATGGGCGAGCGCGGTGCCAGCGATCAGGGCGTCGGGGAGGCTGACCGGCAGGCCGGCGGCCTCCCGGCGGGTGCGGATGGTCGCGTAGCCTTCGGCGCAGGCACTGTCGAAGGCGAGGATGCGGCCGGCGAAGCCGGTCACGATGAAGCTGCGGAACGCCGCGGCGAGACCGTCGCGCCGGCGGCCGCTCGGCAAGCGGGCGATGCCGTAGCGGATTTCTGCCTCGCACAGGCTGGCCGTAAACAGGTCCTCCCCCGGCTGTGCCGCAATGAAGGCCGCGACCGCGGGGTCGATGGCTGGGCGCATGAGCTCGGACAGCACGTTGGTATCGAGCAGGATCATGTCTCGGAGAAATCCGGCGGCGGCCGGTCGAGCGCGGGGTCACGCGGCGGGAGTTCGAGGTCGATGCCGTGCGCCGGGCCGAACAGGCGGGTGGCCAGCGTCACCAGGCTCTCCGGCCTGGCTTCGGGCTCGCTGCGGGCGAGGCCGGTGCGCAGCAGGGTGCGGACCTCTTCCTCGAGCGAACGATGATGCGCGGCCGCGCGGGCCTTGAGGCGGGCGTGCAGGGCGGCATCGACGTTGCGGATCAGCAGGGTGGGCATGGTGGCGTCCCGCCGGTTGCTAGCAGACGCTAGCAGATGGGCGGCATGGTGAACAGCGCCGGATTCTGTCCGCAAAGGACCAGCCTGGCGGGCGATCTCCTCGTCGGTCGTGGCGACCGGCCGGACGCGCGCGTCGCCGGGCGATCGCCGCGCTGCTGCTCGCCCGGGGCGAGACCCTGCGAGCCATACCGCTCCCCTTCCGGGCGGCCTGGCCGGCGCTCGGGCCAGCCGACGGAAAACCCGGCCGCGGCCGCGCCCGGCCGTGGCGCGGGCGATGTCTGGCGGTGATCCGAGCCGGACTCCGCTCCGTTGGCGAGCACGCGCGCCGATGAGAGCGGTCGCGGCGGGCGGCGCTCTACCGACCCGGGCACGCGGGAAGGAGGCCCGTCACGGCGACCTGCAGGCGCTCGCAATCGTCCCGTTCGCCAGGATCGCCCAGACCGTCCGGCACGGCGAGCGGACCCAACAGGCCGGTCTGCAAGACAATGCTTTCCTGCCCGGCCCCAACCGGCGCGTCCTCCATGGAGGTCACCGCCTGCCGGCGAGTGCGCGGGTGACCGCATCCGGTTCGCGGGCGATCACCCGCAACAGGGTGCGGGCCGGGCCGGTCGGGGTGCGGCGACGGCTCTGGTACTGGCGGATGGCGTCGACGGAGAACCCGAACCGGGCGGCGAAGGCCTCCTGCGAGAGACCGAGCCGGGTGCGCAGCGCGCGGACGTCCTCGACGGCATCCGGCTGGATGCGCCGGCCGGCGGCGCGGATCTCCTCGGGTGAGAACACCGGGGCGGTGTCGGGATCGTCGGCGGCCTGGCGGGCGATCTCCGCGTCGCTCGTGGCATCGACCCGCGACCAATCGACCTTCGAGAGGTCGAGCTCACTGCGGGAATGTGGCGTGGTAGGCATGTTGCTCACCTCTGTTGGCCGGGCGCAGGCTGATGATCCAGCGCAGCGGGTTATCGTCGGTACCGCGCCGGGTGTAGACGCAGACCAGGACGCGGCCGGCGACGGCACCATAGGCGATGATCCGCCGCTCGCCGTAGTCGTGGCGGGTGTCGTCGAACTCGATCGTGGATCCGTCGAACAGCGCCATGGCGAGCTCGAACGGAAGGCCGCGGTCACGGGCGTTGCGGTCGCTCTTGGGCGGATCCCAGCCGAATCGCATGTCTCCACAATCTAGGTCAATCGACCGAGTCTGTCAATGACACGGAGGAGAAGAATTCCGTCCGCAAAGGGCCATTAGCGGACGGAATCCTTTGGACCCCCCGCACGCCGCCGGCGCGCCGGATTGTCCGCCCGCCAAAATCCCCCGAGTGGCGAACTCTTCTGGCGCGAATCGGTTCAGACCGGCTAGCGAGGCCAATCAGATCAACCTTTTCCTGGAACGTCGCCGTGCCCGACCCCGACCGCGCCCCCTGGGACCAGGACCCGGACCCCGACCCGCTGCTGCGCCAGCCCTGGCAGGACGAGCCCGAGGAGTCTCCCGACGCACTGCGCCCGGTCTGGGAGGACCTGCCCGACGAAACCGACCCCCCGCCCCGCCCCCGGCCGTCCCGCCCCGCTGCCGGCCGCCTGGCGCCGGGCATGGCGGACACGCTGCTCGCCCCGCTCGCCGCCGCCCAGGACTCTTTGGCCCGTCTCGATGCCCGGGCCGAGGCCGCCCCGCCCCCCCTCCGCACCGGGCTGATCGCCCGGCTCGCCCTGCGCGAGGCCGCCGGCTGGCTCGCCAGCCAGCCACGCCTGGGTGCACCCGCACGACCTGGCGCTGCGCGCCGAGAACCTCGCCGGGCGGTTCGACACCGCCGCCCAGATCGCCCGGCCGCGCAGCGCGCTGCCCAACACGCTCGCCACCCGGCCCGGTCACTGGGACGACCCCGACGACCTCGCCGCCCTGGCCCGGGGCGAGCAGGCCGTGCTCCGCGCCCTGGCCCTCGCCCGGCTGCTCACCGCCCTGCCGCGCCAGCACGACCCGCTCGCCACCGTGGCGGGCGCCGCGACCCTGCTCGGCCCGCTCGGCGCGGGCGCGCTCGACCCCGGCCGCTTCGCCGCCTGGCGGCACCACCCTGCCCGGCGGCACGCGCAGCACAGCGAAGGCCCCCTCCCCGGCCCTGCCGCCGCTGCTGCAGGCGGCCGACGCCGCGCTGAGCTGGATGGACTCCGGCATCGCCGAGGAACCCGACCCGCTCGCCGCCCTGGCGCTCGCCGCGCTGTGGCTCGCCCGGCGCGAAACCCTGCGGGTCGTCCCCCTGCCGGTCTGGGCGGCCTGGCCGGCGCTCGGGCACCCGGCGGAGGACGGCCTGCCGCGGCTGCGCCCGGCCGTCGCCCAGGCGGCTTGCGGGGCGGAGCGGGCGCCCTGGGCGGTGGCCTTTCTGGGGTTCGTCGCCGAGGCGGCGCGCGCGGCCGCGCGCGAGCTCGACCGGCTGCAGGACGCGGCGGCAGCGGGGCGGGCACTGGCGGAGGGGCTGGACAGGCGCGCGCGGCTGCCGGCGGCGGTCGAGCTGGTGCTGGCCCTGCCAGTGGTCACGCCGCGCGGGCTCGCGGACCGGCTGGGGATCAGCCTGCAGGCGGCGAACCGGGTGCTCGGGGTGATGGTGAAGGGCGGGGTGGTGAGGGAGGTGACGGGGCGGGGGAGTTTTCGGGCGTTCGCAGTGTGAACGGGCCGCAGCCGCGGATGACGCGGCGATCACCGCCCACGGAGATGGCCAAGGCAGCCTGACCATAGGCACCGGCTCCGCCCTCACCGGTGGGGGCGGTTTCCTTTCAGGTCAGCCGCAATTCGAACGTGCTGTGGCGAGGGTTGTGCAGCACATGAGAGCTTTCGTGCTTTCTGGTTTTCGTGCCTTCTGTTCTGGCCTTCGTGCCACATCGGTCGCGGTCGAGACGGACCCCAGCGTGTGCCCTCCCCTCGCCTGCAGATCGTCACAGAAGCTGGCCCGCCGGTACCGTGGCGCCCGCTCCGCCATCCTCTTTCGCGCCCTGCGCCACGATCCGCAGGGCGCCATCCGGCAACGGCCGCTGCAGCTTCAAGGCATCGGCAGCCGGCGCTGTCATCCAGACGTTCATTTCCTCCGGCGTCCGCAGGATCACCGGCATGGCCTTGGGATGGATCGCCCCCACTTCCGCATTCGGATTGATCGTGAGGAACGCGAAGATGTCGTTCGAGGTCTCCCCCTCCCGCACCTTTCGCACGGAGGTCCACCGCGTCCACAGGCCCGCGAAACACGCGAGCGGGCGGCTTTCATCGAAGGCGAACCAGACCGGCGCGCGTCCGCCGAACGTGCCGTTGTCTGGCTCGGCAAAGCTGTTGAAGGGCACGAGGCAACGGCTTTCGACGCCCAGCCAGCGCCGCCAGTGCGGCGATGTGGCGTTGCGGATGTTGGTCACGCCAGGATCGGATTTCTTGCCCTCCAGGAACTTGGGCGGTGTCGGCATGCCCCAGCGCGCCATGGCCAGTTCGCGGCCGTCGGCCGCGTTGCGCACGATCGGCGCTGCGTAGTCGGGATAGACGCCCCGCATCGGCGGCAGATTGCCGGTGTGATCGACATCGACACGGAACAGGCGGCGGATCGCCTCCTGGTTGGTGGTCATGGAATAGAGGTTACACACGGGCGTCCTTCCTTCGTCGCTCCGTTGGCGCGCGAGACCTTCCCCCCGGCACGGGCCTCACCACAAGCGCGTCGCTCGGCGGCCTGTTGCAGAAGGGCAACGGGGTCGCCCGGTGTTTCTCCCAGCCAGACTGGCCAGTCAGGTTCATCGAGCACGAGCGGCATGCGGTCATGGATCTCCGCAACCGCACCTGCCGCCTCGACCGTGATGATGCAGTATGTGCGCACGACCTCGCCGTCCGGCCGCCGGAATGCCTCCCATAAACCTGCGATCGCCATCGGCCGCCCGTCCCGGCGGGAGATGGCATAGCGCTGGCCTGCCTCGCCGATGGTCCGCCGCTGGTAGTATTCGGCGGCAGGTACGATGGCCCGGCGGTGCCGAAAGGCGTCGACGAACATGGGAAGCGCGGCAACGGTCTCGGCGCGCGCGTGAATCGGCCCTGGCGCGCTGCCAGGGTGCTCCGTCGCAGGCGACAGCAGGCCCCAGGTCAGCCAGTCGAGATGCCGTTGCCCTGTTTTCGGGTGCAGCCGGATCACCTGCCCCGGCCGGCCGGGACCGGCCCCTGATCCGAAATCGAGGGCCTCCAGATCTCTGCCGACCATATCGCCCATGGCTCCCGCCATCGCCCGCTACTGTTCGCCGGGTCGTCAAACCGCCGGCGGCGTGGCTACACCTGCCCGCACCGGTCCAGGACGACGATCTCCCGCAGTTTCCGCGTGCCTTTTCCATAGGTCGCAACTTCCACCAGGATCACCCGCTTCGGCCGGCCCCGGCATCGTTCGTGGCCCCGGAATCCGGTGCAGCGCAATCGCCGGATGACATCGGCTATGCGCACGCGCCCGCCAAGGCGTTCCGCAACGCTGCTCAGCGGCAGCACGACATGCCGCCAGCACTGCCGGCACTGGATATGGAGCTGCCAATCCTTC
>CAWBLP010000025.1:0-128966 GCA_963789495.1 uncultured Alphaproteobacteria bacterium
CAGCCAGTAGCCCCGGCAGTCGCTCAGGATACGTTGAACGGTCGCCGGCTTCGCCTCGGCCATCAAGTCCGTCACCCACCGCCGGACCTCGGGGCGGGTCACCATCTGGACCAGCCGGAAACGCCCAGCCAGCCGCTCAATGGCGGCCCGGCGCATGCTCGCCGTCTTGGCCTGGACCTGAAGCGATCCGAGCCACTCGCCCAAATGCTCCTTGACCGGCACCCGCGCGCCAGTGGCCTCGGCGTAGAACTGCTGCGCCTCGGGCGAGGCGGATGGCAGTTGCCCGATATCCACCGTCAGGGCTCCAATATCGCTGGCCGCCATGTCGATCTGCTCAAGCACCGCGTCGCGATCTTCTTGAGTGCTGGCCCGGCGCAGCCTGTCGCGCCAGAACGCCGCATCGTCCATCGGCTGCCCCCGGGCCTTCTCGATCTGGCCTTTCCATTGGGCGACCAGTGGTGCGGCCCGGCGCTTGGCAATGGCTAGGCTGTCGGTCTTGAGGGTCTGGCGGAACACGCGCTTTCCCAGGCCCACCCGCACGTCCGCGGGCACGTCGAGATAGGCAAAGTAGGTGCGATAGCGGCGCTCGATCGGCATTGGCGGCGGTCCCCTCCACCAAGGTATTCCACCAATGCGCCATCGGGCACAAGCTCAGAAAGTCCGCCATTTGAGCCACACACAGGGATTTTTTTTAGCACGCTCGCGCTGGCTGTCCGATCCCGTAGGGGACGCCAGTGTTATCAAGGGCTTGGCGACGCGCCCCTCAATCCGTCCAACATCTGGCCAATATCCAGACATGGATGCGAGTGGATGCCATTTGACAGACTCTGATCGTTGCAAGTCCGTCGCTCACGTAACCGCGAGGATCGGATCTGCACGACGGGCGAGCCAAACGACGAATGGATCGGCGAAGTCCCCCGAACGCGTCAGCTTTCGGCTCCTGAAGCGCGTCATGGCAGCAGAGAAGAAGTCAATTGGCTACGGGCTGGATCGCCAATGGCTTCTGGGTGCCTATGGCGAGTGCATTGCAAGCGTGAAGGGTATCGCGCACAAGCCAGCGCTGTAAGTCAGCGCTGTAAGATCGAACTCGGAGCGAGCGTCGAACGTCCGGAGACAGTTGGCGGATAGCAGACAGCAACAGGGGCCGCACCTCGTCGCCCAGGGCTATCGCATTTGGCCGAGCACGGATCGGGCGAAGGCGTCGGACCGTCCGGAGCGTTTGCGCTGTCGTCGGATGGAGATACCGAGCTGGTGCGATGCAGGACGTTGACGGCGAGTTTTCGGATGATGGCGAGGTATTCCGCGCCAAGCTCCTTGCGGTTCCTGGCACGATCTTCGTCGAAGACCGTATCGAGCACCCAATGGAGGCCATTCTCGATGCCCAGTGGGTGTGCGCGGCCTCGGCGAGGCGCTGCGCGGTCAGACGCGCGGAGGACAGATAATAGGGTGGTTCGGCTGACCTTCTGGCCGCACTGAATGGGCGGAGTGGTTTTACCGCAGACTGCTTGTCCTATCGGTATGGATTCGCTGTCCACAGCTACGGTCTAAAAGTCGCCCCTCGGCGCACGCGCCTTCCCAGGCGCGCTCCGCCCCGCATCGATGCTGCTAGTGGTCGCGCAACACGTCCGACCCCAATTCGTCGCTGCGGTCGAGATGGTGGCTGTCGGGGCCTAACCGAGAGACGGTCGTTACTGCTGACTCGGTGCGACTGTCCCGTCCGGCTTTGATAGCTGAGGATCGGTCTCGTTGCCTTGCGGAGTTCTCATATTGCCAGGCCATCTCTCGCAGCTCATCGGACAAGGCGGGATCGCTGACCGTCGAAGCCAACGCCCTGAGTGAATAAGCCCACGCCCGGAAAGGGCATACCGTCGTCTCGTCGGCCATTTGAACCACCCGGATAGGATGGCCGAGAGTAGGCGAGCGTCGTTCCAGCGCCGGTAACGAGGGCGTGCATTACCGTAAAAAAAAGTACCAGTTACAAAGAAGAACATCGATTGCGGGATCAGCGCGCCGTAAATTGTATCAGTTTGGCGTTATAGGCGACAGGTCGCAGTTCTACACGCAGTCGTACATGTCGAGGAAAAATTTGCAGCGCGCCGGTTGAAGTGAAAGAATCGCTACATGCGCGGTAGCAGGTAACCTGCGTGGAACCACTACCATCGACGATGGGTTGGAACTGGCTTAGGGCTTGAAAAAATCCGGCCGTTCGTCGCGTGCGATTGGCATGCGAGGCTCTTACGTTCACCCTGCCCGCCGGGGGATTCAAAAGATCGTGTCCAAGAACGGCGCGTAACAATTGCTGTGAAGTACCTCACTGACATACGCAATGCCAGTGTGCAAACGCGCGGTAGGCGAGTGGGAAGGACCAGAATTCGAGCAGGGAGGAACAGAAACGTGGCCGGGACATCGAAGCTTCTGGACGTGCCGTATCTTGTCCAGCCTGACGCAACATGGTGTCAATCGACAGGTACTAAAGATGTTTGCTATGTACATAGAAAGGTCTGTGCTTAAGGCATCATTTGGGGGCGCGGACAGGGCTATTGGCGATATTTGGAAGGAAATCAATCAATCGCCGGATCGCCCGGCGAAAGCCCGAAATGCGCACAAGAATATGCTTTGGTGGCTGGAGCAGCGCTATCATCCGCCGCTGAATTTCGAATACATACAATCACATTTCATCGATACTGCTATAGCGTCCGTGATCCGCTTTATCGACGGGGGCTTTCCGGTGCTGGCCAGTGTCAGCCACCAAGCCGTCAAAGGCCACATTATCCTGATCATCGGTTATGACGGGAACGAAGGCCTGGCCTGTTCAGCCGACCTCCGCTTCATCGTTCACGATCCCTACGGACGCTTTGATCCCAGCCTGACACATCGCATGTTTGGCCGCCACCGCTGGGATGGGGGAGCTAGCCTGGTTGGCGGTAGCGAAATGGGACCAGGACAGGCCAACCGGGTCCCAGTCGCGTCCGTAGGGCGGCAGAGGGACGGTGACGCGGCACACGGCAACTTCTACTTCATCTCGTGCACCGAAGGTCCGATGAATATCTGAGGCGTTCCGCTGCGAGCCCTAGCCGCTGGAGATTGGTGCCGCCGGCAACCCGTTGCCCCTGTGGGTGCCGCTTGTGCGGATGGCATCCTCCGCGCTGGTGGCCGGTGCCCTGCTTGTGCTGCGTCGTGCGATCGTCCTCGGCCACAGCAGGCACGGGCACAGGCGATGCCAGGGGGGCTTCGCTGGCGATCGACTACGGGGGGTGGGGCGCGGTTGTCCTATCCACCCCGTTTGACACACGCAGCCAACCTGACGATATGCCAAATTCGTTGCCAATTACCATAATAACCCGCCGCAATTCCGGCAAAACCCCAGGTTGTTCTACGCTTTGCAGCCGCAACGACCGGATGGCTACCGCGTCCTATTGGCATGACGTTACGCCACCGTCCACCATTATGGGGCCAGGCCGTCGTCAAATGGCGGCGCAATCTCCGGAGATCTATCAATTCTGACAGGTTTATATTTGTATACATCTTAGTTACAGTAGTATATGGACGGCTTTGATATAATATTTCAGTTGCAACTGTGGCATTGCTGGATATACCGTATGCGGCGACCGCGCATACCGGCGACGGTCTGACGCACCTGGATGAGAGGGCTGCCCATGACCGTCGCATCGTTGGTTCCGCTGTATTTCGATTTCTTAACCGCGCCAGCCAATGATGACGACATTAGCGCTCACGACGACCTGGTGCTGCGCCAAACCGACCTGGCACTCCTGCGACGTCTCAAGGCAAATTGCCCGGTCCAAATTCGGGCTGGCTTGCTGGACCCTGGCTACAGCCGGCTATGCAGCTATCGGCTTCTCCAGATCGAGGGAGGAACCATGAGCATCACCGATCTGGGCCGCGACGTCGTGAAGATGAACGCCAGTGTCCGCATCCCAATCCTCGACTGGGAGGACTGGATGGAGACTGCCACCGATGCGGATTGGGACGCCCTGACCGCCGCGGAACGGCGCGACCTAGACGTCCACCTGGATGAAATGTGCCGCTTCCTTGGAAACGAGCCTGACGTGGACCCTGACGTGGACCCTGACGAAGCGCCGGAGGGGGCGTGAACCATAACTGAGGCCTGCCAGCCTTCTGCCACCAGGGCTGCCCGCCTACGTATGTCAGGCGTTATGCCGCATCCCCTGACGCACCGCCTCTTGCTCGTCCTTCAGCCTGGCGATCTGTGGCGCAGTGTTTTCGCAGGGTTCGGCGATGGTGAAGCGGTCGGACGTCACCTTCTCACCTTGAGGGCGCACCGCTCCTCCCGCCGAGCACCAGAATACATCGCCAGTCGGATCAGGCCGGCAAGCTGGTCGTCTCCGCGGGCCACAGCCTCACCAAGCAGCCGCACCACCTCGGCCGGCTCAAACTGCTACCAAAAGACCGTCTTCCCTTCAGGCCCAGCTTGTCGAAGGGGCCGCGCGTCTGGCACGACATTGACGGTGGCCAGATAGCGCCAGTAACCGCGGCAGTCGCTCAGGATGCGCTGGACGGTCGTTGGCTTCGCATCGGCCATCAAGTCCGTCGCCAGGGAGATCATCCGGGTCAAAGTCGCTGCGCCGGTCCTCGGCTAGGCACCGCCCCCGGTGCGCCGCGATCGGCCGATCAGCTGGGACAGCACGACCAGCAGCGAGGACAGCACGATCATCACGGTGGAGATGGCGGCGATGGTCGGATCGATCTGGTCACGCAGCGCGTCGAACATCGCCCGGGTCAGCGTGGCGTTGGGGCCTCCGGAAATGAACATCGCCACCACCACCTCGTCGAACGAGGTCAGGAAGGACAGCACCGCACTGGTGACGACGGCGAACTGGACCTGCGGCATGGTCACCATCCGGAATGCCCGCAGGCGGGAAGCGCCGAGGCTGCGCGCCACCATCTCCTGGTTCAGGTCGAAGCTCTTCAATGCCGAGGTCATCACCATCACCACCAGCGGCAGCGCCAGCATGCTGTGCGCCAGCACCAGGCCGCCGATCGTGTCCAGTAGCTTCAGCTTGACGTAGACGTAGAACACGCCGATCGCCACCAGGATCACCGGCACGACGATCGGCGTCAGCAGCATCGCGAGCGCCAGCCGGGCCCAGCGCGTGCGCGACACCAGCAGCCCGTATGCCGCCATGGTGCCCAGCGGCACCGCGACCACCATCGTCAGCACGCCGGCCTTCAGCGAGGTGAGGGTGGCCTGGATCCATTCCGGCGAGCCCAGGTAGTGTGCGTACCAGCGCAGCGACAGATGGTGCGGCGGGAACTCCAGGTAGTCCGAGGCGGAGAACGACATGGGAATGACGATCAGCGTCGGCAGCACCAGGAACGCCATGACGACCACGGCCACGGCGTAGAGCCACAGCCGCGCACCATGCGTCACCTGGGTCGGGGAAGCGGGTGCGCGCCACCAGGTCATGTGCCATGCCCGCCGAACAGCCGGTCGGCGCCGGCCAGCCGCGTCGCGATCCACAGGATGGCGCCGGTCAGCACCAGCAGCACCACGCCCAGCGCGCTCGCCGCGCCCCAGTTGAAGAAGATCTGGATATTCTTGGCGATGCCGTTGGCGACCATGATCAGCTTGCCGCCGCCCAGCATCTCCGGCGTCACGTAGGCGCCGAGGCAGAGGATGAACACCATCAGCGATCCGGCGTACACCCCAGGCAGCGACAGCGGAAAGAACACGCGCCAGAACGCCTGGGTGGGCGAGGCGCCGAGGTTGGCCGCGGCCTTCACGTAGTCCAGGTCGATGGCGCGCATCGAGCCGTACACCGGCAGCACCAGGAACGGCAGCATGATGTGCACCAGGCCGATCAGCGTGCCGTTGAAGTTGTAGACCAAGGCCAGCGGCTGATGCCAAAGCCCGAGTTGGATGCCCCAGTCGTTGATCAGCCCGTGCCGCTGCAGCAGCACCAGCCAGGCGTAGGTGCGCACCAGGATCGAGGTCCAGAACGGCATCAGCACGCCCAGCATGCACAGATTGGCGACCCGGCGGGGCAGCTGGGCCAAAACATAGGCGAGGGGGTAGCCCAGTACCAGGCAAATCACGGTGGCGGCGGCGCTGATCTCGAAGGTGGCCAGCAGGATGCGACCGTAGGACGCCTCGCGCACCAGGCGCTGGTAGTTGGCCAGGCTGAGTGCGCCGCGGCCGTCCAGGAACGACAGCCAGAACAGCCAGGCGACCGGGATCACCAGGATCACCGTCACCACCAGCAGCGCGGGCACGCCCAGCCCGAACAGCACCATCCGCTCGTTGCGTTCGTCCCGCCGCAGGTCGGCCTGGAACGGGCGGCCGGCCATGTCGCTCATGCGGCCCCGCTGTCGTCGGCCAGCAGGATGGTGTCCTCCGGGCTCAGTGCCAGGGTGATGGCCGCGCCGCGTTGCGGCAGTGTTGCCAGTGCCACGCTGGTGGAGACGCGCCGGACCCCGAGCAGATTGCCATCCGCGAGACGCACCTGCAGCAGGTACGCTGTCGCCCTGGTACACGATGTCCTCGACCTGGCCGTGCAGCAGGTTCATGTCGGCCGATGTGGCGGTGTCGAGCATCTGCAGCCGTTCCGGCCGCACCATCAGCAGGCGGGCGCCATGCGGTGCCGCACCCTCCGGCAGTTTCAGCCGCTGTCCCGCATAGCCATACCCGCCGCCGCTCTGCTCGATTGGCAGGAAGGTCAATTCACCGATGAACTCCGCGACGAAGCGCGTGGCGGGCCGTTCATACAGGCTGCGCGGGGCATCGAGCTGGATGATGCGTCCGCGGTTCAGCACCGCGATGCGGTCGGACATGGTCAGTGCCTCGCGCTGGTCATGCGTGACATAGACCGTCGTCATGTCGAGTGTCTCGTGCAGCCGGCGCAGCTCGATCTGCATGTGCTCGCGCAGCTGCTTGTCGAGCGCGGAGAGCGGTTCGTCCATCAGCAGGATGCGCGGCTCGAACACGATGGCGCGGGCCAGCGCGACACGCTGGCGCTGCCCGCCGGACAACTCGTCCACCCGGCGCGTGCCGTAGCCGCCGAGTTGCACCAAGTCCAGCGCCCACTCAACCTTGCGCACCGCCTCGGCGCGCTGCATGCCGCGCAGCCGCAGCGGAAAGCCGACATTGGCCGCGACGTCCATGTGCGGGAACAGCGCGTAGTTCTGGAACACCATGCCGAGGTCGCGCTTGTGCGGCGCGACGCGGATCATCTCCGCGTCACCGAAGCGCAGGCTGCCGTGGTCGGGGCGGATGAAGCCGGCGATCACCATCAGCAGCGTGGTCTTGCCGGAGCCGGAGGGGCCGAGCAGCGTCAGGAATTCGCCGCTGCTGATGTCCAGATCGACGTTGTCCAGCGCCCGGACATGGCCGTAGCGCTTGCCGATCTTTCGGATGGTGATCGGGAGCGATGCGTCACGTGCCATTCGGACTCCATTGCAGTGGCGGCAGTGGGCCGGGGTCAGGCAGCATCGGCTGCAATGGCGGCAGTCGAGCGGGGTCAGGCGGCATCGGCCGGCACCGAGCTGTCATGGCCGGCGGTGTGCCGGCCAGCCGCCCCGCAACGATCTCGTCGGGCTGCAGCATGCCCGCGCGGACCGATGTGGGTGGCCGGCGCGGGGTCGGCCATGACACGATCGGGCGGAACAATGCGGACCGACCCGGGCCGTGACCGGATCGGCGAGCCCGATCGACCGCAGACGCCGTCACGCCGTCAGCATGTTCTGGTACGCCTCCGACGCCTTCGCCTCGAACTTGATGTACCACTCGGTATCGATGGGCAACTGCAGCGCCGCATTGGCCGGATAGGACGGCAGCTTCTTCGCATAGGCCGGATCGATCACGCCCAGGTCGTACGCCTTCTTGTTGGTCGGTCCGTAGGTGATGTCCTTGGTCAGGTCGGCCTGGTAGTGCGGCTTGCTGATCTCGGCCAGGAACTTCATCGCCAGTTCCTTGTGCGGCGCGCCCTTCGGGATCGCATAGGCGTCGTAGTCCAACAGCGCCTGGTTGAAGGTGTAGGCAACATGAGCGCCGTCCTTCGCCACCGCGTCGAAGCGGCCGTTCCAGCCGGTGATCATGTCCACCTCGCCGTCCTTCATCAGCTGCGCGTGCTGCGCGCCGGACGACCACCACACCGCGACGTGCGGCTTCAGCTGCTTGATCTTCTCGATGGCGCGCTCGATCCCGCCAGACGCCGACAGCACCTTGTACACTTCGTTGATCGGCACGCCGTCTGCCATCAGCGCCGGCTCCAGCGCGCCGGCCACCGCATTGCGATAGCTGCGCTTGCCGGGGAACTTCTTCACGTCCCAGAAATCCGCCCAGCTCTGCGGTGCCTTGCTGTCGTAGGTCTTGGTGTTCCACGCCATCACGGTGGAGAACACGTCGCCGCCGACGCAGTATTCCTGCCAGGTGCCGGGCAGGAAGCTGGAGACGTCGATGGTCTTGTAGTCCAGCTTCTCCAGGATGCCCTCGGCGCCGGCGCGCGCCGCGCTGCCCGATCCGCTGGCCACAACGTCCCAGGTCACCGCGCCAGCCTGCACCTGCAGGCGCAGTTGGCCGATGCCGGTATAGGTGCGCTCGGTTACCGTGATGTCCAGCGCCTTCGCGGCGGGCTGGAACAGCGCCTTGCTCTCGGCCGCCTGATAGGCACCGCCGAACGAGACCACGGTGAGTTCCTGCGCGGCCCGCGCCAGTGAGGGCGCCAGTGACGGCGCCACGGCCCCGGCGCCCAGCGCCGCGGCGGAAGTCAGGAATGTCCTTCGCTGCATCGTGTCCTCCCTGTGAGATGGATCATTCGCGTCATCGCCCGGACCTCAGTCGCGCGTGCTGATCTGATACTGGGCGCGTTCGAGCCACGCTGGTTCGATCTCGACCCCCCAGCCCGGGCCGCCGGGAATGGTGACCTTGCCGTCCCGCACCGTATAGGGCGGATTGCGGAACAACCCGTCCTGCCACGGATAGTAGTCCGGTCCTTCGATGGAGAATTCCAGATATTTGCCGGCGTTTGGAATCGCGCCAAGCAGGTGCATGGTGAACACCGTCACCATCGACAGGTTGGCGCTGTGCGGCGTGCAGGGCAGGCCGGCCGCCGCGCCCATCTGCGCCACCTGCAAGGTCCGCGTCAGCCCGCCGACGTAGCAGACATCCGGCTGGATCACGTCGACCGCCCGCAGCTCGATCATGTGCCGCCACACCGGCAACATGCAGTCCTGCTCGCCGCCGGTGATGTCGATCTGCAGCGCCTGGCTGACCTCCCTGGTCTGCTCCAGCTCCCAGTACAGGCATGGCTCCTCGTAATGCGATATCGCGTTGTCTTCCAGCCTGTGGCCAACCTCGATTGCCCGCCGCGGCGAAAAGCCGCTGTTGGCGTCGGCCAACAAGGTCACATCGTCGCCCAGCGCCCGGCGGATGGCCGGGATGATCGCCTCGGTGCGGCCGGGCCATTCATCGACGTCGCGGCCGCACTCGGCGCCGATGCGGAACTTGAACGCGTCGAAGCCGTGGCGTTCGCGGCAGCCGCGCCAGCCGCGCCAGCCGCGCCAGCCGCGCCAGCCGCGCCAGCCGGTCGGCTTCGGCGTCCGGCGTGATGTCGCGCTTCATCGACGACGCATAGGCGCGCAGCGGCCGTGGCGTACCGCCGAGCAGTTCGCAGACGCTGCGGTTGGCGCGCTTGCCGCGCAGATCCCACAGCGCGGTGTCCAGCCCGCACATCGCGCGGCACAGATAGGAGCCGGGGAATTTGTGCTCGCGCAGTGGGATCAGCGCGACCAGGCCGTCGATGTCGTCAGCGTCGTGTCCCAGCGACCACGGCGCCACCTGGCGGTGCACCATCTGCGCGGTGATGTCGGCATTGTAGGGCGAGACCTGGCCCCAGCCCTGCGCGCCGTCCTCGGCGGTAACGCGGACGAAGCCGACGTATTCGCTGCAGAACGTCTCGATACTGCGGATTTTCATGCCGGTTCGTTCAGTGGGACTGTTTGCTGCCTGGACGGTCGGCGGAAAAGGGAGTCTGCTAAAGGGCCATTCTGAGCCTAGCATGATACCACTTTGCGGCGCAGGGGGCGCTGTCCATGGTGAAACGGGCGGGCGGCGCCTTGCTGCTGTCGATCGCACTCGACCACCGGTCGACGCGTCCGATCAGCATCCAGCTCTACATGATCCTGCGCGACATGATGCTGTCCGGCGACATCGCGCCGAAGGCTAGGCTGCCGGCCAGCCGCGCGCTGGCACGCGACCTCGGCGTATCGCGTACCACGGTGATCGACGCATTCGAGCGGCTGGCCGCCGAAGGGCTGGTGGAATCACGCATCGGGGCCGGCACCTATGTCAGCGAGGCGCTGAACTCCGACCGCCCACGCAATATTGCCGCCACGGCGGAGGAGCGGCCGGTCGAACCGCCGCCCGGCCTGTCGAAGGCGATGGACTGGGCGGTGCAGCGGTTTGGCGATCGCCCGCGCCTGCCGCATGCGCCGCGCCCGTTCATCACCGCGCTGCCGGCGTTCGACGCCTTCCCGATGGCGCAATGGGCGCGGCTCGCAGCGCGGCACTGGCGCGGCAGGCGCGAGGACGTCATGGGCTACGGCGCGCCGATCGGCTACGTGCCGCTGCGGGTGGCGATCGCCGCGCACCTGCGCGCCAATCGCGGCATCGCCTGCGACAGCGACCAGATCTTCATCGTCGGCGGCGCGCAGCAGGCGTTCAACCTGATCGGTACCATCCTGCTCAGCCCCGGCGACACGGTGTGGTTCGAGAATCCCGGGGCGATCGGCGCGCGCAACAGCCTGCTGGCGTGCGGCGCCGACCTGGTGCCGGTGGACCAGGAGGGCCTGTGCGTGGAGGAAGGGCTGCGCCGCAGCCGCCACTTCCGCCTGGTCTTCGTCACCCCCTCGCACCACCAGCCGCTCGGCCACATCATGAGCCTCGAACGCCGCTTCGCATTGCTGCGTTCGGCCGAGCAGGCGGGGGCGTGGATCATCGAGGACGACTATGACCGGGAGTTCTGCTTCGGCCAGCAGCCGCTGGCCACGTTGAAGAGCATCGATCGCACCGGCCTGGTGATCTATGTCGGCACCTTCAGCAAGTCGCTGTTCCCCGCGCTGCGGCTGGGCTTCATGCTGGTGCCGCCGTCGCTGGTGGAGACGTTCAACCGGGTGTCCACATCGTTTGTGCAGGGCGTGCCGACCGGCGTGCAGGCGACGGTGGCCGAGTTCATCGAGGAAGGATTCTTTGCCACCCATGTTCGCCGCATGCGGCGTATCTACCAGGAACGCCACGCGGCACTGTGCGATGCGGCGAAGCGGCAACTGACCGGATTGCTCGACGTGATGCCGGCCGAGAGCGGACTGCACACGATCGGCCACCTCCATCCCGATATCGGGGAAGGCGCCGCGGCGCAGGCGGCGGAGCAGCGCGGCATCGTGGTGTCGCCGACCGCGCGGTTCTGCCTCGAGCCGGCCGGGACCAATGCGCTGGTGCTGGGCTTCGGCGGCGTCACGCCGAAGGAGATCACGGCCGGCGTCGGCGTGCTGGGCCAGGCGCTGGAGGCACTGGTGCAGACCCGCCGCGTGGCCTGACGGCGCGCGCCCTCCCCACACTACCAGATGACCACGCGTGACGGCCGGCGGATGTCCGCTTCCCGCGCCTATCTGCATCCGGCGATGCGACGCCCAGGGCTGCGTGTCGAGACCGGCGCCCAGGTCACCCGCATCCTGGTCGAAGACGGACGCGCGGTCGGCGTCGCCTATCGCCGGCACGGCTGCGACGTGGCGGTGCGCGCCGAGGGCGAGGTGATCCTCGCCACCGGTGCGATCGGCTCGCCGCAGTTGCTGCAACTGTCCGGCATCGGTTCGGCAAAGCGGCTCGCGAGGCTGGGGATCGACGTGGTGCGGGACAGTCCGGCGGTGGGCCGCAACCTGCAGGACCATCTGTGCATCGACCACCTGTATCGCGCCCGGGTGCCCACGCTGAACGACACGTTCGGCCGCTGGTTCGGCAAGCTGGGCGCCGGATTGCGCTATGTGCTGACCCGGCGCGGGCCGCTCGCGATCAGCGTCAACCAGGCCGGCGGCTTCGTGCGCAGCCGCGCGGAGCTGCGGCAACCCGACGTCCAGCTGTATTTCTCGCCGCTGAGCTACACCCGCGCCGCGCCCGGTACGCGCGCCCTGCTGCGGCCCGATCCGTTTCCCGGCTTCCTGCTGAGCGCCCAGCCCTGCCGGCCGCGCAGCCGGGGCTTCATCGAGCTGCTCACGCCGGATCCGTTCGCCGCGCCGCGCATCGTGCCGAACTCGCTGGCCACCGCCGACGACATCCGCGACCTGCTGGACTGCACAAGGCTGCTGCGGCGCTTGTCCGCAGCACCGTCGTTGCAGGCGGTGATTGCCGAGGAGCTGAAGCCCGGCCCCGCCGTGCGGTGCGATGACGCCTTGCTGGACGATGTGCGGCAGCGCGCATCCAGCGTGTTCCATCCCGTCGGCACCCGCCGCATGGGGCCGGATCCGCGGAGCTGCGTCGTCGACCACAGGCTGGCGGTGCACGGCTTGCGCGGGCTGCGGGTGATCGACGCCTCCATCTTCCCGACGCTGACCTCGGGCAACACCAACGCGCCCACCATCATGGTCGGCGAAAAGGGCGCCGATCTGGTGCTGCATGGTGCAAGATGACGACGCCCGCAGTGACAAGGTGACTCCGGATGTCGCAGATCAACATGGCGGATGACATGAAGCTGACGCCGTATTGGTGGGATGACGTACCTCGCCCGGCCCTGCCGTCGGTCGCGCCGCCGCAACAGGCCGACGTCGTGGTGATCGGCTCCGGCTACACCGGGTTGAGTGCGGCGCTGCAGACTGTCCGCGGCGGGCGTTCGACGCTGGTGCTGGATGCCGAGGAGGCCGGGTTCGGCTGCAGCACCCGCAATGGCGGGCAGATCTCCACCAGCGTGAAGGCCGGCTTCGACGAACTGGCACGCAGGTTCGGCGCCGACGTCGCGGCGCGCATCGTCCGCGACGGCCAGGCCTCGCTGGCCTGGATCGGTGACTTCATCAGGACCGAGGGGATCGACTGCGACTTCCGCGTGGTCGGGCGCTTCCATGCCGCACACAACGCTCGGCAATACGAATACCTCGCCCAGCGCATCGCCAACCAGCCGCGGGGCCTGGAGGTGGAGGCGCATATGGTGCCGCGCGACGAGCAGCGGCGCGAGCTGGGCAGCGACGCCTATTTCGGCGGCGTGATCTATCCGAAGCATGCCTCGGTCAATCCCGCCAGGCTGCATCAGGGCATGCTGGATCGCGTGCTGGCTGCCGGCGCCACCGTGGTGCCGCATTGTAAGGTGACCGGACTGCAGCGGCAGGGGGCGGAATACCAGGTGCAGACCCACCGCGGCGTCGCCCGGGCGCGCGACGTGGTGGTGGCGACCAACGGCTATACCGGCCAGCTGGTACCCTGGCTGCAGCGCCGGGTGATCCCGATCGGCAGCTATGTCATCGCCACCGAGGCGCTGCCGCGCGACACCATCGCGCGCCTGTTCCCGAACGACCGGATCGTCAGCGACACCCGCAAGGTGGTGTACTACTACCGCGCCTCACCGGACGGCCGGCGGGTGCTGTTCGGCGGTCGGGTATCGGCGAGCGAGACCGATCCGCGGGTCAGCGCGCCGCGCCTCTACGCCGAACTGATCCGCCTGTTCCCGGAGCTGGCGGGCACGCGGATCAGCCATTCGTGGTGCGGCTTCGTCGCCTATACGTTCGACGAGCTGATGCATATCGGCCATCAGGACGGTCTGCACTACGCCATGGGCTATTGTGGCTCGGGGGCCGGGATGGCCGGCTACCTGGGCATGCGGCTGGGCCAGCAGGTGCTGGGCCTGGCAGAGGGGCACACCGGGCTGCACGATGCTTCGTTCCAGACCCGGCCCTTGGACTACGGCAACCCCTGGTTCCTGGCACCATCGGTGGCGTACTACCGCTGGCGCGACCGCATGGGATAAGGCGTGATGCCCGGATCCGTGCGACGACGGCGATGCTCGTCAGGCAGCCCTCAGCGTGACAATGCCGGGTCACGCACAGCGCCTTGATAGCGAACGAGGCCGAGCCGCATCAGCATCATCAGCACGAGATAGATCGACTTGAACGCCAGGACCGGCGCGACCGACCGCCAGTTGCCGCGCAGATTGCCCGCCAGCAGGCTGATCAGCCCATCCCGCATACGCAACGTGTTCCGCGGACCCATGAACAGCATGCGCAGTGTCGGCGTGTTCATGCGATAGATGAGCCAGTTGATCCGCTTCATCGCGCCGCGCATCTGCTGCTCCATGCGGCGTGCCATGGCTCGCCCCGCGCTGGGATCGTCGATCCAGGCATCGGCGACCGCCGCGCCGAGATCGGCCGATGTCATGGCCAGCAGCACGCCGCTCGAAAACACCGGATCGACGAATGCGAAGGCGTCGCCGATCAGCAGGTAGCCGTCGCCCCAGGCCACGCTCGCTGCGTACGAGTAGTTGCCCGTGCTGACGATGTCGGACAGCGCTACGGCATTCGCCATGCGCGCGCTGACCGTCGGGCTGGATTGCACGCGCGCCCTGAACAGGTCCGCCGGCGTCCCGCGGCGGTCCTTGAAGGCGGACTGGTTGCCGACGAAGCCCACGCTCATGACATCGTCGGGCAGTGGGATCAGCCAGAACCAGCCGTCCTCGACCAGATGGATGGAGATGTATCCCTGAAGCTCTCCCGACCTGTGTTCGACGCCGCTGAAGTGGCCGAACAGCGCGGCGGTGTTGTTGCGCTTGTTCGCCTGCCTGGTCCCGAGCCGGCGGGCCACGAACGCATCCCGCCCGGAGGCGTCGAGCACGAAGCGCGGCGTATACTTGAGTTGATCGCCCGTCGCGCCCACCGCGGTGACGCGCGACCGCCCCCCGTTGGCCGCGAAGGCGATGTCGGTTACCCGCGTGCCCTCGGCGGCGACCGCGCCGCGCGCCACGGCGGTGGCAAACAGGGCGGCGTCGAACTCGGAGCGGCGCACCTGCCAGCTATACGGGTAGCGCGTGTCCATCCCCTGGGCGAACTCGAAATGCACGCTGGCACCGGTGGGGTCGGAAACGAATTCCGCGCCCGGCTTCAGCACCCCCATCGCCGCCACTTTGTCGCGCACGCCCAGGCGCTCGAACAGCGCGTTGTTCAGCGGCAGCAGCGATTTACCGATGTGGAAGCGCGGATGGACGTCCTTCTCCAGCAGCACCACGTGGCGGCCGCGTTCGGCGAGCAACGCCGCCGCGGTCGATCCCGCCGGGCCGCCACCAATGACCAGAACGTCGCACTCGATCGGCTGCGTCACGCCATGCCCCCGTTGATCGACACCACCTGGCCGGTGATGTAGGCCGCCTCATCCGATACCAGGAAGGCGACCAGCGCAGCCACTTCCTCGGGCCGGCCGGCGCGCTGCATCGGCACCAGGGCGGCGAGTGTGGCGGTGTCGATCGCCGCATCGACGGCAGGAGAGGCGATCAGCCCGGGCGCCACCGCGTTGACCGTCAGGCCACGGCTTGCCACTTCGCGCGCCAGCGACTTCACGGCGCCGATCAGCCCGGCCTTGGCAGCCGCGTAATTTACCTGCCCGCGATTGCCCATCAGCGCCGACACCGAGGAGATGGCAACGATGCGGCCCCAGCGCGTCGCCATCATCGGCAGGAGCAACGGCCGTACCGCGGCGTAGAATCCCCCGAGTGACACGTCGACCACCCCGCGCCACTGCGCCTCCGACATCCCGGCCATAGGCACGTCATCATGGGTGCCGGCGTTGTGCACCACGATCTGCGGCACACCGGATTCGGCGATGCCTCGCAGCGCGGCTTCGGTCGCCGCGAAGTCGGCAAGGTCGAAGCACACCAATTCCGCCGCTCCGCCCGAAGCAACGATGTCGGCGACCAGCGCGGCCGCACGCTTGCCGCCGGTATGTGTGTGGACGACGACATGGCACCCGGCCATCGCCAGGCGCCGCGAGATCGCTGCGCCGAGTGGGCTCGCGCCACCGGTGACCAGCGCCCGCCTCATGAGCGCGGCGGCACGGCGATGACGGCGCGCCCCGCCAGCACGGGCCTGCCGTCGCCGGAACGAAGCTGCATCGCATAGATCGATCCGGTGGCCTCCTGGCGTTGCAACTGCACCACCACCTCCAGGGCGCCACGTTCAGGATCGTCGAGCCGGTCCGCCTGCAGCGTCACGTCGCGCAACGCCGCCAGGAACCGATAGGCCTGTGCTATCCCCCCCGCCACCAGCGCGCCATGCAGGGCGGTGGCCTGGAGGCCATATTCGATGCCGCAGAGCGTCGCCAGGCGGCCGCAGCGCCGCAGCGGGTTCGCTGGATCCAGATGCGAATACGTCCGGCACCGCAGCGAGCTGGCATCCCAGCTCTCAGCGCGATCCAGCAGCATCATGCGGTGGGCGTGCGGGATCAGCGCCGCGATCGCCGCACGATCCAGCCCGGCCGGATAAGTCACGGTGTCACCACGACATCCAGGCGACCGTCGAGATAAGCCAGCACATGCGAGCCGCCCGTGCTCTGCGCCAGCAATTCCAGCAATGGCAGCGAGCGGGCCGCGGCATTGCCGGCGGCCAAGGGTCGCAGGGCCGGCTGGTTGGGCACACCGGCCTCCGGCGGTGCCGGTTCGGGTTCGAATCGGTACTGAAATCCCCGCCAGGCCATCGGTGGTGCCGGCGGGCGACAGCACCAGTGCAACGCCGAATGGCGCAATGGTCGGGCGCTTCACATCCAGCGGTGGCGGCATCGGATGGTCGTAGGCGCAGAGCAGCACAGGCTCTCCCTGCGTCGCCAGTTCGGCCAGCGCGGTTGTCAGCCCCGCGGCCCAGGTGGCGTCATGGCAGGCGAGGCAGGTGATCGGGCGCTCGCTCGCGGTGGCGATCGACCAGTAGCCGGCCGCCGCATTATGCACCGAGTTGTGGAACTGGGTCGGGGACACCAGGCGTGCGGCATCGGCCGACCGTGTCAGGTCGTCCAGGATGCTGCCCACGATCAGGCCGTCGCCGCTGGCACTGGCGAACACGCCGCGCAGACTGCCGGCCGGCAATCCCGACATGGCGGCGGCCTCGCTCGCCACGGCCAGGGCGAGGCGGGCGACCGGGCCGGTGCGCCGGCGTTCCATGGCGGACAGGATCGCCGGCGGCGGCGCGGGCGATGGGACCGGTGCGTAGTCCGCTGCACCGGACAGGGCAGCGACGCTGGCCGCCCAGCCCTGCAGGCCCGGACCCCATACCGATACGCCGAGGATCCGCGCTTCCAGCCGGTTCAATGCACGCGCCCCAGCACAAGGCTGCAGTTGATACCGCCGAACCCGAACGAATTGCTCAGCACCACACGCAGCGGCCGTTCGACATTGGCGGTGGCCACATGGGCACGAAACGCCGGATCGGGCGTCGCCACGTCGAGACAGCCCGGGAGCAGATCCGCCGCCATGCACTGCCCGGCCATCACCGCCTCGAGGATGCCGCAGGCGCCGAGGGTATGGCCGGTCCAGCCCTTGGTCGAACTGCACGGGACGCTGCCGCCGAAGACCTCGAAGACCGCGAGATCCTCCATTGCGTCATTGGCGCGCGTGCCGGTCCCGTGCAGGTTGACCCAATCCACCTGGGCCGGCGCAAGGCCGGCGGTCTGCAGCGCCTGGCGCATGGCGCCCACTGCCCCCGCGCCCTGCGGATGCGGCGACGACATGTGATGCGCATCGCTGGTCACGCCCATGCCCAACAGGGCGAGCCGTTCGCCGGCGCCACGGTCCGGCCGGCCTGCATCGGCGCGTTCCAACAGGGCGAAGCCGGCGGCCTCGCCGATCGAGATGCCCGACCTGTCGCCATCGCACGGCCGGCACGGCGTGGGCGAGATCAGCTCCAAGGCAGCGAATCCGTGCAGCGTCATGCGGCACAGGCTGTCGGCGCCGCCCACCACCGCGGCATCGCACAGGCCGCTGGCGATCAATTGTGCCGCGTCGACGAAACTGCGCGCGCTGGAGGCGCAGGCGGTGGAGACCACCAGCGCCGGCCCGCGCAGGCCAAGCACCGTGCGCACATAGCGGCCCAACGAAAACAGGTCCTGCGTGTGATCGTAGTCGAAACCGGCCGGCAGCGCCCCGGTCGCAGGATCGCGCCGCTGGTAGGCGGCTTCGGCCTCGGTAATGCCGGAGGTGCTGGTGCCCAACACGACGGCGATGCGGTCCGCGCCGTAAGTGGCCCTGGCGCGGGCCACCGCATCGGCAAACCCGTCCGTGCCCAGCGCCAGGTCGGCGAGCCGGTTGTTGCGGCAGTCGAACGCGGCCAGCGCCGTCGGCAGGCGATGCTGCTCGATGTCCGCGACCCGGCCGATCCAGCCACCGACGGCCGCATCGAAGTCGTTCGGCCGCAGCCCTCCGCTGCGGGTGCGCAGCGCCTGCAGATGCGCCGGGGCACCGCGGCCGATGGCGCTGATCGCGGTCGTGGCGGTCAACACGAGCGGTTGCATCGGTGGCCTCACGCAAGCTCCTCTTTGGCCGCCTCGTCCGGCGTCACGCCGGCGAACAGAAATGCGAACAGCATCGCCGACGTCGCCCCTATTGCCACAGTCATGCCGATGTCGCGCAACAGCGGCGTCTGGCAGGCTGCCAACAGGCCGAATGTGAGCAGAGTCATCGCGATACAGGTGACGAGAGTGCGCAAAGTGCGCGCGCGCTCCTCCGTGTCAAGCTGCCGCCGGGCGAAGAACAGCGCGTAGTCCAGCCCGACGCCGGCGACCAGCTGGAACGCCACCAGGTGGATCAACGACAGCCGCGCCCGCAGCAGTGTCAGCACTGCGACGGTCAACACCATGGCGGCGACCACCGCGCCCAGTACCCGCACCACCCTGCCGACGGAGCGCAGACCGATCGCCAGCGCGACCAGCATGAGCAGGCCGCTCACGCCCAGCCACCGCCAGGCACGCGCGGTGTAGTCGGACAGGACCTGGCCCAACTCGGCCCGCATGTCGATGTACAGAACGTTGGCATCGAGGATATGCGCCTCCGCCAGCGCCGCGGTCAGCCGCGCGGGATCCGGCACCGACTGCAGCGCGATCGGGCCCAGCCAGCCGCCGTCCCGTTCGATCAGCAACGGCGCGAGCCGGGTCGCCAACGGACTGCCCGCCAGGTCGGCCGGCACGACCGGCCGCATGGTCCGGGACGCCTGCACCGCCTCCTGAAACGCATCAAACGCCGTGGCGCGAAACGGCAGCACGGCCCGCGCCGCCTCGAGCCGCGCCGCAAGCGTCGCCGCATCAGGCAGTGCATCGCGGCGGGCGAGCTGGGTCGCGACACTCGGCACCAGCCGGGCAGCCAGTTCGGCGCCGCCGATCACGCCATCCTGCCGCAGCCTGTCCAGCACCGGCATCAGTGCCTCCTGCCGGCGCAAGATCGCTTGCGCATCGGCGCCGCGCACCATCAGCAGCCGCCCCGCCTCCGGCGCGCCGAGATCGGCCCGCAACACCGCGTCCAGGGCGCGCGACGCTGCGGGTATCGGGCTGAGGCTGGCCAGATCATCCTCCCAGTCCGGTCCACCGCGCGCGGTCAGCCAGATGGCGGCGACGGCAATCGGCAGCAGGCCCAGCAGGCGGAACCGGCGCAGGCACTCGATCCGCGCCAGCCACACCGGGCTGCCGGACGCTACGGGCGCGAGTTCGGCGGCCACGATGAGCCGCGGCAGCAGGAACCAGGTTGTCACGGCCGCCGTCGCCAGTCCCACGGCGGAGAACACGCCGAGCTGCGACAGGCCCGGAAAACCGGAGAATATCATGGCCGACAGTCCGAGCGTCGCGGTGACCACCGCCAGCACGAAGGCGCGGCCGATCCGTGCGCGTGTGGCCGCGGCCGCTTCGCCCGCCTTGCGATGGCCGATCATCAGCACCGGGTAATCCACCGACACGCCCAGCATGGTGATGCCAAAGCCCAGCGCCACGCCATGCACCGTGCCGTACACCGCCTGCACGGCGAACGACGCCGCAGCGATGCTCAGCACGATCGGCACCGCGATCGCCGCGATCACCAGCGGCGAGCGGAAGCGCCACCACAGCAGCAGTGCGACCATGATGGTGGACAGCACGGAGATGCGATGCACGTCACCGCGAATGGCGCGGGCCGCGTCACGCGCGAACACACCGGGTCCCGAAACCAGAAGCCGCGCCCCGTCCGGCGATGCGGCCTCGAAGGCCGCGGTGATCGCAGCCGTGGCGGCCTCCTGCGCCGGGACATCCATACCGCCGGCGCGGGTGCGGGCCAGCAGCAGGGCGCGGTCGTGGTCGGGCGCGAACCAGGCACCGTCGATCGTGCGGACCCGGGCGTTCCCCATCCAGCCGCGCATCGCCGCCAGGAACGCACCCGGCGGATCGGCCAGGCCATAACGCACCGCCAGAGGTGCCGCCGAGGACCGCAACTGGCTCAGCACACGTTCCAGAGCGGTCCGCAGCGCCGGCACCGTGAAGGCGGCCCTGGAGGTCGCCGGCGACAGCAGATAGCGGTGGGCGAACAGCATCGCCTCATCCCGTTCGGACATGGCCGCCTGGCCCCCGGCGACCACGGCAAACAGGCCCGACCGCGTCAGCGCAGCGGCTATCGTGCGGCTGATGCGGGCGAGTTCCGTCGGCGGCGCGCCCTCGATGCCGACCAGGATCAGTCCGGTCGCCACGCCCTCCCGCGCCTCCTGCAACACGAGCCGCGCCGCTTCGGTTTCGCCGGCGGGCAGGAAGGCCACCATGTCGGTGCGGACATCGATCTGTGTCAGCACGGCGAGCATCAGCAGCACCGCCCCGGCGAGCGCGCCGAGTACCGGCGCGGCTCGCCGCCATCGCTGGCCGACAGGTCTCAAGCCGTCGGCTCGATCGACATATACGCCGTGTCGCCGTTGGCCTGGATCAGCAGCACCTCGCGCATGTCGGAGCCGATGCCGCTGATGCGCACCTCCTTCAGCAGGTCGGCGACGCGCGGATCGGTGGGCGCCAGGTCGATCCGCCATGCCCCCCTGGTGCCGGCGACGGAGACCTTGAAGGCACGCTGGAGCATCGCGGCATTCCCCGCCAGCGGGCCGCGCAGTGCGTCCACCAGCGCGCGCAGCTCCGGCCGCGCGTCGAGATCGACCACGTGCTGTTCGCCGCCGGCCACCATTAGCGAGACCCGGTCGCCGTCCACCACCATCCTCTCGCGCTGCGGCGCCTCGGTGATCTTCTCCAGATGTCCCGGCCGCCGGTAGAGCAGGCGGCCGGAACTGAGCAGCGGCGCATCGAGGGCGGCAAAATGCTTTTCCTCGGTGAACGAAGCGTGGCGCTCCGGCACCGACGCCATCAGTGCCATCAGGTCCGCCAGCCGGATCGGCCCGGCGGGTTGCTCAGGCGCTGGCGCGCGTGGCTGCGTCGCCGCGGAGCCGGTCAGCATCAGGAGCAGCGCCGCGATGATCCGGATCGTGCGTGGCATCGTCGCCATTCTCCCAGAACCCGAAGAAGTTGAACCAGTTGAACGGATGGGCGCGGCAACCGCTTTCCAGCGCGGCGGCATAGTGTCCGACCACCGCCGCCAGGTCCTCGCGCCGCGTCGCACGGCGCAGCACGACGCGTTCGGCGAACGGCGCGAAGCGGATGGTGTAGCGTTGCGGGCCGGTCCGGACACCGTGGAACAGCACGACCGGCGCGCCCAGCATCGCGGCCAGGACGAAAGGCCCGGCGGGGAACCGTGCCGGACAGCCGAGGAACGGGACCGCCACCTGGCGTTCCTCCTGCCGGCCGGCGGCGGGGGTGCGGTCGGCCAGGATGCCGACGATCTCGCCGCGGTCGATGGCCTCCTTCACCTGCAGCATGCCGGCGCTGTCGCCGATGTCGATCACGCTGTCACGCAGCTCCGGGTTGAGCTGTTCCAGCATCCGGGTCAGCGCACCGGCATTGCGGCGGAACATCAGCGCCCGGACCGGCACGGGCGAGCGTGTGGCGAGCGTGCGCAGGACCTCGAAGCTGCCGAGATGGGCCCCCAGCAGCACGCAGCCCTGGCCGCGTGCGACGATCTCCGCCACGTGCTCCAGCCCTTCGGTGGTGATGTGAAAGCCCGCGAGGCGGCCCGAGATCAGGAACACGCGGTCGAGGATCGCGGCGCCGAAGCAATGGAAATGCCGGATCACGTCGCGTAGCCGAACCGGGCGGCCGAGGACCCGGCCGAGATACTCGCGGGAGGCACGCCTTCCGGTGGCGGACGTGACCAGGAAGTAGAGCACGAGAGGCGGCAAAACCAACCGGCTGGTGCGCACGCCGATCGCCAGCACGAGGCGGATGGCGCTGCGCACCGCGAAGGAGCTGCCGCGCTCCGGCTGTTCCGCCCAGTCGGCCGTCATGGTCATGTCAACGGGCCAAGCTGGACGCTGCCGCGCAACACGACCTCGGATGCGACGGCGCCGATGAAAGCGACCCGGCCGGCGAGCGGCTCGCCGCAGGAGACCGTTACCACCTGCTCCGGCAGCACCGGCTTGACGAACTTCACGGTCGGCAGCTCCAGCGCGGCATCAGCGGTGAGCGCCGCCAGGATCAGGGCCACCGCCTCATCGAGCAGCACGACGCCAGGCACGATCGGATGGTCCGGGAAGTGACCTCGCAGGCTCGGATGGTCTGCGGCGATCCGGAATGATCCGATCACCTGCATCAGGGTTCGCTGGCCTCCGGAAGACCGCCCTCCGCGACCAGGCGCAGCAGCGCCTCGCGGGGCAGCTTGCCCAAGGAATTGCGCGGCAGTTCGGCGACCCGGATCACGCGCCGGGGCAGGAACAGCGGATCGAGGCGGTCGCGCAACGCGGCCAGAATGTTCTCCGCGGTCTGATCCGGGGCGACCACCACCGCGACCAATCGTGCGGTGGCGCGCTGTTCGAGATCGTCGGGCACCAGGAATACACCATCCGTCACGCCGCGCAGGTTGGTCAGGATCTGGTTCAGCCCCGAGAGGGAGGCACGATGGCCGCCGAGCTTGACGATGTCGGTGCGCCGGCCGAGCAGGCGGAACTGGTCGTCCCCCAGCGTTTCGACAACATCGGCCAGCGCGGTGGCCGGGGCAAAGGGACCGATCACGACCGCCCCATCGTCGTGCGCGGCCATGTGGACCTGAGGATAGAGCCGCCAGTGGTCGCCCTCGACGGTGCGCCGGCTCGCGATCGAGCCGACCTCGGTCGCGCCGAATATCTCCAGCACCTGGGTCCGCCATTGCGCCTCTGCCGCGGCAGCCAGCTCCGTCTCGAGCGGCGCGGTGGCGGAAATCACCGAGCGCAGCGGCGGCAGGTTGGTTTCCGCGCGGAGCATGCCGCGCATCTGCAGCGGCGTGGTGACGAGGATGCGCGGCTCCACCACTGCTTTCAGAGCTGCCTGGACATCGCTCGGGTAGAACGCCGGACCACACCAGCTCGACGCGGCGGCATGCAGCGGCAGGAGCACGGTCGTCTCGAACCCATACATATGCTGCGGCGGCACCGTGCCGACGACGGCGGATGGCGTCGCCTCGTGCAGATCGAACTGTGTGCCGGCTGCGCGGCTCCTTTCGGCCAGGGCACCCCAGCGCTTGGGGTGCGGGGTCGGCGCGCCGGTGCTGCCGGAGGTGAACACGATGGCGGCAAGTTGTTCGGCCGGGATCTCCGGATTGGCCGGCGTGTCGTCGCTTCGGGCCCTCCCAGGGACGACCGGACACACGGGCAGCTGCCGGTCAGCCATCGGCTCCTCGGTGGCGAGGTAGCTGCCCGCGAAGGTATCCGCCAAACTCGCCAGGATGGAGTCGGAGCGCTCGCCCGTCAGCAGGCACGGGTGACGCCGCAGGACCGCTGCCCCGAAGGCGACCGCGAAGGCATAGCGATCGCGGCATAGGTTGATCATGTGCCCCTGGGGCGGCAAGGTTGCTGCCAGGGCGTGACAGTCGTGCAGGAACGCCCTGGCGCTGACGGTGATCGGGCCGCGGTGGAAGAGCACCCCATCGGTGGGTCGCTCCACCAGGCGAAAACCCATCAGTGCGACGAAGGCGCTGGATTGCGCCGATTTGCCTCGATGTGGCGGGACAGGCTGCCGAGCGAGGCGAAGATCTGCAGCTTCTGCTCATCGTCGGAGCGCAGTTCGATGCCGTGGTGACGGGTCACCGCCAGAGCGAGCTCCAGCGCGTCGATCGAATCGAGACCCAGCCCGTCACCGAACAGGGCGGCATCCGGATCGATGTCCTCGGGATTCACCTCGAGCTGGAGTGTGGTCACGATCAGGTCGGCCAGCTGCCTCTCGGCGTGGGTCTGCGGGCGTGTGGCGGCGGCAGGGGGTGGCAAGGGCGCTTCCATCTTGGTGACCGGACAGCTTCTGACAGCTCATGAATTGCGTGATGTCTGTCATGATAGCCGGATGGAATACAAAGCGAAATGCGAAGCGGATGTCACGACAGCGATCGCCGGGGACCTCAGGGCTCCGCAGCTGGAGAGCTCAGGGCTCCGCCCCGCGCCCGGCCAGGAAGCCTTGCCTCCTGGGCGAACGGCCACGCCGCTGCCTGAGGGAGGACCGGGTGGGCCCTACCGGGTGAGGGGTGGCACGGGCCGCGCCCCTGGAGGCGTTCATGGGCCGAGGCTCTGGAGGCAGTGGCTCTGGAGGCCGCGTCCCTGGAGGCAGGGGCTCCGGTCGGGTCTCGCGCCGCAGCAAGATCCGCAGCAAAGCGGGCAGCCGTCGGAGCAACCCCAGCACCAGCCGCACATGCATCCAGCTGAGCAGCAGGTTGTCGCGGCCGTAGCGGAAATGCGACACGCCGCCCTCGTCCGCCGTACGATACCGAACCGGCACATCCACATTGATCGGCTGAACGCCGATCCAGCACAGCCGCACGACCGCTTCGGCGTCGAAATCGAATCGCCGCATCCATCGGGTATGCGTCATCGCGTCCAGCAGCGGGCGAACCGGATAGACACGGAAGCCGAACAGCGAGTCGCCGATGCCGGCCCACAGCGTCTCGACGCCGACCCAGAAATTCGACAGCCGTCTCCCGTAGACCCGGGCGATCGGCGCATCGGGACCGAATATCGGCCGGCCCAGCACCATGGCGTCCGGGCAGCTTGCCGAGAGCGCCATGAACGGCGCGATGCACTCCGGCCCGTGCTGGCCATCGGAATCCATCACCAGCGCGTGGCTGAACCCCGACCGGTCGGCGCGCTGCAGCGCATCGAACACCGCCGCACCCTTGCCGCCGTTGCGCCGACGGACGATTACCGTCAGACCGCCGGTCGCCACCAGCTCCTCGAGCGATGAAGCCGAACCGTCGGTGCTGCCATCGATCACCACCCAGACCGGTGCCCAAACCGCGAGCGCCTGACGCACGGTCTCAACCAGCAGGCGACCGGCGTTGTAGCTGGGTATGATCACCACATGGGTGCGCGAGGGGATCACTGGGATCCGACGCGTGCGACGATCGCTCTCAGCCGCCTGCGGTCCGCGTCGATGGCGCCGCGCTGCTCGTCGATGGACGCATAGAAACGCTGGTAGAGGTCGATCATGTCCTGCCGCTCCGCCGGGGTGGCGAACCGTTCCTGCGCGAGCCAGGCCTGGAGGGGCCTGCGGTCCGCCTTGCTCCGATCGTACAGTCGCGCGAAATAGTCCAGATTGCGCGCGATGTCGAAGTAGCGAGGGTCACGAAAGATCGCGTCGAACCGTTCCTGGTAGTGGCCGAACAGCGGGTCGTCGAAGAAGATCAGCTTGAGGTCGGTTTCATAGACCTCATTGGGCCATTGCGGGGGATGGGCATCTGCCAGAGTGCCCGGTCTGAAGGGCAGCTCGCCGAATTGCGCGAGGGACCGTGCCGCGGACTGGTCGTCACCAATCGCGGGCGGATCGAGGCGAGGCGGGTCGTTGACCCGGCGCATGAGATTGACGAACTCGTTCTTGGGCACTGGAAAGTCGAATATGGCGCGGACCAGGGGCAGGTTGATCGGCCATTCCGCCCATACGCCCGCAACCGCCAGGGCATTGTGGGCCAGATGGATGCAATTGTCCTGGAACAGGCCCCAATGGAACACCTTCCTGCCGTCACGGTAGGGGGCGTTCTGCGCATTGAGGAATGCGATCATCGCGATCATCTGGCGTCGGGTTACCGGGACCTTCGCGCAGAAGCGGCCGCGGCCGAGGCTGATGGCGTAATCGGTGGCGACGGAGACCTCGTATTTGTAGTCCTCCGGCGTGGTGCCGGCGGGCATGTCGTCGAACACGTCGGCGTGGAATGTGACGCCACTGTAGATGCGCAGCTGCTTCGCACGCGCCTGGACCGCGGCGTAGTCCGTGCGGGTCAGCCCGTGGCCCGGGGGCAGGTCGCCATCGAAAAAGAAATTCCGACCCGGTATGGCGACCCATTTCGCATTGGCGAAATGCGCATTCATGCTGAGGCCGACGCCGGTGACCGCTGGTTCCTGATGCGCGCTCGATGCTATTTCGTCACAAAGACGCAAGGTGGGATAGGCTGTGCCGGGATCACGACAGGCGCCGTTGAGATAGAACACCGCATGCCCGCCGATCTCGCCACGGATATCGGCGCCGAAGCCGCGCATCTTCTTGATCTGGGACAGGGCGCAGAATTCTGCGTAGAGCGGATAGACCGAGGCGTAGACTGCATCGTCGGTGTTCACACCAGCCCGGTCGAAGCGTTCCACGCTGCATGCTGCGAGCCAGGCGAATGCCAGTAGAGGCCACAGGCGACGCAAGGCCATCAGACGCTCGTACGGGGGAAGCGGACGAGAGGTCTGGCGTACTCGACGGTCATGTTGGCAGGCTGGTCTCTGGATCCGATCAGGGTCTGTCCCGGCTCGGCTTCAGCGCGCAGAACAGCGACTGGCTGGACGGGCATGTCGAGGCAGGTTGGCTGGATTCCTGGTGGGTTGTAAAGGCACGATCCATTGGCGCAGCGGGTAGCCGCGTTTGGCGGCCGTCAGCCAAGGTGAGAATGGCCCCGGGGTCCGGCGTGAACGGCGGCGAAGCCAATTCTCACCACAGCGGAAGAACGAGACCACTCAGCGCCACGGGAGTCGGCGATTGCGCCACGGCTGTCGTGCAATCACCACCGCGTGTGGCCATCCAAGGCCACCCGGCGGAGCAGGTCCGTCTACGCCCAGGAAATCCGGCGCAGAGTGCGAAGCTGAACACTTCCGCAACGGGGTGTGTCCTGCTGCCTCGTGAGGCGGCCTTGAGACAGGCGCCGTCGTCGCCAACGCGCGCGGCGTTGTTCTCCTGACGCGGCCACGTGTAGCGTGACGTGCGCTTCGCAGATCGATGAAGCCGGGGGGAGACGGTCGATGGATCAGACATCTCGTCACGACGCATGGCAGGCGGCCGACAGTTACGAGTCTTACATGGGACGATGGAGCCGCCAGATCGCGCCACAGTTTCTCGACTGGCTCGACGTGCCGCGCGGCTTGGACTGGCTAGAGATTGGCTGCGGGACCGGCGCGCTGTCTGCCGCTATCCTGGCGCGATGCGCACCGCAGAGTCTGATCTGCATCGACCCGTCTGAAGGCTTCATCGCGAGGGCCCGAGCGAACGTCTCGGATGCGCGTGCCACGTTTCAGGTCGGCGATGCGCAGGATCTCACCGTGGCGTCGGACAGCAAGGGCGTGATCGTGTCTGCGCTTGCCCTCAATTTCATACCGGACAAGGCCAGGGCGCTTGCCGAGATGAGGCGGGTGGCCCGTGTCGGGGCAACCGTCGGGTTTTATGTATGGGACTATCCGGGTGGCGGCATTGAGTTCATGCGCGCCTTCTGGGCTGCCGCAATGGAGCTTGACAGCAAAGCTCTGGACCTGACCGAGGGCAGGCGGTTTCCCTTTTGCACACCCGATGCTTTGACGGACCTGGTCAAGCGAGCCGGTCTTACGTCGGTGGGCTATCGCTCGATCGAAATTCCGACCGTGTTCAAAGATTTTGACGACTTTTGGCGTCCGTTCACGCTGGGCGCGGGGCCGGCGCCCGGCTACTGCACGAGTCTCGATCCCGAAGCGCGGCAGGTATTGAAGGAGACACTGCACGCCCGTCTGCCGCGCCGCGAGGATGGATCAATCCCGCTGAAGGCGAGGGCATGGGCGGTCAAGGCGAAGGTGGGCTAGCCGGCCGTCCTGCGGCATGCCCGTCCTGCAGCGTGCCCGTCCTGCAGCGTGCCCGTCCTGCAGCGTGCCCGTCCTGCGGCATGCCCGTCCTGCGGCATGCCCGTGTCCTGCGGCATGCCCGTCCTTCAGCCCGAAGGTGATTGGGCGAGGGCCTGAGATCCGCCCCCTCGGGGACTGCCGTGCGGTCAGGATCGGGCTTTGTCCCTGGGGGGCAGGCGGAAGCGCGGATCGGTTCCCTGTAGCATGCGCTCGGTCTGCACGATCCACGCAGCGGCTTCGTGCTCGCTGGCGAAACCGGCCATGGTCTTGAGCTGACCATCTGCCGTCGTCAGATTGACGCTGAAGGTATTGTTCGGCTGTGGGACGACCTGAAAGCGCGGTGATGTCATGCCGACCATTATGGCACAGCCGCAGCCGAATTGCATTCATCCGCTTGTGCCTGCCGGGTCGCATCCATACATGCGCGTCCCCCTATGTTATTGCGAGCGACCACCCAACCTCCGGTTGCTACGGCGGCGCGCCCGGGCGCTGAAAGGACCGACAATGACTCCCAAATTCCTACGTGAGGAAGCGGCTCGTTTCCGGGACATGGCCGAGGTGGCCGACCGGGAAGCGTCAAAGCTCAGGTATCTGACAATGGCAACCGACTTCGAGGCGCGGGCTGAGGCTGCCGGCCAGCCGTTGGAACTGGCGCCGGAGCCTGAGCTGGAGCCTGAGCCGGCAAGGCCAGCCGAACCGGCCCCCGCCAGAAGGCGCGGCCGCGCGTCGAGCGACGCGGCTTAGCCGCCGCATTCCGCACCTGTGGTGGGAGGCGGCAAGCGTCGGGGGGTTGACTCCGGACCCTCGTCAAGGGGCGCTGCCCCTTGAAACCCCGCCAAGGGCCCGGCCCTTGGAACCGATTACTGTTTGGGGTGGTCGTGATGATGCGCTGGTCCGAGGCGGTCACGCCGCCTTCGCACCCAGAACCGAATCCGATTGCAAAGGCGAGAATTTGCTGGAGGACCAGGAGGCAAAGCCTCCTGGCGGGCTACGGGGCAACGCCCCGACGCTTCCTGCCTCCCACCACAACGGATGCGCGCGCCGGTGGCGGCCGCGGTCAGCCCGCCTGGGCGACGATCCGGCCATCCTCCCAGATCCCCAGGCAAACCAGCTCGCCGTCCCGTTCCAGTAGAAGGTAGGGGTCAAGCACCACCTCCTCCTGAAACAATTCGCCGAGGATCAGAGCCGATCCGGGCGCCTCGCGATAGACGCTGCGTGCCACCGCCGCGATCGGTTCCGGCACGCCGACATCGGCAAGCCAGCCCACCGGCACCCAGCGCTCCTCCCAATGGGAGCCGGCCCGCACGCGGAACACGCCGGCACCGATCAGCAGGGCGATCACACCCATCCAGGCCAGGGTCAGCAGGTTGGGCCAGGCCGCACCGTGGTTGATCTGCTGAGCCAGTCCGCCGCTGGCCGCCATGGCGCCGACCGAGCCGAGCAGGGCGGTGGGGAGCAGGGCCTGATGGCGATACCAGAAGCTGGGCGCGAAACGCTCCACCTGCGCTCGCTTATGCGCCTCCAGTGCGTCCAGCGGTACCGGCCGGATGCGCTGTTCATCCAGGATTTCGCTCAGCAGCTTGAGCCGCGCAGGAGCCACCAAAGCATCGAACGGCATGGCCGATACCTCCTCGGGTCGTGGCGAAGCAGGAAGCCTAGCACGGCGGGGGCGGAGCGCCAGGGACGCCGGGCGGCGCTCGCCATGACATGATCGGCCGGCGGCCTGTCGGTCCGGTGCCGCGCTCCCGCATCGACAGCGCCCGTCGCCATCCCGCAACCGGCCTTCGGTGGGCAAGCCGGCGAATTCTGCGTAGGCTCGGCGCGATCAAAACGGGGGAAACCAGGACATGGGCGACGTGCGCGTAATGGCTACGGGGCTGCGCTTTCCCGAAGGGCCGGTGGCCATGCGGGACGGCTCCGTGGTGCTGGTGGAGATCGAGCGCCAGACGGTGACGCGCATCGCCGCGGACGGCCAGGTCTCGATCCTGGCGCACACCGGCGGCGGTCCGAACGGGTTGGCGGTCGGTCCGGACGGCGCCTTCTACGTCTGCAACAATGGCGGCTTCGCCTGGCGCACCGAGATGAACATGCTGCGCCCAGCCGGCGTGCCCGCCGACTATACCGGCGGCCGTATCGAGCGCGTGGACCCGAAGACCGGCGCCGTCACCGTGCTGTACGACCGCTGCGGCGACAACAAACTGCTCGGCCCGAATGACATCGTGTTCGACACCGCGGGCGGCTTCTACTTCACCGACTTCGGCAAGGCGCGGACGCGGGATCGCGACTGGGGCGGGGTGTATTACGCGCTGGCCGACGGCTCGAGGATCGTCGAGGTCGCGCATCCGGTGCTGACGCCGAACGGCATCGGCCTGTCGCCGGACGGCACGGTGCTCTACGTCGCGGAGACGGAAACCGCGCGGCTCTGGGCGTTCGACATCACCGCCCCGGGCGTGGTGAGGAAGGCGCCGTTCCCGTCGCCGCATGGCGGGCGGTTCATCATCGGCCTGGGCGGGTATCAGCGTTTCGACAGCCTGGCGGTGGATGCGGCCGGCAATATCTGCGTCGCCACGCTGGTGAACGGCAGTGTCAGCGTCGTCGCGCCGGACGGGCGCCTGCTGCGCCAGGTGGCGATGCCGGATATGTTCTGCACCAATATCTGCTTCGGCGGGGCCGACCTGCGCACCGCCTATATGACGCTGTCCGGCACCGGGCAGCTGGTCTCGATGCCATGGCCGGAACCCGGCCTGCGGCTGGCGTACGAGGCCTGAGCGGGGAGGGCAGCGACATGGCATTCACCGACAAGATCGTCATCGTCACCGGAGCGGCCGGCAATGTCGGGCAGGCCCTGGCGCGCCTGCTGGCCGCGCGCGGTGCCCGCGTGGCGGCGGTGGACCAGGCGGGCGAACCGCTCACCGCGCTGGCCGCGTCCTTGCCGGACGCCGGGCGGCACCTGCCCCTGCCGGGCTACGATCTGACCGACCCGGCGGCCTGCACGGCTCTGGTCGGCGAAGTGCAGCAGCGCCTCGGCCGGCTCGATGCGGTGGCAACCACGGTCGGTGGCTTCGCCATGGCGAAACTGGCCGATGCCGGCCTGGACCAGTGGGATGCAATGTTCAGCCTGAATGTGAAGACCACCTGGAACATCTACCGCGCCGCGGTGCCGGTGCTGCGGGCGGTCGGTGGTGGCAGCCTGGTCGGCGTGGGCAGTGCCGCCGGCCTGCGCGGCAGTGGGCAGATGGCCGCCTATGCCGCCACCAAAAGCGCGGTGATGCGGCTGACCGAGAGCCTGGCCGATGAGTTGCGCCCGGATCGGATCCGGGTAAACGCCGTGCTGCCGACCACCATCGACACGCCGCAGAACCGCGCCGCCATGCCGGGGGCCGATACATCGCGCTGGGTACAGCCGTCCGAGGTCGCCGAGGCCATGGCGTTCCTGTTGTCCGATTCAGCCAGCGGCGTCACCGGCGCCCTGCTTCCGGTGGGATGATCATCATGCGCCTGTTCGTTGCCTTGTTCTGCGCTCTGGCGGCCAGCCTGAGCGCCACCGCCGCCCGTGCGGACGACGCCATCACCTTCGGGCTCGACTGGAAGGCGGAGGCCGAATACGGCGGTTACTACCAGGCCGTCGCCACCGGACTCTACGCGCGTCACGGACTTTCAGTGACGATCAGGGAAGGCGGCCCGCAGATCAACCACATGCAGTTGCTGATGGCGGGCCGGCTGGACTTCAACCTGGGCGGCGGACGGGCAATCGAGTTCGTCCAGCAGAACCTGCCGTTCCTCGCCGTGGCGGCGATCTTCCAGAAGGACCCGGCGGTGCTGATCGCCCATCCGGGCGTGGGCCACGACAGTTTCGCGGCGCTGAAAGGCGCGCCGATCGAAATCGGTGCCGATACCCGCAACGGCTGGTGGCGCTTCCTCGCCGCCAAATACGGCTACAGCGACAGCCAGATCCGGCCATACACGTTCAACCTCGCGCCGTTCCTGGCCGACAAGAAGATGGTGCAGCAGGGCTATCTGGGCTCCGAGCCGTTCCTGATCCGGGAGAAGGCCGGCTTCGATCCGGAGGTGCTGCTGGTCGCCGATGGCGGCTACCAGGGCTACGCCAATATCATCACCACCAGCCGCAAGCTGGTGCAGGAGCATCCCGACATCGTACAGCGTTTCGTCGATGGCTCGATCGAGGGCTGGTATTCCTACCTGTACGGCGACCCGTCGCCTGCCAACAAGCTGATCAAGGCCGCCAACCCGGAAATGCCGGACGACCTGCTGCGCTACGGGCGGGAGGTGATGATCAAACACGGCACGGTGGATTCCGGCGACACGCTGAAGCTGGGTATCGGCGCGATGACCGATGCGCGCTGGACGGCGTTCTACCGCACGATGTCCGAGGTTGGCGTCTACCCCAAAGGACTCGACGTGACCCGCGCCTACACCACGCAATTCGTCGACAAGCGGGTCGGCATGGAGCTGAAGCACTGACCGCGGCGGCTCCCTGGAAGGGCCTGGATACCAGCCGCAAGCCGGTTTTCATCGGCTATGACCAGGCGGAGCGCATGGTCGCCGCGCTGCTCGACCGCGCGGTGCAGTGGCAGCCGGATACCGTGGCGGGCATCGTGCGCGGCGGATTGGTGCCGGCCACCATGGCGTCCTGCCTGCTCGCCTTGCCGCTGCAGATGCTGGGCTGGGAGCGGCGCAGCGGCGCCACCGGCTGGATCGGACCGCCGCCCGAGGGTCGGCGCATCCTGCTGGTCGACGATTGCTGCGCCACCGGGCAGACCATGCAGGCTGTGCGCGCCGCGCTGCTCGCGGAGGGTTTCGACTGCATGACCCTGACCATCGTGCACGATCCGGAGACGACCGGCTTTGTGCCGGACCTGTCGCATCCGATGCGCGAGCTGTTCCGGTTTCCCTGGGAACGCGGCGAGGCGACGCCGGCCGGGCGCGCGCTGCGGGCGACCGGCGCGCCGGCGGATCGCGCGACCGAACGGCCATTCATCGGTCTCGACCTCGACGGCGTGTTTCTGGCGGATATTCCACTGGCGGAATACCAGGCCGACCTGGCCGGCACATTGGCGCGTCGGCACGCGCTGCCCCCATTCCCGCGGCTGCCCGAGTTCGCGGCGGAACGTGCGGTGGTGATCACCGGGCGGCCGGCCTGCGACCGCGAGCCCACCGCGGCGTGGCTGGCGACCTTTGGCTACGGGACGCTGCCGCTGGAATGCCGGCCGGCGGATGTCGCGGACGATCCGGACTCGGTGGCACGCTACAAGGCCGAAGCGGCGACGCGCTGGGGCTGCACCCATTTCATTGAGAGCGATCCCGAGCAGGCGATCCGCATCGCCGCCCATGCGCCGCATCTGTTGGTGAGTTGGTGGACCGCGGAGGAGGCGCGCTGCTGGCTGATCGGCGCGGCGCGTGGCGAGCCTTCGCCGCTGTTGCCTGCCGTGCCCGCTGTTGGCCGGGACCATTCGCTGGGTTGACCTGCGCGCGGTGGCGTGGGTCGGCGCGGGCCGGCAACGCCCTGTGGCATACGCAGTCACGCCGGCAGGACATGACCGGCATTCGGGGCGGCAGAGTGCGACGGGGCCGCCTGTTCGTGGTCCACTCACAACCGGCGACGCGGCTTGCCACCAAAGATATCTACGTTGCCGGGTACGACGACGATGCGCCGGGTCAATCGCCTCAGCGCCGCGGTGAGCGGCCGTTCGCAAAGATCGAAGGCCGCCAGGCCGACGCAGGTGCCGGCCACCGTCACGCTGACCACAACCACGGGGGCAGGCAACGTCGCCATCCGGATGTGTGCCCCGTAGAACACGCCAAAAAATACGAATGTGAGCAACAAATAGATTGAGTAGGAGCCGTCGCCGAGCAACTTCAATGGCCCGATGGTGGGCAAGCCGTGGCGCAGTTCGATCGACACGGCGCCGGCCACGGCGAGTAAACTCGGCACGCCCCACACGACAAACCGCCAAAGCTCCGGAGCGGGTCCCCGCAACGACATCGCGAAGCCAAGCAACCGATGGCTGGCTCGTCACTGGTCATCGCAACCCGCTCCTGGGGCGCAACGGCGCCGTCCGATCCGCCAGCAGCAGGCAACCCGGGGAATGCTGAGCGGGCCGCGCTAACTCACTTGCCGCTCGCCAGGAACGAGCTGACCAGCGCGACAGTCACCTGCGGCTGTTCTTCCATCAGCCAATGGCCCGCATCCGGCACGACACCCTGCGTCACGTTGCTGGCCGCGGCGCGCATCACCGTCGCCATCATCGGACCGAACGACTTTTCGCCGCCGATCGCCAGCACCGGCATGGCGAGCACATGACCCGTCGTCAGCCAGGCCCGGTTGTCGATCGCATCCTGGTCGAACGCCGCAAACTGGGCGAAGCCTGAATGCATCGCGCCGGGCAGCGCGTACAGCTTGGCGTAATGCTGCCGCGACGCCTCGTCGAAACGCGCGGGATCGGCGGAAAATTCATTCCAGAAACGATCGAGATAGATCCGCTCGCGGCCCACCACCAGGCGTTCCATGTCCGGCCCGCCAAAGCGAAAATGCCAGAGCAGCGGGCTCTTGAGGATTTCATCCCACGGGCCGATGCCAGGGATCGGCGCATCGAGCAGCACGAACTTGGTGACCCGCACCGGCTGCTGCGTCGCCAGCGCGAAACCGACCATGTTGCCGATATCATGCGTGACAAGGGCAAAGCGATCGACGTTCAGTCTCGTCAGGATGCCGGCGATGTCGCGCGCCTGAGTCGCCTTGTCATAGCCGCCGCCCGGGTGTGACGACAGGCCCATGCCGCGGAGATCCGGCACGACGACCGTGTGATCGCCAGCCAGCGCGATCGCCAGCGGCGTCCACATATCCCCGGTTTCGCCGAAGCCATGCAGCAGCACGACCGCTGGCCCCTGGCCGCCGACACGGACGAACAACTCCGTGCCGTTGGTCGCCACGGTCTCGGTCTTGAAGGTCGCGGGGAAGGGCTGAACCTCGGCACGCGCCGGCGTTGCGAGCAGCGAGGCAGCAATTGCGGTCAGGGCAAGCGTGGCGAGCTTTCTCATGGCTGGACACTCTGACGAATGGCGCTCGATCGATGGCCTCAGGATGCATGGCAAACGCGATCACGTCTCGCCTGATCGCGCTCAGGTCGCATGAGGACCGGTCAATCCAGCCATGCCATGAGATAACCGTCCGTCTGCCGAGGCAGCCAGGTTGCCGATGCTGATGCGCAGCCTGCAGGGAGGTCGCCATCTGGGCTGCCCCGACTGGGCTGACCCGACTGGGCTAACCCGACTGGGCTAACCCGACTGGGCTGACCCGAGCCACGGCGACGTGCGGCTGGTCGGTCGCGACGAGGAGACCAGCCTCTTGTTGCGCCTGTGGTCGCGGGCCATGGCCGGCGAGGGTGCGGATCGCACTGGTCTCGGGCGAAGCCGGCCTCGGCAAGTCGCGCCTCATTGTGGCGCGGGAGGAGCGCCTCGCCGGCGAACCACATTTCCGGTTGCGCTAACTCTGGTTGGTTGCCGCATCATCAGCACCGGCTCGGGGCCGGGACGGTGGCGCGAGGATGTCGGACGATCGGTGCAGTGGCGCGTCATCGGTACCGGTGCGTGATTGAGAACTCCGGCCGACACGCCCGAACCAACCAGACACAGTGCAGCGGGGAACGGCGCAGAGGTTTCCCGTCTCCTCGCTGCGACGGGTGTAGGCGGCGGCACAAGGCCCCTTCGATAGCACAACAAAACGACCGGTTCGGCCGCGTATCCGGCCTGGTTCGGCAGGTCCCACACCCGTACAGGAAAACGGCCGGGGCCAAGACCCCGGCCGCCACCCTCACGCTCTCGCGAAACGTTACGGGTACTCTTCCTTCTCGAAGATTTCCAGTTCGGCGGACATCTGCATGCCCCTGGTTTCCGGTCCCAGGAACACCGCAACCACATACACAATCAGTGACCCAACCGTGCCGTACAGCATCGGCTTGGCGAAGCCCATGCCCTGATTGACCGCGAAATAGGTCAGCACCGGCGCGACGGCCGCACCCCAGACCGCGCCCTGGTGGTAACAGAAGCCCGCCGCCGTCGCCCGGACCTCGGTTGGGAAGCGTTCCGCCAACCAGCCGGGGTTGAGCGCGTCCTTGCCGCCGACGAAGCAGATCATCAGCATGAACAGGATCAGGAACATCGTCGGATCGGTCGTCGAGATATAGAGCGGCGCGATGAAGATGGAGATGAAGGTGGGGACCATCAGCGCCCACCGGCGCCCCATCCTTTCCGACATTGCCCCCCAGAACGCGCTGGCGAGGAAGGTGATGATGTTGCCCCAGAACACCGGGACCGCCACCTGGGCCGGCGTCCAGCCCAGCTCGGTCTTCAGGTAGGTGCCCAGCATGGCCCAGATCGCGTAGTAGACGCAGAAATTCGCGGCCATCCACAGGCAGGCGGTCAACGTGTTGAACAGGTATTTGCGCTTGAAGATGGCGAACAGCGGCAGCGAGACCTGCTTCTGCGTCGTGTCCTGGATCTTCTTGTTCTCGGCCCAGACTTCCGGCTCCTTGACGTAGAAGCGGATCCACACACAGGCCAGGGCCGGCAGCACGCCCAGGATCAGCATGCCGCGCCAGCCATAGCCTTTATGCCAGGCTTCGAGCGGCGTGTACAGAAGCCCGTAGGCGGCGGCCGACAGCGCGAAGCCCAGTCCCCATGAGCCTTGCAGCACACCGGACATGAAGCCGCGTGACCGCGACGGCCAGGACTCCATCGCCAGGGCCGCGCCGGCCGGCCATTCCGCGCCCATGCCGATGCCGAGCAGCGCGCGAACCACGAACAAGAACGCGAAACTGGGCGAGAAGCCGGCGAGGAGATTGCAGATCGAATACCAGAGGATGGAGATCATCAGCGGCGCGCGGCGCCCCATGCGGTCGGCCAGCCAGCCGGATGCCGTCGCCCCACCGAGGCGCATGACCAGCGTGACTGAGAAGATCGCGGTGACCTCGATGAGCGGAACGCCGAATTCCTGCGCGATCGGTGCCATAATAAGCAGGAAGACGGTGAAGTCGAATGCATCCAGCGTCCAGCCGAGCCAGGCCGCTGTATAGGCATACCATTGATCCTTGGTGGGTTCCTTCCACCAGGGTACGGCTGATCCTCTGTTCGTCGCTGACACGTGGAGCCCCCCCTTTTGTCTTCTTGTTCGTGGCTAATTCTGTAAGGAGATGGTCAGCCATGTCAAACAATCATCTATTGGACCGCACCGGGACCGCTGGAGGCTCCATGACTTGAGAGGATCGAGTGATGAGCAAGCCAATGAGGGACAGGTTTGCCGCTCATGTGCGGGTTTGGACTATCGGCCGGCAGCGTCGGGGACAGCTATGACAACGCGCTCGCCGAGAGACCGGTGACAGCGTGTTCAGGACCGGGGTGATCCCCCGGCGCGGACCCTGGCGAAGCGCCGAGGCGGGAAGTTCGCGACGGTCGAATGGGTCGATTGGTTCAGCCGCCGCCGCCTGCCCGGCCGACCGGAATCGTGCCTGCCGCCGAAGCCGATATGCACTGCTATGAGACGTTTTCGATGGCGGCGTGACCCAAGACGGCCAGCCTCCGGCAGGCTGGGTACAACTCGGTAATGACAACTCTGTCGCTGATTCATGATACTGTTGCGCAGGTGGCGGGAGTTATACTTCGCTCCGACTTCGTCTCCCGGCGTTGGCTGTCCGACCTCGGATGGCGTTGCGAGATGCGATCCCATCCGGTGCCCGGCTTGCCCGCCCTCGCTACCCGGCAGTAGCGTCCGGAAAACAGCGCCATCGTCCAAGGAGCACACCGATGCTGATCAGCCGGGATACGATCCGCCAGGACCAGGCCTTCGACCAACTCACCGACGCCATCCTGCAACGGGACCAGCCGCGCACCGCCGACCTGTTCTACGGCATGGTGGCACGCGACGGCCGCTCGGTCGGTGACGCGCTCAGTGTCGTCACCGCGGCCGAGGCGCCGTTCGTGCAGGTGCCCAACCACATCAACATCCGCGACGGACAGATCGTGCTGGTCAACAACGACCACACCATCCTGGGCCTGCGCACCTCCACCAGCCTGATGCCGTATCTGGACGAGCAGTACCGGCTGCTGCCGCTGTTGCAGAGCGTCTGGTACATCCCGGCCGGGCTCGACATCTGGAACCAGCTGCTCGGCAAATATCCCGGCCGCTACGCCACCATGAAAGGCCTGAACGTTCCGCCGCCGGAGTACGGGCCGGTGGTGTGGCAGCAGGACCAGGCGCCGATCCGCGAAGGCGGCACCGTGGAGGAACGCCTGCAGGCGCATATGCTGGCGACCATGTCGGGCGAGGTGCAGCGGTCCTACGGGCTGTTCCTCGGCCTCGCCGCCGACGAGGAAACCCGACCGAAGCTGCGCGATCAGCTCATGTTCCTCGGCCTGATCGACGTGCAGGACACCATCGCCGGGCGCAAGGCGCGCAACACCGGGCACAAGGCGTTGCGCGCACGGGCCATCGCCGACCTCGCCGATTTCGTCGGCTGGGAACGCGCGCATGGCGTGTTCTATACCGGCGTGCCGGACCTGGCGGTCGGGCCGCAATATTACTCGGCCTATGACGCAGCCTGCGTGATCCTCGCCAACGCGTTTCCGGATGGCGGCAAGACCCTGCGTACCGACAACGAAACCCCGCTGACGCCGGCTGAGGTGGAGGGATTCATCGACCTGCTGATGACCGGTGAACCGCAAGACGTGTGGGACCAGCTCACCGCGTATTTGAAGGCAGGAAAATCGATCCGCAGCCTGGGCGACACGATCCAGATCGGTGCGGCGGAGCTGATCCTGCGCAACACCGTGCCGCGCGCCTTCACCGACGGGCAGCACCCGTTCGACTACTGCAACACGGCGAATTACTGGATGCGGACGGGCGACAGCCCGTACCAGCCGCGCGTGCTCTATCTGATGGCGAATTTCGTCAACGACGCGGCGCGCGCCAACAAATGGTCCACGCCGGTGATCGACCGCGAGATTGCCGGCTTCGACGCAACCCGCCACTCACCGGATGCGATGTTGCGGGACCTGGATGAGGCGATCGTCGCGCTCGACATCCCGCGCAGCACCGCGCTGGCGCATGCGTTCCTGGAGTCCGGCGCGGACCGTGACGCGTATCGGGCCACGGTCGCGCTGACCGCGTGCAAGTTCCAGGACGATCCGCACAACCAGAAGATCACGCATTCCAGCTTCGAGGAATACGCGCACAACACGACGCATCTGCGCGATCGTCTGCTCCTGGCGGCGGTGCGCCAGCTCGCCGGCTGGGTGAAGATGCCCGGCGAGCTGGAATGCTATGGGCGGTTCATGACGGAGTGGATCCGCCACTGAGCTCGGCGTGCCGCGACGGCATCGGGATCATCGTGCCCGTGGTGGCCGGGCCTGACCTGGCGAGGCGAACTGTCCCAGGCCCCACCGCCCCGCAGGAATTTGCCGCGCGCGCCGGCGCGCTTGCCATGCTGGCCGGACTTGACCCCGGTCTTACCCGGCCATCGATCCCGGAAAGAGCATGCAGCGCGAGCAGCGCGACCCGATCGTTCCGGTGTAGCTGGCCGGGTCAGGCCCGGCCAAGACGGGAAGCACTTCCGACCAAGGCACAACCCGTACTTGCCCGCCCCGCTCACGCAACGTGAAGCGGGCTGCGCCGCTTATCCCGGCAGCTTGACCATCAAGTCGTCGCCCTCGGCCTTCAGCTCGAACACCTGCAGGTCGACATCCGCCGGTGCGCACAGCGCTTTGCCGGTGCGCACATCGAAACGCGCCGCGTGCAACGGGCACTCGACGCAGCCATCCTCCAGCCAGCCGTCGGACAGTTGCGCGTATTCATGGCTGCAGATGTTGTCGGTGGCGCGATACTCGCCCCCGGGCAGGTGGTACAATGCGATTTCGCGATCGCCGAGGCGGACGCCGACCACCTGGCCTTCGCCCACCTCCGACTTCGCCGCCACCCTCACCCAACCGGCTTCTGCCATCTCCGTCTCCATCACTGTGTTGGCGCCAGCATGCCAGCCCCCGCGCGGGCGGCCAATCCCGGTTGCGTCCCCTGGGAGAGGATTCCATAGAGTGTTCAGGGACGGCGATGTCGAGGAGCCTGGATGCGCATATTCCGCCTGCTGAGTGGGCTGGTTCTCGGCGTGGCCTGTGCGGTGCCGCTGCACGGCGCCCGCGCGCAGATCACCTTCGACGCGCCGGGAGTCCTGGTGAAGCCACCGCCGCCGGGGCCGCCGGAGGTGCGGGCGCAGCCGCTGGCCTGGCCGCGGCTGGACCGCGGCGCGGTGCTGTGCCGCACCGAGGAGGATCTCCAGCGCCTGGCGGCCAACCGTCGCGGCGGACCGGGCGGTGGCACGGTGGATTGCCGGATCATCTCCCAGCCGACCGCGATCCAGATCGTGCAGCGCAAGGGGCCCGGGCGCACCGAGGTGCAGGTGACCGCCGCACGCGGCCAGAAAACCGGCGAGACCGGGTGGACCGATGTCTGGCTGCCGGACAAAGCACCGGTCGGAGGTGCCGCGACGTCGCGCTGAGTGGAACAGATGACAGAAACACACATCATCGTCGGGGCGGGGCAGGCGGGCGGTTGGGCCGCCATCGCCATGCGCCAGGCCGGGTTTGCCGGCCGCATCATGCTGATCGGTGAGGAGCGCTGGCGCCCCTACGAGCGCCCGCCGCTGTCCAAGGCCATGCTCACCGACGACCCGGAACCGCCGGTGCAGTATTTCCACCCCGAGAACCGCTACGCCGAACAGCAGATCGAACTCCTGCTCGCCACCACGGTCGCCGCGATCGAACCCGATTCCCATCAGCTGCGGCTGAGCGACGGGCAAACGCTCGGCTACGACAAGCTGCTGCTGACGACCGGCGGCCAGGCCAGGCGCCTGCCGGTCTATGGTGGCGAGCGCGCGCTGTATCTGCGCACGCTGGAGGATGCGCAGGCGATCCGGTCCGGCCTGGCCGGCGCTCGGCATGTGCTGTGTATCGGCGCTGGGGTGATCGGGCTGGAAATCGCCTCTTCGGCGCGCAAGCGCGGCTGCGCGGTGACGGTGCTGGAGGCGCTGCCTCGCGCGATGGGACGCGCCGTCTCGACCGAAGGCGCGGCGTACATCGAATCCCTGCATCGCGCCGCCGGGGTGGATCTGCGGTTCGGCATCATCGTGGATCGGCTGGAGCCCGCCGCGCAGGGTGGCACCCGCGTGAGCTGTCGCGATGGCGAGGTGTTCGACGCGGACCTGGTGGTCGCCGGCGTCGGCATGCAGCGCAACCTGGCTCTGGCCGAGGCCGCTGGCCTGTCGCTGGAAGGCGGCATCGTGGTCGACACGCTCGGCCGTACCAGCGCGCCGGACATCTACGCGGCCGGGGACGTCACCGCCTTCCACCATCCGCTGTTCGACCGGCGGCTGCGGCTGGAAGCCTGGCGCCATGCGCAGAATCACGGCATCGCCGTTGGCAAGGCGATGTGCGGCGAGTTGGTGCCCTACGACGACATCCCGTGGTTCTGGACCGATCAGCACGGGGTGAACCTGCAGGTGGCCGGCTTGCCGGCCGACGCGGCCGCCACGGTGGTGCGCGGGAACCTCGCGCCACCCGCGTTCACCGCCGTGCACCTCGACGGGTCCGGCTGCGTCATCGGCGTGACCGCGGTGAACAATCCGCGCGAAATCCGTGCCGGCCAGGCGTTGATAAAGTCCCGCCAGCCCATCGACCGCGACGCACTGGCCGACGGCACCGTGCCACTGCAGCGATTGATCCAGCGTTGACCGAGCAGGCGGCGTTCCGCGCCCTGTGCCATGCATCCAGGCTTCGTGGTGGGACGCAGCAAACGTCGGGGGCAAAGCCACTGGTGGGGTTCGGGGCAACGCCCCGACGCTTGCCGCACCCCACCACCAGCGCGGGTGCGTTGGCCAGGCCGCGGAACTCCGCCTAATCGGTCACCGCGGCGTAGACCAGGTCGCGGAACAGCATCCGATAATGCTCGCGCTGGCCGGGGGCCTGGATCATCAGCACGGCGGTCAGGCGTTCCACCGGGTCGATCCAGAACGTGGTGCCCGCGGCGCCGCCCCAGAAGAAACTGCCGACTGAGCCCGGGAACGGCGCCATGCCGGCCGCCAGCCGCACCGCGAAGCCGAGGCCGAAGCCATGGCCTGGCGGCAGCAGGTCGGGCGAGCCGGGGATGTTCCCCAGATGGTCGGAGGCCATCAGCTCCACGGTCTTGCGGCCGAGCAGCCGGGTCTTGTCCAACCGTCCGCCGCCCAGCAGCATCTGCATGAAGCGGGCATAGTCCATCGCCGTCGCGACCATGCCGCCCCCGCCCGATTCGAAGATTGCGTCGCGCTTTACGTCCAGCAGTTGGACATCGGTTCCGCTTTCGGGGTCGCGGCGGAACGCCTCGGCGATCCGGTCGTGTTGCGGCTCCGGCACTGAGAACCCGGCATCGGTCATGCCGAGCGGTCGCAGGATGCGTTCCTGCAGGAAGGCGCCGAGGGTCTGGCCGGACACCACCTCGACCAGGCGGCCGAGCACGTCGGTGGAGCGGCTGTATTCCCAGCGCGTGCCCGGCTGGTGCAGCAGCGGCAGTGCCGCCAGCGCGGTGACCTGTTCCGCGTTGGTCTGCCGCAGCCGTGCCACCTTGGCTTCCATGTACGCCTTATGGACCGGCGTGGCGCCGCGGAACTCGTAGGTGAGGCCGGAGGTGTGGCGCAGCAGGTCCTGCACTGTGATGGGCCGTTCCGCGGGCACGGATTGCAGGCTGGCATCGCGCAGCACCGCGACTTTCGGTGCAGCGAACTCGGGCAGGTATCGACTGATCGGATCGCTTAGCAGCAGCAGGCCCTGTTCCCAGAGCTGCATCACCGCGACCGATACGATCGGCTTGGTCATGGAGTAGATGCGGAAGATGGCATCGGTCGACATGGGTGCGTCGGTGGTGGAGTCGAGCCGGCCGAACGCCTGATGGAACGCGATCTTGCCGTGGCGGGCCACCAGCGCCACCGCGCCGGGGATGTGCCCTTGTTGGACCCGAGTTTGCAGTGCCAGAGCGAGACGTTGCAGCGCGTCGGGCGCCAGGCCGACTTCCTCGGGCTGAGCGGTCGGCAGGGATGGGCTCATATCGGCGTCTCCTGGGCCATGGGTCTGTCTGGCCGGGATCATGCCGCGCTGCATGGGCGTCAGGAAGCGTCGGGGCGCTTGCTCCCGACGTCCACCAGGAGGCGTTGCCTCCGGGATCTCAGTCACAGGCTCGCCTTCGCAATCGGATTCGGTTGGGGTGGGGAGAGGGCAAGCGTCCCTCCCCACCCCAAACGGAGACGGTTCCAAGTCGCCCCGCGTCCGGGCTCGCGCCGCCTTGGCAGCAGATTCTATCTAGGGCCGCATTTTCGGAAGTTCTTACTACATCCGCCGCTCACCACCTCTATTTACGTGACACAGCCAGGGCCCCTGGCGGGATTCACGGGGCAGCCCGTGATGGTGGTTTCGGGGGCAAGCGCGCGCGCCCGCCCCCGATGCCTTCCGGCGGTTAATGGGGCAGGCCGGTGATCATCACCGTTGCCAGCACGCCGACGGCGAAGATCGCGATCGCGACTATCAGCGGCTTCAGGTTGTTCCGGCCGGATTCGAAAATCTCGTTGGGATGCGTGGCGCTCATGGTTGGTTCCTCCTCAGGGGTGGAGGCGAAACCCTGCCTAAAGCGACGCCATCCGCGCCTTGATTCAACTCAAAGCGTCAGGATTGCTGTCGTTTCGCGCGGCACTTCGCCGCGTCAGACGGTGAACTGTTCGGCGATAATCCGCTCGGACAGGCCGCGATCCGGGTCGAACAGCACAGTGACATGCATCGTGCGATCCTCCTGCACCGCCACCGAGACCACGTCCCGCACCTCGGTGAAATCGGCCACCGCCGCGGTCGGTCGCTTGTCGCTCTCCTGCACCTCGAACAGCACCTCCGCGGTGCTCGGCAGCAGCGCCCCGCGCCAGCGCCGCGGCCGGAACGCGGAAATCGGCGTCAGCGGGAGCAGGTTGGCGGACAGTGGAACGATCGGCCCATGCGCCGACAGGTTGTAGGCGGTCGATCCGGCCGGCGTGGAAATCAGCACGCCGTCGCAGGTGAGCTCCTCCAGCCGCACCCGCCCATCGATGGTGATGCGGATCTTGGCGCTTTGCCGCAATTGACGCAGCAGGCTCACCTCGTTGAACGCCAGCGCTTCCACCACCGCGCCGGTCTTTGTCACCGCATGCATGTGCAGCGGATGCAGTTCCGCCTCCTGCGCGTAGGTGAGCCGTCCCAGCAGCTCGTCCTCGCTGAACGTGTTCATCAGGAAGCCGACCGAGCCGCAATTCATCCCGTAGACCGGGATGTGCAGCGGCAGCACCCGGTGGATCGATTCCAGCATGGATCCGTCGCCGCCCAGCGCGACCACCACCATGGCCTGGTCGCAGGAGCAGTCGCCGTAGCGCGCCACCAGCCGGTTGCGCGCATCGGTCGCCAACGGGGTGGAGGCCGCGGCGAAGTGGATGCGTCCCGCCACATAGGCGGGCGCGCTGGAGGTGTCCCCCGCCTGCACGGATGCGTTCAAACGCGCTTCCGGTGGTCGAGCACCGGCATGTCGCGGCGCACCCGCGCGGTCACGGTCGGGTCGATCCGTGCGGTGGCCCAGCCGGTGCCGTCCGACACTTTCGCCACCGTGTGGCCCCAGGGATCGACCACCATCGAATGGCCGTAGGTGAAGCGCGGCTCGCCCTTGCCCTCCAGATGCTTGCCCCAGGTTGCCGGGGCGGCGAACCAGCACTGCGTCTCGATGGCGCGGCTGCGGATCAGCGTCTCCCAATGGTCCTTGCCGGTGGCCAAAGTGAACGCGGAAGGCAGGAAGATCACCTCGGCGCCGCGTTCGCGCAGCGCCCAGAACAGGTCGGGAAAGCGGATGTCGTAGCAGATGGCGCAGCCGACCTTGGTGCCGTCGGCCTCATAAGTGACGATCTCGTCGCCGGCGCCGTAGGTGTTGCTCTCGCGATAGCCGGTGCCGTCCGGGGCGACGATGTCGAACAGGTGCATCTTGCGGTAGCGGGCGATTTCCTGCCCGTCCGGGTCGAACACGACCGTGGTGTTGAACAATTTTTCCGGACCCTGCTCGATGATCGAGCCGCCATGCACGTGGCATTTGGCGTTGCGGGCGGTCTCGCGCAGGAACTCATAGGCCGGGCCACCCGGCTGGTTGGAGCCTTTCGCCGGCAGGGTTTCGGCATTGGCCAGGCGCACACTGCGGTCGCCGCCCAGGCTGTCCCACACTTCCGGCAGGCTGACGATATCGGGCCGATCCGCTGCCACCGCGTCCCCGATCAGGCGACGCGCCTGGGCGATGTTCTCCGCCTTGTCGGCGCCGGGGTTCATCTGCACCACGCTCAACCGCATCCCCAATCTCCTGAGCCGTCCGTACTGCCAGCAGACCGTATCCGCCGCCCGGAAGCAACCTCAGCGCGGCCAGTCCAGCCTGGGTTCGCGCCGCGCCGGCCGGGCGTTGGGGGAAGGCGGCGGCCGGTCCGGATGGGGGTGCTCCGGCTCCAGCTCATGGGCCGAGGGCGGGATCGGCGGCCGGTCCAGCTCCGCCGTGCGCAGCGTCGGTTCGGCGCGTGGCTGGGGGGCGTAGATCTCGTCGAAATCCACGTGCTGGGCCGCTTCCGGCATGCGCAGCGCCAGGTGCCGGATCTCGTTCTGGATTTCGTCGAGCCGAGCGTCGATCACCTCCAGCCGGCTTTTCAGTCCGATCACGCTGAATGGCATGAACAGGAACGCCAGCGCGTAGAGCAGGACCGGCACCAGCAGGACCAGCGGCACCCACCAGGGCAGCCAGTCGGGCAGCGTGAAGGGCAAATTCATGGCGCCAACGCTAGCACCCGCGGCCTTGCGCGATCCATTGTATCCGCGCCGGTTCGTGGCAGAACTGCATCAAGACTTCGCGCCGAACCGGCGATTGCCCGCCCCGCGCGCCGCGCCCGGGTGGATTTCCAGCCCGCTTCATGCGAAGCCTGTGCGCCTCAATCGGTTCGGTCAGGTTGTTCGCATGTTGCTGCTGATTCCGGGTCCGGTCACCACGCGCAAGGAAGTGCGTGCTGCGCTCGGTGAAGACTTCGCCCCCTGGGATAACGATTTTCGGCCACTCTATGCCGGCATCCGCGAGCGTGTGCTGCGCATCGCCGGCGGTACCCCCGACCAGCATGCCGTGCTGCCGCTGCAGGGCTGTGGCCATTTCATCACGGAAGCCTCGGTCCGCACCTTCCTTCCGCCAGGGGGCAAGCTGCTGATCCCGGCGACCGGATCGTATTCCGACCGCATGGTGCGGCTGTCGCGGGAGGCCGGGCGGATTCCGGTCTCGCTGCCGATCGTGCAGACCGCACCGGTCGATCCGCAGGCGATTGCCGCGGCGCTGGCCGAGGACCCCGGCATCAGCCATGTCGGGCTGGTGCAGTCGGAGACTGGCAGCGGCGTGGTGAACGACGTGGCGGCGGTCGGCGCGGTGGTGCGCCAGGCCGGACGGCGGCTGATCGTCGATGCCGTGTCGGCGTTCGGCGCCATGCCGCTGAACCTGTCGGCGCAGCCGGAAATCGACGCTGCGGTGTTCACCTCCAACAAATGCCTGGAGGCAATTCCCGGCATGGCCTTCGCCATGGCGCGGATCGACCGGGTGACCGAATGCGCCGGCAACGCCGGCAGCTGGTCGTTCGACCTATCGGACATCTACGCCCATGCGCTGCGCGCCGGCTGGGGCAGCTTCCGCTTCACGCCGCCCGCGCAGGTGCTGAACGCATTCAACACCGCGCTCGACTGGTTCGATGCCGAAGGCGGCCAGCCCGCCCGTCTCGCGCGCTACACCGCGAACATGCAGACGCTGTATGACGGCGTGCGCGAGCTGGGGCTGTCGCCGTATCTGGCGCGGCAGGATCAGGGACCGATCATCGTCAATGTCCATGCGCCGGTCGATCCGGCGTGGAACCTGCAGCGCTTCGTCGACGCGCTGAAGGCGCGCGATGTGCTGATCAGCAATTTCTACAACACGCCGACCCCGAGTTTCCGCGTCGGCTGTATCGGGGCGATCACGCCGGACGACATGCGCCGCGCGGTCGCGGCGATGGGTGCGGTGCTGGATGAACTTGGCATCAACCAACGCAAGGCGGCCTGAGGCGAGGGGCGCGGCGGAGGGGAGGACAACAAAATGGCGGCGAGTGACGGGGCACCGTTCATCTACCTGGTGCAGATGGACATCCCGGCCGAACATGAGGCCGATTTCAACCGGGTGTATGACACCGAGCATGTCCCGGAAATCCTCAAGGTTCCCGGCGTGCACGCCTGCCGCCGCTATGTGGTGGAGCGCACCAACAAGGACGGGCTGGCGCGCTACCTGGCGGAGTACCAGCTCGAATCGCCGGATGTGGTGAACAGCCCGGCCTGGCTCGCGGCTTCCGAAAAAGGCGACTGGGCGCCGAAGATCCGCCCGCACACGACCAACCGGTCGCACACCATCATGCGTCGTATCGCCTAGCGCTTTCTTAGTGATCCCCTGCGCTTGCGCGAGGGGGGCGAGGGGACGGCAGACGACCGTCACGGCTTGCGGTGCTGCCGGCGAATTCCCCAGCCCCTGATGTTGGCAAGCGCATTCCACCCCTGTCCGAGGATGGCCCATGCAGTCAGATCTGGAGATCGCCCGCGCCACCAAGCTTCGTCCGATCGGCGACATCGCAGCGAAACTGGACATCCCGCCGGACGCGTTGGAACCGTACGGCCGACACAAGGCAAAGATCGGCTTCGATTTCGTCAACGCGGCGGAGAGCCGGCCGGATGGCGCCTTGGTGCTGGTGACCGGGATCAGCCCGACGCCGGCGGGCGAAGGCAAGACCACCACCACGGTCGGGCTCGGTGATGCGCTGAACCGCATCGGCAGCCGCGCCGTGATCTGCCTGCGCGAGCCGTCGCTGGGCCCCAGCTTCGGCATGAAAGGCGGCGCGGCGGGGGGCGGTTATGCGCAGGTCGTGCCGATGGATCAGATCAACCTGCATTTCACCGGTGATTTCCACGCCATCACCTCGGCCAACAACCTTCTGGCCGCGATGGTCGACAACCACGTCTACTGGGGCAATTCGCTCGGCATCGACACGCGGCGGATCTCCTGGCGGCGCTGCCTGGACATGAACGACCGCGCGCTGCGTTCCATCGTCAACAGCCTGGGCGGTGTGGCGAACGGATTTTCCCGTGAAGACGGGTTCGACATTTCTGTCGCCTCCGAGGTGATGGCGGTGTTCTGCCTGTCCAACAGCGTGAAGGAGCTTCAGGAGCGGCTGGGCCGCATGATCGTCGCGCAGAAGCGCGACGGGTCGTACGTCACCGCGAAGGACCTGAAGGCGGACGGCGCGATGTCCGTGCTGCTGAAGGACGCGCTGATGCCGAATCTGGTGCAGACGCTGGAAGGTTCGCCGGCGTTCGTGCATGGCGGGCCGTTCGCCAATATCGCGCATGGCTGCAACAGCGTGATGGCGACGCGCCTCGGCCTGAAGCTGGCCGATGTGGTGGTGACGGAAGCCGGGTTCGGCGCCGATCTGGGGGCCGAGAAATTTCTCGACATCAAGTGCCGCTCCGCGGGGCTGAAGCCGGCCTGCGCGGTGGTGGTGGCGACGGTGCGGGCGCTGAAGATGCATGGCGGCGTGGCGCGCGCCAATCTGGGTAAGGAAGACGTGGCAGCGGTGCAGCGCGGTGTCGCCAACCTGGCGCGGCATGTCGACAACCTGGGAAAATTCGGCCTGCCGGTGGTGGTCGGGGTGAACCACTTTACCTCCGACACGGAGGCCGAGTTCGCCGTGATCAAGGAGGCGATGGCGAAGCAGGGCGTCGAGGCGATCCTGTGCACCCATTGGGCGGATGGCAGCGCCGGTGCCGAGGCTCTGGCGCGCGCGGTGCAGCAGAAGATCGTGCTGGGTGAAGCAAAATACGCACCGCTGTATGCGTCCGAGCTGTCGCTGTCGGAGAAGATCCGCACCATCGCGCAGCAGCTCTACCATGCCGCGGATATCTCGATGACCGACGCGGTGGCGCGCCGTCTGCGCGGCTTCGAGGACGCCGGGTTCGGCCATGTCCCGGTGTGTATCGCCAAGACGCAATACAGTTTCACGTCGGATCCGACCGTGATGGGCGCGCCGGAGGGTTTCACCCTGCCGGTGCGCGAGGTGCGGCTGTCGGCGGGTGCGGGGTTCGTGGTGGCGATCTGCGGCGACATCATGACCATGCCGGGCCTGCCACGCGTGCCCTCGGCCGAGGCGATCCATCTGCGCGAGGATGGCGAGATCGAAGGCCTGTTCTGAGCCGCCCCCCGGACGGCGGAACCGGTCGGGTGCGGGCGGGGTGACCTGGTTCGGCTTGAGGTTTGGCGCCAGGGTGCGGCCGCTCTACAACGCCGCGTGAGCTTTCCGCATCCGCCCGAGGCCGCCCGCCTTGCGCTGGCGCAGCTGGTCGTCCTGGACCCCGACCTGGCCGGTATCCTTGATCGCGCCGGCCCGCTGCCCTGGCGCAGCCGCGCGCCCGGGTTTTCCGGACTGCTGCAGGCGATCGTCGCCCAGCAGATCAGCAACCAGGCCGCCGCGGCGATCTGGGGGCGGCTGCGGGTGACGCCGGACGCCCTCGATCCGGCGGGCCTGCTGAAGCTGCCCGATGAGGCGCTGCGCGCCGCCGGCCTCTCGCGGCCGAAAATGGCGCATGTCCGCTCGCTCGCCACCGCCTTCGTGGACGGCACGCTGGTCACGGACCGGCTTGCCGCGATGGATGACGAGGCCGCGATTGCAAGCATCGTCTCGGTGCGCGGTCTGGGGCGGTGGACAGCAGAGGTGTACCTGCTGTTCGCCCTCGGCCGTGAGGATATTTTTCCGGCCGGCGATCTGGCGCTGGCCGCCTCCGCCGCTGATCTGAAGCGCCTCGATGCCCGACCCGGGCCGGTGGCGCTGCGCAGCCTGGCGGAGGCCTGGCGGCCGGCCCGTAGCCTGGCGGCGCGGCTGCTGTGGCATCACTGGCGCCACGTCACCGGCCGCCCGGCGTTGGACGACATCGCCGTCCCCTGAGCGGCGCTCCGCGGCCCGTGGCACGCATCCGCGCTTGGTGGGGGTCGGGGCGACGCCCCGACGCGTGCCGCGTCCCACCACCAGGCGCGGATGCGCGGCACCGGACCGCGAACCGCGTCGCAAACGATTTGTTCAGTCTCCTGCGTCACTCTGGTGCCAGATTCCAGAGCGCATTGTCTCATGTCGGCTTCCGCACGGTCGCAGCAAGGCTACCAGCCCGTCACCTTCGCCGAACGCGGGGTCCTGGTGCCGTTCACGACGCCGCTGCTGGCCGGCTCGCGCGCCCGCCCCGGGGAGCGCCTGGGGCCGGAACTGATGGTGCCCAACCCCGCCGGCGGCCGCGGTGTCTACGTAGTGCCCTGGAGCAGCGTCAGCGAGTTATGCCGTCCCACCGTCCACGATCGTCGGCTGAACCAGAAGGTGGAGGCGTTGATCACCGTCACCCCTGGCTCGATCCGCCAGGCGGCGGGGGAGGTCGCGTTGGAGGGCCTGGCGGGCCGGGAGGCGCAGGTGGCGGCGGCGACGGCCGTCAACCTGGATGATCGTGGCCGAGCATTGGTGCGGTTCCTGCTGACCCTGGCACTGGCCGAACAAGTGGAGGCCAGGCACCACGATCTCTCTCAGTTCAGCAGCCCGTCGGATCTGCTGGAGCAGCAGGCGCTGCAGACGCTGGAGCATGGCGGATCGCGCCTCGGACTGATGGCCGCTACCATCTCGACCGATCTGGAGCAGCTGGCCGCGGTGTTCGGCGCGGTCGGTCTGCAAGGCCAGCGCCAATCGGCCCGCGTGATCATCCTGCTGGAGATGCTGTCGCGTCTGCATGAGGAGACCACGGCGTTCAGCCAGGAGCGGCGCGATGAGGATGGCGAGCTCGCGGCGATGATCGCCGAGGTGGCCGGGGCCACACTGACTTGCGCGGCGACCACGGTGCGCGACGCCCGCCGCATCACGGGCAATCCCGTGGAACTGGTGCGGCAATGGAACACCAACCCCGACCAGATCAAACCCCTCGCCGCTCGGCCGGAATGGCTGCTGGACGGGTGGGAGCGGATCTGCCTGCTGTGGCAGGACGCTGAAATGCCGGGTGCCCGTGAAGCCGCGCTGGGCGAGATGGCGACGCTGGTGCCGGTGCTGCCGCGCGAGACCTGCGACTGGGTCCGCCTGTCGCTGCAGCCCTACAGCCTGTTCACCTATCGCCGCACCGTCAGCCTCAATGAGGACTGGCGCAGCGGCTCCTCCGTGATCGAGTTAGTCTCTCGCAATGAGCGGCTGCGCGCGCGATCCGTGTGATGCAGACCCGCTCTGACAAGATCGGACCGATGCCTATGCCGCCATCGAACGCCGCTGCCCGCACCTGGCTGCCGCAACGTGAACTCAGCGCGCTGCACAACAGCCTGGCGCAGGCGCAGGACTCGCAGATCACCAAACTGGTGGCGATGGTGGATGCCATGCAGGACCGTGGCGTGATCGACGATCTGGTGGCGCCGTTCCGCACCCGCCTGGCGCAGATGCGGCCAGCGCGCCCGCTGCGCTTCATCCGGCTGCTGTTCACGCCGCTCGATCCGCTGATCGTGCCGGCGCCGCGCTGGCGTCCGGAGTCGCCGTCGATTCCACGCACCGCGCTGTCGGCGATGGCGGAGGCGGCGCGCGCCACAATGGGCGACCAGGTCGCGCCGATCGATCGCATGATCGAAGGCCGCAGTACCTCGTGATACGCGGGTGATCGCGCGGGCCGGGGCGCTGCTGTGGCCCAGCGCCGCCCAGGCGCTGCAGCGCAGCAGCGCACCGCAGAGCTGGACGCAGCAGACCGGATTGCCGACCGACCTGTACCAGGCCATCGCAGCCAATACCGCGACCATCCTGGAGCAGGTGCTGCCGTTGCAGACGCTGCGGGCGGAATCGGAAATCGGTGTCCCGATCCGCATCAGCGAGTTGCAGACCCTGCTGAAACAGGTCGGCGCGGGTCGACCGGCGGCTCTGGGCATGGTGATCGCGCTGGTGCTCGCCCGCCTGCCGCAGGTGGCACCACTGCTGCGCAAGGCCGGGACCGAGATTGGTGGCAGCGCCGCGCTGGTGGTGCGGGCGGCGACCGAGCAGGCGAAGGACAGCCTGCTGGAGCGGCTGGAGGCGGATGGCGGAACCGAGGCGCTGATCGTCAGCACCGAGCTGGCCGAGGCCGGTGTCGAGGTGCGCCGCATCGGGACATTGCTGAGGGACGTGGAAGCGGAGGCGCCGGGACCGGCGCAGCGCCAGCGCATGGCGCGAATCCGCCAGCGTCTGGATGTGAGCTGCCGCACCCGATTCACCTCCGGGCTGCAAGGCGAATTCGTGCAGACGCTGGAGGCGTTGGGCAGCGACGGCGATGACGCCTCGATCGTTCGCCTGGAGGAAGCCGCGCGCGGGTTGCGCGCGCTTGGCTCCGAGGCGCGGCGCATCGGCAGCGCCGACACCTATGACACGCTGCTGCGCCAGACCACCGACACGGTGAAGGCGATTGCGCCCGATGGCGCGCTGACCCTGGCCGACCGGGTCCGCCTGGTGGAGATACTGGCTGGTTCGGATGAGGCCTGGGCGTTGCTGGAGCAAGCCGGATAGCGCCGCGCGCCGGCCTGCGGCCCGACACCGCGTCCACCGTCGGCCGGCCGGACGCCGCATCCGCAGCCGGCCGGACGCTGCGTCCACTGCCGGCCTGACGCTGCGTCCAACGCAACCGATCGACGCCGCCACCACGAGGGCGGCGGCTACGGTTCGGCCTCCGCGCCGGCTCGATATGCGCGCCCGGCGCGACCCACCGCAGATCCCACCGCTGGCCGGAATTTGGCCGCACTGCCCGCCGCGCCCTATACTGGCCCGGTCGCGCTCGGGAGAGGCAGATGCATCTGTTCAAGCAGCACGCCGTCAAGGATCTGCAGGCCGCCGCCAGCAAGATTCCAGTGATCGACTACGGTCCCTATTTCGCCGGGCAGCCGGGCGCATTGCAGTCGCTCGCCGAACAGGTGCGGGATGCCTGCGAGAATATCGGCTTCCTCTACGCGCTGAATCATGGCGTGCCGCAGGCGGTGATCGACCGCGGTTTTGCCGCGTCGCGCCGCTTCCATGCACTGCCGCTGGAGCAGAAGCTGGCGCTGCGGCTGAACGAGAACAATATCGGCTACCTGGCGATGAACGCCTCGGTGCAGGGCGCATCGACCGTGCACAAGGCGACCAAGCCGAACCAGAACGAAAGCTTCTTCGTCAGCCACGATCGCGGCGCTGACCATCCGGATGTGGTTGCCGGCGTCCCGTTGCGTGGCCGCAACCAGTGGCCGGAGGGTGAGCCGGAGCTGCGCGCGGACATGATGGCGTATTTCCACGCGCTGCGCGGCATGTGCGACCGCATGCTGCCGGCGTTCGCCGTGGCGCTGGACATGCCGGCGGATTTCTTCGACCGGTTCTTCCGCGATGAGGCACATGCCAATCTACGCTTTCTGCATTATCCGCCGCAGCAGGACATGAGCGAGAACACCTTCGGCACCGCGCCGCACACCGACAACAGCTTCATGACCGCGCTGGCGCGGACCGATGTGCCGGGCCTGGCGGTGCGCCTGCCGAGCGGGGAATGGTTCCCGCCGCCGGTTGTTCCGGGCACGTTCCTGATCAACCTCGGCAACATCATGCGCCGCTGGTCGAACGAGCGGTTCCTGTCCACACCGCACGGGGTGATCAACGAGACCGGCAGCGACCGCTACTCGATCGCCTATTTCCACAGTCCAAATCCGGCGAGCGTGATCGAATGCCTGCCGAGCTGCGTGTCGGCCGAGAATCCGGCGCGTTATCCGCCGGCGCTGTATCGCGATCTGGTGCTGGAATTCTATCGCAAGAACTACTTCCATCAGCGTGGGCACGACTCCGACGCGGCCAAGCTTGCGGCCGCCGAATAGCTGCGCTTGCCGCGTCACGGTCGGCGCGGAACTGTCATCCACTCATCACAATTCGGGTCGCAGACCCCCGGGGAACGAGACGCATGAAAGTCTACGAAGCCATCGCCCAGGCGCTGATCGCCGAAGGGGTGACCGATTTCTTTGGCCTGATGGGCGACGGCAATATGTGGCTGTGGGGCGCGCTGTGCCGCAATCCGTCGGTGAAGCCGTACAATGCGCGACACGAATCGATGGCGGTGTCGATGGCCGATGGCTACACCCGCACCACCGGCAAGCTCGGCGTCGCGATGGTCACCTGCGGGCCGGGGCTGACGCAGTGCGGCACCTCGCTGATCGCAGCCTATCGCGGCAAGACGCCGCTGGTGGTGATCGCCGGCGAAATCCAGGCGGGCGCAAAGAACAAGACCCAGACGATGGATCAGCGCCGCTTCGTCGAAGCGAGCAGCGCGCGCTTCTTCACCATCACCAGCATCGACAACATGGCGGAGGAAATCGCCGAGGCGTTCTATGCCGCGCGTACATCTCGCGGCCCGGTGGTGCTCAACCTGCCGATGGACCTGCAGGAAGATTCCTTCGACTGGGACTTCGATTATCGCCCGTCGACCGAGTTCCTGCCGCCGCGCACCGAAACCCCGAGCGCCGATTTGCTGGCGCCGGTGATCGAGAAGCTGATCGCCGCGGAACGCCCGGTCATCATCGCCGGCCGCGGCGCGCGGGCCGCCAATGCGAAGCAGGAGATCGTGCGGCTGGCCGATCGCGTCGGTGCGCTGCTCGCGACATCGCTGCAGGGCAAAGGCTATTTCGCCGGTGAGGAATGGGATGTCGGCATCGCCGGCGCCTTCGCCTCGGCACCCTCGGAACAGTTGCTGGCCGAGGCCGACTTCGTGCTCGGCGTCGGTGCGGAGCTTGGCTATTACACCACGGAAGGCGGGCTGCTGTTCCCGTCCGCCGAGGTCGCGCGCATCGACATCAAGCCGATGCCGGAAGAGATCGGTGTGATCCCTGGCCTCTATGTGCAGGGCGACGGGCGCAAGGCGGTGGCGGCGCTGAATGAGGCGATGGAAGCCCGCCAGGTGCGCAAGGAAGGATTCCGCACCGCGGCGACCAAGGCGGTGCTGGATGCGCCATCGCATCAGTTCGAGCCGCCCAAGGACGGGCTCGATCCGCGCGTGCTGGCACGCAGCCTCGGCGCGGCACTGCCGAAGGGCGCGCTGCTGACCTGCGGCGCCGGACATTTCTTCTCCTGGATCGGCATGTACACGCCGCTGCCGGAGGGGGTGGAAATTCAATACTCCTACGGGTTCGGCGCGGTCGGGCAGGGGATCGGCGTGGCGATCGGCACCGGCGCCGGCAATCCGGGTCGCCAGCACATCGCGGTGGAAGGCGACGGCAGCCTGATGTTCAACATCCAGGAGCTGGAAACGATCGTGCGCCACAAGATGCAAATGGTGCTGGTGGTGTGGAACGATGCCGGCTACGGCGCGGAAGTGCACAAGCTGGTGGCCAAGGGCTTCGATGAGAAGCTGGCGCAATGGGAATCCCCCAACTTCGTCGCGCTGGCCAAGGCGTTCGGCGGAGACGGCGTACAGTTGCAGGATGCCTCGGAGATCGGTGACGCGATCGCCACCGGCCTGCGCAAGGGCGGCCTGTATCTGATCGACGCGCGGGTGTCGCCGACCACGCCGACCGAACCTTACGCCAAGGTGCATTTCGGTCGCGAAAGCCACGCGCCGCTGCTGCGTCCCGTCGCCTGACCGATGCATTTCGAGGGTGAGTTCCGCGTTCCGGGCACGCCGGACGAGGTGATCCGGCGCTTTGCTGACGTGCCGCGCATGACGCGCTGCATGCCCGGCGCGGTGCTGGAGCCGCAGGCCGAGGACGGGTCATGGCCGGGTGCGATGGTGGTGTCGTTCGGGCCGAAGAAGATCAACTTCAAAGGCCGGGTCACCTGTTCCTTCGACAACGCGGCGCATACCGGGGAGCTGCAGGGGCGCGGCACCGCGGATATGCGGGCGGCGCGGATCGGCGTGAAGGTGGCCTTTGCACTGCGCGCGGATCCCGCGGTGGCAGAGGCGACCACCATCGTGAAAGTGGTGTCCGACGCGGAACTCGGCGGTGTGCTGGCGGATTTCGCGCGTACCGGCGGGGTTGCGGTCGCGAATGTCATCATGGCGGATTTCGCGCGGCGTGCGTCGGAGGAGTTCGCCAGGGATGCGCCGCCACCGGCCGAGGCGGTCGCCTCGGATGCTCCCCCGCCGGTGGCCGCCGGCGAATTGGCGCAGCCGACCGCGACCGCACACGCCGCGGCTCCGAGGCGGCCGCTACCAAGGCCGCTGCCGCCACCGCAACCTGCCGTGCCGCTGGCCGCGCACAGCCTGTTATGGGCGGTGGTGAAAGCGCAGTTCGCGCGGCTCGCAACCTGGCTGGGCTTGCGCAAGGGCGGCTGAAGATTGGGCGGCCGCAAGCCAGGCCCGACCAAACCCTGTGACGGGACGATCGGCTTGCGGAACCCGGCGAGGGGTGCGGGAGAGCAAGCTCACGCCCCACACGTCTGCCGGTTCCACCAGCCGCTCCGCCGGCTACGATCTGGTCGGCTTGCACCAGCCGCTGCGCCGGCTACGACACGGCGGTTTTCCCCAGCTCCTTGCCCCATCCGTTTGCAGCAGCCGCTGCCTGGGTTACGCCGCGACCGGGTTCACTTTGGCTTCGCCGCGTAATTGGCATTGAGGTATTTCAGGATCGCGCCCGTGGTATCGTCGTCGATCGGCGCGCCAAACACCTGGCGCATCTTGGTGACCTCGCCCTTCCACTGATCCGGTGTCAGGAACACCGAGTTCATCTGGATGTAGTTCAGCGTGTGGCAGGTGGCGCAGCTCGACGTCACCGCATCCTGCCCGTCACCCGGCTTCATCCAACTCGGGGCCGGCTCCGCCAGCGCCGGCGTCGCGCACAGCAGCGCAGCCAACGCAATCAATCGCTTCATGGTCGCGCTCCTCATGCCACCGTCACCGTCAATGTCTGCGGAACGTTGTTGTGGTAGCCGGCAGGATTCCATTTCAGCTTGTCCACCTGCGCCTCGCCGGAGTTGCTGGTGGCGCGTGCCGAAACGACGCAAGGGCCAGGCGGCAGCTTGCCGGTGGCGAAGCTGAAGGCGCGGAACGCGAAGGGCCCCTGATCCTTGTTCAGTGTCGCCATCTGCCAGGTCTTCCCGCCGTCGATCGAGACCTCCACCTGCTTGATGCCGTGGCCGCGATCCCAGGCAACGCCCTGTACCGTGAAGCCGGCCTGCGGCACGTGCGCACCGTCGATCGGGTCGGCGATCACCGAGTTCACCACCATCTCGGTGATCGGCCAGGAGTTGTTGTCGTTCTGAGTCAAGAACGGCATTTCCACCGCGAACATGCCGGCCGGCACGCGATAGGCCTTTTGCATCCAGAAATTCGTCTGTGGCGTGCTGCTGATTTCGATCGAATCGAGATGCTTCATCCAATAGGTCGCGGTCCAGCCGGGCACCACCAGCCGCACCGGATAGCCGTTAAGATGTGGCAACGGCTGGCCGTTCATCGCATAGGCGATCAGCACCTCATCGGCGGTCGCCTTCTGCATCGGCAGGCTCTTGTGAAAGGCGGGCGTGGCCGGCAGCACCGGGCCGTCCATGCCATGGATCCACACCTCGGCCGCGCCGGGCTTCACCCCCGCCTTCGCCAGCACATCCTTCAGCCGCACGCCGCGCCATACTGCGTTGCCCATCGCGCCGTAGCCCCATTCCACCCCGGCGACGTGGGGATCGGACAGGCCGCGGCGATTGCCGGAGCATTGGCAGACCGCGGCGACCTCATGCTCCTGGAACGCCTTACGCAGTTCATCCACGCTGGCGAACTTCAATGTCTGTTCCGCCGCATCGCCGCCGACGGTCAGCGACCATTTGCCCAGCGCCGGCATGTCGGGAATTTGTGCCAGGTGGTAGCGCACGAAGAACCGGTCGTTCGGCGTGATGGCGGTGCGGAAGGCGTCGATCGGCGTCTCGTAGTTCGGCGGACGGTCGGCGAGCTGGATCAGCGGCTGCTTGCCGGGGAGCCGGCCGGGCTTGGCGTCGGCGCGGGTGCCTTCGGGCAGCAGCGGGCTGAGCCAGAATGGCTTGTCCGCGGCGTGTGCCATGCCGCTACCGAGCGCGGCGGCGCCGAGCCCGGTCAGGATTTCTCGCCGATACATGATGGGAGCCCTCATTGTGGTCGATGGGTGAGCGGAAGGTGCGACGGCACTCAGGATTCTGCAACTGCCTGCTCGGCGAGCGCATTGTCCACGCAGGTCTCGAACGGGATGGCGTGGGTGAGTGCGCCACCGGACAGCATGGCCTGTTGCAGCCGATCGAACCCGTCGCGCCGCAGGATCGGGTCGGGACCATACAGGCCCAGAGCCCGGTAGCGCTCGATTGCGGCGGCAAAAACCTCGGGTGGAACCGCGGGAAAGAACGAACCGACGGCGCGCGCGATTTCGGTCGCAGGCGTGGCGGCAACCCAGCGCAGCACGCGATGCATGGCGCGGACCATGCCCAGCAGCTCCTCGCGCCGGTCCGCCAGGATCGCGCGACGGGTCACCAGCGTGGTGTAGGCGGTCAGCCCGCGCTCCGCGGCGGCGTACCAAAGATGGCCTTGGCCGGTTGTCAGCAAGTCTTCCGCGTAGGGCTGGAACATCTGTACCGCGTCCACGCTGCCATCCCGCAACGCGGCGGCATTGTCCGCCATCGAGGGACCATCGACACGCTGCAACGTCGCCGGATCGATCCCGGCGCGGCGCAGGTCGTCCTGCAGGCACAGCCACGGCGTCGGCACCTCAGCCACCGAGGCAAGACGCAACCCGACCAGATCCGCCAGGCGGAAGTCGGGACGCGGCGTGCGGCCGATGATGAAAAACGGATCGCGCGCCACGACATCGCAGAAGCACACAACGTCCGACGCCGGATCGGCCGCATGGGTCAGCAGCACGCGCAACGGTCCACCCCACATGACATCGACCCGCCCGGCGCGCAGATCGGCGGCCGTCGCCGCGGGGCTCGGGGAAGTGCGCAGCTCCACTTGCACGCCTTCCGCCGCATAGGCGCCGATTGCATGCGCTGCGTAGAACGGCGCGTAGAACAGCGCGCGGAAATTCTCCGACAAGGTGATCATGGCGTTCCCCCCGATGGCTTTCCGCCCGATGGCTTTCCCCCGTGCCGGCCGCCAGCATGGCGCGTCATCGGCCGGAGCGAAAGCCGCTGCCGGCTGCGTCTGTTCGGTCGGCCACTGGCTGGCGTAGCATCGTCACAAACCTGCCGAGGGAATTGCCATGCCCAGTCTCCCCGCCATCAGCCTGGTCGCCGTTCCGGGCCGCCGCCGCTTGACGATCGAACTCGCCCAGGAGATTGAACGGCGTGGTTTCAGCGGCATCTTCTCGCCCAGCATGTTCGGCAACATGTCGCTGTGCGAGGCGCTCGCCTGGAACACGCACAGCATTCCGTTCGGCACCGCCATCGCGCCGATCTACGCCCGCACCATCGGCGACTTCGCGCAAAGCGCCGCCTTCATGCAGGAGATTTCCGGCGGCCGCTTCCAGATGGGAATCGGCGTGGCGCACGGCCCGTCCCATGTCCGCATGGGTGTCACCCCCGGCAAGCCGCTCGGCGACACGCGGAACTTCGTGGAGAAATTCCGCGCGCAGGAAGGCCTCGGCACGCTGCCGCCGATCGTGATCGCCGCCTTGCGCAAGAAGATGGTCGCGCTGGCCGGCGAGATCAGCGAAGGCGTGGTGTTCGCCAACGCCTCGCTGTCGCACATGACGGAGTCGCTGTCGGCGCTGCCGGCGGCGAAACGCAGTGATCCGAATTTCTTCATCGGCAACATGCTGCCGACCTGCATCAGCGACGATATCGAGACGGCCAAGGCGGTGAACCGGCGCAGCCTGACGCATTACGCCTTCCTGCCGAACTACCGCAATTACTGGAAGGAGGCGGGCTACGGGGAGGAGATGGTGGCGATCGAACGCGCCATCGCCGAGAACCGGCCGGACGACGTCACAAAGTACTTCACCGACAAATGGCTGGCCGACAACACGCTGTTCGGCCCCGCCGGCAAGGTGCGGGAGGGCTTCGAGGCCTGGCAAGCTGCCGGCGTGCGGACCCCGGTGATCGTGCCGTCCTCCGCCGCGGGCAATCAGTTGAAGGCGCTGGAGGAAATCTTCGCCGCGTTCGCCTGACCGATGCGACAGCCGCTGTATCCTGGCGAAGCGGCTGGACCGGCCGGGTTGATTCCCCCGCCCCCTTCGCCCAGAAAGCGACGAGCCAGCAACAGGATGTGTCCATGAGCACCGGCACCGCTTTCGAGGATCTGCAGGTCGGCCAGACGGCCAGCCTGGGCAAGACCATCACCGAGGCCGACATCTTGATGTACGCGGCTGTCAGCATGGACACCAACCCCGTGCACATCGACGCCGAGGCCGCCAAGGCCTCGATCTTCGGCGAGCGCATCGCCCACGGCATGCTGTCGGCGGGCCTGATTTCCGCCCTGCTCGGGACCAAATTGCCCGGCCCGGGCACGCTTTACATGCGCCAATCGCTGCGCTTCGCCGCCCCGGTGAAGATCGGCGACACCGTGCAGGCTACCGTCACGGTCACGGCCCTGCATCCGGACAAGAAGCGGGCCACGCTGAGCACCGTCTGTACCGTTCGGGGTGAGGTCGTGATCGAGGGCGAGGCCTACGTCCAGGTCCCCGCGCGCGGCTGATGCGCATTTTCCGGGATTGGCGGACCCTGCCGCCGGACGCCGCCGGCGCCACCGTCGCGCTGGGCAACTTCGATGGGGTGCATCTGGGTCACGCCGCCCTGGTGCGCGCGGCGCATGCGGCACGGCCGGACGCGCCACTGGCCGTGCTGACCTTCGAGCCGCACCCGCGCGAGGTGTTCCGGCCCGATGACCCGCCGTTCCGGCTGACATTGTCCGCGGAGCGGGCCGACGCGCTGGCGGCACTCGGCGTCGGGCTGCTGTACGAACTGTCCTTCACCCACGAATTCAGCCTGATGACGGCGGAGACTTTCGTCGCCGAGGTGCTGCATCGCGGGCTGGGCGCGCGGCATCTGGTGTGCGGCCCGGACTTCGCGTTCGGCCATCGCCGCGGTGGCGATACCGGCTTCCTTGCCCCCCGCGCCGAGGCGTTCGGCATGGGGCTGACCCTGGTGCCGCTGGTGACGGATTCGCAGGGGCCGCTGTCCTCGACTCGCATCCGCCGCGCCCTGCAGGATGGTTATCCCGAACGCGCAACCGCCGAACTGGGCCGCCCCTGGGCGATCCGCGGCGTCGTCGCCCATGGCGACAAGCGCGGCCGCACCATTGGCTTTCCCACAGCCAATATTGCGCTCGGCCGCCATCTGGAGCCGGCGCGCGGCGTCTATGCCGTCACTGTGCGGCTGCCGGATGGGTCGCTGCGCAACGGGGCCGCGAATATCGGCCGGCGCCCGACCGTGAACGCCGGCACGGAAAGCCGGCTGGAGGTCAACCTGTTCGACTTTGACGGCGATCTGTACGACGCGGAGCTGACCGTGGCGCTGCATGCCTATATCCGGCCCGAACAGAAATTCTCGGGATTGGATGCGCTGAAGGCGCAGATCGCGGCCGACGCACAGCAGGCCCGGCTGCTGCTGGCGGCTCGCTGAGGCCGTTTCGGTTCCGGGTGCGTTGCCCTCGCACGGGGCATAGAGAAACCGAAACTGGCAACCCAAACCAGCGGCAATCTTCTTGGGCAGGGGCAGCATGGCCATGCTGCCCGTAACGAGGAACAGGTAACCCAAACCCCCGACTTGCCTAAATTGCCAAAGGTCCGGCGTTTGATTGGGTCAACGGCTGCCTGCCTCGGATCAGGTCCGAGGCACGTTCGGCGAGCATCATGACAATCGCGTTGATATGTGCCGACGGCATATCGGGTAATGCCGCGGCGTCGACCACCCGTAGACCTTCGACGCCGCGAACCCTCAAGTCCGGATCCAGCACACTATTCGAACCGCGCCCCATTGCGCAGGTCCCCAGCGGATGATTGACCGTGATCACTTCGCCTTGAATCCATTCGTCGATTTCATCGTCGGTCTTCAGCTCCGCCGAAGGGGCGATCCTTTTTCCCCGAAATGCATCCATCGGCTTCGTGTTCGCGAGTTCTTCCACGATACGATATCCCCTTCGTAGCGTCGTCATATCGGCTGGGTCCGAGAGGAAATTGTTTACGACGCGGACAAGCTGTTTGGGATCGGCTGAGCGGAGGGTGATCTCGCCGCGACTGCGCGGATGAAGAAGAACGGGGTTGGCAGCGAATATGTCCTGATAGGGCGGCGTCACCATAGGAAACCATATGCTTGGGACGAGCGGCGCGGCCAGGAACAGGAACTCAATATCGGGCGCCTCCAGATCAGGCGTCGTCTTGAGGAAAGCCTTCAGACCAGCCGGCAGGGTCGTGGCTGGGCCGGTCCGCAACAGCCATGCCTGCGCCATGGCCACGGCGACACGGTCGGCGCGCATCAGACGCCCGAATGGGCTGGTGCCAACGCGCGACCATCTCACCCGAATCTGCAGATGGTCCTGCAGGTTTCGTCCGACCGGAAGGTCGACAAGCGCTACGATGCCGTGATCTCGCAGATGACTGGCCGGTCCTATGCCTGAGAGCATGAGCAGTTGCGGCGAGTTGAAGACGCCGCCGCAAAGGATCACTTCGCGAGAGGCTTCGGCATGAAATCGCTTGCCGCGCGTTATGAAGTCGACGCCGGTTGCACGACCGCCGCTGATCGTCACTTTGGTTGCGAGAGCGTTCGCTTGTAGCGTCAGGTTCGATCGGCTCAGAGCAGGCTTCAGATAGGCCGAGGATCCTGATGTCCTTCGGCCATCCTTGATGGTCCACTCGCTGGCGCCGAAACCGATGGGATTTGCGCCGTTGGGATCGTCCGTGATCGGCCATTGGACAAGTCTCGCGGCCTCGAGCCAGGCACCGAAGAGGGGATCAGCGCCGTGGGTGCCCTCGGTACCCAACGGACCTGACCCACCGCGCCATGCGCTCTCGCCCTTCTCCCAGGATTCGCTCCTTTTGAAGTAGGGAAGTACAGTCCGCGAACGACCATCCTGTTGCACCCTCGCGGGCCCACCGATCGAAGTCGGCGCGATGACCACGGGTGTAAGCCATGACGTTGATTGAACCCGAGCCGCCCAGCACTTTTCCGCGTAGCAAAGTCAGTCGCCGGTTGTTCAGGTATGGTTCGGGCTCTGTGGTGTAACCCCAATCGAACATCTTATGTTGCTGGAGCTTGCCGAGGCCGAGAGGGATCCGGATGTACGGATGGCTGTCATTTCGGCCGGCCTCGAGCAACAGGACCGTCGCTCCGTCGTCTTCGGTCAGACGGCGCGCCAACACGCATCCGGCGGAACCGGCGCCAACGATGATGTAGTCGTAGCCGCCAGCAATGGCCATGACCGTTGCGTCCCGACACATTGAAGCAGTCTCACATCGCCAGAGCCCGGCCCTTGCGTGTTCGTCGGCTCATCTTGCGCGCAGGGGAACGATATCATCAATCGCAGCTGGATCTTCGAAGGAGATCAATCACACCGGCAGTCGGATGCGTTGCCCGATCTCCGCGCGAATCGCACTGGAAGCTTTCCAGTTCTGACCCAGGCCCATCCCGCCGTCGATAACGATGTCATGGCCGGTGATGAAGCGCGATGCGTGGCGGGCCAGAACAACGCGGCACCCGCCACGTTCTCCGGAAGTCCTGCGCGCGGAATAGGCTGGATCGTCGCGACCAAGTCTCTGATCCCTGCGGTGGCACCGCACGCTTGGCTGGACGGCAGATCGCTTGTCCTTGGCAAAGATCCCGGTCACGATCCCGTCGGACCATGATGGCAAAGGCGAGCCTTTGCTGGGGGTTCCCGGGGGCACCGCCCCGGACGAGGTTCGGCACAACGCCCGGAACCGAGACGGCGTCAGCCGGTTAAGGCATAGTCGCAATCCGGAGGGGATGCATCATGTCAGATCACGTCTACAAGATCGTCGAGCTGGTCGGTTCGTCAAGCACCAGCCATGCGGATGCGATCGAAACCGCCATCGCCCGAGCGGCGAAGACGCTGCGGCACCTGCGCTGGTTCGAAGTGGTTCAGATGCGCGGCGAAATCGAGGACGGCCGGATCCAGTATTACCAGGTGACCTTGAAGGCCGGGTTCACCCTCGACGACGAATAACGGCGCGGTTCAGCCGCCGGCCGCCATGCGGATCGCGCGCGCCGTGGCGGCGATCAGTTGGTCGTGCGAAGGCGGCTGGTCCGGCCGGATGAAGCCATAGGCCGGGTATGCGGTGGTGCCCATGGTGTCGCTGGGCGGCCACCACACCCGCACCAGGCTCCAGTCGTTGTACGGCGACACGTCGACGACCGGCTGGTCTTCGGTGACGCGGTCGTGCACCCAGTTCGCCTGGGTGACCAGCACCTCCCGCTCGGACAGCACGCGGGACACCACGGCGACGTGCCCATAGCGGAGCCGGGAACTGCGGCGGAACACCAGCAGCGTGCCTTCATCCGGAGCGTGGGTGCGGGCGTAGCGCCCGTCCGCCTGCTGCCACCACTCGGCGGCGGCGCCGGACAGCTGCACCCCGGTCAGGGCGGGTGCGAAGGGGGCGCATTCCGCCTGCACCTGATAGCCGGCCGAGGCACCCGCGCGGCCGTAGCCAGACGTGCTGCTGGATGCGCAGGCCGAGAGGCCGAACAATCCACCCAGCAGGATGGCAAGCTGCAGGCGCATCTGCGTCGCCTCCGATGAACCGGTCATCTGCCCGTTATTTCAGGGCAGGCCGACGCAACGTTAGCGTGGTGTCTGCGAGTGGTGCAATATGCTATTGATCAGGTGAGGTTTTTCGGCTGCCCGAGCAGTGTGTGCAGCACGTGGTCGGTATGCGCGCCCGGCGCAGGGCCGGGCCAGGCCACAACTGATTTGGGCGGATCGCCGTCCAGGCGGATCACCGGTCCCGGGTGCAGGGTGGTGCCGATCAGCGGGTCGTTCACCGTCTGCACCGCCTGGCGGGCGCGGAAATGCGGGTCCTGGGCGCAATCGGCGATGTCGTACAGCCGGGAGCAGGGGACGTCTGCTGCTTCCAGCCGCGCTTCGGCGTCGCGCGCCGGCAGGGTGCGGGTCCAGGCGGCGATGGCCGTGTCCAGCGCGTCGCGATGGGCGCAGCGATCGCCGTTGGTGGCGTAGCCGGGGTCGGTGGCGAGTTCCGGCCGGCCGATCGCCTGCATCAGCCGGGCGAAGATCAGGTCGGAATTGCCGGCGATGCAGAGGAATTTGCCGTCGGCGCAGGGATAGGTGTTGGTCGGCGCGGCGGTCTGGATGGCCGCTCCGACCGGCTGCCGGATCCGGCCATCCATCGCGTACTCCGGCAGCATGCCCTCCATCAGGCTGAACACGCTATCGACCAGGTTCACATCGATGATGCGGCCGCGCCCGGTGCCGGTGGCGTCGCGCTGCCACAGCGCGGAGAGCAGGCCGATCGCGGCATACAGCCCCGCCAGGTCGTCGCTGATCGAGATGCCGCAGCGCGGGGGTGGCAGCTCCGACGCGCCGGCCGGATGGCCGGTCAGGTGCCGCAATCCGCCCATCGCCTCGCCGATGGCGCCGAAGGCGGGCTTGTCGCGATAGGGCCCGTCCTGGCCGTAGCCGGAGATGCGGGCGATCACCAGGCGCGGGTTGGCCTGGTGGAGCACGTCGGGGCCGAGCTGGAGGCGTTCGAGCTGGCCGGCGCGGAGGTTCTCGACCAGCACATCGGCACGGGTGGCGAGCTGCAGGGCGACATCGCGGTCCCGCTTCAGGTCGAGCGTGACGGACAGCTTGTTGCGGCCGTGGATGCTGAACCACACGGAGTTGCCGTTGATCGCTTCGCCCCAGCCGCGAAACGGGTCGCCGCCGGGCGGCTCGACCTTGATCACCTCGGCGCCAAGGTCGGCCAGTATGCGGGTGCAGAACGGCCCGGCGATGTAATGGCCGATTTCCAGCACCTTCAGGCCGACCAGCGGGCCGATCCGCGGAGAGGGCAGGGTCATTCGATGCTCCGTTCGTGTATTCGTGAATGAAAATCGTGGAGAACAGGCGGCAAAAACACGCGTTCGTTAATCCTTCATAAGAACCTTCATCCCATATTCCTGTCAGGAAGCCGGTTCGCCGGCGCCCTGTTTCCTCCCCGATGTCGCGCATCCGATGAGATCGCGCGGCCACCTTGGGCGGTGCGGCGCAAAGCCGCACCGCCCCTTTTCTTGCGCGACGCTGGGCGTGGCAAGATGTCCGGCGATGGCGCGTCCCGGCCCAAGATGCGTCCCGGTACAAGAAGGGCGTGGCGTTGCGCGCCGCCTGCTCGATCACCCGAACGACGTGATATCTTCGCACTCATTGATGCCATTGCGACGCACCGCGATCAGACGAAGCCGCGACCGGTGAGCAGCATCACGATCCGCAGCCCCGAGCCGGCGATCAAGGAACGGCTGCGCGTCCGGGCCGCCCGGCACGGCCATTCCGTGGAAGCTGAGGCTTGCAGCACCCCGTAGACCGCCCTCACGGTCCATGCCGGCAAGCCGCCGTCCAGCTCCTGCGAGCGCGTCCACGTCCGGGTCGATCCTTTGGGCGGCATCGATCTGGCGCGTCCGCCCCGAGGCCAGCGCGGGACCCGCCCGGGTTCGACTGATGCCCGCGTTTGACTGGCGTTCGTCCCCGATACCAACGCCCTGTCCGCCATCATGGGCAGCCAACCGGCGCCGCTTTGCTGGCGTCAGGCCAGGTGGAATTGCACCGGGGGCAGGGGGGCGAACTCTACCGTTATCACCGCCGGGCCAGTCAGCCACACCGGCGGCGTCACGCTGCCCAGCATGATCACTTGGCCAGCCTTCAGTCCCCCGAACGCCTCGGCGACCGCAGACCCGGCCAGCCAGGCCAGCCCGTTCAGCGGATGGCCCATTAGGTCCGCACCCACGCCCCGGTCGCGCTCATGACCGTCCACGATGATGCGGCCGGCGAGCGTGCCGAGGTCAAGGTCGCGCCAGTCCTGCGTGCCTGCCGCCCCGACCACGGCCGCTGCGTGGAAGACCTGATCGGCAATTAGCGTCGGCGTGCCCAGTTCGGCGAGGTTGCCGTAGCGATTCTCCACCAGCTCGATCGCCGCGACCAGTTCGCCAACCGCATCGGCCGCCTGCTGCGGCGTGCAGGGACCCGGCGGCAGGTCGCGTGCGAGACGCACCGCCAGCTCGCACTCCACGCCCGGGTGGACATGGTCCGCGTAGCGCAGCGTCACGCCGCTGGGATGCACGTCGCCGGTGGCCATGAAGCCGGCGGCCGGTCCGTCCAGGCCGAGATAGGCCTGCATGCGGGATCCGGTTGCGCCGATCTTGAAGCCGCCCGGCGCGGCGGCGCCGACCCGACGGGCAAGCGCGAACTGGGCAGCGGCGCCTTCGGCCACCGAGCGCGGCGCGATCGCCTCGGGCAGCCTGGCCACCCCGGTACGGCCCTGGCGCGCCTGGTGCAGCGCGGCGGCGGTGTGGTCCGGATCATATCCGCTCATCCCTGCGCTCCGGTCTGCCTGCCGAGTTCATATAGCGCGACCGCGGCGGCTGCCGACACGTTCAGACTGTCCAGCAGCCCGCCGGCTGTCCCGGGGGCGATGCCGGGCATGCGCAGGCCGGCGGTCTCGTCGCAGGTCTCCTTGGTGAGCCGGCGCAACCCCTCGCCCTCGGCACCGAGCACCAGCGCGACGCGGCGGTCGGCGAAGGCTGGACCCGACAGCGCGGCGCCGGCGGCGTCCAGGCCGATGCACCAGATATTCGCCGCCTTCAGCGCGATCAGCGTGCGGGCGATGTTGACGGCGCGCAGCAGCGGCATCGTCTCCAGCGCGCCGGAGGCGGCCTTGGCCAGCGCGCCGGTCTCCACCGGGGCGTTGCGGTCCTGGGTAATCACCGCGGCGGCGCCGAACGCGGCGGCGGAGCGCAGGATGGCGCCGACATTGCGCGGGTCAGTGACCTGGTCGAGCACGATGATCGGACCTTTCCGGTCCAGCGCGTGCTGCAGGCTGGGCGGGGGCAGTGTGTCGGCGAGCAGTGCGGCACCCTGATGGGCGATGTCCCGGCCCAGCAGGTGGTCCAGCCGGCCGCGATCGGCCCGTTCCGCCGGCACCGACCAGGGGGGTGGCAGGCGCTGGGCGAGAGTTGCCTCGGCTTCCTCGCTCAGGATCAGGCGCCGCAACCGGCGGGCCGGGTTGGCGAGGGCCGCGGCCACGGCGTGCTGGCCGTACAGCCAGACGGTGCCGCGCGGTGCGTCCGGTTCATGCCGCGGCGATGCGGATTGCGGCTGCGGACGCGGGCCACCGTGGTGCGGCGGGCGCGGACGGTCGCTGCGCTGCGGCTGGTTGCCGTCGCGGTCGTGTCGGGGCCGGGCGTCTTGGCCCTGCGGACGAGGGGACTGGCCGGGGCCGCCATGTCGCTGCCCACCGAAGCCCGTGCCCTCGGTTCGGCCGCCCTGGTTGAACCCGCCCCCCGGGGATCGGCCGCCATGGCTGAACCCGCTGCCCTGGTCGGCGCCGGTGCGGTGCCCGCCGCCGCTCTGGCCGGCGTTGCGGTTGCCGGTGTCGCGGTTGCCAGCGTCGCGGTTGCCGGTGTCGCGGTTATCGGCGTCACGGTCGTACGGCCGATGGCCTTGGTTGGCCCCGCCGCCACCCGCGCCGGACCGTGGGCCCTGGCCGTGGCTGCGATAGGGCTGCCCGCTTCCGCTCGATCCGCCGCCACCGGTTCTGGCACCACCGCCCGAACCGCCGCCGCGCCCTGGATTGTCGCTGCGCCCGCCGCCGCCTTGGCCGAACGGGCGGTTCGATCCACCGCCCGGGCCGCGTGCTGGACCGCGACTGCCGCTTGGGTTCCCGGAGCCGCCGGGTCGATTGCCATGAGGAGGTTTCATTGCGCGCGGGTATAGCGGTGCTCGCGGAAACTGCCCAGAGACCGGCTGCCGGGTTCGTTGACGCACGCGGCAAATCGCCATACATCCCCTGACCCGTGCGGAGGGGTGCCCGAGTGGCTAAAGGGGACGGACTGTAAATCCGTTGGCGCACGCCTACGTTGGTTCGAATCCAACCCCCTCCACCATGTAACCGGGGCAAAACCCCGGGCGGATTGCATTTTAGGGCTTCCCCCGACGCGGACGAGTACGATTTGCTCGCCGCATGTCACCGCCCACTGATCCGTCGGGTCTGCCGCACGCCGAGCTGGAAGCTCTGGTGGTTGAGCTGCTGGGCGAGGTGTCGGAGCTGAAGCAACTGGTGGCGGCACAGCGCGATGAGATCGCCTGGCTGAAGGGCCTCAAGGGTCGCCCATCGATCAAGCCGAGCGGCATGGAGAAGGGCACCGAGCCGAAGCGCGGCGGCAAGCGGGGCAAACGCCGCGGCCGCGGCAAGGTGACACCGCGGGTCACACCGCAGACCGAGGTGCTGCGGGTGGCGCATCCGCCGGGTTCGCAGTTCAAGGGCTACGAGCCGTATCGAGTGCAGGAGCTGGTGCTCACGGCACGGGCGGTGCGCTACCGCCGCGAGCGCTGGCTGACGCCGCAAGGCGAGACCATCGTGGCGCCGCTGCCCAGTGGCATCCGCGGCCATTTCGGGCCGGAGCTGCGGCGCTTCGTGCTGATGCAGTACCACCAGGGCCAGGTGACCGTCGAGCGTTTGGTCACACAGCTTCAGGCGATCGGCGTCAGTATCTCGAAGCGGCAGGTCATGCGCCTGCTGATCGATGGACAAGATGACTTCCTGGTGGAGAGCTGCGAGGTGCTACGTGCCGGACTGGCGACAGCGGACTGGGTCACCGTCGATGACACCGGCGCGCGCCATCGCGGCGCCAATGCCGTCTGCACGCAAATCGGCAACGACACGTTCGCCTGGTTCGGCACAACGGGCAGCAAGAGTTGCCGGAACTTTCTTGACCTGCTGCGTGCCGGTCACACCGATTACGTGATCAACGATGCGGCGCTGGACTATATGCATGAGCATGCCCTGGCCGGACCGCTCATCCAGCGACTGGCAACACATGGGCAGCGGCAGTTCGCCGATCAGACCGCCTGGATGCGCCATCTTGAGCAGCTCGGCATGACCGGTCTGCCGGTGACGCCCGATCCGGTGCGCGTCGCCACAGAAGCTGCGCTGTGGGGCGCGGTGAGCGCACACGGGTTTCTCTGCGAGGCGGTCATAGTCAGCGACGATGCCGGGCAGTTCAACATCGGCCAGCATGCGCTGTGCTGGATCCACGCCGAACGCCTGGTGCACAAGCTGGAGACCTTTACCGACCAGCAGCGTGCCGCCCAGCAGCATATCCGCGGGCTGATCTGGTGGTATTATGCCGACCTGAAGCTCTACCGGCGTGAACCGACGCCACGCCGACGCCGTGAAATGCGGGGGCGGTTCGACCGCATCTTTCACCGACGTACCGGCTTCGCCACTCTGGACCGCCTGCTCCAGCGGCTGCACGCCAACAAGGCCGAGTTACTGATGGTGCTCGACCATCCCGAGATCCCGCTGCACACCAACGGTTCGGAAAACGACATCCGCTGTCAGGTGACAAAGCGCAAAGTCAGCGGCGGAACCCACAGCGATATCGGCCGAGACTGCCGCGACGCTTTCCTCGGGCTCGCCAAGACCTGCACCAAGCTCGGCATCGCATTGTGGGACTATCTCGGTGCCAGGCTCAGCATCTCAGGTGCTCCCGCCGTCCCGCACCTTCCCAGCCTCATCCGCCGCCGTGGCCAACCCGCCTGAAAACACCACTCGCCCGGGATTTTGCCCCGGTTACTCCACCATCTCACAAGCTTTTGTAAACAAATAGATTTTTTGGTCTGATCGCGCATCTGTCGCGGTGCCGCACAGAGGGCTTCGCCAATCTGCGGACCCGCTGCGGACCCCGCTCAGGACGGTGGACCAGCGGGGCAGCCTTCACCCTGCGTCAGCCGCCGCTGGCTCACGCTTGGGGAGGACGGGCACGCTGCTGCGGCTGACGGCGCCGCACACGCTCGGATTGGGGGGCTCCCGCGGCTCCGCGGCTCCGGCGCGGTTCTCTCCCGGCACGCCGGATCATCCTCATGATTGCTCCGCGCACCGACACGGGCGAGCAGGTCGACAAAATAGAAGATGTAGTCCCGCCCGTACCGATGCCTGGATCTGGACCAACCAGCAGTAGGACCACCCTCTATTCGTAGACAGGAATAACCGGCACTATGCCCTGGCCGTTATGATCCAAAGCGTATTAAAGCTGTAGCTATCCGGCCGATCCACATAGACCAGAAGATCGGCGAGAAACCGCTCCGCTTCCTCTCTCGATCCCAGTACGCTGGCCACTCTCGCCATTCCCGCCGTCAACGCGACCTCGATGTTCTCGTGCTGCGCTGCTGTCGCGCTGCCGATGATGTTATAGACAGGGTCCGCAATCATCTCGCAGTTGATGTCTGTGAAGCCCGCCTCGGCGCACATCAGCGGTGACCTGCGCGCCACGTCGACATCGACAATGCCGTTGACAACCTTATCCAATCTCGGCTGGAGACTGGGGTCCGGAGGATAGTTGTCGAGCATCGTGTGGTAGTTCAGGACGATGACCAGCCTGCCATCCGGCTTTAGGACCCGGCGAAATTCAGCGATAGCCTTTCCGGGATCAGGCACGAAATAGAGCACGAAGTGCGACCAGACCACGTCGAAGCTGGCGTCGTCGAATGGCAGATCCTGCACGTCGCCCTGCCTGAACGACGCATTGGTCAGGCCATCCGTGGCGGCCCGCCGTTCGGCATAGGCGAGAAAGCGGGAGTTGATGTCACTACCGACGACCCGGGCACTGGGACTGCGGGCCGCAAGCAAGCGGACCATCGAACCTTCTCCACATCCGGCATCCAGCACGTCGCCACTTTCCAGGATCGGCAGATATCGAAGGTATCTCTCCAGGCCCTCAAGTTTCGCCTGTTTCTCCAGGCGCTCGCACTCCGTGTCGCTATCAAAGATGTAATCCGTGCGTTCTTCAGTCATCCGGCGCTCCCTGCTCCTGCCCCCGGGCTTGGGAAAGCATGGTGAAGACGATCGAATCTCACCTTGATTCCATGGGTCTGGCAGACCGTGTGAGAACCGCCTGACGGCAAAACCACATGGATCGCAGCTGGCGAGGGATCTGACGGCCGATGGGCGTACCGTCCAGCGCGGACGCATCGGTCCAATGAAGGTTTTCAGCATCAACGTCCATCAATTGTGATACCTCATGGAACTGCGGAGCAACTCCATGCCGGGTGCACTCGTTCCTCTACCGGCAGGAGGCAACGGAGACATGACTGTAATTGTGCCCTGGCTCAGTCGGAGAGATTATACCCGGCACCGAGCCTTGGACCCGGAGCTGCCGGAAAGCTTTGAGCAATGGCAAGAAGCGGCCGAGAATCGCGCCCGGCGGTTGGGCCGTGGGCATCAGGTTCGACGGGTCCTCATCCACCCGATGGAGTTGCAGGCGTGGTGCACGCATCATGGGCGTGAGGTGGATTCGACGAGCCGGCAGTCTTTTGCCGCCCTCATTTCAGGCCGGGCCGATCGGCCGAGGCACAAAGTTTTCGGACAGCTCGGCCCACGGACGATCTGGGGCTGATCGGGGCTGGGCAGTTGCCTCGCCCGCTCGGTGCAGGTCAGGCGGCCCGGTAATGGGCGTCCAGTGAAGGCGGCACCCGGGCGAGGCGCTGGTGGCAATTAATTGTTTATAGTCAATATTAACTACGGCGATCCGGACCCGGATCGCGTGGTTGGAAAATTATGGTGCGGCGCAAAATATCGCTTGTAGACGAACGACCCGCGAGATAGATTGTGCGTCGCAGCAATGCGGTCCCTGACCGCGCTGTCTGCTTTCTTGGACGTTTCCTCCCTAAACTTGGCGGCGCCACAAGCGCCGCCATTTTTTTGTCCCCGCCCCGGTTTTGTCCCCACCCCGGCCGACGCGGTGCGCCCGCGTGCGATCATCCGGGTAGCGGCCCCAGCCATCCCCGCCACCATGGCAACGCGACCGGCCTCTGCCGTAACATCCCGCCATGATCGTGGTGTTCGGCTCCATCAACCTTGACCTGATCTTCCTCCTCCCCGCGATTCCCCGGCCCGGCGAGACCGTGCTCGGCCCCGACACGCGCATCGAGCCCGGCGGCAAGGGCGCCAACCAGGCGGTCGCCGCTGCGCGCGACGGGGCCGCCGTCGTGATGGCCGGCGCGGTGGGGCGCGATGCCCTGGCGGCCGGGGCCCTGCGCCTGATGCACGACGCCGGGGTGGACCTGTCCCGCGTGGTGGAAACCGACGCCACCACCGGCTGCGCCGCGATCGCGGTCGATCCGGCCGGGCACAATGCGATCTCGGTTGGCTCCGGCGCCAACCGGCTGGCACGGGCGGATCAGGTGGAGGACGGGCTGCTCTCGCCCGCCACCACGCTGGTGCTGCAGATGGAGGTGCCGCCGGCGGAGACCGCCGCGCTGATCCGCCGCGCCCGCCCGAAGGGAGCCCGCATCCTGCTGAACCTGGCCCCGGCGATGGCGCTGCCCGCCGATGCACTGCGCCTGGTCGATCTGCTGCTGGTGAACGAGACCGAGGCCGAGTGGCTGGCCCGCGATCGCGCCTGCGCCGCCACCGCGTCGGGTTTGCAGGCCGCCCTGGCGGTCGATGTGGTGCGGACCCTGGGGGCGGACGGCATCGATGTCGCCACTGCGGCCGGGGCGATGCGGATTCCGGCCCGCCCGGTCACTACGCTGGATACAACCGCGGCGGGAGATTGTTTCGCCGGGGTGCTCGCTGCCGCCCTGGATCGGGGCGCGACGCTGCAGGCCGCCTTGCATCGGGCCAACACGGCCGCTGCCCTGTGCTGCACGCGCGCCGGCAGCCAGGGCAGTCTTCCGGTAACAGCGGAGATCGATGCGTTGGCGTGACCCCGTGTGACCGCGTGACCGCGTGATGCCCCGCGCTCAGCGGGCCGGCCGGCCGGGACCCATGCCACCGCCCATGCCTCTGCCACCGTGCATGCCGCCGCCGCCCATCATGCCCGGTCCATAGGCGAGCCCGGGCAGGATCTGCTCCGCCGCCCCTTGCTGTTTCGGCGTCAGGCTCGCGAGCAGCTTCCCGGCCGCCTCATGCACCGTGTCGGAGGCCTGCTGCCGCGCCTGGAACATCTGGTTCATCATGTCGCGCCGCTCTTCCCAGCTCGCGGTGCCCATCGCCTCGAACATGGTCTGATGCAGGCCCTGCATCTGCTGGCTGACCCCGGTGACGGTCTCGGCATAGTCCTGCCAGGCTGGTGCCTGCTTGTCGGTAATACCGAGGCGCGCCTTCAGCGAGTCGAGATAGCTGCCGGTGGTCCAGGCGCCGCCGCGCATGCCGGGTCCGCCGCCTCCCATCATGCCAGGCCCACCGCCCCCGGGCCCGCCTCCCATCGTACCCGGTCCGCCGCCGCCCATCATACCGGGTCCGGCGCCGCGGCCTGGGCCGGCGGGTTGTGCCGCGGCGATCCAGGTGCCGCCGACCACACCGATTATGGCCGCTGCCGCTACCAGTGAATGCCGAATTGGGTGTGCCATCCGAAGCCTCCTCACCGCGATGACCGCGTGGGGCCGGATTTGGGCGCATCGCGCGCGCGTCGCATTGACCTGGCTCAAGCCGCCCGCGCGGCGCGGTCGACAGCAAACGGCCCGGGACTCCTGCGAGCCCCGGGCCGCTGCCACGCGTCACAAGCTGGGTCGCGTCAGGTCGAGTAGTCGGAGAACGCCGCGCCGGCATAGCGGGCGCGATAGTCGGTGCGCACGTTGACCAGCGCCACCATGGCCTTCGTCCACCTTCGCCTGCGCGCGCTCCAGCGCCGGGCGGATGTCCTCGGCGTTGGTCACGTATTCGCCGTAGCCGCCCAGCGCCTCGCAGATCTTGTCGTAGCGCATGTAACCAAGGTCGCGGCCGGGCTTCTCGCGCTTCGGATCGCCGGTCCAGCCGCCGTTCAGGCTGACCACGATCAGCACCGGGATCTTGTGCCGCACCGCGGTGTCGATCTCCATCGCGTTCATGCCCAGCGAGCCGTCGCCGTGCACCACGATCACCTGCTTGTCCGGGCAGGCGACCTTGGCACCGAGGCCGAACGGCAGGCCGACGCCCATGGTGCCGAACGGGCCGGAGTTCAGCCGATGGCCCGGCGAGAAGGTGGGCATCGTCTGGCGGCCGAAGTTCAGCGTCTCCTGCCCGTCCACGCACAGGATCGCGTCGCGCTTGGCGAAGTTCTTCACCTCCTCCAGCATGCGCACCGGATGGATGTCGCCATCCTCGGCATATTTGTTGGCGCCGGCGCTGCGCTGCGCTTGGCCGCTTCGCCTTCCGCCAGCTTCTGCCGCCAGGCCTTGTAGCTGTCGGCGGTGACCTTGCCCTTGATGCCGTCCATCAGCTGGCTGCAGCACCATCTTGCAGTCGCCGACGATCGGGATGTCGACATAGCGCGCGGCGGAGGAGATTTCCTCCGGCGAGATGTCGATGCGGGCGATCTTCGCGTTGGGTCCGAAGCGCGGCGGCGAGGCATGGCCGATGATGTAGTTCATCCGCGTGCCGAGCACGATGATCAGGTCGGCGTCGCGGAACGCCGAGGAGCGCATCGCCAGGAAGGAGCAGGGATGATCGTCCGGCACCACGCCGCGGCCTTGCGGGGTGGTGTAGAACGGGATGCCGGCGGCTTCGACGAATGCCTGCATCTCCGCCCAGGCGCGCGACCAGATCACGCCGGAGCCGGACACGATCAGCGGCTGCTTCGCCTCCGACAGCGCCTTCACCAGCGCCGCGACCTGGCGCGGATCGCCGAGCGGGCGGGAGTCCATCAGCGGCCGGCCGGCATAGCTCCAATCGACCTGGTTCTCGTCGATCTTCTGGTACAGCATGTCGCCGGGGCAATCGACATAGACTGGGCCTGGCTTGCCGCTGATCGACTTCTGCAGGGCGAAGTTGATCTGTTGCGGAATGCGCTTCAGGTTGATCAGCCGATCGACATGCTTGTTGCAGCCGCGCATCAGCTCGACCTGGTCGATCTCCTGGAACACCTGGCGGCCGAACTGGCTCAGCGGGCTGGAGCCGCCGAGCGACACCACCGGGCAGCAATCGACATAGGCGTTGGCAACGCCGGTGATCAGGTTGGTGACGCCCGGGCCGGACGCGGCCATGCAGACGCTGGGGACCTGCTTCAGCCGGCTATAGGCCTGGCACATGAATGCCGCCGCCTGCTCGTGGCGGACGTCGATCATGCGGATGCCTTCCTTGATGCACGATGGCCTCGGTCAGCAGCATCGGGCCGCCCATGATGTAGAAGATATCGTCGATGCCTTCCTTCTTCAGGCATTTCGCGATGATTTCGGAGCCTGTCAGTTCTGCCATGTCGGAGTCTCCTTTCTGGGGGGCCGCGGCCCCTTGGTCATGGCCGGACTTGATCCGGCCATCTACTCGGGAACGTCGGGGTCAGCCCGCCAATCGCTTCACGGGTCGCTTCACCAGGTTGTTTCATATGCAATCATCCGACCACGCCGCCGGACTTCAGCGCGCCGACGGCGTCGTCAGCCAGCCCGAGCCAGTGGTTCAGCACGTCGTCAGTGTTCGCGCCGAGCAGCGGCGACGGCTTGACCGGCGGCGGACTGCCGGAGAAGCGCACCGGCCAGGCCACCATCTTGAACGCGCCGTTGGTCGGGATGCTGCACGGTCTGCATGATGTTGCGCTGCTCGAAGGTCGGGTCGTTGTACAGCTCCAGCGTATCCAGCACCGCGCCGGCGGGCACGCCGGCGGCGCCGATGATTTCCATCGCCTCATGCTTGGTGTGCTGTTGCGTCCATTCGGAGATCATCGCATTGACCTCGTCCGGCCGTTCGGCGCGTGCCGCCGGACTGTCGTAGCGGGTGATCGCCGACCAGGTCCTCGCGTCCGATCACCCCCAGCAGCCGGCGCCAGTGTTCCGGATTGGCGCGGCTGGTGAAGATATAGACATAATCGTTCAAACCGCCGCCCTTGCACGGGAAGGTTCCCATCGGCGGGTTGGCGCCGGAGACGCTGCTGTCGGCCGCGCGCCCCGCCGCCTGGGTGTTGCCGGTGCGGTTCTGCGCGGCGAAGGCGATGCGGATGTAATGCAGCATCGCATCCTGCATCGCCACCTGCAGATGCTCGCCCTGGCCGGTATCCTTGCGGCGGTACAGCGCGCCCAGGATGGAGATCGCCAGCAGCATGCCGGTGCCGGTGTCGCCGAGCGACGGACCGGGCTTCAGCGGCCGGCCGTCGCGCTCGCCGGTGATGCTCATGGTGCCGCCGCAGGCCTGCGCGATCATGTCGAAGGCGAGGTTCTTCTCGTACGGGCTGCCTTCGCCGAAGCCCTTCACCTGGCAGTAGATGATCGCCGGGTTGAGCTTGCGGATCACATCGGCGCCGAGGCCCAGCCGCTCGATCGCGCCGGGGGCGAAAGTTCTCCACGAACACGTCGGCCTTCTTCGCCAGGTCCTTGACCAGCGCGAGGCCCTTCGGGTCCTTCAGATTGACGGTGATGGATTTCTTGTTGGCGTTGAACAGCAGGAAATACGGATCGTCGACGCCGGGCTTGCCGCCAAGCTGGCGGCCGGGATCACCGGATTTCGGGTTCTCCAGCTTGACCACCTCGGCGCCGAGCCAGGCGAGCGCCTCGGTGCAGGACGGTCCGGCCTCGAACTGAGTCAGGTCCAGCACTCGTACGCCGGTGAGGCAGGTTTGGCCGCCACTGCTTCCGCTCATCGATTTCCTCCTCCGCTCCGTGGCTGCCGTGGGGCGCCGTGGATGTTCCGGGCGGAAGGCTACCGCGAAGCTTGCTGCGGCGTAAGCCCACCGGCCGGGTGGATTTGCGGATTGGCGATTCCGCGCGTGTCAGCGTGACGGCGGCAGGCGCCGATGGCGCGGTCGATCACACCGGGGTGGAGGGTAGTTCGCCACGCCGCGGCGCGTCTCGGCGCAGCCAGTGCGGCAGCGCGATGCGGCCGCCACTGGCATCCCACGCCATCCAGGCCGCGGCACCGACGCAAACCGCGCCCAGTCCCGGGCAGATCCGCGTGCCCAGACTGAAGGCGGAGCCTGGCCACATCCAGGCCGAACCGAGCGCGAGTTTGCCGCCCGTGGTCAGACCGCCCCGTGCCAGAATGGCGCAGGCCGCGGCGACGCAGACGAGGTCGTAGGAAAATGCGTAGGGCGTGGCCAGCGGCGTCAGGGCCACGGCCAGATCCGGCCGGTCGCCGGCGCGGGAGGCGGCGCGCCACACCAGCGCGACGCAAAGCCCTGCTGCGACGGCCTGAAGGGCGTAGGCGGCGTCGAGTGACCATCCCATCGCGCGGGCGGAGATGAAGGGCGGCACCATCATGTAGTGCAGCGCCAGGCCGAACGGATCGTCCAGGTAACGACGCATGAAGGGCGCGGTGACCGTGACATAGAGATCCCAGGCCCGCCAGCCGAACACCGCCAGCGAGACCAGGCACCATGACGCGCCGAACAGGATCGCCCAGCCCAGGGTACGCCAGTCGCGGCGCGCGATCAGGAACACCGGCACCAGCAGGCCGAGTTGCGGCTTGAGGCAGAGCAGGCTGAGCAGCAGGCCGGCCAGCCACGGACGCCGCGACGCCAGCAGCAGCCCGCCCGCCAGGCTGGCCGTGGTCAGTGCGCCGTTCTGCCCCAGCAGCGCGTTCTGCAGTGCCGCCGGGCTGAGCACCACGGCCAGCGTCGCGCCGGGGGAAAACCCGCCCAACCGCAGGGCGAGCCAGAGCAGCGTCGAGGACGCAACGATCCACAGCACGAAGCCGGTGACGATCGGCAGCTGGCCGAACGGCAGGGCCAGCAGCAGGAAGGTGGGCGGATAGCCGTAGGTGTGCAGGTCGAGACGCGGGCCGAACACCGACCAGAGCCACTGCGCATAGGCGTGCGGATCGAACAGCACGCCCAGCCGTCCCGCGGCCGCCAGCTGCCCGCCGCCCCACAGGTTGAGGTAGTCCGCCACCACGAGCTGTCGGCCCGGGCCGAACAGCCCATCGGGATAATGCCGCCAGATCAGCCAGCAGGCGGCCAGCGCCGGAACCGTGCAGAGCATCAGTAGCCGGGGCGAGACCGGTTCACGGCGCATTCCAACCAGACCCTTCCTTAGCTGCGGACAGGATGATGGCAGCGTGGTTGCGGGCCGGTTTCGTGGCGTTTTGAGCGTGGTGCAGGTCTGGTCCAGGCCACCGGAAAGCGGATCAGGCGGTCACCAGAGCCTGACCCACGAACGCATCGCTGTGCGGTGCGCCCGGCAGCACGAAGAAATATCCGCCGCCGGTGGGCTTGATATATTCCTCCAGCGGCTCGCCGTTCAGCCGCTGCTGGATCGTCAGAAACCCGGCGGACAGGTTCGACTGAAAGCAGACGAACAGCAGGCCCATATCGAGCTGGCCGGCTCGCGTCAGACCGCGGTCGTAATTATAGCCGCGCCGCAGGATCAGGCTGCTTGCGGTCTCCTTGGTGCGGGGATTGGCCAGCCGGATATGCGCATCCAGCGGGATTCGCGTGCCATCCGGATCATCGGCGTAATCGGGATCGTCATGTTCGCGGCGGCGGCCCAGCGGCGCGCCTTCCGCCTTGTCGCGGCCGAAGATGGTCTGCTGTTCCTGCAACGGGGTGCGGTCCCAGCGTTCCACCATCATGCGGATCATGCGCACCACCTGGTAGCTGCCGCCGGCGGTCCAGTCCGGTTCCCCGGCATCCGGCTGCACCCAGACATTGCGGTCCATCAGCGCGTCGTTGCGGGCGTCGAGATTGGCTGTGCCGTCCTTGAACCCCATCAGATTGCGCACCGTGTCGCGGCCGGCGCGCTTGATTGTGTGCGGCGGCAGAAAGCCGTCCTGCTTCCAGCGCAGCGCCAGCAGACCCGGCAGGTGCTTCACCACGTCGCGCAAGGCGTGGATGTTGGTCTCCGCCGTGTTGGAACAGAACTGCAGCAGCAGGTCGCCGTGACAATAACGCGCATCCAGCGCGTCGTTTGGAAAGCCCTGCATGGTGACCAGGTGCTTCGGCCGCTGCGCCGCCAATCCGAAGCGCTGGTCGAACAGCGAGGCGCCGACCGCGACCGTCATGGTCAGGTTGTCGGGAAACACGGCGGGGCCGAGCACGCCGGAATCGAGCGGCGGTAGTTTGGGATCGATCTGTGGGACGGCGCCGCCTTGCGTCAGGAACGCGCCCCGCGCGGTCAGCATGCGGAGCAGCCGTTCCAGTTCGGCGCGCGAACTGGCCAGCACGTCGAACGACGCGAGCAAGGCTGCCGCGGGCTGCGGCGTGGTCACGCCGGCCTGGTGCAATCCGTGGAACTTCTGCCGAAGCTGGGTGCTGTCCTCGTCCTCGGCGTCATGCGGACGGTCATCCGGCATGCTGGCGGCGCGGGCTCCAAACGCCGCCGCGCTGCCGGCGAGGCCCAGCAACAGGCCCCGCCGCGCGGGGCAAACTCCATGCCTGGCGGTCATCATGCCTCCTTCAGTCGATGCCGAGCGTGCCGCGCAATTTCGCCAGGTCCTCGGCCAGGACGGTGACCGGTCCCTTCAGCGCGTTGCGGTCCGCCGGGGTGAGCGTGTCGTAGCTTTTGTAACCATCGCCATCGCGGTATTTCGACAGGGTCTGGTCGACCTTGGCGAAGTTGGCATCGATGCGGCCCAGCAGGGCCGGATCGCGGCGTTCCAGCAGCGGACGCAGTAAAGTGACGATCTTCTGCGCGCCGTCGACATTGGCCTGGAAGTCCCACAGATCGGTGTGGCTGTAGCGGTCTTCCTCACCGCTGATCTTGGTGGCGGCGACTTCCTCGATCAGCTCCGCGGCGCCGCCGACCATGGCCTTCGGCGGAATGGTCAGGCCGGCGATGCGCTTGCGCAGCTCCTGCGTGTCGCTCACCAGCTGGTCCGCCACGGGCCCCAGGCCCTGTGTGGTGTGGTCGGCGAACAGCGCCTTCTCGACGCGGTGGAAGCCGGTCCAGGTCGGGTCTTCCTCCTTCTTCTCGAAATCATCGGCCCGCGCATCGATGCTGCTGTCCAGGTCGCTGAACAATTCGGCGATCGGCTCGATGCGCTCGTAATGGCGGCGCGCCGGGGCATACAGGTGCTGGGCTTCTTCCAGCCTGCCGGCCTTCACCGCGGCGGCGAAACCCTCGGTCGCAGTGACCAGCGCGTCGACCTCATGGCTGACATAAACCTTGTACTCGGCGATCGGCCCGACCAGGTCCATCGCGGAGGGCGTGGCCGGCGCGGCGCCGGAGGCCGCGACTTTCAGCACCCCCTTGGGGTTGCTGAGCAGCCCGCAGGTCATCGCGTATTCGCCGGGGGCGAGCTTGGTGGTCAGCTTCTGCACGAAACCCGGAATGATGTTCTCGCGCTCATCCACCACCATCACACCCTGCAGGATTTCCCACTCTACCGCGCGACGGCTCGCGTTCCTGATCTGGAATGTCGTCGCCCCTTCCGGCACCTCCAGCGTGGCCGGCTCGCAGCCTGTGTCGGTGATGGTGACGGCGACCGGGGAGCGGGAAGCCGCATCGGCGACGGCGTCCAGTCCTGGGCAGGCGACGCCGGTAAGGCCGCACAAGGCGAGCACCGTCGACCGGCGAAGCGGCCGCGAAGTCAGGGCAGGGGACGGCATGGGGGATTCCTTGTCTCGGATGGGTCTCGGATGGGTCTCGGAGGGGCGGAAAATTCAGGCGGGATGGGCCGCGGCTGCGCGGGTGCGGACGCCGAAGAACAGCAGCAGCACCGGCAGCAGATAGGCGCAGTAGGCGATCACCTCGCCGACCGAGGGGGCGTCGCTGTAGCCGAGGAGTCCGGCCAGGATGGTGCCGACCGGGCTGTCCACGGGCAGGGCGTGGCTCAGGTTGAAGGCGGTCTCCTGCAGTCCGTTCCACAGCCCGGCTTCGTGGAAGGCGCGCAGGGCACTCGCCAGCAGCCCGGCGGCGACGAAGATGATGAATACGCCGGTCCAGCGGAAGAAGCGGCGCAGGTCGAGCCGCACGCCGCCGTAATAGATGCCGAAGCCGACCGCGGCGGCGCAGGCCAGTCCCAGCAGGGCGCCGATCGGCGCGGCGGGGCCGACATCCTGCTGGAACGTCGCCAGCAGGAAGAACACCGATTCCAGCCCCTCGCGCCCGACCGCGAGGAACACCATGCAGACCAGGCCGAACCCGCCGCCGCCGGCGCGCAAGGCGGTGTCGATGCGGCCATGCAGTTGCTGCTTCATGGATCGCGCGGCCTTGCGCATCCAGAACACCATGGAGGTGAGGATGGCGGCGGCGATCAGCGCCACCACGCCCTCGAACAGCTCCTGCTGCTTCTGCGGGAATTCCGCGGCGCTGGCGTTCAGCGCCAGCCCAAGCCCGAGGCAGATCGCGACCGCCAGGACCACGCCGGCCCAGACCGCGGGCAGCCAACGCTGGCGCCCGGTCTGGCCCAGATAGCTGGCGACGATGCCGACGATCAGGGCGGCCTCGATGCCCTCACGCAGCATGATCAGAAACGGCACGAGCATGGCAGATGCTCCGGTCGGTGGCTGTTTGACCGTGTTGTAGCCGCTCCGGCGTCAATTGCAAATGGTTCTCAAAAGCAATCGCGCGCTCGTGGCCTGCAGCCTGCCCGGGATCGGGCGCGCGCGTTCCTGATGGGCGCTGCGGGATGGGCTGGACAGATAAAATGATACGTTATATCGTTCCATCCACCGACGAACCGGATAACCGCATGAAGCCGCTCGCCATCCTGCTGACGCTTGCCTCGCTGCTGCTCGATCCCGCGACGGGATGGGCCGCCAACCCGCCGGAGATCGTCGCCGCCGAGAATTTCTACGGTGACGTCGCGCAGCAGATCGGCGGGCCCGCGGTGCGGGTCCACAGCATTCTCAGCAACCCCGGCCAGGACCCGCATCTGTTCGAGGCCAGCCCTTCGGTCGCCCGCGCTGTCTCGGCCGCCAGCATCGTGATCTACAACGGCATCGACTACGACCCGTGGATGGACAAGCTGCTGGGCGCCGCGCGCAATCCGGACCGGCGCAGCCTGGTCGTGGCCGAACTGATCGGCCGGAAGCCCGGCGACAACCCGCATATCTGGTACGACCCCGCCACCATGCCGATGCTCGCCAAGGCCCTGGCGGCGGCGCTGGAGCAGGCCGATCCCGCGCATCGAGCTGGTTATCAGCAGCGGCTGGAGCAGTTCGAGCAGTCGATGCGGCCGGTTGCCGCGCGGGTCGCGGCGCTCCGGGCAAAGCTGGCAGGGATGCCTGCGACCGCCACCGAGCCGGTGTTCGGCTACATGTTCGCAGCCCTCGGCATGACGGTGCGCAACCTGCCGTTCCAGATGGCGGTGATGAACGGTACCGAGCCAGGCGCCAGCGCCATCGCGGCGTTCGAGACCGACCTGCGGACGCGGCAAGTCCGGCTGTTGGTCTATAACAGCCAGGCCTCCAATCCCGCGGCCGAACGGCTGGTCCGGCTGGCGCGCCAGTCGCATGTGCCGGTTGTGGGCGCGACGGAAACCGAGCCTGCGGGCAAAACCTACCAGGCCTGGATCATGAGCGAGCTCGACGCGGTTGATCACGCGCTGGCGAAGCCGGCACCGTGACCAGTATCGCATTCCGTGATGTTCGGCTGATACGCGGAGATCGCGTGGTGCTCGACCATGTCAGCCTGGACGTGGCCGATCACGAATTCATCGGCGTGCTCGGCCCCAACGGCGCCGGCAAGACCACCCTGATGCGGGCCGTGCTTGGCCTGGTGTCCCCGACCAGCGGCAGCATCCACGTGCTGGGCCAGCCGGCGGTGCGCGGCAACCCCGCAATCGGTTATATGCCGCAGTCCCGTGGGGTGTTGGCCGGCACCAGACTGAGCGGCTGGGACTTCGTGGCGGGCGCGGTCGACGGCCACCGTCTGGGCCTGCCGGTGCTGGGCAAGGCCGGGCGTGCGGAGGTGGATCGCGTGCTCGACCTGGTCGGTGCCCGCGATCTGGCCCGCCGGCGGCTGGCGGAAACTTCCGGCGGCGAGCAACAGCGCCTGCTGCTGGCCCAGGCGCTGATCGGCCGGCCCCGGCTGCTGTTGCTGGACGAGCCGCTGATCAACCTCGATCCCTCGCGCCAGCAGGAGACTATCGCACTGACCCGGTCGCTGCAGCGCGAGCTGGGCATCACCGTGTTGTTCAGCGCCCACGACCTGAACCCGTTGCTGGAGGCGCTCGACCGCGTGCTCTATCTGGGCGGGGGTCAGGCCGCGCTCGGCCCGTTGGAGGATGTGGTCACCGGTCCCGTCCTGTCGCGGCTCTATGGCACCGAGATCGACGTGGTGCGCCTGGCCGGGCGGATCTTCGTGATGTCGGGCGGCTACAACGTGGAAGTTGACGAGCACCGCCATGACGGCGAGGTCGGGCACGCGCATCACCACCACGAGCCGCGGACCGCCCATGCTTGACTATGACTTCATGCGCAATGCGTTTGCCGCGGCCACGGTGGTTGCCATCGTCGCCGGTGTGGTGGGGTATTTCCTGGTGCTGCGCGGGCAGACCTTCGCCGGCCACGCCCTCGCCCATGTCGGCTTCACCGGCGCAACCGGCGCCGCGCTGATCGGCATCGCTCCGCTCTGGGGCCTGGTGCTGGCCACGCTGGCGGCTGGAATCGGCATGGGATTCATCGGCGAGCGCCTGGCGCAGCGCGATGTGGCGATCGGCCTGGTGCTGTCGCTGTCGCTGGGGTTCGGCCTGCTGTTCCTGCATTTCTACACCGGCTTCGCAACCCAGGCGACCGCGTTGCTGTTCGGCAATGTGCTGGCCGTGGAGCCGCATATCGTGTGGAGTCTGCTGGGTCTGGGCGTGGCCAGCCTGGTCGCGCTTGGCACCATCGCGCGCCCGTTGCTGTTCGCCAGCCTGCAGCCGGAATTGGCCGAGGCGAGAGGTGTAAGCCTGCGTCGCTACGGCGTGCTGTTCCTGGCGATCGTTGCGGTGACCACTGCGGAATGCGCCCAGGTGGTCGGCGTCCTGCTGGTGTTCACCCTGATGGTTGGCCCGGCCGCCGCGGCGCAACGCCTGACCTGCCGGGTGGCGAGCGGGGTGCCCCTCGCCGCCGTGCTGGCACTGCTGGAGGCCTGGGGCGGTCTGGCGCTGGCCTATTACACCGACTGGCCGACCAGCTTCTGGATTACGGCGCTGAGCGCGACGGTCTACCTGCTGACCGGATTGCCTTGGGTGACGCTGCGCGCACCGCTGCCCCGGGGCGCGTCGTGATCCTGTCGGTCCGGCCCTGAGCCGGCGCTCGCTCCCTGTCCGACCAATCCGAGCGAGGTGCCGGCAACCTCCCGTCCTGGCCGAGCCTGACCCGGCCAACTGCACCGGAGCGATCGGGTCGCGCCTGGCCCGTGCTCGCGCCGGGGAGGGGGAGATGGCCGGGTCAGACTCGGCCAAGACGGGAGGCAGCGGGGAAATCCGGCCACGCGAGGGCTCGGCAGCGGGGAGGCGCGGCGGCAAGGAGGTCCGCCGGCGGCAAGGTCCCGCGGCGGCGAGTCCGGCAGCTGGCAAGGTTCGGCGGCAATGCCCGGATCCTTCCCGCGTTCTACCGCCGGGCAAATGCGTGGGACCGGCTGCGAACGCCTGCTTGGCTGGCGACGCGTGGCGGCGGAGGCGCTTGACGCGATAAGCGCGCACCCATTTAATGCAAATGATTCGCATTATCATAATCAGGGAAACCGCACCGTGCCAGACACCGTCAGTCCGACTGCTTCGCACCTGGTCTTCCTGCTGGGAGGCGGGACCCTGGCAGGACTTTGCCTCACCCTGGCCGCATTGCCCGCCCGCGCCGACGAGCCGGCAAAGCCGACCGCCAGCATCTGGGACCGCGACACACTGACCGGAGACTGGGGTGGGCTGCGCAGCCGGCTGGCGGATCGCGGCATCTCCTTCGACCTCACCGAGACCGACGAGGTGCTGGGCAACCCGTCCGGCGGCGTCCGCCAGGGCGCGGTGTTCGAAGGCAAGAGCGAGATGGACCTGACCCTGGACCTGGAGAAGCTGGCCCATTGGCCCGGCGCGAGGATCTTCGTCAGCGCCTATCAGATCCATGGCCGCGGCCTGAGCGCCGACAATGTCGGCAACCTGCTGACCGTCAGCAATATCGAGGCGGAGCGCAGCACCCGCCTGGCCGATTTCTACATCGAGCAGAGCCTGTACGACGACGCGTTGAACATCCGCGTCGGCCAGTTCGCGGCCGATGAGGAGTTCATGACCAGCGACGTCGCCGGCACGTTCATCAACTCCACCTTCGGCTGGCCGGGGCTGAACGGGATCGACCTGCCCGGCGGCGGCCCGGCCTATCCCTATTCCACCCCCGGTGTGCGGGTGCGCTACACCGCCAGCCCCGCCTTCAGCATCCAGGCCGGGCTGTTCAATGGCAATCCGCTCGGCGTGCACGGCGATCCGGGTGGCACTGAATTCCCGCTGGACGGCGTGTTCACCATTGTCGAGGCGACCGTCAGCACGGTTCCGGACAAGGGCCAGCCCGGGCTTGGCGGCACGTTCAAATTCGGCGGCTGGTACAACTCGCTGGGCTTCGACGATCTGCATTACGACGACCTGCGCGTCTCGCTGGCCGACCCGGCCGGCAGCGGCACGCCGGCCTCGCACAAGGGAAATTACGGTCTCTACGCATCGGTCGATCACATGCTGTGGCGCCGGCCGGGCAGCGACGATGGCGGCCTGGCCGGGTTTCTGCGCGTGGCGACCGCACCGCAGCAGGATCGCAGCCCGGTCTATCTGTATCTCGATGCCGGCCTGACCTGGAAAGGCACCTTCCCCGGCCGCGATGACGACGTGGTCGGCATCGCCTTCGCCTGGGCCAATCTCAGCCACAGCCTGCGGTCGCTGGATCGCGACACCATCGCATTCAGCGGGGTGAGCCAGCCGATCCAGAGCGCGGAAATGGTGCTGGAACTGACCTACCAGGCGCCGATCACGCCCTGGTTCACCCTGCAGCCGGATTTGCAATACGTGATCCATCCCGGCGGCAACACGCCCGATCCGGCCAACCCGAGCGTCGCGGTGAAGAACGCCGTGGTCGTCGGGCTGCGCAGCGTGATCAAATTCTGACCGCACGATACGGGTCGCGCGCGGCCTGGCGTCGCGACGCGTCATTGTGGCGGGCGCGTTGACAGGCCGCGCCGCCGAGCCAACCCTTGGGCGCGGAACAACGGGGGCAGTCATGCAGCAGACGCTTCAAGCCTTGGGCGGTCGCGCCGCCTGGACCGGTCGCGAGCTGAACGAGTTCGGGCGACTGGATCCGCACGCTGGATGATGCGCAGCGCGCGGAGATCGCGGACGCGCTTGCCCAGGTGCAGCGCCGCGGCTTCCCCTTGTATGGCTTCACCCGAGACGACTTCCCGCTGGCCCGCACCGCCGCGCTGTTCGCCGACATCAACCAGGACCTGGAGACCGGCCGCGGAGCAGTACGGCTGCGCGGTCTGGATGTCGAGCGCTACACGGAAGAGCAACTGCGCCAGGTGTTCTGGGGCATCGGCTGCCACCTCGGCACGCCGCTGTATCAGAATGCCCGGGGCGAGATCATGGGCGAGGTGCGCGACGAGTCGCGCCTGGCCGAACAGACCTATGAACCTGTCGAGGCCGGCAAGGTGGCGTCGTCGCGCTCACGCACCCGCGGCACCGGCCCGCTGCGCTGGCACACCGACCGCTGCGACGTGCTGGCGCTGCTCTGCGCGCGCAACGCGAAGGCGGGCGGGGTGAGCAAGCTCGCCAGCATCGTGACGATCCATGACGAGATGCTGCGTCGCCGGCCCGATCTGCTGGCGTCGCTGTATCAGGATTACTGGCGCGCCCGTCCGCGCGACGAGGACGGCCAGACGACCCAGCGCGCCTTTGCCATGCCGGTGTTCGCGGTGCAGGACGCCAAGATCACCTGCCAGTATTCACGCACCTACGTCGAGCAGGCGCAGGAGTTTCCCGAAGTGCCGCGGCTGACCGCGGCGCAGAACGAGGCGCTGGACCTGCTGGCGGAGATCGCCGAGGAGACCTGCCTGCACGCGCCCTTCGTGCCCGGCGACATCCAGCTGATGAACAACCATGTCATCTTCCACGGCCGGACCGCTTATGAGGACGATGTGAGCGCTCAGCGGGATCGGCTGCTGTTCCGTCTGTGGCTGTCGGTGCCGAACAGCCGTCGTCTGCCGGAGGGGTTCGAGACGCTGTGGGGCAGCACCGAGCCGGGCGCATTGCGCGGCGGGGTTGTGCAGCCGGATGATGGCGCCCGGGTGGTGCGCGTCGCGGCGTGATCAGACGTTCCGGGCCGGTCCCACGCATCCGCGTCTGTGGTGGAATGCGGCAAGCGGCCGGAGACCTCTGATCAGGCAGCCGCCTCTTCGGCGCGCCGTTCGCTGCGCTTGCGCTCGTGCGGGTCCAGGTAGCGCTTGCGCAGCCGGATCGCGCTCGGCGTTACCTCCACCAGTTCGTCATCCTCCACGTAGGCGATCGCCTGCTCCAGGCTCATCCGCCGCGGCGGGATCAGCAGCATCGCGTCATCCTTGCCGGCGGCGCGGATGTTGGTCAGCTTCTTTTCCTTGATCGGGTTCACCTCCAGGTCCGACCCGCGGCTGTTCTCGCCCAGGATCAGGCCGACATAGACCTTGTCGCCCGGGTTCACGAACAGCGTGCCGCGTTCCTGGATGTAGAACAGCGCGTAGTGGACGGCCTCGCCGTTCTCGGTCGAGATCAGGGAGCCGTTGCGCCGCCCCTCGATCGGGCCCTTCCACGGGCCATAGCCGGCGAACAGCCGGTTCATGATCCCGGTGCCGCGCGTGTCGGTCAGGAATTCACCATGATAGCCGATCAGCCCGCGGCTCGGGATGATGAAGGTCAGGCGCTGCTTGCCGCCGCCGGACGGGCGCATGTCGCGGCAGTTCGCCCTTGCGACGGCTCAGCTTCTCCACCACCACGCCGGAATAGGGCTCGTCGACATCGACCAGCACTTCTTCCATCGGCTCCTCGCGGGCGCCGGTCTCCGGGTTCTGCCGGGTCAGCACGCGGGGCCGGCCGATCGCCAGTTCAAAGCCCTCGCGCCGCATCTGCTCGATCAGCACGCCGAGCTGCAGTTCGCCGCGGCCGGCGACTTCGAACGCCTCGGTCTCGTTGGAATCGGTGACCTTGATGGCGACATTGCCCTCGGCCTCACGGAACAGCCGATCGCGAATCTGGCGGGACGTGACCTTCTTTCCCTCGCGGCCGGCCAGCGGGCCGTCGTTGATGCGGAAGGTCATCGCCAGAGTCGGCGGATCGACCGGCGATGGCAGGCAGCGGCGCCGCCAGTTCGGGCGCGCCGATGGTGTCCGGGATGGTTCCCTCCGACAGCCCGGCGACCGCGATAATGTCGCCGGCTTCCGCCTCGTCCACCGGCACACGCTCCAGGCCGCGGAACGACAGCAGCTTGGTCAGGCGGCCGGTCTCCACCACGCTGCCGTCCGTCCGCAGCACTTTCACCGGCATATTCACGCGGGCGCGGCCCTGCTCGACCCGCCCGGTCAGCACCCGGCCGAGATAGCTGTCATATTCCAGGATGCTGGCCACCATGGCGAACGGTGCGTCACCATCGACGGTGGGCGGCGGGACATGACTCACCACCAGGTCGAACAGCGCCGAAAGGTCCTGGCGGGGGCCCTCCAGCGAGGTATCGGCCCAGCCCTGACGGCCGGACGCATACAGCATCGGGAAATCGAGCTGCTGGTCGGACGCGCCCAGCGCGGCGAACAGATCAAATACCTCGGTATGCACCTCGTCGGGACGGGCATCACCCCGGTCCACCTTGTTCACCACGACGATCGGGTGCAGGCCGCGGGCCAGCGCCTTGCCGACCACGAACTTGGTCTGCGGCAGCACTCCCTCGGCGGCGTCGACCAGGACGATGCGCCCCGTCCACCATGTTCAGGATACGCTCCACCTCGCCGCCGAAATCGGCATGGCCGGGGGTGTCGACGATGTTGATTCGGGTATCGTGCCACAGCACGGAGGCGCATTTGGCGAGGATGGTGATGCCCCGCTCCCGCTCCAGGTCATTGCGGTCCAATGCGCGATCGGTCACTTGCTGGTGTTCGCGAAATGCGCCGGACTGGCCGAGCAGCTTGTCCACCAGTGTGGTCTTGCCGTGGTCGACGTGAGCGATGATCGCGATGTTGCGAATCTGCATAGGAGGCCTGAGCTGCTGGGGAATTTGGTGCGGCGCACACATAGGAGGCATTGCAGGCCGATGCGAGGCTAAAATAGGCAATGCTGCCGTGATTCTTCACCGAACCTTGTTTCGGCGGGCCGAAATGGATGCCCACATCGCTGCTGCGCAACGTCCTGAGGGGAGAAACGGCATGCAGGGGAAGACACGGATGCGGACGAGCTTCCTCATCCTGATCGGGCTCGGTCTTCTGGCGCCCCTGGCGGCGGCCCGGGCCGATTGCGACACGGAACGGCGGCTGGAGAAGGTCACTGAGTTCCGGCAAGACGGTCGAACTGGACGACGGCAGCCGTTGGGAGGTGGAGGACCTGGATCGCTATATTGCCGCACGCTGGAAGCGGGATGCGCCGATCACGGCCTGCAATGACGAGCTGGTGAACCGCGAGGATCACGAAATTGCCCGCGTCCGCCGCACTGAGGCGGGCGATCTGTAGCGGCCCACCCATCCATGGGGCGCGGCAAGCGGCAGGGGTGTTGCCCCCAAAACCCCCGTCAAGGGGCGAGGCCCCTAGAATCCCCGCCAAGGGCCGGGACCTGTCACGTAAATCGAGGTTGTGAGCGGCGGTGTAGAAGGAATTCCCCGAAATACAGCCCCAAATAGAATTTACTGCCAAAGCGGTGCGTGCTCGGACGCTGGGCGGCTTGGAACCGAATTAATTGCAAAGGCTGAGCCTTTTCTGGAGGTCAACGAGGCAACGCCCCGATGCTTGCCGCGTCCTGTCCCGGCGCGAGGACGCGAGGGACAGGCTTCAGTGCGCCTCGGCCCAGCTGCGTCCCTGGCCGGTTTCCACCACCAGCGGCACTGCGAGGGTCGCCGCGCCCTCCATCACCTGCCGCGCCAGGTTGGCTAGCTGTGCGGCCTCATCCTCGGGCGCCTCGAACAGCAATTCGTCATGCACCTGGAGCAGCAGCCGGGATTTCAGCCCGGCGGCCTGCAGCGCGGCGGGCAGTCGGATCATCGCGCGCTTGATGATATCCGCCGCTCCGCCCTGCAGCGGCGCATTGATCGCCTGGCGTTCGGCGTAGCTGCGGCGGGCCGCATTCTTGTCGGCGATCCCGGGCACCCAGCAGCGCCGTCCGAACGGGGTGGTGACGAAGCCATGGATGCGGGCGTCTTCCTTGGTCCGCTCCATGTAGAGGCGGATTTCCGGGTAGCGTTCGAAGTAGCGGTCGATGAAGCCGCGCGCCTCGCCGGGGGTGATGCCGAGCTGGCGGGCCAGGCCGAAGCCGGAAATGCCGTAGATGATGCCGAAATTGATCGCCTTGGCGCGGCGCCGGGTCATCGGGTCCATGCCTTCCATCGGCAGGCCGAACACCTCTGAGGCGGTGCGGGCGTGGATATCCTCGCCGCGGGCGAAGCTGTCGCGCAGCGCCGGGATATCCGCGACATGGGCGAGCAGGCGCAACTCGATCTGCGAGTAGTCGCAGCTCACCAGCAGATGGCCGGGTTCGGCGATGAAGGCGTGGCGGATGCGGCTGCCTTCCTCCGTGCGGATCGGGATGTTCTGCAGGTTCGGATCGTTCGAGGACAGCCGGCCGGTGGAGGCGATCGCCTGCGCGAAGCTGGTGTGGATACGCCCGGTTTCGGGATGGATCTGTTCCACCAGCGTGTCGGCGTAGGTGGATTTCAGCTTCTGCAACTGCCGCCAGTCGAGGATGCGCGCCGGCAGTTCCTGGCCCTGGTCGGCGAGGGTTTGCAGCACCGAGGAATCGGTTCCCCAGGCGCCGGTCTTCATGCGCCGCCCACCCGGCAGCTTCATCTCGTCGAACAGCACCTCGCCAAGCTGCTTCGGGCTGCCGAGGTTGAATTCGCGACCGGCCAGGCGGTGGCAGTCACGTTCCATCACCGCCATGCGGGCGGCGAAATCCACCGACATGCGGCGCAGGTCGTCGGCGTCCACCTTGATGCCGGTGCGCTCCATCTCCATCAGCACGAAGGTCAGCCGGCGTTCGATCTGCTCGTACAGGGTGAGTGCGCGGTTGAAGCGCAACCGCGGCCGCAGCGCCTGCCACAGCCGCAGCGCGACGTCGGAATCCTCCGCGGCATAGGCGGTGGCGCGGTCGATCGGGACCTGGGCGAAGCTCAGTCGGTTGCGGCCGGTGCCGGTGACCGCGTCATAGGTAATCGGGGTATGGCCGAGGTGGAGCTGCGACAGCTCGTCCAGCCCATGGCCATGCATGCCGGCTTCCTGGGCGTAGGAGATCAGCATGGTGTCGTCGTAGGGCGCCGCCCCGGCAAAGCCGGCGCGGGTCAGCACCAGCATGTCGAACTTGGCGTGATGGAACAGCTTCAGCACGGCGGGATCGGTCAGTACCGGGTCGAGCGCCGCGATGGCGGCCTCCAGCGGCACCTGCACAGCGAGCTCCTGATGCCGCAACGGCAGATAGGCGGCGCGTCCGGCGGCGACGGCGAAGGAGATCCCGACCAGTTGGGCCCGCATCGGATCCAGACCGTCGGTCTCCACGTCCAGGGCGAGGATGCCGCAGGCCTGCGTCTCGGCCAGGAAGCTGCGCAACGCAGCTTCGGTGGTCAGGGTCTGGTAGGGTCCAAAGCCCTCGGAGCCGAACTGTGGCGTGGGGCGTTCGGCCAGCGGGAGGGGCAGGGCGACCTGGACCCGGCGTGGGGCGGCCTCAACGCCGGCCTGCACCGCCGGCGCCTCATCCAGGCCCAGCCGGGTGGCGATGCTGCGGAAGCCTTGCATCCGCAGCCAGCCTGCCAGCCGAGGCTTGTCGGGCTCGCAGGCCAACAGCCGGTCCAGCGGCGTTGGCATCGGCGCATCGGCGCGCAGCTTCACCAGCTCGCGGGAGACCCGGGCGCGTTCGGCGTGCTCGATCAGCATGTCGCGGCGCTTTGACGCTTTCATGGCGGGGGCCGCGGCCAGCACCGATTCCAGGTCGCCATATTCGTTGATGAGCTGGGCCGCGCCTTTCGGACCGATACCTGGCACGCCGGGCACGTTATCGGTGGCGTCGCCGATCAGCGCCTGCACTTCCACCATCTTGTCCGGGGTGACGCCGAATTTCTCCATCACCTCGGGCGGGCCGATCGGCTTCTGCTTGATCGGGTCCAGCATCTCGATGCCGGGCCGAATGAGTTGCATCAGGTCCTTGTCGGAGGAGACGATGGTGGCCTGACCGCCGGCATCCTCGACCGCCTGGGCGTAGGCGGCGATCAGGTCGTCCGCCTCCCAGTCCTCCAGCTCGATCGCGGGGACGCAGAACGCCTCGGTCGCCTCGCGGATCAGCGCGAATTGCGGGATCAGCTCCTCGGGCGGTGGCGGGCGGTGCGCCTTGTAGGCCTCGTACAGCCGGTTGCGGAAGGTGATCCGGCCGGCGTCGAAGATCACCGCGATATGGGTGCCGACATGCTCGCGCAGCAGCTTGGCCAGCATGTTGGTGAAGCCGAACACGGCATTCACCGGGGTGCCGTCCGGGCGCGTCATCGGCGGCAGGGCGTGGAAGGCGCGGAAGATGAACCCCGATCCGTCGATCAGGACCAGATGCAGCCTGCGCTCCGGCGGTGCGGTGTCCTCGACGGCCGGCAGGTCGCCGGCTTCCGGGTCCTCGACCCGGATGTCAGTGTCCGCCGCCGTGGCCAGCTCCCGGGTTCAGGACATAGAGGCGCGAGCAGTAGGGGCACATCACCGACTGGCTCTCGATATGGAGGAACACGCGGGGATGGCCGAGTGCGCCATCGCCGCCGTCGCAGGCGATCGTGCGGCTGTCCACGTGGATGGTCTCGGTCGGGGGGGGCGCGACGGGAGCCTCGGGCATGTGTGGTTCTCAGTGGAACGGGATGCGGCGGGATGATACCGATGCGCCGGACGCTTTCAACCTTTGCCATTGCATGGTTGCCCCTTGGCCCATTTGCCGCTTCGCCTGAGCGCGTTGCTGACCGCGATCCTGCTGCTGTTGTGCAGTTGTGTCGGTTCGGTCGCGCCGCCGCTTGGGGCGAGCGCGAAGCCGGTGGAGACGGGGGTTTTCGCCATGCCGGACGGCACCGATCTGCCGTACCGCGCCTGGCTGCCGGCCAAGGCTTTCGGCCGGACCCCGGTGGCGGTCGTGCTGGCGCTGCATGGCATGAACGACAGCCGCGACGCCTGGGAGTACCCGGCGCCGGACCTGGCGCGGGCGGGCATCGCTGTGTTCTCACCCGATCAGCGGGGATTTGGTGCCACCGGCTCGCGCGGCTACTGGCCCGGCACCGGGCTGCTGGTCGACGATGTGGGGGTGATGGCGCGGATGCTGCGGCACCGCTATCCACATGCTCGGCTGATCCTGATGGGCGAGAGTATGGGGGCCGCGGTGTTGATGGTGGCCGCGACCCAGCCGCACCCGCCGCCGGCCGACGGGTATGTGCTGATTGCCCCGGCGGTCTGGGGCCGCGCCGAGATGAACGTGTTCCTGCGCGTCGGGCTGTGGCTGTTCTCCAATATCGTGCCGGGGATGAGCGTCACCGGCGCGGGCTTCGTGCAAGTGAAGGCGAGCGACAACCGGGAGGCGATCCACCGCCTGTCGAATGACCCGCTGACCCTGCATGGCACGCGCTGGGATGCGGTGCGCGGGCTGGTGGATCTGATGGATGCCGCGCTGGCCTCGGCGAAACGGTTCCACGCGCCGGCGCTGTTCATGTATGGCGGGCATGACGAGCTGATCCCGGACAAGGCCACCGCGGCAACCTGGCGGGCGCTGCCGGGGGGCGAGCGAACCGCGTTCTATCCCGCGGGCTATCATCTGCTGCTGCGTGACCTGGATCGGATCACGCCGGTGGAGGACCTGTTGAGCTGGATTTTGCGCCCGAATGCGCCGTTGCCGTCGGGTGCCGACCGCGCGGCGGCTGCGTGGCTGGCGAAGCAGCCGTAGTGTTCGGCTCGAATCAGGTGAGGCGATCTATGCGGTATTGGCGCGGTGGCTGCGTTGTTTCGTTCTCCACCAGAGGTACTGATGCCGGGCCTTCAGCCGGCATGATGGAGGGAGAGCCGGCCTGACAGAGGGCCGGCCTGACAGATGACTCGTTGGCTGCATGATGCGGGGCGGTCGGCGGTTCAGTTCTCGGTATGCTGCGCGGTGAAGATCGAGCCGTAGCCTTGGCGGCTCCAGTCCGGCGGGACCGGGCAGGGCGTGGGGTCGAGATGGGCGATTTGCGCCGGTGCCCCGCGGACGAGGGTGCCAGTGCGGCTGGTGGGTGTCGGCGGCGGCATCCAGGCGAAGGCATCGGCTGAGCTGTAGACGAACAGCGCCACCGGACGGACCCGTTGCGTGGTGTTGGCGCGCGATGCATGCACGGTGCGGCAATGGATTGCGATCACCGTGCCGTCCGGACCGGTGAGGTCCTCGGCGGCGGAAAGATCCATTGTTGCCAGGTCGGCGTCGCGGATCGAGCCGGTCCAGCTACCGGCGTCGTCGCGATGGACGAAGATCGGCCCGGTATGGCTGCCGGGTGCGCAGGTCAGCGGCCCTTGTTCGGCGGGCACGTCGCCGAGGTACACGCCGAGCGTCACCAGGCTGTGGTTGGTATGCGGCCAGGCCGGAATGTCCTGGTGCCATTGCACGATCTCACCGGTGCCCGGCCATTTATAGTTCAGCTTGCTGCTGTGGAATTTCACATCCGGGCCGAGCAGGTCGGCGGCGATATCGGCGAGTACCGAGTCGCTAGCGAAACGCCAGAAATCCGGGTGGCGATCGACCAGCGCGCGCAATCGGCGGACATGCGGGCGGTCGGCGGAATGGCGGGGACCGAGGTCGAACGTGCCGTTGGACGTGGTGTGGGTGCGGCTCTGGTCGACGAACTCTGCGGATAGCGCGTGCAGGCGGGACAGCCATTCGGCCGGGATCAGAGCGGTGGCAGCCAGGTAGCCGGTGGCGAAATAGCGTTCCCGCTGCGCCTGGGTGAGCACGCGCCGCGGACAGGCGAGAATGTCGTCAGGCGTCATCGGCGTCTCCTGGCTCGCCCGGAACCCAAGCCGGGATCCGGGCGAAGTCGGTGGGTGTTACTCCTGCGGATAGCGCCAGGGTTTGTCCGGCTGCTGTGCGGTTTCGTCCAGCGTCCAATGCGGGATCGCCAGGCCGGGCGAGACATCGGCGAACACCATGCGCAGACGCGAGCCGATGCCGATCTTCTTCACCACGTCGGAGGGTGCGAGCGTGCCGTCCGGGCCGGTAAGGTTGCCGACCACGCGCAACGCCTCATCGGGGCTGGGTTGGCCTTTCTGGGTGTCGAGATCGACCAGCAGGATCAGGTACGGCGTATGGCCTTTGAACGCCGGCTGGATGGCGTGGTGCACTTCGACGTAGCTGTGCACGGTGCCTTTGCCTTCCACCGGGGTCCAGGTCGCTTTCGGGCTGGCGCACCAGGGGCAGGCGGTGGTGGGCGGATAGCGCAGCAGCTTGCAGTCGTCGCAGCGTTGCAGATGGAAGTTATGCTGCGCGCAATGCCCGAAATAGGTGATATTCTCGCCGTCCAGATCGTCGACGCTCAGCGTCATGCCGAGATAGTCGCCGCGGATTGACATGATCGGTTCCTCCCTCAGCCGCGCCGCATGACCATGGCCGATCCGGTCATCGGATTGGCCCAGCCGAGGTTTGCGGTGACTTCGATGTTGCGTACCTGGCGGCAGCCGCCTTCGCGATAGTCGTGGGTGTGCTGGCGTTTGCCGTCGGGACCGACCGGGCAGGAATCATCCACGTCATGGCGAAGCTGGCGCACGTTTTCGATCACCATGTTCATGCCGTGGGTGTAGCCCTCGCACAGGTGTCCGCCGGAGGTGTTGTTGGGGCGTTTGCCGCCGAGCCGGGTGATACCGCTAGAGACGTAGTCTCCACCTTCACCTTTCTTGCAGAAGCCATAATCTTCCAGTTGCAGCATGGAGGTGAAGGTGAACGCATCATAAGCGCCGGTGGCATCGACGTCTTCCGGGCCCACGCCGGCATTGGGCCACAGTATGTCCTTGGCATAGTAGCCGGCGACACGGGAGATGGGGCCGTGCTGGTAGTGCATGTCCATGCGCGGCTTGCTGCAGCGGCCGACGATGCCGCGGATCAATACCGGATGCTGCCGCATGTTGCGTGCACGCTCCGCGCTGGTGACGATGATCGCGGTGGCATTATCAGTTTCCACGCAGCAATCCAGCAGGTGCAGCGGCTTGCAGATGAAGCGGCTGCTCAGCACGTCATCCACGGTGTAGCGCTTCTTGTAGTAGGCTTTCGGGTTGTTGGAGGCGTGCTCGGAATGCACCACCTTCACCATTGCGACCTGCTCGGGTTTTGTTCCGTAGTCGTACATATGGCGCAGGAAGGTGGGCGCGAACATCTGGCCGGCGCTCTGCCAGCCATAGGCGCGGTTATGCAGCGCGTCGCCATTGACCGGCACCGCGGACCGGGCGCCGGTGCCGCCGATGCGCACCTGGGAATAGCCGTTCATCGAGCGGAAGATCGCGACACATTTGCACAATCCGGCTTCCATGATGCCAATGGCGATGCCGATCAGGGCCTCGGTGGAGGAGCCGCCGCCGATGCAGTCCATGTAGAAGTTGAGGCGGATGCCCAGATCCCCGGCGAGGAAGGTGGCAGAGGTGCTGTCGTTGCCTGAGTAGTCGAGCATCCCGTCGATCTCGGACGGTTTGATCCCGGCATCGGCAATGGCATTGCGAAGCGCCAACGTGCCCATCGCGCGGGTGGTCATGCCGGAGCCGCGCGTATAGGGCGTCTCCCCCACGCCGACGATCGCGTATTTGTCGCGCAAGTATTTCGGTGTGGTGGCGTCGGTCTCTGCTGGCAGCGGCATCTGCGTTTCTCCCTCTATCCGTCCGCCGTTGATTGCCTGAAGGCTGGACGGGATAGCGAGTGGCGTCAACGCAGGCTTCGGCCGCGACGGCGTCGGTCGGCCAAGTGACTGGCCTGTCGGGTTTGGCTGCGCCTGCATCGCGCACCAGCGCAGCCGCGTCTTCGCGCCGCCATCGTGGGCGAGTTTCGCTTGACTTTACCGGTCCCACCACCGCAGCCTTGAATCCAAGAAGCAAATGTCCAAGCCGTTTAAGCTTCGGTTTCCTGTCTCATGTACAGCTACATCGTACGTCGACTGGCGTTCGGTGCGCTGACGATTGTCGGCGTCTCGATCGTGGTCTTCGTGGTCATGCGCATCCTTCCCGGAGATCCGCTGGTGGCGATCTTCGGCCCGGAAGGCTTCACCAAGCTGAGCGCGGAGGCGCGCGCCGGCTATCTGGCGGAGCTTGGCCTGAGCGATCCGCTGCCGATCCAGTATCTGCGCTGGGTCGGTGATATCATTCGCCTTGAACTTGGCCATTCGTTCTTCCGCTCCGAGAGCGTGGCCGACATGATCGCGCGCCGCGGACCACTGACCGCCGAAATCGCACTGATCTCGGTCGTGCTGTCCTGGATCATCGGGATTCCCGTCGCCGTGGTCAGCGCCTTGCGGCCGAACAGCGTGGCCGACAACGTGGCCCGCTTCCTCAGCATCTTCTTCCTGGCCGTACCGGGCTTCTGGCTTGGCATGCTGATCGTGCTCGCGCTGCTGTTCTGGTTCGGCTATCGCGCGCCGCTGGCCGGCGTCTCGTTCGTGGCTGATCCGATCGCGAATCTGGAGATCGTGATCGGCCCGGCGATCGTGCTGGGTCTCGGCCAGGCCGCGTATATCGCGCGCATGGCCCGATCCAGCCTGTTGGAAGTGATCCGGGAGGATTACGTGCGTACCGCGCGCGCGAAAGGATTGAGCGGGCGTCTGGTGATTACGCTGCACGCGCTACCCAACGCCATGCTGCCCGTCATCACCCTGTCGGGCATCCTGCTCGGCTTCGTGCTCGCCGGTTCCATTCCCGTGGAGCGCGCTTTCGGCACGCCGGGCCTGGGCTACGCGATGTTCTCCGCGGTGAACGAACGCGACGTGTTCGTCATGCAGAACCTGGTGTTCCTCTACGCCGTCGTGTTCGTGCTGCTGAATATCGTGGTCGATCTCACCATCGCCTGGTTGGACCCGAGGATCCGGTACCGATGAGTGTCACGACACCTGATGCCCCGTATTCGCCCGCTCCGCTGCGACCGGTGGCCGAACCGTCGCGGTCGGCGCGGTTCACTTCCGTGCTGCGGCGCTTCGTGCGACGGTCCCCGATGTCGGCGTTCTGGGGCTGCATCGCCGCGACCATTCTGGTGATCGCGATTGCCGCGCCACTGGTTGCACCGTACCCGCCGCTGAAATCCGACTTCCGCCACATGTCCAAGCCGCCCAACGCGATCCATTATTTTGGTACCGACCAGATCGGCCGGGATACGCTCAGCCGGGTGATTTATGGCAGCCGCGCATCATTGGCGGTGGCCATCGGGGCGGTGCTGCTGGGTACCACGTTCGGCGCGCTGTGGGGTCTGGCGAGCGGATATTTTGGCGGTCGGTTCGACATCATCAGCCAGCGCATCATCGAATTCCTGCAATCATTCCCCGACCTGATATTAGCCATGGCGATCGCGATGGCCCTGGGTGCCGGCTTCGGCACGGTCGTCGTGGCGATCGCCATCACCCGTATTCCGTTCGGTGGTCGCGTCATCCGTTCCGTGGTCCTGTCGTTGAAAGAGATGCAGTACGTCGAAGCCGCGCGCGGTCTCGGCGCATCGCATCTGCGCCTGATGATGCGACATATTCTGCCGCAATGCGTGGCGCCCTATCTGATTCTTGCGACCACCCATCTCGGCGTTGCGATCATCATCGAGGCATCGTTGGGATTCCTCGGCGTCGGCATTCCACCGCCGACACCGACCTGGGGCAACATGCTGGCCGATTCACTGAATGCAGGACTGGTACCGCCGTGGTGGCTGGTGCTGTTTCCCGGCGCCGCCATCACCCTCACCGTGCTGTCGTTCAACCTGCTCGGTGACGGCATTCGCGATGCGCTGGACCCGCGGCTGCGCGGCGCGGTTTGACGCCGGGCGTCACTGCCTGTGCTGATGCGCGTAAATCGGACGTTATGATCCCGCCGGCTGGACCAGCGGGAAGCTGACGCCAGCATCGTGCAGATGGCACGATACGAAATGGCCGGGAGTGACCTCGCGCAAGGTCGGTATATCATGTCGGCATCGTTTCATGGCATACGGGCACCGCGCGTGAAAATGGCACCCCGGCGGGGGCGTGATGGGGCTGGGCACGTCCCCGGTCAGAATCACCCGCTTGCGTCCGCGCGCGCCTGACTTCGCAAGCGGAACGGCCGACAGCAGCGCCTCGGTGTAAGGATGCAGCGGCATCTCGAACAGGCTGGTCTTGTCCGTGGTTTCGACGATCCGACCCAGATACATCACCGCGACCCGGTGGCTGATATGCTCTACCACCGCGATATCATGCGCCACGAACAGGTAGGACAGCTTGAACTCGTCCTGCAGATCCATCAGCAGGTTGATGATCTGCGCCTGGATCGACACGTCGAGTGCAGAGACCGGCTCATCACCGATGATCAGTTCGGGATTGAGCGCCAAGGCGCGTGCGATGCCGATGCGTTGCCGCTGCCCGCCGGAAAACTCGTGCGGATAGGAGTGGATCAGCTCCGGTCGCAACCCCACGCGTTCGAACAGCGAGGCGACACGCTCGCGCCGTTCCGTGGCATTGGCGGTGCGATGGATGATCATCGGTTCGCCGACGATCTCGCCTGCCGACATGCGTGGGTTCAACGAGGCATACGGGTCCTGATAGATCATCTGCATCTTCTGGCGGAACGGCAGCATCTGCGCAGCATTGAAATGCGTAACGTCCTCGCCGCGGATCATGATCTTGCCGCCGGTCGGCTCCAGAAGTTTCAGCAAGGTCCGTCCGACGGTCGATTTCCCGCAACCGCTCTCGCCGACCAGCCCCAGCGTTTCGCCGCGGTTGATATGGAAGGAGACGCCGTCCACCGCGTAGACGTAGCCGGCAACGCGCGACAGCAGGCCTTTGTGAATGGGGAAATGCTTCTGCAGATTCTGCACCTCCAGCAGCGGAGCGGCTGTAGCCGCATGACCCTCGATCGCGGCTGGCTCGCTCATGACGCCGCAGCCCCCACGCGATCTGCATGCCAGCACGCGACGAAATGCCCGGGCTGGTGTTGTTGCAGCGGTGGGTAGGCGGCGCTGCATTCGTCGGTCGCGAAGCCGCAGCGTGGCGCGAAGATGCAGCCTTGTGGGAGCTGCGCCAGTGACGGCACCATGCCCTTGATTTCATTCAGGCGAGGACGACGGTTTCCGGCAAGTGCGGCGGCATCGAGGTTTGGGATCGAGCCGAGCAGCCCCAGTGTGTACGGGTGCAGAGGGTGATCGAACAGGTCGTCGACCGGCGCTTCCTCGACCTTGCGGCCGGCGTACATCACCACGACGCGGTCGGCGTTTTCGGCCACCACGCCCATGTCGTGGGTGATCAGCACGATTGCCGTGCCGAAATTGTCCTGCAGCTCCCGCATCAAATCGAGAATCTGTGCCTGGATCGTCACATCCAGCGCGGTGGTGGGTTCATCCGCAATCAGCACCTTCGGATTGCATGACAGCGCCATCGCGATCATGACGCGTTGCCGCATGCCACCGGAGAGCTGGTGCGGATAGGCGTGCACGCGATGTTCCGGTTCTGGCATATGCACGCGGCGCAGCATGTCGACGGCCTGTGCCATTGCGTCGCGGCGCGACAGGCCCTGGTGCAGCACGATTGCCTCGCTGATCTGGCGCCCCACCGTGTGCAGCGGGTTCAACGAGGTCATCGGTTCCTGGAAGATCATCGAGATATCGTTGCCACGAATACTCTCCATGGCGGATTCCGAAAGTTCCAACAGGTTGGTGCCCTGAAACCGGATGGCACCGTCGACAATCCGGCCGGGCGGGCTGGAGACCAGGCGCAGAATGGACAAGGCGGTAACGCTTTTGCCGCAGCCGGATTCGCCGACCACGCCGAGCGTTTCACCGCTTTGGACTGAGTAGGATACGCCATCGACCGCGCGGACGACTCCGGCGGGGGTGAAGAAATGCGTTTGCAGTCGATCGACTTCCAGCACCGCCGATGACGCAAGCGATGGTGGATCGCTGCTCGGGCCAACTGCTCCCGTTCGATTCAAGACGTAGCTCCCTGGATGTTTTTAGGTTATCTTTGAGTATGGAACGGTCAGATGGGTCATCAGAGCACATCGTCCGCATTCCTGGAAAGGTCAAAGGGAGGCAAACGAACATGCGTGAGACATATCCTGCGCGCGCAGGGTGGACCCGCCGTGGATTGCTGCAGAGCGGCGCCGCTGCACTTGCCGCCGGTTATGGATTGCTGCCGCGGCCAGGGCTCGCGGCAATTCCGGACGAATATGATGGTTCGTCGTTTCAGCTGAAAGCGCCCGAACCCAACGCGAAATCTGGCGGCGTGCTGCGCTACGGCATCACCAATCGGCTGCCGCATTTCGATGTGCACCAGTCCGGCACCATCAACAGCCTGGGTGCGCAAGGCTGCATGTTCGACAACCTGATCCGGCACAATCCACTGGACAGCGGCAAGACCATCATCCCGGACCTTGCGCATAGCTGGGAGATTTCCAAGGACGGCAAGACCTACACCTTCCATCTTCGCAAGGGTGTGCAGTTCCATGACGGTGCGGAGCTGACCTCCGCCGATATCAAGGCCACGTTCGATCGCATCGTGAAGCCGCCACAGGGTGTGAGCATTCCGCGCAGCGTGTTGTTCAAGGCGGTCAGCGAGATCACTGCGCCCGACCCCTCTATCGTGCAGTTCAAGCTCATCGAACCGCGTTCATCCAGCTACATCATGGCGGCGATCGCCAGCGGCTGGAACGTGATCGTGCGCAAGAAGACGCTGGAGGACAACAACTACAATCTGCGTCGTGTCGCCGACATCCCGGGTACCGGTCCCTTCCGCTCCAAGCGCCGGGTGGAGAATGAAGTCTGGGAGATGGAGCGGAATCAGAACTACTGGAACAAGGGCCTGCCGTATCTGGACGGTATCGAATTCTACAACCTGATTCCGTTCTCGCCGGAGCTGGGTTCCGCGCTGTTATCGAATCGCGTGGATTACGGCCGCATCGTCGATCCGGTGACCGCGCGTAAGGCCAAGGCGACTCCTGGCATGTCGTCCACCGCCTTCAACCAGAGCGTGATCCAGGGCACCTGGGTCAACAACAAGAAGACCCCGTTGAACGATCCGAAGGTGCGGCGGGCGATCAATCTCGCATTCGACCGGCATGTGTTGGTCGATGTGGTCAAGGACGTCGCGCCGATGCGGGTTGGCGGCTTCATCTATCCGTTCTCGGAATTCGCAACGCCGACCGACCAGCTGTTCAAGCGCGTCGGCTATCAGGAAGATCCGACCGCGGCGATCAAGGAGGCACGCGAACTGCTTGCTGCATCCGGCCATGCCAAGGACATCAAGCCGCTGGACTTCCTGGTGCGCGACGTCGCAAGCTTCAAGCTGTGGGCGCAGGCGATCCAGGCGATGCTGCAGCAGACACTGAACATCCAGTGCAACCTGCGCACCGTTGTGGAATCGGTGTGGTTCGACGACACCGCGAACGGCCATTTCGACCTGGCGATCGGGGCCGTGGTGTCCACGCTGCTCGACCCGTCCGACTATTTCAACGCGTGGTATCGCACCGGCGGGCCGCAGAACTACTCGTTCTGGAGCAATCCGGAATTCGACGGGTTGGTGGATCAGATCGATCGGGAAATCGATCCGACCAAGCGCCTCGCCCTGATCCGGCAGGCGGAGGATATCATGGAACAGGATCCTCCGGTGTTTCCGGTGGCGTGGGAGCAGATCAACGACGTTTGGTACAACTATGTGAAGGGCCACAATCCGTACGAGTATTTCGGCATCTACGATGTCGTGCGGTTCGACACGTTCTGGCTGGACAAGGCATGAGCTGATTGCCGCGCCTGGTTCCCTCCCGCTACGCTGGGTTCCGCGTTGAGGGAGGGAACCATGGCCGAACCGATCGTCTTTCCTGGTACCGTCGAATGGTCCGGTGAGAATCCCGGTATCTCGCTGAAGCAGGATCCGGACGGACCGTTCACCACACTGGCAAGTTTCTTTCGTGTCGTGCTGTCGCCGTATGGGCGCGGCCACGCACTGGTGTTGTTGCAATCGCCGACCGAGGCCGCGCCACCGCCGGATCGTGCCAATGTTTGTCTGACCGACAACGAACCGATGGCGCGCTATCTGGTGCGCGAGTTCGTTGCCAATTTTGGTGCGTTCAAGGGATTGCCGGGTCTCGGCGGCATCGGATTTCGCGGGTTGGATCGCGTTGTCGCCTCGGGCGATGCCGGTTCCAGCTATTCCGAAACCGTGACGGCCGGTGACATGTCCGTGGTGTTGACCTGGTCCGGTCTGGGTGCGCCGTTCTGCTTCGCCTTGCCGCCGGCGTTGTCGGCGACCGGACAGCACCACATGCCGAGTCTATTTGTCGGCTGCACCGATGCAACGATTGCGGTGAACGGACGGGTGCTGCCGGGCAAGCCGGTGCCGCGGGATGTGGCCGGGCAGCATATTTCGACGGCGATGCTGGCGTTCTCGGAGACCTGGATTCGCAGTTGAGGCCTGTCGGTCAGGGACCTGCCACCGCTGACGCGCGGAGCGGTTGGTGTGCCAGGGAAGCTCGGTCGGAGACGGAGCGAGGTCAGACGCCCGATGGCAACGCGGCGCAACGTCGATCGCGTATTGAGCATCCCTTGGGGTGTCAAGAAAATGTGTTCCGCCGTCGCTGCTGCAGGCGCTGGTTTCGGGTCGGTTTGCGATTGGCCTTCCGGTCATGTGGCGACCATCCTTGCTGCGACCCGCCAAAAGCGCGCGGGCGCAACGAAGGAGGAAACGATGCAAGACTGGACCCGTCATCGGGCGGGGTGCCGCGTGGGACAATGGCTGTGGCGCGCGGGGTTCGCGCTATCGGTCGCGATCGGAAGCGTATTCCTGTCGTCTGGTAGTACGGCGCGCGCCGCCGAAGCAGCCTGCAGTCCGGTCAAGGATGTCCATTTCATATGCGGCGTGACGAACGTCGAGGACTTCATCGCCGTGCCGGGCACGCAATGGGTGTTCGGCAGCGATCTCGCCGCGGCGCCGCCCGGGCATCTCTACCTGTTCGACACCAAGACCCACCGCGCCCACCACATCGAACCCAGTTCGATGAACCTCGACAAGAAGCGGTTCCCGGACTGCCCCGGTCCGATCGACCCGGCGAAGTTTGTCTCGCACGGCGTCGACCTCACGCCGCCCCGGAACGGCAAGGCGACGCTCTACGTGGTGAACCACGGGGGGCGCGAATCGGTCGAGGCGTTCGACGTCGACCTGACCAAGGGTGCCCCCAAGATTGCCTGGGTCGGCTGCGTGGTCGCGCCACCGAAATTCTGGCCCGATGCGGTGGCGGCATTGCCGGACGGCGGCATGATCGTCACCAGCCTATGGGACCCGACGGACCCCAATCGCGTGCAGAAGTTGTCGAACGGTGAGGTGGTCGGCGCGCTCGATGAATGGCATGCGGGCAAGGGCTGGAGTCCCGTACCCGGATCGGAGGGCATGTCCGGTCCGAACGGCGTGATCGTTTCGCCTGACGGCAAGACTGTGTTCATCGGTGTCTGGTCGGGCCACAACATCACCCGTATCAAGCTCGGCGGCGGCAAGCCCGAGGTGAAGAGCGTGCCGACGAAAATCCTCACCGACAACGTGCGCTGGTCGCCCGACCACAAGACCGTATACGCGGGCGGGCAGGATGCGACGGTCAAGCAGGTTCTGGAATGCTTTGAATCCAGCAAGGAGAATTGCGACGTCCCGTTCAAGATATATGCGATGGACCCCGAGAGCATGAAACTGAAGGACCTGGTGCCGAGCGGCGTGTACGGCGTGCTGGGCGCCGGCACCGGCGCGATCCGCAATGGCAACGAGCTATGGGTCAGCACGTTCAGGGCGGACCGGATCGGCATTTTCCCGATGCATTGAAGCCGCCGGGGCGGCCTGCGCGCCGCCCCGTTCGATCCGACCCGAGACTTATAAACAGCGGCGGCAAATTGTACCACTGAACCGGTGTTGAGCCGGCGCCGTGATGGCGGCGCCAAAGTGTACCGGTCCTGATAGGCCTTCTCGATGTCCGTGCGGGGCATGGAGGGGCCGGAAGGATGTTGACAGTGGAACTCTATGCCAGGATCCGGCGCGCGGTGATTGTGGACGGGTTGAGCCGCCGAGAGGCGGCGAAGCGGTTTGGCGTTCATCGGAACACGATCTCGAAGATGCTTCAGTATTCTGTTCCGCCGGGCTACCGACGGGGCGAACGTCCGGCCTCGAAGAAGCTGGGGCCGCACATCGCGTGGATCGACGCCATCCTCGAGACGGATCGTGGCGTGCACAAGAAGCAGCGCCACACGGCGCAACGGATTTTCGAACGTCTCCGGGATGAGCGGGGGTTTTCCGGCGGGTATACGATCGTGCGTGAGTATGTGGCGGAAGCAACGTCGCGATCACGCGAGATGTTCGTGCCTTTGAGCCATCGTCCTGGTCACGCGCAGGCGGATTTTGGCGAGGCTGACGGCTACATCGCGGGCAAGAAGATCCGGTTCCACTACTTGTGCATGGACCTGCCGCATTCGGACGGCTGCTTTGTCAGGGCTTATCCGGCCGAGACGGCGGAAGCCTTCTGTGATGGTCACGTCGCGGCCTTCGACTTCTTCGGCGGCGTACCGCGATCGGTCCTGTATGACAACACGCGCCTGGCGGTAGCCCGGATCGTGAAGGGTGGCGAGCGGCTGCGCTCGCACATGTTCGCGGAACTGCAGAGCCACTACCTGTTTAACGACCGGTTCGGCCGACCGGGCAAGGGCAACGACAAAGGCAAGGTGGAGGGGCTGGTCGGCTATGTCCGACGCAACTTCATGACGCCGCTGCCCGTCGCGGACAGCTTCGACGCGTTGAATGCCCGGTTCCTGCGTGCCTGCACCCGGCGTGGCGAGGCGATCCTGCGCGGCCATACCAGCTCGATCGCCGAACGGATGCGGGCCGACCTTGCTGCGTTCATGCCGTTGCCGCCGGCGCCGTACGATGCCTGTCACAAGATCGCCACGCGCGTCTCGTCGCTGTCACTGGTGCGTTACCGGAACAACGATTACTCGGTGCCGACCCGCTACGGTCATCAGGAGGTTCTGGCGAAGGGCTATGTCGACCGTGTCGAGATCGTCTGCCGCGGCGAGACCATCGCCACTCATGCGCGGAGTTACGACACGGCCGACTTCGTCTACGATCCATTGCATTATCTGGCGTTGCTGGAACGCAAGAGCAAAGCCCTCGATCAGGCGGCACCATTGGACGGGTGGCAACTCGCGGAATGTATTCATCGGCTGCGGCGGCTGATGGAAGCCCGGATGGGGAATGCCGGACGGCGCGAGTTCATTCAGGTCCTGCGTCTGATCGAGGACTTCCGTCAGCATGACGTTGAACAGGCCGTTGCGCATGCGTTGCGGCTTGGCGCCATCAGTTTCGACGCGGTGAAGATGTTGGTGCTGGCCAAATTGGAGAACCGCCCGGCCCGGCTCGATCTGACTTTCTACCCCTACCTGCCGGCCGCCACGGTCGGAACCACGGATCCGAGCGCCTATCTCGATCTCGTCGCCAATGCACGTTCAGCATCGATGACAGCGGGAGTTCCGGCATGACCATGTCCCACGATACCACGGCGCTGACCGCCGTCGCGCCCCAGGTGCTGCTCGGCAATCATCTCAAGGCGCTGAAGCTCCCCACGTTCGCGCGTGAGTACGAGAAGGTGGCCATGGAATTGGCCCAGGATCGCGCCGATTATCCCCGCTATCTGCTGCGTCTGTGCGAACTGGAGCGCATCGACCGCGAGCGGCGCAACATCGAGCGCCGGATCCGGGCGGCACGGTTTCCACAGACCAAGAGCCTCGACACGTTCGACTTCACCGCCCAGCCGTCACTCAATAAGGCGCTGGTCCTCGAACTCGCGCGCTGCGAATGGATCGATAGGCGGCAGAACTGCATCGCGCTCGGGCCGTCCGGCACCGGCAAAACCCACATCGGCCTGGCACTGGGACTGGCCGCCTGTCAGAAAAACCAGAGCGTCGCATTCACCACGGCCGCCGCTCTCGTGCATGAACTCATGGAAGCGCGCGATGAACGCCGGCTACGGGCACTGCAAAAACACCTCAACACGGTCAAACTGCTGATCGTCGACGAACTGGGATACGTGCCGTTCACCGCTGTTGGTTCGGAACTGCTCTTCGAGGTGTTCAGCCAACGCTATGAGCGCGGCGCCACGCTGGTCACCAGCAATCTGCCATTCGATGAGTGGACCTCGATCTTCGGTTCAGAACGACTGACCGGCAGCGCTGCTGGATCGGCTCACGCATCATGTCCACATCCTGGAAATGAATGGCGACAGCTTCCGGCTGGCGACCAGCAAACGAGCTCAGCGACGGCAGGGCCAGACGCTGAACACGACAACGAAGCAAACAACGGAAGGAGCGGCCAATACCGATACATGATGCACGATAGTCAACAGGGCTTCGCGGCCCTTTTCTATTAACCTGACTGGTACACTTTCACGCCGCTATCTGGCACAATTTGTCTCCGCCGTTGACAGGAATCGATCTCGACACCTGCCGTACCGCGGATGGAACCCTTGAACCTTGGGCTGACGAGGTCGTGGCCAGGATCGGCTCCTACACTGAGATTTCACCGTCCGGCGCCGGCGCCAAGGTGTTCTTCACCTTCTCCGCAGCGGAGCTGGCTTCGTTGCGCGCCATCATGGGCAAGAAGCCAGGCGAAGGCTCAGGACGAAAATGGGCGCTTGGGAAAGGCGATCACGTGCCGAGTATCGAGTTGTATCTCGACGGCAGATATTTCACGCTAACCGATCAGCACTTGACTGGCAGCCCAACCGAATTGCGCCCCGTGACGTCGGCGGTGCTCACTTGGTTGATCCGCGAAGCGGGACCTGCCTTCGTCGGCAAGAGTCCAGCAGCGTCCGCGCCGCGCAGTGCCAACTCGTCGCGCAGCGCCGCTGCTTTTCGCAAGGGGATGGCCTTGCGCTTGGCCGGTCGGACATACGACGAGATGGTCGAAGCTCTACGCTCCGACCCAGAGACCGCAGGGTGGTGCAACGAGAAGGGCAGCGCAAACGACAGCCGGGAACTGCGGCGCATCTGGGATAAGGCATCCCAGTATCAGTGGCTGGCCCACTGCCAGCGCAATAGCGAAGGCAACCTCCGGTCGAATCTAGCCAACGCATTGGTGGCACTGCGGGAGGCCCCGGAACTCCAAGACCTTTTCGCGTACTGGGATTGCCCCGCCTTCGTGGACACCCTGAAGCTTTGAACCCAAGGTGTCGCCATGCCCAAGACCCGTTTGCCCTATGCGCCGGAATTCCGACGCCAGATGATCGAGTTGGTTCGCGCCGGACGAGATCCGGAGGACCTTGCTCGCGAATTCGAACCAACCTCGCAGTCGATCCGCAACTGGGTTGCTCAGGCCGATCGTAGCGAAGGCCGCCGGGAAGCGAAGGTCGAGCCGACGTCAAGCGCGGAACGCGATGAGCTGATCAAGCTCCGCCGCGAGGTGCGCCAACTCCGGCTGGAGCGCGATATCCTCTCAAAAGCCGCGGCCTGGTTTGCACGCGAGACCGGCGCAGTGTCGTCCGGATCTTCGAGTTCATGAGCACAAACCAGGCTTCGTTCCCCGTTGCCGCCATGGCGCGCGTGCTCGGCGTCTCCACAGCGGGCTATTACGCTTGGCGTGGACGCCCACCATCGGCCCATGCGCAGGCTGACAGCGAACTGCTGACGCGGGTGAGGACCATCCACACCTCGTCGCGGCACCTGTATGGCGCGCCGCGTGTGCATGCCCAGCTCCGCGCAGACGGTGGAAGGCACGGCCGCAAAAGGATCGCCCGACTGATGCGCGCCGCAGGGCTGGTCGGCGCCTGTCACCGTGGCAGCGGCCCGACGACGACGCGACGTAACCCGGATGCCCGGCCAGCACCCGACCTCGTCGATCGCAAATTTACCGCCAAACGCCCCAATCAGCTCTGGGTTGCCGATATCACCTTCGTGCCAACCGCAGCTGGTTTCCTCTATCTCGCCGTGGTGCTCGATGCCTGTAGCCGTCGGACGTCGGATCGTCGGCTGGTCGATGGCGGCCCACCTGCGCACGGAACTTGTGCTCGACGCTCTGGAAATGGCAGTGGGTCAGAGGCAGTCGCACGATGTCATTCATCATTCGGACCAGGGAAGCCAATACACGTCTCTTGCATTTGGCAGTCGCTGCCGCGAGGTCGGCGTTCGGCCCTCCATGGGGTCGGTCGGTGACGCCTATGACAATGCCATGTGCGAGAGCTTCTTCTCGACGCTCGAGTGCGAGCTCCTCTCGCGCCGGAAATTCGTGTCCCAGGCTGAAGCAAACATCGCCTGCTTCAGCTACATTGAGGGCTTCTACAATCCGGTGCGTTTGCATTCAGCCATTGGATACCAGTCGCCCATCCACTATGAGCAGCGGATCGCCCAAGAACTTAGAGCCTGACCCGGAATCAATGTGGAACGACATCTGCGGTGTTTTCAATGCGCTGAGCCGTCACGGCCGGGTGCCGCTGCCGGTCTGTCCGGCGGCGTATGAAAGCCAGTTGCGTGATCCCAGCGGTTGCAATTCTCTCGTGGCTGCGAACACACCGAGGGATCACGTATGACCTGGACCGGGACCACGCGGGCCAAGTATCGGCGCGACGGACTGCGCTATGCAAGCGACACCACCGACGCGGAATGGGCGATGATCGAGCCACACATGCCGCCACCGGCAAGCCGCGGGCGGACCCGCAAGACCAGCATGCGGCACGTCGTCGATGCCATCTTCTACATAGCCCAAGCCGGCTGCCAATGGCGGATGCTGCCGAAAGATTTCCCTCCGTTCACCACGGTGCAGCGGTATTTTTATGCTTGGCGCGCCGGTGGGACGTGGCAGACCGTCAACCATGCACTGCTCATGGACGTGCGCGAAGCGGAAGGCCGGGAGGCCAGCCCGACAGCGGGCATTGTCGACAGCCAGTCCGTCAAGACGACGGAGGCTGGCGGTCCGCGAGGTTATGCCGCCGAGAAGATGATCAAGGGCCGCAAGCGCCACATCCTCACCGATACCATCGGTCTGGTGGTCGGTGCGATCGTCCATCCGGCCAATATCCAGGATCGTGACGGCGCGCCGCCTCTACTGGCGAGCGTGCGTAGTGCCTTTCCCTGGCTGCGCCACATCTTTGCCGACAGCGCCTATGCCGGCGACAAGCTGAAGGATGCTCTCACCAAGGTCGGCGACTGGACAATCGAGATCGTCAAGCGACCCGATGCCGCCAAGGGTTTTGTCTTGCTGCCCAGACGCTGGGTGGTTGAACGCACTCTGGCCTGGCTTAACCGCAACCGCCGTCTGGCCAAGGATTTCGAGGCCACCGTCGAAAGCGCGGTCACCTGGCTTTACATCGCAAGCGTCAAGCTGATGTCCCGTCGCCTCGCAGCCACATGAACCGATCGACCTCACGATCATCCAGTAAATCCAAATCGGTCGCACGTTGGAAATACAATTCGAGTCAGGCTCTTACCGTGACCACGTAGCCCCCAAGCCCATCAACCGTCCACGGAGGCGGGGCAATCCCAATCCCACCCGAGCAACTCGATGGGGCGATCCACCAAGCCGTGAGTGCGCTCAATCAAGAGCGAGCGCCACTTCCGCTGGGCAACCAACAAATCCCTGCTTAGCAATAGCTCGCCGAAGGCCCCGCGGCCACGGTTGCCGACGACAATCATGTCGATGCTTTCGCGCCGCGCGACATCGATCAGCCCGCCTGCAGCTGTCCCATCCAACATGACGGTCCGGCTATTCGGGCATATCCTCCGCGCTTCGGCTGTCCAGTCCCCCTCCAGGCTCTCTCGAGCCTTTCCCCTTAACGTCTCAAGTTGCTCTGGCGGCAGCACGACATAGCCTCCAGGCAACTTGGCTGGATCCAACTCGAAAATGTGCCCTCGATATTCAGCGCGCAGCTTATCAGCGATGGGAGGCCTTCCATCTGGACGCCATCCCAGCGCGCCGACGATTTGTCGCGCGCGCACCACCGGGATTGAGGCGCCGTAACGCTCGACCGGGTTGCGGATTAGCTCTCGGTGCGGGCGGTGAGCCTATCGCCGCTGCCGCTTGTCCCTCGCGCGGCTGGTGATGGAGCATGGGCCAGCCCTGCCGATGCCAGAGCTGCGGCAGGCGGTTGCTGCCGACTGTCCGCGGATGGTGGCGCAGGCGTGGCACGACGTCTGTGGGGTTCGGTTTCCGGAGCTGGTGGGGTTGGCGCCGTAGGGGGTTGGGGTAGGCTCCCGGAGGGGCCGTGTTGTGGATCACCGCCTAAGCCCGTCACCGGTGCCGTTCCTCGCCCCGGGCCACCGCCAGAGTCGGCTTACGCACCTCCGTGCCCACGCTGCGCGTCACCCGGAGCCGTCGTATCTCACCAAGTCTGTGGTGCCACGCCCCCGAGGACTCGCGCGCTGGCTCGTCGTTGCGCTACCCCCCCCCGCCATTCCAGACGAAATCGCCCACCTCCGTCATCGCCTCGCCTCACAGGCTGCCGCCGACACGGCAGACGTGCCGGCCCTTGTGAACGGCGCGATCCGTTCCGCCGAGGCCGGGGGTCGGTGGCCGAGGGATTGGCGCCCGTGGTTGCTGTAATCCCGCCCGAGCGCTGCAGGGCTGCCGGCCTGGCTGCGGTGCAGCCAGCAATCAACCGGCTACGGGTAGCCGGGGGCGGGATAGTCCCGCTTCGCCCTGTTGAGAGGCGGCTACCGGCATCCAAGACATTCTCCGCAGCGTTCTATCCGCGGGAGGACCGGACAATGCAGAACGAGCCCCCTAACACGACGGGCGCAGTCGCTCGGCGCTTGCGTGCGGTAATGGCGGTCACCGGAATGACGGTGGAGATGGTGGCACAAACGATCGAGGCGAGTGAGGCGCATGTCACGGAACTGGTGGCAGGTAGCCGTTACCCCAAAGTGCGGAAGATGAGGCGTCTCGCGAATCGCGCTGGGGTGACACTGGGCTGGATCTTCTACGGGGATGAGGTCGGCCTGGCCCCGATTACAGCGGAGCGACTACGTGCGGAACTGGCTAACGAGACGGACCAAATTGGCCGAGAAGGGGGGCCTGGTAATGGCGAAGCGGGACTGGGCTGAGCGGGTCGGACTGGTGATTAGACCGAACCTGAACGCCGCATCTCAGCCGGACTGACTGGCGGTTGTGTGTTATCCTGCAGCTTCCGCGGCTCATCCTTCGAGGCGATCAGCTGCAACCTCAAACTCGGCCGCCATTTCCTCAAGCTGTTTCGAAGTAGGGCTGCCGATTAGCCACCGGTTTGGAGACACTTTCGACGCATGGATCGATATACCCGAAGAAAGGATTACTTGGGCAAACAACCCTACTGGTCGCGCAGTCTTGTGCTGGTCAATCTTTTACCACGCCTTCAATGGCGTGTTCTGTTTCGTTCCGTTCCAGGCTGCGGACAATGAATAGACCCGTTGCGAAAGTCGGCCCCCCGGTCACCGGTGTCCGGCGCGTTCTCACCGGCGGCGTTTCCCTCACCTGATCAGAACGGTCCGAACCCAGCTTGCAGGTTCACCAGTCCCGCGATGATGGAGATTTTGGTGTGATGCGTCCCAAGTGGGTTGCGAAATCGCTCAGCAGCGATCCTGAACCGTTTCGTTCGTCCGATCCGGTGCTCAACCCTGACACGGAATCCACTCAGTCCACGGTTATATGCCTTCTCCTCATCAGTGAGTTTCCCGTTCTTTGGCTTCTTGTATGGACATTCCAGGTTCCGATGTTCCTTGTCGTACCCCTGGTACGCACTGTCCACGTAGAGCCGTGCCTTCCTCGGCAGCTTTGGTCCATTGCGACGGATCGCCAGGTCATGGTGACTGCCGGGGTGAGAGGGCGAGGCGCTGACGATACGACCATTCCGGGTGACGATGTATTCGGTCTTCACCGTATGGCGCTTCTTCTTGCCGGAGTAATGCTCTCGCTGTTTGGCGTCCGTGTCAGGACGCTGGATCGGCTGCTCGATGCAATCGACGATCAGCGCCTCGGCCTCCTTCCGACTGATTTTGGGCTTCCGTCCAACCCCGATCAGCGGACGGGCGAGCTTTTCGATCCGCTGGATCGCCCGGCAGATCGCGCTTTTGTTGACGTTGTGGAGGAGCCCAGGAACTCCTCGGTGATGTAGCAACGATAATAGATCAGCATGATCAAGAGATGATCTTCCAAACCACCGACGTCCCAGGGGCGGCCGGATTTGGCCTTGTGCAGCTGAGCTTTCTCCCAGGGGCCCGCGAGTTGCTTCAGCATTTTGTCGAACGTGGCGACGCTGACCCCGGTCAGGCGGACGAAGCTCGCGCTGGCGCGCAACCGGGCGGCGGAGAACGGACGGGACATCGGGCCGGTACCTTCATGAAGAAGGTTCTCGACGAATCGAATCGTCCCGTGACCTGTCAAGCTCGGCCTCGCCGGCTCAGCTCACCGACGGAGCGCCGCGAACGTACTCATTTTCGCAACGGGTCTAATATGTGGATGCGGTGAACAGGTACGGTTGAGTTGATGACGGCCTGCGTTACCGCTGCAGCAGGCGATCGGCACGCTCTCCCAAGCGTGCCGGTTCCCGGCAGATCGGGTCCGCTGGTGCCGATCGACGCAACGCTCGGCCGGAACAAGGCCCAGCAACAGCGATCATAACCGTGCGCGTGCTCTGAAGCACTTCATAGGGCCTGCGGCCCGACCTCGAGCATTTTCCCTTTGCGCCAGTAAGGTCGATGACCTGCTGACGCAACACAAAACAGCAAACTGATGGGAGAATCCTATGAAGAAGTATTCCTGTGCTGCCCTCGCAATTCTCGCGATTGCGCTTGGCAGCCTTACGCTGGCCCCAGCGGCGAATGCGGTGTACGTGCATGCTGACCACACCGGCTGGACCAACGAGCCGAATGGCTGATGAGCAGCCCGCAATGGTCGGCACACCAGCTGATCGTTGCGGGCACGCTAGTCGCGGCGTCTTTGAGGTGCGTTTGGCGGGACCCAGACCGCAGCGAACCTCCCAGCATTGAAGAATCAGCTGACGCGCAGCATCCCGCAAGCGCCACTCGTTGCGTTCGGGGCGGACGCGGACCTGGGAGGCCGCGTCCGCGAAAAGCGGAAGCTGGATCGGATCAAGGGCCGCAGGGGCGATTTCAGGGTGCTTGAGCATCTTTCCGGGAAGACTGTAGCAGCTGGGGCGGTAAGGTATCAGGACAAGGCGCCGGGCGCGGTCGATACGCTATCCTTCCCGTTACACTATTACCAATAGTTCCGTAATCGCGGCTAAGAAGTCAAGCATCAGTTTCTTTGTTTGACTGGATCCGTTTCTTCGCCCTGACCTGAGAGCCACATGGCACCGCGCGCAGTCGCGGTCAATGATGGCCGCAGGCCACCGTCATCGGCGGCGCGAAGCGTCATTGACGGCGGCGAGCACGGTGCCAATCCTCAACGAGGTCGGGCTCGTTTGTCATCACTGCGTCTTTGCTGCCAGCCAGAAGCAATTCGTTCATCAGCCGGTCGCTGTCCTGCCGAGGTCATGGTTCACTCCGAGGTCGATGCCAGATCGCCTCATCATGGGTTCAGGGGGGCACTGACACCGCAATGTAAAGTGGCGAACTGCTCGGCGATCGTCGTGCCGGCGGACAACTATTGATACGCGGTCATCTCTACCCGCCGTCCCGGCAAGGACAGCGTCCCCGCTTGCGCGGAGCTTGGTGAGTGGATGAAGGATCAGGCGGCTGCAGCGCCCTTCGTCCACCGGAACTCGGTGCCATCTACCCACATCCGATGCAGGATGACAGCCAGTTTGCGCGCAACTGCGACTTTGGCCTTTGTCGCGCCGACCCGCTGCATCAGCCGGATGCCCCACGCCTTCAGCGGCGACCAACGATCCACCCGCGTCAGCAGCACGCCGGCAGCCTCGTAGAGGCACGTCCGAGCAAATCCGTCGCCGCATTTGGAGATCCGGCCCGCCCGGTCGACTTCGCCCGATTGGTAGCGTTTGGGAGTCAGGCCGATATAGGCGCCGACGTTACGGGAATGAGCAAAGCGCTGAGGCTCATCGATCACCGAAAGGTAGGCAAGCGCCACGACTGGCCCCACGCCGGGAACTGTCATCATCCGTTGGGCTACTGCGTCCTTCTTCGCCAGCTGTCGAATGGCTCGATCACAGACGGTGATCTGCTCGATCAGGCTGTCGCGCACCGCCACCATGGAGGCAACAATGCTTTCTATGCCCGGCGTCCCTCGGACAGCTCTTGCGCTCGTTGCCCGAGCTGACCGCGACTGCATTTGCCGATGACCAGACCGAACGTCTTCAGGATGCCCCGGAGCTGATTGTCGAGCCGAACGCGCGTATCGACCAATTGGTGTCGAACGATCAGCAGCGCCTTGCGCTCGTGCGAGGTCATACTCTTGACCTGCACAGCTTTGAACCAGCCAACCCGGACCATCTCGGCCAGCCCGCGCGCATCGCCGCGGTCGGACTTGTTGGGCCGCGCCGACAACACCGCCTGGGCATGCCGGGCGTCGAGACAGACAACCGGCATGCCTTCGGCCTTCAAGGCATGGGTAAGCCAGACCGACGTGGAGCCGCTTTCCAGGCCAACTCGTGCCAGGTCGGGCGCTCGTTTTCTGATCAGCCGGACGACGGCGGCGGGTTCCAACGCCACCTTGCCTTCAAACACACGCGTTCCGTCCCTGGTCCAGGATACAGACGCTGGTTTCCTTCAGCGACACGTCCAACCCGGCAAACGTTCCCATGGTCACTCTCCCCTTGTTCGAGACCGAGGCCAGTTCTACCAACCGAGGGGAGAGCCGCCGCGATTAGCCCATGTAACAGGACTGCGGTCGGCACAGCATTTTCGGTGCTGAGCCATATCTATAAAAATCCGCATCCATAAGCGGCAAAGAAGGGGTACACTGTACTGCATGACATTGTTGGGCCTCTGCAGCATGTGCACTGAATCGAAAGTCAAGGCGCTCGGCCGCCGCAACCTGATGCTGGCCAGCGCCGGAGCGCTCGCCGCCACACAGCTCAGCACGACAGCAGAAGCGCAACCTGCACGGGCGGCCGGAACACCAGATGAGGCGCTAAAGCTGCTGATGGAAGGCAATGCGCGCTATGTCGCCAATCAGCCGCGCGAGCGGGACTTTTCCGCCGGCAGGGCAGATCGCGCGCGCGGTCAGGCACCGTTCGCCTCCATTCTCGGCTGCGCGGATTCACGCGTCGCGCCAGAATTGGCATTCGACCAGGCAGCGGGAGACCTGTTCGTCGTGCGTGTTGCTGGCAATTTCGTCACGCCGGACGGTTTGGGAAGCCTCGAATTCGGCTCCGCGGTGCTGGGGACCAAAATCATCATGGTGCTGGGGCACACAAACTGCGGTGCCGTCAACGCAACCGTAGCAGCGCTGGAGAAAGGCAACGATCTGCCAGGTCACATCGCCGGCCTTGTGCATGCCATGAAGCCCGGCGTCGAAACCGTCGTGAAACATCACGGCGCCGATCTCGTGGCCAACGCCACGATCGCCAATGTCCGCTACAACGTGAAGCAGCTGGAAGCCGCCAAGCCGATCCTGGCCGAACTGGTCGCCAAGGGCGAACTTCGTGTGGTCGGTGGCGTATACGATCTGGCAACTGGAAAAGTCACCCTGGTTTGAATCTGTGCGGCGCGAGTTGCGTCTGAAATAATTTTTCCACAATGGCCGTTATCGCGCGTTGAGGTCGGCCTTTACTCGGAACGGGAAACGCGGTTCAGCCTGCGAACCTCTTCGTGAACGACCGATACCCATTCTAACATCTCTCGGATCGAAAAGAGCTCGTGGAGTTATACCAACCGCCCTAAATACTGACCGTTGCCCAATCGCGATCTCCGATGGACTGGTTGCGGCGGGGATCGCTGACGAACCAGTTCCAGGCCTCGACGCAGGCGCTGAGGATGGCCTCGTAGGTATCCCAGACCCCGGCGGAGAGCTTGTTGTCGCGGAGGTGTTGCCAGACATTCTCTATCGGGTTCAGTTCCGGCGCGTATGGCGGCAGATGCAGCGGGACGATGTTGCCTGGCAGGATGAGTTCGCCGCCGGTCTGATGCCATCCAGCCCGATCGCAGATCAGCACGACGATCGCACCGGGAGGGACCTGCTCGCTGATCTCACGCCCGGTCATGCCATCACGTGCTGATTGCCCTCATCAGCCCACGCGGCGAGAAGTTGCCGCTCAAGTGGGCGCGGAAGATTGGGTTGTCCTTCATGAAAGGGCAACCGCGCAACGGCGATGAGATCGGAATTGCGGAAGGCTACTCGACAGCAGCCAGCGTACACGCTGCACTCGGCATTCCCGTCGCCGTGACGATCGACAGCGGGAACCTGCTGCCGGCGGCGCTATCGCTGCGGTCCAGGTATCCGCAGAGCCCTTTGCTCATAGCGGGAGATAATGACGTCGGCCTTACGCGCCGGAGCCCGCCGCTTCAGAATGTGGAGCTGGAAAAGGCTGCAGAGGCTGCACGGCAAGTGGCCGGACGGATCAGCGTGCCTGCACCAGGTGCGAGGTGCGGCTCTGCTCGGCGAGCAGTTGGAAGAACGTCTCGAACATGCCCGAGCGGGTGAGCCGCCAGAAGCGCTTCCAGACGCTGTTCCAGTTGCCAAACTCCACCGGCAGGGCGCGCCAGCTGATGTTGTGCACTGTACGGGAAATTCTGTGCATGACACCCGTGCGGTTCGGGCCCCTACCATTGTCCAGACTTTGACACCCCCCGGGTTCAGCTCGGCTGGCGGAAGAATGCCTCGTCCGGGTCGTCCTCGGTTGTTGCGGGCGTGAGCTTCGAAGCGTCCGCCGGAGTTGCACCCATCGATCCAAGGCATTGGCGCAGCAGGCTCATCTCAGCAATCGAGGCAGTTCCCGCTGCCACCCGGACGCGCAAGATCGCGGCGATTTCGAGCAGCGCGGCGTGTGATGCGTCCAGCCATGGTATGCTGCTGGCCATCGCGCGCCATGCCTCCCCAGCCTGCTGCGGCAACCACTCCGGTGGCTCGCCGATCGGCGGCAGGTTGTGATCGGGTCGGTTCCGGTAACGGCCGGGATCATGCAAGTCCCGGGCCTCGATCTCCGCTTTCCGGCGCGGCGTTCGGTGGTTTGCCATATATCACTTCTCTATAGTCTCAACTGCGGATGCGAACGGGAACGCCCCGAACGGTGGGAATGGGTAAATCGTCCAAAGATTGAGACCGCCCCCCGGGGGGCGTGGCAGGCTCGGGCGCGCGTGAGGGGCGTGGTGCCGTAGCGGTAGAAAATGGCCAAAACGGTAAAGTTTGCATTGGCCGATCCCTGGCCGGTCGGAGGGGGTAATACACCAGAGATTGCCCCCCCCGGCTGGGTGCTCTGGTTGGCCAGACAGGGTAGGGCGCCCTTGAGGTGCCGCCGAGAGGGTGCGCCGCCCGGATGGCATCCTACGGGCGGTGTGGGGCGCTCGCGGGCCTGCGTATGGCACACAGCGCCAGCGCGTCATGTCGCCGCCGCTACAAACGCGTCCAGCACCTCGTCGGCGATCGCCGTCATCAGCTCCGTCGGCAGGACGATCCCCGGCAACCGCCTTCCATCGTGGGGGTGCCGAAATGGCGGCATGCGGCATACCAGGCCACCGGGCGGCCCGCGCACGATTTGGACACCTTGCAGTTCCAGCACCGCGCCGCCGATGTCCAGATCGACGATCGCCAGGGCAGCCAACTTGCCGCGTCCGGGCAACACCTCGGTTGCGATCAGGGGGTATTCCACCGCGACGGTTTCGGCCGCGTCATTCATGGCCGCGGCCGCCATAGGCCAGTGACGCAGTGACGCTCGTGACGCACTTTGCGTGGAACTTCCTGAATGTGTGACACACGTAGGTAGTCATATGGAAAAGTGAGTCACTTGGGTCACTGCGTCACTGAGTGAGTCAACATCGGAGGTAGCCAAGGGACGCCGAAATTCTGCTTTGTCCCCCTGCACCAGCCCATCCGCTCCAACGCGGCAGCGATGCGCCGCTGGTCCGATGTCCCGATCTTGGCTGTCTCGATGTACAGCGCCTTCCTGGCGATCGTTAGGACGGTCACCGGCTCCTTCTGCTCACTGTTGCTGTAGGTTTTCAACCATTCGGATATGGCCTGCTCCCAGACGTCTGCCTCATATCGCGCGTCCTGCTGCGGTGCGATATGCTCACGCTCAAAGTCGGCATCGGGCCACCACCGGACGCCTGTCCGGTAGAGGTAAACTGCCCCGGCAAAGAGCTGATCGCGATCGTGCCGTAATGCATCAATTTTGCTCAGCTATCCCCTCATTTTTTCTCTCGTGATTCCAACACAGTAGGCTGGGGCACCAAGTCGTCCGGACACCGGCATCGGAAAGTTGGGCCGGCGGACCGGGTCACGCACAGAGTCACGTAGCTCAGCCAGGAAATAAAGCAGCTTCCGGGAGAGTCGCGGCCTGCCTAGACATAGTAATGCGGGAGTCAAAAATGAGGGGAGTCATGAGTTAATTTTGATTTCGTTGACTACAGCGGGCCAGAAACGACGTGCTCCGGTCTCGTCTCGCAAATAGACCGCCTTATTCGTTGTTCCGACGAATGTGCACTGCCGAGGCTCAATGACTTCCTTACGCCCATAGCTCGGCCTGTAGCGTTCGGTGGTGCGCGTGATAAACGCTTTCAATGCCGCCGCGTCGGCTTTGTCCAGCGCCGACATCTCAGCAACTTCGAGTAGCCATTTTCCGTTCAGGTGCTGCGCAACGTCCTTCCCCCCGCTGCGCACGTCAGGAAGCGAATCGGAAAACCATTCCCCTGCCAGCACAGCGCATGCCGTGGACTTCCGCGCGCCCTGCGGCCCCTCGAGTACCAGCATGTAAGCAGCCTTCGCGCCGGGCAGGTAGATCCTGACCACCATCATCACCAGAAACATCTTTCCGATGGCCTGGTGATAGGCGTCGCTCTTGGTGCCGAGATACGTCGCCATCCAGTCGTCGACGCGGCGCTTACCATCCCAACGCAGCCCGTCGAGGTAATCGCGGACAGGGTGGAACGCTCGTTCGTGCCCGCGCAGATCCACTGCCTGATGCGTCACCTCTTTGCCGATCTTCTCCAGCCCGGACGCCTGTAGCATTTCCTGCGCCACCGATACATCGGCGTCCTGTACCGGCCGAGGCTGGAATGCTGCAATCTCATCAGGGTCCATGATCGTGCCGGGAACAGGCCTCTGCAGGATCACGGCGCGCAGCATCCCGTCATACGCGAACAGATCGCAGATGCCGGGATCGTCACGCATCGCCAGCATCGCGTTGTAGAGGTTGCCACGCGGTTCGGAGTTGCGGTCTGTCTGGCAAGCCCCAAGCCATGCAATGCCGTGATGCTTCGGACGTTTAGTGATCTTGGCCTGCGTCTCCATCAGGTCGGGAAAGCCATGCATCACGCCGCCTCTCGAGCTGCGGCGGTAACCACCCAGTCGGCGATATCGCAGACTTCGGCGGTCGAGAGGCCGAGGCGCGCGCCCTCGGCGAACGTCGCCGACTTCAATCGCCGCCTGCGTGTCGCCGCGGCGGATCAGGCGGAACAGGAAGCCCGCCAGTGCCTTGCGCTCTGGCACCTTGGTCAGCCTGAACCGATCGGCCAGGTCCGCCATTGCTTTCGAGCGGTCACCGCCGAAGTCCAAGATGGCGACAGTATCAAACGTATCGATTGCGGTGACGCCACCGCACCATGCCGGCAGGTTGCTGGCGTGCAAAGGATCGCTAGCGTTATGCGAGAATATCCGCTCAATTCCGCCGAAAGTCTTGATATTCGCGCCGAAGCATCCTGACGACGAATTTGGATGCCGCCAGTTCTGGCCTTCGCGGGCGTAACCATGCGCCGCAAGGACATCGGCCAGATCGAAGCGGGATCTAAGTTTCTCAATCAGCGAATCGTCGGGGTTGAACCCGGCCGCAATCTTCTCCGCCCGTCTCCGGGCCGCCTCGGTATGGGCCGCAGCGGCAACTCCCTGGGCTTCCGCCTCATGCGCGGTCAGGATCGTCATGCCGGTGGTAGTGATCCATTCGGCCGAGACCGGGCCGCCGTTGATTGTCAGTGTGATGTACAGCGTCTCGTCCGCACCGAACGGCATGCTGGGCAAATAGAACACTGCCGACGCGCCTACCTTGGATCTGTCCAGCACGCCAGCCAGGCCTCGCCGTTCCGCGACCATCTCCACCGCCGGAAGATCGGCCTGCACCTCGGCAGCCAGCGGCAAGATGATGCGATAGCGCGGCGCCGCTGGTGTGTGTGAATGGCTAGCATACAACAGCCCTGCCCAGCCCTGTTGCCGGCAGCCCTCGGCGGCAACGTCAATTGGTGGCGGTATTTCGCCCGTTGCCTTGTTGGGTTCACAGTCCAGTGCGATGGCAGTGCGCGCCAATACGCGGTCCTTTTTGCGCCGGACATGTCGGCTGTCAGGTTCAGGCCGGAACCTCGCCAAGGCGACGGCCGGGCCATCTTTCTGCCCTTCGCGGCGGTACCAAAAGCAATCGGCGAAGTTTGCCCAGGTGGTGTGCTGCATCGCGCCGAACGCGGGTTGCCCGGCGGGCGCGATGGCGCATGGAAACCATGCGGCAACCAGCGAGATGTCTGCGGCGTCTCCCGACGCTGCGGCGATCATGCGGCACCTGCCGCTAGGTCGCGCAGTTTCGCGACCATTCCGGCCAGCAGCGTGCGCTCGCTGGCCTCCGCTGCCTGGAGCACCTGAAGCTGGTGGGTGGGTAGATGCTTCTCGATGTAATATTTCACCAGCCTGCGCAGCCGACCTGGCTCAATGGCGTCCAGCTCTACCGAGATATCGCCGAACTCCTTGGCCCGCGTGTCTGTCGTCTTCGTTGGGCGCGACGGGAGTTTCCAGGCTGTGATCTGCTCCCGCGATACTGCGATGCGCTCGAAACGAATCTCGGCTTCCGGCGTCATCTCTCGCAGCGTTGGCTCGATCTTCTGCGCTGCATTCACGCCTGACGGATCGAAGTCGCCAAGGTGATAGATGTAGGTGGGCACATCCAAGCTGGAGATGTGCTCCGCGGCCGAGTGCAGGAACGATAAGCTGGCATAGCCGCCCGCCACCATGAGCGGCAGATCAAATTGCATGGTCACCGGCAATAGGACGCCAGCCAAAGCATCCTTCTCTAACCAGACCTCTACGTAGCAGGAGGCATCCGCCCAGAGCGACTTGCGGTAGAGCCGGGGGGTATCCTCCAGCGCGTGCTCAATGCTGTTGACGGGTGCGCGGCTTGCCTTGCCACCGGATGTTATCGGCCAGCCACGCATAGGGCAATGCGCCGCTGCAACGCATAAGCACGAGGTCAATCTGCACCTTGGCGTAACCGGCCTCGGATTTCTCCACAATGTCGCGGACGGTGGCTTGGTAGAATACCTGCCGCACCGTCATAGGCCGCATGACCTCGACGATGTCGTGCAAGGCCTCGCGCCTTGCCTCGATATCGGCCTTCGCGCTGCGGATGCGCTTTATCGGGCTAGCCTGATAAGCTGGAATGCCAATCATGCGGCATCTGCGGCATGCCAGCCGGCCTGCGTGTCAGGCTGCCGCAATCGCAGCATCTCCGTCGCCTGCGCCAGCACGCGCAGATCGATCAGTGCCTCGTCAGACAGATGCACTCCCGGTGGGAGCTGAATGTCGCCGGCCAGCGTCAGGAGGAATGTGATTTCCGCATCGCCAGTCCGGACAACACCAACCGCGACGGCGTCAGGATGGCGCTCGTGACTCGCCGGAAGTCCGCGGAGATGCCGGATTCGAATGTCGGTGTCAGGCAATTTTCGCATCCATTCGGTGGATGCGGCGCTTGGAAAACTGTGGCTTCGAGTAGATTGTGGTGCCGTCTGAAATGCACCGTTGCCTACAGCCCCCGCACGCCGCACACGTGTTGGGGGCTTTTCTACGCGGCTTCGCCGTGGATCAGTGCCTCAAGGCTTGAATACATCACCAGCCGACGGCGCCCGATCGTTGTAGACTTGAGCGCCCCGCTGGCGATCAATTCATACAACCGAGTCCGGCCGAGGCCGGTAATGCGGCAGGCATCTTCCACAGTAACCGTAAGCGGCTTACTTGTGTTGCGGAACGGCGCGGGGGTGCGGTGGGTCGAGGATCGCGAGTCGTGCATCCGTGCATCTCCTATGCCCCCGGCACTGGCCGAGGACGAATGCAAGCGAAGATGGCGATGTTGAAATTTCACAGCCAGATTTCACAGTCGATAAAAGTGTGAAAGCTGGAAATTTCAGGTAAGGACTACGTTTTTGTAGATCCGCTCTTGCGGGTGCCAGGTTTTCTCCGCCGCTCCTCAAATTCGCGCATGCCTCCGATATTCATGATTTGGTTCCCCGATGCCTTTAAGCCCTTCTGGTGCAGCAGATCCTGAACCGGCGATCGCAGCTCTTTGATGTTAGGAGGGTCACTGGAAGAATTATCGTAGACCTTTTGGATTGCCTGTTCGATCTTCGAATCGGGCGCTTTCTTCAGGCCGACACCGGGATTCGTTGGATGACGCGACGCGTTCGGCGCGTTCGGAGTGGGCTGTCCCTGCCGCTCATATTCGGACCACTGCTCGGGATCGAATATCCGCACATCGTCATACACAATACCAGAATTCATGGGGGGGCGTTGCGCGGGCCGTCAGGATGTCAAACATCCAATTACGAACGGTTGTCGGATCGAAGCGAACATAACGGCTATCGGCCCGCTTGGGCGCTTCCAACCCGGCAATAACGTGCTCTCCCTTCTCTGCGGGACGAAGAATGCGCTCCTTCATTGCCAGTTCGATTTCCCATGGCACCTTACCACCTCGCTGCCGCCGCAACATTTCGCGCATGTGAGGTGTGATCGCAGCATCTGCGACATCCCACAAAGATCGCCCAGTGGCACTGTTGGATACAAATGACCTGGAAATCCGCGCGCCGCTTCCAACAACAATCTCCCCCCCCTCGGTCCTCCTGCAGAACTTCGAACAACATGCGGCCGCCCTTTGATATAAATACAAGGGCGCCCGGCTTCCAAGATTGTGTCGGCATCATCGCCTCCGCAGTAAAAGAAGTCGGGGGCAACCCGGCTGCGGACCCGGCTTCGGCGGCCAAACCTAGCTCCGCCGATTGGTTATTCTACTCGATGACAGCGATTCGCCGCGCAGATTGAATTACACGGATGGTCTCCGAAACATGGTGGTTACAGCGCGGCTACCACTCATGCCGCTGATCCCCCGTCGCCCGGGCCGGGCGCCTTCCGCCGCCGGGGGCGCCTGGCTGGCCGGCCAGCTACCGCTTGTGGCTCCGCAATGGAGGCCAGCGCAATCAGCCCCCGCGCATGCGCAGCTTCCAGTATCGATAAGAGGCCCTTGATCTCGCCGATCGCCTCTTGGAAGGGGTCCAACATAGCCCCCAGGATGGCGCCTCGATATCCCTGACGGCTTCGCGCAGCTGGTCTGGCGTCTGTGAGTGCCGGCCGAATAATCCCCACTTGTGCCGGTTGAAAATTCCCCAGGTGCTGCTGACGGCGTAAGCCCCGAGGTTCCCGGGAATCCTCCGGTTCCGATGAGCGATGATGCGCCTTTTCCGCTTCGGGGGATGCGTCGTTGGTCCGACTTGGGGAGATCGTCATGATCCTTGAACTGCATCAGCAGGGCGTCAGCATCTCGGCCATCGCGCGCCGGGTTGGGCTCGACCGCAAGACAGTGCGCCGATACATCGCGCAAGGGCTGGAACCGCCAGCCTATGGGCCGCGGCAGCCGCGAGCGACACGGTTGCAGACCTTTGAGCCCTATCTGCGTCAGCGGCTTGCGGCGTTTCCGCAGTTGACCGGCCGGCGGCTGCATCGCGAGCTCGGCTACAGCGGCGGCTACAGGATCCTGACCGACCTGCTGGGCGAGATCCGACCGATTGAGATGTCGCCGTTCGAGGTGCGCTTCGAGACCCCGCCGGGTCGTCAGGCGCAGGTGGATTTCGCGCATTTCCGAACGGTCTTCACCGACGAGCCGGGCGTCGAGCGGATCATCTGGCTGTTCTCCATGGTGCTGGGCCACAGCCGCATGCTCTGGGGCCGCTTCGTGCTGCACCAGGACATGCAGACACTACTGCGCTGCCACACCGCGGCATTCGAGGCGCTCGGGGGGGGCGTGCCGGGAACACATCCTCTATGACCGCATGCGGACCGTGTTCCATCGCGAGGATCCCGAGACCAGCCACATTGTTTACAATCGCACGCTGCTCGCGTTCGCCCGCCACTACGGCTACCTGCCGAAGGCCTGCAAGGCTTACCGGGCCTAGACGAAGGGCAAGGTCGAACGTCCGTTCCGCTACATCCGCGAGGACTTCTTCCTTGGCCGGAGCTTTCGCAACCTTGACGACCTCAACGCGCAGTTCGGCCAATGGCTCGATCAGGTCGCCAATACACGCACCCATGCCACGACCAGGCGGGTTGTCGCCGAACATTTCGCCGAGGAGCGTCCGGCGCTTCAGCCGCTGACAGCCGGGGCGTTCCAGGCCGTGCTGCGGCTCGAGCGACGTATCACCCGCGACGGCATGGTTTCCGTCGACGGCAATCTCTACAGCGTGCCGGACAGCGCGCGGCGGCGGACGGTGGAAGTGCACAGCAGGGCCAATGAGGTCCGCATTCTCGAGGGCGGTGATGTCATCGCTGTTCATCCCCTTCTGGATGGCCGCGGTCAGCGTCGCATCATCGCCGGTCACCGGACGTTGCCGCCGCGGGCCAGCAGCCAGACCCCGCGTGACGATCGATCCAGCCCCCTGCGCGCCGGCGACGTCGTCGCCCTGCGGCCACTGGCGTTCTACGACGCCGTTGGCAAACGTCTCGCCACGAACGATGCCGCGGCATGAGAGACCCCCTGGCGCCCGCTGCGCCGATCGAGCGGATCCGCAATCATCTGGTCAGCCTGCGCATGCCACGGGCCCTGGAGGCGCTCGATCAGGTCGTCCAGCAGCTGGAGCGCGGCCAGACCACTGCGATTGAGGCCATCGAGACGCGGCTCTCCGAGGAACTCACCATCCGGGAAGGCCGCCGCATCAAGGCGGCGCTGCAGATGGCGCGTCTGACGCCGATCAAGACGCTGTCGGGGTTCGATTTTTCATTCCAGCCATCGTTGGAGCGCAGCCGTATCATGGCGCCGGCCGCGCTCGACTTCATCGATCGCCATGAGGTGGTTCATTTCATCGGCCAGTCCGGCACCGGAAAATCGCATTTGGCCATAGCGTTGGGGGTCGAGGCGGTGCGGGCTGGGCGCAGCGTCTACTTCTCCCCGCCCGCCGATATCGTCGACAGCCTCGCCCGTGCCGAGCGCGAGGGCCGCCTGCGTGAGCGGATCCGTTTTCTCTCCCGGTCCTCGTTGCTGATCATTGATGAGATCGGCTACCTGAGCGTTGGCGCCGGGGCCGGCAATCTGTTCTTCCAGTTGGTCAACGCACGCTATGAGCGCGGTGCGATGATCCTGACCTCCAATCGCGGCTTTGCCGAATGGGGCAAGGTTTTCGGCGATCCGGTGGTCGCCACCGCGCTGCTCGACCGGCTGCTTCACCACCTGTCGTTGTCCAAATCGAGGGCGCCAGCTACCGGCTGCGGGAGCATGCCGACCTGATTCCGGATAGCCTGCGCCTGCCGCAGCATGCCAATCCGGCCGGCCACACGCCGCGACGACGCGGACGGCCACCGAAAATCCCCCCGGCCTGAACCGCCTTTTGTTCGACCCGCCGGAGGCGGTCGTAACCGCGGGACGCCTTTCGTCCCGACGGGCTCCAGCGGCCGCGGAGCGCAGGAGCGGTCAAGGGATGAAACCGCGTGCGGCGCGCGCCTCGGCGCGCGTCCCTTGACGGCTTCGAGTACCGTGGCACTCGGTCGGCAGTTCAGCTCAGGGCGGCAACGAAGTGGGGAATTTTCAACCGGTCAAATTTGAAAGCCGATCGGAAATCAATTCGAACGGACGAAAGCTGCCTGTATCAATGCGGTAGCGCAGACTTGGCGTGGGTCAAACTTGGACGCTGATTAGCATTGAGGCTCTCCAGCACCAGCTGGCCGACGGCGAGGTCAAACCCGCGCCAGGGTCACGGGGCCGGTCGCGGCAGGCGAAATTCATGCGGCCAACGGCCAGCGAGGCGGCAGCCGGATAGGCCTGGGATGCACAGGCACCGTATTGGGGCGAGCGGCTACCGTGGAAGTGACGATGCGCCTCCTCGCCCTGCTTGGTGCACTTCAAGTCGTTGTGTCAGCGCACGCCGCGCCTCCGCCGGATGCGAGCGGACAATATCGCGACTGGTTCAAGACCTTGACCATACCTGGATCGTCTGGCGTCGCCTGCTGCA
>CAWBLP010000026.1:0-67150 GCA_963789495.1 uncultured Alphaproteobacteria bacterium
CCGGCGCCATTGGGACCGATCACGCCGACGATGCCACCGGGCGGCAGCTTGAAGTCCAGCCCCTCGATCAGCTCCTGGTCGCCATAGCCCTTGCACAGACCCTCGGCCTCGATCACCACGTTGCCCAGGCGCGGCCCCGGCGGGATGACGATCTCCGCCACGCCAGTCGCCTGCTCCTGCGATTTCGCCAGCATCTCCTCGTAGCGCTTGATGCGGGCCTGGTTCTTCGCCTGACGTGCGCGAGGGGAGGCGCCGATCCACTCCTGTTCGGCCGCCAGGGCGCGCTGGCGGGCGCTCTCCTCTTTCTCCTCCTGCTGCAGTCGCTTGCGCTTCTGGTCCAGCCAGGACGAGTAGTTGCCTTCGAACGGGTAGCCGCGGCCGCGCTCGATCTCCAGGATCCAGTTGGTGACGTTGTCCAGGAAGTAACGATCGTGGGTCACGATCATCACGGTGCCTGGTCGTCGTGCAGCGTGTGCTCCAGCCAGGCGACGCTTTCGGCGTCCAGGTGGTTGGTCGGTTCGTCCAGCAGCAGCAGGTCGGGCTTTTCCAGCAGCAGCTTGCACAGCGCGACGCGCCGCCGCTCGCCACCCGACAGGGTGGACACAGCCGCGTCCGCCGGCGGGCAGCGCAGCGCGTCCAGCGCGATCTCCACGCGCCGGTCCAGCTCCCACCCCTCCTCGGCGTCGATCTTCTCCTGCAGGTCGCCTTGTTCCACCAGCAGCGCATTCATCTCGTCATCGGACATCGGTTCGGCGAATTTGGCCGAGATCTCATTGAAGCGGCTCAGCGCCGCCTTCAGTTCGGCGAACGCCTCCTCGACATTTCCCCGACCGTCTTGGAAGGAATTCGACTGCGGCTCCTGCGACAGGTAGCCGATCCGCACGCCGTCCGCGGCCCAGGCCTCACCGCCGAATTCCTTTTCGATCCCCGCCATGATCTTCAGCAGGGTCGATTTGCCGGCGCCGTTCACGCCCAGCACGCCGATCTTCACGCCGGGCAGAAAGGACAGGGTAATGCCCTTGAACACCTCGCGTCCGCCGGGAAATGCCTTGGTCAAATCCTTCATCACATAAACGTATTGGTAGCTTGCCATGATCCGCCGTCTCCGATTTCGTCCGCACCCTTAGATGGGGCGTTCCCGCGCTCAATACCAGGGCGGCGCGTCAATCGGCCGAGGTTCGGTTCAAGCTCCGGCTGTTCAGTCCGGACCGGTGTTGGGCGCGCATCGGACAGCGGTGACGGCCCCGCCCCCACCACCGCGATTTCGGACCGCGGCAGCTTCACCACCAGTCCCGGCGCCGGCGGTTTCGGCGCCGCGAACACGCTCAGCGCCAGGGTGAACACCACCAGAACGGCGAGTGCGATCGCAGTGTTGCGCAAGGCGGTCTGCGCGTTGCTCAAATGGCTGAACCGCCAGGTGTTGAGGTTCGCCGCCGTCCGATAGTGCAGCAGCATCTGCAGCGTCATCTGCCGAACGATGTCGTCCGCGGGGCTAGACAGCATGGCCAGCAGGTCCGAACTGCCGATCGCCGGGAAGGGGACACCACTCAGCGCGCGCAAGGCGCTGACGGTCAGCAGCACGGTCTGGATCACCAGATACAGCGCGACGATGCCCAGCAGGCTGCTCCGCCAGAAGCTGAACGCTTCCAGATGGCCAACCACGGTATCGCCGAGGGAAAGCAGCGCACCGAGGAAGGCCTGGGCCACCAGCAAGGCCTGAGCGCGCGACAGAACGGAGTTGGCCCTGGCGGCTTCCGCATCCATCCGTCCCTTCGCGTAGGCATGGGGACGACGACCTCGTTGCGCCCCATATCGGGGATACGGGCTTGCAGGGCGGTCGTATTGGCGGCGAAATCCGGGTTGCTGGCCGCTTCCTGACCATACCGTTCGGCATTGGACTGAAGCCAAAACGGAAACACCTCATACCAAAGCGGCCGCAGCCATGACAGCATCCGATCAGGCTCCCCCTGGCTGGCCGCGCGCCAGCAGGCCGGCCAGGGCGGCGCCGATCGGCAGGCCAAGCGACAGCTCCAACCAGCCCCATTGGCCGGCCGGGTTGGTCTCCAGGAAGCAGAACTCTCCGGCCGGGGTCTCGATCAGGTCGTGCGTGGCGAAATGCAGCCCGGCCATCTCGCAGAGCCGCAGCAGCTTTTGCTGGACCGCGGGCGGCAGCGAGGCAGGCTCGAAGATCTCTGCGGCATCCGGGCTGAGCCGCCAGTCATCCGGGTCCACGGCGGCGCCGCTGCGGGTGCGGGCCGCGAAGACTTGGCCGGCGACGGTGGTCACCCGCCACTCGTGGCGCTTCGGCACGCGTGCCTGTAACAGGCAGGGTGCAACCCGCAGACCGGTCCAATCCGAGGCCGCTTCCACCGGGCTGGTATAGGCCGCCGCCCTGCTTTCCTGATCGAGCAGACCGAACGACAGAGCCTTGGTCACCACCGCTCCGTGCCGGGCGACAAAATCCCGGGCAAGCGCCGCGTCCTGCGTCACCAGCGTCGCCGGGACAGTGAATCCCACCGCCCGGGCGCGCTGCGCCTGCAACAGCCGGTTGCCGGCCAGGCGATCCACCTCGAAAGCATTCACCTGCAGGCCAGGGATGCTGTCGAGGAAGGCGTCCAGCACACAGGCCAGCTCGCGCGCGGCGAAATCGCGGAAGCATGCCGACACCTGGTCGAGCCCGGCCGCACGCGCGAGCCGGCGATGCCACACGGCGCGAACCTCGCCGGCGGCCAGCATGGTGTCCGGCGCGACCAGCTGCGGCCGATCGTCGGAAAAGCCAAAATGACAGTCCGGCGAACCGAGCCGATCGGTATCCAGCCGATAATAGGACGCCTGGCGATCGCGCAGATGGCGGATCACCAGATCGGCGCCGAGGTCTCCGCCATGGGTGACGAGCAAGATCACCGATCGAATGGATGCCTCTCGCAGTGCCGCAGCCGGATAACGTCGGGGTCGGGAATCACGGTGACGACCTTGGTCGCCAGTTGTTCGATCGCGCGCAGGCTGCGCATCCTGGCGGCACGGATCACGTCCGGGTCCGGCTGGTCCGGAGCAGCCTTGGTTTCCATCGTGGCCAGGCCGTTCGCCCCGGCCTGCGTCAATTCCTCCAGCGCCGGCCGCGGCGAACCTGGCATCCGCAACATCCCGTCCGGCCCGGTCTCGAAGGCATCGGCCGCGGGCGGGTCGGCGCAGCGGGCGAATTGCACCAGAAACGGAACAACGGATTGCGTCATCATGGCCTCCAGCCTGCCAGGGTCCACGTGCCCTGAGGGCGTGGCGAAATGCTGCGCTGTCCCGGATCGACTCCGCAAGCCGTCAGTGCGGTTCGCGACCATCCGATAGGGCCAATGTGAACGCCTTGTCAGCCGCGTGGCGGGGTACGCCGGGCCCCGCTCAATACCAGTGGTGCTGGTGCCAGAAGGCGACCGCCTTATCGGCGTCGCCATAACGCGACCGAATATAGCGAATGCCGCCCTGCGCTTCCTCGACGGCATTGCCAAAGGACGCAGCGCCATGCGGGTTCAGATGCCAGTTCGCCCGCGTCAACTGATACAGGCCTCGCGCCGAGTGGACCGGATTGCGTGCATCCACCTTGCCGCCGGATTCCTGCGCCATGATGAAGCTGAGCCCGGCACGCCAGGACTCGGGGACATTTTCGCGCGCCATCGCCTGGGTCAGCGCGGCATTCGCGGCAGCCGGCAAGACACGCGCGGTCGGCGCCGGCGCGGCGAAAACCCGCGGCACATGCTTCACCGGCACCCGCGCCGCTGCCCGGATGACCAGCCGATGTGCCGCCGGCAGCTGCGGCGCCGTCACGTCGTGATGCGCCCGCGCCAGCACCTGCTGGAAACTGGGTCCGTCATGCCCATGCCGCCGCCGGCGCGCGGATGCACCGGTAGCGGCGGCATTCGATTCGGCCGAAATGCGCGTCACGTCCGCCACGCAGATAGCCTACGGAGGACAGATTGCGATCCGGTAAATAGCCGCGTCGGTGTTCGCCACCCACGCGCGCGACATACGCGCCGCCCGGCGTCAGGCAAAATCCTGCTCGGAGCGCGGTCCCACCGGGCGAACTGCGCGAATAGGGTCGATCCGGTCCAGGCCGCACGAAAGCTGCGAGCCCGTCGATGCACCAATCAGCCACGCCCCAGGGGCGTCATGAAGGGCGCCAGGCGTCCCGGCATCCATCCACCGGCCGGTTCAGCACGCCGCAGGGCACCCGGCGGGGGTGGTGCTCGCGCGTGCAGGTGCCTCCTGGCATGGCTGTGAACGGCCAAAAGCGCAACCAGCCCTGGTCGGCATCGTTCGCTCCGGCAGGAACATTCGTCTCCCAACGGAGGACAGACATCATGGGCTTACGCATGATCGGCCTGGGCATCGCGCTGACCGTTGCCGGTGGGCTTGCCGGCTGCGCGCCGGGACCGGGCGGATACGCAGGATGGTCGAACTACCGCGAGCATCAGGCCAGCGCACATGCCTCCGCTGCCCATCGTGACGCCCAGGACGCACGCTGGCAGGCAGAACGTGGCAATTACTGGGGTGCGCAGCAATCCCAGGCAGCGGCCAATGCGGAAGCGGCGCGAGCTCGTCAGGAGCATGAGCACGCTGCGAAGGACCGGTGGCTCAGCCAGTTCTGATAACCCGGCGCGCCGGCTTTGCCAGACCGCTTGGCCGTCCACCGCCCCGGTAACGTCGTGGTGCGCCCGGCAGGACTCGAACCTGCAACCAAGCGGTTATGAGCCGCCCGCTCTAACCAATTGAGCTACAGGCGCAACCAGTCGCAATGATCTGCCCGACCGCAGCGTTGCGTGCAAGCCGAACGCATCCCCGCCGTGCTGCCCCGAACTGGCACACCCACCCGCTGCCTGGCGAGGCGATCTTGTTCCCCTGTGGCAAGCCGGCCATCGGACCAACACGGCGCAGTCCCGCCCTGCGGCTCTACCATCGACGCCAGGTCGCTAATCGATGCGTGAACGCCCGCCTGCACCGGTCGGTCTCGAATCGTCGCCATGTGACCGCTGGGCCAGTTTACTGCAGATCAGATGACTGCAGGGATGGGATGACGTCGACCGAACAACATCGACATTCCGAGCCCGCACCATCCGGTGTGGCATTTCGGCGACAGCAGCCGACGCCTCCCGCGGCAAACGTCGATGATTTGCCACATGTTCACCTATCTGGCATATCGCCGGCCAACTCCTTCGGCCGTCCGCGTTGCGCCCACCAGGCCGCGGCGCGTGTGGCCCTGGCCGCAACAAGGATAGAGCCAAGAAATGTCCCTGGCCCATATCGTGATCATCGCCTGTGGTTTGGTGGCGCTGATCTATGGTTTCATTACCGCCAAACAAGTGCTGGCAGCCGATGCCGGCACCGCCCGGATGCAGGAGATCTCCGCCGCCGTCCAGGAAGGCGCCCGTGCCTACCTGAACCGGCAATACACCACCATCGCCATCGTCGGCGTGGTGATACTGATCATCCTGGGCCTGATCCTGGGCATCCACACCGCCATCGGCTTCGCCATCGGCGCGATCCTGTCGGCCGCGGCAGGTTTCGCCGGCATGAACGTCTCGGTGCGGGCCAATGTGCGCACCGCCCAGGCGTCCAAGCAGGGCCTCGCCGCCGGCCTCGACATCGCCTTCAAGTCGGGCGCCATCACCGGCATGCTGGTGGTTGGGCTCGGCCTGCTGGGTGTGTCGATCTACTACTTCATCCTGCGCGGCAGCTACGGCGCCGCCATCACCGACGACCAGTTGCGCAAGGTGCTGGAGGCGATGGTCGCCCTCGGCTTCGGCGGCTCGCTGATCTCCATCTTCGCCCGTCTCGGCGGCGGCATCTTCACCAAAGGTGCCGACGTGGGCGCCGATCTGGTGGGCAAGGTTGAGGCCGGCATCCCCGAGGATGACCCCCGCAACCCCGCCGTGATCGCCGACAACGTGGGCGACAATGTCGGCGACTGCGCCGGCATGGCGGCCGACCTGTTCGAGACCTACGCCGTCACCATCGTCGCCACCATGCTGCTGGCCGGCATCTACTTCACCGGCGGCGCCCGCGACGCCCTGCTGCTGCTGCCGCTCGGCATCGGTGCCATCTGCATCCTCACTTCCGTCGTCGGCACCTATTTCGTCAAACTCGGCCCGGACAACGGGATCATGAAGGCGCTGTACAAGGGCCTGCTGGTCACCGGGGCGCTGTCCGTCGTGGGTATCGCGCTCATCATAGGCTGGTTCGTGGGCTTCGGCACGCCGATGGCACTCAACGGCGGCGGCAGCGTGAACGGGTTCGACTTGTTCGTCTGTGCCCTGGTCGGCCTGGCGGTGACCGGCGCGATCGTCTGGATCACCGAATACTACACCGCCACCGAATACCGCCCGGTGCGCTCCATCGCGCAGAGTTCCACCACCGGCCACGGCACCAACGTGATCCAGGGCCTGGCGGTGTCGATGGAATCCACCGCCCTGCCGGTGATCGTCATCTGCGTCGGCATCATCGTCGCTTCCATGGTGGCGGGCCTGTTCGGCATCGCGGTGGCGGCGACCACCATGCTGTCGCTCGCCGGCATGATCGTGGCACTGGACGCCTATGGCCCGGTCACCGACAACGCCGGCGGCATCGCCGAGATGGCCGACCTGCCGGCCGACGTGCGCAAGACCACCGACGCGCTGGACGCGGTGGGCAACACCACCAAGGCCGTGACCAAGGGTTACGCGATCGGCTCCGCCGGCCTCGCGTCGCTGGTGCTGTTCGCCGCCTACACCCAGGACCTGGCGCATTACTTCCCGACCCTGAAGGTCGATTTCGCCCTGCAGAACCCGTACGTGGTGGTCGGTCTGTTCGTCGGCGGCCTGCTGCCCTACCTGTTCGGGGCGATGGGCATGACGGCAGTCGGCCGCGCCGCCGGGTCCGTGGTGGTGGAGGTCCGCCGGCAGTTCCGCGAGATCCCCGGCATCATGGAAGGTACCGCCAAGCCGGAATACGGCCGCGCGGTGGACATGCTGACCAAGGCGGCGATCAAGGAGATGCTGCTGCCGTCGCTGCTGCCGATCGGCGCGCCGATCGTGCTGTGGATCGTCATCGACGTCATCGCGGGCCGCGCAGCTGCCTTCGCCTCACTGGGCGCTATGCTGCTGGGCACCATCGTCACCGGGCTGTTCGTGGCGATCTCCATGACCTCGGGCGGCGGCGCCTGGGACAACGCGAAGAAATACATCGAGGAAGGCAATCATGGCGGCAAAGGCTCCGACGCGCACAAGGCAGCGGTGACCGGCGATACTGTGGGCGATCCCTATAAGGACACCGCCGGACCGGCAGTGAACCCGATGATCAAGATCACCAACATCGTGGCGCTGCTGCTGCTGGCGATCCTGGCGGGCTGGCTGCACTAAGCGGTCCCTGAGTTCCGGCCTGACGGGCGGCCCCGGACTTCGGTCCGGGGCCGCTGTCATTTGGGGCAGCGCCACCGGGAGTTGCCGCAGATGCCATAGGCCGAGCGGGCCCCTGGCACGGGCGGTGCCAGCCGATCGACATCGCCGCTATGTCAGTCAGTGGCGGGGGCGTGCTCAGCCAAGGCGCCGCACCGGCCCAGGTCCCGGGGGCCGCCCGCTTCAGGCCTTGGCGCGGGTACGCTGCTTCACCTGGCGCACGGCCGCGAGTTGGCCTTCCAGCATCGTCAGCGCATCCCGCTCCGCCTGATTCAATCCCTCCAGCTTCACATGCTTCAGCAGCACCTCCAGCGCATCGCCGATCCGTCCGAGTTGCTTGCCATAGCTGCCGACTTCATCCAGCACCGCCTGCTCCACCTCGGGATGCGCGGTCTGGCCCAGATCGATATTGATCAGGCCGAATTGCGCGCCCTGCTGGTAGAAGCTCCATGGATTGATAGCCTGCCAGAGCTGCTGCGGGGCCAGTGAAAGCTGAAAGGAATTCGCCATGGTCGCCTCCTGCTGGCGACGACGCTACAGGCGCCATGTTGCCGTTGGACAGAGAATTCCACCAGACCGGAACAGGCGCGGTCAGACCGGCCGGGTCGGGTGGCCGCGTTCGGCCATGAACGCCGCGGCGCGGTCGGTGGCCAACTTGCCCTGTGCCATCGACCCGCCCATCGCCTCATGCGCCCGCCCCATCAGCTGCGCCTTCACCGCCGTATCCCTGATCTGACTTTCCAGGTACTGGCTGAATGCATACAGCGCCCGCTTCTGGCCGGTTACCTCCGCCAGCGGCCGCGCCGCCTGCAGGCCCTGCTGCACCGGCGCACGCGATATGGCGCGCCGCGGTTCGCTGCGCCAGGTCAGCGCATCCAGCGGAGAGTTCGCCTGCTTCGCCCGGGCACCGGGCGGCGTCACACCCGGCCACATCTGCCCGGCCATTCGCAGCAGGCTGGTATGGTCGAACACAGTCGATGTGTAGCCAGGATCGAGCCAGGGCGATACCAGGACCGCCGGCACGCGTACGCCGAACTGATCGAAAGCATAGTCAGCGGTATGGCTGTCGGGCGCGATGGCGGGTGGCGGCACAATATGATCGTAGAAGCCGCCATGCTCATCGTACAGCACCACCAGCAGCGTGCGTTCGAACACCGCCTGGTTGGCATGAAGCGTATTGTACACCTGCGCGATCAGTCGGTCGCCGCGCAGGACATCGTGCGGCGGATGCTGGTCATTCTCATCGGCGCCAAAATAGGTCGGCTCGATGAACACGTAGGGCGGCAGGTCGCCGTTCCGCACATCCACCGCCCATTGGTCGAAGTCGCGGTAATGATCGAGCTTGCTCCACTGATGCAGCAGCAACAGCGATTGCGGAAAGTCGCCGTGGTAGATGCGCCAATCGACGCCGGCGCGATCGAGCTCGTCATACAATGTCGTCTGGTCGTATTTATGCAAACCCGGATTGAACACGCCTTCCGGCATATCGACATGCCCAAGCGAAGTGCCGCTATGCGCGAACAGGCGATTTGGCCAGGTCGGCCCGGGCACCGAGGAAAACCAGTGGTCGCAGACCACGAAGTTGTATCCCAGGAAGTGCAGGGCCGGCAGGAACCCATATGGATACCAACCCATCACCTCCTGCCGCTCGTCCGGCGTCGCATTCGGATATTTATGCGCGAAGTCGATGACGAAGCCCTGATTGCCGCCGGCCATCTGGTGCTGCACGTTTTCCAGCTCATGGCCCGGATCGAGCTCGATGTTGCGCGCGCGCGTTTCCGCCTGCGGCACCGGGCTGGCCTGTGGCGTCGCATCGGGATTGCTGGCGGGATGTTGCGGATCGACGCCTTCGAGGCCGTGGCGCGTCGGCTGCAGCCAGCCGAACATGCGGTCGAAGGAGTGGTTCTCCATCATCAGGACGACGATGTGGCTGATCGGTGCCGGCATGGCGCACCCTCCGGAAGCACGAGCCGGCAGGATCGCATCAGGCGATGGGGTGGGCTACTCCGCGGCGGCCGGTATCGGCGTCGTTGCACGCGCAGTTGACCGCGCAGTGCCCACGCACAGCAGACTCAGTAGCAGCAGCACGGCGACCAGGACCAGAACCAGCTCCGGATGGCCGCGGTCGATCAGGAAGCCGAACGGCACCGGCGTTACGGCGGTGCCCAGCGGCAGGCCGGCGCTGACGAAGCCGAACACCTTGCCGATCTGACCGGGCGGCGCCGCATCCTTCAGCATCACATCGCGCGGGGTGCGACTGGCGCCGAGCATCAGGCCGGAGACGAATACCGTCCCCACCACCGCCAGGCCGGGCAGCGTCAGCAGATCGACGCCGACAATGAGGATCGCTGACGCAATGGTCGTGACCACGGCAAAAGGCAGAACGTGACGCTTGCAGGCATCGGCGAACCACCCGCCGACCAGCACGCCGAGTGTGGAACCCAGCATGTAACCCGTGAGTGCGGAGGACGCGACCGCCAGCTCCAGACCCCTCACCGTATGCAGCACCGTGATCAGCCAGGCCTGCACGCCGGCCCCGGCCATCGCGCCCAGCATGTAGAAGCCGAAGAACAGCAACATGGTCCGAGTCAACAACAACTGTCGTCCGGTGGGCGCGTTGGCATGTTTTGCCTCCACCCGCACCTGGTCCTTCAGGATGCCGCTCTGCAGCAGGATGGACAGCACCACCGGCAGGCCGAGCAGCCCAACGAGAATGAGCGAAGACCGCCAGCCGATCGCGACCATCAGCAGGGCCATTACCGGCGGCCCGGCAGAAAATCCGAGATTGCCGCTGAACGTGTGCAGCGCGAAGCTGCGGCCCATGCGGTCCCGGTCCACCGAGCCGCTGATGATCGCGTAGTCGGCCGGATGGATCACTGAATTCCCGACGCCGGACAGCACGGCGAGACAAAGGATCTGCCAGAAGCTGGTGGCCAGCCCCATGGCGGTCATCGACAGTGACATCAGCAGCGCGCCACCGATCAGGTAGGCACGCGCGCCATGACGGTCCACCAGGAACCCCACCGGCGTCTGCAGGATTGCGGTGGTGCCCGACATCAGCGCAACGGTCAGGCCGAGTTCGGCGAAGGACACGTTGAACGCGCTCTGCCAGGCGATGAACAGCGGCGGCAGGCACAGGACGTAGAAATGGGAGAGAAAATGGCCGTTGCCGATCAGCAGGTTGACGCGGGTCGTGTGGTTCAGCGCCATCGGTCGGCCGTCCTTGGCTGTTTAACCAAACATGACCGCTGCATTGCAGCAGGTCAATAAATCGCACCTGCGGCCAGTGTCAGCGGCGCCGGAGCTTATGCCAGACAAACCAGCTAACGACCGCGAACACGAAGATCACCACAACGATGTCGAACCGATGCAACACGGCGCGCAAGCGCGGGTCGGTGTTCCAGTGCTGGCCGAGCGCCCGCCCGATATAGGCAAGCACGTAGCACCAGATGAGCGAGCCGACGAAGGTGTAGAGCTGGAAGGGCAGTTGCCGCATCCAAGCCATGCCCGCGGGCAGGGCAATGAAGGTCCGCACCACCGGCAGCAGTCGTGCGATCAGCACTGCCGGTGTGCCGAAACGCGCGAAGAAGCGTTCGGCGCGGCTCAGATCCTCGCGGTCCAGAAGGACCCAGCGGCCCCATCGTTCCACGAAATGGCGGCCACCAGAGGAGCCGACCCAGTAGGCGACGGTTGAGCCGATATTGCAGCCGAGGGCGCCTGCCATGGCCACGCCCCAGAGACTGAAGCGGCCGGTGGAAGCTAGGTAGCCGGCGAACGGCATAATGATCTCGGAGGGCAGCGGGATGCATGCCGACTCCACCGCCATCAGCGCGGCGATGCCCGCATAGCCTCCGGCTGCGATGGTCGCGGTGATCCAAGTCGCCACAATTGTGATCAAAGCTTCGCGCTCCTTCACCCAGGACAGCGCGCAGCTTGTGGGTTGATCCAGCGCATCCGTCCAGCAGGCGGCGACAGGTTGTCCCGCAATGGGCCCGCACCAACGTGGATGAAGCGGCACCTGGCGCCGGACAGCTTCGCCGGAAACGTCCGTATCAAAATGGTTTAGGCATAGGCCCGGGGTCCTCTCCAGGAATCGAGAAGCTGGCCGCCACCGCTGATCACCAGAATGTCGAGCGGTTGCATGAGGCGAGGCGCTCGCGCCAGGAAGCCGATTTCCCTGACCACATCGAGGCATATCCTTGGCGTGCTGCGGAGGACATGCCACAGCCGGTTGGCGCCCGAGTCTGGCTCGCCTGCCGCGGTGGCACCATCACTCGAGTCTGCGCTCCATGACGGATTAGCCCAAATGTCGGCGTATCGGCTATGATGGAATTGCGTGTCTTGTTTGCGTATCGGCCGGTTCATCGACAGGCCAAAGATGGCGGCATCGGGCCATCGACACTTGATTCCGTCGATCACCGCGATCCGAGTCGTATCGTCTCCAACGTTACCGCCGCCGATATAGTCCAGCAGACCGACGGAGTGACCTCGGCCGCGCGCGGGTGTTCGCGGGGTGGCACCCTGTGTGTGCGTCTGCGGCTCGCCATGCGATTGCTCGGTGCGGACTGAGCGGTGCTTGTGTCACATGGCGTCGCCTACAGCACAAGCTTCCGGGCATAGAAGGCCTCGGCGTAGCCGCTCGCGGCATTGCACTGCATGCCACGCAGTCGCATCAATGCCATGAATGTTTCACTGCGGAACCAGCGCTTGGTGCATTGCGACCGGAAGACACGGCTGAGCAACTGGACCTTGGTCTCGCAGATCTCGGCGGGCAGCGGCACGAACACACTCGGCCGCCCCATGTCCCCGTCATATTTTGGAATTTCGTATTCCAGGATGAGGTGATCCCGGAAGGTGTTCCAGGTGAATTCAGCCACCAATTACTAACCAGACGCACAAATAGGTATCCTCCCGTATGGGAATCGGTTATGCTGTCGTCATGCCGTCGGACCATGATTTCCGCAAACTCCCGTCCTCAACCCAGGCCGAACTGCGACGTGTCGCGGTAAACATGGTGCTCTCCGGGACAAACCGGATCGATGTGGCCAGGGCGATCGGGGTCAATCGACGCTTCGTTGGGGAATGGGTTCGTGCCTTTGAGGCCACGGGAGAAGCGGCGTTGGCCGGTGGGCGGCGCGGCCGACGGCCAGGTGAGCAAAAAGCCCTCAACCGGCGCCAGGAAGCGACGATCCGTCGGCTGATCGTCGGGCGATGCCCCGATCAATTGAAACTCCCCTTCGCACTATGGACCCGCGAAGCGGTTGGCCAGCTGATCGAGCGTAAAGCCGGTATCCGCCTGTCCCCGACGGCCATCGGTACTTATCTTTCGGCCTGGAATCTGACCCCACAAAGGCCGATCCGGCGGGCGATGGAAAGGAGCGAGGCGGCGATCCAGACATGGATGAAACGCGAATACCCGGCGATCGCGAGACGAGCCCGAAAGGAAAAAGCTGAGATCCATTGGTCGGACGAAACTGGCATCTCGAACCAGGCCAATTACGGCCGGAGCTTCGCGCCGGCGGGCAAGACACCGGTGATACCGCGTCCGGCCACGCGATTTACCCAATCGATGATCTCCAGCGTGACCAACCAGGGCAAGTTGCGCTTCATGATCTATGATGGCGCACTGAATGCAGCGATTTTTCTGAAATTCCTGCGCCGGTTGATCAAAGACACGGACCGGAAACTGTTCGTGATCGTCGACAATCTACGTGTGCATCGGGCCAGGACCGTGGCGGCGTGGGTCGAAGAGAACAAGGATCGAATTAAACTTTTCTACCTGCCGCCGTACGCGCCGGAGCGGAACCCAGACGAATACGTCAACAACGACGTCAAACAAGGCATGGCACGGCGTGGCACGCCAATGAACAAGGCCGCGATGAGGGCTGGGCTGACAGCCCATATGCGCGGGCTACAGGGCAGGCGACATAAGGTGCGCGCATTCTTCCAGGCACCCGATGTCCGCTATGCCGCGTAAGCGCATCCGTGATACATATTTGGCCGACTGGTTAGTAATTCCACGCCATACCATTCTCCGAACGTTGGCGAGTTGGGCCGCAGATCAAGGACCACATCGAACATCGCCCCACGCGTGCACCGCACCAGCTTCGCTTCGGCCGCGGTCGCGTCCTGGTAATGCATGCCGCGAAGCGTCCCTTTGGCGAGACTGTATCCCAGGTTGGACTGCAGCGGCATGAAGTGCAGGCCATGCTCAAGGAACTCTCTGGCACACCACGCCCGGAAGAACCGTCCACGCTTATCGACACGCAGGCTCGGGTCGATGACCCAGGCATCCACGATGCCGGTCTCGAGAAAGTTCATTTGGTAAGTGAGCCTCAGAATTTGCCAGGCCCGTGGGAACAACGCGCCTCCGCTTGACCGGCCGAAAACGTGGATTGCAGTGCGGATGGAACGCTGCTCCCGCCGTGGTCTACCCGCGGGTGGATTAATCCGGGGTAAAGAGGACAGAACGTCGGTTGTCAGCTAGCCTACAGGCTCCGCCACCACCCCAGGACCTCCCATGCCGCCGCTCGCTTCGCCGATCGAGCACGTCGTTGTGCTCATGATGGAAAACGCCTCTTTCGACCGGATGCTCGGCTGCATGGCCGAGGTACATCCGGGGCTGGAGGGCGTCGATCCGGCGCATCCGCACACCAACCCGGACTCGGATGGTGGTGAGATCGCGCAGGCACCGACCACATCCCGCAATATTGATCGTGATCCGAAACACTATCTGCCGAACGGGCTGGCGCAGCTCGCGGGTGGCACCAATCGCGGCTTCGTCACGGATTTCGACAATACGCACCCGAACAGCTCGTCCGCAGAACGACGTGAAATCATGGCGTATTATCCGCGCGGCTTTCTGCCGGCGCTGCATATGCTGGCCGAGCATTTTGTGGTGTGCGATCACTGGTTTTCGTCACTGCCGGGACCGACCTGGATCAATCGGCTGTTCGCGCATGCCGGCACCTCGCTCGGGCATGTCAACGAGCCGGGCAGTTTGTTCAGTACCAAGCTGCATATTTATGACGAGCGCACGCTGTATGACGAATTCAACGACGTTGGCGTGCCGTGGCGAATTTATTTCGGTGATTTTCCCCAGTCGCTGGTGTTGACGCATCAGTTGCTGCATCTGGGCAGCTACCGGCGGTTCGCGCACTGGCGTGAGGATATCGCAAAAGGTGATTTGCCAGCCTACAGTTTTATCGAGCCGAGCTATTTCGGGGTGGATGAGAATGACCAGCATCCGCCGCATGATGTGATGCGCGGTGATGCGCTGATTGCGGAGGTGTACAACACGCTGCGCAGATATCCCGAGTTGTTCGCGCGCACTCTGCTGATCGTGATGTACGACGAACATGGTGGATTCTTCGACCATGTCGTGCCACCGTCGACTATCGCACCGGACGACCACACGACGCGCTATTCATTCGATCGGCTGGGCTTCCGGGTGCCAGTGGTATTTATTTCGCCACTGCTGGATCCGGGCGTGGTGCATGAGGTGTTCGATCATACCAGTCTGCTGCGCATGGCGAGCGGGCTGTGGCCCGGCGTGCAGCCGCTCGGGCGGCGGGCGGCGCAGGCGAATGATCCACTGGCGTCGCTGGTATGGCGCGATGGGCCGCGCGACGATCTGCCGGAGGCGCCGGTGGCACCCGACATCCAGGATGCGCGCGTGGTGGAGCGGCTGGAGGGGTTCAAGGAATCGCTGTTCGGCTTGAGCCATCACCTGGAAAGTCTGCTGTTGCACTCGGGTCGGCGCAGCGGGTTGATGGCGCGCGCGCATGAAACGTTGGGCGATGGCTGGGCCCAGGCGAAGCTCGCCACCGACCGGCTGGATGCACTGCTGGAGGAGAGTGCCGGCGGGTTGCTACATCGTGTGGGTGAGGCGTTGCATGCGGTGGGGCGGAAGATCGGGCTGTAGCGGAGACGCGGCCCGCATCAATGCGCGGTACACCTCATCCGGAACGTGAAACTGCTCAGACGATTGGCTGGCAATTTCATCACGCGTCGCGCCACAGCTTCGGCCGCGCCCGTACCGGGTCGAGCAGCGACCAGTCGCCTTGCTCCAGCGTATGTCCTTTCGGGAACGGCGCGCGCAGTTCCAGCCCCAGCGAGAGCACCACCCGATCATCGCGATAGTAGCATTGCAGGACGACGCGAGAGAGCGCTGCCGCCTCCGATCCGCCACGCGCCCGGAACGACGCTGCGACCGCTTCACGGCGCTCCGGTTCCAGATCGGCGAAGGCCTGCCCGCCCAGCACCGCCAGCGTGCCGATTGCATCCTTCACATGAAGCCGATCGCGGCCCAGCGAGTTCAGAATATCCGCGAAGATCCTCGGATCGTCGGCACCAGGTAGATCGAGTTCGGTGCTCGCCGGCACCATCAATCCGGCGAAACAGCGCAGGTCGCGGATTTCCGCCGCAGTCAGGCCGGAGTCGGTGTTGCTCTGCATGTTCTGCCTCAATCGAACAGGGTGGCCAGGCGCCGCTTGATGCTGTCGGCGATGTACAGCGCCAGTGCCTGGATGGTACAGGTCGGGTTCACGCCGCCCGACGTCACGAAGATGCTGCCGTCGACGATGAACAGGTTCTTCACGTCGTGGCAACGACCCCATCCGTTCACCACCGACCGTTCCGGGTTGTTCCCCATACGCGCCGTGCCAAGCAGATGCCAGCCGCCGTTCAGGATCGGGCTTTGCACGCCGACATTGCTGGCGCCCGCGGCGGCCAGCATCTGCTTCGCGCGGGCAATGCCGTGGTCCATCATGCGCAACGAATTCTGGCTCAGCGTGTAATCGATCTTCGGCGCGGGGATGCCGTGCGCGTCTTTCAGGACGGGATCGAGCGTCACCCGGTTATGCTCTTCCGGGAGGTCCTCGCAGATCGCCGACAGACCGATGCGCCGGCCGACCAGCGTGCGGAAGACGCGATGATGATCCTCGCCCCAGGGCAGGCGTCCATCGGCATCACTGTTGATCGCCTCCATCACGGGGCCGATGCCGCGGTTGAACTGGAAGGCGTAGCCGCGCACGAAGTCACGCTGCGGATCGGTCTCGTAGAATTCCATGCTCCACAGACACAGCGGCGGTGCGCGATTGCCGTCCAGTGCCTCGTCGACATAGCCGAACACCTGGGCGTAGGGATGGAACATCAGGTTCTTGCCGACCAGGCCGCAGGAATTGGCCAGGCCGTTGGGAAACCGCCCGGAGACCGAGTTCAGCAGCATGCGCGGCGTGCCGACGCCGTTGCAGGCCATGATCACCACTTCGGCCGGCTGGAACTGTTCCACCCCGTCGGCATCGTAATAGATCGCGCCGGAGGCCATGCCGTGTTCGTTGACCGTGATCTCGCGCACCCGGCAGCGCGTGCGCAGTTCGACGCCGGCGCGGATGGCGGCGGGCCAGTAGGTGATGTCGGTGCTGGCCTTGGCGCCTTGGGCGCAGGCCGGCGTGCAATGTCCCAGATTGATGCAGGGCGCGCGGCCTTCCTATTCGGTGGTGGCGACGGCGGTGTCGGACGGCCACCAGTGCCAGCCGAGCCGGTTCATCGCGTGGCCGAACCGGGCGCCGCTCTTGCCCAGCGGCAGCGGCGGCATGGGCGGCTGCTTCGGCGGGTAGCCGGGATCGCCGGCCAGGCCGGACACGCCGGTCATGCGCTCGTTCTCGGCAAAGAACGGTTCCAGCGTCCAGTAATCGACCGGCCAGTCATCGGCGACACCATCCAGCGTGCGCACGCGGAAATCCGAAGGGTGCATGCGCGGATAATGCGCCGTGTACATCACGGTGCTGCCGCCGACGCCGTTGAAGTTCACCACCTTGATCGGTGAATTCGCATCGTTGATCGGATAGTCGGTGGGCCGCGCCCGCCGGTTCGGGCTTGGTGAGAAATCGCCGAAGAACCGCGCCTCCCAGTCGCGCCCGTTGCTGGGATAGTCGGACTGCTTCATCCAATCGCCCTGCTCCAGGCAGAGGATCTTCATCCGCGTATCGGCCAGGCTCCACGCCACCGCGGCGCCCGAGGCACCGGCACCAATGATCAGCACGTCCACCGTTTCGTTCATCATTCCCTCCCAGAACGGCGCCGCTCGCGCCGGTCCGAACCGTTGATCCTCGGTAGGCGAGTTTTCACTGTTGGGCAATTGCAGCAAGCCGCGGACGCTCACCCATCACCCGCCCCTCCCCAACAGCCGCCATCCCCTGTAACTGCTGGTTGCTAACCAACAGAGGGAGGATACGCGGATGCTGACGGCAGAAAACTTCCGGCTGGACGGACAGGTCGCGCTGGTCACCGGCTCGGGCCGCAATATCGGCCGCGCCATCGCGGAGGCATTTGCCGCCGCAGGCGCCAAGGTCGTGCTCAACGGCCACAGCGACAACGCCGCGTTGGACGCGGTCGCGCAGGGCATCCGTGACCGTGGCGGGGAGGCCATCTCGGTGCTCGCGGATGTCGGCGACGATGCCGCGGTGCAACGCATGGTCCGCACCGCGGTGGACACCTATGGTGGGCTCGATGTCGTGGTCTCCAATGTCGGCATCCGCAAGTATCGCGCCTTTCTGGAGATCACGCCCGATGAGTGGGATGCGGTGCTGCGGACCAACCTGACCGCGTCATTCTATCTGGCACGCCATGCGATTCCACACATGCAGGCGCAGAAGCGTGGCAGGATCATCGTGATCTCCGGTGCCGACGGGTTCTGGGGTCACGTCACCCATCGTGCACCGAACATCGCCGCCAAATCCGGCATGCATGGCCTGGCCAAGGCAATCGCCCGGGAATTCGGCGCCGACGGCATCACCGCCAACACCGTCTCCCCCGGCCCGATCGACACGGTCCGCGACTGGTCGCAATACGTCCACCAGCAACCCGCCCGCATCACCGCCGAGGTTCCGCTCGGCCGTTATGGTCATGTTGACGAAGTCGCCGGAGCCTGCCTGTTCCTGGCCAGCGATGCCGGCGGCTACGTCTCCGGCCAGGTGCTGCACGTCAATGGCGGCCACACCATGTATTGAGGGAGCCAGGCAATGCCCGGGCTGCGACTGGTGGCGGACGACCTGACCGGTGCGCTGGACAGTGCCGCGGGCTTCGTACCGCGGTTCGGCGCGTTGCCGGTGGTGTGGCGGTTTGACACACTGCCGGACAGCGCGGTGATCGACAGCGCCACGCGGGATCTGGATCAAGCCGCCGCGACGGATCGGGTCGCGCATCTGGCGCCGCTGCTGGCAGGCGGCGATCCGGCGTTCAAGAAGATCGACAGCCTGCTGCGCGGCCATGTCGCGGCCGAACTGACCGCCTGCATGGCGGCGTTCGACCACTGCATTCTGGCGCCCGCCTTCCCGTATCAGGGCCGCATCACCCGCGACGGGCGACAGCTTGCGCGCGACGGTCACGGCTGGCGCGACACCGGTGTCGATCTGCCGGCGGCGCTGTGTCACTTCGGCGGGCGGGTGCAGCTCTGCGATGCCGAGACCGATGCGGATCTCGCCGCCATCGTCGCCCAGGGACAGGCACTGTCCGGGCGCGTGCTGTGGTGCGGCACCGGTGGGCTGGCCGGCGCACTGGCCGGCGGGCTGCCAGTCGCCACCCCAGCTCTGCCGCGGCCGATGCTGGCACTGATCGGCTCGGACCATCCGGTCTCCACAGGCCAGCTCGCCGGCGCCTCGTTCTGCCTGCACCGGATCACCCGGGCCGACGCCGCCGCCGTCGCGGCTGTCCAGGCCGCTCTGCGCGGCGGCGCGGCAGCGGTCGGCGTCGATCTGCCGCCAGGCACGATGCGGCTGGAGGCGACCCGGCGCATCGGTGCCTGCTTCGCCCAGCTGCTCACGGCGATCGAACCGCCGGGCACGCTGGTGGTCGCAGGCGGCGAGACCCTGCGCACGCTGTGCCAGGCACTGGGCGCCACCCGGCTGGAGGTGGACGGCGCAGTGGTGCCTGGTGTGCCGACCTCCCGCCTGCGCGGCGGCGCCTGGGATGGGCAGCGGATCGTGTCGAAGTCCGGTGCATTCGGCGATGCCGGTTTCCTGTCCAGGCTGCTGCAGCCAACGCCTCGGGCCGCCGACGGCCTCAGCTGAGCCGCGGGTCCGGAACCCGCGCGGCCACCAGCACATCGACGCCGGTCGCGCCGGCGGCCAAAAGCACCTCGGCACAGGCATTCGCCGTGGCCCCCGAGGTCATCACGTCGTCGATCAACAGCACGTGCTGCCCGCACACCAGTGCAGCCCGGGACGGACGCACCGCAAACACCCCTTGCACGGATGCCGCGCGCTCGGTCGCGGACTTCTCGCCCATCGGCGCGGTGGCGCGCTGCCGGGTCAATGCATCGAGCGCGACCGGGCGTCCGGTGAGTTCGCGTCAGCGCCTGGGCCAGCAAGCCCGCCTGGTTGTACTTCCGTCGGAACAGGCGAAGCCGATGCAGTGGCACAGGCACCAGCAGCTCCGCACGGCGGAGGAGTGCCGCCCCGGCGCGCGCCATGTGCGGCGCGAGAATTGCGGCGACCTCCGGCCGGTCCGCGTGCTTGAACGGCAGGATCAGCTTGCGTCCCTGGCCGTCGTAACGCAGCGCCGCACGGGCCTGGCCGTAGCGCGGCGGTGCGCCACTGCATGCCGGGCAGAGATGCCCCAGCCCTCCCTGGGCGGTGGCCGCGAACGGCACCCCGCAGCGCTCGCAGAACGGCTCGCTGATGAACGCGGTCAGCCGGAAGCAATCGGCGCAGAATTCGCCCGGCCGTGACACCGGCGCATCTCAACTGACACATTGCGGCGGCAGCACCAGGTCGAGTACCGCACGCCCCGCACCGGCCATCCGGGTCGCAAGAACATGGACCAGCCTGGGCTCAGGCAGCTTCGTCGGCTGTCTCCACCCCGAACGACACCGTACCATCGCGCGCGATCTCGTTCACCAGGTCAATCTCCCAGGACAGATAGGCGTGCATCGCCTCCTCCACGCCGGAATTGCGATCGTAGGGACGCAGATAGAAATCGATGCAGGCCTCGTCCGGTGGGACCGTGCGGTCCTTCACCAATGGCCGGCCGAAGGCGTGCCAGGCCTCGGTGCCGCCCTCCAGCACTCGCACCTCGGCGGCGCTGAGGCCCTTTACCTCCGCCACAGCAAGCCGCGCCAGCATGCCGTCCGGTGAGGTGATCACCACGTGCCTGGCGCCCGCCAATTGCGGTGCCAGGCCGGACAGCCGGGACCGCACGCCCCAGATCGCCCCTGGAATATGGCCTTCGCGGAAATCGACGCTGCGGGCCAGGTCGATGATCACCGTGCTGTCGCCGCTGTCCAGCAGAGCGACCAGGCCGGTGACGTCGATCAGCGGGGCGGGATCGGCCAGTTCCGGCACCGGCTGCAGGGTGCGGGCGCCACCGGACAGATCCAGGGCGCCTTCGGCCACGAACACGTCACGATGCCCCATCTGGCGCAGCCAGGCCGCACTCATCCGCGCCCGCACGCCGGTGTCGTCCAGCAGCACGATGCGGGCGTTGCGCACGCCGATCCAGGTATCTGTAGCCTGCACCAGCTGACCGCCCGGCGCATTGCGGCTGCCGGGCCGATGGCCGGCGCGGAACTCGGCGGGATCACGCACATCCAACAAGTACAGCGTACGATCGGGATCGTCCTCGATCCGCTCCAGTTCCAGCGGACTGAGCACGCCCACGCCGGATTCCTCGGCAAAGCGCCGAGACCTTTCCAAGGCCTGCGGCAGCGTCTTTGGGGTGCCCGCGGTAAAGCGTTCACTGCGCCCGCGCTCGCAGCGCATCCCGGCCAGCTCCCAGCCCATGGTGCCATTGCGCAGCGCGACCACCTTGTTGGGAACCCCGGCACGGCGCAGGCTTTCTGCGCCCATGATGCTGCGGGTCCGGCCGGCGCAGTTCACCACCACCAGCGTCTTGGGATCAGGGGCGATATCGCCGATGCGATAGGCCAGCTCGCCGCCCGGCACGCTAATCCCGGTGGGGATCGACATGCGGGTGAACTCCTCGGCAGTACGGCTGTCCAGCACCACCATGTCCCGCCCGGAGTCGATCCAGGCCTTCAGCTCGGGCGGATCCACACTCTCGGTGCCGTAATGATGCTCCACCCATTCGCCGAATGCCTTGGACGGCACGTTGACGCCTGAGAACAACACGTAACCGGCGGCTTCCCAGGCCTTGGTGCCGCCATCCAGCACCGATACGTTGGTGGCGCCGATGCCTTCCAGCCAGGTGGCCAGTTGCTCCGCCAGTCCGCGCCCGTCATCGACACAGCAGATCCGGGTGGTCAGCCGCGGCAGCAACGCACGGGCGCGAATCTCCCGCTTGGACACCGGACAGGGGACCGCCCAGAACAAATGGGAGGCGCCGAATTCGCCCTCCTCCCGCGCATCCAGCAGCGCCAGTTCCTTGCCGTCCGTAATCCAACTGCGCAGAGCCGCGGCGTCGATACGATGCATGGCGTAAATCCCCTGCGGACGGTCGGTAAGGAAGCCAGCCTAGGCGTGTGGTGAAGCGCTTGGCAACGCACGCCACCGAGCGCACATGCGAGGCATGGATTCGATGCGTGTGTTCGATCGGGCAGCGGTACGGCGCCATCGCGACCGGGCAGCGGCCCGGGTTGACGGCGTGGCGGACGTGCTGCGCGACGCGGCCGATCGGCTGCTGGACCGACTGGACGATACGGTGGTGCGGTTCTCCCAGGCGCTGGATGTCGGGGGTCGCGGGGTGGTGGCGCCGCTGCTGCGGGCGCGGGGGATCGACGTGGTGAGCTGCGACCTGTCAGCGAGGATGGCGGCGCGGAACGGGGCGCCGGCGGTCGCGGCGGACGAGGAGTTTCTGCCCTTTGCGCCGGGCAGCTTCGACCTGGTGGTGGCCAGCCTGTCGCTGCATTGGGTAAACGATCTTCCGGGTGCGCTGATCCAGTTGCGGCAGGCGCTGCGCCCGGACGGGCTGCTGCTTGCCAGCCTGCCGGTATTGGGCACGCTGGCCGAACTGCGTCAGGCCCTGATCGAGGCGGAGGCCGCGTTGACCGGCGGTGCCTCGCCGCGGGTTTCGCCGTTTCCCGAGCTGAGGGATTGTGCCGCGCTGCTGCAACGCGCCGGGTTTGCGATGCCGGTGGCGGATCTGGAGGAAATCCGGCTGCTCTACGCCAATCCGCTGGCCTTGCTGACCGACCTGCGCGCCGCGGGCGAGGCGAATGCGGTGCGGCTGCGGGGGCGCCGGATCCCATCCCCCTCGCTGTTTCCCGCCGCCCTGGCGATGCTGCCGGAGCAAGCGGGACGCGTTCCGGCCAGCCTGCGCCTGGCCATGCTGACCGGCTGGGCACCGCCCGCGAGCGGCTGAACCGGGACGTCATGAGCGGGCGTAGGCAGCCCGCCAGGTCATCAGCAGGAAGGCCGCGAACAGGACAGCAAACGCGGCCGGCAGTCCTTGCGGGTTCCAGTAATCCATCGCCACGCCGCCCAGCACCGGTCCGGTCAACGAGCCCAGGCCATAGACGCTGATCAGGGCGGCGTTGGCGGAGACCAGGTCTGAACCGCTGAACCGATCGCCGGCCATGCTGAGTGCCATGACGTAGATTGCTGACACCGTGCCGCCCCAGACGAACAGCAGCGCGAACAGCCAGAGCGTCGGCAGGGCCTGCGTCGCCAGCAGAAGAGCCCCGACCAGTCCGACCGCGCCGCAAAGCTGCAGTACCGGCAAACGGCCGATTCGGTCGGACAGGAAGCCGATGGGCACCTGCAACGTGATCGCGCCGAGGTAGATCGCGGACAATGTTGCCGCGCCGAATTTCTCACCCAGGCCGGAGCGGAGGCCCCAGACCGGCAGCAGCACCATCAACGCCATCTCGAACACGCCGAACAGCAGCACGGTGAGGAAGACCACCGGCGCGCGGGCCACGATCGTCCATGGTGCCGTGGTGGGTTTCGTCCCGAGTGCCCCGCCGGGATCGCGGATCGCCAGCAACGGGATCATCGCGACGAGGACGATCACCGTGTTCGCAATGAATGGCGCCCAGCCGTCGATTCCGGTCAGTGCCAGCAGCAGCGGGCCGATGCCGAATCCGGCGGACAGCATGGCGCCGTAGAGGCCGACGATGCGGCCTCGTCCCACGCTGCCCGCGAGCGAATTGATCCAGGCCTCGCTAGCGGTGAAGATGTTGGAGCCGACCAGTCCCAGCAGGAAGCGCAGCACGAACCACGCCGCGAGCCCGTCGAACAGCTTCATCGACAGGAACAGGAGGATGTCGAGCGCGAAGCACAGCAGCAGGAAGCGGCTGATGCCCAGCAGACGAATGCCGCGCTGGGCGAGCCACGGGCCGAGCACGATGCCGACGGAGGTGGTGGCGGCGCTGAGCCCGTTGAGGGTGGCGTCGATGCCGCGCGTTTCCAGCAGCAGCGAAATGAGCGGCGCCGCCTGCCCCACGCTGAGGCCGAACACGGCGACCGAGACCATGGCGACCGCCAGGCTCCAGCGCCGCCGCTCTGCGACGGGCGGCGCTGGTGTCGTCGGCGCGTTCATGTCGGGGATCGAAAAATCTCGCCGGGCGTAGCCTGACGCTGGCGTCTATTCCGGCAGGCGGGTGGACTGCCAGACCACCATTTGCCAAAGGCTGCCTCGCTTCGCGTAGACGTCGGTGAAGCGCACCGAGAAGGCATTCGGTTTTCCGTTCGATACGACACTGATGCGGGCGATCCCGGTCAGCACCACCGCGTCTCCGAGGTCCTGCGCCTTCACGTCCGACGGCTCCACACCGGTGTAGACGGTCGCGCCGGACTGCATGGCGCCGACCAGGCTCTGCTTGGTGTCGAGCCGGGCCGAGGAATGCGTGTAGATCAGGTCATCGGCGAGGATCTCGTTCAGCGTGGCGACATCCTTTTGCGCCATCGCCTGCATGCGCTTGCGATCGAGTTCAATGATCGCCGGTCCATTGTCTGCCATATATCCCTCCCTTGGTCAGGCCGGCATGATAGCGTGGCATAGCGAGGCTGGCGAATGACGCTGCAGATTCGACCGATCCGCCAGCCTACGCACGACGTGCGCAGACCGGCGAGTTTACGCGGCGTCGTGCGATGAGCGGTGCTGGCCGGGCGCGTTCAGCTTCCGGCCAGGCCATGCGCCTCGGCGAAGAACAGGTCCTGCCATTTGCCGGGGTTATGCTTGATGCGCCCGACCTTGTGCATGAAGGCGACGAACGTCATCACGTTCTTCGGAGTCGTGGTATAGTCCACATCCGGATCGGCGACCAATTTCGCCAGCTCATCCGCGCCGACCTTTTTGTCGCCGGTCGCTTCCAGATAGATTTTCGCGCAAGCCTGCGGTTCTGCCTTGATGAAGGCGTTCGCTTCGGTCTGCGCAGCGAATACCGCGGCGCAGACGTTTGGATTCGCATCGTGGAAGCGTTTGGTGGTCAGCAGAACGCCGTTGGTGTGCGGTCCGTCCAACACGTCGTACGACTTCAGCACCTTGTGGATGCCCGGCGTCGCCAGCTCGTAATAGTAGAACGGGGAGCTGGCGAAGTGGCTGTTCACCTCGGATTGGCCGCCGAGCACGGCAGCCATCGCATCGGGATGAGAGAGCGTGACGGTGAGAGGGTCGAGCTTGTCGAAATGCTCAAAGCCCCATTGCTTCGCCGCCGCCATTTCCAGCACCAGCGCATGGCCGGTCAGCTTCACGCCGGGCAGCGCGATCTTGTCCTTGCTGGTGAAGTCCGCGATCGACTTGATTGCTGGATTGCGGGTGACCAGCACGTACGGCATCGACTGCATGGCGCACAGTGCACGAACTTCCTGCGGCGTGCCTGCGGTCTTGTCCCATAGCGTTGCGAGCGTCGGCGCTCCCGGTCCGATGAATTCCAGACTGCCGGACAGCAACCCATCCACCTGCGGTGACGGGCCGCCGAGCTGCGGCCATTCCACTTTGACGGTGCCGAGGCCGAGTTTGGCGGCGTGCTTCTGCACGAGAAGCTGCCGTTCCATCACCATCATCGGCATGTAGGGAAGGCCGTATTGCTTGGAAATTCGCACCACGGTGGTTTCCGCGGCGGCGGGACGGATGATGGTGGGGAGTGCAAGCAGAGCGAGGCCCAGATCTCGGCGGCGCATCGGACGTTCCTTCCAGCGGTCGAACAAACGGGGTCGTAGTCGCGACCGTGGGCCGCGGCAAGGGAGCGGCCGGACGGCGCGCCCCACCGGCGACTGGCCCGGAACCCGGGCTGGACGTTGGGTCCGCAAGGTTGCAAGCAGATTTTTCGCCGCGGCGAGATGGCGGCGCGGTCATCTGGTGTGTAACCAACAGGAGCCGGCAATGCTGCAATTTGAATTGGTCTGGGATTCCCGCTGCACCGTAGCGGAATGTCCGGTGTGGGACACCGTGCAGCGCAAGCTGTTGTTCGCCGACATCCAGGGCAAATGCATCAACGTGTTGTCGGTGGATGATGGCGCACGAGAGACGTGGACGCTGCCGGACATCGTGCCGAGCTTCGGGCTGTGCCGATCCGGCAGGCTGGTGGTGGCGCAGCGACGGCATGTGGTGCTGTTCGATCCGCGCTCCGGTTCGGTGCAGGATTTGACTGACTCGATCGATGAGCCTGACACAACGCGGCTCAATGACGGCAAGATCGGACCGGATGGCTGCTTCTGGGTTGGCAGCATTGATGAGCAGAAGGACCGCCAGCCGATCGCCGCGCTGTACCGTGTGTCACCAGACGGACGGATGGAGCGGCGCGCGGCTGGGATCGCGAACTCCAACGGCCTGGCGTGGTCGCCCGATGGAGCCGTGATGTATCATTCCGATACCAAGACGGGCGTGATTGAGGCCTGGGACTTCGATCGACAGACCGGCGCGATGCACAACCACCGCGTAGTGGTGACGCTCAGTGACGCCGAGGGTCGGCCGGATGGCGGCGCGGTGGATATGGACGGGAATTACTGGTCGGCCGGTCCGTCCGCCGGCGTGCTCCACCGCTTCTCGCCGGCGGGGGCGCTGCTGGAACGCATCCCATTCCCGGTGCCCGGGCCGACGATGCCGTGCTTCGCCGATGGCGCGCTGTATGTCACCTCGCTGCGCGGCGGCAAGTCGGCCGAGGTGCTGGCGCGGTTTCCGACACTGGGCGGATTGTTCCGTGCGAGCACCACGGTGGCCGGTGTGCCGGTGGGGATGTTCGCCGACGCGTAGCGCGGCGTCGGCCGCGCGCGCCGGTCAGGCCGGTTCCAGCCGCAGCGTCGTCGCCAGCGTATCCGGCCGCACCATCGCCTGCGCATAGGGGCTGCCGGCATATTTGGTGAGAAAGGCCACGCTCGTCGCCGCGATCACCGCCGGATCGGCCACCGCGATGATCCGCACCGGCAAGCGGCGCTCGTCCAGGACCAGGGTGGCGGTGCCATCCGTGGCAGCCGAGTCATACCATTGCCCCTTGCGTCCGCGGAACGAACGCACCAGCACGTCATCGCCGACAACGACAACCCAGATGATCGTCGTCCGATCCGGATATCGGCTGGTGACGATTTCCGACCTCCTGCGTGCTGCCCAGCAATGCAAGCGTCGCGGCGTCGAAGGTCTCGGGCATCGGAGGCTCCTCGCTCGGTTGGTCCAGGTGCGTCGCCGGTTCAGTTCGCCTGCGGCGTCGGTTTGCCGCAATCCGACAAGCGCCGCTATGCAGGTCCGGATCACACAGACAGGCTGCCCTATGCGTCCCCCCGCTGCCACCGCTCCCGCGCAATCCGGCCGGATGCTGCCGCGCTTCCTGATCCACCGGCTGCCGTTCTTCTATGGCTGGATCATCCTGGGCTGTGTCTGCTGCGCCGGCTTCTCCCGCCAGGGCGGTGCAGTGGCTACACTGTCCATCTTCGTCGAACCGATGACCCGAGAATTCGGCTGGTCACGCACCGCGATCTCCGGCGCCGTCTCCCTCGGCGGTCTCCTCGCCGCACTAACCTCCCCCACGCTCGGCCGACTACTCGACCGCCAGGGCGCGCGGCTGGTGCTGACGCTTGCCGTGCTGCTGACCGGCGTCGCCGACCTCGGCCTGTCGCTGACGCTGTCGCTGCCGATGTTCTACGCGCTGTTCTGCATCGCCCGCATGAACTTCGCCGGCCCGTTCGACCTGGGCATCTACGGCGCGGTGAACAACTGGTTCGTCGCCCGCCGCACCATCGCCGTGTCGATCGCCACCATCGCGCAGATGGTCGGCCTGGTGACGCTGCCGCTGATCGCGCAGGCCATGATCCTGCATGGCGGCTGGCGCGCCGGCTGGCTGGGGGTGGGCGTTGCCGTGCTGGCGGTAGGGTTCATCCCGAGCTGGCTGTTGATGGTGCGCCGCCCGGAGGACGTTGGCCTGACGCCGGATCGCAGCGTCGCGCACCCGGCGGGCCACGCGGCGCCGCGCCAGGAACCGGCTTTCAGCCGCGCCCAGGCGGTCCGCACGCCGGCGTTCTGGCTGCTGTCGCTGTTCACCCTGTTCGCCTATCCGGTGCAGGCTGGCGTGAGCCTGCATCAGGCGCCGCTGCTGATCGAGCGCGGCCTGAGTCCCACGATCGCCGCCACCGTGGTCAGCGCGTTCTCGTTGATGTCGGGCGTTTCCAGCCTGGGCTTCGGCTTCTATCCGCGCCGTCTGCCGATCCGCTACGCGCTGGCCGTGGTGGGGGCGCTCCTGTGCGCCGGCGCATTGATCATGGATGCGGTACACAGCGCGACCATGGCCTACCTGGCCGCGGCGGTGTTCGGCATCGGCATTGGCGGATTGCTGACCATGCTGCCGATTGCCTGGGCGGATTATTACGGGCGCCGCAGCTACGGCGCGATCCGCGGCATCGCCTTGTCGGTGCAGGTGCTGGCGCAGGCAGCGGGACCGCTCATCTCCGGGCTGCTGCGCGACCGGTCCGGCACCTACGACCTGTCGCTGCAATTTTTTGCTGCACTGGCGGCGATAAGCCTGCTCGCGGCATTGTTGGCGCGCCCGCCCGCGCCTCGGTTTGATGCGATGGCGACAGCGGCCTGAGGGAAGGACCCGGCCCAGTGGTCGGGGCGCCGCGGGCGCTGGGGAGCGGCCAAATATAACTCGATGAGGTGACGGCCAGACTTCCCCATGCTGCGGCCGATTGCCCACGCCCCGGGCCCGACCGCCTGGCGGCTGGATTGCCGTGCCCGGCCGGCTCACCATGCCGCCCCGACCAATCCTGGGAGTACAGTGATGGGGATCCTGACGGACGACATGCGACGGGTGGTGGAGGAGCAGCAACTGGGCTTCATCGCCACCGTCTGCCCGGACGGCACGCCCAACCTCTCACCGAAAGGCACCACCGCGGTGTGGGACGATGATCACCTGATCTTCGCTGATTTGTGCTCGCCCGCCACGATCGCGAACCTGCGGCACAACCCCGCACTGGAGATAAACATCGTCGATATGGTCTCGCGCACAGGCTATCGTTTCAAGGGAACCGCAACCATCCACGCCGAGGGCGCCCGGTTTGAGGAGCTGCTCGCGTTCTATCGCCGCCGCGGCTCGACCAGCACCAAGCACCACATCGTCCTGGTCAAAGTGGAGCGCACCGCCCCGCTGGTGTCACCCGCCTATGATCTCGGCCAGAGCGAGGCGCAGGTAAGGGCGCAGTGGATCGGCCACTGGACCAGACTGTGGCAGCGCCAAGCGGGCTGTGGGGACGCCATTGACCGCTCCGCTGGACCAGCAGGGGCCTCAACTTGATCCTCTCGCCGACATGCCGGAAGCTCGCCCTCCCCACGCCGCAACACAATGAGACACCAACATGGGTGAGATCGGCACGCGTTACACCGGTGGCTGTCTCTGCGGCGCATTGCGCTACGTAGCGGACGGAGAACCACTTTACGCCGGCCACTGCTACTGCGCGGATTGCCGCAAGGCGTCAGGTGCGGGATTCATTCCGTTCTTGGGGTTTTCCGCCGGCGCCGTGCGCTTCAACGGCGGCACCAAGCAATTCGTGTCGAAATCCGCCCGCGGCACCGACGCCGTGCGCAATTCCTGCCCGGTCTGCAGCAGCCTGGTGTTCGGCGGCGACGTGGGCACGGACGACTCGTTCACGATCTACGCCGGCTCGCTCGACGATCCGTCCCTGTTCCATCCGAGGGTCGCGATCTTTGCCGACGGCCGCCCGGCCTGGGCGGTCATACCGACGGACCTCAAGGTTTTCGACGGACCACCGGGCTGACGGCGCAACACGCGTCCGGTCCGATCTCAGAGCGATAGGTAACCGCATGAACCGGCACAGCCAGGGCGTTCTGCTGATCGCGCTGTCGACGGTGTTCTTCAGTTCGGCGGGGTTCTTCACCAGGCTGATCCACCTCGACGTCTGGACCATGCTGTTCTGGCGCGGCTTGTTCGCGGGCGTGATGATCCTGTGCGTGATCCTGGTGCAGGAACGACGCCAGGCGGTGCGGGTCATGCGGGCCATCGGCGGCCCCGGCCTGCTGGCGGCTGCCTGCTCCACCGGCGCCACGATTTTATACATCAATGCGTTCCGCCACACCTCGGTCGCCGACGTCGCGGTGATCTTCGCCGCCGCGCCGTTCGTCACCGCGGGCCTGGGCTGGCTCTGTCTCGGCCTGCGGGAGAGCTGGGCGACACTCGCCGCCAGCCTGATCGCATTGCTGGGCGTCGCCATCATCGTGGGCGGCGCCATCACCGACGGGCATCTGGTGGGTGATCTGCTGGCGTTCGGCATGACGCTTTGCATGGCCGTCATGATGCTGATCATCCGGCATCAGCACGAGACCCCGATGCTGCCCGCGGCGTGCCTGTCGGCGCTGCTGTGCCCGCTGTTGGTCTGGCCGTTCGCCACGCCGTTCGCCATCGCCACCGGCGACATGGTCAATCTGTTCCTGTTCGGGACAACGCAGTTTGGCCTGGGGCTGCTTCTACTCACTGTGGGTGGCCAGATGATCTCCGCGACCGAGAATGCGCTGCTCAACACGCTGGAGGCGCCACTTGCGATCGCCTGGGTATGGCTGGCCTTCGGTGAAATGCCGGCGATCACCAGCGCCGCGGGGGGCGTCGTCGTCATGCTGGCAGTCGCCGCCAACGTCTGGCACAGCCATCGGTTCCGGTTTGATGCGGCCGTCACCTGAGGACGAAGCGGATGGGCCGGCCCGATTCAGGCGCGACACCGGCCCCACGTGTGCTAGCGGAGTTGCAACAAGCCGGTATATCCACCGGGTGGCGCTGGACATTCGGCCGGCGCTGCGGCAGTCCCGGCTGACACCACGCCGCACGCTGGAGGAACCATGGATGCCGCCCGGATCAGCCTGCTGGAGCCCGACGAACCCGATCCGGTCCGCCTGCTGCGCAGCAATGGCGTGTCCAACCTGTTCCTGATCGCCGACCACGCCGGCCGCGCAATCCCGCGCCGCCTCGGCAAGCTCGGCCTGCCGGACAGCGAACTCAATCGTCATATCGGCTGGGACATCGGTATCGCGGGCGTCACCGAGCAACTGTCCGAGGCGCTGGACGCGGCCGCCGTGCTGCAGACCTATTCGCGCCTGGTGATCGACTGCAACCGCGATCCGGCAGTGGCCAGCGCAATGCCGGAGATCAGTGAACTGACCCGCATTCCCGGCAATGTCGGCCTGACCGACGCCGACCGCGCCGCACGGGTGGATGCGATCTTCCGGCCCTATCACGCGCGGATCGCCGCCCTGCTAGATGCACGCGGCGCGGCCGGGCGGCGCACGGTACTGGTGGCGATGCACAGTTTCACCCCGGTATTCAAAGGCGAATCGCGCGCCATGCAGGTGGGCGTGCTGTACAACCGCGATGCCCGCTTCGCCTCGATCCTGCTGGCCCTGCTGCGCGCGGAAGGCGACCTGATGGTGGGCGACAACGCGCCCTACGCCATCACCGACACCAGCGATTATGGCGTTCCCGTGCATGGCGAACGGCGTGGCCTGCCGCATGTCGAGATCGAAATCCGCCAGGACCTGATCGAGGATGCCGCTGGCCAGGCGGCCTGGGCAGCGCGGTTCGCGCGGCTGCTGCCGGAAGCGGACGCGCAACTGCGGGCGGCGGGGTCGTGATGAGCGACACCGGGCGCGCGCCGCTGAGCCGCGAGGTGCCGATCGATCCGGCGCACGCGGCGCTGCTGTTCATCGATGTGCAGAACTACACCGCCCGCCCGGATGGCGGCGAATATGCCGGCCTGTCCGAAGCCGAACGCGAGGCACGCTACGGCTGGTTCTTCCGCACCATGCGGGAGACGGCGGTGCCCAACATGCAGCGCCTGGCCGCTTCCTGCCGGCGTGGCCGCATCGAGGTGATGTACACGGTCATCGAGGCGCTGACCCGGGATGGTCGCGACCAAAGCCTGGACTACCGGATCAGCGGGCTATTCGTGCCGCGCGGTTCCTGGGATGCCCAGGTGCTGGCGGAGATCCCGCCGGTGGGCGACGAGATGGTGCTGCCGAAGACGTCCTCCAGCGTGTTCATCTCGACCAACATCGACTACGTGCTGCGCAACCTCGGTGTGCGCTCCTTGATCATTGCCGGCGTGCTGACCGACCAGTGCATCGATTCCGCGGTGCGTGACGCCTGCGACCTGGGTTACCTGGTCACGCTGCCGGTGGATGCCTGCGCGACGCTGAGCGCGGGACGACACGACTGGTCGTTGCGCAACAATCGCGGCTATTGCCGGCAGGTCACCACCGACGCCCTGGTCCAGGAGATCGACGCGCTGACGGCGTGAACTGCGCCGCCCCTCGCAGCCCGTGCCCCCATCCGTGCGATGGGGCAGGACGCAGCGAAGGTCGGGGCGTTGCCGCATCCCACCCCAACGCACAGATGCGGGCACCGGACCGCGAAAGGCGGCTTAGTTCAGCCGGCCGCGCAGCTCCTCCATCGCCAGGCGCACGCGATCGGCCGCGCCGCCGGAGGGCACCAGGGCCAGGCAGCGTTCGAAGCAGCGCAACGCGGCGGTCACGCGGTCCAGCCGCTGGTTCATCACCGCGGCCTGGCGCCACAGCTCCGCCACGTCGGGCGCGATGCGCAGCATGTCCTCGGTGCAGCTCAACGCGCCGGTCATGTCGCCGGCCTGCAGCTTGCGGGTCAGGATGTTGTTCTGCAGCCGCAGCAGCACTCGCCGCGCATTCATCGGTCGCAGCAGGCCCGGCCGCAGTTCCGCCTCCTCGCCCTCCACCTGCTTCAGCAGCACGCGCAGTTCGCGTGCACCCAGCGCCGCGCCACCGTGGAACACGTCCAGTACCGGCCTGGGTGCCCTTGCCTTCCAGCGCCACCAGGAAATGGGCCGGGAAATCCACGCCATGCGCGCCCCATCCGGCCGCGCGCGCGGCATGCATCCACAGGATGCCGAGCGCGACGGGCAGGCCGCGGCGGCGCTCGATGACGCGGATCAGGTTGGCGTTGGCCAGGTCGTCGTAATGTTGCGAGTCGCCGATATAGCCGTGACGGGTCGCCAGCAGGGCGGACAGCGCCTCGGCGCGCTCCGCCAGGTCGCCGCTGGCCGGCAGCGCAACGGCGTGCTGCGCCAGCTCCGACAGATGGGCCCGCGCCGCCAGCCAATCCGCGTCCGAGGCATCGACGCGGGCAAGCTGCAACGCGGCATCGGCGATATCGATCTCCGTGTCGGGCAACAGGCCAATCGCTTCGAGCGCTTCACGCGGGTCGGACATCCATCGACTGCTCCGGCTGTGGGGGCTTCACCATGAAGGTGGCACCGATGCCGCGCAAGCAAGCTCCGGTCGGCAGGACGCGTTCGGCAAGCCCTGGTTAGAAAGCATGAAGCCACGAGGCAGGGTGCCTCGTGGCTTCATGAAGCGATCGATACCGGGGCGCGGCCCCGGCGTGGCAGGTTATTCCGCCGCCGTTTCCGGCACGTAGATCTGCTCGCCCTTCTCGACGAACTCCTTGCTCTTCTCCTCCATGCCGGCCATCCGCTCCGCCTCCACCCGCAGATCCTGGGTGATCTTCATCGAGCAGAACTTCGGCCCGCACATGGAGCAGAAATGCGCGACCTTGTGCGCTTCCTTCGGCAGCGTCTCGTCGTGGAACTGACCGCGCCGTGTCGGGATCGAGCGACAGGTTGAACTGATCCTCCCACCGGAACTCGAACCGCGCGCGGCTGATCGCGTCGTCGCGCAGCTTGGCGGCGGGATGACCCTTCGCCAGGTCCGCGGCATGCGCCGCAATCCGATAGGTGATCACGCCGGTCTTCACGTCGTCACGGTCCGGCAGGCCGAGATGCTCCTTCGGCGTCACGTAGCACAGCATCGCGGTGCCGAACCAGCCAATCATCGCCGCACCGATCGCGCTGGTGATGTGGTCGTAGCCGGGCGCGATATCGGTGGTCAGCGGGCCAAGCGTGTAGAACGGCGCTTCGCCGCATTCGCGCAGCTGCTTGTCCATGTTGACCTTGATCTTGTGCATCGGCACGTGGCCGGGGCCTTCGATCATCACCTGACAGCCCTTGTCCCAGGCCAGCTTGGTCAGTTCGCCCAGCGTCTCCAGCTCGCCGAACTGCGCCGCGGTCGTTGGCGTCGGCGTTGGAGCCCGGGCGCAGCCCGTCGCCCAGCGAGAACGACACGTCGTATTTGCGCATGATGTCGCAGATCTCGTCGAAGCGCTCGTACAGGAAGCTCTCCTTGTGGTGCGACAGGCACCAGCGCGCCATGATCGAGCCGCCGCGCGACACGATCCCGGTGACCCGCTTGGCGGTCAGCGGCACGTATTGGAGCCGCACGCCGGCATGGATGGTGAAGTAGTCCACCCCCTGCTCCGCCTGCTCGATCAGCGTGTCCTTGAACACCTCCCAGTCGAGCTTGGCCGGATCGCCGTCCACCTTCTCCAGCGCCTGGTAGATCGGCACGGTGCCGATCGGCACCGGACTGTTGCGCATGATCCAGCCGCGGATGTTGTGGATATTGCGGCCGGTGGACAGATCCATGACCGTGTCGGCGCCCCAGCGGATCGCCCAGACCAGCTTTTCCACCTCTTCCGCGACGCCCGAGGTCACCGCGGAATTGCCGATATTGGCGTTGATCTTCACCAGGAAGTTGCGGCCGATGATGACCGGCTCCAGCTCCGGATGGTTGATATTGGCGGGAATGATGGCGCGGCCGCGGGCGATTTCGTCGCGCACGAATTCCGGCGTGATGAACGGCGGGATTTCCGCGCCGAAGCTCTCGCCATCGGCGATCCGCGCCTCGGCTCCGTCCAGCATCTTCTGACGGCCGAGGTTCTCGCGATGCGCGACGTAGATCATCTCCTCGGTGATGATGCCGGCGCGGGCGAATTCCAGCTGGGTGACCGGCTGGCCGGGCTTGCCGCCATAGACCGGATGATCCGCCGGGCATTCCGGCACCAGCTTGTCGTTGCCGATATTGCCGTTGTCCTCCGGCTTCACCGCGCGGGCGGCGATGCGGTCGAAGCCGCGCTTCGCCAGCCATTCGCGCCGCACCGGCGTCAGGCCGGCGGACGAGATCGATGGTGATGGCCGGGTCGGTGTAGGGGCCGGAGCAGTCATAGGCGCGATACGGTTCCTCGCGCGCGCTCGGGTCCAGCGCGATCTCGCGAAACGGCACGCTGATGTCGGGGCGGCCGGCCGGGCTGGTATAGATCTTGCGGGAGCCAGCGATCGGGCCGGTGGTGACCGAGCTCGGGCGGGCGGGGGACTGGACCGTCATGACGTCTCCTCCTCCAACGCAGCGCGGGCGGCTGAGGCGGGAGACGGGGGTGATGCGTATGCCGGAACCCCGTCCCTACGCCGGCATGACCCGGTTCAGGTTCAAGGGTCACCGCGCCGCCGGGTGCGCCGGCTGTAGCGGTATCTCAGCCCCTTGCGGCGGGGCTCCCCTCGGTGGTCGGGCAGGATGCGGCGGTTGTGGGTGAGTGTCAAATTCGCGTCTCCGTCCTGTGGCTAGCTGGCGATCTGTCCGGTGTTTGTAGCTCGTGAAGTGTCCGGTCCACTGGCTCGCTGGAACGGGGGGCGGCGATGGATCGGGCACGCATTCACGAGGGGGTTCGTCGGATGCGTTTTCAGGACGTGCTGGGTCGGACCGAACGGTCTGAGCTGAGCCAGCTGGAGGCGGCGGAGTTGCTCGGGGTCAGCGAGCGGACGTTCCGCCGCTGGCGCGACCGCTACCGGGAAGAAGGAGTTGCGGGATTGAGCGACCGTCGCCTCCGCCCCTCGCTGCGGCAGGCGCCGAAGGCGGAGATCGAGCGGATGCTGGGCCTGTATCGCGATCTCTACCGCGGCTTCACGGTGAAGCATTTCCATGAGCAGTTGGGCAAGCGGCACAACTACACGCTGGGCTACACGGTGACCAAGCTGCACCTGCAACGGGCCGGGCTGGTGACCCCGGCGCGGTCGCGCTCGGCGCATCGCAAGAAGCGGCCGCGCCGGCCGTTGGTGGGCATGATGCTGCATCAGGATGCGTCGACCCATGCCTGGCTGCCTGGCGACGAACGCAAATACGACCTGGTGGCGACGATGGATGACGCGACGAGTGCGGTCTACTCGCTGTTCCTGGTGGAGCAGGAGGGCACCGCCTCAAGCCTGCGTGGCGTACGGGAGGTGATTGAACGGCACGGCCTGTTCTGCTCGCTCTACACCGACCGTGGCAGCCACTACTTCGAGACGCCCGAGGCCGGCGGTCGTGTCTCGAAGACAGTGCTGACACAGTTCGGCCGGGCGCTGAAGCAGCTCGGCATCGAGCACATTGCGGCCTACTCGCCGCAGGCCCGCGGGCGGTCGGAGCGCCTGTTCGGCACGTTGCAGGACCGGCTGCCGAAGGAGCTGGCGCTGGCCGGGATCAGCACACCGGAGGCGGCGAACCGATGGCTGCGGGAGGTCTACGTCGCCGAGCACAACGCGCGCTTTGCGGTGCCGGCCGAGCAGGCGGGATCGGCCTTCGTGGTGGATCCGAACGGTGCCTGGCGGGAGATTCTGTGCATCCAGGAGGACCGCCGAGTGGGTCATGACAACACGGTGAAGTGGCGCCGCCTCACCCTGCAACTGCCGCCGTCGCGGCTGCGGCCGCACTTCGTCAGAGCCACCGTGCGCGTGCACGAATATCCGGATGGGCGGCTGGCGGTGTTGTGGGGGCCGCACCGGCTGGCGGATTACGACGCCGAGGGGCGCCTTTTCCAACAGGAGCATATGGCCGCATGACACGCTTCCAGTGCGGCTGCTCTGTGCCGGGGCATGCCCCGGCACAGAGCAGGAACGAAGCGGACAGATCACGCGCTACCAAAACCGGACAGATTGACGCGCTAGCGACAATTCGCGTCTCCGTCCGAGCTGGACATACTTTTCGCCACGGCCGTTCGCGAACCAGACCGCAGAGCCGATGCGGGGCGGAACGCCGCCGGCAACGCCGCGATTGGTGCGGACATCGCAGCTCGCGCGCCGCGGAACGCTGCGGCGGCAGAGGACCGGCGGCGGGGCCGCTAAATCGGCAGGGGCGCCGCCTTCATGCGCTCCATGCTGAACCGGCTGGTGACGTTGCGCAGCGGCACCGCGCCGATCAGCCGCCGATAGAAATCGTCATAGGCGGCAATATCCGGCACCACGACATGCAGCAGGTAATCCACGTCGCCGCTCATCCGCCAGGCATCGACGATTTCCGGTAGGCTCTGCACGATATCGTCAAAGCGCTCCAGCCAATCGCCGGAATGATCGGCAGTCTCCACCGCCACGAAGACCGAGACCGGCAGGCCGACCTTCGCCGGGTCGATCACCGCAACCCGGCGCAAGATGATGCCGGCCTCCTCCATTCGCCGGATCCGCTTCCAGCAGGGAGTCGCCGTCAACCCGACCTGGTCGGCGATCTGCGCCAGCGACAGCGACGAGTCCTGAGCCAGCAGGCGCAGGATCTCGCGGTCCAGCCGGTCCATCTCCTTGTCAGCAGCCATGCAGCGGCATCCCTTCGGTCCACGCGGACGCTTAGCATTAAATTCTGAAAGTGGACCAGGATCGGATGATTAAGAGAAAAAAATTCTGAACCCTGCGGCCGCGGCGCCGTCCCATGACCCCCGTCTCCGACAAGCGGAGCCGCCGGCGACGGCACCCACCGCCACCTGGCACCGCCTGCGCCGAGCTCGGTGCGGAGCCGTGCGGACCACGCCCTTCCTCGGCAGCGCCCCGCATTGCCCGGCCCGATGTTCCGGACCATGCTCCCGCGCAGACAATGAATGACGGGAGGAACGCACATGGGCATGACCATGACGGAGAAGATTCTGTCGCGCGCCAGCGGCGGCGGCACCGTCGGACCCGGCGATGTCGCGGTGGTTGACGTGGAAACCGCCGTCCTGATGGACATGACCTTCCTGCCGGAAGGCTGGCGCGAAATCCTGAAAGTCCACGACCCGGACAAGATCGCCATCGTGTTCGACCATCTGGTGCCGGCGCCCACCATCCAGGCCGCGACCGCCATGCGCACCGGCCGGCGCTTCGCCGAGAAATTCGGCATCGAGCGACTGCACGATGTCGGCCCGGACCAGGGCATCGCCCATGCCGTGGTGGCGGACCGCGCCTATGCCCTGCCGGGCACCGTGCTGGTGAACGGCGATTCGCACACCTGCGCCGCCGGCGCCTTCAACTGCGCCGCGCGCGGCGTCGGCGGGCCGGACATGCTGTGGGCCGTCACCACCGGCAAGGCATGGTTCCGCGTCGGCGAGACCGTGCGCTACGACTTCACCGGCCGCTTGCCGGACGGGCGTATCGGCCAAGGACATCTTCCTGACCATCGCCGGACAGCTACGGCGCGCATGTCAACCAGAACGTCGAATATGGCGGCCCGGGCATGTCGCACGCTCAGCATCAACGGCCGCCGCACGCTGGCGACGATGGGCGCCGAGCTGTCCGCCGAGTTCGTCATCTTCGAGCCGGACGACGCGCTGCTGGACTACGTCCGCGCGCGCAATCCAGCAGCCGTTCGACCCGGCGCTGCCCGATGCCGACGCGGTATACGCCGACGCGCCGCACCATCGACCTGGGCAGCCTGGAGCCGCTGGTGGCGCTGCCCGACGCGGTGGTGAACAACTCGGTGCCGGATCAGTGAGGTCGCCGGCCAGCACATCGACCAGGCGTTCATCGGCTCCTGCGCCAACGGCACGCTGGACGATCTGGCGGTGGCGGCGCAAGGTGGTGCCGGCCGCAAGGTGGCGCGCGGCACGCGGCTGATCGTCACGCCCGGCACCCAGGCGATCTACCGCGCCGCGCTGAAGGCCGGCTATGTGGAGACGCTGCTGGAGGCCGGCGCGGTCGTGACGCCCGCCACCTGCGGCGCCTGCTCGGGCGGCCACATGGGCGCGCTGGGGCCGGACGAAGTGTGCATCACCGCCAGCACGCGCAACTTCAAGGGACGCATGGGCGATCCCTCGGCGCGCATCTTCATGGGCTCGCCGGCGACGGTGCGCGGCATCGGCGCTGGCCGGCGTGATCGCCCATCCCGGCGAATTCTTCCGGGGAGACGCGGCATGAGCGGGTCCAACATGCTGGCCGGCCGGGTCTGGAAATTCGGCGACAACATCAACACCGACCTGATGCTGCCCGGCCCCTACCTGGTCCGCAGCGAGGCGGAGCAGGCCACCGCGGTGTTCATCAACAACCGGCCCGAGTTTCTGCGCGAGATGCACAAGGGCGACGTGATCATCGGTGGGTTCAACTACGGCATGGGCTCGTCGCGGCCGGCCGCGCGGTCACTGCGCAACTGCGGCGTGGGCTTCCTGCTGGCGGAGACGATCAACGGGCTGTTCTTCCGCAACGCGGTCAATCTCGGCTTCCGCGCCTTCGAATGTCCCGGCGTGTCAGCCAGGCGTTCGAGGAGGGCGACACCGCGGAACTGTCGATCGAGGACTGGACCGCCACCAACCGCGCGCACCGGCCAGACGCTGGCGGTGACGCCGGTGCCGAAGATGCTGCTGGACATGATGCTGGGCGGCGGCGTGCTGCCGATGCTGGAGGCGCAGGGGCTGATCGCGCCGAAAGCGGCCGGATAGGCGCCTCGACCATCGCCGAACCCGCCTCCGCCGCTCGGTCCGATCAGGCCATCCGCGGTGCGCCGCTCGCGCAGGGCGCGAAACACACCGCCCGTGCAGGGCAGGCAACGCGGATGGCCGATACCGGGCGGGGTTGAGCTGCGACCGAGCACTACAGGGCGCGTGCCGCCGCCTCCACCGCCTGGCGGCGTGCCGCCGCCATGGCCGCACCGCGCTCGCGCACCCGCGCCACCACGGCAGGCGGAGCGGTCTCCGGCCGTCCGGCCTCGAACGGCGGCGCCGGCGCGTATTCGATCTGCAACTGGATCGCCTGCGCCGCCGCGCGCCCATCAGTTCGGCCACCACGGTCAAGCGCGAAATCGATGCCCGCGGTGACGCCGCCGCCGGTGATGACATTGAACCGTCGCGCACCACCCGGCCGGAATCGGCGATCGCCCCGAACGGCGCCAGCAGATCGCGCCACAGCCCAATGGCAGGCGGCACGCTTGCCGCGCAGCAGCCCCGCGGCAGCAAGCGCGAGGGAGCCGGTGCAGACCGAGGTGGTGAAGCGGGCGGTCGCGGCCAGGCGCCGCAGTTCAGCCAGGAACGCCTGATCGCCGATGGCCTGGTCGGTCACTCCGGCGCCGCCCGGCACGCAGATGACGTCGCAGGCCGGGATATCGGCCAGGCGGGACAGTCCGGCGAAAGTGATGCCACTTGTCTCGATTGCGCCCCCCGCGACGCTGGCAAGGATGATCCGCGCACCCGGCAGTACCGGAAAACACCTGGTGCGGCCCGGTGAAGTCCAGTTGCGTCACGCCGGGAAAGAGGGCGAAGACGATGAACAGGGGCCGGTCGCTCATGGCGAAACTCCTATCACGGTGTTGACGGGGTCAGCCTAGCGACCGTAGCGTTCGTCGCAAATGGCCTGGTTCCCTCTTTTCTTGCCATGACGCGCAGCGTCGGTATCCTGATCTTCCCCCGCTTCCAGTTGCTGGATGCCGCCGGCCCGATCACTGCATTCGAAGCGGCCGGCCGGGACGGAGCGGCGTATCGCATCCGCGTGCTCGCGCTGGCTGCCGGTGCGGTGGCGAGCTCCTCCGGCGTGGCGCTGACCGCCGAGGGCTGGGACGATGCGCCGCTCGACACGCTGATGATCGCCGGGGGTCTTGGCACAAGCGAGGCCGCTTCGTGTCCGGAGACGCTGGCCCGGGTGCGCACCGCCTGTGCACAGACTCGCCGTATCGCCAGCGTCTGCTCGGGCGCCTTCATCCTTGCGGCGGCCGGCTGCCTGGATGGCTGCCGCGCCACCACGCACTGGGCGCGCGCGGCGGAACTGGCGCGGGCCTATCCAAGGATCCGGGTGGAACCGGACCGGATCTTCGTCCGCGAAGGCCGGATCTGGACCTCGGCCGGTATCACGGCGGGCATCGACCTCGCCCTGGCGCTGATCGCCGAGGATCTGGGCGAAGCCGTCGCCAAGCGGACCGCACAGCAGCTCGTGGTCTATTACCGCCGCCCCGGCGGGCAATCACAGTTCTCCGCCCTGCTCGAAGCGGACCCGTCAGCGGGGCGATTTTCGTCCCTGCTCGGCTGGGCGCGCGAACATCTGGCCGAACCCCTGTCCGTGGAGCGGCTGGCGGATCGCGCAGCCATCAGCCCGCGTCATTTCAGCCGCGTGTTCACCGCGGAAACCGGCATGACTCCCGCCAAGGCGGTCGAGCGCCTGCGCCTGGAAGCCGCGCGGGACCTGGTGGAGAGCGGCGTCGAACCGATCGAGGGCGTGGCGGAGCGCACCGGGTTTGGCGACCCCGAGCGAATGCGCCGCGCCTTTCTGCGCGCCTTCGGCCAGCCACCCCAGGCGCTGCGCCGCGCCGCCAGAAGTAGTCCCGCCGCCGCTACGGCAGCCTGAGGATGCAAGCAGACTGCATACGCATGCCCGCATGAATAGCCCGTCGAGCCTCCGCCTGCTTGCGGTTTCCCATCGCCCCGGCCTGTACGGCATCAGAGGGTCGCTATACGACGCCCGATTCCGGCCGCGATTTCGACCCCGGCGCCCGCCGCCGCGGCGCGGCCATCGCGGCGCGGCCATTGGAACGCCGTATGACCGAAGGAGGAAACATGCGCGCACGCGAACAGGGCCTCGCCTGCGGCACGCTGCCGCCGGGCCCGCGCAACAGCATCACCGACATCCCGGGCATCCGCGTCGGCCACCGCACCTTGATCCGGGATGACATCCGCACCGGCGTCACTGCCATAGTGCCGCATGAAGGCGATGTATTCCTCGACAAGCCGGTCGCGACCGCCGCCGTGCTGAATGGCTTCGGCAAGAGTACCGGTATCGTGCAGCTCAACGAGCTGGGGACGCTGGAAACGCCGATCCTGCTGACCAACACCTTTGCCGTCGGCACCTGCGCCAATGCGCTGATCCGGCGCGCCATCGCGGCCAATCCCGCAATCGGCCGCCAGACCGCCACGGTCAACCCGGTGGTGCTGGAATGTAATGACGGCTACCTGAACGACATCCGGGCGATGGCGGTCACCGAAGCCGATGCCGAAGCCGCCCTCAATGCCGCCTCGGCCGAGTTCGCGTCCGGTGCGGTCGGCGCCGGCACCGGGATGAGCTGCTTCGGGCTGAAGGGCGGCATCGGCACTGCGTCACGCCGGATCAGACTGGACGGCGAGTCCTGGCACTTCGGCGTGCTGGTGCTGGCGAATTTCGGCCGCGCCGGTGACCTGCGCCTGCCGGATGGGCGACGCGTGGAAGTACCGCCCGCCGGCGGGGACGGCAGCAGTCAGCGGCCCGAAACCGGGTCCTGCATCATCGTCCTCGCGACCGACATCCCGCTGGCCCATCGCCAACTCGGCCGCATCGCGCGTCGAGCCGGAGTCGGGCTTTCCTGGTGCGGCTCGTTCTGGGGCCATGGCAGCGGCGACATCGCGCTGGCGTTCACCACCGCCAACCGCATGCCGCAGCGAGCCGGCGCGGACCTGCTGCCCCACCGCGTGCTGGCGGAATCTCGCATCGACCGGCTGTTCCAGGCCGCCGCTGAGGCAACGCAGGAGGCGGTGCTGGACGCGCTGTCCGCCGCTGAGACGATGGTCGGGCGGGACGGCCACCGCCGGCTCGGACTGGCGGAGGTCCTGACACCGGCATGACCCGCCGGACTGGCACTGGTCGGTCGCGCCCGCCGAGGCGATATCGGCGCCCGGTTGCTGACACCGGCATGATACGCCGGGATTGCATTCCCCTGCGCGCCAGCGTTCACGCCTGTTCCGCGCTTAGCTCCAGCGCCCGCGAATACACCAGCTTGCGCGGCAGTCCGGTGGCGGCGGCGACCAGCGCCGCGGCATCCTTCACGCTGTTCGCCGCCAGGGCCGCCCGCAGCCTGCCGTCCAGGTCCTCCGGATCGGATTGCTCGGGCGGGCCGACCAGCACGCTGATCTCGCCGCGCGCCGGCTCCGCGGCATAGTGCTCCGCCAGGTCCGGCAGGCTGCCGCGCCGCACCTCCTCGAACCGCTTGGTGAGTTCCCGGGCCACCACGGCTTGGCGTGGGCCGAATGCCACCGCCATGTCGGCCAGCGTCTCGGCCAGGCGATGCGGCGCCTCATGCCAGATAAGGGTCGCCGTCAGCCCGGCCCGTTCGGCCGCCCGCAACGCCCCGAACGCGGCACGGCGCGCCGCGGACCGCGGCGGCGGGAAGCCCAGGAACAGGAACGGCACCGGCGGCAGGCCGGACAGTACCAGCGCGGTCAGGCCGGCATTCGGCCCTGGCACAACCCCCAATTTCAGACCCTCGGCCAGCGCCGCGCGCACCAGCCGGTAGCCGGGATCGGACAGCAGCGGCGTCCCCGCATCGGACACCAGCGACACGCGTTTCCCCGAGCGCAGCAGCCGCAGCACCGGACCTATCCGCGCATCTTCATTGTGTTCGTGCAGCGGCTCCGTCTTCACGTTCACGCCTAAAGCGGAAAGCAGCCTTGCGGTATGGCGCGTGTCCTCGCACAGGATGAGGTCGCTCGCCGCGAGGGTCTGGCGGGCGCGGGCCGAAACATCCCCAAGGTTGCCGATCGGGGTAGAAACCAGCACAAGACCCTCCGGCAGAACCGATGGTTCGGCCGGCTGATCAGTGGGAGATGCGCCGCATGCTTCGTCGGGCATTCGTGCTCCTTCTCGGTCCCGGCCTGTTGGCCGGATGCACCGGTGGTGGGGGAGGATACTACCCGCAATCCGGCAATGGCGCCGGACCGATCGGACTGAACGGCTCGATGCCCGGCGGCCGGAGCGGACGGGTCGCCATCCTGTTGCCGCTGAGCGGGCCACGCGCCGATCTCGGCCGTCCCATGCTGCAGGCTGCCCAGCTCGCCCTTGCCGCACCCGGTTCGCCTCCTTTGCTGGTGAAGGACACTGGTGGCAACCCGCAAGCGGCGGCCGCCGCCGCGCAGGCCGCCATCGCGGAAGGCGCCGGCCTGATCCTGGGTCCGCTGACCTCGGCCGAGACCGCCGCCGTCGCGCCGGTCGCGGCGCCGGCCGGCGTGCCGGTCCTGGCCTTTACCAACGATCCGTCACAGGTGCAGCCGGGCGTTTGGACGCTGGGCATCACACCGGGGCAGCAGGTTCGCCGGCTGGTTGCCGCGGCACAGGCGCAGGGACATGGCCAATGCGCGGCGCTGCTGCCGGAGAGCGATTTCGGCCACGCCATGGCGCAGGCGCTGACCCAGGCGACCACCGCCAGTGGGCTGCCGCCGCCCACAATCTACTTTCACGCGCCGGGCATGGCCTCGATCAACCACACCGCCCGCGAGTTGGCCGACTATGCCAACCGCCGAGGACCGATCGAGGCGCAGATCAAACGCGCCCGCGCGCTGGATACGGCGGAAGGCCGGCGGGAGGCGCGCGACCTGGCCCGCACCCCGATCCCACCGCCCAATTTCAACGTGCTGCTGCTCGCCGATACCGGCGAGAGCCTGGCCGAGATCGCCGCGGTGCTGCCGTATTACGATGTCGACCGTTCCGCGGTGCAGATCATCGGGCCGATCCTGTGGGCGGCACCGAACAGCGGCTCCGGTCAGGTGCAAGGTGCTTGGTACGCCGCACCCGACCCGGCCGCGCGCGCCAGTTTCGAGCAGGAATACACGGTGAAATACGGCGCCCCGCCGCCATCGCTGGCCGATCTCGCCTATGACGCGGCCTCCATCGCGCGGGTGATTCCGGGCGGCAACGGCTACCCGATCGCCGCACTGACCCAGCCCGCCGGATTTCTGGGGGTCGATGGCTGGCTGGCGCTGCTGCCAGACGGACAGGTCCGCCGCGGCCTTGCGGTGTTCCGGGTGGAACGCGGCGGTCCGACCATGGTCGAGCCGGCACCGCAATCGGAGGCCGGGAGCGGCGCCTGAGCGGCCGGGCGGGCTGCCAGCGTAAGGAGCCGATCACCCGCCCGCGCTGCGGCGCTCGGATTGGTCTGAAAAGATCACACCGCAAATATGACCGGTCGCCTTGCCGCTGCGGATTTCGCCGACTAGGCTTAACACCCGTTGTTTTATGAACCGAGTGAGGCCATGGCGTCGATGCCGGCCACTTCCGCGCCTTTGATCAGTCCAGCCGAGATGCAGATTCTGGTGTCTCGCGCCGGGTTGGTGCTGAATCCCGGACAGGTTGCGGACCTTGTCCTGGCATGGCGGCAGGTGGCGGGCCTGATTGCGCGGCTACCGCAGGATCGCCCGTTGGCTGACGACATGGCCTACAGCTTTCGCCTGCTGCCTCCAGTGGGAGCCGCGGTACCAACGCGGCAGCCAGCCAGCGCGACGGGCGATGCTGCCTCGGCAAGGCAGACGACCCGGGGCGCCGCCACTGTGAAATCGCCGGCCAGGCGTGGTGCCGCTGCCAAACCGGCGCCAGCGGTCAAACCGTCCGCCAAGTCCGGCAAACGCGGCGCGACGAAAACCGCCCCCCCCGCCAGATCGGCCAAACGCGTGGTCTCCGCCAAGCCAGCTACGACGACCAAGAAGGCCAAGCCGGCAACCAAGCACCGCGCCGCCGCAAGGTCGAAACCAAAGGCCCAACGCCGGGCCGCAAACCGCCGATGACGGGCGGCATCGCGGACTTCTTCACTCTCGCCGAAGCCGCTCGGCTGATCGCCGCGAGGAAACTCTCCCCCACCGAACTGGTCCGCGCGTTGCTGCATCGGATCGCCGCCGTTGACCCGCGGCTGAACGCCTTCCTGCTGGTCACCGAGCGGCAGGCTCTGGCGGCCGCACGGGCGGCCGAACGGGCTTTGCAGGACGGCCGGAAGGGAAAGCTGCTGGGCATTCCGCTGGCCTACAAGGACATCTACGAGACAGCCGGCGTGCGCACCACGGCGCATTCCCGCATCCTGGCCGACAATGTGCCGAAGCAGGACGCCGAGACGGTGCGCCGGCTGCACGCCGCCGGCGCGGTGATGCTGGGCAAGCTGGCGACGCATGAATTCGCCATCGGCGGTCCGGCGACCGACCTGCCCTGGCCACCGGCCCGCAATCCCTGGGACACCAGACGCTACACCGGCGGCTCGTCCTCCGGCTCCGGTGCTGCCGTCGCGGCCGGCCTGGCGCTGGGGGCACTGGGATCGGATACCGGTGGCTCGATCCGGCTGCCCGCTGCGTATTGCGGCATTGCCGGCCTGAAACCGACCCCTGGCCTGGTGTCGCGCCGCGGGGTCATCCCGCTGGCGCCCAGCCTGGACACGGCCGGCCCGATGGCCTGGACCGCGCAGGACTGCGCCATTCTGCTCGACGTGCTGGCGGGGCACGACCCGGCCGATCCAGCCTCGGTGCCCGGCCCCACCGTGTCCTACGCCAGGGCGGTCGAGCCGCCGCTGAAGGGTCTGCGTGTCGGCCTGCTGCGCCGGTTCTACGAACATGACGCGCCCGCCACACCCGAGGCGCTGCAAATGGTCAATCGCGCCGCAGGACTGCTGAAGGACATGGGCTGCCGCGTCGAGGAAGCCACGCTGCCTTCCCTGCAAGACTACAACGCGGTCGGGCGCATCATCATCTCCGCCGAGGCCTACGCGCTGCACGAGCCTACGCTGCGCACCCGGCTGTCGGAGTATTCCCGGGTGTTCCGCATTCGGGTACTGGCCGGCGCCCTGATCCGCGCGGCCGACTACATCGCCGCACAGCGCCAGCGCACCGATCTGATCGCCGCCACCGCCCGCACATTGGAGAAATTCGACGTCCTGATCAGCGCGCCGACCCAGGGCGCCGCCCCGCTGTTGAGCGAGCAGCGACCGGATGACGGCTTCTCCCGCCCCTTGCTGACCACCGTCGCCAATGTCGCAGCGGTACCGTCGCTGGTGGTGTGCGGCGGGTTCACCGCCACGGGGCTGCCACTGGGCATCGAGATCATCGGGCGGGCCTGGGACGACGCGACCGTGTTGCGCGTCGGCCACCATTTGGAACTCGCTACGGGCACCCGGAGCCGGCGGCCGGAACTGTAAGCAGACCTCCGCAGCCTGTGCCGCGCATCTCGCTTTGTTCGGAGTGCAGCAAATATCGAGGCGTTGCCCCGACGCTCGCTGCGCCCCGTCACAAGCGTGGATGCGTGGCACGGGCCGCGGATGTCGCTTGCGCCGCGCCCGAGGCCGCCCTATCCGCGGCTCATGCACCCGACCGGTACGGCCGAAGCCGAACTCCGCCGCCTGCTCGACATCATGGCCGCGCTGCGCGACCCGGCGCAGGGCTGTCCCTGGGACAAGCAGCAGGACTTCGCCACCATCGCGCCCTACACGATCGAGGAAGCCTATGAGGTCGCCGACGCCATCGCGCGCGGCGACTTCTCCGCCTTGCCGGATGAACTGGGCGATCTGCTGTTCCAGGTGGTCTATCACGCGCGGATGGGCGAGGAGCAGGCGCGCTTCGCCTTTGCCGACGTGGCGCGAGCGATTGCCGACAAGATGGTGCGGCGCCACCCGCATGTGTTCGGCGACGCCGCCGCGCGCGACGCGGCCGAACAAACCACCGCCTGGGAAGCCCACAAATCCGCCGAACGGGCAGCGCGGGCGGAGCCCGGCACGTTGGCCGGCGTACCGGTGGGTCTTCCCGCCCTGACCCGTGCGGCCAAACTGACCGCGCGGGCCGCACGGGTGGGGTTCGACTGGCCGGACGCCCAGGCCGTGCTGGAAAAGCTGGACGAGGAAATCGGTGAACTGCGCGCCGAATTACCGGAAGCCGATCCGGTCCGGCTGGCGGACGAGGTGGGCGATCTGCTGTTCGTGCTGGCCAATCTGGCGCGCAAGCTGCAGCTCGATCCGGAGGCCTGCCTGCGTCAGGCCAACCAGAAATTCAGCCGCCGGTTCAACGCCATGGAACAGCGGATCGAGCAGGCGGGCAGCTCGCTCGCCGAAAGCGAGCTGGCGACGATGGAGACCGCCTGGCAGGCGGTGAAGCGCGCGGAGCGCTCGGGATGAGCGAACCTCGGCCGCCGGACTGGCGGGCGCTCAACCGGGCCAACTGGGACGAGCGGGTCGCGGTGCATCTGGGGCCGCGCGGCTACGACCTGGCCGAACTGGCCGCCGGCACCGCGCGACTGAACGCCATCGAGGAAGCGGAACTCGGTCCGGTCGACGGTTTGCGGATGCTGCATCTGCAATGCCATTTCGGCCGCGACAGTCTGATCCTGGCGCAGCGCGGCGCCGAGGTGGTGGGACTGGATTTCTCTGCGCCGGCCATCGATGCGGCGCGGGCGCTGGCGGCGCGGTTGGGCCTGGCCGACCGGGTGCGCTTCGTGGCCGCCGATCTGTACGACGCGGCGACGGCAGTCCCGGCGCCGGCCTCGTTCGACGCGGTCTATGTCACCTGGGGCGCATTGTGCTGGCTGCCCGACATCACCGCCTGGGCGCGCCTGGTGGCGCATTTTCTCAAGCCGGGCGGCTGGCTCTATCTGGCCGAGGGGCATCCGGTTGCCATGGTGCTGGACGATGCAGCGGCCGCACCGGACGGAACGCCGGGCCTGTTCCTGCCGTATTTCCACGACGATCCGCTGCGCCTGGACGATTCGTCCGACTACGTCGATCCGCAGGCGCGGCTCACGAATGCCGCCACCTGCCAATGGATCCATCCGCTCGGCAGCGTGGTCACGGCGCTGCTCCAGGCCGGGCTGTCACTCGACTGGCTGCACGAGCATCCGACCGCGACCTGGCGGATGTTCGCCTGCCTGCGGCAGGACCCGGACGGGACGTTCCATTGGCCGGACCGGCCGTGGCTGCCGCTGTCCTATTCGCTGCGGGCGCGCCGGCGGCTCAGCACAGCCTGATCCGCAGCGTCAGCACGCGGCGGTCGCCGGGCGGAATATGCATCAGGTCCGGCTTGGTGGTGAATTCGCCGTCGAAATCGGCGGGGCTGGCGGTGCCGTGCCAGGGTTCGATGCACAGGAAATCCGCGCAGGCCTCGGCGCCGGTAGAGCGCGACCAGATGCCAAGCTGCGGGAACCCGTCCCAACTGACCTCGATCACCTCGGAACTGGGCGCGGTGTAGCGCACCGAGGCGCTGGCGAGCTGGTCCAGGATCAGGGCGTCCGCGGCGAACAGCGCCGGGTCCAGCGCCAGCACATGGCCCTGCACCGGCGTGGGCTGCGGCGCCGGATCCAGCAGGCCGCCGGCAAGCCGCCGCACCGGCGCGGCTTCCACGGCGGAGAATTCCAGCACATGCGCGGCTTTTTCCGCCCCGGGAGTCAACGGCCAGGCGAAGCCGGGATGCGCGCCGACCGACGCTGGCAGGATCTCCCGCCCGGTGTTCACGATGGTAAAGCTCTGCTCCAAGGCGTCGTCATCCAGCGTGTAAGCGACCTCGAAACGGAATGCGAACGGATACATCGCGCGCGTCGCGCCGTCGTCGTGCAACACCAGGCGGCAATGCGTGGGGGAGCGCGTCAGCCAGGCGAACCGGCGGTCGCGGGCGAAACCGTGCTGGGTCAGCCGATGGGCCTTGCCGTGATGCAGGAGCCGATCGTCCTTCAGGCGGCCGACGATTGGGAACAGGACCGGCGCATGGCGTGGCCAGATCGGGTCGGCCTGCCAAAGCATTTCAGTGCCTGTGGCATCGCATAACGAGCACAGCTCCGCTCCGTCCGCCTTCACCACCGCAGACAGGTAGCCGTTCGCCAGGGCATGCCGATCCATCATGGATGCAGAGCTTGCACCGGACTGCTGGGCAATTTCCAGATGCCTGGCGGTTTGACCTGCAATTCAGGCAGTTTCCTCACCGCCGGCGACCTCCAGCACCGCCTCCCCCTGCGGCTCCGGTTCGGCGCGGCGGGTGATACGGTGTCACGGGGTACCGACGCCCGGCTCGCTGTCCAGTGCGACATGGCCACAAGACTGCTTGATGAACCCGTAGATTTGGCTGAGGCCGAGCCCGCTGCCTTGGCCCGCCGGCTTGGTGGTGAAGAACGGCTCGAACGCGGCCTCGCGCACCGTGACGGACATGCCGGCGCCGGTATCGGTGACGTGGATCGCGACATGGTCGCCCGGCTCGATCTCGGGATTCTGCGGCATTGCGGCGGCCGGGACGTCCCTCATTGCGATGGTAACCTGCCCGCCATGCGGCATCGCGTCACGGGCGTTTATGATCAGGCTCAGGATGGCGGATTCGAGTTGGATGGGATCTGCCTCCACCAACCACAGCGCGGCGTCGGCGGCGAGCTCTAGCGGAGTTTCGCTGCCGAGAGTGGCGCACAGCAGGCCCGCCATGGCGGCGAGGCGGTCGGCTGGATTGAATACGGTCGGCCGCAGCGATTAGCAGCGGCCGAGGGCCAGCAGATGCTGGGTCAGCTAGGCGCCGCGCGCGGCCCGACCAGCGCCCGCTCGGTGTAGTTGTTCATGGATCATCGGCATCGACCCGAGCTTAAATTGCCTGGAGATTTCCCTGAATGACCTCCGGCAGGTTGTTGAAGTCATGTGCCACGCCACCGGTCAACTGGCGGACCGCCTCCATCTTTTGCGACTGGCGCAGCATGGTCTCGGTGCGCTCGCGTTCGGTGGCTTCTCGGCGCGGCGCGCCCACCGCGGCCTCACGCGACTGCCGCCGTCGAACAACTCAGCGAGCGTCTCCATCGGACCGTCTGCTCCTGCCCGCCGCGGCCGGGGTCACGGCGGACCTTCCAGCTCCGCGCGCACCGCAGCTTCCAGGTCGCTCATGCGGAAGGGCTTACGGAGGAACCGCCGATTGACCTGCTGGGCAATGAAATATCCCGAGATCAGAATCACCTTCAGGTTGCGGTGACGCTGCGTCGCAATCTCCGCCAGTTCCAGACCCGACATGTCCGGCATGCGGATGTCCGAAATGATCAGCCGGGTATCCGGGTGAGAATCCAGCAGGCGCAGCGCCTCCGCACTGCCGTCGGCCTGCAGAACACGATACCCGAAATCCTCCAGGAACTCCGCAACGATACTCCGCACTTCGAGCTCGTCGTCGACGACCACAATACTTGCAGCAGGCTCCGGCGTCCGTTCCATCAGGTTCGTGTTATTCTGAGGCGTGCAGGTCAAGGCAAACTCCGCGCCATGAGACGTGGCAGGTTTGGTCAAGACTGGTCGCAGCCACGGTGCCGAGGAAGCCACCGCCAGCACAACCATGGGCTGTATAGCATCGGACTTGTGCCCCGACACCGCCTAATCCGGCTTAACGGTGGTGACTGGTCGGTCACAACCTCGCGACCAAAGATTGCTTCCGCCTGGCTGGCCAGGAATTGCTATAACGCAACATGATTCCATTACCGCCGCGGATTGGACCTGCACGCCATTCCATGCGATGCCTGTCGCGTCACGACCGACCTCGGAGGGGCGTCGTTGCAGCTTGTCATCGGGTCCGACCATGCCGGGTTTCCGCTGAAGCAGACGCTGATCGAGCACCTGCAGACAGCCGGCCACGAGGTGAGCGATGTCGGCTCATTCGATTCCAACCCGGTGGACTTTCCCGACATTGCCCGGGCGCTGACCGCGCGTGTGCTGGAAGGCCGGGCGGAGCGCGGCATCATGGTGTGCGGCACCGGCGTCGGAGCGGCCATTGCCGCCAACAAGGTGAAGGGGATCCGCGCCGCGGTGCTGCATGACTGGCATTGTGCGCATCAGGCGGTGGAACATGACGACGTGAATGTCATGTGCCTGGGCGCTCAGATCGTCGGCGCCTGGCTCGCTCGTGACCTGCTCGATGCGTTTCTTGCCGCACGATTTTCCACCGACGCGGATTTCCGCCGCCGGGTCGCCAAGTTGCAGGAGATGGAAGACGAATGAGCACCGGACCGCTTGCCCGCTTCAAAGTCATCGACCTGACCCGGGTGCGCGCCGGCCCGACCTGTGTCCGGCAACTCGCCGACTGGGGCGCCGACGTGATCAAGATCGAGGCGCCGGAAGGCGATGCCGGCCTGGGCGGCGAACGGCACGGGCCGGATTTTCAGAATTTGCACCGTAACAAGCGCAGCCTGACGCTGAATCTGAAAGCGCCCGAAGGTGTGGAAATCCTGCAGCGCCTGGTGCGCCGGTCCGACGTGGTGGTGGAGAACTATCGCCCCGACGTGAAGTTCCGCCTGGGGGTGGATTACGAGAGCCTGCGCAAGCTCAATCCGCGCCTGGTCTATGCGTCGATCTCGGGCTTCGGGCAGGACGGGCCGTATCGCGATCGTCCCGGGTTCGATCAAATCGCCCAAGGCATGGGCGGGCTGATGTCGATCACCGGCCTTCCCGGCCAAGGACCGGTGCGGGTCGGCATCCCGGTGGCCGACCTGACCGCCGGCATCTTCGCCGCCATGGGCATCCTGGTCGCCTTGCTCGAACGCGAGGAATCCGGCCAGGGGCAATGGGTGCAAAGCTCGCTGCTCGGCGCGCAGATCGCCATGCTGGACTTCCAGGCCGCGCGCTGGACCATCGGCCACGAGGTGCCGGGCCAGGCGGGCAACGACCATCCCACCAGCATTCCGACTGGCGTGTTTCCGACCAGCGACGGCTACATCAACATCGCCGCTGCCGGCGACGAAATCTATCGCCGCTTTTGCAAGGCGGTGGACGCACCGCAGCTGGCGACCGATGCGGCGTTTGCCACCGGCGCTTTGCGCTCCACCAACCGCGCGGCGCTGAACGAGGCAATCGCCGCCATCACCCGCAACCACAGCTCCGCTGAATGGGTGGAGCGACTGAACGCGGCAGGAGTGCCGGCCGGGCCGATCTACAAGATGAACGAGGTGTTCGCCGATCCGCAGGTTCAGCACCTGAACATCACCCGCAAAGTGCCGCACAAGGTGCTGGGCGATGTCGAGGTGATCGGCCAGGCCATCGAACTCAGCCGCACGCCGTGGAGCGTGCGCAGCGCCACCCCGGAACCGGGCGAGCATACCGACGCGGTGCTGCAGGAGCTCGGTTACGCCGAGGCGGAGGTCGCGGCCTTGCGCGCCAAGAAGGTGGTGTAACGCGCACAGCCCGGTTGGAGTTTGCGCGGGGCGTCCGGACTCCAGATTCAGATCTGCGTCGCCGGATTGGGAAGGTCGAGCATTGTGGTGGCTGACGCCCCGAATGATGTGCATTGATCGAACGTCGCAAGCTCGGCACGGGCTTCAGCCAGCAGGACCAGGACGGTTGCCGCCTGAACCCGATCGAGGACGCCGCAGATCAGCTGCTCCTCAAAGCGGTCGATATTCGCGGTGATCACGTAGCGTCGCGGACCCGGCATGGGCGGCCTCAGATGACTCACGAATTAGTGAGTTGTATCTTACTCAGGAGACTCGCGCAATACAGGTGTGACCGGACGAGATACACCGGTCATTCGCCGAACCTTGGGGCCACAAGGATGAGGGAGTTGCTCTTGGCTGAACCAGGTTCCTCGTGCCGTCGAGCACATCGTGACCTCCCAGCCGCGCCCTCCCCGTCCAGCCGAGCCTGACCCGGGCCATCTATCCCGAAAGACCATGCAGCGCGTGCTGCGCGTCAGGATGGAGATGGGGGCGGGGTCAAGCCCGGCCGACGGGACGTGCAGGCTGTTCGGAGATCGGCTGAGGTCGCGCATGTCCAATACGGCAAACGTCGCGGGCGTCGGCTTGCGCAAGCGGCTCGGACACCTCACCCTTCCGCGGCTGAAAAAGGGAGGCGGACATGACCAAGGTGGCAGTGCTCGACGATTGGCAGGGTGTGGCCCAGACCAGCGCAGACTGGTCGAAGCTGATGGCACGCGCCGAGGTGGTGTTCTTCGACCAGGCATTCGCAAGCGAGGACGTTGCCGCCGCGAAACTGGCCGATTTCGACATTGTCCTGTCGATGCGGGAGCGGACGCCGCTGCCGGCTTCGCTGATCAACCGGCTGCCGAAACTGCGCATGCTGGGTATGACCGGCGCGCGCAACGCCTCGCTCGACACGGCTGCCTGCACCGCGCGGAAGATTGTCGTCTGCAACACCCAGGGCAGCGGCTACAATGAGGCCGCGACCGCGGAGCTGGCGCTGGGACTGCTGCTGGCTGCGGCGCGCGGCATTGCTGCGGGCGATGCCAATATGCGTGCGGGGCGGTTCCAGGAGAATGTGCCGGTTGGCCTGACCTTGGCGGGCCGCACACTGGGCGTCATCGGCCTGGGCCGGCTTGGCTCCCACATGGCGCGCTACGGCAAGGCGCTAAATATGAACCTGCTGGCCTGGAGCCAGAACCTGACGGCGGAAAAAGCCCAGGCAGCGGGCGCGACTCTGGTGTCGAAGCAGGAGCTGCTGGAGCGGTCCGATGCAGTGAGCATCCACCTGGTTCTGTCCGATCGCTCACGCGGCCTGATCGGCGCCGATGACCTGGCGCGGATGAAGCCGGGGGCGATTTTGGTGAATACCTCGCGCGGGCCCATTGTAGACGAGAAGGCACTGCTGGCCGCCCTGCAGGCACGTCGTATCGTGGCCGCGCTGGATGTGTTCGATCGCGAGCCGCTGCCGGCCGATCATCCGCTGCGTACAGCGCCGAACACGGTGCTGATGCCGCATCTGGGCTACGGCGTGCAGGAGACCTGGGAGCAGTTTTATCCGCAGAGTTTGGAGAACGCGCTGGCGTTCCTGGACGGCAAGCCGGTGCGGGTGGTGAACCCGGAAGCGCTGGCGTAGCGCCGGGAGAGGCCGACTTTGGCGTTGCGCCCAGCCAATCGCGCTCTTGCGCTCGTTCGGCGCGGGGCGCTTCGCTCGAGCCACCGACTTGCCCGTTTATGAGCCACCGTGGCGGAGAGCGCCCTCGCTGGCCCGACCAGGCATACAGGTTGGCACTGGCAGTTGCCCTCGGGCTGCGCAACAGCACGCAAAGCAACACCGCCGTTCCTGGGGACAGGAACGGCGGTGTTGCGGATGTATTCGCGTCGCTGGTTGCGGGGACAGGATTTGAACCTGTGACCTTCAGGTTATGAGACCGTTCATGAAATGTTCTCTGCGCTTCGAATGATTGCGCAGATTCGTAACCGGGGCAAAATCCCGGGCGAGTGGTGTTTTCAGGCGGGTTGGCCACGGCGGCGGATGAGGCTGGGAAGGTGCGGGACGGCGGGAGCACCTGAGATGCTGAGCCTGGCACCGAGATAGTCCCACAATGCGATGCCGAGCTTGGTGCAGGTCTTGGCGAGCCCGAGGAAAGCGTCGCGGCAGTCTCGGCCGATATCGCTGTGGGTTCCGCCGCTGACTTTGCGCTTTGTCACCTGACAGCGGATGTCGTTTTCCGAACCGTTGGTGTGCAGCGGGATCTCGGGATGGTCGAGCACCATCAGTAACTCGGCCTTGTTGGCGTGCAGCCGCTGGAGCAGGCGGTCCAGAGTGGCGAAGCCGGTACGTCGGTGAAAGATGCGGTCGAACCGCCCCCGCATTTCACGGCGTCGGCGTGGCGTCGGTTCACGCCGGTAGAGCTTCAGGTCGGCATAATACCACCAGATCAGCCCGCGGATATGCTGCTGGGCGGCACGCTGCTGGTCGGTAAAGGTCTCCAGCTTGTGCACCAGGCGTTCGGCGTGGATCCAGCACAGCGCATGCTGGCCGATGTTGAACTGCCCGGCATCGTCGCTGACTATGACCGCCTCGCAGAGAAACCCGTGTGCGCTCACCGCGCCCCACAGCGCAGCTTCTGTGGCGACGCGCACCGGATCGGGCGTCACCGGCAGACCGGTCATGCCGAGCTGCTCAAGATGGCGCATCCAGGCGGTCTGATCGGCGAACTGCCGCTGCCCATGTGTTGCCAGTCGCTGGATGAGCGGTCCGGCCAGGGCATGCTCATGCATATAGTCCAGCGCCGCATCGTTGATCACGTAATCGGTGTGACCGGCACGCAGCAGGTCAAGAAAGTTCCGGCGAACTCTTGCTGCCCGTTGTGCCGAACCAGGCGAACGTGTCGTTGCCGATTTGCGTGCAGACGGCATTGGCGCCGCGATGGCGCGCGCCGGTGTCATCGACGGTGACCCAGTCCGCTGTCGCCAGTCCGGCACGTAGCACCTCGCAGCTCTCCACCAGGAAGTCATCTTGTCCATCGATCAGCAGGCGCATGACCTGCCGCTTCGAGATACTGACGCCGATCGCCTGAAGCTGTGTGACCAAACGCTCGACGGTCACCTGGCCCTGGTGGTACTGCATCAGCACGAAGCGCCGCAGCTCCGGCCCGAAATGGCCGCGGATGCCACTGGGCAGCGGCGCCACGATGGTCTCGCCTTGCGGCGTCAGCCAGCGCTCGCGGCGGTAGCGCACCGCCCGTGCCGTGAGCACCAGCTCCTGCACTCGATACGGCTCGTAGCCCTTGAACTGCGAACCCGGCGGATGCGCCACCCGCAGCACCTCGGTCTGCGGTGTGACCCGCGGTGTCACCTTGCCGCGGCCGCGGCGTTTGCCCCGCTTGCCGCCGCGCTTCGGCTCGGTGCCCTTCTCCATGCCGCTCGGCTTGATCGATGGGCGACCCTTGAGGCCCTTCAGCCAGGCGATCTCATCGCGCTGTGCCGCCACCAGTTGCTTCAGCTCCGACACCTCGCCCAGCAGCTCAACCACCAGAGCTTCCAGCTCGGCGTGCGGCAGACCCGACGGATCAGTGGGCGGTGACATGCGGCGAGCGAATTGGTACTCGTCCGCGTCGGGGGAAGCCCTAAAATGCAATCCGCCCGGGGTTTTGCCCCGGTTACGCAGATTCACGATAAGTCACTGATATTACTTGATAATAGGGGCGGATAGCCTTCTACATGGTTCGCATGAACCCGCAGCGACTTTCGCCCGCATGTGTCCATGGTGTGTCCACGGGATTGTCGGCGGATCGCAGCGGGACAATCGGAACCAGCGTCGGATGAAGGCCCCTGCCCTATGCCGAAATTGACCAAACGCACCGTCGAAGCCGCCGAGCCGCGCGACAAGGACTACATCATCTTCGACAGCGACCTGCCCGGGTTCGGCATCCGCATCTTGCCCAGCGGCAGGCGCTCCTACCTGGTGCAGTATCGGGTCGGCCGGGCATTTCGCCGCATGGCGCTCGGCCAGCACGGTATTCTCACCACGGAGAAGGCCAGGGCCGAAGCCTTCAAGGTCTTGGCGGCCACCAAGGAGGGCAAGGATCCGGCCGACGCCCGGGACAAGGCCCGGCGAGACCCGACGATCCAGGAATTTTGCGAGCGCGCTATCAACGATCACGCTGAGCACCACTGCAAACCGGGCACGGTCGTCGGCTATCGCTATTACCTGAAGGCCTACATCAGCCCCCGGATTGGCCGGCTGCAAATGAGTAAGGTGACCCGACCGGACATCGCCCGCCTCCACCATGATCTCCGGTTCGCCCCGGTTCAGGCCAACCGTTGCCTTCAGTTCCTGTCCAAGGTGTTTAATCTCGCCGAACTATGGGGCCTGCGCCCGGACGGCTCCAACCCCAGTCGCCATGTCGAGAAGTACCAGGAGAAGAAGCGCGAGCGGTATCTGTCGCGGGATGAACTGGCCAGGCTCGGTGAGGTCCTGCGCCAATGCGATATCGACGGCATCGAAAGCCAATCGGCCATCAACGCCATTCGCCTTCTGATCTTCACCGGCTGCCGCCTCGGCGAGATCATGACGCTCAAGTGGGAATACGTCGATCTGGAGACAGGTGCCCTGCACCTCCCGGACTCCAAGACCGGCGCCAAGACCGTACATATTGGCACGCCGGCCATCGCCGCGCTGAAACTGATCGAGCGCATCCCCGACAATCCCTGGGTCATCACCGGCAGGGTGCCCGGCGCGCATCTCACCGACCTTCAGCCACCATGGCAGCGGATCCGTAAGCGTGCCGGCATCGAGGATGTCCGCATTCACGATCTGCGTCACACCTTCGCCTCGGTCGCCGTGGCCAGTGGCCAGGGCTTGCCGATGATCGGCAAGCTGCTCGGTCACTCCCAGGTCCAGACGACTGCCCGGTACGCCCACCTTGCCGCCGATCCCGTGAAGCTTGCTGCGAACCACGTGTCCGGCGAGATCGCCAACATGCTGGGCAGCAAGGCGGCATAGGTGGCACGGCAATCGTCTGATTGGGATATCGCAGGCGATTTTGGAAGCGCTTGGTCGCTGGATTTTCCGCTGGCCGCGACGACGACCGGGATCACGCTCAGCGATATGGCTGTCTGATCAGCTACGGCGTTCCGGAAACAACGCGAGCAGCCCGTCAGCGCTTGCATCGCAACGCCCGCGCTCGGTAATCAGTCCTGTGATCAGGCGCGCCGGAGTGACATCGAAGGCGGGATTGTTGGCTGGACTGCCACCCGGGGCCACCTGCACCGTAGCGATGCTACCGTCGGGTGCTCTTCCGGTCATATGCGTCACCTCCTCAGCGTTCCGCTGCTCGATGGGGATGTCGGCAATCCCGTCCGACGTCGTCCAGTCGATTGTGGACGAGGGTGCCGCGACCCAAAACGGTAGATGGTTATCCCGTGCAGCAAGGGCCTTCAGATAGGTCCCGATCTTGTTTGCGACGTCTCCCCGCCGCGTCACACGATCCGCGCCGACAATAGCCAGATCGACCTCTCCGTGCTGCATCAGGTGGCCGCCGGCATTGTCCGCGATGACACTGTGCCGAACGCCATGCTTGCCGAGTTCCCATGCGGTGAGACTGGCCCCCTGATTGCGCGGACGTGTCTCATCGACCCAAACATGCACATCCAGCCCGGCGTCGTGAGCCTGATAGATCGGCGCCAAGGCGGTGCCCCAATCCACCGTGGCCAGCCAGCCCGCGTTGCAGTGGGTTAGCACGTTCACTCGGCCATTCTGCCTTCTTTCGGCGATCGCCTGGAATAACGGCAACCCGTGACAGCCGATCATATGATTTTGCTCAATATCCTCATCGGCAATCGCCGCGGCCTCGCGGTAAGCAGTCTGCAGGCGTTGTTCTGGCAGGGTGTTGCGAAGGCGCGTCAGCATACGATCCAGCGCCCAGCCGAGGTTGATGGCCGTCGGACGCGTGGAGCGCAGCATCTGTGCAGCTTGTTCCAGCCTTTCTGAGGAGGGGCTACTGCGGAGTGCGAGGCATAGGCCGTAGGCTGCGGTGGCTCCGATCAGCGGAGCGCCCCGCACCTGCATTGTCTGGATCGCAAGTGCCACCTCCTCGAGTTCAGTGAGCCGCCGCATTTCCAGCGACCAGGGCAGCTTGGTCTGATCCAGAATGTGGACTGACCATCCATCGTCCGAATCGACCCAGATGCTCCGGTATGGGGTTCCGTCGATCTTCATCGGGCCGAACTCCTTTGATGTAAGACGCAGACCAGAGTGAAGAGGCGGCGCGCAGTTTCGAAATCGATATCGATCTTGCCGCTGAGGCGCTGCATCATCAGCGTGGCGCCTTCATTATGCAGTCCACGACGTCCCATATCGATGGCCTGAATGCGTGACTCGCGCCCTTCCTCCACGGCTTTGGCATGGCTGTCCAACAGCAGATGGTAGTCCTTGATGAGGCTGCGGAATGGGCCCAGCGCCAGGCCCACCGCTGCTATCGGCAGGTCCGCCGCGTCGCGGATATCGAACACCATGCGCCCATCGCGGACGGATAGACGCAGGACGCACGAACGAGGCGTTGCCTGCCCAGGCTTCAACCGCAAGGGCGTGAAGCGGGTGGCACTGGCCAGGTCGGAAATCGCCTGGTCGCGGTCGGCCTCCATGTGGGTCGGCAGGTGCGAAGCAGACTCACCCTCCAGGATAACGCGTGCCAGGCTGGCTTGCAGGGTCATATCTCGTCTCGGTCAGTTTTCAGGCAAATCAGCATCAGCATCGGGCCGGAGCGGTACAGTTTCAGGGCCTGGTCGGGCAAGACTGTCTGACCCGCCTGTCTCGCGACGGGCCTGTGGGGCAGATTTTGTAAAGGACACCCAACTGACGCGCGGCGTACTCGACACGCCTGGCCGCTCGCCATAGTTCCTCGCTTGCGTCTCTTATGCGTGCACGCGAGACTGTGGGTATGACTCGCATTCTGGTGATCAATCCCAATTGCTCCATAGCGTGTTCGGATGGGATCTCCGCCGCGCTTGTGCCGTTCCGATTGGCCGGTGGCCCTTCGTTCGATGTCGTTACCCTCGCCGAAGGTCCGCCCGCCATCTATGATTGGCGTGACTGGCATCAGGTTGTCGACCCAATGTGTCGCGTCATCCAGCGAAACGCCGCCGATGTCTATGTCGTTGCTTGTGCATCCGACCCTGGTGTAGAAGCGGCCCGAGCCGTCACCGAAAAGCCAGTGCTGGGTGTTTTCCGCTCGGCAGTGTCAGCCGCGGTCGCGCGAGGCGAACGGTTCGGCGTGGTGGCCATTGTCGAGGCTTCCAAAGCGCGTCACCGGGCGGCGTTACGTGCCATGGGCCTGGAAGCTCGGCTTGCGGGCCATGTTGCGTTGAATATGAACATGCACGACCTGCTCTCTTCACAGGCGGCGCGTCCGGCGCTTGAGGCCGCGGGACGATCTCTCATCGACCAGGGCGCGGATTGCATCATTCTGGGTTGTACCGGCATGGCGCAGCACTGTCGGGCAGTCGAAGATGCCACAGGCGCACCGGTAATCGAACCGTGCCAAGCGGCGGCAGCCCTTGCGCTGAGCATTACCCTGCCTTCCCATTGATCACGCCGGATTAAGGCCTCTTCCCAGGAGCAGGTTGTCGCGTTGACCCAGCGGTGCCGCCAGCCGAACCGGCTCATCGCCGAGGGATTTCGCAGCCTACTCTACGCGCTGCCATGTCAGCACCGGCTCCAGCGTCACAGTGACCCGTTGGGCGTGATCAGTTGAGTCCCACGCGCTGCTGTAGCTGATCGAATCGACCAATACGCCGTTCTGCAGCCGCAGGTGGTCCGGATTGGTGAAATCCGCGCTACACACAAATCGGATGGCGAACACGCTGCCAGCATGAGTCTGGATATTGGCCAATTCGGGGGCGATGCGAAGGCCGAGGGTTCGCACCACCTCCCGCCGAACCAAGGTCACTGTCGAGGCATCGGCGCAGCCAGGGGGCCGGCGATTATAGAAATACGCCATGCACCCGAGCAACGCCGCGAAGCCGGCTACAGCGCCCGCGAATCCAATGAGCCGTGCCCCGGAAAATGCGCCATCAGCCAGCATGGGCTCCCTCCGACGAATGTCGGCGTGAGTCGCAGTGAACGCGGCCCCGCGGCCACTAAACTCCGGCGCCTTCCAACAAAGTCAGCGTCCGCGTCGGGATTCGTGGGCGAGCGCTCAGAAATGCCCGTAAGTCCGCCGGATGATCAATGTCCAGTCCGAGGCCTGGCATGCGGGCAACTACCGGCTCGAGATCATACCGGCGCGCAGTGATCAGGTGAGGAAAATAGCTGTCGTCACCGAAACGCAGCGGCATGACATCAGGGGGCGTACAAAGCACGGCGTTCGAGCCGAGTTCGTCATGCGCAGGGGCAATGACCACGCCGCGCGCCCCGCGGCGCAATGCAATCAATGCATTGATCTCGGCTGCCGTCACACGTGGGACGTCGCCCGGCAGGGTCAGCATGGCCGGTTGACATTCCTGCTTGAGCGCCCGCATCAAACCCGCGACGGCGCCGGTATGGCCATCCTCGGCCCCATCGGTTACCACTCGGGCGCCATATCGCTGGGCCAAGGCACTCGCTTCGGGATCAATGGTATTGACCAGAATACCAGCCAGGCGAGAACTGGACAGAGCGACCAGCACGTCTTCAAGCATTGCTCTCGCCAGTACGCGGCGCTGATCACTGCTAAGCAGCGCGGCGAGGCGCTGCTTGGCGCCGGTGAACGCTTTCACCGGCACCGCGGCCCAGACGTCGTTCACGTGCGGCGCCGTAGTTTCGCTGCTGCGCTCAGCACGATTCGCGCCAGTGCTTCGCGATCCTCTAGGCTCCGCATCAGCGTCTGCGCCAGGGTCACCTTTGGCCGGATTCCCTGCACCTCGGTCATATCAGCGAGATCGACCACGTAGCCATCGAGCAGGTCGCCATAATACCGCGCGACGTCCGCTGCGCTCGGGTTCAGCCCGAGTTCGGCCATCATCTTGGCGGTCGGCCCCTTTACCGCGCGTCCGCCAATGATCGGCGAGACCGCGACAACAGGGGCCGTGCATGCGGCCAAAGCGCCTCGTACGCCTGGCAATCGCCAGGATCGGTTCCACACTGATGAACGGGTTGGACGGACACAGCACGACGGCCTGCAATCGAGGGTCTGCAAGCGCGGCCAGAAAGTCCGGATGGGCTCGCGCCTCGGCAGCCCCCTCGAAGGCCAGCTCCTGCACGACCGGTTCGCAGCGGCTGCGCACAAAATAGTCCTGAAAGTCGATCCAGCCCGAATCGGTCAGCAGCCGCGGTGCGCACCGGGTCGTCGCTCATCGGCAGGATCGCGCGGCCCGACACCAAGGCGGCGGGCACAGATCCGCGGTGACTGGCGATAAGGCTCTCCCCGCGCGCAGCCGACGGGTGCGTTCCACATGCACCGCGAGGTCGCGATCGCCCAGCCGGAACCAGGTCTCGCCGCCAAGCGTATCCAGTGGTCTCCATGAAGGACCAGGTTTCGTCGCGCCGGCCCCAGCCCAGCTCCGGGATTCGCCAACCCCGGCCAGCGTGTACATGACCGTATCGATGTCGGGCGAAATCGACAGGCCGAGATGTTCGAAATCGTCGCCGGTATTGCAGACCACCAGCAGGTTCTCGGGCGGCAGGATGCGCGACGAGTCCGAGCGCGAGCTTGGCGCCGCCGACGCCGCCGGAAAGCGCGACGATCACTGGAACAGATCCTCCTGCGGCCGGCCTGACCAGGTCGGCGACCGTGGCATCGGGCGCGGACCAGGTCAGGCCGCGCACCACGACCACGGGTCGTGCCTCGTCAGCCTGCCCTTGCAAGCAGCGAGGCAGCGGCGGCGATCTCGTCGGCAAAGCCGACGATGCTGACCTCCAGCGTGCGGCCGAACAGGTCCGGCTGCCGCGCAGGTCGATCAGGCTTGGCAGCCCTGCGGCACCGATCGCAATACCGGCGGTGCCGCGCCGCCATGGTCGGCCGAAACTGTCGCTGATGATCACCCCAATTGGCTCGCCGGGAACTGATCGGCGCAAGCGCATCGCGGATCGCCGCCGCCGAACCGTCCGGATCGCTGCGGCAGCAGCAGCACGCGATGCGGCGCCATCCTGCGGTCGCACATTGGACTGATCCACGCCGGCATTGGCCATCACGAAGCCCAGCCGATGCTGCATGATCAGCAGATTGGGCCGACTGCGCACGCACTCGGGTCGACTTCTGACAGGATGACCTCGACCAGGCGCGGGTCCTTGCCGATCTCTGCCGCCCAGTGCGATCGCCCGAGCGGAAGCGGTGACCGCTGGCCAGATCGACGGTGCGCCCCTCGGCCTTGGAGACGATCTTCTGCGCCACCACCACGACGTCGCGATCGCGCAGCGTCTGGCCGCCTCGTGCACCAGTCCGGCTGCGATCAGCGCAGGGAGGTCGTCGCCGGCCTGCACCATCGGCAGGCCGGGCACGGCGAACAATTCGACGGCGCGCCGTCATTTCATCCGAAGCGCCGGCGCAGCAGCGGCAGGACCTGCTCGCCATACAGCTTCAGGAAGCGCTCCTGATCCGGCCCCGGCGCGTGGAACACCAGGTGGCGGAAGCCAAGTTCGACATAGGGCCGGATCTTCTCCACGTGCTCCTCCGGGTCGCTGGAGACGATCCAGCGGCTGGCGGCGCGCTCCACCGGAAGCGCATCGGCCAGGCGTTCCATCTCCGTCGGGTCTTCCACCGACATCTTCTCCTCAGGCGTCAGCGCCAGCGCCGCCCAGTGCCGGGTGTCCGTGCATGCGCCCGCTCGCGATCGGTGTCGAACGACACCTTCATCTCGATCAGGCGATCATAATCCGGCTTTGCCTTGCCGGACGCCTTGATCCCTTCCTCGACATTCGGCAGCAGGGTTTCGGTGTAGAGGTCCCACTTCTTGCCGCTGGTGCAGATGAAGCCATCGGCGCTGCGTCCGGCGTATTTCGCCACCATCGGTCCGGCGCCGGCAACATAGATCGGCACGGCGCCTTCCGGCTTGTCGTAGATCGTGGCCTTCTCGGTGCGGTAGTACTGGCCCTCAAAGCTAACACGATCCTCGCACCACAGCTTGCGGATCAGCGTGATCGCCTCGCGCAGCCGGGCGAACCGCTCCTTCATTTCCGGCCATTCATGCCGGTCGACGGCACCTCGTTAAGTCCTTCGCCCGTGCCGACGCCCAGGATGACCCGGCCCGGAAACATGGCGCCCAGCGTGCCGAAAACCTGCGCCACGACCGACGGGTGATAGCGGAAGGTCGGGCGTCAGCACGCTGGTGCCCATCACGATGCGGCTCGTGCTGGCGCCCAGCGCACCCAGCCAGGCCAGCGCCGATGGCGCGTGCCCGTCGGTATGCTTCCACGGCTGGAAATGGTCGCTGACGAACACCGAATCGAACCCCGCCTGTTCCGCCGCGCAGGAGAAGGCGAGCAGCCGCTTCGGGTCGAACTGTTCGGCGGACGCCTTGTATCCAAGCTTCAGCACGAAGGACCTCCGGTATGTTGCCGCGCACGCTAGCCCTGCCGCCCGGAGCCGGCAATTGGGACGGCGCTGCCTGTGGCTAGCTGGCGATCTGTCCGGTGTTTGTAGCTCGTGAAGTGTCCGGTCTGCGCAGTCCAGTCATCGTGATCAGCCAATCCGGCTGATCGTGATCACCGATTCCGGTGATCGTGATCATGCCGCTGGCAGGTTTGAGGAAGACCTGCCGGACGGCATGGGGTGGCATCTGATCGTCACCACTGACGGTTGTCCCCTGACATTCTCTCCTGGTGTTGGTCAAGCGATTCAATCGCGCCCATAGCCGCGTGGCGGCACGATCGCGGTGAGCGCATCGAGGTCGAGTGCGACGATCGCCTGCAAGGCTTCAGCGGTGGCGGTGCCGCGCAGGCTGTTTGGCAGCACCTCCCACCACCCGGCGTAATACGCCTGTAGGGAGACGAGTTGACCGACGGCGTCGTCCCAGCGCTCCGGCCGTGTTCTTCGGTCGGCAGGACGCCGGTAACGGGTCACCGGTGCGGGCTTTTCGGCGTGATGGCGGGCGCGGTAGCGAGCCTGGCGCTCGGCGTTGCTGAGTGGGTGTTCACCCTGGGGTGGACGGCCTTTGGGCATGGTCTGACCTCCGTTACGTAACGCCATTCCAAGAGGATTGGGGCACCGGTCATCCAGCCGCCGCGGCGCCGTTGCCTTCAGCGACAGCGGCAACCGCCTGGCGCTTGCGCAGGCTGGGCCCCTTCAGCTCGATCCGGTGCGCGCGGTGCACGACGCGGTCGAGAATGGCGTCGCCGATGGTCGGATCGCCGACCAGTTCGTGCCAGCGGGCCACGGGGACCTGGCTGGTGATCAGCAGCGAGCCCTTCTCGTAGCGGTCCTCGACGATCTCCAGCAGATCGCGCCGCTGTTCGGCGGTGAGCGGCTCCGGCCCCCAGTCGTCGATGATCAGCAGCCGGGTGCGCTCCAGCGTGGTAAGCAGGCGCGGCAGCCTGCCCTCGCCGCGGGCGGTGGCGAGTTCGCCGAACAGCCGCGGCGCCCGGCGATAGATCACCGAGAAGCCTTCCCGGCAGGCCTTGTGCCCCAAGGCGCAGGCCAGCCACGATTTGCCGACGCCGGTCGGGCCGCTGATCACCAGGTGCTGGCTGTGGCGGATCCAGTCGCAGGCTGCGAGTTTGTGGAACAGCGCGCGGTCGAGGCCGCGCGGCGTGCGGAAGTCGGTGTCCTCGACCACCGCGTTCTGGCGCAGCTTGGCCAGGCGCAGCCGTCGGCCGAGCCGCTTGTTGTCGCGGTCGGTCACCTCGCGGTCGAGCAGCAGCCCGAGCCAGTCCTCGCGGGTGAGGTCGGTGGCGTTGGAACTGTTCTGCATTTCGAGGAAGGCATCGGCCATGGCGGCCATGCCGAGGCCGCGCAGGCGTTCGGCCAGGGGATGGATCAGCATCGTCTCTCCTTTCAATGGTAGTAGCCGGGACCGCGGATGTTCTCGTGCAGCAGGCTCGGTTGATCGGGCTCGCGCGGCCTTTTCTCCTGAGCATTCTTCAGGATCGCTGCGACCGAGCTGTAGGAGCGGGTGCCGAGCGCCAGTGCCCGCGCGCAGGCGGCATCCAGCCGCTCCGCGCCGTAGCGTTTGGCCAGGCGCAGGATGCCGATGCAGGAGCGGAACCCCTGCTCGGGATGCGGACGCGAGCGCAGGATGATCTCGACCAGGGCCGCGGTATCAGAACCGACCGCGGCCGCTTCGCGCAGGATCCGCTCATGCGTCCAATCGCGATAGCGCCGGTGCGAACTCGGCATGTGATCGGCCACGGTGGTCGGCCGATAGGGCGCGCAGGCTGCGCAGATGCGTCGCCACCAGCTTGCCGCGGTGGAAGATCTCTACCGTGCCGACGGTGATGCGCGCCTCTACCTCCGCACGCAGCAAGCGGTAGGGCACCGAGTAGAAGTGCTTGTCGATCTCCACGTGGTAGTCGAGGTTCACCCGGCAGCGCTTCCAGGTGGCGTACTCGTAGGGTGTCGGCGGCAGGTCCAGCAGCGCGGGGCGGTCCACCTGTTCATAGAGGGCGCGCCGGGTGGTGCCCCAGCCGCGCATCGGCCGGTCGTTGAGCTGGTCGGTCAGCTCCCGAAGCGCCTGGTTCAGCTCGGCCAGCGAGAAGAAGCGCCGGTTGCGCAGCCGCGCCAGGATCCAGCGCTGCACCACCTGCACGCCGACTTCCACCTTCGCCTTGTCGCGCGGCTTGTAGGGGCGTGCCGGGATGATTGCCGTGCCGTAGTGGGCGGCGAAGTCGGCGTAGGTGCGGTTGACCTGCGGCTCGTAGAAGCAGGCCCGGGTGATCCCAGCACGCAGATTGTCGCTGACGATCTGCCGCGGCACGCCGCCGAAGAACGCCAGCATCGCCACATGCGCGGCAATCCAGTCCGGCAGCGACTGTGTCCAGGTGGCCTGGGCATAGATGTAGCTGGAGGCGCCCAGCACGCCGACGAACACTTCGGCGCCGCGAACCTCGCCGGTCGCGGCATCAATCACCTCCATTGTGTGACCGGCGAAGTCGACAAATACCCGCTCGCCCGCCGGATGCACCTGCCGCAGCGTCGGCTTCAGGCGACCGACCCATGCCGGTAAAGTTCGCAGAACCAGGGTACCCGAACCCCGTCGGGCCGCCTGCTCCGCCGCGGTATTCTTCCCACAGCGCGCCAGGGTGACATTCGGCCGCCGCAGTTCGCGGTGCACCGCCGCCCAATCGGGCATTGGCCGCTGCTCCGATGCCACCGCTGGCGGCGGCGGATACAGCAGCCGCTCCAACTGCTCGTCATCCAG
>CAWBLP010000027.1:0-14819 GCA_963789495.1 uncultured Alphaproteobacteria bacterium
TGTCTAGCGGCTGACTTTGACGAGAAGGTCCTCCTGTCTGAGAGGCTCGGGTTGTCCGACCCGCCCTCACCAGACAGGAGCTTCCGATGGCTGAAGTCAGCCCTCTGCGCCGGCGTATGATCGAAGACATGACGATCCGCAACCTCTCGCCGGCGACACAACAATCCTACACCTACGCGGTTGCCAAATTCAGCCGCCACTGTGGCCGCTCACCGGACCGGTTGGGGCTGGAGGATGTGCGTGCCTACCAGCTGTATCTCATCGCGCAGCAGCGGTCGTGGTCGCACATCAACCAGGTGGTCTGCGCACTGCGTTTCTTCTACGGCGTCACCTTGGGTCGCAGCGATGCTAACGAGCAGATCGTCGCTGCGCGCGAACCGCAGCGACTGCCGGTGGTGCTCAGCGGCGACGAGATCGGGACGGTTCCTCGAAGCTGTTCCCGGCCTGCGCAACCGGGTCGCCTTGACCACCGCCTATGGCGCCGGCCTGCGCGTCGGCGAGGTCGTTCGTTTGACAGCAGCTGCCATCGACAGCAGCCGGATGCTGATCCGTATTGAGCAAGGCAAGGGCGGCAAAGATCGCTACGTCATGTTGTCGCCGCAACTGCTGCAGATCCTGCGCGCCTACTGGCGCCTGGCTCGGCCGGGTCGGTGGCTGTTCCCGGGTCAAAATCCGGCGGAACCGGTCAGCGTGGCCACACTGCAGGAAGCCTGCCGCCAGGCGGCACGTCAGGCCGACCTGAGCAAGGTGGTGACAGTCCATACCCTGCGGCACAGCTTTGCGACGCATCTGCTCGAGGCCGGGACCGACATCCGCATCATCCAGGTGCTGCTCGGTCATGCGCGCCTATCAACGACCGCCCGTTATACCCAGGTTGCAACCCATCTCATTGCAGATACCACCAGTCCGCTGGACCGTCTGAGCATAGCGGTGACACCGCCGAGCTAAGGCCGCCTCCTCATGCGGCCCGCGCTGGAGGTGGCGGATGTGTTCCGCCGCCACGGTGCTGCCTATCGCGCCGACCATGCTGCCACCCTCTCCAACCGGCAGCGTCGGGTCATGGCCGCCATTGAGGCGTGCCGCACCCCGGCGCTCGGCGGCCATGTCGAGCAGTGCGACGACTGCGGGGACGTGCGCATCGCCTACAATAGCTGCCGCGACCGGCACTGCCCCAAGTGCCAAGGTCTGGCTCGTGCGCAGTGGCTCGCCGACCGACAGGCCGAGTTGCTGCCGGTTACCTATTTCCATGTCGTGTTCACCGTGCCCGCGCCGATCGCCGCTATGGCCCTGCAGAACAAGGCCGTTGTTTACGACATCCTATTCAAGGCCGCGGCGGAGACGGTGCGTATCATCGCTGCGGACACCAAACATCTCGGCGCGGAGACCGGCATGATCGCGGTGCTCCATACTTGGGGCCAGAGTCTCGTTCATCATCCGCATGTCCACTGCATCGTCCCCGGTGGCGGCTTGACGCCCGACGGTCGTTGGGTGAGCTGCCGACGTGGATTTTCTTGTCAGTCCGAGTGCTTTCAAGGCTCTATCGCCGGCTGTTCTTGAAACGACTGGAGGCTGCGTTTGGCGCCGGTGCGCTGAGCTTCTTCGGAGACCTTGCGCCGCTTGCTGAACCGGCGGCATTCACTGCGCATCTGCGACCGCTGCGCCAGATAGAATGGGTCGTCTACGCGAAGCGACCCTTCGGCGGCCCGCAGCAGGTACTCGACTATCTCGGCCGCTATACCCATCGGGTGGCAATCGCCAACAGCCGCCTGATCAACATCGACGACACACAGGTGCAGTTCCGCTGGAAAGATTATCGACGACCCGAGAAATCCAAGCTGATGACGCTCGACGCCGATGAGTTCATCCGCCGCTTCTTGTTGCATGTACTACCCAGTGGTTTCCGAAGGATCCGCCACTTCGGCTTCCTCGCCAATGCTCACAGGTCGGCTCGGCTGGCCACCATCCGCGCTTTGCTCGCGGTGCCCACGCCAACCGCTGATGAGCAGCCGCGTGACTATCGCACACGCTATGCCTTCCTCACCGGTCGATCCCTCGACATCTGTCCCTGCTGCGGCGGCCGAATGGTCGAGATCGCAATCCTGGCCCGACCTCGTGCGGGATTATCGTCGGTCTGGTGCGACAGCTCATGATCACCCGATCATTCTCTCATCACTCCGATCGAACCGGCATAGCGGCATCCCTCGCCCAACGGCGGAGCTTGTCGCTGCCACATCCATCGTCCGTCAGCGGTCACCCCAAAGCCAACATGGCGACACCGTCGGTATCGGCATTTGGCGTGCCTCGACGCTATGATCGAGCCCGCAATCGCCGCTCAGGGCCTCAATACCGACCGCATGGCGGTGGCAGCCGCTGATCGTGCCCTCATCGCTGGCGTTCAACGCCCATAGACCTCCTGGCCCACCGCGGCTTCGTTCAATCCGGCTTCAACGACGCCCCGCATCCGAGCGCTCGTCGTCGCAGGGTGTCGCGGGACCTCGTTGAACCCTCAAGCATTCCACTGCGACGGTGACGGTTTCGTCGGCCGCGTCAGTCATGGCGCTGGCGGCCCGGTGCAGTGACGCCAGTGATGCAGTTCGCTGCCTCTGTGGGGGCGTTTCGCGTTTCAGCGTTTCCCCCTAAAAAGAGAAGTGGAACGGAACGCTTCTCTTCTAGGGGTCGTTCCACGAATTGCGTTCCAGCGTTCCACCTAGCCCGCATAATTCATGAAGCCGTCAGCGATGGTCCAACGTCGCCACGCATCGCAGCCTGAACTCGTTGGATCATACCTCCCATTCCGGGCCTCTATGGAGGTCGGTTGGGCAGCCTCGGGGGCGGCGTTAGCGGTTGATCGAAGCGGGGCGAGGTCAGGGGCGTCCGCCCCGGCGGTCAAACAACCAGCCGGGACAGACGCGACAGCGCCAAGGCGAAGATCGCCTGGTTCGGCGTGGCTTTCGGCAGATGCAGTCGCACCTGGCGCGTCAGCACCTCGACGCGCGTCGCGATCTTGATCAGCCGCAGCCGCAGCGTGTCGAACTGCGCGACCCGCCACCAGGACCGCCGCGGCATCAGCGAGCGCAGGCTCCACATCATCCAATACGCGCCGACGTGCAGAAACAGTCGCATCTGGTTGGCGCTCGCCCGGCAACACGACGTGCGATCCGCCGCCAGATGTGTCTTCCACGCCTTGATATGATTTTCCGCCTGCCCGCGTGCGCAGTAGACATCCTGGTAGAGCGTGCGAGCCGATCCGCCGGCCAGGTTGGTGGCAATGAAGCGTGTATCGACACCGTCCGGTCCAGCCTCGACGCGGGCGATGATACGCTCGACACGGTCCCAGCTTGCGGCGCCGTCGTAGAATTCCTTGAACCGGCGGAGCTTTTCGCCACTGGCGACGGCACGCCGTGCCGCCGTGCTCTGCTCCAGCACCGCGATATGCTTGCGCAACGTCGAACTGGGCGCGACGCCGAGGATGAAGTCCAGCCGATTGGCGCGGCAGAAGCGCAGCACCTCCGGTGTGCAAAAGTGACTGTCGCCGCGCAGCACGATCTCGACGCGCGGCCAGTGGGCGCGCAGCGCCGTGAGCAGGCGTCGCAACCACTTCACGATCTGCCGCCCGCTCGGCCGGCATGCCGGGCGCAGCACGGCTGCGATCATGCGGCCGTCGCCGTCGAACACCACGATCGGCTGGAACCCGTATTCATCGTAATGCGCATTGAACAATCGGAGCTGCTGGCCGCCATGAACGGCATCGAAGGTGTCGTCGATGTCGAGCACGATGCGCCGCGGCACCCGGCGAAAACTCTGGCAATAATGGGCGACCATAGCCTGGCCGATGCGCAACAGGGCACGCGCATCGGGCAGGTTCTCGGCACGCGAAATAGTGGGCTGCGAGCACAGATCGGCGTCTTCTGGCAGCCGTTCCATGGCTAGCTTGAACATCGGATCGTTGCGCAGCCTGTCAGCGTCGTTGCCGTCTTCGTAGCCGGCCGCGATCATCAGCATGCGAAAACGAATGATCTCGTCGAGGCCGTGCACAACCTTCCCCGGCGCACGCGGATCGTCGATGCACGCGGCGAGGCGTTGCGCAATGCCGAGGCGGTTCTCGATTTCGCGAAGTGCGAATAAACCGCCATCGGAGCAAAGATGCGCGGTGTCAAACCGGGCGACGATCGGCTTGCCGCAGAGCGGTGACAGGCCGGGTAGCGTTGGGCTAATTTCGACGGTGGCGGGCATGGTGGTCCGTGATTTGGTTGGATTGGCTTTGACACCCAATTCCTACATCAAATCAGTGGCTTGCTCCATGCCCGCCAACCGTCGTGCATAATGCGGGCTAGGTCGTCCAAAGTGATTTGCGCCAGCCGGAAATATCCCCCCGCACGCGCGCGAGACGGCTAAAAAGTTTCCGAGGTTTCCGAGGTTTCCGATTGTCGGCGGCATCACAGCCGCCTCACCACGAACGATCCGCCTTCGTGCCCGGGCATGTAACGCAGCACCAAAGCGCCGTTGTCCACGTTCACCGGAGCGTCGGCCAGCGACTTCAGCCGCCACGCTACAGACACGGAAGAGATGGCCGGCAACGCCTTGCCTGTCGCGACTTCCAACGCGCCCTTGAAGGCTATCGCCTTGTCGTCTGCTCCGCCGGCATAGAATGCAGCGTCGGCCGCCTTGAACCCGCTAGGCCACTTCTCCACCAGCGTTTCCAATACTGTTGCGAGGCCGGCGCTTTGTTCCTCGTCGGCCTCACCGTCCAAGAACAGCTTGCGGAAGCTGATCTTGGACGGACGGCACTTCTCCAGCGCATCGAATACCAGGGCGTCCACGCGCCCTGCATGGGCGGCAGCGGCGCACTCGATCGCCGAACCGACAAGATGCCACCACGACTTGAAGCGTGTTTGTGCCGCTGCCGGATGCGCTGCCCGCAACCGAGGATTCCCGAGCAGCACTGTATAGAGCGCACGAAGGATGCCGCCCCGGTTCCGGTCGGTCCATTCGATCGGGTCCGCGTGGCTGAAGTCCCGGTTTTCCGGGTCCGGTCGATCCACCGCCAGGCGGGCCATAAGCGATCGCGAAGCCATGTCGCCGCGCGGTGCCACGTTGTTTCCGGTGAACGCCTGGACAGCATAGGCCGGAACCGTGCGTGTCGTGGACTCACCCAGCACGCGGTCGGAATAGGTTTCCGCCGTCAGGGCCTTCTCGATTGATGGGCACGATACCTGCGCACCGCGTGGCAGGTTGTCCCACACCAGGAACGGGACGCCTTCACTCAGGTAGGAGAACAGCGCCTTGCGCCTTTCCTCTTCGCTGCTTGACCAGCCGGCCGCCGCTGCGCGTTTGCCCATTGCAGCCACCGCCATCATGTTCAGGACGGTTGTCTTTCCGCCGCCGCGCTGGCCGGCTGTGACAAAGAATGCCGGGCGCTCACCCAACACCAGCCGCTCTAGAATGGTGATTGCCGCGGCGATCAGGACGCATTTGCCGGAGTAATCGGTCGCCACGTCACATAGCCATACATCGGCCAAGAACCGCATCGCGCCGGCTACAGCATCTTCGGTGCACGCCTTCGCGGCGGGGAGGAGCCGTTGCAGTTCCGCCGGCACGCGGAACACGATGCCCCGTTTCCGGTCCAGGCCGCCGCCAGACAGGATCGTGCCGTTCGCCATCACCATTGGCAGCGTTGCCACTGCCGTTACGGTCGGCAATGCGCGATCGCTGCGCACCAGGAAGTGCTTGACGAACGGGAGGCCGAGATGCACCGGCCTGCCGGCTCCATCCACGTATTCAATATGCCGCTCGATCGTCTCGGCCAGTTCCACCTCACCCATCCGAGTCAGCAGCGGTTGCTCCGGTGCCGGCAGGCGGGTTTCCTCTGTGTCTCCATCGTTGGAGCCGGCCGCGGTCAAAGCGTGCATGGCGGACACTGCCCGCAGCCTTACCGCCGTCATGGCGCCCTCGATGTCGCGCATGGGCGGTTCCGGGTCGCGGCAGCCGCCCAGCACCTCATTGAGGACTGCCATCTGGGGGAGCCACGGCGCGTCCGGTGCCGGCGCCGGTATCTGCGGGCGCGGGTCGCGGCGTTCGGCTGCACGGCGCTGGCGGCCTTCCTGATCGTCCCGTGCGGCCTTCGCGCGTTGCGCCTGCTTCAGCTTGCCGGTGATGGCGCGCTTGCCGACTCCGGTGCGTTCCGCCACCTGATTGCGCAGGGACTCGCTGTCGTCGTCGTCCAGGTCGGCGTTGACGGCCAGCCTGACGAACAGATCGGCGGCTTGATCCGCCGGCACCTTCGCCAATGCCTCGGCGATGGCGGGGGCGTCGTACAGCAGCGGGTACACAGTGCGGCCGTGGGCGATGGTCGTCGGCGCTCAGCCACTTAGAACGAAGCGTCAGCAGCTCTTCCAGCGCCATTCGTGCATCATTATCCGACATCGGTTCAAAGAATTTATACCGCCGCGATCTGAGCTTTCGCGCTTTTCGTGCCTCTGGGGGCTCCACAAATGCCAGGCCGCTAAATCGCCCAACTGTGATATCGGTAACGCTTTGCGCCGGCCTGCTCTTGCCTTTCATTCCGCTGCCCTCCGAAATGCAATCACCTCAGAGGATGGCGCTCCAGTGACCCGTGCGGCCACATGCGACTGCCAGCGCTTCAGCGCGGCGATCACTTCCTGCGCGTAGTCGTGCCGGTCGTACGTCCGTTCAAGAGCGCTCCGCCCGCTGATATGATTTAGCGCAGCTTCGGCGTGGTCGCGCGACACGCCTAACCGCGTCATGCCGGTGCGGGCGGTGCGCCGCAAATCGTGCCATCGCCAGCCCGTGACGCCAGACGCTTTGTCCAAGCGGGCTTTCAGTTTCGAATAGCCGCGGAAACCGGAACCGGCGATGTCGCCCAGCAATTTCCAACTGGGCGCTGCGGCATGCTTAGGCCAGACCGCGCGCAAATCGTCCACCAGCAGCGGGTGCAGCGGCAACACGATGCCTCGGCGGTTTTTTGTCCGTGTGCCCGGAATCGCCCATGTGCCCGCATCGAGGTCGATTTCGCCTACGGAGATGTCGGCCACCTCCAGCTCCCGCGCGGCTGTCATCACCAGCAAGTGGACGAAGAATTCGCGACTTCGCCCGGTCCAGGTTGTCGCCCGCAGCCCAGATCGCCTTCAGTTCCTCATCGGACAGCACCCGCTCCCTGGCGTTCACCGGAGGCGCAATCACAGCCAGCCCCTTGCGCGGCAGCAGCGGCAGGGGAATCCATCCGTGCGCTTCGGCATGGTTCAAGAAAGCTGCAGCCGTGCGGTACAGCATACTCCCGGTGCCCGGCGTGCGCTGGTGCTTGGCGGTGATCAGCTTCGTCCAGTCTTCCCGCGTCGTCTCGATCAGCGCCCGCTTTCCAAGCTTGGGTTCTATCTCTTTTTTGCACAGCCGAAGCACTTCTGACTGATAGCGGTCTGACCAATGAACGACCTTCGCATTTCGCCATTCCGCCAGCCGGTCGGCGACGGTCGGTAGCCCGGCCTTCGCCTTGCGCGCCGCCTGGAGTGCCTTCTTTTCGGCTACAGGGTCGCCACCGTCCTGTATGTCAGCGACGGCGCCAAGCGCCCGCTTGCGCGCATCGGCGATGCCCACTGCCGGCCACGTCCCCAGCTTAGGCCGGGTCCGCTTGCCGTCCGCCGTCCGCGCCCGAATGGACCACGTTGCCGCACCCGTGGGGGTGATTCGCAGCACCAGGCCGCCCACCCGCGTATCCCAGATTTCGAGCCTGCCCGATGCGGGCGGCTTCACCCCGCGCAGCCATGTATCCGTCAATTCCCGTCGCACCGTTCCGCCTCCGTGGCCTAAGCTGTGGGTCGCCGGGGGTCCAACGGGGGTCCAAAATCGGCGCGGTTACGGTTTATCACCAGATATCCCCGGATGCGAGCATAAACACCAAAGCCGCAGAAACCCTGGGGATACCGACAGCCGCGCGGCGGGGGGAAAGGGGCGATTGTCAGCCTTCTAAGCTGCGGGTCGTAGGTTCGAGTCCTACAGGGCGCGCCAGTTCCGTACCGGGAAGCGGCGGATAGTGGTCGGTAGTGGCGTGCAGTCGTTGCTGGCAGGTACAGATTAGGCTAATTCCACCTATTCCGGCGCGGCACTGTTCGGCTATCCCGTCCGGTAGGGCCGGCAGCGATCGAAACCTGACATAATGAGCGAGCACGCGGAACAGACGGTCGAAGCGGTGGCCGATGCGGTGATCCTGGCGGAAACCACCAGCCAGCCGCCGGAACCGGAGAATGCCCCGTTCGAGCGAAATTTCACCGGGCCGGAACGAAACCCCTTCTTCGGCTGGAACCAGGCACCGCATCCGATCCGCCACTATGGCGACGCCCAAAGACTACCAAATCGCGTGAGGTCCGGTGGCGTTGAATTTCTGTGAGGGAGATTCCGGCGCGGGCAAGTTCCGTTCAAACTCGTGGGATGACAGACAGATCAGTGATTCGCGAACGGTACACGGCGGTTGAGCGTGGTCTGAACGAACGGTCTCGCCGCCTGCTTGCGGCGGTGGAGGCCAAAACGGCCGGCCATGGTGGGATCACCGCCGTTTCCCATGCGACGGGCGTCGCCCGCAGTACGATCGGCCGGGGGTTGAAAGATCTGGCTGCTCCAGGCTCGTTGTCTGGTGTGGTTCGACGGCCCGGTGGTGGTGGTCCAACCTTGATCGCGAAAGACCCGGCTCTTCTGGCAAACCTACGTCAATTGGTTGAACCCGCGACGATGGGCGATCCGATGCGGCCGCTGATGTGGGTGTCGAAAAGCCATGCGAAGCTGGCGGCGGCATTGCGTGAGATGGGACACAAGATCGCGGATAGCAGCATCCCCAAATTGCTGGGCTTGCTGAAATATCGTCGGCAGGTGAACCGCAAGACCCTGGAAGGCAGCCATAATCCCGACCGTGACGCCCAGTTCGAACACATCAACGCCGCTGTCATCGCCACGCAGGCGGCCGGTCAGCCGGTGATATCGATCGATACGAAGAAAAAGGAACTGGTCGGCTCATATAAGAATGCCGGCAGCGACTATCGTCCACAAGGCTGCGCCGACAAGGTCAACGTGCATGACTTCGTTGACAAGGAGCTTGGGAAAGCCATCCCGTACGGCATTTACGATATCACCGCAAACGCGGGTTGCGTGAGCGTTGGGATCGACAATGATACTGCCCAGTTCGCGGTTAACTCGATTCGCCGTTGGCTGGAACTGATGGGCCGCGAACGATATCCGGACATGAAGACACTGATGATCACGGCCGATGGCGGCGGCTCGAACGGTTCGCGTGTACGCCTGTTCAAAGTCGAGCTTCAGAAGTTGGCTGACGAAGCCGCTCTGACGCTACAGGTCTGTCACTATCCACCAGGGACCTCAAAGTGGAACAAAATTGAGCATCGCCTGTTCTGCCACATCACCCAGACTTGGCGCGGCAAACCACTGACCAGCCGGGAGACAGTCGTCGAATTGATCGCCTCCACAACGACCAAAACCGGCCTGACCGTCCGCTGCGAACTCGATACTCGCATCTATCCGAAGGGCCTGAAGGTCGAGGATGCGGACATGGCAACCCTCAATATCGCGGGTCATGCGTTCCATCCGGAATGGAATTATACGATCTCCCCGAGACAGCCGCGGTGAAGCGGTAGTCTTTGGGCGTCGCCTATGTGCTGTCCGACGTCATGCTGGACGGGCATTTTCGCGGCCTGTTCAACGCGCAGGGCTTCATCCGCGGCACCGGCTACCTGATCCCTGACGAGCATATGCGGGCACTCCGCGTGGAGCAGACCCGGCCGGGCGGGACGCCCGATGACGGCACCGCCATCATCGGCTGCAATGTCGCCTATCGGAACTATTTCCATTGGATGACACAGGCGCTTCCGGCAATCGACTTCGCGTTGCGACGGGACGGCCAGGATCGCCGAACCGTCCTCGTGCTGCCTGTCCTGAACGCCTGGCAGGAAGAGTCGCTGCAACGCCTGGGCTATGCCGAGACCAAACGGATCGTTATCGAGCAGCGCGAGACAAAACACGCATTTGCGCGTGTCGAATTCAGCGAATACCTCACCGGCCAGGCGGCGTTCTGGCTGTCCATGCAGGCGCGGCAGACCTATGCGCGGCTGCGTCAGAGCGTGCCGGTCAGTGTACCCGAGGGTCGCCGGCTGTACGTGGCACGCACCGACGCAACCTCGCGGCCGATGCGCAACGAAGCGGCGCTGATCGAGGCGATGCGTCAGCGCGGCTTCGAGATCGTGACGCCCGGCACACTCAGTCTAGGCGAGCAGATCCGGCTGTTCCGCAATGCCGGCATCGTGGTGGGGCCGCATGGCGCCGGCATGACCAATATCGTGTTCTGTGAGCCCGGGACCATCATCTATGAGCTGGTGCCGGCGCAATACACCAATTCCTGGTTCTGTAACCTGGCGCATATCTGCCGCTTGCGTTACTGGGCCGATATGTTCGACCCGGACGGGGCGTGGGACCCCGCCAGGCGCGAATGGCAGACCGACATTCCGGCGGTGATGCGGCGTCTCGATGAGGTCGATGCCGTCGCAGCGGATCTGCTGGCAGCGGCGAAGCTGCAGACGATCACGGCCATGGAATTCCTGCGTGGCAAGCCCGGCCAGATCTCCTCGCTGCAAACCAAGGCAGCGGCTTCCGTGCCCGCGCCACAAGGTCTGTTCTGGCGGCTGCGGACCAGGCTACTGGGCGGGTGACCGCCGCCGGGTCCCGCCCGCTGGCCAGGCCAGCGTCTGTCCGATGCCCAGGATCGCGGAGCTGGCCTTGCCTCCCGGCTATCGGCCCAAGGCCAGGCGCTGCGTGGTTGCCGGCCACCCGTCCTGTCGATCGATTCGCACGCGGCTGGAATGCAGCTTGCGCAGGCCTTGTGCCAGGCCGGGAATCGACCCGGCCAGTCCGGCGTTGTATGCAGCCATCATCCGCCCCGCCACGCGTGAAGCTTGGCTGGCGCGTGGAAACGTCGGAGACAAGCAATGAAACGCCGTGACTTCCTGGCCGCTGCGGCGGCCGGTTCGTTGGCTCGTGTCGCGCCGGCTCTGGCGCAGCCCGCCGTCGGTGGCAAGGCCAAGACCTTGATCCATGTGCCGCAGGCGAACCTCGCCAGTCTCGACCCGGTCTGGACGACGGCGCTGGTGACCCGCAACTACGCCGCGATGGTGTTCGAAACCCTGTACGGGCGCGATGAAAAACTCGACCCGAAGCCGCAAATGGTCGAAGGCCACACGGTCGAGAATGGCGGCAAGATGTGGACCATGCGGCTGCGCGACGGGCTGCTGTTCCATGACGGCACGCCGGTGCTGGCGCGCGACTGCGTCGCCTCGCTGAAGCGCTGGATGCGGCGTGACCCGATCGGCCAGACCATCAACGATCGGCTGGAGTCGCTGGAGGCGAAGGACGATCGCACCCTGGTGTGGCGGTTGAAAAAGCCGTTCGCCTCGCTGCCCTACGCGCTGGCGAAGACCCAGCCGACGCCGGTGATCATGCCGGAGCGCCTGGCCAACACCGATCCGTTCAAGCAGATTCCGGAAGTCGTCGGCAGCGGTCCGTTCCGCTGGGTGGCGAGTGAATATGTCGCCGGCAACCTCGCGGTGTTCGCGAAATTCGAGCGCTACAATCCGCGGCCGGAACCGGCCAGCTTCGCCGCCGGCGGCTACCGGGTGATGGTCGATCGGGTCGAGTGGCGGATCATTCCGGATGCCGCGACCGCCGCCAATGCGCTGATCAATGGCGAGATCGACTGGCTCGATTCACCGCTGCCCGATCTGCTGCCGCTGCTGAAGAAGTCCTCCGGCGTCACGGTCGGTCCGATCGATATCTACGGCACACTGGGTGGATTGCGGCCGAACCACCTGCACGGCGCGACCGCCAATCCCGCGGTGCGGCGCGCGATGCTGGCGGCGATCGACCAGGTGGAAGTGATGACCGCGGTGATGGGTGACGAGAAGAGCCTGTATCACGCGCCCGTCGGCTATTTCATGCCGGGAACGCCGTCCGCCAACGATGCCGGGATGCAGGCCGTGCGCAAGCGCCACAGCACGGACGAGGTCAAGGCGATGCTGAAACAGGCGGACTATGCCGGTGAACGGGTCGTGCTGATGCATCCTACCGACCAGACCTTCTACGACGCCATGAGCCAGGTGGTGGCGTCGTCGCTGAAAAAGGTCGGCATCAACCTGGATGAGCAGGCGATGGACTGGGGCACCGTCGTACAACGCCGCACCAGCAGGGAGCCGCTGGACAAAGGCGGCTGGTCGCTGTTCCCCGCCGGCTATCCCGCGGGCGAGTATCGCGACCCGGTGTTTGCCACCAATACGCGCGGCAACGGCAAGGATGCCTGGTTCGGCTGGCCGACCGACGAGAAGGCGGAAGCCATGCGGACCGCCTGGATGGACAGCACCGATGAGGCGGAACGCAAGAAACTGGCCGCTGACATTCAGGAAGAAGCCTTCCAGAACGTACCGTTCATTCCGCTCGGCCAGTATTTCCCGCCCTCGGGCTGGCGGAGCAATATCAGCACGCCGCTGAAAGGCGCCGTGCCGGTGTTCTGGAACGTCTCGAAGACCTGACCTGGCGGGATGTGGTGGCCGGAGATAACGGCCACCACGCACCGGCTTGCGCCGTTGTGCCGGACCGGGCCGGCAGCGGCAATTACGCCGCCCGCATCGCCCGCCAGATCCGCTCCGGCGTCGCCGCTCCGTCGAATTGCCGTCACCCCGAATGGCGCCAGCGCGTCCAGTACCGCGGCGCGGATCGCCGGCAGCATGGCGACCGCGGCCGCTTCGCCGCAGCCCTTCACCCCCAGCGGATTGGTGGTGCAGCGCGTCGGGTTGAAATCCAGCTCGAAGGCCGGCAGGTCGTCGGCGCGCGGCAGAGCGTAGTCCATGAAAGATCCCGTTAGCAGCTGACCGGAGGCCGGGTCATGGACGGCCTGCTCCAGCAGTGCCTGGCCGGCGCCCTGGGCGATCGCGCCATGCACCTGGCCGGCCGCCACCATCGGGTTCACCAGCACGCCGTAATCGTCCACCGCGCTATGCCGCACCAACGACACGGCGCCGGTATCGCGGTCGATCTCCACCTCCACGACATGCGTGCCGTTGGGGAAGGTCATGTGCTCGCGCGTCCAGGCGTAATAGTGTCGAGCGGATCGCCGGCCTCGCGCGCGCGTGCCGCCACCTCCAGCAGCGCGATGGAGCGGTCGGTGCCGGCCACCGTGAACCGGCCGTCCGCGAACACCAGGTCGGCTCGGCCGCTTCCAGCGCCTCGGCGGCAAAGCGGCGGGCCTTGGCGACGATGATCTCCGCGGCGCGCCAGATCGCGGTGCCGCCCATGTAGGTGGCGCGCGAACTGCCATGGCCGCCGCCGTTCGCGATCAGGTCGGTATCGCCCTGACGCAGGCGAATGGCCGCATTCGGAAGACCAAGGCGGTCGGCGAGGATTTGCGGAAAGGTGGTTTCGTGGCCCTGGCCGATGGTCTGCGTGCCGGTGATCAGCGATACCGCGCCATCCGGTTCGAAGCGGATGTCCACGTTCTCGTGCGGCGAGCCGCCGGTGCCTTTGATGTGGTACGCATAACCCAGGCCGCGCAGCTTGCCCTGCGCCTCGCTGCACGCCGCCGACGGCGGGGAAGCCGGGCAGGTGCTGGTGCCAGCGCACGGTCGAAGGTGTCCTGGAAGTGCCCGCTATCGACGCTGAAACCCAGCGCATTGGTCATCGGCATCGACGCCGCCGGCACCATGTTGCGCCGGCGCAGCTGGGCGCATCGAAGCCGCACTGGCGGGCGGCGGCGTCGATCAGCCCCTCCATGATCGCATTCGCTTCGGCAAAGCCCGGCGCGCGGGTGACACCGATCGGCGTGGTGTTGGTCACCACCGCTCGGACGCGCAGCGCGATGGTGGGAACCGTAGACGGTGCCTTGCAGGTGCACGTACTGGTTGGTCTGCACCGCGCCGGAACCGCCGGCCATGTAGGCGCCGAGGTTGGCGACGCTGTCCACCCGCAACGCCAGGAAGCCTGCCCGCGTCCAGCGCCAGGGCGGCATCGGCGGTGTGGTCGCGCGCCTGGTGGTCGGAGACGAAACCCTCGCCGCGGGTGGCGATCCACTTCACCGGCCGGCCGACGCGGCGGGCCGCCCACAGCACCAGCGCGTGTTCCGCATAGGTGAAGTTCTTCGCGCCGAACCCGCCGCCGACATCCGGCGCGACGAACCGCACCGAGGCCGGCGGCACGCCGAGCGCGCGCGCGGTGGCGTCGCGATTGCCGTGGAAATTCTGGCTGGACACATGCAGCGTGTAGCGCGCCTGCGCCGGTTCGAACCGTCCCACGGCGCCGCGCGGTTCCATCGGGTTGGTGACGATGCGGTGATTGTGCAGGTGCAGGTGCACGACATGCGCGGCGCGCGCGAAGGCGACGTCCGCGGCAGACCAGTCGCCGGTGCGCCAGTCGAAGCAGAGGTTGCCGGGGATTTCCGGCGACAGTTGCGCTGCGCCGGATGCCAAAGCGGCAGCGGCGTGGCGACGGCGGCAGCGTGTCGTATCCGACGGCGACCTGTTCCGCCGCATCCAGCGCCTGCGCACGCGTCGCGGCGACGATCAGCGCCACCGGCTCGCCGACATGGCGCACGGTATCGCGCGCCAGCAGCGGCTGCGGCGCAAAGGCGAAGGGCTCGCCGGTCTGCACGTTGGCCTCCGACGGTCGGACGCATCGGCTGCAGCCCGTCGGCATCGGCATCGGCCGCGATCAGCACCGCCAACACGCCGGGCATCGCGCGCGGCTTGCCGGTATCGATCCGCACG
>CAWBLP010000028.1:0-165655 GCA_963789495.1 uncultured Alphaproteobacteria bacterium
CTGAGTTCCACTGTCAACATCCTTCCGGCCCCTCCATGCCCCGCACGGACATCGAGAAGGCCTATCAGGACCGGTACACTTTGGCGCCGCCATCACGGCGCCGGCTCAACACCGGTTCAGTGGTACCGTCCGACGCCGCTGTTTATAGATTTGGCCGACGGCGAAGTCGAGCATCCGGTGGTGCGGACCCATCCCGAGACCGGGCGCAAGTGCCTGTATGTCAACCCGGCGTTTACCGTCAGGTTCAAGGACATGACCGAGCAGGAAAGCGCGCCGCTGATGCGTTTCCTCTATGACCACTGCCGGCGCGAGGAATTCACCTGCCGCTTCCGCTGGGAGGTCAACTCGGTCGCGTTCTGGGACAACCGCTGCGTCCAGCACTTCGCACTGAACGACTACAACGGCCAGCGTCGGATTATGCACCGGGTGACTGTCGATGGCGACCGGCCGGTCTGACGTCCTACGCAGGCCCCACCCATTGGCCAGAGATAATTTCGGCGCAACTGCGACGGACAGCACAAGCTACAGTCATGGCCATGCTGGAGACCATGACAGGGCCTAACGGCCGCCGTCAGAATGACACACGAGGATTTCCTTCGCGACGCGCTGGCGGGTCGCGAAGGAGAGTGGAGGCTTGGATACCCTCTTGCACCATGCCTCTCTCCTGTGCGCCGTCCGGGCCGCACGGTTGATCGCTCTCCTCGTAGGCCGCCGCGACGTGCGACGTGCCAACGATGGTCGGGCGGAGATCTCCACAATCTTCCGATTCCAGGATCCGAATTCATCGCCAGCTTATTGTCGGCGAGAACGTATGCCCGCTTTTTCGCGTCAGACCAGCCACGGGCAATAACCACGGGCGCCTCGGTCATCCCTAGCCTGCGAGCAGCAAGCACCCGGGCATGGCCCGCGATGATGCCGCCTCCCTCGTCGACGAGCACCGGCATGGTCCAGCCCCATTCGGAGATCGAGGCAGCGATTTGCGCGATCTGCTGGTCGGAGTGAGTCCGCGCATTCCGCGCGTAGGGGACCAGCTTGTCGAGCGAGGCGCGTTCTATCGCGTCCACGGGCCCGATGGATTTCGGGGCGTCGGCAGTCCGGCGAGCGGCACGGGTCGCCATCAGTGCACCCGGCCGGGGATTGGCGGGGCATTATCGAGAAAATCATCCAGCGACATCGGCTTCTCTCCTGCGCCAGGCAGTTTCTGGCGGCCGCGCTTTGCGGGCACCTTGGCCGGCGCGGAGGGGCTTGGAGCCGCGGACGGCAAGCGGCCCATTGGCGGCATAGAGCCGCGGCCGCGCCACCGGCGTGAAGCCGAGCTGCTCCGCCGATTTCAGGACGATCGCGGCCTGGCGGTTCAGAATGGACAGCAGCGGCGATGGGATCGGCGGGGCGTCGCTGTTCGGGTCCCGCGACTGCAGCAGGAGGAGGCTCGAACGCTGCAGCCTTTCCCGAGCCTGCCGGTGCACGTCATAGGCGATCACCCACACCGCCAGTGCCGAGGCATCGATCCGACGGAGGATGCCAGGCGGGGCGTTCTCGATTGCGCTTTGCCAAAGCGCCCGCTGCTCGGCCGTGAAGTCCGCCGGCGCCTCCGGCAGGCCCGATGGCGGCTCGGCCGCCGCCCGCCGGCGCAGCTTCTCCGTCCGAAGGTGGCTCGGATCGCCATGGAGCTCGTGCAAACTTGTCGGTTTCGGCTTGCGACCACGCGGCATGGGAACGGCCTCCTCGGAAAGCTCATAGCATAGCCCCCTTTATTCCTATTTTCCCGCGCGCGTAAATCAACTCCCCCGCCGGTTCCCGCCCCCCGGCCAGACTTTTGACCCCCCACCCCTCCTGGGTGGGATTGTGGCCCGTGAGGCGAAGCGGATTCTCTCTAGGCGGGCGCGCGGCATCTGAGAAGGTCTGGCGCAGGCCAGCCTGCATCCCAACTGCGCGATTCCCGGGAAAAGCGGAAGCTTTGGACGGCGCCGCTGAGCACGATCAACAGCACCATCGCCCGATTGGGCATTCCAATAGCTGCCAGGGGGGCCGCGATTCACCGGCAGCATTCACCTGCCGATCGTTGATGCCGGTTCGCCGAAACGGCTGGACGTGGATCGGTGATTGCCCAGGGCACGGAATCGCCGCCTGCGCTGACTGCAACTCATCGCGAAGTAGTTAGGCCGCGTCGAACTTGCGGGCGGTTATCGTCCCGGCTCGCATCTGCGCCACGAGTGAATCCGAACGTCGCGCGCGCCGCACGGTATTGTTCGGTTGATCCGGATCAGGCCCATCCTCGATTTCGACGTCGGCTTCGAGCAATCGCCCGCTGCGTCGCCTGCCACGCGCCGGCCGGAGCCGCAGCTCTGGGCCGTAGTCTCGACCGTGCCGTACGCCATCATTGCTCCCGACGGGCGCCGCTCGGGAGACCTTGGCGAGATCGTCGGCTGCACGCGCGGAGCAAATGCGCGCGATGAGGGCCGCGGGTGGTTCGTCCGGGTTGGGATTGGTCGGCTGGTCGTCGGTCGACCCGGCCAGACGTCGCGTTCCAGGCGCACGCGGGTCCACGCACCAGGGCAGTAGCACAGCGTCCTCCGGTGCCTCGAAACGGCCAAGCCGCGCACAGACGATCCGGATGCGGTAGCCTTGATCGCCTGCCCGACGGACGCGCCTGACTTCGAGGACCCGAAAAACGACCCGCCCCTTCGGCGACGTCATCAAGGCGCCGACGGCCGGCTCATTGCCGGAATATCTGGCGCGCAGGACAAGTGTCAGTTGGTCTCGCTTGTTCATTGTTGGGATCGCCGCTCGCCAAACGCCCCGCCCCATCCCGGCCGCTGGGGGTCTCCGTCACGACAGGAAACCATTGAATTCACTGGAGTTTTTCGAGGCCCGCGACGAAGGACGTCGGGCCGGCAGCGTCGAAGGCGCCCGAATGACGCATGACGCACATGACGCAGGTGACACATTTTCCTTATAAGCGCCCTACGCTCCCCGGTCCCTCCTACCAGTACCCCTCTCACCAATCCCCTCCATGGCCTAGGTAAGCAAGTGCGTCATGTGCGTCATGCGTCATTCTTCGCACCCCGAGGAATCCATGGACGGGTCGCACCTGTTCGCTTGCCACGAACCCAGTCCAGCCGTTCGAGTGCCGCGCCGATTCGCCGCTGGTCAGCCGTTCCGAGCCTGGGCGTATCGATCCGAAGTGCTTTTTTCGCGACCTCGGTGACGGTTGTCTCGCTCTTGCCCGTGAGGAATCCGGAAATGGATTCTTCCCAGGCATCCGCTTCATATCTCGCGTCCTGCTCTGGACGGATGTGCGTCGTCTCGAATGAACGGTCAGGCCACCACTGTGTCCGCTTCCGGTAGAGCGCGACCGCCTCGGCCAGGAGCTGATCGCGATCCCGCGCGAGTGCTTCAACATCGATGGTCCCGCATTTCACCGGCCAAAAGCGGCGCCCACCGGTCTCGTCTCGCAGATATGTCGACTTGTTGGTTGTTCCGACGAAGACGCACTGGCGTGGTTCGATCACGTCCTTGCGGCCATAGCTTGGTCGGTAACGCTCCACCTGTCGCGTGACGAATGCCTTCAACGCCGCGGCTTCGGCCCGGTCCAATGCTGACAACTCCGCGACTTCGATCAGCCATTTCCCATTGAGGTGCTGGGAAACATCTTTGCCACTACCTCGAATGTCCGGCAGGCTGTCCGAAAACCATTGACCGGCAAGTGTCGCGCACGCGGCGGACTTCTGCGTCCCCTGTTCTCCTTCTAGAACGATCATGTAATCCGCCTTGCAGCCGGGTTTGAACACACGTGCCACCATCGCGATCGGAAACATTTGTCCGATACCGTCAGTGTAGGCCGTCTTTTCCGCCCCGAGATAAACGTGCAGCCAGCCCGACAGGCGGCTTTTTCCGTCCCATCGCAAACAGTTCAGGTAATCACGCACCGGATGGAATTTTTGTTCGCCCGCACGAAGGTCAACCGCCGAGTGCACGGTGTCTTTTGTGACCGATGTGAGACCGGCAAGCTGAAGCCATTCCTGGACGGCGGTCACATCCTCGTCGCGGACCGGACGAGGGGCGGAGTGCGACGTGGACCCCGGCAACGGCTTCATCAGCAGAGCGGCACGCAGCATCTCGTCGTACGCGAACCGGTCCCGCAATTCTGGCGCCTCCCGCAGCGCCACCATTGCGTTTGCCAGGTTGGATCGCAGGTTGCCTTCGCTGTTACGCTGGCAATGGCTCAGCCATGGAAGCTGCCCGGCCTTGTTCCAGATGCGTTGCAGTTCCCGGCCACCGTTCGGGTTGCCCTTCTCTCGCCACCAGTCCGTCGTTTCCGGATCGACGCGGAGGGCCTCGACCATGTCGTCGTACGTCCTCCCGGCTGATCGCAGAGCAACCCCTTTGCGGAATGCGATGGCGCTGCGGGAAGAATCGGCGCGACCGGATGCCCGCGTGACAGTGCCTTTGCCGATGAAGGCCGGACCGGCTTCGTGGATCAGCCAAGTCAGCACCTCAAGCGTGATGGGCCGCAAGTCGATCGGGCTGCCGGGCAGGTGCTGATCGGTCAGCGCGAAATACCGGCCGTCGAGATACAGCTCGATACTCGGCACGTGGTCGCCCTTGCCACGGGCCCATTTCCGACCCGACCCTTCGCCGGGCTTCTTTCCCATGACCGCGCGCAACGAAACCAGTTCCGCCGCGGCAAAGGTGAAGAACACCTTGGCGCCGGTGCCGGATGGCGAAATCTCAGTGTAGGAGGCGATCCTGGCCACGACCTCGGCAGCCCACGGTTCCAGGGTCCCGTCCGCTTCACGGCAGGTGTCGAGATCGATCCCCCCGATAGCCCGGCCATCGCCAAGAACTCCGAGTTGCAGCCCAATCCCGCCGCCGGAGCCGTTGACCAGACGTGGCACGGCCGCTTCTGCTTCAGCTCGTGTTCCCCACGTTCTGGAATCGTCCGCTTTGGCCCTGCGATCATTGCGCGGCGAATATGGGACTTTGGTAACTTTGCCGTTCCGTGAACTCGTTCCGCCAGGTCACCCAGCGGACGTGCTCGCCCAGAGTGATCAGGGCCAGCCCCGCGTCGGCGTCCTTGTCGCCAGACCGTTGCTCAACCAAGGCCGCTGGCCAACCGCAGCCACCCGGTGAGTGCGAGAAGCAGCAGCAGTTCAGCCAATACCGGATCGATGCGCCTCACGGTCCCATCTTCCCCGGCGTGCGGTCGGCTCCCAGAGCGGGTCGGGGTTCTGATCGGCGCGCCCGCTGGCTGTTCGGGATGACGTAGCAGTCCAACGTGGAGCGGCACGTACATGCGTTCGGGCGAAACATGGTTCGTCCCCGGTTTCGGTCAGCGACGGTCTCGGGGTCGGCCATGAACCCACGCCCTCAGGCCACGAATCGCGCTTGTGCCGCGCTACGGACCCTCGGCCTCTCGGCAATCCAGGCCTGGAGATCCTCGAGGAAATAGAACACACGCCCGCGCTTTACGAACGGTGGACCGTTTCCGAGCGAACGCATGATGGCCAAGGTCTTCGGGCTTAGCCCCAGGAACCGTGCCCAATTCTCCGTATCCAGCCGGCCGTCCGGGTAAATCACCACCTTTACCCTCTCCATCTCGATCTGCATCGCGTGGCTCCAGAAAGAACGGGACGAAAACAGTAGGATATAAACTTTCGCGTATTGCAATCACCTACATGTAAGCCATATGGTGCCGCGTAGTTCCTGGAACTTATGGCACGGGGATTTTCGAAGATGAGGCGCAGCCGGGCTGAAGGGGCTGGGAAGAAGTCGGAGGTCGTCACCGTCCGAACTCGATCCGAAACTGAAGTATCTGGCCGAGCTTGCGGCGCGGAAGCACCGCCGCCCGCTGAGCAGTTACATCGAATGGGCGGTCGAGCAGAGCCTGTCGCGGGTGTGGCTCGATGAGCCATTCAACGGCGAGGGCACGTCCGTGGCCGATGCTGAGCGGAATCAGCATCTGTGGGACCTGGATGAGCCAGATCGGGTGGTGCGGCTTGCAATCAACTACCCGGACCTGCTGACCCACGAGGAGCAGTTGATCTGGAAACTGGTGCGCGAAAATGGCGTCATATGGAAGGGACGTAATACCGGTGCGCCGCCCGCATGGACCTGGGAAATAAAGGAAGGATCTGTGATTTGGGAGCGCCTTCGCCAGTATTGGCCGGTTTTCAAGGCGGTGGCCAACGGAACTCAGGCCTCAACAGCCCTGCCCAGGTGGCAACCGGCTTCACGCTCTCCGGCAAAGCCCGAGGCTGGCGCGTCGACATCCGATCTCGACGACGAAATTCCATTTTGACCAGTCGAGGGGCAAATGACCCGAACCTTTGACAAGATCAATCGAGCCGGGACACGCGCCCTACGGTCGGGCGAACGCCTGAGTGAGCAGGGAATTACGTACGAACGATTGAGCAATGGTGACGGCCTGTTCTCAATCAACATCATGGTGGATGGAAAGCGTATCCATCGAAGTCTCGGCAGGGAATCAGAGGGCGTCACCAGAACCACAGCGGAACAATTTATTTCCAAAGTCCGGAACGATGCGCGGGAAGGCCGACTGCACCTGCCGAAGCGCCGGAAGGTGCCATTAACGCTTGCTGGGGCCGCGCCGCTTTATCTCGATCGCCTGCTCGAGGAAGGGGGAAAGGAAATTGACCGCAAGAGGCAGCGTCTTCAGCAGTGCCTCCTACCATTCCTGGGAGAACTCGTGATCGACCAGATCACCAGCTTTGACATCGAACGTTACAAGAAGCATCGCCTCAGCCAGCACATTCAGACCCGCAAAAAGGTGGCGAAAGGGCAGACATTGCCAATGAATAAGCCGGCCACGGTCAACCGCGAACTGGCGACGCTTTCACACCTGCTCAACAAAGCCGTCGAATGGGGCTGGATCGAGCGGCAGCCGGCGAAGATACGCAAACTGAAGGAAGACAACGGTAGGATCGTCTACCTGTCCCTCGCCCAGGCGGCGGCTCTATTGGAAGGCGCCAAGTCCGACCAAAATCGTCAGATTTACCCCTTCATACTGATTGGGCTGCGGACAGGGATGCGCAAGTCAGAAATCCTGAGTATTCGTCGCGAACACATCGACCTTGGTGCGAGGTCGATCTATATTCCTGCCGCGAAAGCGGGAGCGCGTACGCAGCCGATCTCTGCTGACCTGGCTTCGTTCCTCATTGACTATATTGACACTCTGCCGAAGGGCACGCCCTGGCTGTTTCCGTCAGTCGGCGCGTTGCAGGGCCACACCGTGGATGTCCGCAAGGCGTTTGTGCGCGCGGTGACCGCCGCCGGCCTCGACCCCAAACAGGTCGTCCGCCACACGCTCCGCCACACCGCCATCACGCATCTGGTGCAGGCAGGAGTAGACCTCCCGACCGTCAAGCGCATCAGCGGCCATAAGACCATGGCGATGGTCGAGCGGTACGCCCACCAATCTGGTTCCCATATCGCGGAAGCGATGGACAAGCTCGATGACCGCTATCGACCAAGAAAGGGGGCGGGCGGCGCTGCCTAATGACCTGACTACACAGGAATTACACAATGCCTGGCGCGGCTCAAACAGCGATGAATTTCAGCGCCCCAAAATATGTTGATGTATCAGGGAGTTACGTGGTGCCCAGGGGCGGAATCGAACCACCGACACTGCGATTTTCAGTCGCATGCTCTACCAACTGAGCTACCTGGGCAGGGTTAGGCGGTAGAAGGCCGCAGGCCATACAGGATGCCGGCCGGGTGATCAACCCACCATCATGCGGCATCCGGAGGGACGGGTGGTGGATCGTCATCCAGCTCCGCCGGCGGCCCGGGAATTCGATACTGGCCGGTCAGCCAGCGGCCGAGATCGACGTCGGCACAGCGCGCGCTGCAGAACGGCAGCGCCTCGGTCGAGGCCGGTTTGTTGCACACCGGACAACGCGGGATCTTCTTCGTCGTGCTCATCCTGGATCCACACACTCAGGGCTGCATGAGATTTCCGGATACATCAAGCCAGGCCACGGGATCATGCAACCCGGCAGGCTGCCTCTGCTGGTTGCCTCGCACCAGATTGCGCCGGTTCACGACAAACGCCACCCAAGCAGGGCCAGGGTCGGATCGGCCCGCAGCGACACAGCACGGCCGACGCGGCGGGTGAAATCATCCATTGCCACGGGGTCGTCCTGCAGGGCGCGCACCACATTCGGTGCCGCATGCAAAATCGGTGCGTATCCCGGCGCGCCCACCGTCCGGGCGGCCGCTTCGCGCAGGGCCGCAAGCCCGGCCGCATGTGGCCCGCGCAGCAGCTCGTGCAGCGGCGGATGCACGCGCGGCCGCACAATCTCGGCCAGGCCGAGTGCGGTGAAGCCGAGCAGGCGCGGATGCAGCGGATCAGCGGCCAGGGCAGCGCTCAAGGCATCACCGAAGCCGGACCGCCGACGCATCGGCAGACCCGCCAGATCCACCAGGATCGCCCCCGACAGATTGCGCAGCCGGATCTGCTCGGCCAGTGCCGGCAAAACCGCGCGATTGATCGCCTGGTGCTGCTCCGCCTTGCCACGCCGTTCCGCTACCGCGCCGCCGGCATCGACGTCGATCGCCACCAGGGCGGGAGTGGGATGAATGCGCAGGCGATGGCCGAGGGGGAGCTCCACCACCGGCTCCTCCAGGCCCGCCAGCACGGTCTCGATCGCCTCATCCATGACCTGAGGGGCAAATGCGACGCGGGTGGCAAGCACGGACCGCAGACTGGCGAGCAGGGCCGTGTCGTCCACCAGCACCGGCGCGTCGGGATACAGCGCCGCCAGACGTTCCACGCCGCCGGGACCACGACGCAGCCGAGCCGGAGCACCGATGCCGATCAGTCCCTGGTCGCCGGGCTGCAGGCGGGCGGTCAGACGCGGCCCCTTGCCGCCCTGTGCAGCACGGGTGACCCGCACGCCCAGGACGGTGCCTTCCGCCAGCCCCTTGGCGCCCTCGCTGTCCGGCAGGAAGCCGTCGCCGTCAGCCAGCGCCACGAAGGCGCCCGCCATCGCCGGCATGCGCGCGATCAGCCGGCCGCGATGCAGATCCCCCACGCCGTCCGGGGCACCGGGCCGCCACAGCACGTAATCCAGCACCGCGCCGTCCCGCTCCGCCACCACCCGAGTCTCGCCCGGGGTCGACGCCGCAAGTATGCGCACGGTCACGGCAGCAACAGGCCAAAGCCGCGCAGCAACTGGGCGGTCTCGAACAGCGGCAGCCCGACGACGTTGCTGTGGCTGCCGGACAGGAATCGCACGAACCCCGCCGCGCGGCCCTGGATGGCATAGCCGCCGGCCTTGCCCTGCCACTCGCCGCTGGCAAGGTAGGAATCAATCTGTGCCGGCAGCAGACGGGCAAAGGCGACCTCGCTGGTGACCAGGCGCTCCGACCGGCGACCGTCCGGCATCGCCAGCACCACTGCGGTCATCACCCGATGGCGGCGTCCGGACAACAGGGCCAGGCAGCGCCGGGCCGTGGCCTCTGTGTCCGCTTTGGGCAAAATCCGCCGCCCGGCCGCGACCACCGTGTCGCCCGCCAGCACCGCACAACCATCCGCCGGCACGGCCTCCGCCTTGGCATGGGCCAGCCGCAATGCGTATAGCCGCGGCAGCTCGCCGCGGGCCGGAGTTTCGTCGATATCGGGGGAAACCACACGATCCGGCGTGACGCCGATCTGGGCCAGCAGGGCAAGCCGCCGCGGACTGGCCGAAGCCAGCACCAGCGGAGGAGCGCGCACCGGAAGCCTGGTGGTTATTTGAATCGGAAGGTGATGCGGCCCTTCGACAGGTCGTAGGGCGTCATCTCGACGTTCACCCGGTCGCCCGCCAGGACGCGGATGCGGTTCTTCCGCATCTTGCCGCTGGTATGCGCCAGAATGGTGTGTTCGTTATCCAATTTCACGCGGAACATCGCGTTGGGCAGCAGCTCCATCACGGTGCCGCTGAATTCGATCATGTCTTCCTTGGACATCAGTCCTCATTCACGGTCTAAACCGAGACGAACATGAGGTCCGGGCCGGTTGAGGTCAAGCGCGGCGCCGCAGTTACGCGCCCTGCCCCAATCGGAGCGCAATGCTGCGTGCATGCGCTTGCAAGCCTTCCGCCTCGGCCAGCGCCACGGCGGCGGGACCGACGCGCTGCAGCGCCGCGGCATCGGCTGCGACGAAGGTGGTGCGTTTCAGGAAATCGAACACCGACAGGCCGGAGGCAAAGCGCGCGGTGCGCCCGGTGGGCAGCACATGGTTTGGGCCGGCGACATAGTCGCCCACCGCCTCCGGGCAGAACCCGCCCAGGAACACCGCACCGGCATGGCGCACCTGGGCGAACACCGGCTCGGGGTCCGGCAGCATGATCTCCAGATGCTCCGGGGCGAGCCGGTTCACCAGGCCAGCGGCCTCCGTCCAGTCGCGCACCAGGATGATCGCGCCGTGCGCGCGCCAGCTCGCCCCGGCGATGGCGGCGCGCGGCAGGGATGGCAGTTCGGCCTCCACCGCCGCCGCCACCGCATCGGCGAACCCGGGCGAATCGGTGATCAGGATCGCCTGCGCAGCCTCGTCATGTTCGGCCTGGGCCAGCAGGTCCACGGCGATCCGGCGCGGATCATTGGTGGCGTCGGCGAGGATCACGACCTCGGACGGGCCGGCGATGCTGTCGATGCCGACATGGCCGAACACCTGGCGCTTGGCCTCCGCCACATAGGCGTTGCCAGGACCGACGATGCGGTCCACCGGGGCGATGCTGGCCGTGCCATAGGCGAGCGCCGCAACCGCCTGAGCGCCGCCGACGCGGTAGATCTCAGCCACTCCTGCCCGCCTCGCCGCGGCCAGCACCAGAGGGTTCAGCACGCCATCCGGGGTCGGCACGCACATGGCGATGCGGCCCACCCCGGCGACCCGGGCCGGAATCGCGTTCATCAGCACGGATGAGGGATACGCCGCCTTGCCGCCCGGCACATACAGCCCAACCGCATCAAGCGGCGTCCAGCGCATGCCCAGGGTCAGTCCGGCCGCGTCGGTGTAGCGGAGGTCGGCGGGAAGCTGGGCGCGGTGGAACGCCTCGATCCGCGTGGCGGCGATGTCCAGCGCCTCGGCCAGTTCGGCGCCGATCCCGGCCACGGCGGCTTCGATCTCCTGCGGCGAGATGCGCAGCCGGTCCGCGGTAAGCGTCAGCCGGTCGAACCGCACGGTGTAGTCCAGCAGTGCCGCGTCGCCGCCCGCCCGCACCGCAGCGATGATCGCGGCAACCGTTTCGTCCACCTGTTCGGTCGTCTCGCGCGCCTGGGCGAGCAAGGCAGCGAAGGCGGCCTCGAAATCCGCGCTCTGGCTGGACAGACGGTTCATGCCGGCGACCCGTCCTGCGGAACGCGGGGAGCCCGGTCAGCACAGCGGGACGAGCCGGTCATATGCGTCGCCCTGGCGCGCCTCATCCCTGCTCCAACGCCGCGCGGAACCGAGCGATCCAGCCGCCGATCAGCTCCGGCATGGTTTTCAGGGCGGATCGGTTCACGACCAGCCGGCTGGTGACGTTGGCGATCACCTCGGTCTCCACCAGCCCGTTCGCCTTCAACGTGGAGCCTGTCTGCACCAGATCGACGATCAGGCGGGACAGGCCCAGCCCCGGCGCCAGTTCCATAGCGCCGTTCAGATGCACCACCTCGGCATGCACGCCTCGGCCGGCAAAATGGCGGCGCGCGATGTTGGGGTATTTCGTTGCGACCCGCACCTGTGACCAGCGGGCCGGGTCGTCGCTGCCGGCGGTCGCGGTCGGTTCCGCCACGGACACCCGGCAGCGGCCGATCCCCAGATCCAGCGGGGCGTAGATCTCGGGGTAATCGAACTCCATCAGCACGTCGGCGCCGCATATGCCGATCTGGGCAGCGCCGAAGGCCACGAACGTGGCGACATCGAACGGGCGGACCCGCACCACATCCAGCATCGGATCGTCGGTGGGAAAGCGCAGGCGGCGGCTTTCCTCGTCCGCATAATCGGCCGCCGGATGCACGCCGGCGCGCGCCAGCACCTGACCCGCCTCGGCCAGGATACGCCCCTTCGGCAGGGCCAGGATCAGCGGCGACGTCCCCTCGGGGTCAAGCCCAGGGGCCAGCGCGGCGGCTTGGAAAGACGCGGTCATGCGGTCTCCGGTCGCAGGGTTGCGGGCGTTTACACCCGGGCGGCACGGGCTGAAAGGGCGCCGGCCTCACCCCAGCAGCGCAAGATTGCGCGCGACCGAACGCGTGGTGCTGTGTTCGGCCCCCAATAAGGCATTGTAGACCCGCAGCGACCACTCCAGCGCGAGGCGGGCCGAATAGAGGTCGCCCTGGTCGCGCAGCACCCCGGCCAGGTTGTTGGCATCGCGCGCCACGTTCTGGTGATCGCGGCCCAGCGCCTGCTCGTCGATCGCGAGCGCCCGCTCCAGCACCGACTGCGCTTCATAGAGCTCGCCCAGATCGTGCAGCACCAGGCCGAGGTGGTTCAGATCCGTCGCCACCTCCGGATCGTTCGGCCCGTGTGCCGCGGTGTGCAAGGCGGCGGCGCGGTGCAGCAGCGCCATCGCATCCATGTGGTCGCTCAGCTCGTGGGCGAGCCGGCCGAGCTCCCGCAGGTCGTTGGCCAGTTCGGGGTTGTCGGGACCGAGAGCACGCTGACGCGCCTCGATCGAGGATTCCAGTTCGAGCCGAGCGGCACGCAGTTCCAGGGTTGAGGTCATGATCCGCGGCGCGTCTATTTCTTCGCCAGTGCGTCGCGCAGCCCGCGCATCGCCAGATAGTAGCCGGCGACGCCGAAGCCGGTGACCGAGCCGAGGCTGACCCCCAGCGTGTCGGAGGCCGGTCCCCGCCGCACCGGGTTGGAGATATGCACCTCGATGGTTGGGAACTTCACCTGGCCGATCGCCGCGGTCAGCGCCGGATAGCCGCGGGAGAAGCCGGCCGGATTGAAGATCGCGGCGTCGAATCCCTGATCGACCGCGGCATAGATCCGGTTCACCACCTCGCCCTCGACGTTGGAATGAAAGATCTCGATCTCGACGCCGAGTTCCTTGGCATAGTCGCGGATATGCGCGTCGTATTCCGGGAGTGTCATGGTGCCGAAGATTTCGGTCTGGACCTTGCCGCGCATGTTCATGCCGGCGCCATGGAGGATCAGGATTTTCGCCATATCGGGGGTTCCTCGGTTCCTGTCTGGCCGACGCTAAAGTCCGACAGCGGCGGGGGCAAGCCGGCGGCGGGGGTTGTCGATGGCGTTCGCCAGGCTGGCCGATCCTCTACCAGGCGAGGCAGCCCGAGTCGGGCGGACAGCCCGCGTTCAGATGTCTCGGCGTGACGATGGGTGCCGCAAGTCAGTCTTGCCGCCGGTTGGTATCATCCGGCGAATGTGAAACTCTGTCGGTCGGGATGGGAGCCTGGAACGAGCCATGAAAGAGAACAGCATAAGGCGGGCAGTGCGCGAGGGGCGGGCCGCGCTTGGAACCGGGCTTAAGGAGTTCGCGTCGCGCGGGGTGCCGTGGATCATCGAGGCCTCCGGCTTCGACTACTGCATGATCGACCACGAACACGGCGCCTTCGACCTCGAAACGATCGCGAATCTCGCTGGGTGGTTTCAGGCCACCGACGTCTCGGCGATCGTACGGATCCACAAATCCTTCACGTATCTGATCCCTGCGATCCTCGATCAGGGGATCATGGGCGTGCAAGTCTCGGAGGTCGACAACGCCGAGGAGGCGCGCGCGATTGCGCGGGAGGCGAAATATCCGCCGATCGGCAATCGCGGTATCTCGGGACAGGGCATGCATACCGGATACCGGAGCCATGGCGCCCGTCACGCGACCGAGTATGCGCCATGGGCCAATGCCAACATCATTACTTGCGTGTCGATCGAGTCACTCGAGGGCCTGGAGAATGTCGAGGCGATCGCGGCTGTGGAGGGCATAGACATGATCGCCTATGGCCATTCGGACCTGAGTGCGCGGCTGGGCGTGCATCTTCAGTTGGAGCACCCGACGTTCAGGGCGGCAGTGCGGCGGATCGCGGAGGCCTGCACGGCGCACGGGAAGCTGTGCCGGGGTTCGGCGGAGACCGAAGCGCAGATCGAGGAATACTGGCGGCTCGGGTGCAAGGTGTTGAACCTGCCTGGGACCGATGTCAGCACGTATCTGGATGGCCTGAAGGCGCGGGCCGCGCGAGCGCATGCGCAGCTCAAATCCGTCGGTGTGCCGGTGCCTTGAGGAGGGCGCCGGTCGGGGGCGGGCGGTAACGCCGCCGCCGGAGCCGCCGCAATGGGCGCGAGTGCTGACTGAACCCCGAAAGCGGACGGTTGAGTTCGCGTCGCCATGTGAGGCTAACGAACGGCCCATTGCGGACGTCCAGATGAACATCCCGATCCGACAGCTTCATCCTAACGTTACAATAAAGGCAACAAGAGCCCGGTCATTGCACCGCGCGGCGAAGCGGGGAGCGTCCGCTTGTGAAGCCCGCGCAGTGCCTGCCTCGCGGTGAATACCGGGTCAGACTGTCGACAAGAATTGGTCCGCTGCTGCGAAGCCTTTGGGCCGCACAGCGCGGGCGACTGGATGCGGGCGGGGCGGGGACAAGCATCGGCGGTGTTGCCGGTGCTGCGCGAGGGTATCCTTGCGCCGCGCCCGAAAGGCGACGGCTGCACGGACTTCCAACGTGCGGGTGCTTCACGCAATGCGTGGGTCGCGAGCCCGTGCCCACCACGACACACGGGACCGCTACTGCCCCTGGGCCAGCCGGCGCTCCATGCTGCGGCCGTAGGCCGACATGGCGAAGCAGCATACGAAGAACACCGCGGCGGAGAACAGGTAGCCCTCCTTGGCGTAGCCGAGCCAGGCGGGGTCCTTCAGCGCCTGGTCGACGGTGCCGAACACGTCGTAGAGGCCGATCAGCATCACCAGCGTGGTGTCCTTGAACAGGTCCACCACCGTATTGATGATCCCCGGCACGACGATCTTCAGGGCCTGCGGCAGCACCACCAGCGCCTGCACCTGCCACCAGCGCAACCCGAGGGAATGCGCCCCTTCCTCCTGACCCGGCGGCACGCCTTGCAGGCCGCCGCGCACCACCTCCGCCATGTACGCCGCGTTGAAGAGCACAAGCGCGGCCATTGCGCGCACCAGCCGGTCCAGCGAAACCCCCTCCGGCAGGAAGATCGGCACCATCACCGCCGACATGAACAGCACTGTCAGCAGCGGCACGCCGCGCCACAGCTCGATGTAGCCGATCGATACGGTGCGGATCACCGGCAGGTTGGAGCGGCGGCCGAAGGCCAGCAGGATGCCCAGCGGCAACGCGCCGCCAACCGTAACGAAGGAGATGATCACGTTCAGCATCAGGCCGCCCCATTCGTTGGTTTCGACAAGGGGAAGGCCGAAGATGCCGCCGGCCAGCAGCAAGCCGGCGAGGAGCGGGAACAGGGTGAGCAGCAGCAGCACGAACAGCCAGCGATGCCGCGTGTTGCCCCGCATCACCGGCAGGGCGAACAGCACCAGCAGCACGAAGGCGAGATTGACCCGCCAGCGTTCGCTTGGCGGATAGTGGCCGTAGAAGAAGATCGGCAGCCGCACGCGAATGAAGGTCCAGCAGGCGCCGTCCTCGCCGCAGGCCGCACGCGTGGTGCCGGAGATCGTTGCGTGGCCGATCATCCATTGATACATCGGCGGCAGCACCAGGGCGGCGCACGCCAGCACCACCAGGGTCAGCAGCGTATTCCACCAGGAGCTGAACAGGTTGCGCCGCAGCCAGTCCAGCGTGGTGGCGAACCAGGTCGGGGCGGCGACTTCCTGCTCGGGCTGACCGATCGGCAGGCGGCCGATATCGGTTGAACTGGTATTCGACACGGCGTCAGCCTCCACGCAACGCGATCCGCTGGTTGTAGCGGTTCATCGCTGCGGAACCGGCCAGGTTGATGGTGAGGAAGACCGCCATCAGGATGGCCATGGTCTCGATCTCGCGGTCGGTCTGCTGCATCACCGTGCCGGCAAAGATCTGGAACAGCTCGGGATACGCCACCGCGGCACCCAACGAGCTCGACTTGATGATGTTGAGGTATTGGCTGGTCAGCGGCGGGATCATCACCCGGAGCGCCTGCGGCAGCACGATCTTGCGCAACACCTGGAACGGCTTCAGGCCCAGGCTGAGCGCGGCCTCGCGCTGGCCCTTGTGCACCGACAGGATCGCGGCGCGGACGATCTCGGCGATGAACGCGGCGGCGTACATGGTCAGGCCGGCCCACAGCGCGAGCAGCTCCGGGATCACCTGCACGCCGTCGGCGATATTGAAGCCATGCAGCTGCGGATAATCGACGGCGTCGATGCCGGCGGCCCATATCGCCAGCGCGATCACCGGCAGCACCAGGGCGCGCGCGCCGATCGGCAGGCCGCGCCAGCGCAGCCGCCAGACCAGCGGTGTCGCCAGCAACACGACAAGCGCGATCGGGTCGAGGGTCGCCTCATGCGGCCCCGGCACTGGATTGGGCAGGTACAGCCCGCGAATGTTCAGCAGCATGCCGAACGGGAGAGAAATGCTCTGGCGTGGACCAGGCAGTGTCTGCAGCACCGCGACGTACCAGAAGATGATCTGCACCAGCTGCGGCGTGTTGCGGAACAGCTCGATAAAGCCGAGTGCCAGATTGCGCACCAGCCAGTTGACCGACAGCCGCATCACGCCGACCAGCAGCCCCAGCAGCGTGGCCGCGACGATGCTCAGCGCAGAGACCAGCAGCGTATTGAGCGTGCAGATGACCAGGGCGCGGAAATAGGTGTCGCCGACGGCCCACGGGATCAGTCGGAACGGAATGTCGAAGTTTGCGGTTCCGGCCAGGAAGCCGAAACCGAAACTCATATGCCGGCGCGCAAGATTGGCGCCGGCCTCCGAGGCGAGCAGCCAGCCCACCGCCACCAGCCCGAGCAGGAAAACCCACTGCCCGAGCCGCGCGTTGCGTGACGGTGTCCGGACCAAGAGCGCTCAGTACCAGGACGGTGCGTATTGCAGGCCGCCATTGGTATAGAGGTTGTTCAGCCCGCGCGGCAGGCCGAGCCCGTCCTTGCCGAAGCTGTGGTCGTAGGCCTCGCCGTAATTGCCCACCGCCTTCACCACCTGGTAGGCAAAGTCGTTGTTCAGGCCCAGGCCTTTGCCCAGGTCGCCTTCCAGGCCGAGGAACTGCCTGGTCTGCGGGTCCTTGGTCGAGCTTTTGACCTCGTCAATGTTCTCCTTGGTGATGCCAAGCAGTTCCGCTTCCACCATGGCGTAGTGCGTCCAGGCAACGATGGTGGTCCAACGGTCGTCACCGTAACGAGTGAACGACCCCAGTGGCTGGCGGGAGATGGTCTCCGGCAGGATTTCCCAGTCGCCTGGCTTCTTCATCGCGGACCGCGCCGCAGCGACGCTGCCGCCGTCATCGGTGTAACCGTCGCAACGGCCGGATTCCGCGGCGGCGAAGGCTTCCTCCGGGCGGCTGAACAGCAGCGTGTTGATCTTGATGCCGGCCGCGCGGTTGTAGTTGGCGATGTTGGTTTCCAGCGTGGTGCCGGTCAACAGGCAGATCGTCGCGCCGTTCAGCTCTTTCACGTGCTGCACGCCCAGGCTCTTGCGCACCATGAAGCTCTGGCCGGTGTAGAAGTTCGTGGCCGGCATCATCAGGTTGAGCTGCCCGTTGCGCAGCAGGGTATGCTCGGAATCACGGATCAGCACGTCGATCTCGCCTGACTGCAGCACGGTGAAGCGAACCTGCGAGGTGACGCCGATGAACTTCGCCTTGCTGGGATCGCCGAACACCGCGGCGGCGATGCCGTGGCAATAGGAGACGTCGAGCCCCTGCCAGTGGCCCGCTGAATCCTGGTAAGCGTAACCCGGAATACCGGTATCGATGCCGCAGACCACCATGCCGCGCTTCTTGACCGCGTCGAAGGTCGGGCTGCTTGAACCGCTCTGCGCCACGGCGGGCGGGATAGCGCCCAGCATCCCAACAACCATCAGGCAGCCGATCGCCACCCAAAACCCCGTCTTCTTCATTGTGTCCCCCAGAGCTTGCTTGTCCACCCGGTAATCCTGGCTCGCGACGGAAAGAAAGCATCCTTTCTCGCATGCGTCGAGTGGATCTGAACAGGAAGGTGAACCGCACCAGGTTGGCCGAAGGCTGTTTGGTTTGCGTCACGCCGCCCTGGCGTGCTGGTCGGCCTGGGCATAGTAACGTGCTTCAGCCTCGGCGGGCGGGGATATTTCCGATCGATCTTCGCCTGTGGTCTTTCGGGATGGGCCTGCGTGCGCTGGATCTTCAACTTCATCGACAGAAACCATGCCGCCTCGAGCGATGCGATCGCGCGGAACGCCAAGGACATCCTATGATCAGGCGGCATCACTACGGCCGAATCGGAAAGGCCCGGACAGCATCGCACAAACGCTGACCCGAGAATCTCTGATCTGACAGCGGGCCGACCTCGGGTGGCTCTTTTTGTCCGGCGATTCGGCGTGGGCGTTACGCCGTCACCGTCGCAATCCGCGCATTAAGCGGAATGTTGCTTGAATTCAGCCCCGGAGTCTGGCCGTGCATGTCGAACGTCAGCTTCACTCCGGGGCGGAAGATCAGGCAGTGCGTGGAGCCACCGAAGTGGAACATACCGATCTGCTCGCCCTTCTTGACGTGCTGGCCATCATAGACGGTGATCTGGCAGCTCGACACCTCCGCCATGCCGACGGGCATGACGCACATCATGCCGATATCGGGATTGTCCGCCTGGATGAAAATCAGGGCACGGGCGGCAAGTTCAGTGATGTAGCCTTGGGATTCGTTGGGACCCGAGGGATCGTAGCCTTCGGACAGTGCCTCGGCGTAGTAGCTGCCACCCACCGCATAGGCCTTAACCACCTTGCCATCGACCGGGCTGTGCCAGCGGTGATAGCTGAACGCGCTGAGGAATGCCTGATAGATAGTTCCGCCAACAAACAGATCGGTCAGCGGATCGTTCGCGAGCATGTGCTGCAGCGAGTATGGCTGCGCCTTGATCCAGAACCGATCGAGCGCTTTCACGTCGTGGGCGATGCGGTAGGGCGCTGACTCGCAGGCGTTGACGATGACGGCAGGGTCGTCGGGTGAGGCAACCGGGCGCTGCCCAGGCCGGAATTGGCGGGTGAAGAAATCATCCCACGAAGCAAATCCGTGATACGGCGCGGCCGGGTCGCACTGGAACTCTTGATCGAACTTCGGCATCGCCTTGCGGGCATCCGCGCCGAACCATCCGCTATGCGTGTCCTGATTGAGCACCGAGCGTGAGTCAGCGGACGTGAGGAATCGGCCCCACTCATCAAGGATCTTCTTGAGCTGACGGTTCATCTTGTCGTTCAGGAAGGCCGCGAACCCGCCGGTGGTGCCCATCGACCAATCCAGAATGGCGTTGATGGGGAACCCCACCAGGCCACTCTCGTTGAATTCCGGCGGTCGGGTCATGATGGCGTTCATCAGCGCGAGCATCTGGTGATAGTCGCGCACCTGGGATTTTCCGGTGGGATCCTTGTTATACGGCGGCTTGTTCGGCACTTGTTCGAACATCTGGTGCACGAACATGTAGATCTGCGGGTCGTTCTCAATCAATGCCTTGAATTCTTCGATCACCGGCAGAAGGGGCCGCGGTTTCGCTGCGACCTCGACGATCAGCGCGGCCAACCAGCGATCCAGGACTGCCTGGTCCGAGGGAAGCCATTTGCCGACACGGTAAGGAAGACTTCCGTTCGTTTCTATCAGCGTACTCGCATCTGCACGCTGCGTGCCCAGTGCCGGCACCGCGGCCGCACCCGCAAGAACAGCGGGGGCCTGCAAAAGAACGCGACGCGCCAATCCACGCGGTTCAACGGACATCGGATGTTCCCCCGGTTGGCTTCTTTAATGATATTTGATCTTTTACATTCTTGGTCTTTACTGACAGTTCTCCTATGCTCAACCCGTTCTGGCATCCTGGGTGAACGATGGGCGAACGATAACCGTGGATGAGCGCGCTCGGCAAGATATACCCCGAACTCGGCGGAAATCCGGGAACACGGCTTGCGAATCCCCCAGGACATTTTATCTCCACCAAATCCTGTAGCGTACCGGAACAATCCGGCGATGGACTCACTCATTGTAAGACCTGGAGGTATCACTATCGCCGGCGCTGAATACGGAAGGTTCTACCCGTGCAGAAAGCGTCGCAGCGCCTCGCGCGTGTCGTGCTCGGCCTGCCTCGTGACGCGGGCATTCATCGCACGATAGAAGCCATGATACGCCCGCGGATACATGTGGAGTTCGACCGGCACCCCGGCCCGGCTCAATCGATCCGCATAGGTCAGATTTTCTTCGAGGAAGAGATCGAGACCGCCGACCGAAATGTAGGTTGGCGGCAAGCCCGAAACATCAGTTGCTCGCGCCGCCGCCGCATAAGGCGAAACGCCGGCCGAGCCCGGCTCCTCGCCGAGCAACGAACGCCAGCCAAAATGGTTGTCTTCTTGCGTCCAGACGAATTGGCCAACGCAAGGATGTAGGTCGTGGCGCACCGCCGTTCGGTCGTCGATCATCGGATAGATCAGATGTTGAAAGGCGAATTTCGGCCCCTGCCGATCGCGAGCATAAAGCGCGGCGCCCGCCGCAAGACCGCCGCCCCCGCTTTCGCCCTTGATACCGATGCGGACGGGATCGAGCCCAAGCCGGCCAGCATTCGCGTGCAGCCAGACGAACACCGAGTAGATGTCCTCCACCGGCGCCGGGTGCGGCGCTTCCGGTGCGAGGCGATGGTCCACGGAATATATCGCGCATTTCAGATCGGATGCGAAGAGTCGGTTCTCCACATCCTTCATCTCGGGCGCGCCCATCACGAAACCGCCGCCATGGATGTGCAGGATGGTGGGAAGCGGCATGTCGGACTTGATCGGGCGATAGGTCAGAACGCGGATGGATCCCGCGCCAAACGCGCTTGGAACACGAACCTCACCGACCGTGATGTCAGGCAGATCCGGTGGCGGAACGGCGGTCGCGGCCTTGAGTGCCTCCGCGCGTCGCTGGGCCAGCGTGTCGGATGTCAGCGGCAAGGGTGACGCCAGCGCAAGTGCATCGCGAAGTTCCGGGTCCACAAATTCGATTGCGGTCATGGATGTCTCTCGCGTCTGTTCAGGGTTCGTCCATGCATTACGGCGGCGGCCGAGCGGCGGCAAGGGCCGCAAGGCATGCATGTCGCGTCCCCACTCCGTCAGGGCCGCGCCTTGCCAGGACAATAGATGGCCGGCAAGGTTCGGATTGCCCGCGATCGCGAGGCCGATCACATCGCCGCTTCGGTTAGGACGCGGCACGCGGCTTATCATTGTGTAGGTCGGCGCGTCTGCAAGCAGGCTGATGGATCGACTCCACGTGCAGGAGACAACGTCCATGACAATCGATGTAGCGACCGGCATTGTTCGCATTCTCAAACAGGAAGGTGTGGACTGGGTTTCGACCTTCCCCGTTTGCCGGGTGAACAACGCACTCGGCCGGGAAGGCGTGCCGATGTTAATGATGCGTGACGACCGCTACGCCGTCGCGGTCGCGGACGCGTTTTCGCGCATCACGGGCGGCTCACGGATCGGCGTGTGCACCTTCCAAGGGGGCGTCAATGCGGCCGGCATGCAATACGCCTATGCCGGCTTGGCACAGGCGTACGAGGACGGCTCGCCGGTTCTGTGCATCACCGATGGCGTGCCTGCCGGCGCCAATGGCAACAGCCAATACGATGTTGCGTCCGCGATGAAGACCGTATCGAAGTGGTACGGCTATATCGACAAGCCCGAACGCGCGCCCGAGTTCATGCGCCGAGCGTTCACGATGCTGCGGAGCGGACGGCCAGGACCGGTGGTTCTGGCGGTTCCGAATGCCACGGCTACCTACGACGAGACCGCTGACCCCTACCGCCCTGTGAAGGGCTGGAAATCGGCGCCAGACCCTGCCGACGTGCGCACCGCGGTCGACCAGCTTCTGGCAGCCCGTGACCCGCTGATCTACGCGGGCGAGGGCGTCATCTACGCAGGCGCCTCGGACGATCTGAAGGCACTGGCCGAGTTCGTGAACGTGCCGGTGATCACGACGCTCAAGGCCAAGGGTGCATTCCCCGAGGACCATCCGTTGTTCGTCGGCGTGCGCGGCGACCAGGTGGCTCACTATCTGAACAAGAGCGATGTCATCCTCGCCGTCGGCTCCAGCCTGTCGCCGGGCCGTTTCAGCCATGGTATTCCCGATGCGGTGAAGAAGACCGTCATCCTTTGCAACTTGGACGAGTTGCACATCAACAAGATGATTCCCACCTCGCACGCGGTGATTGGCGATGCACGCTTCACCTTGCAGGCGTTGCTTCAGGAAGTGTCCAGCCGCACATCCGGTGCGGGGCGAGCGGCGGGCAATGTGGCGGCGGAAGTGAAGGCAGCGCGCGACCAAGGCCTCGCCCGATACCGACAGGTCATGGCGTCGGACGAGAAGCCGATCAACCCGTATCGGGTGTACGGCGATCTCATGCAGGTGCTGGACCTGCGCAAGTCGTTCGTGACGCACGAGTCCGGCAACACGCGCGACCAGCTCAGCACCGTCTTCGACACGCTGATTCCGCGTGGCTTCCTGGGTTGGGGCAATGTCTCTACGCTGGGCTTCAGCTTGGCCGCCGCCATTGCCGCCAAGAAGGCATTTCCCGATCGGGCATCCATCGCGGTGACCGGCGAAGCCGGCCTTGGTTACATGCTCGGCAATCTCGAGGTCCTACTGCGGGAGCAACTCGGGATTACGGTCGTGCATATCAGCAATGGCGGCTTCGCGGGTTACGGACCAGGCTTCTGGGGGGCGGGACACGATCCCTTCACGCATCAGGTGATGGGGCCCGACGAGGTGGACATGTCGAAGGTGATCGGCGCCCTCGGCTTCAACACCGAGCGGGTGAGCGAGCCGGCCGAGGTCATTCCCGCCCTGAAGCGGGCACTCGCCGTCAATGCGTCCGGCCGGCCGGCCTATATCGAGTTCATCTGCAGCCAATACCCCGTCTACGGCCAATGGGTCGGACGCGGCGAGGGGTGAGACGATGCCAGAGCTGATCCCCCTGCCGGACATGTAAGGCAAGCTGTCTGGGACACCATCGGTGACGGGCGGCTCGTGTTGCGGCACTGCGCCGCCTGCGACCGGCCGGAATGCCTCCTGGAGCAGACCGGCCCTGCTCGCCCGTCCGACCCGACACGAAGATTGGATGGTCCTCCACGCCTCGGCCGTACACGGCTCCAGACCTGTTCTCTCTCGAAGGTTTCTCATCCCGGAACGAGCGCTTGCTGGCCGAAATAGCAAAGATACATATCGTAACAACTGGTGGCGAGTGGGCGCTTCTGATGGAAGGACAAAAAAGAATTCTGTCAGGTCTGGTTGCAGAACCGCTGTTGCGAATTGCCTGCGTCCTCCCGTCCCCGGCCAACGAGCGCGCCAATGGGTGCCGCGCGGGCCGGCATGAGCGAAAGGCTTCCAATGCGAGGGCGGCTTGTGCTTGATACCGTTATGAAGCGTGCCGCGGAATAGCGTCCGGCGTATTGGCAACGCCATCGGGCCACGCGACGGATCCGATCTCGATGGAGCCGTAACTTGCCCACTGGCCGAAGGCTCTCCTGCAGGATTTTCCGCCTCGCGGTATTGCTGGCCGGCGGACTGATCGCGTCGGACGCCATCGCCGCACCCTTGGTCCAGTTCGATGCCGGCACCACGGTAACCCCCAGCATGCCGCCGCCCACGGCGGAAGCGCCCGCCACCCCCAGGCTGCCGCCGCCGGCGCTGACACCCACGCCGGACGCCCCCGACAGCACGGCGAACCAGAAGCCGGACGACGGCGTGCCCCCGGCCACGGCCTGGCCCAGCCCGCAGGATCAATCCGCCGGCGCAGGGGTCGCCGCGCCTGGCGCCGAACCCGGCTTCCCGGCGGAGGGCGCCTCGCAATCGCCGGTGCGCTTCGGCGGCGGCACATTGAGCGCCAAGATCCTGCTGCTGGCCGGCCTGACCGGCGGCGTGGTGGTGACGCTCAGCATCCTGGGCCTGGTGTTCTGGTGGACCCGCCGCCGGCCCGGGGGGCGCAATCCGATGGCAGCGCTTTGGGGCCGCGTCGAGGCACGTGCGCTGGGCGCGCGTGACTTCGTCGAGGTCGATGAAGTGGACCCGCAGAACACCCTGACGACCCACGCCATCCTGCAGCGCGGCTGGACGCCGGAGCTGATGGAGCAGGTGCTCGGTCGGCCCGATTTCGCGGTGCTCGACCCGCAACGAAAGCGCCAGCCGCTGAAGCTGTACGACCGGGCGCGGGTGGAACAGGCCGAACAGGGCAAGCAGTTCCTCACCCACCAGACGCAGTTCGACGCCGAACAGGAACGCAGCGAGGCGCGGATTCGCAAATGGGTGGAATTGCGCCGCACGGAAACCGGCGAGACCGACCCGCCGTCACGCGGCACCAACCCTCGCGGAACCGACCGGGACGTCACCGCCCTTCGCGGACGCGGCAGCCCGGTGTAGCGTCCGGCCTCCGCATATCGGGGGAAACGCAAATGGCATCCTTGTTGTCCGGCGACGCGCTGGCCGGATTCCACACCGATGGATTCCAGATCGTCCGCGGCATGTTCGACGCCGAGGAGGTCGAACTGCTGCGCCACGCGATGGAGGCCGATCCGGAAGTAGCCGGCCACATGCTGGACCGGCTGGATGCGCAGGGCGCCGCAACCCGCATCGCGCTGTGGAACCGGCCAGGCGACAGCGTCTACGGCATGGCCGCGCGCTGCGCCCGCATGGTCGACACGATGGAGACGCTGCTGGGCGGTCCGGTGTACCATTTCCAGTCGAAGCTGACGGCGAAACAGCCCTTCGTCGGCGGCGCCTGGGAATGGCACCAGGATTACGGCTACTGGTACTACAATGGCTGCGTGTTCCCGCATCTCGCGAGCTGCCAGGTCGCGCTGGACCGCTCCACCCGCGCCAATGGCTGCCTGCAGATGGTGCGCGGCTCCCATCTGCTGGGACGCATCGACCATGTGCCGGTGCCCGGCGAGGGCCAGAACGTCGCCGATCCCGCGCGCATGACGCACATCCTGAAGCGGCTCGACGTGGTGCCGTGCGAGCTGGAGCCCGGCGACGCGGTGTTCTTCCATAGCAACACGCTGCACCGCTCGGACCAGAACCGCTCGCCGCATCGCCGCTGGACGCTGATCTGCTGCTACAACCGGGTGGACAACGACACGGTGGTGCGGGATCACGACCGCTTCTACGTGCCGCTGCACAAGGTTCCGGATGCGGCGGTGAAGCAGGCGGGGCTGCGCTTCGCCAGCGGGGACGAACACTTCACCAGCAAGCCGTTCGTGCCGAAGGTGCCGCAGACCGCCTGACCAAACGCCGGGGCTTTGCCCCCTTGAAACCCCGCCAAGGGCCGGGCCCTTGGCGGGGTTTCAAGGGGCAGCGCCCTCTGATGGGGGTTTGAGGGCGACGCCCCCGGCGCTTCCTCCCGCCAGCAGCGCCTGCAACGCCGCCTCATCCTGCCACGCGAGCGCGATCCGCAGCACCCGCACCCGCGTGCGCATCGCCTCCGGCAGCCGAACGGCGTCCTTGGCGGTGGTAACCGGGATCGCAGCGGATGCCTCCGCCTCGGCCAGCAAGGCGCTGCGTTCCGCGGGCGTGTATAGGTGGTGATCCGGGAACGGCCGCCGCCCTACGATCTCCGCGCCGACCGCAGCGAGCGAGGCGAAGAACTTGTCCGGCACGGCAATGCCGGTGAAGGCCAGCACGCGTTGCCCACGCAGTGCCTCCGCCTCCGCGCCGGGCACCAGGTGCGCATGCAGCACCGGGAGAGACGCGGGCAGCAGGTCGGCGGCACCGGTTGCGTCGTTGCCGATCAGCACCGCAGCCTGGCAACGCGCCGCCGCGGCGGCGACCGGCTCGCGCAACGGACCCGCCGGCAGCACCCTGCCATTGCCGAACCCGGTTCCACCGTCGATCACCAGCAGCGACAGATCCTTGTGCAGCCCCGGGTTCTGCAGCCCATCATCCATCACCAGCAGCTTCGCCCCGGCGGACAGCGCCGCCTCCGCGCTCAGCCGGCGGTCGGCGCACACCCAGGTCGGTGCCAGCGGCGCAAACAGCAGCGCCTCGTCACCGACCAGCGCCGCCGAATCGCTCGGCCGCACGAAATGCAGCCCACGCGCGCGGCCGCCATAGCCACGCAACAGCACATGCACCGCGATGCCGCGCGCCACCAGTCGCTGCACCAGGTCCAATGCCACGGTCGTCTTGCCGGCCCCACCCACGGTCACGTTGCCGACGCAGAGCACAGGGATCGGTGCCTGCCAGGCGCGGCCTCGCAGCCGCCATGCGGTGATCCGCGCGGTCACCGCCGCTATCGGGGCCAGCAGGTCAGGCAACAGACCCCCGCCACCGTGTCGCCAGAATGCCGGCGGATGGCGCATTCGCTACGCGTCCGGTGCCGCTGCGACGGTCGGAACGCGGCTGATGTCGGTCTGCAACGTCTCGGTCAGGCGGCGCATCAGCACCTCCCGCGGCAGCCCGGCGGGCAGCGGCGGCAACACCACGATCCGGATCAGTCCCGGGCGTTTGCGAAACGCGCGACGGCCCCAGACATGGCCGGAATCGGTCAGCACGGGGATCACTGGCAGTTTCGTGGCCGCGGCCAGTCCCGCGATGCCGGGCTGCAATGGCAGCAGCGTATCGGGTGCGGCACGCGTGCCTTCCGGAAAGATCACGATCTGCTTGCCCGCGCGCGCCGCCCGCGCGCCATCCCGCATCAGGACGCGCAGCGCCGCGCCACCGCCGTCGCGATCCACCGCGATCATGCCGGTGAACGGGATCAGGAAGCCAAACAGCGGAATGCGAAGCAGCTCCCGCTTCAGCACGTAGCAGCAGCGCGGCAGCAGCGTGAGCCAGACCAGCGTGTCGAATGCCGACTGATGGCGCGACGCCAGCAGCGCGGCACCCTGAGGCACGTGCTGCATCCCTTCGACCTGCAGCCGGATGCCGCAGATCACCCGCGCGCCCCCCAGCAGGATGCGCGCCCAGATCACCGCCAGATCGTACAGCCGATGCGGCGCCACGACACGCACCACCAGCCCTACCAGCATCACGCCAAAGCTGACGGTGAAGAAGAACAGGTTGTACACCGCCGAACGCAGCATAATCATGCCGGGTGGCCGTGCGATGGGGGCTCGCGCCCGGGCAGCCAGGTGGAAAGCCCGGTCTGTGCGACGAGATACTTGGTGTATTCCTCGGCCAGCAGCCGCAGCGTCACCAGATGGCCCTCCCCATTTGGCCCGGGCAGGTCGGCATTCAGCACCGGAAATGGATAAAGCACGACGCCGGGCAGTGCGCGCCGCAGTTCGGTCAGTGCCCGCGGCATGTGGTAGAACGCGGTGACCACGATCAGCGAATGGATCTGGTTGGACCGCACCCAGCCGCGCGTCTCTGTGGCATTGCCGCGGGTGCTGGTGGCGGTACGGCCCAGTGTGACGCGCGGGGCCAGCGGCGCCGGATCGAGCCCGGCCCGGTAGGCCAGTTCCCCCAGCTCCGCACCGCCGCCGATGCCGGACAGCAGCAGCCGGTCGCCGCGCCCGCGCGCCAGCAGCCGCAACGCGGTCTCCACCCGCGCCGCGCCGCCGGTCAGCGCCACAATGCCGTCCGCGTGCGGCGGTGGCGGCATCGGGCGGGCCACCACGCGGGTGAACCACAGGAAGCCGGCGCTCCAGGCCACGGCCAGAGCGAGCAACAGAGCGCCGAGGGCGGACAGAACATGGCGGCGCGACATGTCAGGGCAGCCGCCGCAGCCAGCGCCGGACCGTGCCTTGCGCGGTCGCATAGCCGATCACCGCCGCGGTGGCCGGCAGGCCGGGCAGGATCAGCCAGAGGCTGGCCGGCAGCGCGGTCATCACCCAGATCGGCGACTGGGTGTCGATCGGCACGCCGCCGAACGGCGCCGCCATGGTGGCGAGCGTCACCAGGACCGGCATCGCGACCACCGCTCCCGCCAGCGCACCGGCACCCGCCAGCAACGTCGCCCGGGCGGCAAACCGGCCGGCGATATAGCTATCCGTCGCCCCCAGCCCGTGCACGATCTCGATCGCCTCGCGGCGGGAGGACAGGCCGGCCCGGGTGGCCACCGCGATCACCGCGGCCGCCACGCCCGCCACCAGCACCAGGGCCAGGCCGGCGGAGGCTTGCAGGCTGCGCGCCAGCACCGCCAGGCGCCGGATCCACACGCCGTGATTCTCCACCAGCGTGCCGGGTGCCGCCGTCTCCAGCCGCTTCGCCAGCGGGTCCAGGTCGGCGGGGGCGTCGGCGAGATGCACGGAGATGACCGCCGGCAGCGGCACGGCCAGGCGCTCCTCACCGGCGCCAAGCCACGGGCGCAGCAGGTCGGCGAGTTCCTCGTCGGTCAGCGCGCGCGCCGAGGCGATGCCGGGCGTGCCGTTGAGCACGGCCAGGACGTGCTGCAGCCTGGTGTCGTTGCCTTCGGTTGCCGGCTCCCCCGGGCGCGGCACCTGGACCGTCATCGCCGCGCCGGCGCCCTGCTGCCAGTGCTGCGCGAGGGTCGCGGCGCCGACCCATCCGGCGAGCGCCAGGGCGGCGAGGAACGCCATGGCCGCGACCAGGAACGGCAGCATGCGATCCGCCAGCGCGCGGCGCAGCCCCAGTTCGTCGAACCCTGGCGGACGCAGCAGGAAAGCGGCCATCAGGGGCGGTCCATCGGCGGGGTGGGCTGGTTTGGGAAGGGATATGCACGCAACGGCCGGGCAGCCGGGCGGCCGGCTACTGCCGGTGGGCGTGCGCCGGGCACACGGTCTCCCGTCGTGCCGGGCGCAGGCCCCGCATCCACGGCTGGTTGGCTGGTCGCAAGGAAAGCCGTTTGCGCTGGGCCTGCGCCCCGCACGATGGAGCGGACCAGGTCCGCGGCACCTCCGGCGGGGCCGGTCTGCACCGTCGCGCAAGCCTCGCCGTTCCGCATGCAGCCGTCGCCGCCGGAGCGGACCGGGTCCTGGCCAGCCAAGCGGGACCGAAGCGGATCCTGACCAGTCTCTCCGGCGCAGGCCGAGTCCTGGCCGGCCCCGCCACGACGTCCCTGACCCCTCGGCCTGCGGCGTCGCTGATCCATCGGCCTCATGCGTCCAACCCGACCATCCGGCCATGCTCCAGGCGCAGCGCGGGCGCGGGATGGCGGGTCACCAGGGAATCATTATGCGTGGCTACCACCACGGTGGTGCCGAGTCGGTTCATCTCCTTGAACAGTTGCATCAGCCGCTGCGCCTGGACATCGTCCAGATTTCCCGTCGGCTCGTCTGCCAGCAGCAGGCTCGGCCGCGAGATCACCGCGCGCGCGATCGCCACCCGCTGCTGCTCGCCGCCCGACAGTTCCGGCGGCCGCGCGGCCAGTTTGCGCGCCAGCCCGACCCAGCGCAGCATCTCTGTCACATCGGCACGCACCTGGCCTTCCGGGCGCCCGGCAATGCGCAGCGGCAGCGCGACGTTGTCGAACGCCGACAGATGCGGCAACAGCCGAAAGTCCTGGAATACCACGCCAATCCGCCGCCGCAGCCGCGGCAGCGTGCGGCGTTCCGCCTGGTCGATATCGACGCCCAGCAGGTTGAGCCGGCCGCGGGTCGGCCGCACCGCGAGATACATCAGCCGCAGCAAGCTGGTCTTGCCGGCGCCGGAGGGGCCGAGCAGCCAGCGGAAGGCACCGTCGGGGAGAACGAAGCTGAGATCGTGCAACGCCTCGGGGCCGGCATGCGCCTCGCCGGGTCGGCCGTAGCTCAAACCCACCGTGTCGAATCGAACCATCTCGACATTCTTGCCATTCTACGGCCGATATCGGAACCCATTGCCTCGATGCCGCCGGTCCCGCAGCATCGCTGCAAAGCAGAATCGAGTTCAGGAGTGGCTGGCCGTATGCGAATTACCTGCCCTGCCTGTTCGGCCGCCTACGAGGTTCAGGAACTCGCTGATACCTCCCGGCCGTGTGGTTCGTTGCACCCGCTGCGGGGCGGAATGGACGCCGCCCCCGGAACCGCCGCCGCCGCCGTCCCGCGGACTTGCGCCGGTACCGGCCGAACTGGGGCCGGTCGAGGACGTGCAGTTCGACCCGGAGGACGATGTCGAGCCACCGCGTCCGCCGCGCGTCACCGCCATGGACCGGCTGGCGCGGCACGTGCCGGCTCGATCGGGCGCGCAGCTGATGGCGTTGCGCCTGGCCTGGGCGGCCAGCGTGCTGCTGCTGCTGGCTTTGGTGGTCGCCGGCATTCTGTGGCGATCGGAGGTGGCACGGGCCTGGCCCCCGAGCCAGCGCGTGTACGACGCATTGGGATTGAGCTACGCGCCGCCCGCCGCACACTGACGCCTGTCCCACGCATCCAAGCGCCGTGCTGGGAGGCAGCAGGCGTCGGGGGCGTTTGCCTCCGACGCTTGCTGCGCCCCACCACAAACCGGGATGCGTGGCCAGGCTGCCTCACGCACCGGACTTGCCGGCCGATCCCGCACCACGCCAGTCGAGCCGGTTGCCGCGCACCCGCACGACAAAGCGCCGCCGCGGTGGCGGTTGCTCCTTCATTGCAATGCGAACCGGCAGGCTCCGGTTGGGCCAGAACCAGGCCGACCCGCGCCGCTTCACGTAGAAGCGGAGCTGTTCGGCCTCACCGTCAATCCCCTCCCAGGCCCAATTGACGATCAGCTTGCGTGTCGGCGAGGTGCCTGCGGGCGAGCAGAGCTCCGGCGGAATGATGTGGTCATTCTGCCGGTTGCTCTTGGCGGGACGGGCAATCACGAATGGCCATGGCACCGACAGCGACCGCACGTAGAAATCCAGCTTCGCCAACTCCTTCACCAGCGCCGCCACGTGCCAGTCGCCATCCGCGACCTCGGAGACGACCAGGGCAAATCGCGGCACTTCCAGTGCCTGTCCGGGGCTCTGGTACGCGTCCTGCTGCTCTGCGCGCTCGACATCTTCGGCCACGCGCCCTCCTTGGTCAGCCGCCGCCCAGCTCCATGCCGGCCAACTGCTCGCTCAGGCGCGCCAGTTCCGTATGATCGGCGTCCGGACCGAACATGCTTTGCGCTGCCACCACCAGCTCCCGGCACAGCGCGGAGAACGGCGTCGGCACGCCGGTGTCGCGCCCGACCTGCAACGCGATCGACAGGTCTTTCGCCAGCAATCCCATGGTGAAGCCGGCGTCGAATTTCCGCGACAGCACGAATTGCTTGAACTTCTTCTGCGTCGAGTTGTTCATTCCGGTTGCGGCGTTCAGCACATCCACCATCACGGCCGGATCGAGTCCGAAACGCTGGCCGATCAGCAGCGCCTCGATGCCGATCAGGAAGCCGCCAGCGGACACCAGATTGTTCAGCGCTTTCATGGCCTGACCGGAACCGACCGCGCCGGTGCGCAACACGCTGCTGCCCATCGCCGACAGCACCGGCGTCACACGATCGATCACCGATGCATCACCGCCGGCCATGATGGCAAGCTGGCCGGTCTTCGCGCGCGGCACGCCGCCGGACACCGGCGCATCGATCAGATGACCGCCGAGTGCCGCGACTTTTTCCGCCAGTTGCTGGGTGACGGTCGGCACGCCGGAACTCATCTCGATCACGACGGTGCCGGGCTTGATTCCAGCCAGCACGTTGTCGTCACCGCCGGCCAGCACACGTTCGACGATCACGCTGGTGGGCAGCATCGTCACCACCACGTCGCATGATTCGGCGAGCTGGCGCAGGCTGTCGGGCGCGGTGCCGCCGACCTGCTGCACGAAGTTGTTCGCCACCTCGCGCCGTGAGTCGTTCACGTGGACGGTGAAGCCTGCATTGACCAGGCAGGCGGCCATCGGCCAGCCCATGTTGCCGACGCCGACAAAGCCGACGGTGGGGTTGTCGGCCATCAGTCGGCACCCTTCGCGCTGTCGACTTCCTTGAAGACCTCAGTGGCGATCTTGAACGCTTCGAGACAGGCCGGAATGCCGCAATAGGCGCCCACTTGCATCAGGATTTCCTTGATCTCATCACGGGTCACGCCGTTGGTCAGCGCCGCCTTCAGGTGCAGCCGCAATTCGGCGCCACGATTGAGCGCGGACAGCATGGTGAGGTTGATCATGCTGCGCGTCTTGTGGTCGATGCCGGGACGCGTCCAGCACATGCCCCAGGCGATCTCGGTGGTCATCTGCTGGAACGCCGCATTGAAATCATCGGCGCGCGCGAGCGACGCATCGACATAGTCGGCGCCGAGCACGGCGCGGCGGACTGCGAGGCCCTTCTTGAACAACTCGCTCTGGTATTCGGGGCGGTTGGGGATTTCTGCCATCACGTGTCTCCTTGCCTGAGCGATGTCGCGCGGACGCTACAGATTGCGTCAGGAGGCGGCAAGCGGTTCACTGGCGCATCGCAATCGGAGGGAAACGTTCCATGGCGGCCATGCCGAACATCACTTATGAGATTCTGGCCTTGCGTTACGGCATCTTCGACGGGCGCATGCAGTACCAGAACTTGATGATCCCGGACGATCACGCGGCGCCCGATCCACTGGATTTCTTTGTCTTCGCAATCCGCGGAAATGGCCGCACCATTGTCATGGATACCGGCTTCAATCCGACCTCGGCCGGCCGGCGCGGGCGGGAGATGCTGTGCACGCCGGATGTCGCGCTGCGGGCTGCGGGGATCGAACCGGCCGAGGTGCCGGATGTCGTGCTGACCCACATGCACTGGGATCATGCCGGCGGGATGGAATACTTTCCAAAAGCAATGTTCCATATCCAGGCCGCGGAGATGGCCTATTGCACAGGCCCGTGCATGTGCCAGCCGTTCCTGCGCCGGCCGTTCGATGTGGATGACGTACAGAGCGCGGTGCGCGCGCTGTATGCGGATCGGCTGCGGGTTTATGAGGGCACGGCGGAACTGGCGCCCGGCATCACGCTGCACCTGATCGGCGGACATTCGGGGGGCATCCAGTCGATCCGGGTGCCGACGAAGCGCGGCTGGGTCGTGCTGGCCGGCGATGCCGCGCATCTGTGGCGCAATATTCGCAACCGCAATCCGTTCCCGGTGGTGGTGGATGTCGCCCGGATGCTGAAGGGTTTCGACATTCTCAACGGGCTGGCGGACGGACCGGATCACGTCATTCCCGGACATGATCCGCTGATCCTGAAGCGCTTCCAGCCGCTCGACGGCAATCCGGAAATCGTGCGGCTGGACCTGCCGCCGATCGGCTGACTCAGCAACCTCGGTCAACTATCCGGGCATGGCGGCGAAGCGTTGCATATCGCCGCCAAGCTCGACCCAGGGCTGGGCGCTGTCGCAGTAGATCTGCACCGCCGGCTTCACCAGGCTCGGGTCATCCACCGTGCCGCCGGCGAGCATGACCATGCCCGGCAGCGCCGCCGCCTCATCGAGGATGGCCGAACCGCAGATCGGGCAGAACCGGCGATCGATCGGCTTGCCGCTGTCGCCCGGCTTGGTGAAGGTCGCCAGCGTGCCCTCGATCGACACCGCGTCCTTCGACACGCCAATCACCACGCCAAACGCGCTGCCGGTGAATTTCTGACAGTCGCGACAATGGCACACGCCGATGAAGGCAATGTCCCCTGACGCCTTGTAGCGCACGGCACCACACAGGCAGCCACCCTGAAACTCCTGCATTATCATCTCCCCTGCCGATTTTCGTCCGCGGATGCTGCCACGGACGAGACCCGCGACGCCATGGTGATGGCACGGTCAGCTCACGATCTTCGCCTCGAACGGCGGCAGCAGGTCACGCGCCTCGAATTCCAGCACCCAGATATCAGGGTCGTAGCGTAGTTGGCGCTCGACATAGGCATCGACGGCGTCCTGATCCACCGGTGCCGAACCCGTCGCACGCATCCAGGCGAGCGTGCCGTCCGCGGCGCGGATCTGCGACAGCACGCTCAGCCCGTCACGGCCGCGCAACACCACCAGGACGCCGCCGGCATCCGGATCACCCTTGCGCAGAACCGCACCGGAGCGGCCATCCAGGTCGCCCATGCGCAGCGCCATCTTCACCCACAGTCCCGCCTTCACCCGCGGTTCGGCCATCCTTGCGCACTCCGGCAGCGCCACCAGCCGCCGGGGCGCTGGCGGGAGGTGCCCCCGCGGCCGGCGGAATGCAATGACCCAGCGGCCGGCTGATCCGCCTGCCGCCGGGATCGATCAGAGACCGTCAGCTCAGACGCAAGGCCGCGGCACCCGCCACGATCAGCAGGCCGCCTGCGATCCGCGCCGGACCCAGTCGCTCCCGCAGCACCCAGCGGGCGAGCAGCAGGCCGAACAGGATGGAGGTCTCTCGCAACGCCGCAACCGGCGCGATGGGCGCGCGGGTCATCGCCCACAAGGCCAGGCCGTACGAGCCGATGCTGCATACGCCGCCGATCAGCGCGACCGGCCAGCGACGGCGCACCGCCTCCCCCAACTGGCCGGGATGACGCCAGGTGATCCAGCCGGCGAGCACGATCGAGGGCGCCAGGACAATGGTCAGCGTATAGGCGGCGGGAGACCCCGACAGCCGCGCGCCGATGCCATCGACCCAGGTGTAGCAGGCGATCACCAGCGCATTGAGCAGGGCCAGGCCGATGGTGCGCAGCTCGGCTCGGCTGCGCCGCCGCACCAGCGAGGCCGCCAGCACGCCGCCGCAGATCAGCCCGACGCCGGCCCAGGCTGTGGGGCGCAGCACCTCGCCCAGGGCGACGCCGCTGAACAGCGCGACCAGCAGCGGCGCGACACCCCGCATCAGCGGATAGGCCAGGCTCATGTCGCCGGTGCGATAGGTCTGTCCGATCAGCACGAAATAGCTGAGCTGCAGCACGCTGGACATGGCGATACAGGGCCAGCTCGCGGCGGCCGGAAACGGCAGCAGCGGCAGTACCAGCACGGCGATGGCCATGCAGCCCAGGTTGATCAGCCCAGTCTGCACCAGCGGGTCGGCGGCGGATTTTGCCAGCATGTTCCAGGTGGCGTGCAGCACGGCGCCCAGCAGCACGGCGAGCATGACAAAACTGGACAGCGGGGTGACCTCCGGCCGATGTCCGCAAACTGTCACAAACCCGCCCGCCGTCAACGCGCGCCACCGGCGGGGCGCGCTTGATCCGCGGCGACGCTGCCCGCACCATCGCGGCCCAGTGCATGGAGGGGTCGAGACCATGAAGGTGCGTGCCGCGGTTGCCCGCAAAGCCGGCGAAGTGTTAAGTCTGGAAACCGTCGAGCTGGACGGGCCGCGCGAGGGCGAGGTGCTGGTGGAGATCAAGGCCACCGGCATCTGTCACACCGACGAATACACGCTGTCGGGCGCCGATCCGGAAGGCATCTTCCCGGCGATCCTGGGGCATGAAGGCGCCGGCGTGGTGGTGGATGTGGGGAAGAACGTCACCTCGCTGAAGAAGGGCGACCACGTCATTCCGCTGTACACGCCGGAATGTCGGCAATGCGAATACTGCCTGTCGCGCAAGACCAATCTGTGCGTGGCGATCCGTGCGACGCAGGGCAAGGGCGTGATGCCGGACGGCACCAGCCGCTTCTCCTGCGCCGGCGAGCCGGTGTTCCACTACATGGGCACCTCGACCTTCGCCAATTTCACCGTGCTGCCGGAGATCGCGCTGGCGAAAATCCGGCCGGACGCGCCGTTCGGCAAGGTCTGCTACATCGGCTGCGGCGTCACCACCGGCATCGGCGCGGTGATGAACACCGCCAAGGCCGAGGCGGGCTGCCGTGCTGTGGTGTTCGGCCTGGGCGGCATCGGGCTGAACGTGATCCAGGGGCTGCGTTTGGTGGGCGCCGAACAGATCGTCGGCGTCGACCTGAATCCGCGCCGCAAGCAGATCGCGGAAAAGTTCGGCATGACGCATTTCGTCAATCCGTCCGAGGTGGAGGGCGATCTGGTGCCGTATCTGGTCGATCTGACCAAAGGCGGCGCGGATTACAGCTTTGAGTGCATCGGCAATGTGAAGGTGATGCGCCAGGCGCTGGAATGCGCGCATCGCGGCTGGGGCAAGTCGGTGATCATCGGGGTGGCCGGCGCGGGCCAGGAGATCGCGACGCGGCCGTTCCAACTGGTGACCGGGCGGGTCTGGATGGGCACCGCGTTCGGCGGCGCACGCGGACGCACAGATGTGCCGCGGATCGTCGATTGGTACATGGACGGGCGGATCAACATCGACGACCTGATCACGCACGTGCTGCCGTTCGAGCAGATCAACCAGGGGTTCGAGCTGATGCGGGCCGGCAAATCGATCCGGACGGTGGTGACGTACTGACGCCCGCTAAATCGGACAGAGGCTGCCGCAAGCGGAGCACAGGTGACGGCCGGAGTCCGCCACCGGGCGACAGACGTCCGCCGCATCGTCATGGCTGGACTTGACCAGGTCAGGCCCGGCCATGACGGGACGGTATTGTTCGGACGGGAATTAATGCTGCTCAGACGGGAAGCTTGCACCTCGCATGCGGCATTTTGCTCAATCCTGACGCCCAGGCGGCCTTCGCCCTGACGGGTGATATCAGCCCGTCGCGTGCTACCCCAAGGTTGCGCGGGCCTGCATCGCGATCGTGCCCTGTGGCGTCACGGCCCAAAGCTCCGCCTCGTTCTCGCCGCTTGGCCGGCCCAGGACCGTGAACGGTGCCACGTCGAACAGTGGCGCCCGGGCGCGCATGGCAAACTGCACGATAGGCCGCGGTTGTGAATCCCGCAGAAGATCCAGCAGGCATTGCTGCGAGAACGGCCCGTGCACCACCAGCCCCGGATAGCCTTCCACAGTCATCGCATAGGGCCGGTCGTAATGGATGCGATGCGGATTGAAGGTCAGAGCCGAATAGCGAAACAGGCAGACCGGGTCAGGCGTGATCGTGCGTCGCCACGGCGCGTCTTGCGGCGGGGATTCGCGCTGCGGAATGCCGGATGATGCGCCGGACGGAACCGCTTCACGAAACACGCTGTGACCGTCCTCGGTCAGCGCCAGGCCGCGCGGCGTGTAGATGCGGCGCGTCTGGGTCGCCAGAATCAGCGTGCCGGTGCTGCCTTGGCGCAACTGCACGTCGGAGAATTCCGTTTCGCGCCGCAAGGCGTCGCCGACCAGGATCGGCGCGTGAAAGGTCAGCGTGGCGCCGGCATACATGCGGCGCGGCAACGGCATCTTCGGCAGGGCGCCGCGTTCCAGCGGCAGACCGTCCTCGCCGAGTTCTCGGCGATAGGTGATTTCCGGGAAGTAGGTCAGATGCCAGCCGGGTGGCACGGGTTCGCCCGGTTCGGGTGCGCGTTCGTCGCGATCGAAGGTGACCAGCATGCAGCGCAAGGGCGCGGCGGTGGCCACGTCCTCGTCGATGACCTTGCGGCCGAGTTGCGAGCGCAGGGCGTCGATATCGATGTCAGGCATGCAGCACCCATCCTTGCAGGTCGGCGGCTTCCTCGCGGCAGCGTTCCGGTCCGCCCAGCATCTGTCGGTTGAAGCTGATGCGCTTGAACCAGTAGTGCAGGCCGAGCAGATCGGTGAATCCCATGCCGCCATGGGATTCGGTGGTCATGCGCGCGACGTCGCGCCCGATATCGCCAAGATGCGCCTTGGCGTGGCACGCGGTCAGCCGGGCTTCATCGGGCAGCGCGTCCTGCGCATGCGCGGCGTACCAGACCAGGCCGCGACACGGTTCCAGCATCGTGACGCAATCGGCGAGCACGTATTTCACGCCCTGGAAGCTGCCGATGATGCGGCCGAACTGCACGCGTTCCTTGGCGTAGGCAACGGCGTGATCGAGCATGTGTTGCGCCGCGCCGAGCGTGTCGGCGGCAAGCAGGATCCGGCCCGTGTCGAGGACGCGACGGGCCGCGGCCAGAGGTGCGTTCGCGGCAGCCAGCCGTTCCGCCGGCGCGTTGGCGAAGGTGATATTGGTGACCGGACGGGTGCGGTCCAGGCTGCGCTTTACCTCGCGTGTCACGCCGGCGGCATCGGCTGTGACGACGGCAGCGGAACCATCGCGCAGATAGACCAGCAGATGGGTGGGCGCACCGGCATCCATCACCGCGGCCGCGTGTCCGCTCAGGCGGTCGCCGTCCAGCGTGGCGTCGGATGTGCCGGTCTGTCCTGCCAAGCCGGCGAAGGCGACGGCGAAGCGTGCCTCACCGGCGGCGATCAGCGGCAGATATGCGTCCTGCTGCGCCTCGGTGGCACTGTGCATGAAAGCCAGCGTCGCCATTGCGGTGCCGACTGAACGGGACGGGTGCGGCGGCGTTGCCCAGCGCCTCCGCGGCCAGCGCGGCGTCCAGCACCTGCAGGCCGGCGCCGCCGAATCGTTCCGGTACCAGCAGTCCGTGCAGTCCAAGTTCATTCAGGCCCTGCCACAGGGTTTCGTCATAGCCGCTGCCGTGTTCGGCCAACGCGCGGAGTTGGTTCCATCGGCAGCCGGTCGGCCAGGAATGCGCGCAGCGAGTCGTCGAACTGCCGCTGCTCCAGCGTGAGGGAAAATTCCATCACGCCCTCCCGATCGCGGCGGCGGTCTGCACCTTCGGCTCGCGCGGCAGGTCGAGTCCGCGTTCGCCGATGATGTTCTTCTGGATGTTGTTGGAGCCGCCGCCGATCATCAGCCCGACATCGTAGATGTAGTCGATGTTCCAGGTGGTGGCGTCGTCGTCTTCCGCATCCTCACCGTTCGGTTCGTAGGGCAGGCCGGCGACGCCGAGCGCGTCTACCGCCAGCGACGCCAGGCGGAATCCCAGCATGGTGCCGCCATATTTCACGATCATGCGCTTCACGCCGGAATCGACGCCCTGCGCGGCCTCGGTCAGCAGCCGGAGGTTATGCGCCTTCCAGGCCAGCACTTCGCCTTGCAGCCGCAGCAGGCGGTCGCGGAATTCCGGCCACGCCGATCAGGCTGACGGCCATCGATCTCGGTGGTCTGCAGCAGCCGGATCAGTTGCTCCAGCCGATGCGTCATCTTGCTGGCGTCGCCGATCATCAGGCGTTCGTGCTTCAGTGTGACGTTGGCGACATACCAGCCCTTGCCGCGGTCCAGCACGATCTGCTGCGCGGGCACTTTCACGTCGGTGAAGAACACCTCGTTGAATTCGCTGCGTCCGGTCATCGTCTTCAGCGGCCGTGTTTCCAGCCCGGGTGATTGCATCGACAGCAGCAGGTATGACAGGCCCTCATGCTTCGGCTTGTCGGGCTCGGTGCGGCACAGCAGGAACATCATGTCGGCGTAATGCGCGGAGCTGGTCCAGATCTTCTGACCGTTGACCACCCAGATAGCCGTCCTGCAGCTCCGCTTTGGTCTGCGCATTCGCCAGGTCGCTGCCGTAGCCGGGTTCGGAATAGCCCTGGCACCAGATGATGTCGCCGCGGATCGTCGGGCCGACATAGTCGCGCTTCTGCTGCTCGGTGCCGACTTCCAGCAGTGTCGGCACCAGCATGGAGATGCCCTGGTTGGTCAGGCCGGCGTAGACATTCGCGTGCGCGAATTCCGCGGCGATGATTGCGGAGGTCCATCACGTCGGGTTTGGCGCCGAACCCGCCGTAGTCGCGCGGGATGGTGCGACCGGCATAGCCGTGTTCCACCAGCAGTTTCTGCCAGTCCAACGTCTTCTGGTCGGGACGTTTGCGGCCGCCGCCGACCTTTGGGGACTTTTGCCCCGTGCCGGCGGACGAAGTCGCGGATCTCCGCCTGCAACGCGCGGTATTCCTCGGACAGGCTCAGGTCCATGGTGCTTTCCTCCCGTTGGATGGCCGGGCTCGACCGACCACCAGACCGTGGTTGGCGCCACGATGGCGCCCCGACCCCGCTGGTCAAGCCGTGGGGCCCGGGCCTGCGCCCGGGACGCCGCGGTGAAGGGTGCCCACGACGCGCTGTCCGGTGCGAAGGCGCCCAGCCCGAGATGACGACGGGTTCGGCGTCTAGCCGGCCGGCGACAGCACGTGGATCACGCGTGAGGCGATCATGTCCTTGGTTTTGGCGCCATAGGCGGCCATGTGCGGCGACGCGGCATGTGCCTTCAGGTGATCCAGGCTTTCCCATTTCTCGACCACCACGAAGCTGTCCGGGCCGAACTTGGTCTGAAATCCGCCGACGCCTTCGGCATCGATCACCGGGCCATATTCGATGCAGCCGGCTTCGGCGTGCACCGCCGGCATGTTGGCGCGAAACGCCTCCAGGATCTGGTCACGCATGCCGGGTTTGGCGGTGATCATGGCGAGGACGTGGATCATCGGTGTCTGCTCCTTGGGTTGGGGCTCGCGCCGGAAGCGCGGACCGGCGGGTATGATGCGACAACCTTGCGCAGAAACGAAGCCATGGGCGCGGCGCCACCATGCAGGTGCGGAATGATCTGTTGCGCCGACCCGGGCCGCCTCGGCCGGGACGGCGATGCGGACCGGCCGGGCAAGCAGCAATCCATGCTCGCCTAAGACGAGGCTGCCGCTCTCCCCGAAATGCCGAGCAGCCAGTCCAGCAATGGCCGCCATAACACCCGTTCGGCGCCACGCCCCGCCGCCATGCCGATATGGCCTGCCGCGGGTTCATGCAGCACCGCGCCCGGGATGGCGGTTGCCAGCGGCGCCGCCAATTCCGGCGGCACGATCCGATCCCGCCCCGGAACGGCGACGAAAGCCGGCATCTGCAACGCCAGCGGCTCCACCGCCAACCCGGCGATCCGCCAGGCGCCACGTGCCGGATAATTCTCGCCATACCAGCCGCCCAGCACCTCGCGCGCCACCGGGGCGGCCAGGGGTACGCCGTCGTTCAGCCAGTCCTCCAGCACGACGAAGCGGCGGGCGCGATCGCTGTCCGGGTCCAGCCGCGCGAAGCTGCGGTATTTGTCCGCTATCCCGAACGGATCCAGCAACGCGAAGAGCATTTGCAGCGCGTCGATCGGCAGGGTGTGGTTGAACGCCAGCATTGGCTCCAGCAGCGGCAGGCAGCGTGACGCGGCCAGCGCCCGTTCCGCATCGGGCGCATGAAAATCCCACGGCGCGGCCAGCAGAGCCAGGGCGCGGATCAGGTCGGGGCGGCGTTGCGCGGCAGCGACCGTCAACGTGCCGCCCATGCAATAGCCTGCCAGCACCAGCGCCCCGCCGGAGGTCGCGACGGCCGCGACCAGCGCACGTTCCAGCCGTCCGGCGACGTAATCGGTCAGGGTGAAGCGTCGTTCATCGCCATCGGGCCAGCCCCAGTCCAGCAGCAGGGGCCGCACGCCATGCTGCGCCAGCCAGCGCAGCATCGACTGCCCCTGCGCCAGGTCCAGCACATAGGCGCGGTTCACCAGGCTCGGGACGAACAACACCGGCGGGCCGGCGCCGCCGTAATCCAGCAGCCGGCTGCTGCCCTCCCGCCACACGGCCGGTGGGTCGTCCAACTCGCGTCGCCAGGGATGCCGCCGATAGGCTGCGATCCCCTCAATCAGTGCGGCGTCCTGGCGCAGTGTCTCGGCCAGGACTGCGGCGGGAAACCCCGGCGTCTCCGGCCCGCCGTCCTCCAGCGCGGTCTCGATCGCCTCCCGCAGGGCCGCCACGCTCGAGTTCGGCCAAGCGTGTTTCCAGTTCGGCGACGTGGCGAGCGAGGCGCTCGATCTCAGCATCGCGAGCGTCAGGTGCAGCAGCAGCGGGCGGGGGCCCCGGCGCAGCAGCGGCCCCGGCGCGTCCGGCCGGCCCGTCATGGCGCGGGCGTGCGGCGGTCGGCGGAGGCGGCATCGCCTGCATGCAGGCGGCTGCCACGCCGGCCCACAGCGCAAGCATCGCCTGCCAGCTCTCCTGCGCTTCGCGGTCCACCGCCAGGGCCGCCAGCTCGCTTTGCCAGAGCGTGATCCAGTCGCGCGCCAGCTGCTGCAAATCCGGTGCGCCGTCGCGCTGCCCCTGATCCCGGCCGGCGCCGTCGGTCATGCCTCATCCACCCTCCTTGCCGGCGGACCATAAGGGTGTGGCAGGTTCGGCGGAACGGGAAATTTTTCCGGCTTGCAGAATAGGGCTTTCGCAGGTGCGGGATAGCCGGGCATGCTAAGATGAATGCCGCGCCGCGAAAGGCATCTACAGCGAGGGAACGCATGGCCGACCCCGTCCAGACTGCACCGGACGCCAAGTCCTCACCGGAGGCCAGACCGGCATCGGAGGCCAGACCGGCATCGGAGGCCAAATTCTCACCACAGGGCAAGCCGGCCGACGGCCCGCCCGTGGTGGTGAAGAAATACGCCAATCGCCGGCTCTACAACACCGAGAGCTCCAGCTACATCACGCTGGACAATCTGGCGGAGATGGTCCGCCAGGGCCGCGATTTCGTGGTGTACGATGCCAAGACCGGCGAAGACATCACGCGTGGCGTGCTGACCCAGATCATCGTCGAGGAAGAAGGCAAGGGCCGCGCCATGCTGCCCACCGCCTTCCTGCGCCAGTTGATCGGGTTTTACGGCGATCAGATGCAGGGCCTGGTGCCTCGCTACCTGGAGCAGGCCATGCAGGCTTTCTCGCAGCAGCAGGAACAGGTGCGCGCGACCATGCAGAAGACGATGGGGTCGATGCAGACGTTGTTCCCGTTCGGCAACATGGAAGAGGTCAGCCGGCAGAACATGGCCATGATGGAGCGGGCATTCAGCCTGTTCACCCCGTTCTACCGGCCCGGGGAACCGGGGGGCGGCACGGCGCAGGCAAGCGAGTCGGCCGAACTGGCAGTGTTGCGTGCGGAAGTGGAGCGGCTGCGGAGCGAGCTGGAGGCCGTGAAGAGCAAGGGCTGACCCGCTCGTCCGGCCCCGCCATCGAGCGTCACCCGGCTGGGCGTCGCCGTTCCGGTTGCCGGCGCAATCCCGGCCATCGGCGCGCCCGCCGCGCTCGCGTCCCGGCCCTTGGCCCCCCTGGCCTTGACCCCACGCCCTCGCGCGCTATCCATCCGGCCACACCCGAGCAGGAGACAGATCATGCGCGCCTGGGCCGTCGTCGAGAACAGCAAGCCGCTGCAGGAACAGGAATGGCCCACACCGGAGCCGCAAGGCACCGAGGTGCTGATCGAGGTGACGCATTGCGGCGTGTGCCACTCCGACCTGCATATCTGGGAAGGCTATTACGACCTCGGCGGTGGTCAGAAAATGTCGCTGAAGGATCGCGGCGTCGTGCTGCCGCTGGCGATGGGGCATGAGATCGTCGGCCGCGTCGCCAAGCTCGGTCCCGACGCCACCGGCGTAAAGGTCGGCGACCTGCGCATCGTCTATCCCTGGCTGGGCTGCGGCAAATGCGAGAAGTGCCTGGCCGAGGAAGACAACATGTGCACGGTCACGCCGCGCAGCCTGGGCGTCTACGCCAATGGCGGCTACGGCACCCATGTCATCGCGCCGCATCCGCGGCACCTGGTCGATCCCGGCAACCTCGATCCGGCCCTGGCCGCGACCTATGCCTGCTCCGGCATCACCGTTTACTCCGCCATCAAGAAGGCGATGCCGATGCCGCCGGATGAGGCAGTGGTGGTGGTGGGCGCCGGCGGGCTGGGGCTGAATGCGATCTCGGTGTTGAAGGCACTGGGCCATCGCAACATCGTCGTGGTGGATGTCAGCGCCGAAAAGCGTGAGGGCGCATTGAAGGCGGGTGCCACCAAGGCGGTGGATGGCACCGGCGAGGGTGTCACCAAGCGCATCGTCGAAGCGGCCGGCGGGCCGGTGCTGGCGGTGATCGATCTGGTCAACGGCACGCAGACCGCGCGCTTCGCGTTCGACGCGCTGCGCAAGGGCGGCAAGCTGATCCAGGTCGGGCTGTTCGGTGGGGAGTTGTCATTGCCGCTGCCGATTATGGCGATCCGTGCCCTGACCGTGCAGGGCAGCTATGTCGGCAATCCGAAGGAATTGCGGGAATTGGTGAAGCTGGCGCAGGACGGGCAGCTGGCCGCGCTCCCGGTCGCAACGGTGCCGCAGAACCAGGCCTACGACGCGCTGATGCGGTTGCGCGACGGCAAGGTGAACGGCAGGTTGGTGCTGAAGGCCGAAGCCGCCTGATCCATCTCGCCGAGGCGATCCGGCGAGACTTCACCGGCCTCGACGATTGTCGCGGCGATGCGCTGCTCGTCATCCGGAGCGGGCGTCGCATCGCGGCAATCGAACAGGATCCGCGTGACGCCGCGTGATGCGATCAGGGTGGCGATCAACGCCATGGTCGCGACTCCGCTCGCTGCAAAATGGCAGCTCAGTGCAAGGTGGCGAGAGCCAGGCCGCTCTGTTCCAGCCGCTCGATCAGGCTTGGCAGATCGGCGACCAGGTCGATGGCCGTGCCGTCGGCGCGATACAACGCGTAGCCGAACCGGCTGTCGCCGCCGACCACCGGCCGCAGATAAGCGACCTGATGCGCGCCAAGCTGGCGCAGGGCAGCGAAACTCATCTGCCGGGCGGAGCTGACACGCAGCGCGAGAGTCACGGTCTGCTGCACGGTGTCGCCAAAATCGATCTGCATGGTGTTCGCCTTTGCCTGCCCGCCGTGCCTGTCGGGCACCGGGCGGTGGATGGAGCGGAGCATAATCCGATGGAGTTTAACATTCGGTATTGTCCGTACGTATCGTGCCGTCCGCGTGCCTGTCTGCCCCCTGTCGCAATGCAGTTGGTTGCGGCAGTATGGCGGTGATGTGATGCGGAGCCTGTCATGACCCATGCCGACACGATCCGTCGCTCCTACGTTTTGAAGCGGCGTCCGCCGAACGCGCCGAGCGCCGAGGATTTCGAGCTTCGGGAGGACGCGGTGCCGCAGCCCGGGCCGGGCGAGGTGGTGACCCGCACCATCTTCCTCTCGATCGATCCGTATATGCGCGGGCGCCTGCGCGAGCAGCAGACCTACGCGGTCGCGATCCAGATCGGCGAGGTCATGACCGGCGAAACGGTGGGTGAGGTGATCGCCTCCGCGCATCCTGAATTCGCGCCGGGGGATATCGCAGTGGGTGCCCGCGGCTGGCAGACCCACAGTGTGACGCCGGGTGAGCGGTTGGTGAAAGTGCCGCGGCATGGTGCTCCGGTGTCCACTTATCTTGGCGTGCTCGGCATGCCGGGCGCCACCGCCTATGCCGGCATCAGTGAGATCTGCACACCGAAATCAGGCGAGACCGTGGTGATCTCGGCGGCGTCCGGCGCCGTCGGATCGGTGGCCGGGCAATTGGCCAAGCGAGCCGGCGCGCGCGTGGTGGGGATCGCCGGCGGGGCGGAAAAATGCCTATGGGTGCAGGACAGCCTGAACTTCGACGACTGCGTCGATCACCGGTCGTTGGACCTGCGCGGTGAGCTGGCGGCGGCCTGCCCGAACGGGATCGATGCCTATTTCGAGAATGTCGGCGGTGCGGTGCAGGCGGCGGTGTTCGACCTGCTCAATCCGTTCGCCCGCGTGGCGATGTGTGGCATGGTGTCGCAGTACAACGAGCCGGAGCCGCCGCCCGGGCCGAACCTCGGCTTCGTCGTGGGCAAGCGCGTGCTGATCCAGGGCTTCATCGTGTCGGACCGGCCGGAACGGCTGGTGGAGTGGCGCAAGCTCGCCGCGCCCTGGGTGGAGGATGGCAGCCTGGCGTATCGCGAGGACGTGGTGGAGGGTCTGCAGAAAGCCCCGGACGCGCTGGCCGGCATCCTGGGCGGTCGGAATTTCGGCAAGCTGCTGGTGCGGGTCGGCCACGATCCGTCGTAGCGTTGCCCATGATGATTTCTGCCGTTACATCGCTGGGGAGTCTCGGATGAAATTCGGCGCATCGATGTTCTTCACCGACTATTCGATGGCACCGGCCGAACTTGCGCGGGCGCTGGAGGAACGCGGGTTCGACACCATCTGGGCGCCGGAACACTCGCATATTCCGCTATCGCGCAAGACGCCGTTTCCGCTCGGGACCGAGCTGCCGAAGCGCTACTATGATGTGATGGACCCGTTCGTGACGCTGACCGCGGCGGCGATGGCGACCACGACGCTGCAGGTCGCGACCGGCGTCTGCCTGATCGCGCAGCGCGATCCGATCCAGACCGCGAAGCTGGTCGCCTCGCTCGACCAGGTCTCCGGCGGACGCTTCCTGTTCGGTGTCGGCAATGGCTGGAACCAGGACGAGATGGAAAATCACGGCACCGATTTCGCCAGCCGCCACAAGCGTGCGCGGGAAAATATCGAGGCGATGAAGGCGATCTGGACCCAGGACGCCGCTGAGTATCACGGCGAGTTCGTCGATTTCGGTCCGATGGCCGCCCGGCCCAAGCCGGTGCAGACGCCGCATCCGCCGATCCTGGTGGGCGGCGCCTTCCCGTACAGCGCACGGCGCGCCGTGCGCTACGGCGATGGCTGGATGCCGCAGGTCACCAACAGCGCCGCCACGCCGCTGACCGAGCTGATCCCGCGCTTCCGCCAGATGGTGGCCGAGGCCGGCCGGGACCCGGCGGCGATGGATGTCTCAATCGGCGCCCAGCCGCCCGACATCGATTTGATCCGGCGCTACCAGGACGTTGGCGTAAACCGGGTCTCCACCAGCCTGGAGTCGGAACAGGCCGGAACCATCCTGCCGATCCTCGATCGTTGGGCCGACATCATCCGACGCGTGAACGGATAAGGACATGATGGACAAGGCCCTGCACGAGACCCTGACCGCCTGGCGTCGCCACCTGCACGCACATCCCGAACTGACCTTGCAGGAGAAGCAGACCGCTGCCTTCGTCTGCGCCAAACTGCAGGAACTGGGCGTGCCGTTCGTCGCCGATGTCGGCGGACACGGCGTGGTGGCCACGCTGACCCGCGGCCAGTCCAATCGCAGCGTCGGCCTCCGGGCGGACATGGATGCACTGCCGATCACCGAAACCACCGAGCTGGGCCACGCCTCCATCAACCCCGGCGTCATGCATGCCTGCGGCCATGACGGCCACACGACCTCATTGCTCGGCGCGGCGGCGCTCCTGGCGCAGGACACGGACTGGACCGGCACCGTGCAGCTGGTGTTCCAGCCGGCCGAGGAAGGCGGGGGCGGCGCCAAGGCGATGATCGCCGACGGGCTGTTCGAGCGTTTCCCAATGGAACGGATCTTCGGCTATCACAACTGGCCGGGGCTGGAAGCCGGCACGGTGGCGGTGCACGAGTCCGCCGTGATGGCGTCCGGCGGGCGGCTGGAATTCCACGTGAAAGGCCATTCCGGCCACGCCGCATTGCCGCATCTGGCGCGCGATCCGATGGTCGCCTCGGCGCATCTGCTGCTCGCGCTGCAGACGATCATCTCGCGCAACATCGATCCGCTGGATGCCGCGGTGATCACTGTTGCCACGATGCAGGCCGGGTCGGCCGCCAATCAGATCCCCGGCGAGGCGATGATGCGCGGCACCATGCGCACGCTGCGGCCGGAGACCCGCGATGCGCTGGATGAGGCGATCAAGCGCGTGGCGGCCGGCGTGGCGCAAAGCTGCGACGTGACGATCGATGTGGCGATCCGCCACGGCAACCTGGTGACGGCCAATACCCCGGCGGAACGCGACCTTGCCGCCGAGGCGGTGACGGCGGCCGGCCTGAAGCTGCGTCGCGACCTGCTGCCGGCGATGACCGGGGAGGATTTCTCCTGGTATCTGCAGGAGCGTCCCGGTGCGTTCGCCTGGATCGGCAACGGCCCGGCGGATGGCGGCCGGGAGCTGCACAATTCCAATTACGACTACAACGACGCGATCCTTCCCGCCGCGTCCGGCTTCCTCGCCGGCGTGGCGAAACGTGCGCTGCAAGGGTAGCGGCGGGGCAGGACCAGGCATTTTCCTCGGGGAACGCGCGGTTGCCGCACCGCGCGGGTCCCACAGCGCGTGGTTCCCATGACGCGCCCCGCAAGGCGCGGCCCCCGCTCACCTCTTTCGTGGCCGGGCCTGGCCAGGCCTGACCCGGCCACCTGCCCTCGGACGATCGTGCCACAACTCAGGGGGCGGGCACCGCCGTCGAGGGGTAGATCGCCAGGCCCGACCCACGGCTGTCCGGTTCATTTGTTACGCCCACGATACTCTCTGTGCGGCATTTTGACCCGGGCAGGGCTGAAGCGAGCCCGGTGTGGATCGGAGCCTGTCGAGTGGCTTGCGATGCATGACGTTCGCCCGCACCAGGCGGGCGAGGCGGGTCAGGCTCTCGACGACCGTCTGAGCGCCGTGAGCGAGCTTGATCAGCACAAAGGCGATCAACGCCACCGCGACCTGGATGCGCACCGCGTTCTCGCTGGTGCCGTAGACGTGGCGCATCTTCAGGGTCTGCTTGATCCAGCGGAAGAACAGCTCGATCGCCCAGCGCCGCTTGTAGAGAGCGGCAATCTCGCTCGCCGGGGCATCGAGATCATCGCTCATGATGCGCAGGATCTTGCCGGTCTCGGTCATGACCCTGACCTCGCGGATGGCGTTCTGCATCGGGTTGCGGCGGCTCCTGGCCATCCGTCCGGGCAGAAAGCCGATCCGGTCGGAGAGGATGTTGTCGGCTCCCTCCGCCACCGCCAGGGTCTCGATAATCTCAAGCGGCGTGTTGGACTTCAGCCGCGTCACGATCCGGCAGCCGGCCTCATCGAGTTCCACCCCCAGCCGAAGTCGTAGTAGCCGAGGTCGAACACGTAGGTGGCGCCGCTCTCGATGGGCATCTGCCTGGCCGCGGTGATGTCGTTCACCCGGGCCGGTGTGATCGCGAGACAGAGCGGGGTGTCGGCCTCGGGATCGTAGACAATGTGCGCCTTGGCACCGCAGACGTTGGCGGAAAAGCGAGACCAGTCGGCACTCAGGCTGTTCAGCGGCAGGCCGGTGTCGTCGATCACCCGCACACAGTTCGCAAGCTCCTGGCGCAGTTGCGCCCGAGCTTGCCCATGATCGCAAACAGCAGGCCGATGAACACCGCACTCGGACCGTGAGGGGGATTAACCGGACCTCTACCCCCGCGCCGCCGCGACAAGAAATTCCTTGTTGCCTTCCGGGCCGGTGATCGGGCTTTCCACCACGCCCAGCACGCACCAGCCGGGCAGCCCGCCCCACCACGCCGCAATCCGTGCGCACACCGCCTCGTGCACCGCCGGATCGCGCACCACGCCTTTGCTGCCGACCAGTTTCGGACCCGCTTCGAATTGCGGCTTGATCAGCGCGATCGCCCAGGCGCCCGCGGTGCACAGCGACAGCGGCGCCGGCAGCAGCGTTTCCAGTCCGATGAAGCTGGCGTCGCAGACCAGCGCCGCGATCGGTTCGCCGATCACCGCGGCATCGAGATGCCGCGCATTGGTGCGTTCATGCACCACCACGCGCGCATCCTGGCGCAGCTTCCACGCCAGTTGCCCGTGGCCGACATCCACCGCATGCACCCGCACCGCGCCTTCCGCCAGCAGCACGTCGGTGAACCCGCCGGTGGAGGCGCCGACATCCAGGCACACGCGTCCCGCCGGCGACAGCGCGAAATGCGCCAGCCCATGCGCCAGTTTCAGCCCGCCGCGCGACACCCAGGGATGCGCCTGCCCGCGCACCTCCAGCGGCATGTCACCCGGGATCGCGGTGCCGGCCTTGTCGATGCGCCGCTCGCCGCTGAACACCTTGCCGGCCAGGATCAGCGCCTGCGCCCGCGCCCGCGATTCCACCAGGCCGCGATCCACCAGCAGTTGATCGGCGCGCTGGCGTTTGCCGTCAGCCATCCGCGCGCCGCCTGGATCGCCCGCCAGACGCGCTCCGGCGTCGCCGGCATCTCCACATGCGTAACCCCGAAGCCGCTCAGCGCATCGACGATCGCGTTGATCATCACCCCCAGCGCCGGCGTGGTGCCGCCCTCGCCGGCGGGGCGGATGCCGAGCGGATGGGTGGTGGAGGGCACTTCGGACAGTTCGGTGACGAAGAATGGCAATGTGTCGGCGCGCGGCATGATGTAGTCCATGAACGAGCCCGACAGCAGTTGCCCGCTGGCCGGGTCGTAGACGCATTGCTCGCCCATCGCCTGACCGACACCCTGCACGATGCCGCCATGCAACTGGCCGTGCACGATCATCGGATTCACCGCGCGGCCGACATCGTCCACCGCGACATAGCGCATGATCTGGGTGACACCGGTGTCGGGATCAACCTCCACCTCGCAGACATGGCACCCATACGGGAAGCTCGCATCCGGGATCGTTTCGTCACCGATCGCATCCAGCTTGCCGCGCAGGTCCTCCGGCAAATCGTTGCGTTCCAGCGCGACGCGGGCGATCTCGAACAGGCCCAGGGAACGGTCGGTACCCGCAACGGTGAAGCTTCCATCGGCGAACACCAGGTCGGCCGCGGCAACTTCCAACGCGTGGCTGGCGATACGCTGCGCCTTCTCGATGATCAGCCGCGACGCATTCAGCATCACGATACTGCCCAGCCGCAGCGCGCGCCCCGAATGCGAGCCGCCGCCCACCGACACGCGCGCGGTATCACCGGTGACCAGGCGCACACTGTCGAGCGGAACACCCAGCCACTCGACGATCAACTGAGCAAAACTCGTTTCATGGCCCTGGCCCTGCGAAACGGTGCCGATCACCACTTCCAGCACGCCCTCCGGCAGCACGGTCACTTCCGCCCGCTCGCGCGGCACGCCGGTGGCGGTATCGACATAATTGGCGACGCCGATGCCACGACAGCGGCCGCGCGCCGCCGCCTCGGCGCGGCGCACCGAAAAACCGGACCAGTCGGCCAGCGCCAAGGCACGCTCCATCACCGTGTGATAGGCGCCGCTGTCGTACACCATCCCCATCGGGTTTCGGTACGGCATGGCCGCTTCAGGGATCAGGTTGCGCCGGCGCAGTTCGATTCGGTCCAACCCGGTCTGTCGCGCCACGATGTCGATCAGCCGCTCCATCACGAACATCACCTCCGGCCGGCCGCTGCTGCGATACGGGCGGGTCGGAGCGGTGTTGGTCATCGCGGCACGGGCACGAAACCGCACCGCCGGCACGTGATAGATGCTGGCGACGATCTCCATGCCCTTCTGCAACGGACCGAACGCGATCGGGGCCGCTCCGTTATTCACCAGCAACGAGCCGCGCATGGCCAGGAACGTGCCGGCCGCATCCAGCGCGAGTTCCGCGGTCACCGCCAGATCGCGCGCCTGGTAGTCGCTGGCGAAGGCCTCACTGCGCTCGCCGGTCCATTTCACCGGCCGGCCGACCCGCTTTGCCGCCCACAGCACCAGGGCGAATTCCGGATTGGTCGCGCCGCGGGTGCCGAAATTGCCGCCGACCTCATGCATCACCATGCGCAGCCGGTCGTCGGGCACGCCCAGCACGACGGCCAGGTCGCCGCGCGGCCGCACCGCACCGCCGGCTCCGGCATGCAGCGTGTAGTGGCCACTGGCGGCGTCGTACTCGCCCAGCGCCGCGCGCGGCTCCATCGGCACGCCGGCGACGCGTTGCACCCAGGTGGTCAGCCGCGCGACATGGGCGGCAGCAGCGAAGGCGGCTTCGGTCGCCGCCGCGTCGCCGATCGTCGCATCCAGGCACAGATTCGACGCGGCATCGCTGCGGGCCGGCGGCGCGTCCGGCTTCACCGCCTCCAACGCCTGGGTCACCGCCGGCAGGACCCGGAACGCCACCTCGATCCGTTCCGCCGCATCCTTCGCGGCGGCAACCGAGGTCGCGACCACCATGGCGACGATCTCGCCGACATGCCGGACCTCGTCCGTTGCCATGCAGAAATGCGGCGGAATGACCGCGTCGGAGCCGTCGGTGTTGGGCAGGTCGAGTTCCGCCGGATGACGCGACCATACGGCATGCGGAATCGACGCCAGCCGGTCCACCAGCATGTCGGCGCCGGTCAGCACCGCCAGGACGCCGGGCTTTTCCCCCGCCGCCGTGATGTCGATGGCGTCGATCGTCGCGTGGGCGTGGGGCGAGCGAAGCATCACGGCGTAGGCCTGGTGCGGCAGGTTGGCGTCGTCGCTGTAGCGGCCGCGTCCAGTGAGCAGACGCGCATCCTCGCGACGGCGAACCGACTGGCCGATCCCGGCCGCGCTGGCCTGTGCGGTCATTCTGCTTCCTCCCGGCAAGGGCGCCAGGGTCCACGCTGCGACGGGCCGGCGTCAATCGGGCGGAACCTGGGCGGTCGCGGGACATCGGCGGATTGTCGGGTGCCCGCCTGGTTGTTATACGCAAATCGCGATTTGCGTATAACCGCGGATGAAGCCATGAGCCCCGCTGACCTGCCTTTGGCATTGCAGACAGCCTATGCGGACCTGCTGGAGCGCGCCGCGGCGGCTGCCTTCAACGATGCGTTTTCCCACGGCGGCACCTTCGCGCCGAAGACAATTCGTGGCCGGCGTTACTGGTATTTTCAAAACAACGCCAGCAATGGCCGCACGCAGCGTTACGTCGGCCCGGAGACGCCAGAATTGCTCGGCCGTATCGCCCAACACAACCAGGCGCGCGAGGATCAGCGCGACCGGCGAACAATCGTCTCCATGCTGGTTCGCTCTGCATCCTTGCCGCGACCCATTCCCGCAATCGGCGACGTGGTCGCAGTGCTCGCCAATGCCGGCGTGTTCCGACTCAGAGGCGTGCTCGTAGGGACAGTCGCGTTCCAAACCTATTCCGCCATGCTGGGCGTGCGGCTTCCGGCCGCGATGATCCAGACCAGTGATATCGATGTGGCGCAGTTCACCGAGGTGTCGGCCGCGGTCGGGGACAGCATCCCGCGGATGTTAGACACGCTGCGGCAGGCGGACCCTGCATTCCGGGAGCTGCCGAGTCCGCATGCGCCTCACGTCGTCTCCTATGAAGCTCCGTCCACCGGCCTGCGTGTCGACTTTCTCACTCCCAACCGCGGCGCGGAATCCGACTTCCCGAAACCCCTCGCTGCGCTTGGAACCGATGCGCAGCCGCTCCGCTTCCTGGATTTTCTGATCCGCGATCCGGAGCCTGCCGTGCTGCTGCATGGGGCAGGCATTTATCTGTCCGTGCCAGCGCCGGAGCGGTTTGCCCTCCACAAGCTGATCGTCGCGCGCCGCCGACGGGTTGGTGAGGGAAAGCAAGCCAAAGATCAGCGGCAGGCTCAGTCGTTGCTCGCGGTGCTGTGCCGTAAACGGTCCCATGAACTTCGTGCTGCCTGGCAGGAAGCCGTCGCCAGGGGGCGGACATGGCGACAACTCCCGGGTGAGGGCCTTGGCCTGATCGACCGACCTGCCGTCCGGGACGAAGTGCTGAAAGTCGTCGGTGCGACCCGCAGCGTGATTCCCGATTTCGATTTGACCTTCAGCGGGGGCCCCAGCTTCTATGATGCCACCGACGACCTCGTGGTCTTCTTCGGCAAGGCCGGCGCAGAGACGGTCCGATGCGGTGCCACCCGCGACGCCTTGACCGCGCTGTCCACGTCCACGCCCCATGATGGGGCGACGCTGCTGGCGGCATTCCGCGACAATCGCGCGCTGATGGAGCGGATGGCGCGCGACCAATATCTCAACGGGCCGGTGAGTGAACCAGGAACCGTGGTTATGACGGCAGCCGCTTTGAAGCAGGTCCGGGGATCGGTTACCGCCCGCAGCACCGGCCGGCGGCGCGGGCCGCGTAAATAGGACAGAGGTGCTTGCCTAACCCCCGTCCCTCCCCCTAGGGTCGCATCCCATGCTTCGCTTCGCGTTCCGCCGGGCTGTCCTGGCGATCCTGGTGTGCCTAACGGTTGTCGTGGTCAGCTTCTCACTGACCCGGCTCTCCGGCGACATCGCCGTCTCCATCGCCGGCCCCAATGCCAGCTCCGAAGACATCGCCATCATCCGGCAGAACTATGGCTTCGACCGGCCGCTGCCGGTGCAGTTCGCGGATTGGGTCGGCCACGCCGCCGAGGGCGATTTCGGGCGATCCTACCTGTACCACGCCTCGGTTGCCGGCCTGATCAAGGAACGCCTGCCGATCACCCTCACCCTCGGCTTCACCGGCCTCGCCATCGCCTTGGCGGTCGGCCTGCCGCTCGGCATCATCTCGGCCATGCGGGAAGGCACGCTGCTGGATCGCGGCATCGGCCTGCTGGCGCTGTTCGGCCAGGCGATGCCGAGTTTCTGGCTGGGGCTGATGCTGATCATCTTCCTCGGCCTGAAATTCCAACTGCTGCCGATCTCCGGGGTGGAGACCTGGCAGGGCTACATCATGCCCGGCATCGTGCTGGCCTTCTCCGCCATCCCCGCGCTGATGCGGCTCACCCGCGCCGGCATGATCGATGCGCTGTCGTCGGACTATATCCGCACCGCGCGCGCCAAGGGGCTCAGCACCGCGCGGATCGTGCTGAAGCACGCCCTGCGCAACGCCGCCATGCCGGTGGTCTCGATCGCCGCGGTGCAGCTCGGCTTCATGCTGGGCGGCTCGATCGTGATCGAGTCCGTGTTCGCCATGCACGGCGTCGGCTACCTGGCGTGGGAGTCGATCAGCAAGAACGACTTCCCGGTCGTGCAGGCGGTGGTGCTGATCCTGGCAGTGATCTTCATCGGTACTCACACTGCTGGCCGACCTGGCCAACGCCCTGCTCGACCCGCGTCTGCGCGCCGCATGAGCCGCAATCAGGTTCCGCAGGCCGGACGCTTTCCGTGCGGCGCGGGCCGATGAGCGCTGCCGTTCTGCCCCGCCGCCGGATCCAGGTCCGCCACGTGGCCATGGCGCTCGGCGCGTTCATCGTCGGCGGCGTGCTGCTGGTGGCGGTGTTTGCGCCGCTGCTGGTGCCGCATGATCCATTCTCCCAGGACCTGATGGCGCGCCTGACACCGCCGCAATGGATGGACGGCGGCTCGCCCGTCCACCCATTCGGCACCGACCAGCTCGGCCGCGACTACCTCTCGCGGCTGATCTACGGCGCCCGCATCTCCATGCTGATCGGCACCATGACCGTCATCGCCTCCGGGCTGATCGGCATCACCCTCGGCGTGCTGGGCGGCTATTTCGGCGGCCGAGTGGACAGCGTGGTGATGTTCCTGATCACCTGCCGACTGTCCATCCCGCTGATCCTGGTGGCGCTCACCGTGGTGGCGTTGATCGGCAGCTCGCTCACCGTCGTAGTGCTCACCCTCGGCCTGCTGCTGTGGGAACGCTTCGCCGTGGTGTCGCGCACCACCACCATGCAGGTGCGCAACCTGGACTACATCGCCGCCGCCCAGGCCGCCGGCGCCTCCCGCGCACATATCCTGCTGCGCGAGGTGCTGCCGAACATCGTGATGCATCTGGTCGTGGTGGCGACGCTGGAAATGGCGCTGGCGATCCTGCTGGAAGCCGCGCTGTCCTTCCTGGGTCTCGGCGTGCCGCCGCCACTGCCGTCCTGGGGGCTGATGATCGCCGAGGGCAAGGACTACATGTTCTTTTCGCCCTGGGTGATCATGATCCCCGGCGTCGCGCTGTTCATCCTCGTGCTCGGCATCAACCTGCTGGGCGACGGGCTGCGCGACCTGCTTGGTTCGGCACAGCGCACATGAGCCCGGGTACTCGAAATCGCCAACCTGCAAGTGGGCTTCGGCGGCACCGCGGCGGTGCGCGGCGTGTCCCTGGAGGTCAATCGCGGCGAGACCCACTGCCTGGTGGGCGAATCCGGCTGCGGCAAGTCGGTCACCGCGCTCGCGGTGATGAACCTGCTGTCGCGCGGCGCCCGTCGCTCCGCCGACGTGCTGCGCTTCCACGACACCGACCTGCTGCGGCTGAATGAGCGCGGCATGGCGCGGCTGCGCGGCGACAAGCTGGCGATGATCTTCCAGGAGCCGATGACCAGTCTGAATCCGGCCTATACGGTCGGCTCTCAGATGGCGGAGGTGTTCGAGCGCCATCGCGGCGGCTCGCGCGCCAAGGCGCTGGATCGCGCCGCCTCGCTGCTGGAGCGGGTCGGCATCACCGCCCCTGGCTTGCGGCTGAAACAGTATCCGCACCAGTTGTCCGGCGGACTGCGCCAGCGGGTGATGATCGCAATGGCGCTGATGTGCGATCCGGAACTGCTGATTGCCGACGAGCCGACCACCGCACTGGATGTCACCGTGCAGGCGCAGATCCTGCGACTGCTGCAGACCCTGCAACGCGAGCTGGGCCTGGCCCTGCTGCTGATCACCCACGATCTTGGCATCGTCGCCCGGATGGCACAGCGCGTGTCGGTGATGTACGCGGGCGAGGTGGTGGAGAGCGCCCCGGCCAGGGAGCTGTTCGCCGCGCCCACCCATCCGTACACCCACGGGCTGCTGGCCTGTATTCCGGTGCCGGGCACGGTGCAGCGCGATCGGCCGCTGGGCAGCATTCCTGGCGTGGTGCCACGAATTCCGCCCGGCTTCGTCGGCTGTGCCTTCCGCGATCGCTGCGCCCACGCCATGCCGGTCTGCGCCCAGCCGGTGCCCCGGCAGCGCCGCATCGAGGGCCACGAGTATCTCTGCCGCCTGCCCGCCGACTGGCCGCGCGCGGAGGCCGCGTGACCCACCCGACGCCTCGCCGTCGGCACGCCGGCGCGGACCGCGTCACCGACCCCGCCGGTCCCCACGGTCCCACCCGCCTCACCCTGGCCCCAATCGTCCTGGCCGGGTCAAACCGACTCAACCCGGCCATGGCGGGTGGGGTGAGGCGGAGGCCCGGATCAGCCCCGGCTGGGCCGGCCCCTGCCCCGGCCTGGCTGGCTCCTGCCTGCGCCGGGACGGGCCGCATCATGGTCTGCGCATGACCGCCGCGATCGAACTGCGCAACGTGCGCCGCTTGTTCCGCAGCCGTCCGGCGACCTTTGCCGCGGAACGCGTCGTCCGCGCGGTGGACGGCGTTTCCTTCACGCTGGACGTCGGCGGCGTGCTGGGCATCGTCGGTGAATCCGGCTGCGGCAAGTCCACCCTGGCGCGGCTGATCCTGGGCCTGATGGCGCCGAGCGAGGGCGAGGTGCTGGTGGATGGCAGGCGGCTGGATACGATGGACCGGCGAGAGCGGGCCAGGCTGATCCAGCCGGTATTCCAGGACCCGTTCTCCTCGCTCAATCCGCGCCACCGGGTCGGCGACATCGTCGGCCTGCCGCTGGCGGCGCAGGGCGAGCTGCGGGCCGGCCAGCGCCGCGACCAGGTGATGGAGATGCTGCGCCGCGTCGGGCTGTCGCCGGAAATGGCCGATCGCCTGCCGGCCCAGCTCTCCGGTGGCCAGCGCCAGCGCGTCGCCATTGCCCGCGCCCTGGTGCTGCACCCCCGCATTGTAGTCTGCGACGAGCCAACCAGCGCGCTGGACGTCTCGGTGCAGGCGCAGATCCTGAACCTGCTGGCGGAGCTGCGGCAGGAATTCGGCCTGACCTATCTGTTCATCAGCCACAATCTGGCGGTGGTGGAGCATATCGCGACCGAGGTGGCGGTGATGTATCTCGGCCGCTTCGTCGAACAGGCGCCGGTGGACACGCTGTTCCACAGCCCGCAGCACCCGTACACCAAGGCGCTGCTCGCCTCCGTCCTGACCCCCGAGCCGGAGCTGGGGATTCCCGATGTCGGGCTGGGCGAGACCTATCCCGATCCCGCCAACATCCCGCCCGGCTGCCGCTTCCATCCGCGCTGCCCGGTGGCGATTCCGCGCTGCCAGACCGACTCGCCGGAAGGGCTGATGCGCGGCGGCCGTTTGGTGGAGTGCCTGCTGGCCCCGGAATAGGCTATCATCGCAGACGGGGCACGGCCTCCAGGCATCGGTTCCGGCACAACTCACCTTCACCCGGCCGACGCGCCCCGACCTCCAGACAGCCGGTACCGCACGATGTCCGACGCGCCGACCACGACCCAGGCCGAGACCATCGCCCTGCTGCGCCGCCTGTCGGGTACGACGCCGATCCAGACCCATATCTCACTCGTCTTCGTCGGCAGCGACACGGTGTGGAAGCTGAAGAAGGCGGTGCGTCTCGCGTTCCTCGACTTTACCTCGCTGGCGGCGCGCCATCGCTTCATCCGGCGGGAGCTGGAATTGAACCAGCCCGCAGCGCCCGGCCTGTATCGCGACGTCGTGCCGGTGGTGCGCCAAGCCGACGGCACGCTGACGCTGGGTGAGGCCGATGACGCACGGCCGGTCGAAGATTGGGTGTTGCGCATGGCGCCACTGCCCGCGGATGCCTTCCTCGATGCGATTGCCGCGGATGACAAGCTGACCCCGGCGCTGCTGGATGAGCTCGCGGACAGCGTTGCGGCGTACCACCTCGCCTTGCCGCCACTGCCTGACGCCCGCCCTCCGATGCGGGACATCGCCGCCGGCAACGTGCCCTCCGCGCGTGATGCGGGACTATCGGACGGGCCCGTTCTGGCCTGGCAGGCACAGGAACTGGCTGCACTCGATGCGCTGGCGCCCTGGCTCGACGCGCGTGCCCGCACCGGGTTCGTGCGACGCGCGCATGGCGACCTCCATCTCGGCAATCTGTGCCTGTGGCAGGGTCGGCCGGTGCCATTCGACGCGCTGGAGTTCGACGAGACGCTGGCGACCATCGACCTGGCCTACGACCTCGCCTTCCTGCTGATGGACCTGGATCAGCGCGTGTCGCGCGCCGCCGCCAACAGGGTGATGAACCGCTACGTGGCACGCACCGGCGATGCGGAGCTGGTGCGTGGCCTGCCGGCCTTCCTGTCGCTGCGCGCGATGGTGCGGGCGCATGTCGAGGCGCGCAGCGGGCACGCCGACGCCTCCGCGCGCTATCTGGCAGCCGCCCTGGCCTATCTTCGTCCGGCACCCGCCTGCGTGGTCGCGGTCGGCGGGCTACCGGGCAGCGGCAAATCCACGCTGGCGCGGGCACTGGCCACCACGCTCGGACGCGCGCCGGGCGCGCTGGTGCTGCGCAGCGATGAGATTCGCAAACGCCAGAACGGCACCGAGCCGGAGCAGCGCCTGCCCGAGTCGGCCTATACCGACGCCGCCAGCCAGGCGGTGTTCGAGACCCTGGCCGACGATGCGCGGCGTGCCGCTGCCGGCGGGCATGGTGTGGTGGCGGACGCGACGTTCATGGACCCGGCGCATCGTCACGCCGTCGAGCACGCCGCCCGGTCCGCCGGCGTGCCGTTTCTCGGCCTGTGGCTGCAGGCGCCGATGACGGAGCTGGAACGCCGTGTGGGGTTGCGCCGCGGCGATGTCTCGGATGCCACCCTGTCCGTGCTGCGCCGTGCCGCGCAGCATGATCCGGGCGCCGGAGCGTGGTGCCCGATCGATGCCATCGACGCCGCAACGGCGTTGGACTTGGCACGGACGGCTCTGCATGCCCATATCCCGGCGTGCTAGAAATGCAGACCTGACCTGCGCATGGGGGGCGTCGCCCCAAGGAGTGACCCATGGCGATCCGCAAGATCCTGCTGCCGCTGACCGGAACTGCGGCCGGCGAGGCCGCGCTCGGTCACTGCCCTGACCATTGCCCGACTCTGGAACGCGCACGTCACCTGCCTGCATGTGCGGGTGGACAGCCGCGACGTGGCGCCGCTCGCCGGCGAGGGCCTGTCGGGGGCGATGATCGAGGAGATGATGTCGGCCACCGAAAAGGAGAGCAGCGAGCGCGCCCACGCGGTGCGATCGATGTTCGAGCGGTTCGTGGCTCAGCATGACGTCACGGTCGGCGAGGCGCGGCCGGGTGCCGACCACGCCACCGCCAGCTTCGCCGCGGTGACCGGACGGGAGGAAGACCTGGTCGCCCAGCAGGCGCGGCTCGCCGACCTGACGGTGGTGCCGCATCCCGATTCCGGCGAGGACGTATCCTCGTCCGACGCGCTGCACGCCGTGTTGTTCGAATTCGGGACGGCCGGTGCTGATCTCGCCGCAGGTGGCGCCGACCACGATCGGCACACGGGTCTGCCTGGCGTGGAACGGCACGGCGGAATCGGCGTCCTCGGTGCTGGCCGCCCTGCCCTGGATGCAGCGCGCCGAGGGGGTGCGGATCCTGTCCGCCGATGGCTACCAGCGCCGCGGCCCGGCCGCACCCGACCTGATCGCCTATCTGGGGCTGCATGGCGTGCATGCGGATCTGTCGATGTTCCAGTCGGTCGGCGGCTCGGTGGGCGCCGGCCTGCTCGCCGCCGCGGCCGAATTCGACTGCGACCTGCTGTCGATGGGTGCCTACTCGCATTCGCGCCTGCGCCAGCTGATCCTGGGCGGCGTGACGCGCCACGTGCTGGAGCGCGCCACCCTGCCGGTGATGATGAACCGCTGACCGAGGCGCGGTCTGGCCGGCGGGAGAGGCGCCGGCCTCGGTGGTCCCGGGGCACGGCAGCGGCCCACAAGCGCGGCAGGGTCGGCGGTGGACAGCTTCGAACGCGGAGAATCAGCCGAGACCTTATGCCGAACCAAAGTCCGTCATGCCGACGAAGGTCGGCAACGACTTTTCCGTACCCGCTCCAGCAATCCGTGGATGTCTGGCCTGCGTCCCATGCGCGGTAAGTTGGCGGGCGGCCGCGCGCGCCTTGTGTCATGGCCGGTTCGTCTCGTTTCATGGCTGGGCCTGACCTGGCCTGACCCGGCCATCTCCACGGGAACGATCGGGTCGCGCTGGATGCTCTTTCTTGCGTAGATGGCCGTGTCAGGCCCGTCCATGACGGGAAGTGTGCCGCTGGCGCGCCGCGCTTTGCTCGACCAACGCGCATTGGGCGCCGCCCGTCACGAAGCGTACCGCACAGGCGGGGTGTCAGCAGCGCGGGTTGGCACTATCGGGCCACAGCCCGGACCTGCGGACGGTCGCCCTGCTGTGGGAACGAGCGCGCTCCGTAGTCCTCGGCTACCTCTCCGTGTTAAATGCTTTGCTTGCTGGCTGTCGGAGGCCCCGTTGGCTCGGGGATTGAACCGAGCCGCCGGAACCAGCCATGCCATGGAGGCCGAACGGGTAAATGGCGTATCCGATGCGACAGTGGCAGAGTCGGCGGGCCGATATCGACCCCCGCCGCAACCCGCTGGCTGAGCACCATCATAACGTATAGTTGACAAATGGCGCCGTGTACCAAAACCAATTCGTTTGGACCTGACTGCCTGTGCCCCTACAGGATGAACGATCTGACCGCCACAGCGCCCTGAATTCCCGAGGAAATCTATGGAGGCCCGGCAGCTCGGCAAATACGAAGTTCGTAGCATCATCGGGCGCGGCGCCGTCGGCATCGTCTATCAGGCCTGGGATCCGTTCATGGCCCGAAAGGTGGCCATCAAGACTCTGCCACTGCTGGACATGGATGACGAAGGCAAGGAGCAATACGAGCGCTTCAAGCGTGAGGCACAGGCCGCCGCCCGGCTTCACCACCCCAACATTGTCAGCGCCTTCGACTACGGGGAGACGCCGTCCAGCGCCTATATCGTGATGGAATTCCTGGCCGGGCCGTCGCTGAAGGCCCTGCTGACCAAACACGAACCGCTGCCACTGCCGCAAATCGCCAAGGTGATGCACAGCTTGCTGGCCGGGCTGCAGCACAGCCACCAGCGCGGCGTGGTGCACCGAGACATCAAGCCGGCCAACGTGGTGTTCTCCGACGAGGGCGAGGTGAAGATCACCGATTTCGGTATCGCCCACCTGGAGAGCAGCGGGATCACCCGCGCCGGCTCGGTGCTCGGCACCCCCGCCTACATGGCACCCGAGCAGGTCCTGGGCGACCCGGTGGATGCACGCACCGACCTCTATTCGGCCGGCGTGGTGTTCTACGAGATGCTGACCGGGCGCCGACCGTTCGAGGGCGGTACCGCCTCGGTGATGCACAAGATTGTCCACCAGCAGCCGCTACGCCCGTCGCAGCTCGCACCGGCAGTCTCACCGGCCATCGATGTCTTGATCGCCCGGGCGATCGCGAAGGATCCCGCGGATCGCTACCAATCGGCGACGGAGTTCGACCAGGCCCTGCGTGCTGAACCCAGTCTGCAGCCGCAGCCGGATCCCGCCGCCAAGTCCAAACCGGTCGACGAGAGCGACTCCACCGTGGCGATGCACCGGCCTGAGGCGCCGACTCCGGCTCCGGTTCGCCAACCGACGCCTGCCCCGGTTCGCCAGCCGATGCCGGCTCCGGTTCGCCAGCCGATGCGGACCGCGGCCGCGCAAGCGGCCAAACCGCCACCCGCCCCCGCAAGGCCATGGCCGAGCGCCAGCCCTGCATCGGACCCGCGCCCGACCCTGCGTGCTCCGCTGATCGTCGGCGCCGTCGTGTTGGCACTTAGCGCTGCAGCTTGGCTGATCGTTGCGAGCGTGAGATCGCACCAGGCGAGCATTGGGCAGTCATCCGCCGGGCCAGGCCAGGGCGATGCGGCATCCGTCGCTCCCGGCCCGGCCATGCCCGCCTCGCCGCAACAGGCTGCATCGAGCTTGCCACCGAAGACCACCGCTCCACCCGCACCCGCACCCGCACCCGCACCCGCACCCGCACCCGCACCGCAGGATGCGGCGGCGGACTCGCTGCAGCAGCAGGTTCACGCAATCGTTACATCTGCCCCGTGCTCCCTGATCACCACCCAGGTGACCGCCAACAGCCAGGTGCACCTTCAGGGGATTTCAGCGCTGGGTGAAACCTCGGAATTAGAGGTGCAGGCGACATTGCAGCGGGCGATTCGCATGGCGGAAACCGCGGCTTCGGTCACGTGGCGCGTGCGTCGCATCGATGGGCCATACTGTCCGGTGCTGGACCTGATGCGGTCGGTCGACAGCAGCTCGGGGCCACGCGCCGTGGCGCTGTCGCTGCCGGCGCAACAGACGGCTGTGCGCGAAGGCGAGACCGTGCGCATCGCCGTAACCACGCCAAACCAACCAGCGCAGATCAGGCTTGATTGGTTCGCGAGTGATGGCAGCGTGCACCACCTCTACACCGGGCCAATCAACGGGTCGCACCGCTACGACGGGCTGGAATGGCGGGCCGGAAAGCCGTTGGGCGACCAGGTCGTGACGGCCGTGGTAACCCCGACCACGCTGTTGCCGCAGTCCCGTCCGAAGCAGGAACCGGCCGCCGACTACCTGAAGACACTGGGCGCGGCATTGGCGCAAATGCGGGGCGGAGCGACGGTCGCCGACGCTGTTTCGATCAACGTCACCGCGCGCTGATGGCAGGCGAGCCGACGCCTGCTTGCCGAACACTGCGCAGACTATTGCAGAGTCGAAAATAGTGGAAAGGGTTGCGCACCGTTCCGGCTTCATGCTTTGATCGAAAGAAAGACGATAGTTGCGGGTTTGTGACGCACTGGTCCGCGTATCGGGATTTTGGTGGGGATCGGGGGGCTCGTCATGAGATGTGTCGCAGCGGTTGCTGGTCTGGGAGTACTCCTGTTCGCATATGCTCCCGCCCAGGCGGAGGAGCATCACAAGCTGTCTCCCGACGCCAAGGTCTACTTCATCTGGCCATCCGACGGGCAGGTGATCCCGGGCGGCGCCTTTTGGGTTCGTATGGGCTTGAGCAACGCCGGTATCGCGCCGGCGGGGGTCGATGTGCCGAACACCGGTCATCACCACTTGCTGGTCGATACCGACCTGCCGCCGCTGGATGCACCGATCCCGAACGACAAGCACCATCTGCATTTCGGTGCCGGCCAGACCGAGGCGCGGCTCGAGCTGCCGCCGGGCCGCCACACGCTGCAGTTGCTGCTGGGAGACGCCAGCCATATCCCGGACGATCCTCCGGTCATTTCGGAAAAAATCACCATCATCGTGCCGCAATAGGCCCTGGCCCGTGGGGGAGAATTCCATGACAGCCTTGCTGGCTTCGGTATGCACGGCGGCGGTGCTCGCAATCGGCATCATCCCGGCCGCCACATTGGCACAATCCACACCGGCGGCCCCCGCCCAGGGGGCCCAGAATGCTGCGCCCGCCCAGGCCGCTCCGGCAGCGGACACAACCCAGCGCACGCCGTCGCCGCCGGGAGCCTATGTCTATATCGGCTGGCCGAACGATGGCGAAGTGCTCCGTTCCACGCGCTTCAAGGTCTGGTTCGGAACCCGCAATTTCGGCATCGCCCCAGCCGGGACGCAGGTGCCGAACACCGGTCACCACCATATCCTGATCGACGCCGATCTGCCGCCGCTCGATCAGCCAATCCCGAACGACAAGCACCATCTGCATTTCGGCGCCGGCCAGACCGAGACGATCCTGGAGCTGCCGCCGGGCACCCATACGCTGCAATTGCTGATGGGTGACGGCAATCACGTGCCACACGATCCGCCGCTGTATTCCCGCAAGATCACAATCTACGTGAGGCCGGGCTGATCAGGTCGATCGAGCCGCACCCTGGCTGTTGCCGCCGCGCCGCTTCGTGCTGAACTGTGCGCGGACGTGGCCGTGACGGGGACGTTGCGAACCGGCATGGCTGCGATGTCGCGCGGCGCTTCGCGAAGGGAATTGCGGTAGGATGTACGGCTTCGTGATCGCCATCATGCTGTGCAGCGGCACCAACTGCGATCTGGTCCAGGCGGAACCCGACATCACCTATCCGAGCTACGACGCCTGCAACAAGGCGCGGGTGCAAAATGCTGCAGCGCTGAAGGCGCTGGCCGACAAGCGGGCGACACCACGACGGCCGGCGCAGATCCTGTGCCTGCATCCGATTGAGACGATCGTCGAGGTGGAAGAACCGCACGACGTGCTGGACACCGCGATTGTGCATAAGGAGCCGAGCGCGGCATCGCTGTACGTTGGGTTGGTGGAGAAGGGAAAACGCACGCTGGTGACCGGTCTGGTGGCCGGCACCGATTGGGTGCGTGTGCTGCTGCCGGACGGCAAGAGCGGATTTGTCTATGCCGATCGGCTGCACAAGGTTGGCGAGCCGACACGGACGACCTCGGTGACGGCGGGCAACCCCGCCGCCGGCAAACTCGAGGCGACGGCGCCATCAGCCCCGTCACCGGCTGCGCCGGCGCCTCCACCGCAGCCGGCCACAATCGCCACGACGGCACCACCCGCGGCATGGGCTCCCACCGCCCAGGGCCCGGCCCCGCAGGCTCTGGCGCTGCCGCCGCCGGCGCCACCCCCTCCCCCCATGGCGGCAGCGGAACCTGCCGGTCAGGCAGAGTTGCGGGACTGCGAGCACTGCCCCGTGATGGTTGCGCTGCCTGGCGGCAGCTTCGAAATGGGATCAAACGAGGATTACAGCGAGCGCCCGCCGCATCGCGTCACGCTTCAGCCCTTCGCACTGGCGAAGTTCGAGGTCTCCGTCGCGGAGTGGAATGTCTGCGTTGCTGCGCAGACTTGTTCATACAAGCCGCCGGTCGAACCTTCACCGGAACGCCGGCCGGTCGCCAATCTCAGTTGGAACGATGCCAGCGGCTATGTGCGCTGGCTGCAGGAGGTGACGGGCAAGCCTTACCGCCTGCCGACCGAGGCGGAGTGGGAATATGCCGCGGCGGCCGGAACCACCACGCGGTTCGGCTGGGGCGATCAGCCGGGCGCTGGCATGGCGGACTGCAAAGGCTGCGGCGGCCCCCACAACGACCGCAGCCCCGCCGATTCCGGCAGCCTCAAACCGAATGCCTGGGGTCTGTACGACATGGAGGGCGGCGTCGCCGAGTGGGTTGAGGACTGCTGGCACGCCTCCTATCAGGGGGCGCCCACCGATGGCGCCGCCTGGCTCAAGCAATATTGCCCCCGGCACGTGTTGCGGGGCGGTTCCTGGTTGAATCCGCCCAGCGACATCACGGTGCGGGTCAGGAATTTCTACGACACCGGCGTACGCTACGTCGGCAACGGGATGCGGGTGGCGCTGGGCCTGCACTGATACCGGCATCGGCTGCCGCGGCGTGTCGGGCCTCGTCGGGACCGCGGGCTGGCGCACATCCCGCATCCCTGGTCTACCCTGCCAACCGCGGCAGGGAGAAGACCATGCAGTTCGGCTTCTGTGTGATGGCCAATGTCGAGGAGATCGGCTTCTACAGCCATATCGAGGCGCTGGGTTACAACTCCGCCTGGGTGGCCGACAGCCAGATGCTGTTCTCCGACTGCTACGCCGTCCTCGCGCTGGCCGCGCGCCAGACCAGCCGGCTGCGCCTTGGCCCCGGCACCGCGATCTGCGGCACCCGCATCCCGCCGGTGCATGCCGCGGCGATGATGACGCTGAACCGGCTGGCGCCCGGCCGGGTCTTCCTGGGCATCGGCACCGGCAACACCGCGATGCGCAGCATGGGCCAGCGGCCGATGCGGATCGCTGCGTTCGACGCCTATCTGCACGTGCTCGCCGCCCTGCTGCGCGGCGAGACGGTGGAGTACGACTTCAACGGCGTCACCCGCCCTGTCCGCATGCTGTTGGAGGGCAATGGCGGTGGCAGCGTCACGCCGAACATCCCGCTCTACGTCTCGGGCTTCGGGCCGCGCGCAATGGCGCTGGCGGGCGTGCATGGCGACGGGCTGGTGTTCGCGATCCCGCCGCGTGGCGTCCCGGTGGCGGAGGCGCTGGGCCATGCGCGGCAGGGCGCCGCCCGGGTGGATCGCGCAATCGGCACCGACTTCCACACCAGTGCGCTGACCAATGTCGTGCTGCTGCAGCCCGGCGAGGCGGTCGATTCCGATCGCATCAAGGCGGCGATCGGGCCCAATGTGATGGCGAGCGTGTATTATTTCTACGATGAGATGCATGAACGTGGCATCGATCCGCCGACGTTCCTGGCCCGCATCTGGCAGCCCTATTGCGCGCTGGTGGAACAGACGCCGGCCGAACTCCGGCATCTCCGTACCCATGAATTCCACTACACCGGGCTACATCCCGGCGAGGCCGCGTTGATTGATGAACAGCTGATCCGCGATACCTGCCTGGTGGGAACGGCCGATGAGCTGATCGAGCGGATTCGCGGGCTGGAACAGGATGGGCTGAAGGAACTGGTATTTGCGGTCGGCACCGGCGCGAAATGGCGGCTGGCCGAGGATTTCGCCCGCCAGGTCATGGCGCGACTCTGATTACCGCGGGAGAACGATGCCGCATGGATAGCATTGCGATCTGCGCGATCTTCAAGAACGAGGCGCGCTATCTGCTGGAGTGGATCGGCTACCACCGCATGATCGGGGTCGATCATTTCGTGCTGTACGATAACAGTAGCACAGATGGCGGGCCGGCATTGATTCGCCGCTCCCCTTTCACTCGCCATGTCACGCTGATCGACTGGCCGATGCAGGTCGGACAGCTCCCGGCGTTTGCCGACTTCATCGCCAACCAGGCAAGCCGCTTCACCTGGGTGGCCTTCATCGACCTGGATGAGTTCATCCAGCCGTTGGAGACCGACAGCATCCGGCCCCTGCTGCCTCGCTACGACGGGTTCTCCGGCGTGGTGCTGCACTGGCTGCTGTTCGGACCGTCCGGCCACGATGCCTCGCCGCCCGGCCTGGTGCTGGAGAATTACTGGCTTCGCCTGGCGGAGACCTCGCCGGTCAACCAGCACGTGAAGTCGCTGGTCCGCACCAGCGAGCTGGTCGCCGCGCACACCACGCCGCACATCCTCGTCACCGCCGGTCCGCTCTGCAACACGCGCGGCGAGCTGGTGCCGGCGCATGCAAGGCATGACCAGCCCTGCCATGACGTGATGGTGTTGAACCACTACCTGACCCGGTCGGCGGAGGATTGGCGGATCAAGACGCAGCGCGGCCGCTCCGACGTAGCGGTGCCGGCCGGCAGCCCGAGCTATCCGCAACGGCAGTTCAATGACATCGTCACCGGCACGGGGGTGGAAGATCGCCGCGTCGCCCGCTTCCTGCCACGGCTGCGCTGGGTGCTGCGCGATGCCCCGGCCACGCTCCGGCTGGCGGCGAGCACGGCAGCCTGATCACTCCGCCACCGACGAATCCATTGGTTCGGCGCCTCGGCAACATTACCTTGTTGACTCATGCTCGATCTGGTCTCCGCCCCTGCCGCACTCGACCCCGGTCAACGCATCTATGCGATTGGCGACATCCATGGCTGCCTGGACCGGCTGGTGGCGATGCATGAGATGATCGCCGAGGACCTCGCCGAGCGGCCGGTGGAGACGTCGACCCTGATCCATCTCGGTGATTATGTGGATCGCGGGCAGGAAAGCGCCCAGGTGGTGGAATGGCTGCAAGGCGGCCCCCCGGTGCCGGCCTCCCGCGTGGTCAACCTGATGGGCAACCATGAGGAGATGATGCTGGCCGCGGTCGCGTCGGGCGAGGAGCAGGCGGCCGACCAGTGGCTTGGCAATGGCGGCGCCGATTCGCTGATGAGCTGGGGCGTTCCCCGCACCGCTCTGCAGCGCGACTGGGCGACGCTGATTCCGACGTCGCACCTGGTCCTGCTGCGCGACCTGCCGACACATGTCCGGATCGGGCCATATTTCTTCGTGCATGCCGGCATCCGCCCGGGCGTGCCCCTAGATCAGCAGTCCCGCCACGACATGCTGTGGATTCGCGAGCCGTTCCTGTCCTCCAAGAAGGACCATGGTGTCATCGTGGTGCACGGCCACACGCCGCGTTACGAACCTCTGGTGCGGCCGAATCGAATCGCCATCGATACCGGGGCCGTGCTCGGCGGCGTATTGACCTGTGTCGTGCTGGAGGGTGACACCCTGGGCTTCCTGCGCACATGAGCATTGCTTGCGCCGAACGCAGCCGCCACAGTACGGCAGTCCTATGAACCAGATTCCGCCCGGCGATCCACCTCGTCCAGACCAGCCGACCCCGGACATGGCCGCCGCAGTGCGCCGGCTTGCGCATACGAGCGTACTGGTGATCGGCGACATCATGCTCGATCGCTATACCTACGGCGATGTCGGCCGCGTCAGCTCGGAAGCGCCGGTGCCGGTGCTGACCATCGAGCGCGAGGTGGCGCTGCCAGGGGGCGCCGGCAACGTGGTGCGCAACCTCACCGCGCTCGGCGCCGCCGTCGCCTTCATTTCCGTGTTGGGCGACGACCAGGCGGGGTCGGACCTGACCGGCCTGGTGGGCGGACAACCCAATGTGGAGCCCTGGCTGCTGGTGGAAGGTGGCCGCACCACCACGATGAAGACCCGCTACATCGCCAATGGGCAGCAATTGCTGCGGGCCGATCGCGAGGAAGCGGAACCGATCCATCCCCGCCTCGCCGAACGCATGCTGCGCATCGCCGGCGACGCCATGGCGGCGACCACGGTCACCGTGCTGTCCGACTATGGCAAAGGCGTGCTCGATGCCGATATCCCGGCACGACTGATCGAGATGGGAAAGCAGACCGGGCGGCAGATCATCGTCGACCCCCGCGGCTCGGATTACGCGCGCTACGCCGGAGCCGACATCATCATGCCGAACTGGCGGGAACTGGCAGCCGCGACGTTGATGACGGTGGATGGCGACGCAGCCATCGTGGCGGCCGCGGAGGCGCTGCGCAGCCGCTATGCATTCGGCGCGGTGGTGGTGACCCGCGGCAATGACGGCATGACCATCGTGGATGCCGCCGGCCATCGGCATTTTCCGGCCGAGGCAGCGGAGGTGTACGACGTCTCCGGCGCCGGCGACACTGCGGTTGCCACCCTTGCGGCCGGCATCGCAGCCCGGCTCGATCTGGACAACGCGGTGCGGCTGGCCAATGTCGCCGCCGGCGTGGTGGTGGGCAAGGTCGGATCGGCAGTCGCGCTGGAAGCCGATCTGCTGGGGGCGCTGTCGCCCCAGGGCAGCGCCTTGCGCAAGATCGTGTCGCGGGAGAATGCGCTGGAGCAGGTGCAGCGCTGGCGCCACCGGGGCTGGCGGATCGGCTTCACCAATGGCTGCTTCGATCTGCTGCACCCCGGCCATGTGCATCTGCTGGAGGAAGCCCGGTCCGCCTGCGACCGGCTGGTGGTTGGGCTGAACTCCGACACCAGCGTGCACCGGCTGAAGGGACCGCCCCGCCCGGTGCAGCCTGAAGCGGCCCGTGCCGCCGTGCTGGCCAGCCTGGCGAGCGTCGATCTGGTCTGCGTGTTCGAGGAGGACACGCCGGAGACGCTGATCCAGGAACTGCGGCCCGATCTGCTGGTCAAAGGTGCGGACTACACGCTGGATGCCGTGGTCGGCGCGGAGCTGGTTCGAAGCTGGGGCGGGAAGGTGCTGCTGGGCGAATTGCTGCCCGGCCACTCCACCACCGCGACCCTGGAACGAATACGCCAATAGCCGCCGGCCATCGTCAGGCTTGCACGTCGGCCGCATCCGTAGCGGGATCTGCTGACAGATCAGCCTCGATCTGACCACACTGCACCCATGCCAGGACGTTCGGCCCTCATGGTGATCATGGCGCTCGCAGTGCTGCGATGGAACGTGGCAGCAGCGGCGCCGCCACCGGGCGCCGGGACCGATGATGACACCGCCGACTGGTTCCACTCGCTGACGATCCCCGGGACCGGCGCGTCCTGCTGCGACTTGTCGGATTGCCGGCGGACCCAATACCGCATGGGACCGGGGATCTATCAGGTTTTCATCGGCCATCTGACGCCCGAGGGCGGCGGCTTTCGCGGCGGCAATGACGCCTGGTGGAACGTGCCGCCGGACCGCGTACTGCACGGCCCCAACCCGACCGGCGAGGCCGTAGCCTGCTGGACCTCCGGCCAGGGCGTGCTGTGCTTCGTGCCTGCCTCCGGCACCTGAGCGGAGGCAGGCGGCTTGTGCCACGCACTCCGCCTCGGGGCGGGGCGCCGCAAGCGTCAGGGGCGTTGCCCCGATGCTTGCGCCATCCCAAGGCGAGATGCATGGCACAGACCGTCATACTCCGCTTGGCCGGCAGTCCAAGCGCCGTACATGACAACGCGCCTCTCCGCGGTGGCGGAAGAGGCGCGTGTCTCGTCAGGCAAGCTTAGTTGCTGTTGCGGTTGCCCATCAGCTGAAGCAGCAGCATGAACAGGTTGATGAAGTTCAGGTAGAGGCTCAGCGCGTCGAATACGCTGCGCTTGCCTGCCATCTCCACACCCTCGGCATAGGCATACTGCACGTAGGTGGACTTGATCCGCTGCGTGTCATAGGCGGTGAGGCCGGTGAATACGACCACGCCGATGACACTGATGGCGAACTGCAGGCCGGTGCTGTGCAGGAACATGTTCACCAGGCCGGCGATGATGATGCCGAACAGGCCCATCATCAGGAAGCTGCCCATCCGGCTGAGATCCGCCTTCGTGGTGTAGCCCCACAGGCTCATCCCCGCGAACGTCGCCGCGGTGATGAAGAACACCCGGACCACCGACTCGTTGGTGTAGATCAGGAAGATGTTGGTCAGGCTGGCGCCCATCGTGGCGCAGAACGCCCAGAACAGCGCCTGCACCGCCGTCGTGGACAGCTTATTGACCCCGAAGCTCAGCACCAGCACGAAGGCGAGCGGTGCGAAGATCGAGATCATCGCCAGTACCGAGGGCTGGCGGGCCATCCCGAACGGCGTCTGCACCATCGGGTAGAAGGCGTCGATCAAGCCGGTATGGGCGATCGCATAGGCGACGATACCGGTCAGAAGGAGACCGGACGTCATCCAGTTGTACACCCGGAGCATGTAGGTGCGCAGGCCCGCGTCCAGGACGGCAGCCGTCGTGGCGGCGGATGCGCGCGGGTAGGTCCGGTACTCAGGACTGAAGGCCATGGTTTCCTTTACCTCGCGGGCAGTTTGAACCCTTTGTAACACCCATCAATTTTGGCGATTGCCAGAGGGCGGTTCAAGGGCGGAATGGTGGTCCCGATAGACGTGTCGTCTTCTTCATTCGTTACGCAGCAGTGGCGCCGGTTTGGCGCGGAGGGCTGCCGCGGTGCCAACGTAGCCGAACACGAGCATCATGGCGAGAGCGCCGATCAACGCGATTGCCAGCGTGCCCGGCAGGAACGCCCAGTCGGCATGCATGATATAGCGCATTACCGCGTAGCTTGCAGCGGTGCCGACCAGCGCAGCGAGCAATCCTGCCACCAGGCCGAGTGCGCCGAATTCCACCAGCCAGGCCCCGCGGATCTGCGCGCGGGTGGCGCCCAGCGTCTTCAGGATCACCGCCTCCTGGGTCCGCTGGCGCTGCCCGGCCGCGACCGCGCCCACCAGCACCAGGGCGCCGGATACCAGGGTCAGCGAACCGGTGGCGGCCAGCGCCGCGGCCACCTGGTTCAGCAGGTCGGCCACCGCGCTCAGGACATCCGTCACCCGGATGCCGGTGACATTGGGCAGCGCATCGGTGATCCGTCGCAGCAGCGAGCCCTGCTGGGCATCCGGCAGGCGGACGGTTGCGATGTAGCTGTGCGGCGCGTGGGCCAGCAGCCCGGGGCTGGCCACCAGGGTAAAGTTCAATCCCATGCTGCGCCAGGCGATGTTGCGCAGGCTGGCGATGCGCAGGTCGATATCGCGTCCCAGCACATTCACTCGGATCGTGTCGCCCACGCCGACATGCCAACCCCTCGCCAGGTTGGCGTCGAATGATACCAGCGGTGGGCCGTCGTACTCCGCCGGCCACCAATGTCCCGCCACGATCCGGGTGCCGGACGGCGGCGTGGCGGCGTAGGTTAGGCCGCGATCGCCCCGCAGCGCCCATTGCGTGTCCGGGGTCGCATCGACCTTTTCGGCAGGCACACCGTTCACCGCCACGACGCGAGCCCGCAGGGACGGCACCTGGTCCAGTGACGCCACGTCCGGCTGACTGTGTACAAGCTGGTCGAACCGGCCGATCTGGTCGCTCTGGATATCCACGAAGAAAAAGCTCGGCGCGTTCTCCGGCAATTGCTCCAGCACCGCACGGTGCACATTGCCCTGGATCAGCGCGACCGCCGCCAGGGTGGAAAGGCCCAGCCCGACCGAGGTGAGCAGCAACGGCGCACGACTGCCGGGACGATGCAGATTGGAGATACCCAGCCGCACCCAGGGCGAGCGGGTAAGCGGGATCCGGCGCGCCAGTCCGATCATCGCGGCACCGCCCAGCCGGAACAGCACCAGCGTGCCCAGTGAAGCGGCGCAGAACCACAGCGCGAACCGGCGATCCGCCGCGGTGATGACGGTCAGCGCCACCAGCGCCGCGACCAGCCCTACTGTCACGGCGATCAGCCCGCGCGACGGCATCGTCCGCTGCGGCAGCAAGGCGTCCCGGAACAGCGCGGCTCCTGGAATCCGCGCCGCCCGGCCCAGCGGCCACAACGCGAAGCTTGCCGCGGTCAGCAGGCCATAACAGCCGGCCTGCAGCAATGGCCCCGGGTAGATGCCCAGCACCGGCGGGACCGGCAGGATGTCCTTGAGCAGGATCAGGCCGAGCAGCGGCAGCACCGCCCCGGCAAGCAGGCCGACGACGATGCCCGCCGCGGACAGCACCATCACCTGGATCAGGCAAATCGCGAACACCAACCGTGCGGATGCGCCCAGGCAGCGCAGCGTGGCGATGGTGCGGGTCCGCGCATCCAACCAGGCGCGCACACCGTTGGCCACGCCGATGCCGCCGACCAGCAGCGAGGTCAGGCCGACCAGGGTTAGGAACAGGCCGGTCTGTTCGATGAAGCGGCTGACGCCGGGCGCAGCATCCTGCGGCTCACGCAGCCGCCAGCCGGTATTCGGGAAGGTGCTGCGAAGCTGTGCCGCCAGCCTGGTTGCATCGGTCGGACGGGGCAGTATCAGGCGCACTGCGTGGCGGACCATTGCACCCGGCGCGAGTAGCCCGGTCTGCGGCAGCGCGGCGGCGGCGATCAGGACATGCGGGCCGAGCAGTGAGGGCGTGGCGACCTGGTCGGGTTCGCTGACCAGCCTGCCGCTGATCCGGAACGTGGCGGTGCCCAGCCGGACTGTGTCGCCGGGCTGCAGGCCCAGCCGGTCCAACACCACCTGCTCCGCCAGCAGGCCATACTGGTCCTGGTGCGGAGCCAGCGCCTGCGACACCGGCTGATCGGGGTTCAGTTCCGCCTGTCCAACCAGCGGCCAGGCCGGGTCCACGGCTTTCAGCTCGATCAACTGGCGCTCGCCGGACGGAGCGATCAGCATCGAGCGCATGCGCACCACCTGGGAGGTGGCAGCGCCGCGCGCTTGCAGCCATTCCAGCACGGTGTCGGGGGGCGGCTGGTAGCCCGTGTCGATAGCGAGGTCGCCGCCGAGCAGGCGACGTCCGTCGGTGGCGAGACCCTGGTCGATCGCAGCGCGCAGCGTTCCGACGGCGGCAATGACGGTGACGCCCAGCGCGAGGCAGAGGAGGACCACCCACAGCCCATGGACGCCGCCGCGCAGTTCGCGCCGCGCCAGCCGGAGGGCGAGGTTCACAGCGATGCCGCAGGCATGGGCCGACGAAAGGCAAGCGTCGGGAGCATTGCCCCCGAACCCAGATCGAGGGGCGCTGTCCCTTGAATCCCCGCCAGGCGCCCAGTCCTTGGAACCGACGCCGTTTGGGGTGGGGGTGATGATGCCCCGGTCCGAAACCGCCGCGCCCCCTCCCCGCCGCAAACCGAATTGATTGCAAAGGCGAGCCTTTGCTGGAGGTCCGGGAAGCAAAGCCTCCTGGTGGGGTTCGGGGCAACGCCACGATGCCTGCCGACCGGCATCAGACGGCCACCGGCTGCACGATCTGGCCGTCCGCCAGATGGATTTCGCGGTCGCACCGCGCCGCCAAGGCGGGATCGTGGGTGATCAGCAACAAAGTGGCGCCGGTGCGGGCGCGCAGGGCGAACAGCAGGTCCATCACCGCCTCGCCGGTGGCGTGATCCAGATTGCCGGTCGGCTCGTCGGCCAGCAGCAGCTTCGGTCCGGGGGCGAAGGCGCGGGCCAGGGCGACGCGTTGCTGCTCGCCGCCGGAGAGCTGGCCGGGCAGATGGGTCAGCCGGTGGCCGAGCCCGACCGAGCGAAGCGCATCGGTGGCGCGCGCCAGCGCGTCGGGGCGCCCGGCCAGTTCCAGCGGCACCGAGACATTCTCCAGCGCCGTCATGGTGGGGATCAGGTGGAAAGCCTGGAACACGATGCCCACGTTGTCGCGGCGCAGCCTGGCGAGTGCATCCTCGCCCAGCGCCGTGGTCTCCTGACCGGCGACGCTGACGCTGCCCCGGGTGGCGCGTTCCAGTCCGGCGAGTACCATGAGCAGGCTGGTTTTGCCGGAACCGGAAGGTCCGACCAGACCCACCGCCTCGGCTTCCGCGATATCGAGATCGATACCGCGCAGTATGTTCACCGGCCCAGCAGTGGATGGGACCGTCAGATGGAGGTCTCTGATCCGAACGAGCATTGGACGGGCAGTGACCGGAGACGGCGACATGACATCCATGGCGGCAGCATATGGCGTTCCCGCGCGCTGCAAGAAGGCGGCGGCCGCTGCGATTGCGACGTGGGTGGCCTGGCTGGTGCTGTTCGCCGCCGTATTCGTCCCGATATTCGCTCCCCTGCCCGCCTCGGCCGCCCCACTTCGACTTCTGATCTTGGGCAACTCGCTGTCGGCGGGCTACGGCCTGCCGCACAGCGATGGATTCGAGGCACAGCTCGCGGCAGCCCTGAAGGCGCGGGGGCACGATGTGGAGATCATCGATGGCGCGGTGTCCGGGGATACCTCGGCGGGCGGTCGAGCGCGGCTTGACTGGGTTCTGGGCGACGGTGCCGACGCCGCGCTGGTCGAGCTGGGCGCCAATGACGGGCTACGCGGGATCGACCCCAACGACATGGCGGCCAACCTGACCGCGATCCTGGACCGGCTGCAGGCGCAGCACATCCCGGTGCTGCTGAGCGGGATGTACGCGCCACCCAATCTCGGTCCCGACTACACCAACACATTCCGCGCCGTGTTCGATCGACTGGGGAAGCGCCGCAACGTACTGTACGACCCGTTCTTCCTGCAAGGCGTGGCGGAGGTACCGGCGCTGATCCAGCCGGACGGGATGCATCCGAACGCGCAGGGCGTGCACGACATCGTGGCACGCATCCTGCCTCTGGTAGAGCGGCTATTGGCGGAGGCTCGCAGGGAATGAGGCTGTTCGTTGCGCTCGATCTGCCGCGGACGCTGCGCGAACGGCTGGGCATGCTGTCCGGAGCGGGCATTCCGGGCGCCCGCTGGGTTCCGCCGGAAAACTACCACCTGACCCTGCGCTTCATTGGCGAAATGCCGGGCTATCGGGCCGAAGAGATCGACCTGGCGTTGGCCTCAATGACCGGACGTGGCTTTTCGCTGACGCTCGCCGGGGTCGGCACGTTCAGCAAGGGTGGCCGACCGGTCTCGCTGTGGGTCGGGGTGGAACGCAATCCGGCGCTGGATCACCTGCAGAACAAGATCGAGACTGCGTTGCAGCGCTGCGGGCTGGATCCGGAGCGTCGCCGCTTCACCCCCCACGTCACCCTGGCGCGGCTGGACAATGCGGTGGAGGCGAAACTGGCCGCCTTCATCCAGGCGCATAACCTGTTCCGCGCCGAACCCGTACCAGTGGAGCACTTTACTCTGTTCAGTTCGCTGCTGGGCAAGGACCAGGCGGTCTACACGCCGGAAGTGGATTACGCGCTGGCCTGAGTGCCACGGCCGATCAGGCGGCCACGCGCAGCCGCGCCAGCTCCTGCCCCAGGAACGCTGCGATGGCGCCGGGACCCGATCGGTCGGTACCCGCATATCCGGCGCGCGCCTCGGCCTCGGGATTATAGTTGGTGTTGGTGTTCACGTCGTAGACCAGCGCCTGGCCGTCGCGATCGGTGAGGAATTCGATACCGGCCACTTCGACCCCGGCCCCGGCCAGGAAGCGTTCTAGCCGAATGCGCAGCGCATCGGGAATGCCGTCGATGATGCTGAACCGGTGGCGTGGCGCCTCCCCCACCGGGCAGGCGGCGTCGCCGATGGCGCAGGCCTCGGCGGGGCAGAGCTCGAACCCGTCGCTGGTATCGACCTCCACAGCGTAGAGCAGCCGCCCGCCGACGAACTCCGCCCTGGTGATCAGGGGGCGCGGGGCACGCACATAGGCCTGCAACAGGTGCAGGCCGTCAACCGGTGTCTCATAGTCCGGGCCGCCCAGATAGGCCGCCAGCGCGGCGTGGTCCTGGAACAGCCGCACGCCAAGGCCCTTGCCGCCCCGGTTGGGCTTCAGGATCACCGGCTGGTCGGGGAAATACCGCTCTGCCGCGGGCACGATCGCCTGCTTGCCGGCCACCAGGACGGTGCGGGGAGTGGTCAGGCCGTGCTGCTCAAGGGCGGCGTATTGGCGCACCTTGCTGATCTCGAGGTCGAGTGCGGTGGGGCCGTTCACCACGCGCCGCCCCCAGCGCGTCAGCCAGGCCAGCACGGAAGCCGTCAGTTCGGCGGCATAGCGGTGGTCGCGGGTGTGCGAGGAAGCGCTCATGCGGTTGTAGAACACGCCCTGCGGCGGGGGCGCGGCCAGGTCGAATGCGCCTTCGTGCAGGAACCACTCGATCCAGGGCAGGCCGCGCTGCTCGAACGCCTGGGCGAGCGGCGGCAGCCAGAGCGGGTTTTCGTGCAGGACGTGGATGCGGCTCATGCCCGGGCTCCGATCAGAGGTGTGCCGCAGATATGGAAGGAATTTCTTTTGTCTGCCAATGACCGGGGATGAATTAGATTTTTCATCCGCCTAAGGGCGATTTATGGGGATTATTCCCTCCTTCGGACGGCCGTCGGGGATTGCTGTCGCGCGGCATGCCAAGGCGACGAGCCCGATGCCTCCGCTGTTGAGCGGGACGACACGAGGCCGGCCATGGGCCAGGCCACCAGCCAATGGCGGCGGGGAGCGGCTGGACGACGCTCACATTGGTTGCGGGCTGGGTGAGCCACCCGTATAAGGCGCCGCGACTGCGGCGCGGCTATCGCGCCAAGCCTGGGCTGGAGAGGTGCCGGAGCGGTCGATCGGGGCGGTCTCGAAAACCGTTGTACCCTTATGGGGTACCGAGGGTTCGAATCCCTCCCTCTCCGCCGTAACCGGGGCAAAACCCCGGGCGGATTGCATTTTAGGGCTTCCCCCGACGCGGACGAGGGCCATTTGCTCGCCGCATGTCACCGCCCACTGATCCGTCGGGTCTGCCGCACGCCGAGCTGGAAGCTCTGGTGGTTGAGCTGCTGGGCGAGGTGTCGGAGCTGAAGCAACTGGTGGCGGCACAGCGCGATGAGATCGCCTGGCTGAAGGGCCTCAAGGGTCGCCCATCGATCAAGCCGAGCGGCATGGAGAAGGGCACCGAGCCGAAGCGCGGCGGCAAGCGGGGCAAACGCCGCGGCCGCGGCAAGGTGACACCGCGGGTCACACCGCAGACCGAGGTGCTGCGGGTGGCGCATCCGCCGGGTTCGCAGTTCAAGGGCTACGAGCCGTATCGAGTGCAGGAGCTGGTGCTCACGGCACGGGCGGTGCGCTACCGCCGCGAGCGCTGGCTGACGCCGCAAGGCGAGACCATCGTGGCGCCGCTGCCCAGTGGCATCCGCGGCCATTTCGGGCCGGAGCTGCGGCGCTTCGTGCTGATGCAGGACCACCAGGGCCAGGTGACCGTCGAGCGTTTGGTCACACAGCTTCAGGCGATCGGCGTCAGTATCTCGAAGCGGCAGGTCATGCGCCTGCTGATCGATGGACAAGATGACTTCCTGGTGGAGAGCTGCGAGGTGCTACGTGCCGGACTGGCGACAGCGGACTGGGTCACCGTCGATGACACCGGCGCGCGCCATCGCGGCGCCAATGCCGTCTGCACGCAAATCGGCAACGACACGTTCGCCTGGTTCGGCACAACGGGCAGCAAGAGTTGCCGGAACTTTCTTGACCTGCTGCGTGCCGGTCACACCGATTACGTGATCAACGATGCGGCGCTGGACTATATGCATGAGCATGCCCTGGCCGGACCGCTCATCCAGCGACTGGCAACACATGGGCAGCGGCAGTTCGCCGATCAGACCGCCTGGATGCGCCATCTTGAGCAGCTCGGCATGACCGGTCTGCCGGTGACGCCCGATCCGGTGCGCGTCGCCACAGAAGCTGCGCTGTGGGGCGCGGTGAGCGCACACGGGTTTCTCTGCGAGGCGGTCATAGTCAGCGACGATGCCGGGCAGTTCAACATCGGCCAGCATGCGCTGTGCTGGATCCACGCCGAACGCCTGGTGCACAAGCTGGAGACCTTTACCGACCAGCAGCGTGCCGCCCAGCAGCATATCCGCGGGCTGATCTGGTGGTATTATGCCGACCTGAAGCTCTACCGGCGTGAACCGACGCCACGCCGACGCCGTGAAATGCGGGGGCGGTTCGACCGCATCTTTCACCGACGTACCGGCTTCGCCACTCTGGACCGCCTGCTCCAGCGGCTGCACGCCAACAAGGCCGAGTTACTGATGGTGCTCGACCATCCCGAGATCCCGCTGCACACCAACGGTTCGGAAAACGACATCCGCTGTCAGGTGACAAAGCGCAAAGTCAGCGGCGGAACCCACAGCGATATCGGCCGAGACTGCCGCGACGCTTTCCTCGGGCTCGCCAAGACCTGCACCAAGCTCGGCATCGCATTGTGGGACTATCTCGGTGCCAGGCTCAGCATCTCAGGTGCTCCCGCCGTCCCGCACCTTCCCAGCCTCATCCGCCGCCGTGGCCAACCCGCCTGAAAACACCACTCGCCCGGGATTTTGCCCCGGTTACTCTCCGCCATGTTAACTCATTGAGCTACAAATGTTTTCTACCTTTGACCGATGCTCGGAAAGTGTCGGCGGACAGCCGAGGTTTTCTGGCAGGGCCATGAGGTGAGAGACTACTGCGGTCGCCATTGCGTGGTCTGTGTTTCGGAGCGGCTCCGTGACCCCGGATCGGCGCCCAAAAGTGACCCCCATCGAATCGACGATTTATCGCGCCTTATCAGGACGATGTGTCCGGCCGGGAGGGGTCACTATTAAAAGCCGATCGTATTTTGGAATGAGCTCAAGAAATTCTCAGCGTTTCGATAAGATTAAGCCAGAAACAGGCGGGGTCCTTTTTGGGGCCGGTTCACCGACATAAAACCAACCCGCCGAACTGCTCACCAGATCGTCGTCTCCATCAATGAACCCCGTTCGCGGGGCGGCCGGTCCTTCGGGTATTCCTGCTTGCGGCGGTATTGGAACAGGAACACTTCGTTGGTCGTGGTCCCGATGCACAGCGCGATGCCGCACCTGTCGTACATCTTGTCGTTCGGCGCGCGTCTTCTCATCCGCGTCGCACCGTCGAAACGGAACCGGTGATGATCAACCGGTGGCTAAACGACATGATCCCCGCTATTCCCTTGGTGTTGCGATCGAGCAGGGCGGCGCCCATCGTACCCTCGCCTGCTGTAGTCCCTGTCATACAGGTCAGCCCTTCTTGATCCGGGCGCAGCCGGGTTCAGGTTGGACAGGCCAATTCCCTTCGGCGGCTCATCGCAGCTGGTCAGACCTCGGGTCAACCTGAGCCGCAGTCTGGAGCGAGCAAGCCTGTCACCCCAGGGATCAAACCGTGCGGCAAGCGGGCAGTAAGCTGCTGAATTCAGATCACTCTGATCTGGATTGCTCTTGTCAAAGATCGCCTCCAGCGGTACCGTGACTCTGCGTTTACGGTTTCCATACACTCACCACCGCGAGCGAGAGCCGAGAGAGGTGCGAGCGACAGCTGATGCTTCGCGAATTCACCGACGCACTGCTCCTGATCCGTAGCCTGTGTGGTCCGGAGGACGGGCCGCTCAAGAGCTAGAATACTCGCTGCAGAGCCTGCGCACTGCGTCGTGTGTGCGCGAGCGCATCGCGCGGGAAGCAGTGCAAAACCAGCAAATTTTGAAAATTTTTGAGATATCCCGAAGGCTTGAGAGGCCGAGCCTGGCATGCACAACGTCGCACACCTGTTGGAACGCTGGGCATCCAGGAAAGATGCCTGCTTCTTGTCGTGTGGCGGTGCGGTTTGGCACTACGTGGACGTTGCCGTTGGCGCGCGCCGCATCGCCACTTGGCTTGCGCAGGCCGGTATCCGACGCGGCGACCGCGTTGCACTGCTACTGGAAAACGGCCCCGAGTTCGTGTGTGCCTATTATGGCATCTTACGACTCGGCGCAATTGCGGTTTCGCTGTCATCGTCGCTGCCAGGCTCTGAAGCAATGGCGTTGCTCGCTGATTGCGGGGCGCGCGTGGTGTTCACAAGTGCAACCGGATCAGACACGCTTCGCTCCGCGTGTGATCCTTTAGTCGGCAAGTGCCGTACGGTTGTAATTGTGTGCGATGGTGCCAGCGTCGTCTCACCGGATCTGCCGGACCACGACGGCGCCCCGATCGCCGCTGTCGATTGGGACGATCCGGCGAGTATCGTCTACTCCTCGGGAACTGAAGGTACGCCGAAAGGTGTGCTGCTATCGCACGGCAATATCCAATTCACCGCGACCAGCAAACGCCGCTACATGGGCGTGCGCCAGGACGACAGGCTTCTGTTGTTCCTGCCGCTTCATCATTGCTTCGGTCAAAACGCCATCATGAACGCCGCTGCGGCATCCGGGGCGTGCCTGATCGTGCAGCGGCGATTCGATGCGGCGCAGGTGCTGCACGCGGTCGCGCAGGATGGGGCAACGATGTTTTTCGGCGTGCCGACCGTCTTCTCGGCGCTGCTCGATAGCGCGGAGCCGTCGCAGCTCGCCGGTCTGCGTTACTTCTTCTCGGCGGCTGCGCCATTGCCACAAGTGGTCGAGGAGCGTTGGTCCGCCCGGTTCGGCCGACCGATCCATCAAGGCTATGGCATGACCGAGAGTTCGCCGTTCGCCAGCTACAACCATGTGGAGCGCATCAAGCCCGGCACTGTCGGTTCGGCAATCGAGGGTGTGGAAATCCGCGTCGTCGACCCGCACACTGGTGAGGATCGGCCACCGAACATGTCAGGCGAAGTGACCATCCGCGGTCCGAATGTGATGCTGGGGTACTGGAATCAGCCCGAGTCGACGGCACGGACAATCCGCAATGGCCGGTTGCATACGGGGGACCTCGGCCGGATGGATGATGCCGGTTACCTGACGATTGAAGATCGGCTCAAGGACATCATGCTCGTTGGGGGAAGCAACGTGTCGCCGGTCGAGGTCGAAAAGGCACTTTGCTGCCATCCTGCGATCAGGGAGGCAGCGGTGTTCGGCGTCCCGGAACCCTATCTCGGTGAGGAGGTGCATGCGGCGGTTGTGCTTCGTCCGGGCAGGACCGTAGGCGAACCCGAAATCCTCGCGGCCATGCGGCCGCTCCTGCCGCCGCATAAGATACCGTCCGTCGTGACGGTCGTGGATGCTCTGCCGAAGGCGCCGACCGGCAAGATCCTGCGGCGCGTGCTGCGGGACGAGGCGCGCACCGCAGCGTTACCGGTGGCTGGTGCCGGTGCCGGCGCCGGCGCCGGCTTCAAGCTGCAGGAATGGCTGGACAGCTGGTTCGCGACACGACTTGGCTTCGACTCGGAGCGGATCGAGCCGGATCGCCCGCTGCTCGATTATGGAATGGACTCGGTCCGTTGTGTCGCGCTGGCGCGCGAGCTTTCGCGCCAACTTGGCCGGCAGATTCCGCCGACGATCGTCTGGGAGCAACCGACCTATCGCGCCCTGCTGCGCGCCTGCGGCGCTGAAATATCATCCGCAGCGTCCGAATTGTGACGGGCGCTGCGCTCCCCGCCGATACCGCGCACCGTAGTCCAGGTGCGGAGCCGATCGCCATCATCGGGCTTGGCTGCCGCCTGCCGAACGGCATCGAAAATCCTACGCAATATTGGGAGTTTCTGGTCGACGGCGGTGATGGTGTGCGGGAAGTACCGCCCGAACGCTTCGACATCGATTCCTGGTTCGATCCGGTGCCCGGCCGGGCCGGGAGGATCTACTGCCGGCACCTCGGCGCGCTCGACAATGCCATGCAGTTCGATCACGCGATGTTCGGTATTTCGGCACGCGAAGCGGCCACAATGGACCCGCAGCATCGCCTGTTGCTGGAAGTCGCCTGGCATGCGTTGGAGGATGCCGGAGAGAATCCATATCAGCTCTCCGGCACCCGTACCGGCGTGTTCGTCGGCGCGTTTTCCGATGACTACACGCAGCGTGGCGTGTTGCGGCAGGATCCCGGAACAATCGACGGTTACGCCGCACTGGGTGTGCTGCGTGGCCTCGCGGCGGGACGCGTGTCGTATCATCTGGACCTGCGCGGACCAGCACTGACCATCGACACCGCGTGTTCGTCCTCCCTGGTGGCCGCGCATCTCGCCGTGCAGAGCCTGCGCGCGGGGGAATGCGATCTGGCGCTGGCTGGTGGCGTAAACTTGGTGCTGTCGCCCGAAATCACACTCGCGCTCTGCCAGCTTCGTGCGCTGTCGCCCAGCGGACGTTGCCGCACATTCAGCGCCGGCGCCGATGGCTATGTACGCGGCGAGGGATGCGGGCTGCTGGTGCTGAAGCGGCTGTCCGATGCGGTGGCAGACGGCTCGCGCGTCGTCGCCATCATTCATGGTTCCGCCGTCAACCATGACGGACGCTCGAACGGCATTGCCGCTCCGAATCCTGCCGCGCAGCAGGCGGTTATTCGCGCTGCATTGGCTGATTCCGGTCTTGCGCCTCAGATGATCGGATATGTGGAGGCCCATGGCACCGGAACGCCACTCGGCGACCCGATCGAACTACGCGCCCTGGCACAGGCGCTGCAAAGCGGCGCGGACCACCATGTGCTTGTCGGTTCGGCCAAGACCAATTTCGGTCATCTGGAATCGGCGGCAGGCGCGGCCGGCCTGATGAAATTGGCGCTGGCGCTCGAACGCCGCGCAATTCCGCCGAACCTTCATTTCGACGCGCCGAATCCGCACGTCGACTGGGAGCAGATCGGGATTTCCGTTGTGGATGCCCTTCGCCCGTGGCCGACCGCCGGCTTTGGCGGCGTCAGCGCCTTCGGCATGAGCGGCACGAACGCGCACATGATACTGGGGCCGCCGCCATCGCCGATGTCGCGCCCATCCCCGGCGTGGCAGGTACTCGCCTTGTCAGCAAGCTCAGAGGCGGCTTTCAGGCTTTCCGCCTCGGCGCTTGCGGACCGGCTTGAGGCGGTTCATGCGCCAGCAATCGCCGATGTCTGCCACACTCTGAACGCAGGTCGGCCCGCCTGGCCCGTACGCGCCGGGTTCGTGGCAACGGATACGGCCGCCTTGGCTGAGGCTCTCCGGCACGTTCGGCCGCAAGTAGTTCAGCACGAGCCGCGCGTGATGCTGCTGTTCGGCGCCAGCGATGTGGTGCCGCATGACCTTCTCGCGGCAGAGCCAGCACTTCGCGACGCGCTTGATACGCTCGCGCCGGCGGTATGGGCGGGGGCCGGCCGCAACCTCGCTGATGAGCTGAATGCCGGCCGCAACCGCGATCCGTTCGGCCAAACAGTCCTGGTTCTCGCGTCCCAGCTTGCCGTAGCGCAGGTGTTGCGTCGCTGGGCGGTGAGTCCACAGGTGGTTGCCGGAATTGGGGTGGGCGAGATCGCTGCCGCGTGCGTGGCCGACGTCATGGCCCCCAAGGAGGCGTTTGCCCTGCTCGCTGCTGGCGCCACGCATCCTGACGAGGCGCCCGCCCTGCTCCGGCCGGTCTTCCGGCAACTGCTGAGCGGCGCATTGCAGGCGCCCCAGGCCCGGGTCATTTCCGGCATGCTGGGACGCGCCGCCGAGGCGGAGCTTCTCAGTCCCGCATTCTGGGCCGACCAGGCCCGTCGCTCGCCGGTCGGCGTGAACGACGCCGTTGCAGCCGAGTTCGACAAACTGCGTCATCGCCCTTGGCGCCATTGGCGGCGTGGCGGTCCAGGTAGACGTGTTCGCATCCGGAGCCGCCGGATTGGCGGAATGCCTTGCCCGGCTGCATGAGGCGGGAGCAGCACCGGATTGGCGCGCGGTGGGACAATCGCGCGGCGGCCGGCGGATTTCGCTGCCGGGCTCCTGCTTCGAGCGATCGCCGCACGACCGGCTTGGCCCGGCCCCAGCGCCAAGCCGGCGGTCGGGGTACGGCCTCGCCGGTTCGGCACTCGACCTCCCCGCCAGTGCAGAACTGCGGCGGGAGGTGCGTCTCGATGCGGCCCCGCTCCGATTCCTTCATGACCATCGGGTCGACGGACGTCCGGTGCTGGCGGCGGCAGGCATTGTCGAGATCTTCCTCGCGGCTGCGACTGCGGCCAGGTTGCCGCCGTCGCTGAGCCGCATTCGCTTCGACCAACCGGTCTGGCTCGATCAGCCGGAAGGTCCGGTGCTGCACAGCGTGATTTCGGCCGATGGAGGAGCCGTCCTCTATTGCCGGAGCGGTGCGGGAACATGGGCCCGGCACGCCTCCGCGCAGCTCGCGACCGGACGTGGGGACACGGAGCAGGAACCGGCGCCGTCCCGTCCGGCACGTCTGCGCGGAGAGGGAACGGATGTCCCGGACGTTCTCGCCAAACTGCGCCAGTCGGGAGTCGAGCACGGTCCCGAATTTCGTGCGTTGCGGCGTCTTGTCGTCGGTGACCGCTGCGCCTGGGGCGAGGTCGCACGCGAGTCCGGAGAGGACGAATGCTTCCACGCCGACCCGCGTGTGCTCGACGCCTGTCTGCATGTCGCCAGTCCACTGCTGGGGGCGGCGCCGGAGGGCATGCGCTGGCTCCCGGTCGGTGTCGCACATCTGACCATACCATATGCGCTGCCGGGACGGCTGTGCTGCGAGGCGCGCCTTGTCGCCACCGATGGCCGGACCGCTACGGTCGACTACAGCATGTTCGATCACGCCGGACAGGAGGCGGGCCGGCTTCTGGGGGTCGAGATACGGGCCGTGGCGGCGGGTGCAGGCCGGACGCAGGCGCCGGCCCGGTTCCATCAGCTCAAATGGGTGGAAGTCCGTCCCGTTGCCGATGCACCAGGTCCGCGGCGCTGGATCATCACGCCCCCCTGTCCTGCCGCCGACGCGCTTGCTACGGAACTGCGGCGCGCCGGAAAGGACGCTGCGGTCGCCGCCGAACCGGACGGGCGCGGTGGTTCCGGTGTCATTTGCCTCGCGGATTCGGCGATGTCCGGAGGTCCGCCCGGTGGCGACGTGCTTCCGGTTCTCCAAGCCGCCGCGGCAAATGGCGGCGAACTCGTAGTGGTCACGCGCGGCGCCCATGCCGTTGTCGCCGGCGATCCGCCCGTCGAACCGCGGCAGGCCGCCTGTTGGGGTCTCGGCCGCGTGCTCGCCCGAGAATGCCCGCGCTTGACGGTTCGGTTGCTCGACCTCGGCCCGGAGACAGCCGCGTCCGCCCTGGCCGCGCAGCTCGTCGCCTGCAACCTGCCGGCCGAGGCGGCGATACGCGGCGAGATCCGGTTTCAACCTCGATTGGAGAGCGAGGATCTCGACGGGCGGCCAGCCAAGGTGACGATCCCGGAATCCCGCCCACGCGCGCCAGGCCCGACCGAGATAAGCATCGACGTGGTGGCAACCGGCCTCAACTTCCGCGACGTGCTGCACGCGCGCGGCTTGCTACCCGATACCGCCAGCACGCTGCCCTTCGGTCTGGAGTGCAGCGGCATCGTCCGTGCCGTAGGGAGTGATGTTACCCGGTTCGCGCCGGGCGATGCGGTGATGGCCGGTGTTGCCGCCGGGAGCCTTGCCGGCCCGGTCACCCTTCCCGAGAGCTTCGTGGTGCCCATCCCGCCAGCGCTTGGCTTCCGCGCCGCAGCGGCACTGCCCATCGCCTGGTTCACGGCCAGCTACGCGCTCGAGCACCTCGCCGGGCTTCGCCCCGGCCAGCGCGTTCTGATCCACGCGGCGGCCGGTGGGGTCGGCCAGGCAGCGGTTACCTTGGCACAGGCCCTCGGCGCGGAGGTGCTGGCGACCGCAAGCCGTTGGAAGTGGCCCGTGCTGCGGCGGCAGGGCATCCGCCATCTGTTCAGCTCCCGTGACACCACGTTCGCGCCGCAGGTCCAGGCGGCGACAGGCGGCGCCGGTGTCGATGTGGTGCTGCACAGCCTTGGGGCCGAGTATGTCCCGCCCGGGCTCGACTGCCTGGCACCCGGCGGCTGCTTTATAGAAATCGGCAAACTCGGCGCCTGGAGCCCGCAGGCGGTACGAGCCCGCCGGCCCGACATCCGGTATGAGCAGTTCGATCTGCTCGAACTACGGAAGAACCGGCCGCTGATCGCGTCGATGCTGGGGAGACTGCAGGAGCGCCTTGCGACGGGCACTGTTCGGCCACCGCGCATCGAGACTTTTCCGCTGTCCGATGCCGAGGCGGCATTCGATCACATGGCGCATGCCAGTCATATCGGGAAGATCGTGCTTTGGCACGGACGGCCCGGCAGCACGCCGGTCATACCGGACGCCACCTATCTGATTACCGGTGGACAGGGCGGGCTTGGGCTGATCACGGCGCGCTGGCTTATCGAACGTGGTGCGCGCTCTGTTGTCCTGGTTGGGCGTCGACCGCCGAACGCAGCCGCCATGCAGGGTTTGGAGTCCCTTCGCCGGACGGACGTTGCGATCACGTGCATGACCGCCGACGTGGCACAGCGCGGGGAGGTAGCGGCCCTGCTGGCCCGCATAGACCGTGAACTCCCACCATTGCGCGGGGTCGTGCACGCCGCCGGACAGCTCGACGACGCAGCCTTGCCACACCAGACTGTCGAACGTCTGGAGCGGGTCATGGCGGGAAAGCTGTACGGCGCTCAGCATCTGGATGAACTCACCCGCGAGCGGCCCCTCGACTTCTTCTGGTTGTACTCGTCCCTTGCGGGATTGGTGGGCAATCCCGGACAGGCGAACTACGCAGCCGCCAACGCCGCACTGGATGCGGTGGCGCTGCGGCGCGCGTCGCTGGGTCTACCCGCCCTCACTGTCGACTGGGGACCTTGGGCCGGGGTTGGCATGGCAGCGCGGATCGACATGACGGCAGGCCCCGCGGCCCCGCTCGATCCCAACGAGGCGGGTGCAGTGCTGGACCGATTGTTGGTGTTCCCCGGTTCGCAGGTCGCGGTCACAGGCGCGGGCGGTCTCGAAGCTGCGCGTTTCACTGCCGGGCGCGCGCCGGCTCTGCTCCAACCTGCCGTGGCAGGCGCCCCCGAGCCGAAGCCCGGGCTGCCCTTGCGGGATCACATCAACACTGCGCTGCCGGCCGACCGCCGGTCATTGCTTCTGCGCCGCGTGCGCGCGATCGCCGCCACGGCCCTGCGCATCCAGCCGGAACAACTCGATCCAGAGCAGGAACTGGCCGCAGCCGGGTTCGACAGTCTGGTCAACATCGAAGTGAGAGCTGAACTGGAAGAGCAACTCGCACTGACACTCACGCCGAGCTTCGGGTTCGATCACCCGACCATCACGGCCATGGTTGATCATTTGTTGGAACGTCTGGCGCCTGCCGCGACGACCGATCCGGCCGCCGCGGCGCGATCGCTTGCTGGCGATCAGGACCCTACGGCGGCACTGATCTCCGAGCTCGAGGGCCTGAAGATATGACCGACCATGCAGGATGACGCGCCAGAGCCGCAGCCCGAACTCTTGAGCCGGGCTCTTCATGCGATCCGTACACTACGCCAGCGACTGGATCGGAGCGAAGCGGCCCGGAGGATGCCGGTTGCGATCACAGGGATGGCATGCCGTTTCCCCGGCGCCTCCGGGCTGGCAGCATTCTGGGACCTGCTGGCCTCGGGCCGCGACCCGCTGGGCCCGGTGCCGGCGGAACGCTGGAATATCGAAAGCTTTTACAGCCCGGACCCACAGGCTCCCGGCAAGACGGTTGCCCGCGAAGGCGGTTATCTCGCCCGCCTGGAGTGGTTCGACGCCGATTTCTTCGGCATCAGCCCGCGCGAGGCGGTGTTCATCGATCCGCGCCAGCGGCTGATGCTGGAGACAGCCTGGGAATCGCTGGAGGATGCCGGTGTGCCGCCGCGTTCCCTGGCCGGCTCGCGCACCGGCGTGTTCGTTGGCACGCTGACCGACGATTACCACCAGCTGATCACGGCGGAACCGCACTGGATTTCGGCTGCGACCGGCACCGGCACAGCCAACAGTATCGTGGCCAACCGGATTTCGTATTTTCTGGACCTGCGCGGGCCGAGTGTGGCGCTGGACGCGGCCTGCGCCGGCTCGCTGATGGCGATCCTGCTGGGAGTGAAGGCGATCCGCGATGGTGAGGCCACGCTCGCCCTGTGTGGCGGGGTCGCAGTCAACCTGCTGCCAAGTCCGGATATCAGCTTCTCGCGCATGGGGGCGCTGGCGCCCTATGCGCGCTGCCACACGTTCGACCAGGATGCCGCCGGCATGGTGCGGTCGGAAGGTGCGGGCATGGTGGTGCTCAAGGCGCTCGACCAGGCTCTGGCCGATGGTGATCGGGTGCACGCGGTGATTCGCGGTGGGGCGACGAACCATGACGGGCGCTCGAACGGCATCGCCTCGCCGAATGGCGCGGCACAGGAGGCGCTGTTTCGGGATGCCTATGCCCAATCGGGCATCGAGCCGAGACTCGTGCAATACATCGAGGCGCACGGCACCGGCACGACCGTGGGCGACCGGATCGAGATTCAATCGCTGACGCGCGTACTCGGCACGGACCGTCAGGCCGGACGCCCTGTGGCCATAGGATCCGTCAAGAGCAACATCGGACACACCGAATCCGCCGCGGGTGTCGCCGGCGTCATCAAGACCGCGCTTGCGCTCGGGCACCGCGCGCTGCCGCCGAACCTGCACATCCAAACGTTGAATCCCGCACTGACCGAGGCTCCTATCGCCATCAGGGTACCGCAGGTGCTCAGTCCCTTTCCCGTGCCCGGCGAGCGGCTGAGCGCAGGGGTCAGCGGGTTCTCGTTCGGCGGATCGAATGTGCATCTGGTGCTGGAGGAGGCCGATCGTCCGCCAGTTCGGGCCGCCGCCATCGAACCGGGCGACCTTTGCCTGCTGCCGCTGTCCGCCGCATCATCGGTCGCGCTCCGTGAGCAGGCCCGCCGCTACGCCGAACTGCTCGCGGCGCCGGACCGACCGCCGTTGGGAGACATCTGCTACACGGCAGCGGAACGGCGGTCGCATCTCGAGCACCGGCTGGTGGTCGCCGGCCGGGATGCGGCAGAACTCGCAGGACGCTTGTTGGCCTTTGCCGACGGCACCATCGAACAGGATACCGGCCGCGAAGCCCTGATCGCCGACCGCGCCTTGCGCCGCGGCGAGGTGAACCTGACGTTTTTCTTCTCCGGCCAAGGCTCCGAATGGATCGGTATGGGGCGCGACCTGATCGCCGCCGAACCATGCGTCGCGGACGAGATCGCGCGCATGGAGCCGCTGTTCCTGCGCCACGCCGGCTGGAGCCTTGCCGCGGCGCTGGATGACTCGACCACCTGGCCACGCGATATCGATGTGATCCAGCCGACGGTATTCGCGCTCCAGGTTGCCCTGGCGGCGCTCTGGCAATCCTGGGACGTACGGCCGAACGCTGTTGTCGGCCAAAGCATGGGCGAGGTCGCGGCGGCTCATGTCGCCGGCGCGCTGGACCTCGAGACGGCGATACGCGTCATCGTCGCCCGCAGCCGGCTGATGCGCGAGGCAATGCGCAAAGGTGCGACGGCGGTCCTCGGCCTGCCGGCCAACGACGTGCGTGGCCGACTGGACCGCTTCGGCGGCCGGCTCGACATCGCGGGCACGACGAGCTTCACCGCGACACTGGTTGCCGGCGAAAGCGCCGCATTGCGGGAATTGCTGGACGCGCTCGAGGCCGAGGGGATTTTCGGCCGGTTGCTGGATACCGTGGAAGTGGCGGCCCACAGCCCCGCCATGGATCCGTTGTGCCCTCGGCTGGCCGCCGAACTCGCAGGCGTCGTGCCGCAGCCCGCCGCCATTCCGCTCTGGTCCACGGTCACCGCCGGTCCGATCGCCGGCACTGAACTGGACGCCGGGTACTGGGCGCGCAACCTGCGCCAGCCATTCCGGGCCGCCGAGACGGTCGCGCGCATGGGCGCCGCGGGCTGCTCGCTCTTCCTGGAGGTGAGTCCGCACCCGGTGATGGTCGGCGCATTGCGCCAGTGCCTGGAGCACGCGGGCACACCGGGACGCGCTTTGCGGTCGCTGACCCGGACGCTCGATGGACCGCTCGCCATGCGCAGCGCCCTCGGCGGGCTGCATGCCGCGGGCTTTCCCATCAACTGGGAGCGGCTGCGTGTGCCGGATGCGCGTCCGGCGGACCTGCCGACCTATCCATGGCAGCGTACCCGCTACTGGGTTGATGCCCTCGGCACGCCCAACCTGTTCGTCGGCAGCACCTCGACCCGCGGCGTGCACCCGCTGCTCGGCGTACAGACCCAACTCGCCGGCGCTGGTGCGGCGGCCGTGTTCGAACGCACGCTCGACCGGTTGAGCCTTGCGTGGCTGCCGGACCACGCGATCGGTAACGCGCCAGTCCTGCCGGCCGCTGCGTATCTGGAAATGGCGCTTGCGGCGGTCCGCCATGGATTTGGATGGGAGCAGGCGGAGGTCGGGAGCGCGCGGTTCGAGCGCCTGCTGGTTCTTCCCAGGGAGGGCGCGCTGACGGTGCAGACCCTGCTGCGTCGCACCGGAGATGAAACGGCCAGCGTCGAGGTGCATGCGCGTTCGGCCGACCCGGGTGGATCGTCGGGAGCGTCAGCCTGGACGCGCCACGCTATGTTGGATCTGCAATTGCCTCTGTCATCGGCAACGCCCCCCACCCCCCCCGTTCGGCCCCTCACCGACATCGCGGTCGATGCGTTCTACGCCGACCTAGCTGGCCGCGGCCTGTGCTATGGCCCGGCATTCCGGGGTATTGAACGGCTCTCGGGCGGCGCCGGTTCGGCCTGTGGCGAGATCGCGCTCCCGACCGTGGCCGGAGGCGGCGGCGACTATATCGTCCACCCCGCACTGCTGGATGCCGCGATCCAGGTGGTCGCTGCCGCACTGCCCGCCGACGATCAGGTCTTCCTCCCGACCGGTGCGGCCGGGCTCCGTGTGTTCGGCCCGCTTCAGGGCGCCGTGCGGATATCGGTGCGCCTGCTCGACGATGCCTCGCCGACCCAGCGGACCCTTGCGGCATCCATCCTGCTGAGCGCGCCGGACGGGCAGGCCGTGGCGCGGATCGACCGGTTGGAACTCACGCGCCTCAATGCCGCAGGCGCGACACTCGCGGACCCGTCCCGCATGCTCTACCGCCTGTCTTGGCGGCCAGCCCGGCGCGAAGCGGCCCAACAACCCGGGCGCGTTGTGGTCTGCGCGGATCGTGGCGGATTCGGCGCCGCGATCGCCGCTGAGCTGGAGCGGCGTGGCGTCCGATGCCTGGTGCTGCACGCCGGCCCGCAGAGCGCGGCAGAGCTGCGCGCGGCAGCCGCGGGACCGGTCAATGGCCTGATCCATGCGTGGAGCCTCGATGCCGCCGCACCAGACGAGGGTGGGCTCGGGTCAATGGCCCAGTCGATCCTGGGGACAGCGCTAGCAGCCGTCCAGGCGCTGGCCGGCCGGCAGGTACCGGTCACGCTGGTCACGCGCGGCGCGCAGGCCGTTCATCCGGACGGTCGGGACCTCGTCGCGCTGTCACAGGCGGTGCTCTGGGGCTTTGGTCGTGTGCTGACGGTGGAACATCCGGAGCTGTCCGGCGGAATGCTGGATCTCGATCCGGAGACGGGGCCGGAACAGGCGTCTCTTGCGGTCGATGCGCTGTTGGCGTCCGGGCCGGGGTACCAACAGGCGTTGCGCGGCGGGGTCTGCCTCGAAGCGAACCTGATGCGTGCGGAGCTGACGCCGGCGGCTGCGCTGAGCCTCCGCCCGGACGCGACCTACCTGGTTACCGGAGGCCTGTCGGGGCTTGGGCTGCGCACGGCGCAATGGCTGGCCGAACGGGGTGCGAGGCGGCTGCTGCTGCTTGGGCGCCGGGTGCCCCCGCCCCGTGCGCAGTGGCGGTCCATCGAGCCGGACAGCGAGGCGTTCCGGCAGGTGACCGCGCTTCGCCAGTTGGAGGCGCTTGGTGCTTCCGTGCAGGTTGCGGCCTGCGATGTCGCCGAGCGGGGCGCTTTGGCCGCTATCCTTGACCGGCACCGGCAGGAGCTGCACCCGCCAATCCGGGGCATCGTGCATGCGGCGGGACAGATCGCGGATGGGCTGATGCTATCGATGACACCGGATGCGTTCGATGCGCCGATGGCGGCCAAGCTGGCGGGGGCGTGGAACCTGCATGCGCTGACGCTCTCGCTCGAGCTGGACTTTTTCATCCTCTATGCGAGCGCGGCCGGCGTACTCGGGCAGGTGGGACAGTCGAATTACGCCGCCGCAAACGCGTTCGAGGACGCGCTCGCCTGGCATCGCCGAGCCCTCGGGCTGCCGGCGACCTCGCTCGATTGGGGGCCGTGGGCCGAGATCGGCATCTACGCGCGGCGTGCGCTCCGCGAGCAAGCCGCCCTGACCGGTGTCGCCGACATCGCGCCCGCCGACGGCATGGCGGCGCTTGAAACGGTGCTGCGAGTCGGTGCCGCGCAGACCATTGTCGTCGATGTCGATTGGACGCGGGTTCAACCGACGCCACTGATCCAGGAACTGGTGGCTGCCGCAGCCGGGGAGGCAACGGACGATGCGAACGACGCTGATGCCATGGCCGGACTGCTTCTGCTCGGTTCCGCGGAGCGACGCGAAACGGTGCGGACGATGGTCGCCACGATCATCGCCTCGGTGCTCCGGCTGGAACCGGTGCAAATCGATGGGCAACGACAACTCACCGCGTTCGGCATGGACTCGATCATGGCGGTCGAAATCCGCAACCGCCTGCGGCGCACGTTTGGCATGACACTTGGCATCGCGATCCTGTTCACCGGGTCGATCGACGAGATTGCCGCTCTGATCGACGAGGGCCTGCTGCAGGATGCCGCGGTAGCGGCGGCTCTCGATGAAGTCGAGGCACTGACGCAAAGGGAAGATGCGCTGGCCGGCGCATCGTCCGCTGCATGAACGGCGATGTCGAAGCGCGGATCGCGCGGCTGACTCCAACCCAACGGCGGCTGCTGGCCGAACGCCTGCGCAGGCGCGCTGCGGCTACGGGCCGGATCCAGCGCCGGATGCAGCCAAACCAGCCGGCGCCGCTCTCCTTCGCGCAGGAGCGCATCTGGTTCGAGCAGGCGCAGGCGCCCGATAGCCCGCATTACAACGAAGCCGTTGTTCTGCACATCAGCGGTCCGTTGCAGGCGAATGCGCTGCGGCGCGCGTTCGTCGAAGTGGTGGGGCGGCATGACATCCTGCGTACCCGTGTTGTCGATGGCGACAACGGCCCCATGCAGGTCATTGCAGCCTCGGTGCCGGTCGAGCTGCACACGCTTGCGGGGGACGACGTCGAGGAGTCCTTGCGCCGGTTCATTCGGCAGCATTTCGATCTCGGTCGCGCGCCGCTGTTCCGACTGGGCCTGAGCACGCCTGGTGCAAACGAATACGTCGTCGTCCTGGTCGTCCATCACGTGCTGATGGATGGCATGGGCGCGGCGGCGGTCTTCCGCGAATGCTTCGAGGCGTATGAGGCACTCCAGGCGGGCCGGCCCGCCAGGTTGCCGCCCCCTGCGATCCAATATGCCGACTATGCGCTGTGGGAGCGCACCCAGCTCGCCGGCGGGGCGCTGGACGGCGAACGCGACCACTGGGCGCAGCAGGCGGATGACATGCCTCCTCCAGCACTGCCATTCGGGCGCGTGCCGGTGGGTGCGGCGGACGGACATGGCGCCCGGCACCAGATGAACATCCCAGCAGGTCTGGCGCAGCGACTGCGCACGCTGGCGACTGATGCGGGGACGACAGTTTCAACCGTGCTTCTCGCCGCATTTGCGGCGCTTCTCGGCAGCCATGCGGGGCAGGAGCGGTGCCTCATCACCATGCCGGTCACCGCACGCGACGAGGCGGTGGAGCTGGAGCATGGTGTCGGCCTGTTCATCAATCTCCTGCCCCTGAACCTGCCTTCCGGAGCTCGACCTGGGACACCGCGTGACCGTTTCCGCGACGTTCTGGCAGCTACCGCCGCAGCGGTGATCGCCGCGCGCAGCAATCAGCGCTATCCGTTCCAGAAGATCGTCGAGACCCTCCGCAAGTCGGGTAGCAATGCGCGCAAGCTGACGACGGTGATGTTCGACATGCAGGTGCTGCCCACGGAACTAAGACCCGGGGAGCTCCTGGTCGCGTACCGTGAGCACGACGCCGGTACCGCGAAATGCGACCTCGGGCTGGCGATCCGCGAGGTTGGGCCTGCATTGCATGCCAGCCTGGAATACGCCACCGCACGGTTCAGTGCTGCCGAGATTGCGCTGTTCGGCCGTCAGTTCGTCGAGCTGCTGTCCGGCGCGGTGGACGATTGCGATCGCAGCATCGCTGACCTGCTGCGCCCTGATCACACCGAATGGCTGCGGGCATCCTGCGGACCGGTGCTGCCTGTTCCGGCGATGCGCCTCGAGGCGCTGCTTCAGCAGCGGGTGATGATGACGCCGGATTTGCCGGCGGTCATGTGCGGCAGCGAAGCTTTGACCTTCGCCGAACTGGCGCAGCGGGTAGATGCGTTGACCGACGCGCTGGTGCGGAACGGTGTACGGCCGGGCATTCGCGTCGCGATCCATCTGCCGCGTTCCGTGACGCAGATGGTTGCGCTGTTCGCGGCGCTGCGTGCCGGCGCAGCCTATGTGCCCCTGGAGTCCGCCTGGCCGTCCGGGCGCCTGCATGACGTTCTCGCGCAGGCAGCACCGGCGGTGGTGATAGGCACCGACGCGTCGGCCATATCCGGCCCCGCTCTGCTGGAGCCCGGCGGCATTCTGCTGCGTCCGGCGAGCGCCGGTTGGAGCGCCGCCCAGGGTGACCCTGACGACGCGTACGTGATGTTCACTTCCGGCTCGACCGGAACACCGAAAGGCGTGCGAGTAAGCCAATCGGCTGTCGGCAATCTCCTCCGCGCCCTGCACCGGGCGATTTATGCCCAGGCGGACGGGCGATCACTGCGGGTGGCCGTCAACGGACCGCTCAGCTTCGACACCTCGGTCAAGCAGATCATCCAGCTGCTCGACGGGCATATGCTCGATGTGCTGCCTGATGAGGTGCGCACCGACGCCGTCGGTATGCTGGATTATCTCGCGCACCACGCGATCGACGTTCTGGATGCGACCCCAACTCATCTGGCGGCACTGGTCGAAGCGGGTTTGCTCGACCCGACGCGCCAGGCGCCGAAGATCGTGCTGCTGGGTGGCGAGCCGGTGCCATCGGACCTGTGGACGGTGCTTGCGAGCACGCCCCACATCCGTGCATTCAACCTCTATGGCCCGACGGAGTGCACGGTCGACACCACTGTGGCGCGGATCGCCCAGGACAACCCTCACCCCGTCATAGGACATCCCCTGGCGAACGTCCGGACTTACGTGGTGGACGAGAATGGCACGCCCGTCGCGCCAGGAATGCCTGGCGAGATCTGGATCGGTGGCGTCGGTGTTTCTCCCGGCTACTTGCGGCACAGCACATTCGATGATGCTTCGTTTGCACCTGACCCGTGGTCGCATGCCAGCGGGAATCGGATTTACCGCAGCGGTGACCGGGTCCGCCGTCTCGCCGATGACGCGCTTGAGTTCCTCGGCCGATCGGACGACCAGGTTAAGCTACGCGGCCACCGGATCGAACCTGCGGAAATCGAAGCGGCGCTGCACCGCCATCCCTGGGTCAGGGAGGCAGCCGTTGTGTTGCGCGGATCATCGGGCCAGGCCGCCCGTCTCACCGCCTATGTCGTGCCACATGGCAGCGACGATGTCGTGCTGCCCGATGGCATGCGGGTCGCGTCCCGGCATCGGGCAGAAACCGGATTCTTGTTTGCTGAGATATTCGAACGGGGCGCTTACTTTCGCCATGGGATCGGCATCGCCGACGGCGCCACCGTGCTCGATGTCGGCGCCAATATCGGCATGTTCGCGCTTGCCGCGCATCGCGCTGCGTCCGGCGTGCGGATTCATGCCTTCGAGCCGAATCCCGCCACGGTTGCCTGCTTGCGCCGCAATCTGACCCGGTACGGCGTGCACGGGCAGGTGCACCCCCACGCACTCGGCCAGTGCGCGACCACCGCCCGTTTCACCGAATACGAAGGGTCGTCGATCCTGTCCGGCCTGCACGCCGATGCGAGCGATCGCGCCGCCGTGCGCTCCTGGCTGCGTCAACAGGGGGAGGATGACGCACCCGAGGTGATCGAGGAAATGCTGGACGGCCGTTTCGCCGCTGCGACGCGCGAGGTGGAGGTACGCTCACTGTCGGCGGTCATCGCGGCATGTGGGATCGAGCGGATCGACCTGCTCAAGATCAACGTGGAGAAGGCCGAAGCCGCTGTGCTGGCGGGCATTGATCCGGGAGACTGGCCTCGCATCGCGCAGGTCGCGCTCGAGCTGCACGACCTTGGCGGGCGACTGAAGGACGTCCTCGCCCTGCTCCATCGCCACGGCTTCGTCACGGCGGTTGAGGAGGACTGGAGCCTGGAACCAGGCAGCGGGACGAACTTCTACGTCTATGCGCGACGTCGAGAGGCACCTGCGCTCGCCCCGCCATGCTTCCGTCCCGCGGAACCGCCCCGGGGCGACGCTGCTGACCTGCGCGCATTCCTGAGTGTCAGTCTGCCAGCCGTCATGGTGCCCGCAGACATCGTTGTGCTCGATGCGATGCCACGCACGGCCAATGGCAAGCTGGATCGCCGCGCCTTGCCCGATCCTTTGCCGGCGGAAGACGGGCACAGGCCTCTGGCGACGGCCACCGAACATCGCCTGGCGATGCTTTGGGCCGAACTGCTGGGATGCCCGATCGCGGACGGTCAGGCGGACTTCTTCGAGCTCGGTGGTCACTCGCTGCTGGCAACGCGGCTGGTGCGGGAGATACGGGCGCGTTTCCACGCCGAGATCCACCTGCGAGCGGTGTTCGATCAACCGACTGTTGCCGGCCTGGCGGCGCTGATCGATGCGGCCCAGCCCAGCCGGGCCGATCTCCGCCCTGCGCTGGTCCCCGATCCGGCTGCCCGCCATCTGCCGTTTCCGCTGACCGATGTGCAGCAGGCCTATTGGTTCGGGCGGCAGGACGGCTTCGAGCTCGGCAATGTCGCGACGCAGATCTATCTGGAACTGGAGGATGCCTCCTGGGACCTGGCCAGTCTGGAGGCGGCCTGGAACCGGCTGATCGTCCGTCACGACATGCTGCGCGCGGTGGTGCTGCCCGAAGGATTGCAGTGCGTACTGGAGTTGGTGCCGCACTACGCGATTGCCTGCGCCGATCTTTCAGCAGCGTCGGCGGAGCACACCGCGGAAGCCCTCACCGAAATCCGCACGGCAATGACCGGCCGCCCGGCGCCGGCGGACCAATGGCCGCTGTTCGAGATCCGCGCCAGCCGGCTGCCCGGGAACACCACCCGCCTGCATATCCGGCTCGATGCACTGATCGCGGATGCGGCGGGTCTGCTGACTCTGCTACGCGAATGGAAGCAGGCCCTGGCCGGCGAAGCCCTGCCATCCGCGCCCGGGTTCGGCTTCCGCGACTATGTGCTGGCAAGTGTTCGGCTGCAGGACGGGCCGGACTTCGCGGCGGCTGAACGCTACTGGACAAGCCGATTGGACACGCTGCCGCCGGCGCCGGAACTGCCGCTGGCGAGCAATCCGGCCGACCTGCACGCAGTCCGGTTCGTGCGGCATGCCGGCCGCGTCGCTGCGTCGGACTGGCAGCGGCTTCGTCGCCATGCGGCGGCGCAGGGCGTGACCCCCTCGGTTGCATTGTTGGCGGCCTTTGCCGGCGTGATCGCAACCTGGTCGGGGGGGCTCCGGTTCACGCTCAACCTAACCACGTTCCAGCGGGAACCGCTGCATCCCGATATCGATCGTCTGGTCGGCGATTTCACGACGCTGCTGCTGCTGGAGGTGGATTTCGCGGGTACCGCCACCATGGCGGAGCGCGCGCGGCGGGTGCAGCAGCAACTTTGGAGCGACCTCGATCATCGCGCCATGAGCGGCGTGCGGGTTTTGCGGGCGTTGGCGGCCCGGCAGCGGCGCAGCGGATCGGTGCTCATGCCGGTGGTATTCACCAGCGTCCTGGGTCTGGAGGGGGAGGCTGAGGCGCGTCCGGAAGGGTTCGGAACGCTGGTGCACAGCCAGGCGCAGACTCCCCAGGTCTGGCTCGACCATCAGGTCATGGAAGACGGGGGCGAACTGATCCTGAACTGGGACGTGGTCGACGGTCTGTTCCCGGACGGGATGATCGTGGCGATGTTTGCTGCGTATACCGCTCTCGTCCGACGCCTTGCCACGGAGCCGGAGGCCTGGACCGGACCGCTGCCTGATCTGCTGCCGTCCGAACAGCGCGCGCGCCGGACCTCTGCCAACGCAACCGATGCGACCCTGCCGAGCGGGCGGCTGGAGGAGGCGTTTCTCCGGCAAGCGGCGTCAGCCCCCGACGCAGTCGCGGTGATCGCCGGGGGCCGGCAGATCAGCTACGGCGTGTTGGCGGCACAGGCTGCCGCGATTGCTGCATTGCTGATCCGGTATGGATGCGGGCCGGATCGGCTCGTCGCCGTTGTCGCCCGCAAGGGATGGGAGCAGGTCGCCGCTGTCCTGGGTGTAGTGATGAGTGGTGCAGCCTACCTGCCGATCGACGCAGACCTGCCCGAGGAACGACTCGCCCTGCTGCTGAAGCAGGGCGAGGTCGGCATTGCGCTGACCCAGTCGGGGATGATCGATCGCATTGCCTGGCCCGAGGGGGTCACGCCGCTGGCAATCGAGGCGATCGAGCCAGGAGCAGCCTGGCCCGCTCCTCCCCTGCGATCGGATGCCAACCTCGCCTACGTGATCTTCACCTCAGGCTCCACCGGCACGCCGAAGGGCGTGATGATCGAGCATCGTGCCGCACAGAACACGGTGGCCGACATCAACGCGCGGTTCGGCATCGGTCCGAAGGACCGGGTGCTGGGGCTGTCCTCGCTCAGCTTCGATCTCTCGGTCTGGGACATTTTCGGCATTCTCGGTGCCGGCGGAACGCTGGTGTTGCCCGATCCCGATCGGCCGCGCGACCCCGCCCACTGGGCCGCACTCGCGCGCCATCACCAGGTGACGGTCTGGAACAGCGTTCCCGCGCTGATGGTGATGCTGCTGGCGCTGGCCGAGTCGGAGCGGGACTCCTGGCCGCACTCCCTGCGACTGGCGCTGCTCAGCGGCGACTGGGTGCCGGTCGGTCTGCCGGACCGGCTCCGCGTTCAGGGCGCTCGCATTGAGGTCGTCAGCCTTGGCGGCGCCACCGAGGCCGCGATCTGGTCGATCGCCCATCCGATCGGACGGGTTGATCCGTCCTGGCGCAGCATTCCATACGGCCGGCCGCTCACCAACCAGCGTTTCCACGTGCTGGGGGCCGACGCGGCTGATCTGCCCGACCACGTGCCGGGTGAGCTGCATATCGCTGGGGCCGGCCTCGCACGTGGCTACTGGCGGGACCCGACGCAAAGCGCCGCCGCCTTCATTCATCATCCCCGCTCGGGGGAACGCCTGTATCGCACCGGCGACTATGGCCGCTGGCTGGCGGATGGCACGATCGAGTTCATGGGCCGGCGCGACGCCCAGGTGAAGGTCAATGGATTCCGCATCGAGCTGGGCGAGATCGAAGCGGCGTTGCGTCAGCACCCGGCCGTTGGCGAAGCAGTGGCCTCGGCGCCCAGGGATGCAGCCGGCAATCGCCGCCTGGTTGCACATATCCAGCCGCGCGTGACTCAGCATGCGCTTCCGGCCTTGGAAGTGAAGGGCGAGGGACCCGAGGCAGCCGCTCGTCTGGCGCGGCTGTTGGAGCGTCCGGGCCAGCGGCGTTTCCCGGTCGAAGCGCCGGGCCTCGACCTGCCGAACGGCGCATTCGATGCCGATCGCCGCCAGGCGTTCCTTGCGCGCCAGAGCATCCGCCGGTTCCTCCCGGCCCCTGTGCCACTGCCTGCTTTTGCCGCGCTGCTGGGCACGCTGCAGGCCATGCCGCTGGAAAGCGCGATGCTGCCGAAATATCGCTATCCCTCCGCCGGCAGCGTGAATGCCGTGCAGTGCTACGCAATCGTCGAGCAGGACCGGATCACCGGCCTGCCGGCAGGCAGCTACTTCTACGATCCCGATGCGCATCGCCTGACCGCCCTGGGAGACCGGCCGGCGCCGCAAGGCAGGCTGCACGCCCAAGCCGGGATGGAAGCCGGCTTTCTCCTCGTCCTGACCGGGCGGATCGACGTGCTCCGTGACTTCTACGGCGACCTTGCACGCGACTTCTGCCTGCTCGAAGCAGGTTTCATCGGGCAACTTCTGATGACGGAAGCATCGACGCTGGATATCGGGCTGTGCCCGCTCGGCGGTCTGCCCAGCTCCGCCTTCGCAGCAGCACTCGGCCTGGCGGCCGAAGAACCGGTGCTGCTGGGTTTTGCCGGCGGTGCGATCGATCCGGCATGGCTGCGAACCTGGGGACCCGACTCCCCCAGCCTGCCGCTCAGCCAGGAGCTGCGCGGCTTCCTGCGAGGCAAGCTGCCCGACTACATGGTCCCCGGGGTCATTCACGTGGTCGACCGCCTGCCACTCACGGCGAACGGCAAGGTGGACCGCGCCGCCCTGGCCGACATGGGCGCCGCGGATGACCAGGTTCCACCGGCACCCCAGCCGCCCGCTTCGGCGTTGGAGCAGACGATCCAGACCGAGGCCGAAATCGTTCTCGGACGCGCTCTGCCCCGGCTCGACAGCAACTTCTTCGAACTCGGCGCGAGCTCGCTGGAACTGGTGCAACTCCATCGGCGCCTGCAGTCGGAGCTTGCCCGCAGCTTCGCGCTGGTCGAGCTGTTCCAGTACCCCAGCGTCCGCGCGCTCGCTGGTTTCCTGAGCGGCGCGGCGCCCCCCGAAGGGACCGACGACGCAGTGCCGGCGCGACTGGCGGCGGCACGGGCCGAACATGAGCGTCGGGCCGCATTGCACCGGGCGGCGGCAAGCCGGGGACAGCCGGAGGCGGCACATGAGTGACGGTTCAGCTTCGGCAGTTGCCATCGTCGGCATAAGCGGCCGGTTCCCCGGCGCGGATGATGTCGAGGCTTTCTGGGACATGCTGCTCGCCGAACGCGAAGGCATCACCCGATTCTCGGACGCTGAACTGCTGGCAGCCGGCGTCTCACCCGCCGCGCTGGAAAGCCCGTCCTACGTGAAGGCCATGCCGGTGCTGCGTGACATCGACCGGTTCGATGCCACGTTCTTCGGCATCGGCCAGCGCGAGGCGGCGCTGATGGACCCGCAGCACCGCCTGTTCCTGCAGGAGGCGTGGCACGCCCTGGAGGATGCCGGCTGGGACGGCGATGCGGAAGTCGGCGTCTTCGCCGGCGTCAGCCTCTCGACCTACATGCTCAACAACCTGATGAGCCGGGGCCAGGGCGAGTATGGCGTCGACGCCCTCCAGCTCGTGCTGGGCAACGACAAGGACTACCTCGCCACCCGTATCGCCTATCGCCTCGGCCTACGTGGGCCGGCAATCACGGTACAGACGGCCTGCTCGACGTCTCTGGTCGCTGTGGCGCTGGCCTGCGACAGCCTCATGACCTACCAGTGCGACATGGCGCTGGCAGGTGGTGTCAGCATCAAGCTGCCTGCCGTGTCCGGTTACCGCTACGAACCAGGAAGCATCCTGTCGCCCGACGGTCATTGCCGGACGTTCGATGCCCGCGCCGGGGGCACGCTTTTCGGCAGCGGCGTCGGCGTGGTCGCGCTGAAGCGGCTGCCGGACGCGTTGGCGAATGGCGACCACATCCACGCCGTGATCCGTGGCTGGGCGACCAACAACGACGGAGACCGCAAGGTCGGGTTTGCCGCGCCCAGCGTGGACGGGCAGGCACGGGTGATTGCCAGGGCGCTGGCGATGTCGGGTATGTCGGCGGAGGATATCGGCTACGTCGAGGCGCATGGCACCGCCACCCCTGTCGGTGACCCGATCGAAGTCCGGGCACTGATCCAGGCCTTTGGCAACGGGCACCGGACCGCGCCCTGCCTGATCGGATCGGTGAAGACAAATGTCGGCCATCTGGAATGCGCCGCGGGGGTAACCGGCCTGATCAAGGCCGCGCTCGCGGTGGAGCGTGGAATCATTCCGGCAAACCTGCACTTCGAGACGCCCAATCCGGAGATCGACTTCGCCGCCAGTCCGTTCCGAGTTGCCGTACGGACAGCAGCCTGGCCTGACAGCGACATCCCCCGACGCGCGGGGGTGAATTCCTTCGGGATGGGCGGCACCAATGCCCATGTGGTGATCGAGCAGCCACCCGCGGCGCCACAGCAAGCGGAACGCGATCTGCCAGCGGCACTGGTCGTGCTCTCCGCCCAGAGCCGAACCGCATTGCGTGCCTTGGCAGGTACGATGGCAGAACGGCTGGAGCACGGCGCCGACCCTCTGCCCGCGATTGCGGCAAGCTCCGTTCGGCGCCGTCATTTCGTTCAGCGTGTTGCGGTCGCGGCCGGATCATCCGCCGATGCGGCCATGGCGCTGCGCCGCTTTTCGGCCGGCGAGACCAGTCAGGTTGCTGAGGGCATTGCGGGAGACGCACCCCGCATCGCGTTCCAGTTCACCGGCCAGGGCGCGCAATATCCCGGCATGGCGCGGGGCCTTTACCAGCACAGTGCCCGGTTCCAGGCGACGCTCGACCGCTGCGCTGCGCTGCTGACCCCACACCTGGATGGCAACCTGCTCGACGTGGTGTGGGCAGACGGCGAGTTCGACGCGGCTGCACGAAACGGGCTGGACTCAGCCGGCGTTGTTCGCGGTGGAGTATGCGCTGGCCGATCTCTGGCTGGCCTGGGGCATCCAGCCGGTTGCGGTGCTCGGCCACAGCATCGGCGAGTATGTGGCAGCAACGGTAGCCGGTGTGTTCGAACTGCCGGACGCACTGCGGCTGGTAGCGGCCCGTGGCCGGCTGATGCAGGCCCTGCCGCGCGACGGCTGCATGCTGGCCACCGATGCCGATGAAGCGACCGTCGTGCGTGCGCTCGCCCGCTATGCCGAAACGGTGTCGATCGCGGCGATCAACGGTCCGAACGCTCTGGTCATCGCCGGGCGGATATCGGAGGTGGAGAGAATCGCCGCCAGCCTGGCAGCCGACGGCCACCGCTGCCGCCGGCTGACCGTGTCGCACGCTTTCCATTCGCCGCTGATGCAGCCGATGCTGCCCGCGTTCCGGCAGGTGGCGGAGGCGGTCGCCTATCATCCGCCCCGGATACCGGTGATTTCCAACGTCACCGGACGGAGTGAGCGGGACCTGCTGTGCCGGCCAGACTACTGGTGCCGGCACATCCTTGCGCCTGTCCGCTACGCGGACGGGATTGCCACCCTGCTGCAGGGGCCGGAGGCGTCGGGCATCGTGCTCGAACTGGGGCCTGATCCGGTGCTGACGGGCCTCGGACAGTCGCTCGCCGGCGAGCGAGGCGCACGAACAGATTGGGTGGCCAGCCTTTCCCGGCGCCGCGACGATCTTGCGGCGCTGCTCGATGCGGCAGGACAGGTCTACGTCCGTGGTGTCGGTCTTGACTGGTCCGGCCTGCAGGAGGGCCAGTCGTGGCCGCGCGTTGCCCTGCCGCTCTATCCGTTCGACCGTCAGCGCCACTGGATCGATCCGCTGCCGCAGACAGACGGGGAGCAGCGTCTCGGTCCGACGGACCATCCGCTCCTCGGCGTGCGTCTCCGCGAAGCCGCCAGCAAGGAAATGCGCTTCACCGCCCGGCTCAGTTGCGAGCAGCCGGCACTGCTTTCCGACCACCGCGTGTTCGGCGTTCCGGTGCTGCCGGCCGCTGCCGGCCTGGAAATGGCTCTCGCGGCAGCCGATGATCGGCCATCGCGGGGCGACGCCGTTCCGGTGCTCGAGGCGGTGCGCTTCCACGAGGCAATGACATTGCCGGAGAACACGGTTCGGACCGTTCAGACGGTGTTGTCGCCGGAATCCGCCGGGTCTTCGGACTTTGGTGTCTACAGTCTGGACGACGACGCCAATCAGTGGCGGCTGCACGCCGGGGAAAGATTCGGTTCGCCGCCCTGTCCTTGCCAGATCACGAGCCCCTGGCAGCGGCCCGGGCCCGCTGCGGCCAGGCGGTATCACCGGATAGCTTCTACGCAGCCTACGCCGAACGCGGGCTCGCTTACGGTTCGGCGTTCCGCGGCGTGCAGACTCTGGCGCTTGGCGCGGGCGAGGCTGTCGCTGAGGTCGTTTTGCCGGAGCAGGCACGTGTCATGACCGGGCCACGGTTCCGGCTTCACCCTGCTCTGCTCGACGCGGGCTTCCAGGCCCTCGGCGCCGTATTCGCCGGAATGGCGCCAACCGAAACCTATCTGCCCGTCGGGCTCGAGCGGCTGACCTTGTTCCAACCGCTGCCCGCGCGTCTGATTGTTCACGCGCGCATCCGCCCCACGCAGCCGGATGACCGTGCGTTGCGCGCCGACATGATCATGTACTCCATCGACGGGGTGCCGGTCTGCCTGGTCGAAGGCCTGGAGACAAGGCGCGTGAACCGTGCCGCGGTGATAGGCGAGGAGGACCGGCCGCCGGAACAGGACGTCTATGAGCTGGCCTGGCGTGCTGCCCCGCTTTCCGGCGAAACGCCGCAGGATGCCGGACCCGTCCTGGTCATCGGTGAGGAGTCCGCGTTGGCGGATGCACTCGCAACGACGCTGGGCGAACGCGCAATCCCGATGCCGGCGACGGAGGCGGCGATCACCCGAGCGGTCGCGGTGATCGAGCATGAGGCCCCGTCGGGGGTGGTCCTGCTGTGCACGCGGACGGCTCTCCTCGCGGAAACCGGCCCGCAGATGTTGCAAGCCGCGGCCGGCCCCGCGCTGCAGGTGGTGCGGCTGGTCCAGGCGATTGCCGCCGCCTCGGCCACCGCCCGGACCAGGCTGCTGGTGGTGACACGCGGCGCGGTCGATGTGCAGGATCTCGTTGCGGTACCAAACCCGGCGGGCGCCGCGGTCTGGGGCAGCATGCGCACATTGCTGCACGAGTTCCCCGAACTGACCGCGACCGCGATGGATCTCGATCCGGATGGCTCCGATCCCGGCGAAACCTCGGCCATTGCAGCCGAACTCGGGGTGAACGGGCACGAGAGCCAGGTCGCCCTGCGCACCGGGCTGCGGTTCGTCGCGCGCCTCCGCCAGCGGGATCTGGCGTCCCTTCGCCGCCTGGTGCTGCCCCCCAGCCCGTTCCGGATCGAGCGGGACGAGGCGAACGGCTTCGCCGGACTGCACGCCGTGTCGATCGAGCGGCGGCCTCCCGGCCCGGGCCAGATCGAGATCGAGACCGTCGGGCTGGGCCTGAATTTCCGCGACGTGCTGGGCGCCATCGGTCTGTATCCCGGCAATCCCAGTGCACCCGGCGGGGAATGCTCGGGCCGCGTGGTGCGGGTTGGTGATGGGGTGACGCGCTTTCGCCCCGGCGATGCGGTGATCACCACCGCGCCGGGCAGTTTCACGACGCATCTGACCGAGGATGCCAGCCGGTTTTTCGCCGCCCCCGCCAGCATCCCGCTGGTCGAGGCGGCCGGTTTGCCCGTGGTGCTGCTCACCGTCTGGTATGCTCTGGTCACCCTGGCCGACCTCCGCCGGGGCGAACGCGTGCTGATCCATGCCGCCTCGGGCGGCGTCGGAACACTGGCGGTGCGCGTCGCGCAATCTCTCGGGGCCGAGGTGATCGCCACAGCCAGCCCGGCCAAGCACGGCTTTGTCCACGCCCTTGGCGTGCGTGCGGTGGGAAACTCGCGCAACACCGATTTCGTGGATGTCGTCCGGCAGGCGACCGCCGGGGCCGGCGTCGACGTGGTGCTCAATTGCCTGACCGGCGCCGCCATTCCGGCAAGTCTCGACGTGCTCAAGCCGAACGGTCGGTTCGTCGAGATCGGGCGACGCGACATCTGGAGCCGGGAGGAAGTCGCGGCGCGCCGTCCCGACGTTGGCTACGCGATTGTCGATTTTGAACGCGAGGCGGAACGGGATCCTGACAAGCTGCGGTCCACCCTGGAGACCGCGATCGCCGCGATCGATGCCGGAGGCGTCGCCGGCCTGGTCACCCGGACGGTCGATCTGGCGCGTATGCCGGAGACCATGGAACTGATGCGGTCCGCCCGCCACACGGGCAAGATCGTGTTCCAGGTACCGACGGATCGGAGCGCGCGCAGTGCGAGCACCATCTCACCGGACGGCACTTATCTGATCACGGGCGGACTGGGCGGCCTCGGCTTGTTGCTGGCGCGGCACCTGGTGGCGAGTGGCTGCCGGTCCCTGGCGTTGCTGGCCCGGCGGGCTCCGGATGCCGCGGCGCAGGGGGTGATCGCGGAACTGCTGGAAGCCGGCGCCAGTGTTGAATGTTTCGCGGCCGATGTTGCCGACCCCGACTCGCTCGCCGCCGCGCTGGCGGCGATCGACGCACGCATGCCGCCGCTGCGGGGCGTGATCCACGCGGCGGGGGTGCTCGACAACGCGCTGATCGTTCGTATGCAGGACGATGGCTTCCGCCGGGTCCTGGCTCCGAAGGTTGCCGGCGCCTGGAACCTGCACCTGATGCTTGCGGACCGGCCGCTGGATCATTTCCTGCTGTTCTCCTCCGCCTTCGGTACGCTCGGGGCGGCGGGGCAGGCAAATTATGCAGCCGCCAACGCGTTCCTGGATGCACTCGCGGCCCATCGCCGAGCACGCGGGTTGCCTGCACTGTCGATCGCCTGGGCGGGCTGGGAGGAAAGCGGCATGGCTGCGCGTGCAGCCAGTGCCGAACACGCGCCGTCCCTCGTGACCATGAGCACGCGGCGCGCGCTGCACCTGTTCGATACGGTGCTGGCCGAGGACGCCGCCTGCGTTGTGGTGCTGCCTTCCGAAAGCTGGGCGGTTACGCTTGGGGGCGCCCCGGAGGCCGCGCACCCGTTTCTCGCGGAGATCGCGGCTGGCTTGCAGGCGGATGTGCCCCACGCCGGTGCAATTGCCGCCTTGCGCGAGGCCGTGCGGCGCGGATCGGCGGAATCGCGCGCCGCAGCCCTTGGCACCTACCTGGCCGAATCCGTGGCGCGACTGCTGCACCTCGACCTGGGAACGGTGATCGATCGGGGCCGCAGCCTGCAGGAGCTTGGCTTCGATTCGCTGCTGGCAATTCAATTGCGCAACCGGGTCCGTGCCGACCTGCAGCTGGAACTGACGCTCGACGGTCTGCTTGCCACGCCGGATCTGAACGCATTGCAACAGGCGGCGATGCGTTCGCTGCAGATCGAGCCCGAGACAGGCACGACCACATGGGCGGTCAGGCCCCGACCGCCGGGGAGCGACGCCCCGCTTTCTTTCGCGCAGCGGCGCATGTGGTTCATGGCGACCTTCGAGCCGAACGCGCCGAATTACACGCTGGCGACCGTCCTGCATCTGAACGGTTCGATCGACGAAAGCCTGTTCGGCGCGGCCTTCGCCGAGGTCATCCGGCGGCATGAGGCTCTGCGCACGATCTTCCCGGTATCGGGGGATACGCCGGTGCAGCGTGTGCTTCCCGAGATCACGCTGCCGCTGGAGATCATGGACCTGCGGGATGACCCGGATCAGCCCGCCAGCGTCGCGCGAATCGGCGCCCGGGAGTCGGATTTTGTCTTCGATCTCGCGACCGGACCGCTGATCCGCTGTGTGCTGCTGGTTCTTGCCGAGGATCGGTTCGACGCGATCTTCACCGTGCATCACATCGTATTCGATGGTTGGTCGATGGCGCTGCTGGTCGGGGAACTGAGCGGCGCCTACTTCGCCCTGCTGCGCGGCGAGGCGCCGGCGCTTGCGGCGCTGCCCGTGCAATATGCGGATTACGCCGTCTGGCAGGTTGAGCTCTTAGAATCCGGCGCGGCGAAAAGCCAGATCGAGTATTGGCGGCACCGTCTGCAAGCGCCATTCGCCACGCTTGACTTGCCCTGCGATCGGCAGCGCGTTTCCGGTGGGGTTCGGCGCGGCGCGATGGTGCGCTCGGTCCTGTCGGCCGACTTGGCGGCCACCTTGCTCGCCTTCGTCGCCGCCCAGGGAGGTACCATCAATGCCGTGCTGCTGGCGGCGTTCCGGGAACTGCTGCACCGGTTGACTGGGCAGACGGACCTGCTGATCGGCACCATGCTGGCCGGACGCTCCGTGGCAGAGATCGAACCGCTCATCGGCTTTTTCGCCAACGTCGTGGTGCTGCGAGCAGCGCTCACCGACGATCCCAGCTTCTCGGTGCTGGTCGAGCGCGAGGCAGCCGTGCTGGCAGACGCGATCGCACACGGCGACCTGCCATTCGACCGGCTGGTCGAGGAACTGAATCCACCCCGCGTGCGGGACCGGAATCCGTTCACCGATGTGGTCTTCATCCTCCAGCGGGATTTGAGCGCCGCGGAAAGGGGCGGCGTGACCGGGCGCTTCGAGTGGCTAATGGGAAGCCGGTCCGTCCGCTTCGATCTCGAGGTCCAGGCCTGGGAACTCGGCGACGAGGGACTCGAGCTATCGTGGATCTACGACGCCGGACTGTTTGACCGGTCCACAGTCGAGGGGTTTGCCCGCCTGTACGAGGCGCTCCTGCGCACCGGGCTGGCCGATCCGGACCGACCGGTTTCGACCCTGCGGATGAGCGCGGCAGGAACCGGCGATGCCTCCGACGAGCCGGATCTTTCGGCCCTCGCGGAGCTGAGCGACGAGGAGGTGGAGGACCTGCTCCAGTCACTGCTCGAGAAGCCGGAACGCGGCTGATGGACCAGCGCGCACCACTCGCCGAACTGACGGTGGGTCAGGCGAGCAACGTTGACTCGGGGGCGGCGGAGCGGCGCCTTCGGCTCGCGCGTCTGTTGGCCGAAAGGCGCGCCAGTGCGGCGGACAGGGAGCGACCAGACCCCGTAGCGTTGCTGGCCGATGCCGCGCAGCGACACGCCAACCTGGTAGCGGTCGACGATGGCCAGCGGCAGTTGAGCTATGCCGCGCTGGCCAGTGCGGCGGCAGATTTGGCCGCAGATCTCCAACGCTGCGGCGCCGGCCCGGGCGCTGCCGTTGGAATCATGCTGCGCCATACCGCCGATCTCGTGACCGCGGTGCTGGCAGTGCTGCAGACGGGAGCAGCCATCCTGCCGCTGGAGCCGGATGACGGCGCCGACCGGCTGGTCGCCATGATCGCCGCGGATCGTCCGGTCGCGGTGGTCGGGGACGACCTGACCGGCTCGACGCTGGCGGACGGTCGCCGCCTGAACCCGGACACGCAGGTCCTGGTTGTGCCGCCTCACGGGAAGCCGGATGCGTCGAAGGCGACCGATGTCGTGCCCGACACGCCGCTGTCGCGGGTCGTGTGTCGGCTGCGTCCCGATGCCGATACGATCACGATCGATGCGGCGACGCTGGGCGGCCGCCTGGCCTGGTTGGCCGGTTTCCGTCCGCTCGGTCCAGGCGATCGCGTCGGGTTTGCCGGCTCACTACACGGTGGAGCGCTCAGTCTCGAATTGTTGTGGCCGCTCTGCCAAGGCGCAACGGTGGTGCCCCTTCCGGGCATCGCAGCTTCCTGCGGCCGCGCGCTCGATGTCCTGCACATGCCGGCTTCCGAGGCACGCGCCTTCGAGCGGTCCGGCCCTCGCCTGCGCCTGTTGATGGTGAGCGGCGACCGGCTGGACGGACCCCTGATCCGTCGCCTGTATGCCGAGGTAGCGGACGAGGTCATCGGCCTCCTCCTCGCACCCGCGGTCTGCGGACCGGCTGCGTTCCAGTGCTGCGCCCGGACGGCCGCCGATGGTCCCCTGCCGATGGGTCAGGCGGCAGGGCTTCGGCTGACTATCCGTGATCACCGGGGTGGGGAGCTGCCGGCCGGGGTGTCGGGAACCCTCTGGCTCGACGACTGCCAGAGCTTGGGGCAGCGGGCGCGCCGCCGACCCGATGATGGCCTGCTCGAATGGCGCGAGCCGTCAGATTCGTTCGGCCTGCTCGCGGGTATGCCGGTCAGCGCAGCAACCATCGCCGCGGCGTTGATGGCGCAGCCCGGGATCGGCGATGCACATGCCCGGATTGCCCGTGATGCGGCTGGCCGTGCGGTCGCGATCGGCTATGCGGTTCCCGCCGGAGCCACGCCGGACCTGCCGGACGGTTTATCCGCCGGCCTTGCCCGCATGCTGCCGCCGTGGTCGCGTCCCGCCGCAATCGTGGCTGTCTCCAGCATCCCGCTAAGCAGCAATGGTGTGGATGAGGTAGCACTCGCAGCCGTGCCGGTCATCGATGCGGGATCGTGCGAGGTGCTCGAAGGCCGGCTTGCGGCGCGATCTGGTGCCGAAGCGGCCGTGCTGACCGGCCCCGCGCGGTTCGAGACCGGGCAGCTTGTCATGCCGCCGCTGCTCCCGCTGCCGGCGCCGGCGCAGCCCCGCCGCCCCCAGCGGGAGCAGGCAGCGGTTCGGCCGGCCTATGCGGACGGGGGACCGCTCGTGCTGCCACAGGATGCCCCGCGGACACTCGGCACCGCCCTGGAGCGGACCGCGCAGGAGACACCGGGCCACGGGCTCACGATCGTCAATGGGGCGGGACCGCAACGGCTGACCTACGTCACGCTGCAGCGGGAGGCGCTGCGCATCGCAGCGGGACTGCAATCCGCAGGGATCAAGGCAGGCGACGCTGTGATGCTGCAACTGCCGGATCACGCCGACTGGGCGGTGGGATTCTGGGCAGCGGTCGTGATCGGCGCCTTGCCGGTCACCGTGGCCGCGGGTCCGAGCTTCGAGCCGAGATCCGTAACCGCGCAGAAGTTGCTGGCGGCGCATGCGCTGCTGGGTTCGCCGCTGGTCCTGACGACAGACGCACTGGCCGAGCGGCTGGAAGAACTCGGGCGTGAATGCGGTCGCGCTCTCCGCTTGGCGACGCTGCGCGACCTCGGCACACGTCCTACGGGTTCGTCGCTCCAGCCGCACCTGGCCAGGCCTGAGGACGTGCTGTTTCTGCAACTCAGTTCCGGCAGCACCGGCGTGCCGAAATGTATCCGTATCACGCATGCCGGCGTGGTCGCGCACATTCACGGTGCGCTCGCTCAGGGTGCGATCCTGCGCAGCCATGCAGGCGAGGATCAGGTCGGACTGAACTGGCTGCCGATGGACCACGTGGTTCCGGTGATGACGCATCTGCGCGACCTGTATCTTGGCCGGGACCAGGTGCAGATCGAGACAGGTCTCGTACTGGCGGATCCGCTGGTCTGGCTGCAAGCGATCCAGGCGCACAGGCCGACCCACATCTGGGCGCCGAACTTCGGCTACAAACTTGTCGCGGATGCGCTGCGCCGGAGTACCGAGGCCCGGTTCGACCTCTCCTCGGTGCGCCGCGCCATGAACGCAGGCGAGCAGGTGACGCTGCGGACAATTGAGGCCTTCCTCGCGGCGACCCGGCCGTTCGGCATGGCGGTCGAAGCCATCCAGCCGGCGTTCGGTATGGCCGAGACCTGCACCTGCATGACGTTCCAGACCGGCTTCAGCCCCGGCGGCTCCGTCGTCTGGCTCGATCCGACTGCATTGCAGCAAGGCCGCGTGGAACAGGTGGACAGGGGCGATCCGACCGCCATCGCCTTGCTGCGTCTTGGGCCGCCGGTGCCGGGCGTGGCAATCCGCATTGCCGGGCTCGACGGCACGATGCTGCGGGAGGCGACGATCGGCCGGTTGCAGATCCGCGGCGACGTCGTGACGCCTGGCTATGTCCATAACGAGGCGGCGAACCACGAGGCCCTGGTGGGCGATGGCTGGCTGGACAGCGGCGACCTGGGTTTCATGCTGGATGGCGGGCTGGTGCTGACCGGGCGCGCCAAGGAGACGATCATCGTAAACGGGGCAAACTACTACTGCCACGAAATCGAAGATTTGGCCGGAACGGTGGACGGCGTGGCCCCCGGCTACATTGCCGCAACGGGTCTGCCCGAGACGGCAACCGGCACCGAGGGTCTGGCGATTACCTTCGTCCCCAGCCCGGGCGCCGATCCACAGGTGACCGCCGCAGCGATTCGCCGGGAGGTGGCGCGCCGCACCGGTCTTCGCCCGTCGCTTGTCGTTCCCATCGATCGCGCCGAATTTCCCAAGACAACGAGCGGCAAGATCCAACGCACCCGGCTGCGCGAGCGGCTGGCGGGCATGGCCGAACAGCGCAGCCTGCCCGACTGGTTCATGCGCGAAGTCTGGCTGCCGCGACCGCGGCCGACAGCGACTGACAGGCCAGACGAAGTAGCAATCCTGGCGGACGCCACCGGGCCATTCGCCGACGCACTTGTTGCCGCTTGCGCGAATGCCGGCCTGCGTTGTCGCGTCGTACCGGAGCCTGAAGCATTGACCGATGTCTCGACCGTGATCGACGTTCGGCCGATCGGATGGCGGGCCGGTCCGCAATCGCCGTCCTCGGATGCCGCAGCGGCGGCGGCCCGCGTGCTGATGGCCGTGCAACGCCTGCCGCCTGGCGGCCGTCTCGCCATGGTCACGCAAAGAGCGTTCGCACTTGCGGGCGAATTATCGCCTGATGCCGCCGCCGCGGTGTTGCGACCACTGGCGCGTTCCATTGCCGGCGAGCGAGCCGGTCTGGACATTCGGCACATTGATATTGACGACGGAGACGTGGCCCGCGCGGCGGGCGCGGTACTGGCCGAATTCCTGTTGCCGCGGGGTGCGGCGGAGGTGGCGCTGCGCGGTTCCCAGCGACTGGTGCCGCGGCTGCATCCAACTGTGCCAGTCCCTGAGGAAGCCCATGGGATCCGGCTGCGCGTGCGCGGCCGCTACATCGTCACCGGCGGCACCAGCCCGGTCGGCCGCACACTGGTTCGACACCTGCTCGAGGAATGCCAGGCCCAGGTGCTGATCACCGGACGCGCCTCCGAAGCAGAGCATGCGGCAGTCCTGCATGGATTGGACGGTCTGGGCGGCGAATGGCGTTATGCGACAGCAGACGCGGCGGACCTTGCTGCGATGGAGCAGGCAATCGATGCAGCGGCGGACGCATTCGGCGGCCCATTCGACGTCGGCTTCCATCTTGCCGGTTCGGCGACGGCCTGTCTGACCGAGGAGGAAACCGAGGCCAGCCTTGCGCAGGCGTTTGCTGCGAAGGTTGACGGCGTCGCGATACTCGACCGGCTGCTGCGCTCCCGCGGGGATTGCGGGCTGGTCGTGCTGTCGTCAGTGAACGCGGTATTCGGCGGCGCGGGGGCTGGCGCCTATGGTGCGGCGAATGCCGCAATGGCCGCGCTTGCGCTGGCCCGCCAGGCTGCCGGGCACAAGAGCGCCGTCGTGCATTGCAGCCAGTGGCAAGGGCTGGGCATTTCCGTCCGCCTTGGGTTGACGGAGTTTGCCTCGGCACGTGGCTTTCTCGCCATGCCGCCGGAGCAGGCCGTCGCTTCGCTGCTTGCTGCGGCCGCGGCGGGCGGGGCGTGGCTGATCGGGCTCGATGCCGGCAATCCCAATATTCGTTCGCGGGTGGCCGCGGGCTGCCGGTCGCTGCATTCCGTGCAGGCCCACGTCGCCGCCCCGACAGCCGCGCTGGCCGTGCTCAGGAACCAGTCCATTGTCGACATCATGGGCGTCAACGTGCCGTGGGCCTTGGTTGCCCATCCGGCACTGCCGAAGCTGGAGTCGGGCGCAATCGATCGGGCCTCGCTCGCCGTGGGCGCGTCGCGGGACAGTGCAGCCGACGGAGCCCCTGCTTCACCGACCGAACAGCGGTTGGCCACAATCTGGCAGGATCTGCTTGGCCGTTCCGCGATCCGTCGCAACGAGGATTTCTTTTCCGCCGGCGGGCACTCGCTGACGGCCGCTCGGCTGATGCTGCGAATCCGCGAGGCGTTCGGTGTCGATCTGCCGCTGCGCATCGTTTTTCAATCGCCGACGGTCGCGGCAATGGCGGCGGCCATCGAGGCACGACTGGCGGCAAGCCAGCGCACGCTGCCTGTCTGCCTTGTCCCGTTGCAGGAAAATGGCGACGGTGCGCCGTTCTTCTGCGTTCATCCTGCGGGAGGCAGCCCGTTCTGTTATGCCTCGCTGGCCGTAGCGATCGGCGAAGCACAGCCGTTCATGGGCTTCCAGGCACCGGGCCTGGTGGACGGAAAGGCGGTGCTGTCGACGGTGGAAGCGATGGCGGAAGACTACGCGGCAGCGATCCGGGAGGTGCAGCCGGAAGGCCCCTACCGGATCGGCGCCTGGTCCTCCGGTGGACCCGTCGCTTTCGAAATCGCCCGCCGCCTGCGCGCCGCCGGCACGGAGGTCTCGCTGCTCGCGATGATCGATTGTGGGCTGATGGAGTCCGACAATCCGCTGCGCGGCTGGGGCGTGTTCGGCCCACTCCGCGGCCTGGTCGAGGTCAGCCGTTATCTTCGCCAAGTCCAGTTCCCACGCAGCTACACAGAGCTTCGCAACCTGGCGCGGATGATCGGCTTGAACCTGCCGGTGCGGTTGCGGGATGTACGGCCATCGGTGATGCGTGATCTGGGGCGTTCCCTGCGGCTGTTCGACATCAATGCGCGCGCAGGCATGCGCTATCGGCCGCAGGCTTACGACGGCCGGGTGACGCTGTTTCGTGCCAGCGGGTCAGCCAGGCGGGGCAGCGATCCGGTGCTTGTCGACCTGTCCCGCTATGCAGCGCGGGGGGTGGAGCTGGTGCCGATCCACGGCAGTCACATGTCCGTTGTAATCGATCCAGAAGGCAATCGCGAACTCGCCGCCGCGTTGGCGGAGCGCCTGCGAAGCGGTATGCGCGCCGCTGCAGACGAAATCATGAAGCCGAGAACCGCCGGAGATGAACGATGACGTATCGGGTTCTTTCACTGGACGGGGGCGCGGCCGATCAGACCGGCGCCTTCCTGTCACTGGTCGAGCGTCGGGCAGAAGGGTTGAGCCAATCGCTGATAGGCTCGGCCGACCTGTTCACCGGGACCTCGACAGGCGGCGTCGCCGCGCTGTTGTTTGCGTTCTACGACGATCCCGTGGTCGCACTGGAAGCGCTGCTGCGCTTCCATGACGAGGTGTGCAAGCAGGGAATCGCCGGCAGCAGCCCGCTTGGACTTGCGGGATTGCTCACGGGATTTACGCCGGCGCATGACCAGTCCGGGATACGCGCGTTCTGTGCGAGCGTATTTGGGGAAAGGACGCCCCTGTCCGCGCTGCGCAAGAATGTGCTGATCTGGACCTTCCAGCTCGATGGAGACCCGACTTTGCCGGTGCGGCAATGGCATCCGCGCGCGTTCGGCAATTTCGCCGGCGACCTGAGCGGCAATGAACTCATCATGGATGTGGTGTTGCGCACGATGGGGATGCCGATCGAGTATCCGGTTCATCAGAGCGTCGCCGGAACCGGCCCCAGTTTCGTGGATGGCGCCGTTGCCACCAACAATCCCGCCGCACTGACCGTTGCTCACGCGCTTGGACATCACACGCTCGAGGAATTGCAGGTGCTGTCGATCGGCCGCCCGCGCAATCTGGCGGGCAAGGCGAATTTCCTGGAGATCGCAGCCAACCCTGACGGCAGCGCGAACTGGGGCTATCGGCAGTGGTTGCTGGATGTGGGCAAGCCGTTGCTGCTGATCGATATGTTCCTGCAAGCCGGCGCCGAGGTCGCAACTTATCAATGCCGCAAGCTTCTCGGCAGCCGGTTTCATCGGATCGAGCCATCCATTCCAAGCACCGAGGCCTGGGACAGTCCGGACATGAGCGAAATCGTCGATGTCGTGATGGACTGGCTGGACAGCGGCGGCTGGTTTGTTCCGCAGGGTGCCACAGTGGCGGCACCAGGCATCATAGACCCGACGGCACCGGACAGAGGCGATGTGACGGTCGTGGTCAGCACGCCGGATACGCCTCCGTCGGGTGCGCCCTCGGGGCTGCTGCGTCCATAGCCGGGGCGTCCGGGGGGTTGCACGTCGTGACCGCACAGCGCACAAAGGTGTGGCGGGCCTTGTTCCTGTCGGACATCCATCTTGCCACACGGCTATGCCGGGCGGCTGCACTCACCCGATTCCTGCGGGCAACGGAAACGGAGACGCTGTACCTGGTCGGCGACATCATCGACCAGTCGCGGTTCCGCCCGTTTTGGACCGATGAGCAACGCGATGTGCTCGCAGCGATCGAAGCTGCGAGCCTGCGCATGCGCGTTGTCGCCATCAGCGGCAATCATGACAGCAAAGTCGTTGGAGAGGTCTATCAGGAGGACGCTGTCCATGTGTCTGCGGCGGGCTGCCGTCTGTGGGTGACGCATGGAGACCAGTTCGATCGTATCGCGCGGATCGGTAACGTCGCGAGCAAATTCGGGGGCTGGACCTGCGACGGACTGCAATGGGCCAGCGACCGGCTGGACCGCCGGGTGCTGCGGCACGGTCTCCCGGCGATTACCGTCGCGCGACGGTTCAAGCACAGGATGAAGCGGGTGACGCGGTACAGTGAACGATACGCCGAAGCCCTGAGTACCGAGGCGGCTCGCCGCGGATTCGACGGCGTCATCAGCGGGCATATCCACGTCCCCGAACTGGCGAGACGAAACGGGGTGCTCTACGGCAATTGCGGTGACTGGATCGACAACTGCACTGCGATCGGTGAACAGCACGACGGCACATTGGTATTGCTGCGCGCGGAGCACGGCGTCCGAACTGAAGCGGAGATAGCCGGACCATGGAACCGGGAGCCGCTCCCCCCAGCGGCCGTCAGCACATGGGGTTGATCAGGGCGCCTGCACGTCGAGCGTGGGCGAGAGCGCTTCCCGGCTGCCGGCCAGCTGGATCAGGCCTTCGCCAACATCGGGGACGAGCAGAATCAGACCGGCGAGACCATTCATCTCCAGCACCGGAAAAACGCTGTCCTGCACACCCGCTATACTCAACCGCCGGGCAGCCGAACGTAACTGCTGTGCTATCGTCAGGATAGCTCCCAGGCCGTGGTGGTTGACATAGAAGACGTGGGTGAAGTCGCACAGCACATCGGTGGTCGGGTGCTCGCCGAGGCGAGACTGCAGATGGCTCAGCAATTCGGACGCGGTTTCCTCATCCAGCCGTCCGGCGATCCTGAGCACCAGAACATGACCGGCCAGTTCCTCGGAGATGACCACGCTACGCCCTCCATGGTTTGCCACTTATCCGTTTGACGGCAGTATTATGCGCCAGCCAAGCCCGGGGTAAAAGCAGATGCGTTTGCGGATTCTGTGTCTCGATGGGGGATCACGCGGGCTTCTGGTCTGCGAACTGCTCCATCGGCTGGAGCAGGCGCGACCGGGACTGCTGGACAGTATCGATGTTCTGGCGGGGACATCGTCCGGCAGTGCCATCGCCGCCGTGCTCGCGACTGCTGGCAAAATCTCCCTGGGACTGCAGCAGGCGACCGCGATGTTCGAAGCCTGGAATCCATTCGAAGGCAGCTCGCCGCTTGACGCGCGCTTCCGCGGTGCGATCGCAGGACACAACGCACTGCTGACCCATGGACCACTATACCGGCAGCTCGCTCGCATATTGGGTGAGACACGGGTCAGCGAGACGCGACGCAGGATCATCATTCCCACCGTACAGCTGGATAATCACGCATCGCTGCCGCGCTACCGTCGCTGGACGGTGGAGACCTACCATAATCTTGGGGAGGAAATGGCGGTCCACCATATCAGGCTGCTTGACGTGGTGATGCGTTCGTGTGCGGTGCCGATCCTGTATCCGGTATTCCAGGGCCATGTGGACGGCGGGGTCTTCGCCAACAATCCGTCACTGGATGCGCTGGTCACCGCGCAGGACTTTCTCGATATCCCGCAGGAGGAGATTCTGGTGCTGTCGATTGGGCAGGGCATCTCGACACACAAGATGGAGCTTGAAAGCGGCGATATTGGCTATGGCCATTGGCTGCTCAACCCGCAGATGCCCGGCGCGCTGATCCGGCTGATGTTGACGGCAAATGAGCAGGCGACCACGTACTACTGCAGTCGGCTGCTGCGGGATCGGTTCGTGCGCGTGGATCCGGTTCTTGGAGCCGAAATCGAGCCGCATGCCGACAAGCCGCTCGACGTGTTCTGCACGGAACAGAGGCAGGCCGCTGCGGCGGCGGCGCTGTCAGCCACGCTCGAGCACCTGGACGGTATCAACTGGTTTGGTGAGCAGGGCTAGCCGGGTCTGCTGAGGCAGGTGCAGCATGGTCCGGCGGTGGCTTCCGCAGCGGGATGTTTGGGAGGCGCCAGGCCAGACCAATCGTCATTGCGGCAAGAATTGCCGCGAGGGTAATCGTCAAGCTCAGTCCGTCATGAAGGCCATGGGGTGCGTTGGCGAGCGCGGATGCGGCGCCCGCCTGGAGCGCGGGGTTGATATGCGAAGTGCCGACAACAATGGCGCCCGCGACCGCCACGGCGAAGGCGTTGCCCATCCCGCGGAAGAATGCGGCGCAAGCGGTTGCGGCGCCGATCAATGCGGGATCGATAGCGTTCTGCAAGGCAACGGTCACGCCTGGCATGACCAAGCCGAGTGCCAAACCGAGGACGGTGAGCAGGATTCCAAGCACCCAGTTCCCCAGGCCCAGCCACACGGCGATCGCCAAGGCCGACAAGGCGACGGTGGTACCTATTGCTCCGGCAAGGACACAGCCATGATAGCGGCCAATGCGTGTGATCGCGCGGCCGCCGCCAAGCAGACCGACCATGAGTCCGGCGACGGTGGGCGTCATCATTAAGCCCGATTGCGTCGGCGTGAGCCCTGCGGCCAGCTGCAGGAACAGTGGGACAAAGGTCAGAGCGCAGGTCACGGCAGTGGAGATCAGGGCGCCAAGGATCGATGCGACGGAAAAGATGCGATTCGCAAACAACGTAATAGGAATGATCGGTGCCGGCGACCGGCGTTCGATGGGGATGACACTAGCCAGCAGCAGCGCGGCGACAAGCGCCAGAAGCAGGATGACAGGCGAGTTCCAGGGAAACAGCGTGCCGCCCCAGCTCAGAGCGAGCATTGCCGCGCCGGCGCCTAGGGTGACGACGGCGGCTCCCGCGAGGTCGAGCCTTACTTTTTCCGAGCGCGGGAGATCGATCAGGGAGGCGAGTACCAGGACCAGAGCCGCGGCCCCGAACGGAAGGTTGACGTAGAAGATCCATCGCCAGGAAAGAGCCTGTGTCAGGAAGCCTCCGGCTGGCGGGCCAAGCAGGCTGGCGCCGACAAAAACTGCGCCGAACATGCCTTGGTAACCGGCGCGCCGGTCGGGGGAAACCAGATCGGACATGGTGATCTGAATGAGGGTCGTCAGACCCCCTGCACCGAGGCCCTGAATGGCGCGTCCGATGACCAGCCCCCTCATGTCGCCCGCAAACCCGGAGACGACAGAACCGAGCAGGAAGAGTCCGATCGCGGTGACGAACAGCGGACGCCGGCCGTAAAGGTCGCTCAATCGCCCGTAGAGAGGTGTGCTCGCTGTGGCGGTGAGCAAAAATGCGATCAGTACCCAGGCCAGGTGCTGCACCTGGCCGAACTCTTCAAGAATATGCGGAAAGGCCGGGCCAACGATGTTGGCATCGAGGGCGGAGACCCCCAGCACGAGCATGAGGCCGGTGAGCGTCACCGGCAGCGAGCGCGATCGTGTCCGCTGCACTTTCCGGGCGGGGGCGGCGTCGCTCATTCCGCGAACTGCGACAACATGTTAGAGAGGGTCTGAGGCGCATCGATCATCGCGTCATGGCCGCTTTCGATCGAAGCGCAGGTGAATCGCGGATTGGCTGACAGGCGTGCAGCGATATCGCGGAAGTCGTTTGGCTGAAACCGGGTTGTCGCGACGTAAGCGAGCCGAGGAACCTGCTGCCAATGGTCGCCGAGCCGGGCAGTCTCGGTGAAGGTGGCCAGTGGATGCGGCGTGCATCGGCGATCGACCCATTGCTGATCCGCCTCGGAACCGAGTGCGTATACGACGGCGGGCGCGGGTGGCAGGACGTCACCATTGGGGCCGTGCACGACGCTTTGCAGGATGCGCTCACGCCGGTCCGGGGGGTCGGCATCCAGGAGCGATAGTCCGTTCGCGGCTATGTAGCCGTCCAGCAACACCAGTGTCGCAAGACGGGGCGTGATGCGGTCGGCGACCAGGGTGCTGACCGCGCCGCCATAGCTATGGCCGCACAATACGAGATGATCGATTTCCTCCGCCTCGATGCAGCCGATCACATCTGCGACGTGCGTTGAAAGATCCACGCCTGGCGAAAGCAGGTGCGCACGTTCGCCGAGACCGGTAAGGGTGGGCGTGAACACCAAGTGGCCGGCCGCTCGAAGACAATCCGCCGTCCGGCGCCAGCACCATCCGCCGTGCCACGCGCCATGGACGAGAACGAAACTGGTCATTCGCGTTACCCCCACCGAAACCGGGCATGCATTCGACACCGAGCCATGATAATAAGGTTGGTGCTTGCAAAGGGCCAACCGAATCTGTGCGCATACGACCCGTGTAGTGGAGGCTCGGAGCAAGTTGACAGTCGACCGCAATGCGCGAAACGGTGCATATACGATGACTGATTGTCGTTGCAGCGGTATGGCAAATTCATTGGTCCGGACTCATGATGTGTACTGTTGGCACGCCGTGCCTTTGCGCGCGCCGGTGAATGCAGCGTGGAAACCGGTCCGTTGATCAAGGGAGCGCGGCGATGCGCTCCATCCTGATCACCGGAGGTGCCGGTTTCATCGGCATCGAGACCGCCAATGCCCTCGCTGAAGCAGGCCATCGCCTGCGGGTGCTGGACTCGCTCGATCCTCAGGTCCACGCGCCGGAAGCGAGACGGCCGGTTCGGCTCCGCCCTGAGGTGGAGTTCATCCGAGGTGACGTACGGGACGCCGATACGCTGCGGCGTGCGCTGCATCGCATCGATACCGTCTATTGCATGGCCGCGGTGACCGGCACGGCTCAATCCGCCTATGAGAGCCGGCGGTATGTCGACGTGAATGGCTGCGGGACGGCGCTGTTGTGGGACACCATTGTCGAACAGCGGCATTCCTTGGAACGTGTGGTTCTTGCGTCCTCCCGCGCCGTTTATGGCGAGGGCGCCTATGATTGCGCCTCGTGCGGCCGTGTCGCGCCACCCGGCCGCACGGCGGCGCAACTGGATGCGGGGCGATGGGAGCCGACCTGCCCGCATTGCAACGGACCGCTGCAGGCGGCTCTGACGTCCGAAAACCATGCCGGCCAGGCCAGTTCCGTCTATGCAACGACGAAGCTGCTCCAGGAGCAACTGTGCTGGCACGGATCTCAGGTCACCGGCATCCCGACAGTCGTCCTGCGCTACTTCAACGTCATCGGCGCGCACCAGTCGATGCGCAATCCCTATTGTGGCATCGCCTCGATCTTCTGTACGCGCCTGCTCGCGGGATTGCCCATCCAGCTTTACGAAGACGGAGCGATCGAGCGGGATTTCATCAGCGTGCCGGATGTGGTGCTGTCGAACCGGCTTGCGCTTGATTTGCCGGCCGCGAACGTCTGCCTCAATATCGGGTCCGGCCGCGCGGTGCGGCTCTCCTCCATTGCGGCCATGCTGTGCAAAATCATGGATGTTGCGCCAGCGTTCGAAGTGACGAGCTTTTCCCGGCTTGGCGATGTCCGCCGCTGCATCGCCGATACCAGCGCGGCCGTCGGTGCCATGGGGTTCCGCGCCAACTCCGACATCGGGACCGCGCTGACCGAGATCGTTCAGTGGGTACGGGGGCAGGAACGCAATGACGAGCAGTACCAGGCGATGCTGTCTGAGCTGAATGCGCGATCGGTGTTGCGGGGCCATGGGAGACCGGCACGATGACATTCCGCATCCTCTTCATCGGCGAGGCGCTGACTCTTTCGCATGTCGTGCGGCCGCTGGTGCTGGCACGCGCGGCACATGCTGCGGGCTACCAGGTCGCATTCGCATGCGACGATCGCTATGCGGCACTCGTCGGCAAGATTCCCTTCCGCTGGTTCAGGCTGACAGCAGCCTTACCCAAGGGAGATGCCAAGGATCGGCTGAAACAGACGGTACCGTTGTTCAGCGTGCCCACCCTGGAGGCGCAGATCCGCGAGGATCGCCGGCTGCTCCAATTGTCCACGCCCGATCTCGTGGTCGGTGACATGCGCCATTCCCTCGCAATTTCCGCGCGAGAGGCAGGCATTCCGTTCGCAACGATCATCAATGCGCATTGGGCGCCCGGCACACACGACCTGCCGCAGCCGGTACACCATGTCATGCGCAAACTGCTGACCAATACCATGTTCGACGAGATGTACCGCTCGCTGTTCGCCGTCGGATCGACCGTGTACAACGCTCCGCTGAACCTCGTGCGTCTGCGCCACGGCCGACCGCCGCTGCCGCCCGACATTCGTCACGCCTTCTTCGACGCCGACCACATTCTGCTGGCTGACGCCCCCGAATTTCCCGCCGTGGGGAAGCTGCCAGAGAATGCGATGTATCTGGGTCCCATCTTGTGGGCGCCGGACATCGATCTGCCACCTTGGTGGGACGATGTTTCGGCGACCCAGCCGGTGATCTATGTCAACCTGGGCAGCTCTGGCGAACCCGGCATTTTGCCGCAGATCGCCGATGGGCTGACTGCCCTGGGCGCCAACGTTATGATTGCCACCACAGGAAACCAGGCAATCACGCCGCGGACCGGCTTTTTCATTACGGATTTCCTGCCGGGCGACGTGGCGCTGCGCCGGTCGTCACTCGCCGTCCTGTCAGGCGGTTCGATGGCGGCTCAGCCGGCACTGTGTGCCGGTGTGCCGGTGCTGGCAATTCCCAGCAATGGCGACCAACTGATCTATGCGCGCCTGATCGCACGGGAAGGCGCCGGTGAAGTCGTCACCGAAGCCGAGATCAATTCGGCCACGATCAGACGCATTGCCAGCCAGATGCTGCGCGAACCGCGCTATGCCGAAAACGCCCGACGGCTCGGCGCGATGCTACGCGAGCGTAACGCAGAGCAGAGCTTCGTTGATTTCCTGCGTGACACGGAATTGACCACGGCACTCAGGAGCGGAACGCGATGAGCGCGAACAGCGCAATGCCTCCGATAGCGGCTGCCACAAGTCCAGGTGGAATCTGGCCGGACCCAGCGTAAATCGCCACGGAGATCATCGCACCGGCGGCAATGATGGCCGGTCCGCTCGAGCGGCCGCTACGAACATCCCTTCGGTGCGACTGGTCCCCGGCTTCCAGGCGAATGCGCACGCGGCCTCGCTCCACCTGGGTCAGCAGTGCTTCCAGGCGTCGCGGCAGCCCGAGCGCCGTAAGTCCCACGCGTCGCAGGGTGGCGGCATCGACCGTCAACTCATCGCGTTGGATCCGTTCAGCCAAAGGCAGGAAGCATTCGGTCGGATCGAAACAGGGGTCGATACGGGCGACGGTTCCGGCACAGATGCCCATTGCGCGGTAGATGAACAGCAACTCGGCCTTTAGCTTCATCGGCGAATTGTAGAGAAAATCGCTGTGTTCGGCGAAGAAGCGGCCATATTCGGGCAATTCGTGGCGATTGACCTGTCCGGTGAAGTAGCGGGGCAGGCGCGCGACCATGGCGGCGGTGACACGTTCAAGCTGGTCGAGATCGGTGCCCGGCAACAGCAGGTCGCCTTCCACATAGGATTGCACAATCGTATAGGCATCGCCTGTCGCAATGCCCGTAGCATAGGTGCGCAAGAAGCCGCGTGCGTACGGCGGCACGCGCACGACCATGCCGAAATCGACGAAGATCAGCTCGAAAGGTCGGCCGGCAGATGTGGCCACAAGGCTGCTGGAGCCGGACGATGTTGGCAGAGGGCGCACGAACAGATTGCCGGGGTGCGGATCGGCATGCACCAGCCCGGCGCGAAACACCTGGTCGAGGCAGCAATCCATCAGCCTGCGCGCGACCTCCCTCGGGCTGACGCCTTGGGCAAGATATCCCGCAGTGTCATCGACGCGGAAATAGGCGACATCCTCCATGGCAAGGGTCCGCCGCGCCGAATGCGACCGGTAGAGTTGCGGCGCGCGAACTCCCTCCATGTCCCGGAACGCGATGGCAAAGTCTTCGATGTTGCGCGCTTCCTCGAGGCAATCGAGTTCCAACCGTGTCACTCTGGCAAATTCCTGAACGAGCACACGCAGGTCCACGCGTCTGGCGATCCTGGGAAACCGGCGCACCCAGCCGATAGCACGCGAAAGCACGGCAAGATCGGCTTCTACTATGCTGCCGATTCCGGGGCGCAGCGCTTTCACGACAACGGGTGTGCCGTCCTGCAACGTGGCGCCGTGGACCTGGGCAAGCGAGGCGGCGGCAAGCGCCTTCGGCTCGAAATGCGTGAACAGAGCTGCAATCGGTTGGGCGAAATCAGCTTCGATCTGCGCAATGACCAGCACCGCCGGTGCAGGCGGAACCGTGTCGTGCAGTTCCGTAAGGATCCGGGTCACCTCGCTCGGCAACAGGTCCATGCGGGCGCCGACATACTGGCCCAGCTTGATGAGCACGCCACCAAGGCGGCTCGCTTCGTCAACGTAGCGCCTGGCGAGGCGGGTCCAGCGCGGAATCGGCGGCGACCGGAACCGGTTCAGGACCGGACGATTAAGGACGATGTCCCACCAGATGATGTGCAACACCAGTCCGGTAAACAGTCGCCGTACTTCGCGAAATCGTCCATTGTTCCGAGTGTAACCGGCTTGCATGGGTCAGTGACCCGGAACCAGCTTACCAACAATAGCCTGCAACGGGCTGGCGTTGGAATATGATCGGGCATACATTTGGTCAGCTTGCATCACGGTCGGCAATGACACAAGAAACTGATCGATTCTGGGTCTGGAAGCCAGCCTGCCAGCCCGGGATGGCCACGTTGTTCTGCCTGCCGTTCGCCGGCGGCAGTGCGGCTTGGTTCCTGCCTTGGCGAAGGGCAGCGCGGCGGATTGATGTCGTACCCGTTCAGTTCCCTGGACGTGGAAATCGCATTGCCGAACCGCCATTCCAGAACATGGCTCGGTTGGTCAACGTCCTGGCCGATTCGCTGACACCATATGTGTCACATCCCTACGCGCTGTTTGGGCACAGTATGGGGGCGGCGGTCGCGGCAGCACTCACGCATGAACTCAGAAGGCGCGAACTGCCGCTGCCACTGCACCTTTTCGTCTCCGGCAGGCGCGCTCCGCATCTTCCCCCTCGACGTTCACCGATGCACCAGCTCAGCGATGCCGCGCTGCTCGAGGAACTGCGACGGATGGAAGGCACGCCCGACAGCGTGCTGGCAGACCCGGAGTTGCTCGCGCTGATATTGCCGACAATCCGCGCCGACCTCACGGTGGTAGAAACGGCAGAACCAGACGAAGCAATTCCGTTCCCGGCGCCGATCACCGCGTTTGGTGGAGAGGAAGATCGGGTCACGCGCCAGGACCTGGCCGGTTGGCAACAGCACACGCATGGCAGATTTATGCTGCGAACCTACCCTGGGGGACACTTCTTTCTGCACACCGCTCGCGATGACATGCTGGGCATCATGGAGAGCGGGCTCTCGCTTCTCCCGCCCACGACCGAACAAGCTTCGTACGATCCGCAGGCCGCGGATTATTTGGCTGGCAATTTCCGCGATGCCCGATCGGTGATCAGGAACTCCGGCACAGGTACCAGCGGACGGCTGCCGCGGCCTGCCAGCAGAGAATAGACAGCAGGCAGCAGGAACAGCGACACCAGCGTGCCGAACGCCATCCCGGCGGTGATAACGATGCCGATCTCAGCGCGGCCGCCGGCCCCGGCGCCTCTCGCCAGAACCAATGGCAGCGCGCCAAGCACGGTCGCGATTGTAGTCATCAGAATAGGACGCAGCCGCAGGGCCGCCGCATCGATCAGCGCCTCATGCAATGCCTGCCCCTGTTGGCGGAGTTGCCGGGTGAACTCGACGATGAGGATGCCGTGCTTCGCAATCAGGCCCACCAGCGTAATGAGGCCAATTGCGCTGAACGGATCGATCGTGCCGCGATACAGGAAGAGCCCGACCAAAGCCGCGCAGATTGCAATTGGAACGACCGCGAGAATGATGGCCGGGTCGCGGAAGTTCTCGAACTGAGCGGCCAGCACGAGGTAGATGAAAACTATTGCCAGCATCAGCGTCCTCAGCATGCCGGCTGCGGCTTGCTGGGCTGCCCGCGTTGCCGCACTGCGGGCCAGGCGAATATTGCCTGGCAGAACGGTTTCGGCGATCGACCGCAGTTCGGCGGAGGCCTCCTGCACGGTATGTCCTGGCGATGGTTCGGCTCCGAGTATGGCGGAGTTCATCTGATCCGTCCGCGACAACGCCGCCGGCCCGGCGCTCCGCTTCAGGGTGACCAAGGAGCGGAGCGGAATCAGTTGGCTGGCGCGGCCCAGGACATAAACGTCTTCCAGGGTCGCGGAATCGCCGGCCAGCCGCTTCGGCAGATCGATGATAACATTGTAGATGTCACCCCGATAGACGAATGTGGAGGCACGTTGCCCTCCGAACAGCGACTGTATCGTCGCGCCGACGGTCGAGACGGCCACGCCGACATCGGCCGCCACCTGACGGTCGACAGCGACAAGCAGCTTCGGCGTATTCAGGTGCAAATCGACTGTGAGATGCTGTACGGACACAGCGTTCCGGCTGGCGCGAATCACCGCATCGGCCGCGGCTGCCAGTTCCGCATCGCTGCCTGATGTTTCCAAGATCCACTGCACGGGTTGGCCGGGCGCCGTTCCGGCTAACGGATCGGAGGTATAGACGGCGGGCTGCAGCCCGGGCAGGTCGCGAAGCCTCGCCATGATCGAATCGGTGATTTGCGTGGAGGTGCGCTGGCGCTGATCCCACGGCTTAAAAATGACGATGGCGAGTATCTCGTTCTGCAACGGCATGCCAAGCAGGGCCAATGTGCTGGCAACCTCCGGCTGTTGCCTGATCACCGCTTCGGCGCGCGAGGACCAGTCGGCGAGGTAGTCCAGAGAGGCATCCGACGGGCCGGTGAGCTTCAGAGTGGTATAGGCAGCGTCTTCCTTGGGAGATATCGCGGTCGGTAGCCGACCTGCGATGATGAGCGTCCCTGCAATGATCGCCAGCGCTGCCAATACGACAAGCAGGCGGTGCGCCAGAACATGAACGAGCAGCGTCCGATAGGCTGCGGTGAGGCCGTCGGTGCGGCGCGCGATCCAGGCGGCATAGCTGCCCGGCGGCCTTGGATAGATCAACCGCCCGCACAGCATCGGGGACAGTGTGCGTGCGATGAAGCCTGACAGCAGGATGCAGATCGCGAGCGTGAAGGCGAACTCGCGGAGTAGTTCCCCCAGCGTGCCACCCGCCAGCCCCATCGGCACGAACACCGCGGCAAGGGTGATCGTGGTCGCAATGACCGCAAATCCGACCTCCCGGCTGCCCAGGAAGCTCGCAGCCAGCGCCGGCATGCCCCGATCAACGTGGCGCTGCACGTTCTCCACTTCCACGATCGCGTCGTCCACGACCAGGCCTACCGCGAGAACGAGCGCCAGCAACGAAAACACGTTGATGGAGAATCCCAGCACGTAGACGAACGCCAGTGTGCCGATCAGCGACAGCGGTATGGTCGCCATCGGGATGATGCTGGTGCGTAGCGAGCCGATGAAGCCGACCACGACCAGTAGCACCAGCAGCGTGGCGATGAATACGGTCTTGGCCACTTCGATCACCGAGGCCTTGATCGGACCGGAGGTGTCGTATGCCACGTTGATGACCATGCCCGACGGTGCGGCGGCACGCAGTTCCGGCAGCATGGCAGTGGCCGCGGCGCTGATGTCCAGCGGATTGGCTGTGGACTGGGGCACCAGGCCGACGCCGACCGCAAGCTTGCCGCCATAACGGAAGGACGTGAGTGTCTGGTCCGGACCAACCACCGCCTTGCCGATATCGGAGAGGCGAATGAGAAAGCCATCTTTACCGCGTCGCAGAACCATGTGATCGAAGCCACGCGGGTCGGCCAGCGCGGTATCTACCAGCACCGCGACGGTCCGGTTCTGCCGCCGGAGCCGCCCGCCGGGTGTTGCGACATTCTGTCGCGCCAGCGCATTGCTCACGTCATCCACTGTGACGCCGTAGGCGGCCATCCGTATCGGGTCGAGTTCCAGGCGAATGGCGTATTTGCGTTCCCCGATCAGCTCCGCCTGCGCTACCCCAGGGATGGCATTCAGCCTCGGCACCATCTCACGCTGGATGACGCTGCTGATCGCCATGTCGCTGAGGGTGGGATCGGTGAAGGCAAGATAGAACACGGGCTGGCCATCCGTGCTGACCTGAGTGATGACCGGTTGAATGATTCCTGCCGGGAGATTGGCGATCGCAGCTGACACTTTCGCGTGCACGTCATTGAGAGCCGCGGCGGGATCGGTTCCGGCCAGGAACAATATCTGGATGGCGCTCAGGCCTTGCTGGCTGGTCGATGTCATCGTCCGGATACCGGACGCCGCGCCGATCGCAGCCTCGAGTTGTGCCGTGATCTCATTGCGTACCAGTTCCGGATCTGCCCCTGGGTAGGCTGTGACCACCGAAACGCTGGGCAGCACCAATTCGGGAAATTGGCGAAGCTGCAGCCCCTGCGCCGCCCACACTCCCATGACCGCGAGCAGCAGATTGATGACGAGGGTGAAGACGGGATGGCGAATGCAGAAAGTGGACAGCCACATCTCTGCTCATCCACCCGACGTCACGGCAGGGACGATCTTCACCTTGTCACCGTCGCGCAGGTTGAACTGTCCGACAGTGACCACCGGTTCCTCGGCCGTGACGCCGCTCCGCAGTTCCACCTTGTCCGCATCGCTCAGGCCGAGCGTGACGCGACGTCGGCGGGCGACGTTGTGGCCGTCGACTACGAAAACATAAGAGTCGGCGAGGTCGGGAATGATCGCATCAGCGGGCACCACGAGGGCATGCGGACGCTCACCGATGACAAGGCTCACGCGAACATAGAAGCCCGGCCGAACCTCCGGCCCGGGGCTCGGCAGCTCGGCACGTAGCAGAACCGAGCGCGTATCGGTGGAAATGCTGGGATCGACAAAGGACAGTCTGCCGACAAGAGAGCCACCGCCATCTGGCATTTCGATCCGGACCGGCATGTCCTGATGCACGTGCAGTGCGACCGCGCCGGGCATCCTGAACTCAACGCGGAGGGTGCTGGTATCGTCAAGCCGAACGATGGTCCGGCCGGCGGGAACGAAGGAACCTGGATCAACCTGGTGGGTGCCGACCTGTCCGGCGAAGGGCGCCGACACGGTTAGCTTGTCGAAGTCTTCGCTGACTTACCTCCAGGGCGGATCGCGATTCGACGACCTGTGCCTCGGCCTGCTGCAGCGCTTCCACCGAATTGACGCCCTGATTTGCCAGGTCCCGGACCCGCTGCAGGTTTTGGAGATCGGTCTGCTGCCGAACGCGCGCGGACTGCAATTGTGCTTCGGCGACGGCGGAGTCCATCCGCACCAGGACCTGTCCAGCGGCGACAGATTGCCCGTCGGTGAACAAGACTGCCGTCAGCCGGCCAGAAACCTGAGGCGCGATGTTTATGGTGCGGCTTGGCACGAGATTGCCGTAGGCGACGACCCGGTCAGCCATCGCCTCGGTTCGTACCGGGGTTACCGAGACTGCCTGCGGTATCGACCCGTTGGCCCGTGCTGCCGTGATGGTCCCGAGAGCGGCTAAAAGAAAGACGACCAGGTGTTTCACGTAGCCGCTCCGCGAATATGCACCAGCCAGTCGCTGGTCGACTGCAGCCATTGGCCAAGCGTAATCGCTGTGCCCTTACCTCGGCAAGCACGGGAATCGCTTCCCCGTTTCAGTCATGCGGTCAGCAATAGACGGGTGCCGTCGCGGTCCTCCACCTCCAGGCTAGCGTCCAACGTCGCGAGGCAAGCGGCGTAATCGGGCCCCGCATTCAATTCGTGGAAGAAGACCGGGCGTATGAAACGCGGCACCGCATCCCACGTAATCAGCCGCGGCGTCGTCCACGGTGTTGATACGGTCAATCTGTTCGGTTCAATAGCCAGGCCGTGACCGGTCGCCTTGAGCAAGGCCTCCTTACGTGTCCAGTACCTGGCGAAGGCGGCACCCCGCAGGGACTCGTGCAAAGTTGCGAAATACCGCAGTTCGGCCTGCGAAAGCGCCGCCTCCACTAGGTCGGTGGACGGCGGAGCCCGCGGGACCTGTTCAACGTCCACGCCCAATGACACATGCAGGGCAACGGCAACAATGACTTGCTCTCCTGAATGGGACAACGATAGTTCCGCGCCCATTGGCGGATATTCCACGCGCGGCTTGCCATGATCGCCACCGCAACGACGGCATATGGTCGAGAATATCACGTCGTTCGGCGCAGCCCCCAAACCGCGTCCGAGAACGATGCGAGCGAGCGCGTGAGCGACGAGAAACCGCGATTGGTCTTCCACCCGCCTGAAGCGCTGCCACCGCCGGTACTCGACTTCGGACAGCAGTGCCAGCAAATGCGATCGCGACATGGCTGGGCTGGCCCGCCAAACCTGGCATAGTCCGGGTGACAGCATGCGAAAATGCCTGTTGGAAGCCGACGCCGACGCAAGGTCGGAGAAAAGCTAGACCGATCCCTCAACCTGATCCAGCGTGGAATGCGGCCGATGTGATTGACTGTGGCGGACCGGGCGCGACCGCCGGCTGGACGGCCACCGCACCAGTCGAAAGCTCGGCGGTCTGGGATTGGGATTGGGATTGCCCCGCCTTCGTGGACACCCTGAAGCTTTGAACCCAAGGTGTCGCCATGCCCAAGACCCGTTTGCCCTATGCGCCGGAATTCCGACGCCAGATGATCGAGTTGGTTCGCGCCGGACGAGATCCGGAGGACCTTGCTCGCGAATTCGAACCAACCTCGCAGTCGATCCGCAACTGGGTTGCTCAGGCCGATCGTAGCGAAGACCGCCGGGAAGCGAAGGTCGAGCCGACGTCAAGCGCGGAACGCGATGAGCTGATCAAGCTCCGCCGCGAGGTGCGCCAACTCCGGCTGGAGCGCGATATCCTCTCAAAAGCCGCGGCCTGGTTTGCACGCGAGACCGGCGCAGTGTCGTCCGGATCTTCGAGTTCATGAGCACAAACCAGGCTTCGTTCCCCGTTGCCGCCATGGCGCGCGTGCTCGGCGTCTCCACAGCGGGCTATTACGCTTGGCGTGGACGCCCACCATCGGCCCATGCGCAGGCTGACAGCGAACTGCTGACGCGCGTAAGGACCATCCACACCTCGTCGCGGCACCTGTATGGCGCGCCGCGTGTGCATGTCCAGCTCCGCGCAGACGGTGGAAGGCACGGCCGCAAAAGGATCGCCCGACTGATGCGCGCCGCAGGGCTGGTCGGCGCCTGTCACCGTGGCAGCGGCCCGACGACGACACGACGTAACCCGGATGCCCGGCCAGCACCCGACCTCGTCGATCGCAAATTTACCGCCGAACGCCCCAATCAGCTCTGGGTTGCCGATATCACCTTCGTGCCAACCGCAGCTGGTTTCCTCTATCTCGCCGTGGTGCTCGATGCCTGTAGCCGTCGGATCGTCGGCTGGTCGATGGCGGCCCACCTGCGCACGGAACTTGTGCTCGACGCTCTGGAAATGGCAGTGGGTCAGAGGCAGCCGCACGATGTCATTCATCATTCGGACCAGGGAAGCCAATACACGTCTCTTGCATTTGGCAGTCGCTGCCGCGAGGTCGGCGTTCGGCCCTCCATGGGGTCGGTCGGTGACGCCTATGACAATGCCATGTGCGAGAGCTTCTTCTCGACGCTCGAGTGCGAGCTCCTCTCGCGCCGGAAATTCGTGTCCCAGGCTGAAGCAAACATCGCCTGCTTCAGCTACATTGAGGGCTTCTACAATTGCTCGTCACAACGCACATCTCGCTATGTTGTTGAGGAGAACAGATTTTGTTGGGCAGCGTGCGGTAATGCGGGGTGTCTTGGGTAGGTCTTGGCCCGCAGGGCGAGGTCGCGGGCGGCAGTGCTGTCGAGATCAGCACGGCTGAAGATCCACGGGCCATCTTCCAGGGGATGCGTAGCGTCGATCTCGCCGCGTTCCGCGGCCAGTCGCAGGGTGCGCGGTGCAACGCCGACGATGGCAGCGGCCTCGCCAAGGTTGAGCCAGAGTTCAACGCCGTCTGCCGCCGCACGGTATACCGGGATCTGATAGTTGGATCGTAATGCGGTCACGCGTTCTCGGGTCCAGCGATTGCCGTGGCCCGTCTTAAGACCGTTGCGGTTGAGGATCCCTGCGATGACGTCATCCCGGGCGATCAGCGTCAGGGTGCGCACGGCCTTGACGATATCGGCAGACGTGCTGTTGCGCTGTCCCCGCCGCCGGCGTGGCAGCCGGTGCTGGGTATGGTTCCCGCCTACCCAGTGAATGGTCAGCACGATCTCGGACGTGGCGTCATCGAGGTCGGCCATGGCTTCGTGGATGACCGTGCGCACAATCCGCTTCTTGAGCCGAGCATCCGTCGTCGGTGCTGACCAGACAGTCCGGAAGTCCTCGGCCAGCGCGGTGAAGGAGATCGACGCGAGGTCGGACCGAGGCTGTGCCGCGGCGTCATGATCGGCAATACGCTTCTCGAACCCGGCCACGCGAGTCAGAGCGCGGTTCCAGCGTGCCTCCAACTCCCCGGCGACGAAGCGGTTCTCAGGATCGGCTGCGTCATATTGTCGGAAGGCCCGATCAGCAGCGTACCGCGCCGCCTCGAGATCGCGGGTCATGGCCTCCCGCGCCTCGTCGCGCTGTACTGTGGCCTGTGCCTCGGCCGCTCGCGCAGCTTGCACCGCGGCAGGCTGCAGGACGCCGAGAAGCGCCGCCTCGACGACGTCATCGACACGCAGCCCGCCGAATGCAATGCAACTGGGCTCTCCGTAATCGAGTCTCCCGCGAACGCATGCATAACGAGGGATCTGACCCTTGGCCCCAGTGTACTGCACGGTGAGCTTGCGACCACAACGACAGCATCGCAGCAGACCCGACAACAGCGCTGAGCCGTGCTTGGGCGCGCCGCGCGCTCCGGCGGTCGGCACATTCTCGCTCACCATCTTCCGGATCGCCTCCGCGCGGTCCCAATCGACGTAGCCTTGGTGGGCACCAGGCTGCAACGCCAGCCATTCCGCGCGGGGCTTGCGTCGGGCACGCGCCCTGGCCCCAGCACAGTCATATTGCACCGAGACGCCCGTCTTACCGTATGCGTATGCACCCCCATAGGCAGGATTGGCGATGAACTCGTGCAGTGTCGAGTACCGCGGGCGACGCCATTCTATCGGCCCGCCATTGATCCTGGTCGGCAAGTCAAGCTTGTGCTCGAGGAACCAAAGAAGTGCCTGCCGCACACTGCCAAGCTCGGCGACTTTGTCGATGGCGAGTGTGATCGCCGCCTGGACACGGCGGTCGGGATCCTTCTCCAGGCGGTCACCTGCTTTAAGGAAGCCAACCGGCGCCCCGACCACGAGTTCACCACGCCGCGCCTTCTCATAGCGCGCGGACAACGAGCGCTGCCGCAGCAGGTCCAGCTCGTACTCATTGAGGCTGCCCTTCAGCCCCAGGAGCAACCGGTCATTGCCCTGTCGCGGCGCATAGACGGCCTCCTGGTCGACCAGCAGTGTATCAACGACACGGCACATCTCGACAAGCTGCTGCCAATCGCGGCTGTTGCGCGCGAAGCGCGATACTTCCCGAGCTGCCACCGCACCGACCTTGCCGAGGCAAACTTCGGCGACCATGCGTTCGAAGCCGGCGCGGGTGGTTCCGCCCGCTGCCGAGCAGCCAAGGTCTTCATCAATGACCTCGATCTCAGACCAGCCAAGCTGCACGAGGCGGTCACGCATGGCGTACTGCAGTATCTGGCTCTCGCGGTTGTGCTGAACCTGATGGGCAGAGGACTGACGGACATAGAGCACAGCCTTACGCGCTCGGTGCTGCGCGCCAATCTTGTCAGCGCTCATCGCTGCCGCCCTCCGAGGGCTCGCCCGGCTCCTGGTCTGCGACGCCGGGGTGCGCCATCAGCAAGCCGGTCAGCAAGCCGGCCAACGTCCGCTGCGTCTGATCCGGCAACGCGCTCCATCTCGGTGCTCCGCCCAATTCCGCTGGCGGCCTCACCAACCAAAGATCGAGTTGATGGAGCGGCAGTCGGGGCCGGCGACGACGGTGTTGCATGACGATCTCCACGATAGGAATCGGGAGATGCTATCCCTGCATCTGACGGCACCTCTGTTGCCGCGATCCGCATCGCTTCCAAAAGCAGGATCCGCAATGCGGCAAGGGCGGACAGCGCCGCAACTGGCTTCGCTGCCAGTCGAGTTTGACAGCAGGCAGCCGCGTCCAACATCCAGACCGGGATGTCCTGAACACGAACAACTGCAGCGTCCACGAGGCTGCAGCGCGCAACCGCACCAGTCGGCCGCTCGATCACCTCATGAATGCGAATAGTCCGCTCAGCCCACGGATGCCACGAATAGGCAATCGCCATCTCGTCAACGGCTGCGCTACTGTGGGTCTTGTGGCGTGGGGTTCTACAATCCGGTCCGTTTGCATTCAGCCATTGGATACCAGTCGCCCATCCACTATGAGCAGCAGATCGCCCAAGAACTTACCGTGACCACGTAGCCCCCAAACCAGTCAACCGTCCACGAAGGCGGGGCAATCCCAATCGCAGGGGCAGATGGCCGAACTGCGGGAGCTGGTGGTCAACGGCCCCGATCCGCAGGTTCACAAGGTGGTCCGTTGGCGTTGCGTTGATCTGCGTGCGGAGGTGGCACGCCGCTTCGCGGTCACGGTACCGGACCGCACGATCGGCAAGTGGCTGCGCAAGTTGAAGCTGACCCGGCTTCAGCCGCGTCCGTATCACCCGAAGAAGGATGCCGCGGCACAGCAGGCTTTTAAAAAAACTTCAGTACCCGCCTGAATCAAGCCTTGCATGCCACACGGTCCGGGACGCCCGTTGAGCTGTGGTTCCAGATGCTATGAGGCAGGACATCGCCCCGGCTGCTTGGCAACACTGGTAGGGTCCGCAATAAACCAGGGAGCCTGCCATGCCGTCCGAAAACATCGTATACGTCTCGATCGAACTCAGCGTTGCTTCGTGGCTTGTTGCTGCACGCCTGCCAAATACTGAGAAGTTGCGGCTGCATCGCCTGGAGGGCGGCGACACGGCCGCGCTGCTCAGGGTCATCGCTGAGGTTCGGTCGCGCGCCTCAGCCAAGCTGGGCGGCCCCGCGGATGTGGCGTGCTGTTTCGAAGCAGGACGGGATGGGTTCTGGCTGCATCGACTGCTGACGGCACATGGCGTCGTCGCCTACGTGCTCGAGCCGACCAGCATTCTGGTGAACCGCCGTGCCCGGCGGGCCAAGACTGACCGGCTCGATGCCGAGGGCATGCTTCGCGTGCTTGCCGCCTGGCTGGGCGGCGATCGCCAGGTGTGCAGCATGGTGCGCGTACCCTCGCCGGACGAGGAGGACGCCAAGCGTCCTCACCGCGAGCGCGAACACCTCGTGCAAGACAAGCTGCGCATCGAGAACAGGATCGAAGCGCTGCTGTTCACGCAGGGTATCCGGGGAAGGCCGTCACTGCGCTCTTGGGAGCGCGACGTAGCAGAGCTGCGAACGGGTGATGGACGTGCTCTTCCGCAGTTGTTGCGGATCGAGCTTGATCGGCTCCGCCGGCGGCTCACCCTGGTATTGGAGTTGATTCGCGAACTGGAGGCTGACCGTGCCAAAATTCTGGAAGAAACAGAGGCGGCCGACACGGTGGTTAGCAAGATCATCGCTCTACAGAGGATCCGCGGTGTTGGCGAAAACTTCGCAGCCGTGTTGGTCCGCGAGGTGTTCTACCGTTCTTTCGCCAACCGCCGTCAGCTCGCCAGCTATGTCGGCATCACACCGATGCCCTACCAGAGCGGCGGGATGGATCGCGACCGGAACATCAGCCGGGCAGGCAATCCTCGGGCACGCACGACTATGATCCAGCTTGCTTGGTTGTGGTTGCGCTATCAGCCCGATAGCGCGCTGGCCACGTGGTTCCGCGAGCGCGTCGGCACACTGAAGGGGCGCACGCGGCGGATCGCGATTGTGGCGATGGCAAGGAAGCTTCTGATCGCCCTGTGGCGCTACGTGGAGACCGGGGTGGTGCCCGACGGCAGCACGCTCAGCGCAGAGACCGCAGTCACAGCATAATCAACCAGATTGCCGCAGGCGAGGAGCCGTCAGCGGCGATACGGGGAGCGCGACCGTCTTCTTCTTTGGTAGCTCCGCGCTACCGCGTTTCAGGTGGGTCGCGTCTCACTGGGGCAAAGCCTCGTGCAAGAGGCATTATGGTGCGGGCGCCTCTACGGCCCCGACCGCATGTAAGGTGACGCAGCAGTCGCTGCGATACAGGACCGCCCCGGGCCCAAGCGTGCCTCACCACGATGAGCGTGAAACAGGAGGTGCCATCCCAGAAACCATTGACAAGCGAACCCTCATGTAAGGACGAAGCCAGGGTCGGACAGAAGGGCTCGCTCAGCTATGTCTGGGCGCCGATAGGCTCCCGCCCGCCGATGGTGCGTGATAACCGCCACGACACCGCCTACCTGTTCGGCGCGATCTGCCCGGCCCGCGCGGTCGGCGCGGCGGTCATCACACCGGCCGCCAACACCGAATGCATGAACCTCCATCTCGCCGAGATCAGCGAGCAGGTCGCTCCCGGTGCGATCGCCGTGCTGATCTGCGATGGCGCTGGATGGCATCACACCGGCGGCGACCTCATCCTGCCAGGCAACATCGTGCCGCTGCATCTGCCGCCCTACGCGCCGGAACTGAACCCGATGGAGAATGTCTGGCAATACCTCCGCGGCAACAAGCTCTCCACCGCGGTCTGGGATAGCTACGAGGCCATCCTCCGCGCCTGCGCCGATGCCTGGAACTGGTTCGTTGGCGATCCCCACCGCATCCGGTCCATCGGATATCGCGATTGGGCAACAGTCAGTATCTAGGGCGATTGGTATAAGTCGGCCGGAAAGAAGCAGGGTGACTTCGTCTTTGGCTGCTCAAGCAGTAGCTCAACGGCCGCCAACCCCTGCATAGCCTGGGGGTCTTGGTCGTACAGCAATTTATCGGCGGTGAGCGGCGCCGACGCCGGGTCGACGCCGGAACCGAACGATCGAAGTCGGCACGGCACCTTCCAGGCCACAACGCCCGACCGTGGCGCCTGCCGGCCTACCCCACCGCGAACGCCTTGAACCGGCTCGGCAGGCGCTGAATCGCTTCAATCAGCTCCCGTCGCACATGGTCCGGCGCGTCGGAGGGCAGGTTCAGCCCAACGGTGTCGGCAATGCCGCCGAATCGCCGCTCGATCGCGCCGGGAAGCTCGTCATAGGTTCCCATCGCAACGAACAGGTTCAGCGTGTCGTCGGAGATCAGCGGCGCCATGTTGTCCCAGTCCCGCGCCCGCGCCATCGCGGTCAAACGGGTGCCCAGATCGGCCAGGCCGTGATGTTCGAACACCCGCCGGTAGGCGGGGGTGGAGCCGTAGAACGCCACCCGGTAGCGCACCGGTTCGGCGGCCTGGCGAACCGCCTCGCGGTTGGCGCCGGTCACCACGAAGCCGCCGCCGCTGACCTCGAACTGCGCAGCAGAGCGGCCGACACGGTCGAGCTCCACCTGGAGGATCGGGCCCAGCACGTCCTGCACATAGCTGCGCGTGGCGAAGCTGTGCAGCCGCACCCCGTCGCAGGTGCGGCCGGCCACCCGCAGCATGTGCTCGCCGACCGCGGCCAGGGTGATCGGCACCGGGCGCGTTCCCATCGGCCCGGGCGAGAACTCGGCGTTCATCAGGCTGAACTGGTAGAATTTCCCGGTGTGGCTCATCGCCTCGCCGGTCTCCCAGCAGCGCCAGATCGCCCTCAGCGCCTGCACATAGTCCGCCATCCGCGGCGCCGGCGAGATCCAGGGCACGCTGAACCGGCGCTCGTTATGCCCCTTGACCTGGCTGCCCAGGCCAAGCGCAAAGCGGCCGCCGCTGTTGTATTGCAGGTCCCAGCTCTGGTTGGCGACGATCATCGGGCTGCGCGGAAACGCAATCGCCACCGAGGAGGTCAACTGCACCCGCTCGGTGGTGCGTGCCGCCGCCGCCAGGGCCAGGAACGGGTCGTGCTTGATCTCCGGGCACTGAACTGCGTCGGCGCCGGCTGCCTCCGCGGCGCGCGCCGCCTGGCTCGTCTCATGCCAGTCCTTGGTGGGCAGGGTTATCGAAACGCGCACGTCTGGCGTCCTTGCTGTGGGCTGAGATGAGGCGTCAGCGGTGAAGTCGGCGGCGTCGAGACCGCGCAGCGTTGCAACGCAACTGGCCGGTCCGGCGCCATGCCGGCACCACCCGGCGGCCGGTCACGCATCGCCGGCCAGCACCCCCAACTCGCGCAGCGTCGCCAGCGCGACCGGGTCGATGTCCAGCACGCGCCGCAGCACCGCCTCGCTGTCGCGGCCGACCGCGGGCGCCTCCTGCACGATGCCGAACGGCGTCCTGGCGGAGCGGAACGGAAAGCCCTTCACCAGCACGCCGGCCGGGCTGCGCGCCAGAGCACCGCCATCGCCGACCGGGGTTTCCGCCAGCACCTCGGCACTGGACCGGACGATCGCCGCGGCGATGCCGTGCCCGGTCAGTGCCTGCACCGCATCCTGCGCGGTACGTGCGGCGATCCAGGCACGCAGCGACACCTCGTCGGCCCGCAGGTCGGCGGGCAGGCCTGCGCCATCGAGCACCGTCACCGCCACCCAGCGCCCGTCCGCGGCGGCGAAGCAGCCCTGCGGCCGCCCGCCCGGGTCCGCATTGCCGCGGCGCTGCCCCGGCACCGGTTCGGCTGCGCGGCTCGCCGCGGTGACATGTTCGCCGATCACGAAGGTCGTCACCTCGCGCTGCGCGATGTCGACATGCGCGCCCTCGCCGCTGCGTCTGGCATGCAGCATGGCGGTGACGATGGCGCCCATCGCGAACACGCCGACCAACTGGTCCGGGTAGTTGACGTTGCGGCCGGTGATCGCCGGCGGGCCGTCCGGATAGCCGGTGATCGCCGCCAGCCCGCCGGTCGCCTCCAAGGTGGAACCGTAGGAGGTGAACAGGCGGGTGGGTCCGGTCTCGCCCTGGCTGGAGATGGAGCCGAGGACGATACGCGGGTTCACCGCCCGCAGCCGGGCGAAATCCAGGCCCAGCCCCTCCATCACGCCGCGGCGGAAGTTCTCCACCACCGCATCGCTTTTGGCCACCAGTTGCAGGAAGACCGCCCGCCCCTCCGGCCGCTTCAGGTCGAGCGCCAGCCCGTCCTTGTTGCGGTTGGTGAACTCGAACACCGGCGAGCTGGTCTGCTTCGCGTCCGGATCGCCGCTGGACCAGAAGCGGAACGGGTCGGGATAGCTCGCGGATTCGATCTTGATCACCTCCGCACCGGCGTCGGCGAGCAGCGCGGAGGTGGCGGCGCCGGCGGTAATGATGCCGAGGTCGAGCACCCGGCACCCGGCCAGCGGCAGTTTGCGGTTGGGGGTCATTGCCGCAGCCCTCGCGGATTGGCGACCCGGACCGAAGGTCGCGGCAGGAAGCGCTCGCCGTTCATCAGCATCGGCACCAGCGGCATGGCCAGCGATCCTGCGCTGCCGGACGCAGGCACACGCGCGATGGACTGGCGGGCGGCGACCTGTGGATCGTTCGGCAGTTCCGCGGGATCGACCACCGGCCCGACCGGCACCTTGCGCGCCTGCGCCACCGCCTGGATCTCCTCCCGGGTGCGACCGCTGCACCAGGCGGCGATCGCCGGCCCGTATTCGCCGCGTCGCGCCGCCCGCTCGTTCGGGTTGTTCAGCTTCGGGTCGAGCAGGCTGGGGTGGTCGACCAGGCGGGCGAGCGCCGGCCAGTCGCGATTGTTGTAGACCATGGCGATCCAGCCATCGGCGCAGCGGTTCACCTGCCATTCGGCGGCGGCGCCCTCCCGCGAGGTGGCCTCGCCGGCGCGGAACGCGGTGGCACCGACACCCTTCCAGTTCACCCAGATCAGCACATCCAGGATATCCACCTCCAGACGGTCGCCAACGCCATGCAGGTCCAGCCCGGCCAGCCCGGTCGCGGCGGCGGAGAACAGCGCCAGCCCGGCGGCACGCGCAGCCTGGTGGCCGCCCAGCATCAACGGCTCCCGCGCCGGGTCGCCGACGATGTCCAGCAGGCCGGACAGGGCCAGCAAAGTCAGGTCGCTCATTGGCGTGCCGGCCAGTGGCGAGCCGGGGGGCAGGGCGGAGACGGTCACCGCGACCTGGCGTTCCGGATCGGCCATTCCGGTGGCGGGACCATCGGTGAGGATCACCTGGGCATCCGCCACCAGCATTTCGAGCAAGTTACGATCCCCCGGCCGGGCGAGGTCCAGTTCCACGAACTGCTTGGAGGTATCGAGGAATGCGCCGAGCGCCAACGGTTCGGCGGTTTCCTCCCACGGCAGCACCGGCACGCGATGCAGCGGGTCGCCGCCGGGGGGAACGATCTTCAACACCGTGGCGCCGAGGTCGCCCATGATCTTGCCGGCCAGCGCGAGCGCCTCGCGATGCAGCAGCGACGCCGAGGCGGCAGCGACCTCGACAACCCGGTAGGGGGAAAGTGGCAATGCCATCAAGACGCCTCAGCAACAAATGGGAGGGTACCCGGCCGCAACTTCGCGGCCGAGCGGGGTCGTCACTTCAGGACGCCTTTTTCCTTGAAGAAGCGGGCGGCGCCGGGATGCAGCGGCGCCTTGCCGGGATACATGCCCAATTCCACGGTGAACCCGGCGAATGAGCCTTCCTGCTTCGCCATCGCGTCGATGTTCTCCCAGAACGCCTTGGTGAAGGCATAGACCTGGTCTGCGTCCGCCTCCTTGTTGACGAACAGGGCCGACAGGTTGCCGACCGTCTTCACCGGTTCGGTCTGGCCGTTATAGGTGTTGGCCGGCACGTTCGCGCGGGCCACCAGGCCGTGATAATGCTCGTTCAACCGCTGATAGGCGTCGTCCGGCAGGCTCAGCAGATTCACCGGCACCGACGCGGCCAATTCCAGCAGGCCGTTGAACTTCAGCGAATAGCAATGCATGCCGACATCGATCACGTTGTCACGCAATGCGTCGAAATGCTTGCCGGTGGAGATGCTGAACACCTTGATCTGGTCCAGCTTGATGCCGAGCGCGGCGAGGATCTGCTCGTCGAAGCCGCGGGTGAAAGTCGCGGGCGTGTTCAGGTTGACCCGCTTGCCCTTGATGTCGGCGAACGACTTGATGCCGGAATCGGCGCGGGTCAGGAAATGGCAGACGCTGCGTTCGAAGTTGAAGATTGGCCGCAGGTTGCGAAACACCTCCTTGCCCTTCAGGTCGGCGAACTTGCCGGTGCCGTTATAGGCATTCTCGATATCGATGACGCTGTCCATGCCGACATCCAGCCGGTTGGCGGCGACCAGCGCCAGGTTCTCATTGAACCCGCCGGTGGTCTGCGCGGACACCCGCACCTTGGACTGCGATCCGTTCACCGCGTTGGCGATGATCACGCCTTCCACATACGGGCCCGACCCGGTGCTGGACGTGCCGAGCGACCATTGCTTCTGCGCCATCGCGGGGGTGGCGAGCAGCGATGCGGCGAGCGCGGTTGCCGCCGCGAGCTGGCGCCACAGGCGCGTTGGGGATTTCTGTTCTGTCATATGGTTTCCTCCTGTCATGCGATGGATCGGACGCTGCCTGCGGGCACCGCCCTAGGACCGGGCCGAGGCGGGCCTGGTGCGCGGCAGCAACTGCCACCGGCTGGCGAAGTAGATGGCGGTCATGCCGACCAGACCGATCAGGTCGCCGATGATGCCGGTGTGGACCAGGCAGATGGCGGATGCGAACAGCACCAGGCGTTCGATCCAGTTGAGCCAGTTGCCGAACCAGCCTTGCAACGCGCCGGCCACGCCGATGGTACCGATGGCGGCGGTGACGAAGGCCAGCAGGATTCCACCGAAGCTGCCGTCCAGCAGAAGCTCGGGCGAGTACAGGAACATGAAGGCGACCACGAATCCTGGCAGCGAGTAATAAAAGGCCATCACGCCGGTCTTCCACCAGTTCGCCTCGGCGATACTGGCGGCGACGATGGCAACCACGGCCACTGGTGGGGTCGAGCCGGATTTGATCGCGAAATAGAACAGGAACAGATGCGAGGCGAGCTTGGGAAAGCCCACCGCCTGCATTGCCGGGGCCGCGAACAGCGCCAGCAGCAGGTAGGCGATCGGCGTCGGCATGCCCATGCCCAGCACGGTTGCGCACAGCACCACCAGCATGGCGGTGATCAGCGGCTCATGCGCGCTGGCCAGCAGGATGATCTCGGTCAGCCGGCCGCCCAGGCCGGTGGTCACCATGGCCTGCTGCACCAGGCCGATCGCTGCCACCAGGCCGGTGACGGCGGCGGCCTGGCGGGTGCCGCGATCCAGCATCACGAACAGGCCGCGCAGGTTCCAGCGGCTATAGGCGCGGAAGCAGGCCACCAGGAGCGTTACGCCGACGCAGGCGATGCCGGCATAGGATGCGGTGTAGCCATCCACCATCAGCAGGTAGAGCAGCACCAGCGGCGGGATCAGCAGGTGCCAGCCATCCTTCAGCACCTGGCGCGCGCTGGGCACTTCCTCGGGCGGCAGGCTGCCGAGGCCCATCTTCAGCGACTCGATATGGATCACGGCGTAGGTGGAGATGTAGTAGAGCACCGCCGGCAGCAGCGCGCCCAGCGCGATCGTGGCGTAGGGGATGCCGGTCAGCTCCGCCATCAGGAAGGCGCCGGCGCCCATCACCGGCGGCATCATCTGCGAGCCTTCGGACACCACCACCTCGATCGCGGCGGCGATATGCGAGCGGAAGCCGACCCGCTTCATCAGCGGAATGGTGAAGCTGCCGGTGGAGACGACGTTGCCGATCGAGCTGCCGACCATGGTGCCGAGCCCGGCCGAGGCGAACATCGCGGCCTTGGCCGGGCCGCCGACCAGCCGCCCGGTGCCGGCGGTGGCGAGACGGATGATGAAGTCGCCCGTCTTGGTCTCGGTCATTGCCGAACTGAGCAGCATGAACATGAACAGGTAGGAGGCGGCGACCGCCAGGCCGCTGCCGAAGATGCCTTCCTCGGTATAGGCTGTCAGGTAGATGAAGCGGTCGAAATCCATCCCGGGATTGCGCAGCAGCCCGGGCAGATGATTGCCGTACAGGATGTAGAGCACGCTGAAGATCGCCAGCAGGAAGAAGGCGATGCTTTGTCGTCGCGCTGCCTCCAGCACGACGAACACCATGCCCAGGCCCGCGGCAACGTCCCAGTTGGTGAGGAACATCGCCCCCCAGATCTCGATCAGGCGGTCGAAATTCACCACCATGTAACCGATCGAGACCACCGACAGGATCGCGAACAGCCAGTCGTACAGCCGTTGGAAGCGGCCGTAGCCCTGTGCCATCGCCTTCCCCTGATCGAGGAAGTAGATGACCATCATGACAATCAGGAACAGCGCGAAATGGACCAGCGTGGTTTTGTACGGTCCATAGAAGGTCGCGTAGATCATATAACCGGCGAACACGACCGCCAGCACGGACAAACCGCGCTGAGTCAGCCGATCGAACGGATGGCGGATCGTATCGCCGGTCATGTCTGTCACCCCTGGCCGGCGTTGCGTTCGCCGCGCGCGAACTTGGCCAGGCCGGAGCGTTGGGCCGTGCTGCGCGAGCGGATCAGCGCGTTGACCTTGTTGCCGTAGTCGAACGCCTGCCGCCAGTCGGAGATGAGGTTCGGAATGTAGTCGATGGCGCGCTTGCTCTCGGTCAGCGCGGTCTCATCGAACTGCGCCACGTGACGCGCCAGCGCGTCGGCCGCATCCAGCAATTCGGCCAGCGGCACGGACTGGTTGACCATGCCCCAGGCTTCCGCGGTGGGGCCATCCAGCCGGCGCGTGGTCAGGATCATCCAGGCGGCGCGCTTGCGCGGCAGAGCTATCTGCGCGGCGGGACCGGCCAGACCCGGATAGGTCGCGAAGCCCATCTCCGGCATGCCGATCTGCGCCTCGTTGGCGGCGATCGCCAGGTCGCACACATTGATCAGGGTGGACCCGCCGCCCAGCGCGACGCCGTTCACCGCGGCGATGAAGATCGCCGGATGGCGGCGGATCGCCAGGTTGACCTCGTTCCAGTCGGATTTCGGATCTTCCGGCAGCCCGGCCTCTCGATCCGCGTGGCTTTCCTTCAGGTCCACGCCGGCGCAGAAGCTGGTGCCGGTGCCGGTCAGTACCGACCACCTTGAACTTGTGGCGCACCTGCTCCATCGCATCCAGCATCGCCAGGCGAATCGCGCGGTTCATCGCGTTGCGCTTCTCCGGACGGTTCATCCGCATCAGCACGTAATCGCCGCGGTCTTCCAGGACGACCAGATCGGCCGTTGCTCCATCGCTCATGTCAGCTCCTCAGCGGATCGGCGTGAATTTGGGCAGGGTGATGGTGTCGGTCGCCTCCTCGAACACCACCTGCACCGGCATGCCGATGCGCAGATCGGCTTCCGCTACATCGACGATGTTGGTGATCAGCATGGGCCCTTCTTCAAGCTGCACCTGGGCGACATTGTACGGGATGTCGTCGGCAAAGCCTTTGAAGTAGCGCTGGTGCATGACGACCCATGACCAGATCGTGCCGCGCCCGGACAGGTCCACCCAGCTCCATTCCTGGGTGCGCGTCACCGGGGAAACCGGACTGGGCGGGAACCAGATCTCGCCCGACTGATTGCAGCGCTGCGCGATCAGTCGGCGTTCCTTGCAGGCCTCCCAGAATGGGCGGTTCCACACGTCGAGCTGCGGCAGAGGCTTGATGTACGACATGATACGCTCACCTCCGGAAGATAGCTGACTGGCCGATATTGGTTGCGCAGATGTACTGGACGACATCGCAGTCCGGGATCTGGCGCGGCCCGCATTCGCCGCGCACCTGGCGCACCGCCTCGGCGATCAGCGCCCAGCCCTGCATGTAGCTTTCCGACAGATGCCCGCCCGATGTGTTGGTGGGCCAGCGGCCGCGTCCCAGCTCCAGCGTCCCGTCGCGGACGAACTGCCCGCCCTCGCCCTGCTTGCAGAACCCCATGCCTTCCAGCGAGAACAGCACGGTCGGCGAGAAGTTGTCGTAGATCATGAGGCCCTTCACGGCCTCACGCGAAATGCCGGCGCGGTCATAGACCTGCGAGGCGATTTTCTGCAGCGCCGGGTACCAGTAATCGGTGGTCGGCACCGAGCCGTGGCTGAACGTGTCCTGACGCGCGTAGCCCGAGACGTAGACCGGCGGCCTGCGCATGTCCTTGGCGCGTTCCGGCGTCGTCATGATCCAGGCGACACCGCCATCGTTGATCTGGCAATAGTCCAGCAGATGCAGCGGATCGGCGATGAAGCGCGAGGCCTGGTGATCCTCCACGGTGAACGGCTCCCGCCGCACCGCATTCGGATTCAGCGAGGCGTGCTTGCGGAACGCCATCGCGATATGCGCCAGGTCTTCCGAGCTGGTGCCGAACTGGTGCATGTGGTTGCGATACATCATGCCGTGGATCGCACCGGGCGAGGTGAAGCCCCAGGGCGCCCACAGGCTGTCGCCGCCACCATACATCATGCGCACCGAACGGCCATTGTTGCCGTACACCAGCGCGATCACCTTGGCCGCGCCGGTGGCCAGCGCGTGGCTCGCCAGGGCCAGCGAAACGCCCGAGAAACGGCCGGGCGTTTCCGTCAGCAGGCAGTATTCGGGGTTGATCCGCATGATCTCGGCAAATCGATCATAGGACGGGATGCGGTTGACGATCAGGCCGTCGATATCCTCGAACCGGATGCCGGCATCCTCGACCGCGCGGCGGAGCGCTTCCGCCCCCAGCCCGTAGCTGTCGGTTTCAGGGAACGAGCCGTACTCGGTCGTTCCCACGCCGACCAGGCACGCCTTATCCCGCAATGACCAATCTGGCATAGACTTCGTTTCCTTCTGCGTGCAGTTGGGGTTGCGTCCGGCCAATCGACCAGCATTCGCACCTGCCAGGCGGCAGAGACGTCCCAACCGGCCGCATGCTGAACCGGCGGTTGGTCTCGCACTTCATTCTGGACAGGGAGAGGCCGGCAGCGCGGCCGAACTTTTATTGCTGAATTCCCGGATTCCTCGATTTTTTGACTTTCATCGACGCCGCTGGGCGATCGCCGACCGTTGCAGGCGACCATAGGAGCTGCCGGGGCATGGACAAATTCCAATGTTCTCACGTAAGCTTTGAGAAATCCTCAACCCTCGGATGGAAGCCGCGTGCGCCACCGCCTGCCGTCGCTCAATGCTCTGAAAGCCTTCGAGGCCGCCGGCCGGCATGCCAAGCTGGTCACGGCCGCCGACGAGCTGTCGGTGACACCAGGCGCGCTCAGCCGGCACATCGCGCTGCTGGAAGCGCATTTCGACTGCCGGTTATTCGAACGGCATCGCCGTGGTCTGATGCTGACCGAAAAGGGCCGGCATTATTTCAGCGCCATCAGCGACGCCTTTACCCGGATCGACGCGGCAAGCGCGCAACTGATCGGGCCGAGTGCCACATCGCAGCTTGCGGTGAGGGTGTTCACCACCTTCGCCACGGAATGGCTGATCCCGCGGCTCGGCTCATTCCGCGCGCAGCATCCGGACATCAAGTTCAGCCTGACCGCGTCGCTCAAGCGCGTCTGCTTCGACACCGACGACGTGGACCTGAGCGTGCTGCTGGGACCGGAGAACTGGCCGGAGCTGCGGCAGGATCCGATGTTCCACCCGCTGTTCCTGCCGGTCTGCAGCCCGGCGCTGCTGGAGCGAGGACCGGCGCTGCGGTCGGTGCAGGACCTTAGCCAGCACACCATCCTCTGGTCCCAGATCCAGCTGCCGATCTGGCGGGAATGGCTGGCCTGTGCGGGTGCTTCCGGCATCGATCCCGAGCACGGCATCGGCTTCGAGAACTCCACACTGACCTATCGGGCGGCGCGGGACGGGGTCGGCATTGGCATGGGGCAACCACTGTTCCTGGCCGAGGATCTGCGGTCCGGCCGGTTGGTCGCACCGTTCGGGCTGACCCTGCAGTCACGCCGCGCCTATTGCCTGGTATGCCGGCGCCAGCAGGCGGACGAACCTCATATCGCGGCGTTCCGGGAGTGGCTGCTGAACGAGATCAGCACAGCCGAGGCGCAGGCCGCCGCGCTGTTACCCGGCAAGCAACGGATCGTAACGGTGAACTGAACCGCTCGGCGGGCGGGAGCCTATCGGCGCCCAGACATAGCTGAGCGAGCCCTTCTGTCCGACCCTGGCTTCGTCCTTACATGAGGGTTCGCTTGTCAATGGTTTCTGGGATGGCACCTCCTGTTTCACGCTCATCGTGGTGAGGCACGCTTGGGCCCGGGGCGGTCCTGTATCGCAGCGACTGCTGCGTCACCTTACATGCGGTCGGGGCCGTAGAGGCGCCCGCACCATAATGCCTCTTGCACGAGGCTTTGCCCCAGTGAGACGCGACCCACCTGAAACGCGGTAGCGCGGAGCTACCAAAGAAGAAGACGGTCGCGCTCCCCGTATCGCCGCTGACGGCTCCTCGCCTGCGGCAATCTGGTTGATTATGCTGTGACTGCGGTCTCTGCGCTGAGCGTGCTGCCGTCGGGCACCACCCCGGTCTCCACGTAGCGCCACAGGGCGATCAGAAGCTTCCTTGCCATCGCCACAATCGCGATCCGCCGCGTGCGCCCCTTCAGTGTGCCGACGCGCTCGCGGAACCACGTGGCCAGCGCGCTATCGGGCTGATAGCGCAACCACAACCAAGCAAGCTGGATCATAGTCGTGCGTGCCCGAGGATTGCCTGCCCGGCTGATGTTCCGGTCGCGATCCATCCCGCCGCTCTGGTAGGGCATCGGTGTGATGCCGACATAGCTGGCGAGCTGACGGCGGTTGGCGAAAGAACGGTAGAACACCTCGCGGACCAACACGGCTGCGAAGTTTTCGCCAACACCGCGGATCCTCTGTAGAGCGATGATCTTGCTAACCACCGTGTCGGCCGCCTCTGTTTCTTCCAGAATTTTGGCACGGTCAGCCTCCTATAAACAGCGGCGGCAAATTGTACCACTGAACCGGTGTTGAGCCGGCGCCGTGATGGCGGCGCCAAAGTGTACCGGTCCTGATAGGCCTTCTCGATGTCCGTGCGGGGCATGGAGGGGCCGGAAGGATGTTGACAGTGGAACTCTATGCCAGGATCCGGCGCGCGGTGATTGTGGACGGGTTGAGCCGCCGAGAGGCGGCGAAGCGGTTTGGCGTTCATCGGAACACGATCTCGAAGATGCTTCAGTATTCTGTTCCGCCGGGCTACCGACGGGGCGAACGTCCGGCCTCGAAGAAGCTGGGGCCGCACATCGCGTGGATCGACGCCATCCTCGAGACGGATCGTGGCGTGCACAAGAAGCAGCGCCACACGGCGCAACGGATTTTCGAACGTCTCCGGGATGAGCGGGGGTTTTCCGGCGGGTATACGATCGTGCGTGAGTATGTGGCGGAAGCAACGTCGCGATCACGCGAGATGTTCGTGCCTTTGAGCCATCGTCCTGGTCACGCGCAGGCGGATTTTGGCGAGGCTGACGGCTACATCGCGGGCAAGAAGATCCGGTTCCACTACTTGTGCATGGACCTGCCGCATTCGGACGGCTGCTTTGTCAGGGCTTATCCGGCCGAGACGGCGGAAGCCTTCTGTGATGGTCACGTCGCGGCCTTCGACTTCTTCGGCGGCGTACCGCGATCGGTCCTGTATGACAACACGCGCCTGGCGGTAGCCCGGATCGTGAAGGGTGGCGAGCGGCTGCGCTCGCACATGTTCGCGGAACTGCAGAGCCACTACCTGTTTAACGACCGGTTCGGCCGACCGGGCAAGGGCAACGACAAAGGCAAGGTGGAGGGGCTGGTCGGCTATGTCCGACGCAACTTCATGACGCCGCTGCCCGTCGCGGACAGCTTCGACGCGTTGAATGCCCGGTTCCTGCGTGCCTGCACCCGGCGTGGCGAGGCGATCCTGCGCGGCCATACCAGCTCGATCGCCGAACGGATGCGGGCCGACCTTGCTGCGTTCATGCCGTTGCCGCCGGCGCCGTACGATGCCTGTCACAAGATCGCCACGCGCGTCTCGTCGCTGTCACTGGTGCGTTACCGGAACAACGATTACTCGGTGCCGACCCGCTACGGTCATCAGGAGGTTCTGGCGAAGGGCTATGTCGACCGTGTCGAGATCGTCTGCCGCGGCGAGACCATCGCCACTCATGCGCGGAGTTACGACACGGCCGACTTCGTCTACGATCCATTGCATTATCTGGCGTTGCTGGAACGCAAGAGCAAAGCCCTCGATCAGGCGGCACCATTGGACGGGTGGCAACTCGCGGAATGTATTCATCGGCTGCGGCGGCTGATGGAAGCCCGGATGGGGAATGCCGGACGGCGCGAGTTCATTCAGGTCCTGCGTCTGATCGAGGACTTCCGTCAGCATGACGTTGAACAGGCCGTTGCGCATGCGTTGCGGCTTGGCGCCATCAGTTTCGACGCGGTGAAGATGTTGGTGCTGGCCAAATTGGAGAACCGCCCGGCCCGGCTCGATCTGACTTTCTACCCCTACCTGCCGGCCGCCACGGTCGGAACCACGGATCCGAGCGCCTATCTCGATCTCGTCGCCAATGCACGTTCAGCATCGATGACAGCGGGAGTTCCGGCATGACCATGTCCCACGATACCACGGCGCTGACCGCCGTCGCGCCCCAGGTGCTGCTCGGCAATCATCTCAAGGCGCTGAAGCTCCCCACGTTCGCGCGTGAGTACGAGAAGGTGGCCATGGAATCGGCCCAGGATCGCGCCGATTATCCCCGCTATCTGCTGCGTCTGTGCGAACTGGAGCGCATCGACCGCGAGCGGCGCAACATCGAGCGCCGGATCCGGGCGGCACGGTTTCCACAGACCAAGAGCCTCGACACGTTCGACTTCACCGCCCAGCCGTCACTCAATAAGGCGCTGGTCCTCGAACTCGCGCGCTGCGAATGGATCGATAGGCGGCAGAACTGCATCGCGCTCGGGCCGTCCGGCACCGGCAAAACCCACATCGGCCTGGCACTGGGACTGGCCGCCTGTCAGAAAAACCAGAGCGTCGCATTCACCACGGCCGCCGCTCTCGTGCATGAACTCATGGAAGCGCGCGATGAACGCCGGCTACGGGCACTGCAAAAACACCTCAACACGGTCAAACTGCTGATCGTCGACGAACTGGGATACGTGCCGTTCACCGCTGTTGGTTCGGAACTGCTTTTCGAGGTGTTCAGCCAACGCTATGAGCGCGGCGCCACGCTGGTCACCAGCAATCTGCCATTCGATGAGTGGACCTCGATCTTCGGTTCAGAACGACTGACCGGCGCGCTGCTGGATCGGCTCACGCATCATGTCCACATCCTGGAAATGAATGGCGACAGCTTCCGGCTGGCGACCAGCAAACGAGCTCAGCGACGGCAGGGCCAGACGCTGAACACGACAGCGAAGCAAACAACGGAAGGAGCGGCCAATACCGATACATGATGCGACGCCGCGTGCTGGGAGCCGCGCTGAGCCTGGCGAAGCGCGGCTCCCAGCACGGGCACGATAGTCAACAGGGCTTCGCGGCCCTTTTCTATTACTAACCAGTCGGCCAAATATGTATCACGGATGCGCTTACGCGGCATAGCGGACATCGGGTGCCTGGAAGAATGCGCGCACCTTATGTCGCCTGCCCTGTAGCCCGCGCATATGGGCTGTCAGCCCAGCCCTCATCGCGGCCTTGTTCATTGGCGTGCCACGCCGTGCCATGCCTTGTTTGACGTCGTTGTTGACGTATTCGTCTGGGTTCCGCTCCGGCGCGTACGGCGGCAGGTAGAAAAGTTTAATTCGATCCTTGTTCTCTTCGACCCACGCCGCCACGGTCCTGGCCCGATGCACACGTAGATTGTCGACGATCACGAACAGTTTCCGGTCCGTGTCTTTGATCAACCGGCGCAGGAATTTCAGAAAAATCGCTGCATTCAGTGCGCCATCATAGATCATGAAGCGCAACTTGCCCTGGTTGGTCACGCTGGAGATCATCGATTGGGTAAATCGCGTGGCCGGACGCGGTATCACCGGTGTCTTGCCCGCCGGCGCGAAGCTCCGGCCGTAATTGGCCTGGTTCGAGATGCCAGTTTCGTCCGACCAATGGATCTCAGCTTTTTCCTTTCGGGCTCGTCTCGCGATCGCCGGGTATTCGCGTTTCATCCATGTCTGGATCGCCGCCTCGCTCCTTTCCATCGCCCGCCGGATCGGCCTTTGTGGGGTCAGATTCCAGGCCGAAAGATAAGTACCCGATGGCCGTCGGGGACAGGCGGATACCGGCTTTACGCTCGATCAGCTGGCCAACCGCTTCGCGGGTCCATAGTGCGAAGGGGAGTTTCAATTGATCGGGGCATCGCCCGACGATCAGCCGACGGATCGTCGCTTCCTGGCGCCGGTTGAGGGCTTTTTGCTCACCTGGCCGTCGGCCGCGCCGCCCACCGGCCAACGCCGCTTCTCCCGTGGCCTCAAAGGCACGAACCCATTCCCCAACGAAGCGTCGATTGACCCCGATCGCCCTGGCCACATCGATCCGGTTTGTCCCGGAGAGCACCATGTTTACCGCGACACGTCGCAGTTCGGCCTGGGTTGAGGACGGGAGTTTGCGGAAATCATGGTCCGACGGCATGACGACAGCATAACCGATTCCCATACGGGAGGATACCTATTTGTGCGTCTGGTTAGTAACCTGACTGGTACACTTTCACGCCGCTCTCTGGCACAATTTGTCTCCGCCGTTGACACCTCCAGTTCGCAAATCAACTCCAATACCAGGGTGAGCCGCCGGCGGAGCCGATCAAGCTCGATCCGCAACAACTGCGGAAGAGCACGTCCATCACCCGTTCGCAGCTCTGCTACGTCGCGCTCCCAAGAGCGCAGTGACGGCCTTCCCCGGATACCCTGCGTGAACAGCAGCGCTTCGATCCTGTTCTCGATGCGCAGCTTGTCTTGCACGAGGTGTTCGCGCTCGCGGTGAGGACGCTTGGCGTCCTCCTCGTCCGGCGAGGGTACGCGCACCATGCTGCACACCTGGCGATCGCCGCCCAGCCAGGCGGCAAGCACGCGAAGCATGCCCTCGGCATCGAGCCGGTCAGTCTTGGCCCGCCGGGCACGGCGGTTCACCAGAATGCTGGTCGGCTCGAGCACGTAGGCGACGACGCCATGTGCCGTCAGCAGTCGATGCAGCCAGAACCCATCCCGTCCTGCTTCGAAACAGCACGCCACATCCGCGGGGCCGCCCAGCTTGGCTGAGGCGCGCGACCGAACCTCAGCGATGACCCTGAGCAGCGCGGCCGTGTCGCCGCCCTCCAGGCGATGCAGCCGCAACTTCTCAGTATTTGGCAGGCGTGCAGCAACAAGCCACGAAGCAACGCTGAGTTCGATCGAGACGTATACGATGTTTTCGGACGGCATGGCAGGCTCCCTGGTTTATTGCGGACCCTACCAGTGTTGCCAAGCAGCCGGGGCGATGTCCTGCCTCATAGCATCTGGAACCACAGCTCAACGGGCGTCCCGGACCGTGTGGCATGCAAGGCTTGATTCAGGCGGGTACTGAAGTTTTTTTAAAAGCCTGCTGTGCCGCGGCATCCTTCTTCGGGTGATACGGACGCGGCTGAAGCCGGGTCAGCTTCAACTTGCGCAGCCACTTGCCGATCGTGCGGTCCGGTACCGTGACCGCGAAGCGGCGTGCCACCTCCGCACGCAGATCAACGCAACGCCAACGGACCACCTTGTGAACCTGCGGATCGGGGCCGTTGACCACCAGCTCCCGCAGTTCGGCCATCTGCCCCGGGGTCAATTTAGCCGCGGCGCCCGGCGCCTTGCGCGACACCAAACCGTCGACGCCGCTGACGTTGTATCGATGGACCCAATCGCGCAGTGTTTGCCGATCCATGCCGGATTGGCGTGCCGCATCAAGCCGTGTGACGCCATCCAGCACCATGGTGATAGCCAGCAAACGCCGCGCCTGCGCTGTATCGGAGCTTCTCGCCGCGAGCGACCGCAGCTCCGCCGAGCTGTGCTCCTCGCGGGTGATCGCAACTGCCGCACTCATACCGCTCTCCTGTTCAGGGAATCGTCAACACAGGCAGAGCGAAGCGTACTGTCACCAGGTTGGGAACCGGGAAAGAGTCGGAACTCAGCGGCGGTTGGTATAAGATAGGCCTGAAACAGGCGGGGTCCTATTTGGGTGCCGATTCACACTTTGACCTGCCGAACGTCAGTGCAACTTCTCAACCCCCGCGACCGGAAGAGCCGCGGGGCCCGGCCGACGGTTAGTGCATAGACCTCGAGCTTCCTCCAACCGTCCCGCACAAAGATATGCCCGCAGCAAAGTGGCTTCCAGCAGGTCCACCTGCGCTCGGCTACCTCCCAAACGCTCCCGCTCGGCCAAGATCGGAACGATCAGGTCGATTGCACTTGAATATTCGCCTCGCTGAAATGCGGCGTAGGCGCGCGCTGCTGTTGGGACGATAGAACCGGAGGGGTAGCGCCCGGCCCGCGCCAAGTCTTCGATCGCCTCGATCCATGCTTCAAACGCCGCGTCATCGCCAGTGGCGGCGTGCACGAGCGCGACGTGCCAGTCGGCGAGGGACATTCCGGGGCTAGGAAATCTGGCACGGGCGAATTCCTCGATTTTCTCCCAGCGTGTTGATTTCCGCTGAGATGTGACCCGGGTTTTCCACCGAGAACTGACCCGCCTTGTGCGTGTGTTTCGTATCCCTCCGGGGAGTGGCGCCTTGTTTCTCTGACTTGGCCTGCTGATCCTAACGGCGCTTGTACGAGCGCCGCAAAGGACAAGGGCGGGTATGACGGCGATGGAGATCATCACCGGAGTTGAGCGGCGCCGCCGCTGGCGGATCGAGGACAAGCTGCGCATTGTCGGCGAGCTTGACGAGCCGGGAGCCTGTTTTGCCGAGGTTGCACGACGGCACGAGGTCAGCCGGGGTCTGCTGTGGAACTGGCGGCGGCAGGTTCGGAACGGCAAGTTGGCCGGGACTGAGGTGGTTCAGTTCCTACCTGTGCGGGTGACACCAGAGGCGACGACCGCGGAGCATCCGCGTCCGGCTGATGCGCCTCCTGCACGCAAGCGAGCTACCATGACGGGCGCCATGATCGAGGTCGTGCTGCCGGATGGCACCACGGTCCGGATCCACGATGACGTCGGTACGGCGGCGTTGCGTCGCGTGCTCGGCGTGCTGCGCGGGTGATCCCGGTTCCCTCCGGCGTGCGGGTCTGGCTGGCGGCGGGCGCCACGGACATGCGGCGGGGTATGAATGGACTGGCGCTGCAAGTGCAGCAGGCGCTCGGCCGTGATCCGCATGCCGGAGATCTCTACGTCTTTCGCGGCAAGCGAGGCAAACGCACGACATTCTACATACAGTTTGCGTCAGTCGACGATTGCCTATCGGTGGCACCCGTTGTTTGGGCAGACACTGCGGGTCTCTCCACACCGGCGCGGCAAAGAACTGACGTGCATCTACACAGCGGAATGTCCTGGCCTGAGCCGGGAATTGCCGAACTGGATGTTCGATCAAGCTTATTGCGCGGGCATGACGCTCGGTACACCCCAGATCAGCCTGGAGGGCCTCACTGAACTGGCTGGCGTTCTCGCCTTGCTCGGCGAGACTCAGGGGCCGGGCACACGATCCCAACTTTCGAAGAAGGAGGGGGCGCGTGCCAAAAAGTCGATCCCACAATCGGGCGCAATTTGCTCTCGAACTGGAGCGCCCAATACGGCCGCTGCCAGTGATCACCGGCAACCCGGAAGGGCTGCTGGTCGCATTAGCCGATCTCCTGCTGGCCGCTCTCGGCACCGAGATGACGGCGACAAGGGGGGACGGTGATGAACGGCAAGATCACGTCTGACCATCTGAGCCGCTCTGCCGTGGTCTATGTGCGTCAGTCGACCATGTCCCAGGTCATGGGGAACCTGGAAAGCCAACGCCGGCAATATGATCTCGCGGGAGCCGCGCAGAAAGCTGGGTTCATCGGGGTCACCGTCATTGACGAGGACCTTGGACGATCCGGGTCCGGGAGCACCCATCGGCCCGGATTCGAGCGACTGGTGGCCATGGTCTGCTCGGGCAATGTGGGCGCGGTCTACTGCATCGAGGCCTCACGTTTGGCGCGTAACGGGCGCGACTGGCATCACCTCATTGACCTGTGCGCGCTCGCCGGCGCGTTGGTGATCGACCCGGACGGCGCCTATGATCCGCGACTCGTCAACGATCGCCTGTTGCTCGGGCTGAAGGGCACGATGTCGGAATACGAGCTGAGCCTGCTGCGACAACGCGGCATTGCCGCCCGCGATTCCAAGGCACGCCGCGGAGAATATCGTTTTATGCTGCCGCCTGGATTTTGCTGGAGCGAGGCTGGCAAGATCGAGATCGATCCAGATGAACATGTGGTCGAGATGGTGCGGCTCGTGTTCGCCAAGTTCCGTGAGTTGGGCAGCGCCCGGCAAGTGTTCTTGTGGCTGCGATCGGCCGATCTCAAGATGCCCGTCGTTCGGCGCAACATCGACGTCTACAAGCTGATCTGGAAGGCGCCCGCTTACCACAGCGTGATGCAGATCCTGCACAACCCGCTCTATGCCGGCGCCTATGCGTTCGGCCGAAGGACCCAGCGTACGCGCATCGTCGACGGTAGGGCACGAAAGGTCAGTGGCTTCGACAAGCCGCGAGAGGAATGGAATGTCCTGCTGCGCGACAACCATGCCGGCTACATCAGCTGGCAGGACTATGAGGACAATCACCGACTTCTGCTCGAGAACGCGCACATGAAGAAGAACTGCGCGCGCAAATCGGCTCGCGGCGGACGGGCGCTCCTGACCGGCCTGATGCGCTGCGGTCGCTGCGGGCGGATGATGCGTGTGTTCTACGGCCAGGCGAAGGGTCACGCCCATCGTTACCAGTGTCGAGGCGACGATGCCCATGTTGGCGCTGGGATGTGCATTGGCATTGGCGGCTTGCGGATTGACCGCGCGGTTGCTTCGCAGATCCTGGAGGCGGTGTCCGATCGTGCGGTGGAAGCGGCGCTGTTCGCAGCCGATCAAGTCGACCGATCACACCAGGAGGTCGCTGCGGCGACCGAGCGGGAACTTGAAGGTGCGCACTATGAGGCTTCATTGGCCGCCCGCCGATACGAGCTTGTGGATCCGGCCAAACGCCATGTTGCCCGCGAGCTGGAGGCCCGCTGGAACGGCGCTTTGGAACGCGTCAGTCAACTGGAGCAGAAGCGTGACGATCTGCGTGCGGCTTCGGCGACGAAGCCGACGATCGATCGTGCGCAGCTATTCCAACTTGCTCATGATTTGCCGGCAGCTTGGAACGCAGCATCGACCGATACGGGCACCAAGCAACGCCTGATCCACATCCTGGTGCAAGAGATCGTCTGCGATCTTGACGACGCCGCCAACGAGGCGGTGCTGTTGATCCACTGGACGGGAGGGCGCCACACCGAGGTTCGGGTGCCCAGGGTGAAGACCGGTCGATATCCGGGCGATATCGCGCCATCGGCCGTTGATGCGCTCCGCCAGCTTGCTGGGCATTGGCCCGATCGCGAACTTGCCGTGTCGCTGAACCGGATGCGCTGCAAGACCAGCGATGGCGAGACTTGGACGACAGTTCGGGTGCGCGAAATGCGCGAACGCCTGGGTTTGGCCGAGTACAACCCTCAGGAGGCCGGCCCTCGAATGGTCAGCCTAGCCAAGGCTGCCGAGCAGCTCGGGATCTGCGTCGGTTCCGCCAAGAGCCTTGCGCTCAAAGGCATTCTGCCGGCAACGCAGGCCATGAAGGGCGCCCAATGGTTGGTCCCGGCGGAAGCTCTGACTTCCGAAGCTGTGCGCATAGGGGTGCAGCGCGTCGTAGAGCGAAGGCCGAAAATCTACGAGGATTATCAGTACGATAATCTCGTCCGGCTGCCCGGGATCTAGTCAACGGAGGCATTATGAAACGCACTGTGGCGACCTGATCAAGGTGCTCTGGCACGATGGTCTCGGCATGTCGCTCTATGCCAAACGGCTGGAGCGCGGTCGTTTCATCTGGCCGTCGCCCGCGGACGGTGTGGTAGCGGTTACCTCGGCCCAGCTCGGCTACATGCTGGAAGGGATTGATTGGCGGCACCCGCAGCGCACCTGGCGGCCGCAACGCGCTGGATGACTCGGATGTGATGGCGCGGGCCGACATTTGGGCGTGCATGACAACGGCGGCGTGTGATTCGATTCCGGTATGAGCGAAGCGGCCGACACGCTGCCCGACGACACCGACGCACTGAAGGCAGCGTTGCTCGCCGAACGAGCCGCACGGCGCGAGTGGGAGGCCCGCGCCGCAGGTGCCGAGGCAATGGTCACGCATCTGAAGCTGATGATTGCTCTGCACAAGCGTGATCGCTTTGGCGCTTCCGCCGAGCGCGGCCGCAAACTGCTCGACCAGTTGGAGATGCAACTCGAGGAGATCGAGACCGCCATCACCGAGGCCGAGGCTGCCGCTGCCTCGGCACAGCCAGGGACGACCTCGGTGCGCGCGTTCACACGGACCAGGCCGGTGCGGGCGCCGCTCCCATCGCATCTGCCGCGCGAGCGCGTGGTGCTGCCGTCGCCGACGAGCTGTCCCTGTTGCGGTGGCAGGCTGAGCAAGCTGGGCGAGGCAATCACCGAGACACTGGAATGCGTTCCGCGCACCTACAAGGTGATCCAGACGGTACGCGAGAAGCTCGCCTGCCGGTCCTGCGAGAGAATCACCCAACCGCCTGCACCGTACCATCCGATCGCGCGTGGCCGCGCCGGGGCGAACCTGCTGGCCACGGTCCTGCACGCCAAGTTCGCCGAGCATCAGCCGTTGAACCGCCAGAGTGAGGGCTTCGCGCGTGAGGGCATCGAGCTCAGCGTTTCCACGCTGGCCGACTGGGTTGGCGCGTGCACGGCGACGCTGTCGCCGCTGGTGGAACTGATCCGCGCGCATGTGCTGGGGGGCGAGCGCATCCACGGTGACGACACCACGGTACCGGTGCTGGCCAGCCCCAAAACCGTCACCGGCCGCTTGTGGGCCTATGTGCGTGACGATCGCCCGTTCGGCGGCCCCGCACCCCCGGCGGTGATCTTCGCCTACTCGCGCGACCGCGGCGGGGCGCATCCATGCCGACACCTGGCGGGATATGCGGGGATCCTGCAAGCCGACGCCTATGCCGGGTTCAATGAGCTCTACGACCTGGCGCGCATGCCTGGCCCAATCACCGAGGCGGCATGCTGGGCCCATGGGCGCCGCAAGCTGTTCGTGCTCGCCGATGTCGCGAAGGCTCCACTGGCGGTCGAAGCGGTACGTCGCATCGATGCAATCTTCACCGTCGAGCGCAACCTCAACGGCCTGGCCGCGGTGCAGCGCCTTGCTGCGCGCCAGATCCAGGTGGCGCCGCTCGTCGCCTCGCTCGAAGCCTGGATGCGTGGCGAACGCGGCAGGTTGTCGCGCCACGCCGACGTGGCGAAGGCTATGGACTACATGCTCAAGCGATGGGTCGCCTTCACGCGCTTCCTGGCCGACGGGCGCATCTGCCTGACCAACAACGCCGCTGAGCGCGAACTGCGCGGGGTGGCCCTCGGGCGACGCGCCTGGATGTTCGCCGGGTCCGACCGCGGCGGCGAGCGGGCCGCAGCGATGTACTCGCTGATTGCGACCGCGAAGCTGAACGGCATCGACCCGCGCGCGTGGCTGGCCGACGTGCTGGCACGCATCGCCGACCACCCGGCTTCGCGGCTGCACGAATTGCTGCCCTGGCACTGGTCCGGCCGGAGCGAGGATCGTAGCGTGGCGGTATGACCGCTGCCGCGATCGCGCATTTGCGTATCAAGCTGGACGATGTCGAACCCGCCGTCCTGCGCCGTGTGCAGGTACCGGTGACGATCCGCCTCGATCGGCTGCACCTGGTGCTGCAGGCGGCGATGGGCTGGACCAACAGCCACCTCTACGAGCTCCGTGCCCGCGATGTCGGTTGGGGCATGCCTGACCCCGACTTCGGCGAAGGGCCGCTCGACGCCAGCAAGGCGCGGCTGATCGACGTGCTGGAGGATGTCGGCACGCGGTCGCTGAAATACCTCTACGACTTCGGCGACGGCTGGGAACACTCCCTTCGCATCGAGCGCATCACAGATGCAGTGCCAGGCATGACCTACCCGTCCCTTGTCGAGGCAACCGGGCGCTGCCCGCCGGAGGATGTGGGCGGTCCCTGGGGCTACCGCGAGTTCCTCGACGCCATCGCCGATCCTGACCACGAGGAGCACGCCGAACGGCTCGAATGGATCGGTGGCGCCTTCGACCCAACCACCGTCGATCTCCAGAGCCTCACCAAGGCGGTCGACAGCCTGGCAAAGAAATGGACGCGCAAACCATCAACGTCTCGGAAGCGGGCAACCTGACCCCACGGCACTCGCCGGATGCTTACGTTAATCCTGTCCTCGCCGACATCCATTTGCGTGTTCTGCGTGTTTTGCGGTGGCGATTTTATACTTCCCAAACCCAGGCGGATAGGAATGATCTAGGCGTTTAGTCCCACGAGACCGTAAGTAGCATAGAACGTGGCATTCGTAGGTCACTCATCTTCGTTGAGGCTTGCCCAGATGGCCGCTATGTTGCGGCACTCAGACTCTACATCGCGTATGCGGGCAGCTATCGACCGGACGCCAGGGTAAAACCGCCGCGATCCGACATCTGCAACGGAGCAATAGGCCCAGTAAGCATTTTGGTTGCCTGTCGCTAAATGCATCTCTGCATAGCGTTGCAGGATAGCAGAGACAAACCCAGCGGACTCCTCGTTCAAAGCGAACGACTTTGGAAAGTGGAGTTTCAGCGCACCCACCAAGGGTTGGCCTCCCTTCCCCTCGCCGCGCAAGACAATCTCTGGCCGCACGCTAATGTCGACATCATGAATGCGGCCCCGTGGCGGCGCATGTTCTCCAAGCTCCGGCATGCCGCCCTTGAAATCAATCTGATCCATCATGCCGGCGAATGCCTCGATGGCATCAATGTTGCCGTTGATCCTGCGCACGGTGCCCACTTTCTCGGAAGTCCGCTGCTCAAGAACTTCTATAGCACTTACCAGAATTGCAGTATCTTCAAAATTTGAAGCCATGCAACGAGATGCCGCTTGTTCCGCTTCTTTGTAATATGTGACCTTAAAATCTTGCGGGAACTTCTGATCCCGCAAGATTTCTCTTTGCCGGCGCCCTTTGGACACCATATATTCGGCGAGTTTGTTGACGCTAATCCTTGGACGTGCGTTCATCGTCAAACTCCGGAGGATGCCGCTGTGGAAGACTACTTCGCTTCAATCTCGATATCAAACCGTTCCGCGCTTTGCGTCGGGACGATCACATCGGCCGAAACTGAAGCCGCGAACGCAGGCGGAATCAACATTGATGGCTCGGGCTATTACCTGTTCCTAGCAGATGAGGCGGAGGCAGGCAGACCGATCGAGGTGCTTGCAAAATTCAGTACAAACGGCGGAGCCGAGAAGCTTAGCCGCCTTCTACGAGCCGCCAGTCAGAGGGGCGCCTAGGGTCCGTCCTCTCTCTTGCGCCGCTTCTTCGGCTCGTGCTTTGGCAGCGGTTTTGTCTCGGCCACCTTCTTCAGCGCCTCGTCAAACGCGGCTTCGTCCTCGTCGCAGCCCAGCTCGCGGGCGAGTTCCTTGAATCGGTCGATTTGGGGTTGATCAGATGTCATCGGCTGGCTCTTGGTCTGCCTTGGGGATTTCATCACGCGGCTCAAGCTCAAGCTTCATCTGTGGGTCTACTGGCGGCATAGGCAATTCATGAGTGCGGGTTACTTTCATCCCACAGATTTCTGCCCGAGCCGCTACGCCGCTGTCATCCGTGTACACGTGGTCAACATTGTGTACCTTTGAATGTTGCGATAATCTGCCGATCGAACTTGATCTTTTGATAGGGTTCCAAGTGGTTTTGCCTATCCGCCTTGCCAAAGACGCTTCTGTTAAGGATGGCTAATTCAAAAGCGCAGCGCATGTCGAACGGTGCTTCTTCGAACAGTCAATCCGATTAATGATTTCGAAATATTGCTTTGCTTCCGGGCCGATTACCGTGAGGATTTCAGCAGCGGCGGGCGCTGGGATGATTATCTTTTCTCGGTCCTTCTGAAGGCGCGTAATAAGATACTCCGTCCGAAGCTTGGCGTGCGTGATTGGTTCAGACGTATCTGGATCGTTGGGGATGCCCGCATATGGGTTCAGCAGAATATGGAGGAGCGTGGTATCAAACCCAACGGGCATCAGACTTGCTCGCGCTGGGCTTTTAACTGTTCAGCTGCATCCACTGGCCACGGAACATCGACCGCCTGAAGCTTGCGGACCGCTTCCTCTAAACTCACATCTTCAAGCAACTCAAAGCTGTGAACCAGCATATTAACCAGTTTCCACTGGCCTTCGGAAGTTCTGTCCCAGTTACCGCTTCCGTGAACGCGCACTGGTTCATAAAGATGCTTAGCCATATCCTTGGTAAGCGTGCGGGAAGCGAGAAACCCAGATAGAGTTTCGCCTTTTAGGTCCTGCAACAGAAGAGATCCGTATTGGCGGGGACCTCCGGCCCGCATAAGAATGCCATCAACGCTGGTCGCCTGCCGTAGGCGGGAAACCTCTCCATCTTCCTTAAGTGGCGGAAAGTCAAGAATGACGCCTCGTTTATCATTCAAGCTGGCGGCCTTCGTCCCGCTGTCCTTGTCTACCATTTGGCGGATGCGTTGATAAGCGGCGCGTTGTTGTTTCGTGCCATCCCCCCGCTGCACCGATGCACCTCTTTCCCGAGCCTGCCGGGCGACTGGGATAGGCATTCTTAGCACCGGACGAGTGCTGGATTTTTCGATCTTTACGAGATGCATCTCGTGGGCCAGCCCCACGACATCACCAATCTCCTTTAGATACTGAAGGAGACGGTCAAGCGGCATCGTTTCCGGCGTATACGCCGGAATGATGAATTCCATCTCCTCATATTCGTCGTCCATCACACCCAGAATCTAAGGGGCGCGCCACGACTACGCAAGCGGCAATGCCATTTGCCTAGGATCAGGGATTGTCGATCCCCGGCGCCATGCATGATCCCGAGGCGGCTTAGGTGGCAGCCGTCTCTGTCCCTGTTCCACCAACTGACCGGTATGTCAGCCGCCGCCCAACGATACCCGCCAGCGCCTTGTCCATGCGGGCCATATCGTCGAAGCCTGTCTTAACCCGGTAGCTGTACCGGAAATCGAACTCGGTCATGTACCGCTGCAAATGCGCCTCGCTGACGTGCTGGTAGATACCGTAGATGCCGCGCTTCACGATGGAGAAGAAGCCTTCGATCGTGTTCGTGTAGTCGTCCCCGCGAACGTATTCCTTAGCGCTGTGGTTGACGATCCCATGGCTCTGAAAGTTCCAGCCGATATGCGTGTAGAGGGGAAACTCGTCGCTCTGGAACTTCGTGTCCACATAGACGTGCCGGCCAAGGATCGGCCGGATGTTGTTCGCTGTCACGTTGGGGACGTGGAAGCTGCGGACGCGCCCGCCGCGCTCTACCAGGGCTAGGACGGGGTTCATGGTCGCCGCGCCCTTCTTGACCTTGGTGCCGGCCTTGCGCCCGACGTAGGTCTCATCAGCCTCAACCGTCGCCCCTGCGCCACCGAGCTTGTCTGCGTCACGGGTCTTCATGGCCTCGCGGATGCGGTGACCGACAAACCAGGCACTTTTGAGCGTCACGCCCAGGGTCCGGTGAAGCTGATGCGTCGAAACGCCCTTCTTGCTGCTGACCATCAGGAAAACGGCCTGCATCCAGATATGCAGCGGAATGTGGCTGGCCTCGAAAATAGTCCCAACGGTCGCGCGGAACTGCTTCCGGCAGGCATAGCACTTGTAGAGGCCGGGGCGCGTGGCATTGCCCTTCATCAGCCCAATCCGCGCCCGATCGCCGCAATGCGGGCAAACCGGACCATTCGGCCAGATGATGCTTTCAAGCTTCGCGTATGCCGAAATCTCGTTCTGGAAGAATGGTTTATCAAGGACGCTCTTGGGCATGGCCGGGTTCCTGTCTCTGGAACGGACCATAGGCGCAATCAGTGGGTTTGGCAAGTATAAAATCGCCTTTGCGGTTCCATTGTCCTTGTTTACTGCGGGCACAACCTTGCCAGTTCGTTAACGCCGGCAGTGCAGCAAAGACGCAGATGGCCGGCCTTCGCCCGCCATGGCGGTGGACTTGGTATGTGGGCGCCGGCCGGCTATCTGTCGCACGGATGTTCGATCAAACCGCAAAGGCCGCCAGCCTCAATCGAAATCGATCCCGGAATAGACCTCGGCAAATGAAAGCTCGATGCCGAATTCCGGCAGGCGAATTGGTCCGGCCGCGTCGGCGGCGTCCTGGCGCCACGCCTGCTCACCAGGCTCGCGCCAGAACGCACGAAATGACCAACTCTCGGATTCAACGACAACATACCGGAGGATAGAAGGAACCAATTCGTACTCATCGACCTTCTCCTCATCCCGTCGCCGATTTCCCCGCCCCGGCGAGACGACTTCAAAGACAACGATCGGCGCCGGCACGGCGACCGCGTTCCGGTGCGGCCTGGAACATGCGATGAAGGCGTCCGGCTCTCGCAGGGCGCCGCCGACCGTTTCGATCGCATCCTGCGGTCCATAGGTGTCGCACGGCGACCCTACCGGCAAGCTCGGGCGGATGGCCTCCCAGATGTTGCGACCAATCCGGTTGTGGCCAACGTTGGCTGGGGTCCTCGCGACTGGCCGGGAACCGTCGAACTCGTGGCGGCAGCCTTCCGGTTGGATCTCGGTCCAGGCGAGGAACCGGTTCTGGCTCCATGCCTCCCAATCGATCTGTCGAGCGGCGACCGGCATGACTTTGCGCCCCCTATGGCGGCAAGCGCACGTAAAGAGCAGGGGCATTCAATGCATCCGCGGTCAATAGACCCGTTGCGAAAATGAGTACGTTCGCGGCGCTCCGTCGGTGAGCTGAGCCGGCGAGGCCGAGCTTGACAGGTCACGGGACGATTCAATTCGTCGAGAACCTTCTTCATGAAGGTACCGGCCCGATGTCCCGTCCGTTCTCCGCAGCCCGGTTGCGCGCCAGCGCGAGCTTCGTCCGCCTGACCGGGGTCAGCGTCGCCACGTTCGACAAAGTGCTGAAGCAACTCGCGGGCCCCTGGGAGAAAGCTCAGCTGCACAAGGCCAAATCCGGCCGCCCCTGGGACGTCGGTGGTTTGGAAGATCATCTTTTGATCATGCTGATCTATTATCGTTGCTACATCACCCAGGAGTTCCTGGGCTTCTTCTACAACGTCAACAAAAGCGCGATCTGCCGGGCGATCCAGCGGATCGAAAAGCTCGCCCGGCCGCTGATCGGGGTTGGACGGAAGCCCAAAATCAGTCGGAACGAGGCCGAGGCCCTGATCGTCGATTGCACCGAGCAGCCGATCCAGCGTCCTGACACGGACGCCAAACAGCGAGAGCATTACTCCGGCAAGAAGAAGCGCCATACGGTGAAGACCGAATACATCGTTACCCGGAATGGTCGTATCGTCAGCGCCTCGCCCTCTCACCCCGGCAGTCACCATGACCTGGCGATCCGTCGCAATGGACCAAAGCTGCCGAGGAAGGCACGGCTCTACGTGGACAGTGCGTACCAGGGGTACGACAAGGAACATCGGAACCTGGAATTTCCATACAAGAAGCCAAAGAACGGGAAACTCACTGATGAGGAGAAGGCATATAACCGTGGACTGAGTGGATTCCGTGTCAGGGTTGAGCACCGGATCGGACGAACGAAACGGTTCAGGATCGCTGCTGAGCGATTTCGCAACCCACTTGGGACGCATCACACCAAAATCTCCATCATCGCGGGACTGGTGAACCTGCAAGCTGGGTTCGGACCGTTCTGATCAGGTGAGGGAAACGCCGCCGGTGAGAACGCGCCGGACACCGGTGACCGGGGGGCCGACTTTCGCAACGGGTCTA
>CAWBLP010000029.1:0-31602 GCA_963789495.1 uncultured Alphaproteobacteria bacterium
GCATGTGCCTGTACGCGAAGAAGCTGGATCGTGGCCGCTTTATTTGGCCGTAGGCCAAGGACGGCGTCGTGACGTTGACGATGGCGCAGTTGTCGATGTTCTGAAATCGATCGACTGGCGCGCCACGGCGTGGACGGCGAGGCCGGAAGTTGTTGTGTGACTGCAGGAATTGCCCTTCGGCGGCAGTCTGTTCCGGGACCCATGTCGCAACATGGATAGGCTCGCGGGATGGCGGAAGCGCTGTCGCCTGAAGAGCAGATCATGGCTCTGCGCCGCGAGTTGGCGGAACGGGACGCGATCATCGCGGCGCGCGAGGCAGAACTCGCGGAAGCGACCATCGTCAAGGCAAAGTTGACAGCGGCGCTGCTGGAAATCGAGCAGATCAAGATGCAGCTGGCGACGCTGCGACGGCAGCGCTACGGCCGCTCCTCGGAGAAGTGGACAGCGAATGCCCAGCTCAGATGCGGCTGGAGGATTGCGAGGAAGATGTCGGCGAACATCTCGCAGCACGTCCCGATCGGGATCGCCATCGCCACAGTGCTCCCAGGCCACGCGGGAAATCGGGTCGCAAAACACTGCCGCCGCATCTGCCGCGCGAGGTGGTGGTGCATGAGCCTGAGATCGTCTGCAGTTGCGGCAATTGCGATCCCGCGCATCTGGCCAAGCTGGGCGAGATCATCACGGAGGTGCTGGAGAAGATCCCTGCGAGGCTCAAGGTGATCAGACACGTGCGGCCAAAATACGCCTGCCGGCTGTGCGAGAAGGTATTCCAGGCCCCTGCACCCAACTGCCGATCGAGAAGGGACGGCCTGGTCCCGGATTGCTGGCCCACATCGCGATCTCGAAATACTGCGACGGGCTGCCGCTCTACCGCCAGTCGGGCATCCTGGCGCGCGAGGGTGTCGAGATCGACCGCACCACGATGGCCGAATGGATGGGCCACGTGGCGTGGTGGCTGCGTCCCCTGGCCGCGCTGATCAGTGGCTACGTGATGGCGCAGTCGGTGATCTGGACCGACGACACGCCGATCCGCACATTGGCGCCCGGAACCGGAAAGACCAGGCTGTCGCGCTTCTGGTGCTATGCGATTGACCCGCGGCCATACCAAGGGCCTGGCTATCCGGCGGTGCTGTATCGCTACAGCCCCGATCGGAAGGGCGAGCGTGCCCGCAGCCATCTCGACGGGTTCAACGGTTACCTGCACGCGGATGCCTTTGCTGGCTACCAGGCACTATACCGAGGCAATGGTAAGAACTCGCCGCGGATTACCCACGTTGCTTGCATGGCGCACGCCCGACGCAAGTTGTTCGAGGTGTTCGAAACCACGAAGTCGCCGATCGCCGAGGAGGCATTGCGGCGGATCCAGGAACTTTATGCCATTGAGGCCGACATCAAGGGCCGAACCGCTGACCAGCGTTGGATGCAGAGGCAGACGCGCAGCAAGCCGCTGCTCGATGCATTCCATGTCTGGGCGATCGCTCAGCGACGACGGCTGTCCGGCAAAACGCCGTTGGGCAAAGCATTGCAGTATGGGCTGAGCCGCTGGGATGCCTTGACCCGCTATATCGAGGACGGCCGGCTCAGCATCGACAACAATTTGGCGGAGCGACTGCTGAGAGGAATAGCTGTCACGCGCAAGAATTTTCTGTTCCTCGGTTCCGATAGCGGCGGTGACCGCGCGGCCATCTTGTATACGGTCATCGAGACCGCAAAGCTGAACGGTCTCGACCCCGAGGCTTATCTCGTGAGCGTGTGACCGCCTGGCGCGTGGTCATCCCAACAACCGCCTCGAGGAATCGCTGCCCTGGAAATTTTCATCACTGGCATTAGCCGCCTGAGCATCACCATCACGGCGCTGATCGCTCGAATAGCTTCCTGAACTGCCGCTCGCTCCGCCAACCCTTCATCGGTCAGCCACGGACTTCGCCTTGCCGACCGGGTTGTCGATCATCCCCTTCCGATACAGACGATCCAGCGCGTCCCAGTCATGGCCTTCAGGCGAACACCATCGTGCAGTGCTCGCTCTGCTTTACCTGACACTGCACGATGGTGTTCGTGCCTGGAAGGGCCATGACTGGGACGCGCTGGATCGTCTGTATCGGAAGGGGATGATCGACAACCCGGTCGGCAAGGCGAAGTCCGTGATGCTGACCGATGAAGGGTTGGCGGAGAGCGAGCGGCAGTTCAGGAAGCTATTCGAGCGATCAGCGCCGTGATGGTGATGCTCAGGCGGCTAATGCCAGTGATGGCATGAAGTTCCAGGGCAGCAATTCCTCGAGGCGGTTGTTGGGATGACCACGCGCCAGGCGGTCCAGCACGCTGGCGAGATAAGCCTCGGGGTCGAGACCGTTCAGCTTTGCGGTCTCGATGACCGTATACAAGATGGCCGCGCGGTCACCGCCGCTATCGGAACCGAGGAACAGAAAATTCTTGCGCGTGACAGCTATTCCTCTCAGCAGTCGCTCCGCCAAATTGTTGTCGATGCTGAGCCGGCCGTCCTCGATATAGCGGGTCAAGGCATCCCAGCGGCTCAGCCCATACTGCAATGCTTTGCCCAACGGCGTTTTGCCGGACAGCCGTCGTCGCTGAGCGATCGCCCAGACATGGAATGCATCGAGCAGCGGCTTGCTGCGCGTCTGCCTCTGCATCCAACGCTGGTCAGCGGTTCGGCCCTTGATGTCGGCCTCAATGGCATAAAGTTCCTGGATCCGCCGCAATGCCTCCTCGGCGATCGGCGACTTCGTGGTTTCGAACACCTCGAACAACTTGCGTCGGGCGTGCGCCATGCAAGCAACGTGGGTAATCCGCGGCGAGTTCTTACCATTGCCTCGGTATAGTGCCTGGTAGCCAGCAAAGGCATCCGCGTGCAGGTAACCGTTGAACCCGTCGAGATGGCTGCGGGCACGCTCGCCCTTCCGATCGGGGCTGTAGCGATACAGCACCGCCGGATAGCCAGGCCCTTGGTATGGCCGCGGGTCAATCGCATAGCACCAGAAGCGCGACAGCCTGGTCTTTCCGGTTCCGGGCGCCAATGTGCGGATCGGCGTGTCGTCGGTCCAGATCACCGACTGCGCCATCACGTAGCCACTGATCAGCGCGGCCAGGGGACGCAGCCACCACGCCACGTGGCCCATCCATTCGGCCATCGTGGTGCGGTCGATCTCGACACCCTCGCGCGCCAGGATGCCCGACTGGCGGTAGAGCGGCAGCCCGTCGCAGTATTTCGAGATCGCGATGTGGGCCAGCAATCCGGGACCAGGCCGTCCCTTCTCGATCGGCAGTTCGGGTGCAGGGGCCTGGAATACCTTCTCGCACAGCCGGCAGGCGTATTTTGGCCGCACGTGTCTGATCACCTTGAGCCTCGCAGGGATCTTCTCCAGCACCTCCGTGATGATCTCGCCCAGCCTGGCCAGATGCGCGGGATCGCAATTGCCGCAACTGCAGACGATCTCAGGCTCATGCACCACCACCTCGCGCGGCAGATGCGGCGGCAGTGGTTTGCGACCCGATTTCCCGCGTGGCCTGGGAGCACTGTGGCGATGGCGATCCCGATCGGGACGTGCTGCGAGATGTTCGCCGACATCTTCCTCGCAATCCTCCAGCCGCATCTCGAGCTGGGCTATGTCGCTGTCCAGTTTCTCCGAGGAGCGGCCGTAGCGCTGCCGTCGCAGCGTCGCCAGCTGCATCTTGATCTGCTCGATTTCCAGCAGCGCCGCTGTCAACTTTGCCTTGACGATGGTCGCTTCCGCGAGTTCTGCCTCGCGCGCCGCGATGATCGCGTCCCGTTCCGCCAACTCGCGGCGCAGAGCCATGATCTGCTCTTCAGGCGACAGCGCTTCCGCCATCCCGCGAGCCTATCCGATTCGCGACATGGGTACCAGAACAGACTGCCGCCGAAGCGCAGATTCCTGCAGTCACACAACAACTTCCGGCCTCGCCGTCCACGCCGTGGCGCGCCAGTCGATCGATTCCAGCAACATCGACAACTGCGCCATCGTCAACGTCACGACGCCGTCCTTGGCCTGCGGCCAAATAAAGCGGCCACGATCCAGCTTCTTCGCGTACAGGCACATGCCCTGACGATCCCAAAACAGGATCTTGATCAGGTCACCACAGTGCGTTTCATAATGCCTCCGTTGACTAGATCCCGGGCAGCCGGACGAGATTATCGGTACTGATAATCCTCGTAGATTTTCGGCCTTCGCTCTACGACGCGCTGCACCCCTATGCGCACAGCTTCGGAAGTCAGAGCTTCCGCCGGGACCAACCATTGGGCGCCCTTCATGGCCTGCGTTGCCGGCAGAATGCCTTTGAGCGCAAGGCTCTTGGCGGAACCGACGCAGATCCCGAGCTGCTCGGCAGCCTTGGCTAGGCTGACCATTCGAGGGCCGGCCTCCTGAGGGTTGTACTCGGCCAAACCCAGGCGTTCGCGCATTTCGCGCACCCGAACTGTCGTCCAAGTCTCGCCATCGCTGGTCTTGCAGCGCATCCGGTTCAGCGACACGGCAAGTTCGCGATCGGGCCAATGCCCAGCAAGCTGGCGGAGCGCATCAACGGCCGATGGCGCGATATCGCCCGGATATCGACCGGTCTTCACCCTGGGCACCCGAACCTCGGTGTGGCGCCCTCCGGTCCAGTGGATCAACAGCACCGCCTCGTTGGCGGCGTCGTCAAGATCGCAGACGATCTCTTGCACCAGGATGTGGATCAGGCGTTGCTTGGTGCCCGTATCGGTCGATGCTGCGTTCCAAGCTGCCGGCAAATCATGAGCAAGTTGGAATAGCTGCGCACGATCGATCGTCGGCTTCGTCGCCGAAGCCGCACGCAGATCGTCACGCTTCTGCTCCAGTTGACTGACGCGTTCCAAAGCGCCGTTCCAGCGGGCCTCCAGCTCGCGGGCAACATGGCGTTTGGCCGGATCCACAAGCTCGTATCGGCGGGCGGCCAATGAAGCCTCATAGTGCGCACCTTCAAGTTCCCGCTCGGTCGCCGCAGCGACCTCCTGGTGTGATCGGTCGACTTGATCGGCTGCGAACAGCGCCGCTTCCACCGCACGATCGGACACCGCCTCCAGGATCTGCGAAGCAACCGCGCGGTCAATCCGCAAGCCGCCAATGCCAATGCACATCCCAGCGCCAACATGGGCATCGTCGCCTCGACACTGGTAACGATGGGCGTGACCCTTCGCCTGGCCGTAGAACACACGCATCATCCGCCCGCAGCGACCGCAGCGCATCAGGCCGGTCAGGAGCGCCCGTCCGCCGCGAGCCGATTTGCGCGCGCAGTTCTTCTTCATGTGCGCGTTCTCGAGCAGAAGTCGGTGATTGTCCTCATAGTCCTGCCAGCTGATGTAGCCGGCATGGTTGTCGCGCAGCAGGACATTCCATTCCTCTCGCGGCTTGTCGAAGCCACTGACCTTTCGTGCCCTACCGTCGACGATGCGCGTACGCTGGGTCCTTCGGCCGAACGCATAGGCGCCGGCATAGAGCGGGTTGTGCAGGATCTGCATCACGCTGTGGTAAGCGGGCGCCTTCCAGATCAGCTTGTAGACGTCGATGTTGCGCCGAACGACGGGCATCTTGAGATCGGCCGATCGCAGCCACAAGAACACTTGCCGGGCGCTGCCCAACTCACGGAACTTGGCGAACACGAGCCGCACCATCTCGACCACATGTTCATCTGGATCGATCTCGATCTTGCCAGCCTCGCTCCAGCAAAATCCAGGCGGCAGCATAAAACGATATTCTCCGCGGCGTGCCTTGGAATCGCGGGCGGCAATGCCGCGTTGTCGCAGCAGGCTCAGCTCGTATTCCGACATCGTGCCCTTCAGCCCGAGCAACAGGCGATCGTTGACGAGTCGCGGATCATAGGCGCCGTCCGGGTCGATCACCAACGCGCCGGCGAGCGCGCACAGGTCAATGAGGTGATGCCAGTCGCGCCCGTTACGCGCCAAACGTGAGGCCTCGATGCAGTAGACCGCGCCCACATTGCCCGAGCAGACCATGGCCACCAGTCGCTCGAATCCGGGCCGATGGGTGCTCCCGGACCCGGATCGTCCAAGGTCCTCGTCAATGACGGTGACCCCGATGAACCCAGCTTTCTGCGCGGCTCCCGCGAGATCATATTGCCGGCGTTGGCTTTCCAGGTTCCCCATGACCTGGGACATGGTCGACTGACGCACATAGACCACGGCAGAGCGGCTCAGATGGTCAGACGTGATCTTGCCGTTCATCACCGTCCCCCCTTGTCGCCGTCATCTCGGTGCCGAGAGCGGCCAGCAGGAGATCGGCTAATGCGACCAGCAGCCCTTCCGGGTTGCCGGTGATCACTGGCAGCGGCCGTATTGGGCGCTCCAGTTCGAGAGCAAATTGCGCCCGATTGTGGGATCGACTTTTTGGCACGCGCGCCCTCCTTCTTCGAAAGTTGGGATCGTGTGCCCGGCCCCTGAGTCTCGCCGAGCAAGGCGAGAACGCCAGCCAGTTCAGTGAGGCCCTCCAGGCTGATCTGGGGTGTACCGAGCGTCATGCCCGCGCAATAAGCTTGATCGAACATCCAGTTCGGCAATTCCCGGCTCAGGCCAGGACATTCCGCTGTGTAGATGCACGTCAGTTCTTTGCCGCGCCGGTGTGGAGAGACCCGCAGTGTCTGCCCAAACAACGGGTGCCACCGATAGGCAATCGTCGACTGACGCAAACTGTATGTAGAATGTCGTGCGTTTGGCGAAGCCGACGAAGAACACGAACACCAGGATCAGCTGGTAGAGCGGCATGACGATCGCGTTCTGCCGGAACACCCGCTCGCTGCGGGCGGTGAACACCGCGCCGAAACTGTGCGGCCACATGTAGAAGCCGAGCGCGGTCAGCAATACGGTCGAGTTCGAACCAGGCGACGCTCTCGCCCTGCGGCGGCAAGGCCAGGAAGCCCGGTTTGGCCTGCTGGATGGCGGAGAACATGGCGCCATAGCTGCCGTAGAGATGCAGCGGCAGGTAGATGCCCAGGAATAGCGCCATCCCCAGAATGAGGATGTCCTTGACCACGGCGTTCCAGGCCGAACCGTGGACACCCGAGGCCATCACATAGGCGGTGACTACCGCGGCCCCGATCCAGACTGCCACATTGGACGGGATCGCGCCGTAGGAGGCGGTGGTGACGATGATCCCGAGTCCCTTGAACTGCAGCACCAGGTAGGGGATCAGCGCGACGATGCCGACTATGGCCACCAGCATGCCGAACGGCTTGCTGTCGTATTTGGCGGCGAAGAAGTCGGGCTGCGAGACCAGGCGGCGCTGCTTCGCATAGCGCCAGATCGGTGGCAGCAGCCAATAGGACAGCACATAGGCCAGGCAGCCATAGGCCAGGATATAGTAGGCCGGCCCGCCATGGCCGTAGGCGTAGCCGCTGCCGCCCAGGAAGGTGAAGGTGGTGTAGATCTCGCCGGCCATCAGCAGAAACACCAGGACCGAGCCGAAGCCTCGCCCGCCGACGGTCCATTGCTCCAGGTCCATGTCCCGCCCTCGCCGTGCGCGCAGGCCCAGCAGCAGCGCGAACAGGGCGGTGAGGCCGATGATGGTGAGGGCGGCGGTCATGGGTGCGGCGCCGGGTCGGCGGGGTCGGGACCTCGATTCGCCGGGTCACAGCGATAGATCACGCCGATGATGGCGCTGGTCAGCACGATCCACAGCAGCAACCAGGCGAGCAGCAGCGGCAGGCCGAACACCAGCGGCGTGACCCGGTTCAGGAAGACGGCACCGATCAGGATTCCCAGAAACGGGAGGACGGCGAGGCAGCGAATCAGAATCATGATGGGTGCAAACGGCCGAACGATCCGCGGGTTTCGTAGCGATCGGTTCGCTCGGGGCGCGTCGCTGCGGGCGCGGGCGATAATTGCTGGTCATGGAGGGGTCATGGAGTCGTGATTCGTGAGGCGTCGACTGCCAGACTTGTCGCCGACACGAAGCCTGGTCGTGTCTTGAAAAAGCCGGGGCGCCGCCTGCGTGTCGGTTCTGGAAGCGCTGGTTCGTACGGGCCAGGAATTTTCCACCTGCAGTGCGATGCCCGCTCCGCGGGGGCATTTGAAAGCTATCGCCGGTTGGTCGGTCCGATCGCGCCAAAGAGCCCGACCGTCGAGCCCGACCGGCAGGCATCCGGACAGTCTATGAATAATTAGCTAATATTCCATTAATATATCATCAGTTCCTGTTGGAGCTGGCTCATTTTGATGTCCTATCGATAGGCGCAGCGTTCGAGGCCGATCGGCTGTTCGGGTGCGAGTGTGGCCGCGGGCGCCATTCCATTGTCACAAGGCGATTTTTTCGATCCACGGGGAACGAAATGTTTTGAGATGCGAGCGCGACACGGTATATGGTGCTTTCGAGACAACAGCGACGTGCAAGGGTTTTGCGATCAGACAGTTCCGCAAGAGAACTGGTTGCAAGGAACAGGTACGGATTGATAATTCGGGCTTCTCCGGGGCTTATCTCCGGGGAGCCAGCCAGGCCTGCAGACGGAGAGCGTAATGGGTCAAGTAACAGTTCCAGGCACTGGCGGCAGTCCGGTAACGATACCATCCGGAACTGGCTCGTCGGGCGATATCGCGCAGATCATTGCCAATGCGCTGATCCTTGCCTCGACCGGCGGTTCGCTGCAGCAGGAATCATCCGCCGATGTCGGTGGCGCCATTCCGTCGCCGACAGTAACGGGTGGCAATCTGGCGGCGCTGCTGCTGACTGGCGGCGGCGGCGACGTCACCATCCCCGGCGGCTGGAACTACATCTTCAATACGGCGACCGGCGCAACGACCGTTCACGGGTCCGATGCCGCGTTCGTAACGGGGACGACGGGCGGTTCGTATCAGTTCGACGGGAATTCGACTGTCGCGGCAGGCGGCGGCGCCAACACGATCGGCGGCTTCGGCAACTACCTGTTCTCCGGCGGCACGGATGACGACACGATCTTTGGTGCGGGCTCGGGCGTCATTTCGACCGGCGGTGGCACCAATATCGTTATTGCCGGCCTGAGTGGCGGCGACAACACGGTCTTCTCATCGGGCACGAACGACTTCCTTGTCGCCGCTGGCGGCATGACCTCGATCGATGCGAGCGGAGATGGGGTCGGCATTCTGGGCTCCGCCGGAAGCCTGACCGCGTCGGTCAGCGGCGACAATGCCGTCATCGCTCCGGGGGCGACCACTGCAACGGTTACCGCATCCGGTGGGACCGCCGTGGTGGTCGGCGGGTCCGGCGATCTGGACCTCAATCTGTCGGGCACCGGCGGGTTCTTCGGCGGCGGCAGCGGCAATGCCACGGTGGACGCCAGCGGCGATGGCGCCGGTATCATCGGTGGCTCAGGCAGCCTGACCGCCTCGATCAGCGGCACGAACGCGACAGTCGCCGGCGGTAGCGGACCGTCGACGATCACCGCCGCAGGCAGCAGCGATCCGATGGTTTTTGGCGGCTCGGGCGCGATCGACTTCGTCGGAGGCGCAGGGACTGCGACGCTGGTCGGTGCCGACAGCGGGACGGAACACGTCAGCGTCGGTTCCGGTGGCATGGTCTTATCGACCAACACCAACAACCTCTCGACCGTCGTCAGCGGGGCCGGTGTCACCACGATCTTCGGCGGATCGGGAAGCGTCGTCGACTTCACCGGCTCTGCGGCAGGCGTGCTGTTCGTCGCCGGCGCTGGCAACGAGACGCTCAATGCCTCCACCTCCTCGACCGCCAACTCGATCGTCGGTGGCACCGACTCCAACGGTGCCAGCACGTTCATTGGCGGCAGCGGAAATGACGCCTTCTGGGCCGGTGCCGGCAACGACACGATGACGGGTGGCTCCGGCTCCGACAGCTACGTCGTGCTGAATTCGATGACCGAGGGCAACCACCTCTACATCACGGATTTCAACACAGCCTCTACTTCGGTGTTCCTGAACGGTTACGCCTCGGTTCTAAGCTCGATCAGCACAGATGTGAACGGCGTGACATTGACGGTCTCCGATGGGACCCAGATCACCTTCACCAACCTGACCAATGCCAACCAGCTTGACGGTCATACGCTCTACAGCTGATCCGATCGGCTGACGCCTAGCCCCGACCGGGGCGTGGCGTAACGGAGATCAGGCGGGTGCAATCAAGAGGCTACAGCCCAGGGGCTGTAGCCTTTTTTGCCGATCCAGCGCGCGGGTCATCACCGGCCGGTGGCGGTTCGGACCGGCGAGCGTTGGCGCGGATTGCGTCATGGCTGGTTCGACTGCGTCAAGGCGGGTTCGGTTGCGTCATATTCGCTTCGATTTCGTCATGGCCGAGCCTGACCCGGCCATCTCCACCGGAACGATCGCGTTGGGCAGCGCGCGCTTTCCTGGGTAGATGGTCGGGTCAAGCCCAGCCAAGACGGGAGGTAAGCAGCTCGCATGCTGCGTTGGCTCAATCCCTGCTCAGCCGCCGATGCCTGCGTGGCCGGCGAACCCTGCGTGGCCGGCGAACCCTGCCCAGCCGGTGAAGCCGGAGTGGCCGGTGGAGCCTGAGTGGCCGGCGGAGCCGGGGTGGCCGGCGGAGCCTGGGTGGCCTGCGTGGCCCATCTGGCCTGCTCGCCGGCTTCCAGGATCTGCTGCTGCAAAAGGACCAGGCGTGCAGCCTGCAGCCTCTGCGGGTCGTCGAACTTCAGTGCGCCACGGCGCAGCGTGGCAAAGAATTCGAACCGTTCAGGACCATGCATCGCGGCCACCTGCCAATCCGTGATGCCCAGGCACCCGAGTTCCAGGATCAGCAAACTGAAGCCGGCCGGGGTGAACGCCCAGACGTGGAAGTCGGCATAGCGGGCTTCCGGGTCCTGCAACATCGCCGCGTAAACCGCGGCCGCCGTCTCGAATGGAGTCGAGAAGCTCAGCGCCCCGATCGGAGTTTGGCCCCATGCCAGAGCCCCGTCGTTCAGCACCGAATAGGCCAGGTGGTTCCAGGCGGTGCGTCTCGTGTGGCGGGTACGTCCCTCGCCATGGGCATCCAGCACGTCGCCGGTGGAGGTATTCGGCTTGAAATAGTCGAAGCAGTAGCGCCGATCCGGCACCGCCACCTCAATGACGCCGTTCGGCTTGAGCAGCCGTTCGACCGACACCAGAAATCCTGCCAGATCCGGCAGGTGCTCGATGACATGGCTGGCGATCAGCGTGTCGAACCGGCCGTGCAGTTCGGCGGGAATGGCCTCATGCAAAGGGCCAGCGTGCCACACCGTATCCACCTCCTCGATGGCATTGATGTCCACCGAGGCTGTCGCGTATTTCTCCCGCAATTCGGCTTGCGTCGCGTGGTCGACCACATGGGTGCGCCATCCGGCGGATTTGGGCGCCGCCGGGCCATAGCCCGGACCGATTTCCAGGATCTGGCTTGAGCGATCCGAATTGCGCAGCAGGCGTGTCACTCGGTCCATGCGGTCCTCAGCCTCCCTGGCCTAGACGCGAAGCGCAGACTTCTATCCAGACGCCATCGCGCGGCCAGGGTCAGATGCAGATGGCTGGTATGAGGCTATCAGGTACAGGCAGCGACGGCTAGCGGCTCGCCTTGGCAAAGATGGCCAGATTGGGTCGCAGAATAACCCGTTCAATGTCGAGCGGCGGTTTGCTGCCGGTCATCAGCTCCTGCATCATGCAATCCAGCAGTTGTTTGATCACACCGACCATACCGTATTGGTGGCTCTTGAACTGCCGGGTCTCGGCATGCGCGTCGTCAGCCGGAGGCTCCACGAATTGGGCACCGTCGGGAAACTCAGGCAGGAAGCCGGTGCCGAAATCCTCGATCACATAGTGTCCGCCGGGCGCCAGCCACCGCGGGAACAGGCAGGCGAAGGACCGCTTGGTCAGGTAGCCGATATGCGAGGCGTCATCGATGATCAGGTCGAACGGCCCGCCGGCGCGTTCGCCTGCCAGTGCCAACGCGGCCTGGTCGTCCTGTGAGGCCCGGATGAAATGGATCCGGGACTTGCCGGCAATGCAGGCCGGCGCCTCGCCTATGTCGACGCCAACGATGGTGGCGCGGGGCAGGTAATCGCGCCAGACCAGCAATGAGGCCCCGGAGAACACGCCGAGTTCCAAAATGCGAAGGGGATTGTGGCGCCGGGTGCGGAGCAACTGCTCGTATTCGATCCAGTAGCTGATCGCCTTGCGGGTGCCATCGTCGACATAGTGCCTATCGGCGATCGCATGCAGTTCGGTGCCGGCGTTGCTCATCATCACCCCTCGTCGGCGAACGCGCTCGTGGTGGGTTGGGGCAAGTGACGGGGGCGTTGCCCCCGAACCCCTATCAAGGGGCCCTGCCCCTTGAAATCCCGCCAAGGGCCCGGCCCTTGGAACCGACTCTGTTTGGGGGGAGGGGGCCGGTCGTGAAGGTGGCGGTCGCGCCCCTTCCTCACCCCAAACCAAATCCGATTGCAAAGGCTGTTTGCAAAGGCTGTGCCTTTGCTGGAGGTGCATGAGGCAACGCCTCCTGGTGGGCTGCGGCAAGCGTCGGGGCAAAGCCCCGACGCTTGCCGCAGCCCACCACAAGCGCAAGTCCGCTCGGATAGCGCGTGTCGGTTACTTCCGGTCCAGCACCACGAGACGCCCACCACGCTCCGCCTGGTCGGTGGCGGTCTGCCGGCTCGGGCCAAGCGGCGCTTCCGCCACTTCGTCATAGATTTGCACCTGCCACGGACGCTCCGCCACCGGCCGCAGGTCGCGCGGGGCGGGATTGAGCTCCGGCGTGGGCGTGGGGGGATGGGCCACCGCCACCATCGTGCCGGGATCGGCGCGATCGTATATGAAGCCGTAGGTCGGATACACGCTGCCGAACTTGCCGCTGTCACCGACGCCCACGCGCACCGCGGTCCAGTTATTGGCCTCGGAGACGTCCACCACCGGAATGCCGCGGGTGATCACGCCACGACGGCCGACCGTGGTCCAGTTGGCATGGTCGATCTCGATTTCCCGGGCGTTGATCACCCGGCGAACCACGGCGACATGCCCGAGTCGCATATGCGGATTCGATCGGAATGCCAGTATGCTGCCGGTTTCCGGAACACGGCCGCGGGCGTATTGACCCTCGGCGTTGCCCCACCACTGCCAGGCATTGCCCACCAGCTCGATGCCTGAATCCCGACGCGCGAACGGCACGCAGGAAATCCCGCCGCCGCGCGCTACATGACGGCTCCTGCTGGCGATCTTGCCATGGTCCGATCGGTGCGTGGTGGCTGCGTGCTGCGCGGCAACATTAGTTTTGGACGAATGCACCTGCGCATGCGGTGAAGCAGCGAGGGCGGATGTTACGGTCAAATAATTGGTAAAGCTACAAAACGATCCAACCACCAGCGCCGTGACGGCGATCCCCGCATGCCGCATCGGCTAGTCTCCCCTACTGACGTGCCCCAGACCCGAAGGGCGGTAGCAGCAGGGTTGCAATGGTGACAACCCTCGGGCGAGAATGTTGCGGTTTTGTCGCTCCACATTGTTGAAAACAGGCTGTGGATAAGTTTCTCTAAGGGGATGGTATTCCTATTCACTCAAATTTGATCCAGCTGCGACAGGATCAGTGAAATGACTCGGCGAACTTCGGCGAATTTGGCTGGACCCGTTGCGACAAGCCAATCCCCCCGGGTTCTGGATTGGTCCGTAAGGCCAACGGGGGCGGCTGCTCGCAGGGTTTTGTATCGAGTGATTGGGTATTTATGCCACAGTGTGTGTGGCATAAATACCCAAACTTGATCGGAAGCCCGCCCCAGCCCTGGGAAAGGAACCACACCGACAAGCCCGCCGGATTGCGGGCCGCCACGGCTCCCTGCCATCGCCGTCGTGACGGGTCATGTCGTGACGGGTCATGTCGTGACGGGTCGTGTCGTGACGGGTCATGTCGTGAGGGGGCGGGCTCCGATTACTTGCAGGCGGTCACCATGATCTCCACCAGGATGTCGGGGCTGGCCAGGGCGGCCTGCACGCAGGCGCGCGCGGGCGCGGCACCAGGGGCCAGCCACGGCGTCCAAACCTCGTTCATCGCGCCGCGGTCCTTGATGTCCTTTACCCAGATCTGCGCCTGCAGCAGCCGGGTCTTGTCGGTGCCATGCAGCTCCAGCAGCTCATCGATCTGCGCCAGGACCTCGGCCGTCTGGCCCTTGATGTCCTTCGAGGTGTCCTTCGCGGTCACCCCCTGAAGATAGACAAACCCATGGTATTCAACGGCCTTCGACAGGATGGCGCCGGAGTCGGTACGGCTGATCTTGCTCATAGGAGACACCTTTCTGGCTGGTTGCATCGGGTCAGCGGCTTCTAGGGCAAGCGGCCGCATCAGGCCAGCGTCTCACTGGCCTCCAGCATCGGCGCCATGCGGGCGAGCCGCGTGCGGGTATAGAGCCAGGCCGCCGCACAGAGCAGGCAACCGACCAGCACGGGAATCTGCAACCCGACGAACTCTGCCGCCGCACCGTAGGCCAGGGCGCCCATCGCCGGCGCGGCGCGGGTGATCATGCCCCACAGGCTCAGCACGCGTCCGACCATGGCCGAGGAGGCGGAGTTCTGCAGCAGCGTCTGGATCGAGATGCCGTGGATGGTGGTGGCGGCGCCCATCGCGGCGATGCAGAACACGCCGACGGCGAAATGATGGGTGGCCACGAAACAGGCGGTGGCGAGGGCGAGGGTGATCCCGGCGGCGACCGCCAGCCGGGTCAGACCCTCCACCCGACCGCGCACTGCCACCCAGGTGCCGCCGCACAGCGCGGCGAACCCCATCGTGCTGGCGAGTGTCGCGAGGCCCCGCGCGTCCCGCCCGAACAGGTCCGCGACATAGGGCGGCAGCATTTCCGGCACCGAGCGCAGCGCAACGCCGACAGCGGCGGCGAACAGCAGGATCGGCCCGATGCCGGAATGCCGCGTGGCGTAGCGGATGCCCTCCAGCGCATCGCGGAACACGCTGGCGGAACCGCGATGGCCGATCCGGATCGCCGGGTCCAGTTGCAGCAGGTGCATGGTGAGGCTGGCGTAGAGGAACGCCACGCAGTTGCAGGCGATCGGTGGTGCCACGCCCCAGACCGCGATCATCGGTCCCGACAGGGCCGGGCCGATGAAGCGCGCGACATTGTAGGTCAGCGAGTTCAGTGCCACGGCACCCGGCAGGTGGCTGCGCGCGACCAGCCCGGGGATCAGGCATTGCCGCGCCGGCTGGGCGAAGGTCTCCGCGATGCCGTTGCACAGGGCGAGCGCGGCCATGAACTCGATCCGCACCAGGCCGGTCAGGATCAGCACCACCAGGATCACGGCCTGGCTGGCGGCGATGAACTGCGAGGCCATGGTGACGCGCACCCGGTCCACCCGGTCCGCCACCGCGCCGGCCAGCGGCGAGATGATCACCGATGGGGCGAGGTTGCAGAACGCCATCACCGCGACCCACAGCGCGGAATGGGTCAGCTCCCAGGCCAGCCAGTCGGTGGCGATCCGCTGCATCCAGGAGCCGGTCCAGCACACCACGCTGCCGGAATAGAAGATCCGCGCATTGCGCTGGGCCAGGACGCCGCCGATCGCTGAGAGCCTGGCCACCGGACAGGATCAGGGCGTGTTGAGCAGGCCGGGTGCCTCGCCGCGATCCGTCTCCGCGCCGGTGTTGCGCACGCAGTCGCGGATCATCGTGTCATGCGCGAACAGGTCGGCCAGCCCGCGATCCGTCACCCCCGGGGCGTAGCTGGCCGAGGACGGGGTGTTCACCCCGGATTGCGGGCTATAGATCGCGCCGCGATTCTGCTGCTCATACACCTGGTCGGCGCGTTGCCGGCAGGCGGCCCGGGTCTGCGCGTCGGTCAGGCTGTTGCCGGAGCCGGTTCCGCCTCCGCCACTGGTGCAGCCGGCCAACGCAAGGCTCAGCGTAATCGCGGCGAGTTGGCGCGAATTGCTGGCGGTGCCGCGTGGCCGAACGGGAACCATGCTCGCCCTCCGACACAGTGCTGGGCTTCGGATCATGCTGAGGCTCCGGTCAGGCGGGCGGTGCGGCCGGAGTTCAGCCGCATCCCGGCGATGTCGCCAAGCCGCAGGCGAAAATCGGTCTCATCGAACCGCGCCTCGTGGGTCAAAGGATGCGATGCCGCGGTGCGCAGCAGTGAGGGATGCAACTCCGCGCCGTCGCGCGCCAGGTGGCACAGCGGCAGGGCCCAGCGTGCCCGGGCCAGCAGATCGACCAGCGCCAGCAGGCGCAGGCAGATCGACATGCCGTAGCTGCTGCCGATGCCGACCGTGCCGTCTACCGCGCCCGCCCAGCAGCGCGCGTCCGGGTCAGACAAGGCCAGGTCGGTGTGCGAGCCGTCGCCGCGGCGGAACCGGATGCCGCGCACCGTGCCCCAGGAGTCCGACAGGGCAGCCTCGCGCGCGGCGTACCACGCGCGCTCCAGATCCCGGCCACACACCGGCGGCAGGGCTTCGGGCGGCATGTCCACAACATAGGTCACCGAGCCGTTCGGTCCGGGGCCCACATGCACCAACTTGGGCTGCTCACGCGCTGTCATCGGTGTCAGGATGGACCGCCGCCGCGCGACGCGCCAGGGGAACATGGCGTGTCGAGGCCGTCGAAAACCTGATTGGAGCCATGACCATGGAACCGGCTGATCTGACCGCGACACAAGCCGTGCACCGGATGCGTGACGGAAGGCTGACTCCGGCCGACTTGATGGAGTCCTGCCTGGCCCGCATCGCCGACCGGGAGCCGACGCTGCATGCGTTTGCCTGGTTCGACCCGGAGGTGGCGCGCGCAGCGGTGCGGGCTGCGCCTGAGGGCCCGCTGCATGGCCTGCCGATCGGGGTGAAGGACGTGCTGGATACCGCTGATATGCCTAGTGAATATGGCTCGCCGATTTGGCAGGGCTGGCGGCCGCGTGCGGATGCCGCCGCGGTCGCTTGGGCGCGGGCGGCTGGCGGCGTGGTCATTGGCAAGACCGTCACCACCGAATTCGCCACGCGCAAGCCGGGCCTGACCACCAACCCCGCCAATCCCGCGCACACCCCGGGCGGGTCGAGCAGCGGCAGCGCTGCGGGCGTCGGCGCCGGCTGCTTTCCGCTCGCCTACGGCACGCAGACCGCCGGCAGTGTGATCCGCCCCGCCGCATATTGCGGCGCCGTCGGCTACAAGCCGAGCTTCGGCCTGATCAGCCGGTTCGGCATGAAGCTGATGGCGGACAGCCTGGACACGGTGGGGGTGATGGCACGCAGCGTCGCCGATTGCGCGCTGTTCGCCGGCGCGGTCTCGGGCCGCGCGTTGGGCAACCCGGATGCGCGGCCGGATCGGGCGCCGCGCATCGGGCTCTGCCGCTCGCCGAGCTGGGGGAGCGCCGATCTGGAGACCGAGGCGTTGCTGCCGCGGATCGCCTCGGCCCTGGCGCGTGCCGGAGCCGCGGTGAGCGAACGGGAATTGCCGGACCAGTACGCTGCATTGGTTGATGCGCATCCCGTGGTGATGAACAGCGAAAGCGCCCGGGCGCTCGGCTGGGAGCTCGCCCGGGCGCGGGACGGGATCAGTCCTGGCCTGCTCGAGCGGCTGGACTTCGGCCTGTCCCGGTCCGACGCGCAGTTGGCCGAGGCCTACGCCGTGTTTGCCCGCACTCAGCAGGGGTTTCCCGCGGTGATGGACGGGCTGGATGTGCTGGTGACGCCGTCCGCGCCCGGTGAGGCGCCGGAAGGCATCGAGTGGACCGGCGATCCGGCGTTCAACTACATCTGGACCAGCCTGCATGTGCCCTGCGTGACTGTGCCCGCCGGGCTCGGGCGCAACGGCCTGCCGCTGGGCATCCAGATCGTCGGGCGTAACGGGGACGACGCGGCGGTGCTCGCCTGGGCGCAATGGGTGGCGGCCGCGGTGGGGTAGTCGGAGTGCACGCGTGCGGGGGAGGGGCCACGACCCCGGCCCGTCCCAGCGCCGCCCAGCTTCGTGCCTACCGCGAAACGCCCTACAGGGTCGGCGTCATTGCGCTGCGGATCGGCCGGCGATCGGCGGCGATGGATGCACTGCTGCGGCGGCATCGCGGACGCCACGGTGTGCTCGTCACGGCGTGGAATCCGTTCTCCCGTCTCCGGCCCGCATGCTGGAACCAGCGGATGCAACAGCACCTGCGCGAGAGGCTGCGCCGTCATCCGGTGCTGGAGGCACAGGGCGGTCTCGGGCGCTGGCAGGAGGCGCATCTGCTGGTGATCGCCGATCCGCATCCGCTTGTCCGGCTGGCGCGTCTGTTCCGGCAGAGCGCGCTCGTCCAGGTCAGCCGCGGTCAGCCTGCCCGCCTGGTCCTGGTCTCCGGCTAAAGCTGTCGCGTCCCGTAGCGGGGGCAGCAAGCAATCAAGGCGTTGCCCCGACCCCACCAGGAGGCGTTGCCTCCTTGGACTCCAGCAAATTCTCGCCTTTGCGATTGGATTCTGCTTGGCGTGGGGAGAGGGCAAGCGCCCCAAACGGAGTCGGTTCCAAGGGCCGGGCCCTTGGCGGGGTTTCAAGGGGCAGCGCCCCATGTGCGCGAATCTAACGCTTGCGCGGTCACGGGGTGGTACGATTCCAAGCTTGGATGCCCCGCGCATCCTCCCTGCGTTCTGGTGAATGGACAGCGATCGTCGCGTCGCTGGTCAGGATTGTCGACCTCGAGGCCACGGCGCGCCAGTTCAAAGCACTGGTGCGCCGGCGCAAGATCCGCTCGGCGGAGGCGTTGCTGCGTCTGGCGCTGATGTGGGGTCCGGGCGGGCAGTCGTTTCGCGCCGCGGCGGCGCTGGCCGGGGATGCCGGCATCGCCGATCTGTCGGACAAGGCGGTCGAAGGGCGGTTGCGCAAGATGGGCGACTGGCTGGCGCATATGCTGGCGGCGCTGCTGGCCGATCGTCTGCACCGGCCCAGCGGCAGTGGGCTGCACCTGTCGCTGGTGGACGGCTCGGTGATCTGCGCGCCAGGCAAGGGCCAGGACTGGCGGCTGCACGCGCGCTACGACCCCGCGCGTGGGCGCTTCGCCGACCTGGCGCTGACCACGACCCGCGAGGCCGAAGCTACCGGACGGACGCGGATCTGTTCCGGCAGCATCCTCATCATGGACCGCGGCTATGCGCGGGTGCGGAACTTCAAGGAAGTGCTGGGGCGTGGCGCCGACTTCGTCACGCGGATCAGCTGGGGATCGGTGAAGCTGTATGACGCAGCGGGCGCGCGCATTAGACCCGTTGCGAAAATGAGTACGTTAGCGGCTCTCCGTCGGTGAGCTGAGCCGGCGCGGCCGAGCTTGACAGGTCACGGGACGATTCGATTCGTCGAGAACCTTCTTCATGAAGGTACCGGCCCGATGTCCCGTCCGTTCTCCGCTGCCCGGTTGCGCGCCAGCACGAGCTTCGTCCGCCTGACCGGGGTCAGCGTCGCCACGTTCGACAAAATGCTGAAGCAACTCGCGGACCCCTGGGAGAAAGCTCAGCTGCACAAGGCCAAATCCGGCCGCCCCTGGGACGTCGGTGGTTTGGAAGATCATCTTTTGATCATGCTGATCTATTATCGTTGCTACATCACCCAGGAGTTCCTGGGCTTCTTCTACAACGTCAACAAAAGCGCGATCTGCCGAGCGATCCAGCGGATCGAAAAGCTCGCCCGGCCGCTGATCGGGGTTGGACGGAAGCCCAAAATCAGTCGGAACGAGGCCGAGGCCCTGATCGTCGATTGCACCGAGCAGCCGATCCAGCGTCCTGACACGGACGCCAAACAGCGAGAGCATTACTCCGGCAAGAAGAAGCGCCATACGGTGAAGACCGAATACATCGTTACCCGGAATGGTCGTATCGTCAGCGCCTCGCCCTCTCACCCCGGCAGTCACCATGACCTGGCGATCCGTCGCAATGGACCAAAGCTGCCGAGGAAGGCACGGCTCTACGCGGACAGTGCGTACCAGGGGTACGACAAGGAACATCGGAACCTGGAATGTCCATACAAGAAGCCAAAGAACGGGAAACTCACTGATGAGGAGAAGGCATATAACCGTGGACTGAGTGGATTCCGTGTCAGGGTTGAGCACCGGATCGGACGAACGAAACGGTTCAGGATCGCTGCTGAGCGGTTTCGCAACCCACTTGGGACGCATCACACCAAAATCTCCATCATCGCGGGACTGGTGAACCTGCAAGCTGGGTTCGGACCGTTCTGATCAGGTGAGGGAAACGCCGCCGGTGAGAACGCGCCGGACACCGCTGACCGGGGGGCCGACTTTCGCAACGGGTCTATTGATGTGGCGGCGCTGCTGGCCGGGACCACCGAACCGCGCGAGGTCGCGGTCTGGATCAAGGGTATTCCACGCGGCCTTCGCCTGGTGATCCAGCCACTGCCGCCCGAGGATGCAGCGCGCCAGCGTGCCAAGCGGACGCGCAAGGCCAACAAGAAGAGCCAGCAGATCCAGCCGCGCACCGTGCTCGCGGCTGGGTTTCTGATGCTGATCACCTCGCTGCCGGATGCAGCGCAGCCGATGGCGCAGGTGGCCGCGCTCTACCGGCATCGCTGGCAGGTGGAGATCGGCATCAAGCGGCTGAAGAGCCTGGGCGGGCTGGACCAACTGCCATGTGCTGATCCGGTGCTGGCGCGAAGCTGGCTGCTGGCGCAGCTGATCGCCGCGGTGCTGACCGACGATCTCGCCAACGAGATCGTCGGTTTTCCCCCCTCGGCCTGACCAGACGCAGCCTGCGCCGCAAACGCTGTGGCGGGCTTGGGACACCGCCAGGGAGATCCTGCGTGGCGCGATCCTGCCACGACCCAGACTACGAACCCCGGCCGCCTTGGCGATATTCCGCCACCGCCTTGCCGAAGCGCCGAGACGCCGCACGCTCCAGGCCCACGAGCTCAGGCCCCCGTAAGTTCGCGCGTATGGGGCAGCGCCCCTTGATGGGGGTTAGAGGGCGACGCCCCCGCCACTTGCCGCCCCCCCGACAAAGACCCGTGGCGGTCAATTCAGCCGCAGATCGATCAGATGCTTCGGATCGGGCTGCAACTCGCCGCGCTCCACCCGCTTGACGATGTCGGTCAGCGCCGCATTGGCCGGGGTCGGGATCCCCACCTCCTCGCCCTTGCGCACGATCAGCCCGTTGAGGAACTCGATCTCCGTCCGCCGTCCCTTCACCATGTCCTGGCCCATGCTCGGCCGGTGCTCGCCACCGCCGGCCTTGTTCACCTCGGCCAGCCGGTGCTCGTCGTACTCGCGCACCGCGGCGGCATCGCCTTCGCCGGCCTTCGCGATGATCTCAGGATCGATGTGGTGGACCTCCTCGAGCTCATAGCCGAGGGCCTGGCCGACGCGGATCGCCTCCGACCCCAGCCGCGCACCGAACCGGCGCAGCACGTCGTTGCGCAGGATCTCCTTACTGATCAGCCCCGTGCTGGCGGACATGCCGTTCGCCATCGCATTGGTAACCAGCTTCGACCAACGCTCGCCCCAGAGATTGGTGGTCACCAGCGCGGAATCGGTCAGCGCCACCAGGCGCTTGATCTCCTTCACCCGGTCGGTGATCCGGCCATGCACCTCTCCGGTGCGAAACACCGTGTGCTTGTCACCACTTTTGCCGGCCGCGCGGCGGACATGGCCGGGCTCGCACAGATCGACGGTGATGGAGCTGGCGATGCAACCAACGACGCGGCCCCAGCCGACCACGCCGGCAATCGTCTCCTCGTTCATGCAGTTCTGCAGCGAGACGACGAAGCCGTTGGGCGACAGGTACTGGCTGATCATCGCCGTCGCCCAGGCGGTGTCGTACAACTTCATGCAGACAAAGGCGATGTCGATCGGCTGTTCCTTGGCGAAATGCTGCAGCTCCGTCAGGTGCAGCGCGCGCACCGGCACGGTGAACTCCGGAACGTCGCGAATATGCGAAATGCGCAGGCCCTTGCTGCGCATCGTCTCCACGTGCTCCGGCCATGGATCGATGAAGGTGATGTCTTCACCGGCCTGCGCCATATGTGCGCCGGCATAGCCGCCGACCGCACCGGTGCCCATCACCGCAATTCTGAAGCCCATGGTTTCCTCCCGCTGTCCGTCTGCTGCAGGCAGTGTCGCCAAGTTGCGGGGAAAGGCAACTGCGAGGCCAGGCGGAATGCACGCGTACCGCGCAACGCCCGCATACCGCAGGCGCCCTTGGAGCGCGTTCAGCGTTTGACGTTCCGCGCCACCGCCAGATCGCGTTCGATCGCCTGCCGCATTTGCGGGCCGGCGATCCGGGTCACGACGTCCCGCCAGGCTGCCAGGTCCGGCGCGTCAAGCGGGTTGTCGCGCAGCAACTCGCGCTTGATGAAGGGCAGGCCGGCTTCGGCCAAGGCCCGCCAGCATTCCAGCATTGGATTGCAGTCCGTCGGTTCGCCTGCCGTATCGGTGGCAGCAAATAGCGCGCGGCAGACCAGGCCGGCGCGGCGCAGCCGGCGCGTCAAGCCGATCTCGTAACGGCCTATCACCAGCCATTTGGCCGGCAGCGGACGCACGCCGCGCCAGAACCGCCGCCAGGCCGTGCTGTGCAGGACGTTTTGCCGCGCCAACAGGAAATACGATTGCAGGTGGTAGCCGCGCTGCCGGCTGTCGGTCATGCCCCACAGATCCGCACCGCCATCCATTCGCGCCAGCAGCGGTGCCAGCGCGTGCAGCGGACCGTAGACACTGTCATTCGCCAGCACGAGCTGCCGGGTATCGGTGCGCGGCAGCGCCAGCCACTCCATCGCATCGCGCCAGGCGCAAAAGTCCCGCCCGACATTGTGGCGGAGCAGGATGGCGGCGCAGAGTGCGCGAAGCCGGGACATATCGGCGGGGTCCAGCGCGACGCTGTTGGAAACCAGCACCACCGACAGCTCGGCCGCGCGCAGCGCTGCCAACTGGTACAGCAGGTCCTCTCGCACGACGCCGCGCGGGTCGTAGTGGCAGACCACGGCCACGTCGGGACCCAGCTTCACGCCGGCTTCCGGCCAGGTGGCGACGATCTGGCGGTGGCTGCGCAAATGCCCGGCCGGAGCACTGGCATAGGCCAACAACCGCTGCAGACCGGGGAGGCGGGTGATCGCCGGCCGGCGGGGACGCGACGCCCTCACCGGATCGGGCGTCACGCCACCGGAGCCCCCATTGGGGCCGCCGCTGGAGCCATGCCGGCCGGCGCCGATTGCAACCGTGCCCGCAAGGCGGCGGTGAGTGCCTCCCGGCGTGCCCAGAGCGAGCGATACCAGGCGATGCGGGGGGCGATCTGGTAGGCCAGCATCCGCTCCTCCGCGACATACTCGCGTGCCGCCTCGCCCAGTTCGCGCGCCAGTTCCGGCATGGCCACCAGGCGGCGCAGCAGCGATTGCAGTTGGTCGGCGTCGCGGAACAGCAGGCCGGTGCGATGGTCCTCGATCGGCGTGCCGTACACCACCGTGCTGGCGACCGCGGCGACGCGGCAACTGGCCGCCTCGATGAATTTCAGGTCCGACTTGGCGCGATTGAAGCGGTTATCGGACAGCGGCATCAGCGAGATTTCGCACTGTCCCAGCAGATCCAGATAGGTCGGGTAGTCGCAGGTCGGGGTAAATCGCTTGTGCGGCGATTGCAGCGCATCGAAGAAGCTGCGGTCGTGTACCACGGAGAAATGCAGGCGATCGCCGGCCATGGCCGCCACGGCATTGATCGCCGGCATCAGCGGTTCCCAGTCCTGCTCCCGGTTCAGCGCGCCGAAGAACAGGGTCAGCCGGCCGGGCGTGGCGAAATTGCACGGTTCCGGGAGGCTGACGATGGAATTCGGGAACACCGCCACTTCGGGATTCCGCTCCCGCAGCACCGCCGCGAGGGACGGCGTGCTGGTCTGCACGGCATGCACGCCGCGAAAGGTCAGCTGCTCCGGGTCCTGCATCACCTGGAAGAAGTCCGGATGGTCGTCGAACTCCGTCACCACCAGCCAGCCCGAATTCAGGAATGCCTGCACCATGGCGTGGCCCTGCGGACCGGACAGGGCCGGCCGATGCAGGACGAAGATGCGCGGTGTGTCGTCCTTCGCAGCCGTTATCTGGACATTGGTGGTGAGCATCGTCGCCACCACCGGATCGGTCGCCATGCCGCGCAGCGGATGAACCACCCGCACGTCGGACACGCCACCGACCGGCGGCAGCATGTTGGCGCCGATCAGCATACGTTGCTGCGGCGTCTTGCGGACACGCCAGACATATTGCAGCGGTGCGGCGCGGCGCGCATAGGCGTCCACATCGATATTGAGCGCGCGCAGCGCCGGCGCCATGGCGTTGGCGAAGGCGCGGGACCGGTCGCTGTCGAACACGCGCGGATGCACGTCGCACAGGGTCAGGCCGAGCTCCAGCAGGCCTTTTCGCATGCTTTCAAGGCTGAACCAGCGCAGATGCGTGGTGTCCAGCAGGCCGCTCGGCTCGTAGTCCAGGTGCCGCGGAGCACGCGCTCAGTGAAGCTCCAATGCTCCAGGTTGGGCACGCAGATCAGCAGCAAGCCATCCGGTGTCAGCGCGTCGACATGGCGGCGCAGCACCGGCCAGGGTCGCTCAGATGCTCCAGCACATCGCCATAGATGATGCAGTCGATGCCTTCCGGCACGTCGAACGGCATCGGATCGTCTTCGACATCGACCACCGCGATCTCATCCAGCCGTTCGGCGGCGATTGCGGCGATGGCGGGGTCACGGTCGACCCCGAGCAGCCGGGCGCGCGGATTGCGCTGGCGATAAGCGGCCAGCAGGGAGGCCGGGCCACAGCCGACATCCAGCACAACCTGAGCGCTGAGCGGGATCCGCTCGAGCAGATCCGGGTTTGGGACGTCCGGGTAGGAAACCATCTGGCAGCGCTGCTCCGGCGAGGGCGGCGCCCGTGATGGGGCCGCGCCATGACATGAGTGCAGCGGCTGGGCTGCCATTCATCAACCCGAGGTGCTACGCAAATCCCGCGCCCCGCTGCAAGTATCATCGCGGGGCGCGCGACCAGGCCTGGATTTCATCAACCCAGCAGGATTGCGTCAACTCAGGCGGCACTGAGTTCTTTTGCAGGGTTCAGTTCGTCTACCAGACTGGATGGGCGGCTCGACGCCACGGGTTCGGCTGTCGGCTCGCGGATCATGTAGCCGCGTCCCCAGACCGTGCCGATCAGATTGTCCGCCCCCGCCTGGGCAAGCTTCTTGCGCAGCTTGCAGATGAACACGTCGATGATCTTCATCTCGGGTTCATCCATTCCGCCGTAAAGGTGGTTGAGAAATGCCTCCTTGGTCAGAACCATACCCTTGCGCAGCACCAGCAGCTCCAGAATGGCGTATTCCTTGCCGGTCAGATGCACGGGCGCGCCGGTCACGGTAACCTCGCGGCTGTCGAGGTTCAGCTCCAGCGGACCCACCCGTAGCGCCGGCTGGCTGAAGCCCTTGCTGCGGCGCACTACCGCCTGCATCCGCGCCAGCAGCTCCGCCCGGTCGAACGGCTTGGTGATGTAGTCGTCCGCCCCCATGGCAAGCCCCTTCACCTTGGCCTGCGGCCGGGACATGCCGGACAGGATCAGCACCGGGGTGTCGTTGCGGGCGATCCGCATCCGCCGCACGACCTCATAGCCTTCGATGTCGGGCAACAGCAGATCGAGCAGGACGATGTCGTATTCATAGTGGCGGGACAGCTCCAAAGCCTCCTCGCCGGTGTCGGCATGATCGACCACCGCGCCGCCGGCTTTGAGCATCAGCGCAATTCCGCGTGCCGCCGTGAGGTCGTCTTCGACCAGAAGAATCCGCATGCCTGAGACCTCAGAAACGAACAGTTACCTTAATACCACTATTGCGTGTCCTTTGCTACCGAATTTTCACCATTTACGTGTATCTCCGTGTGAAAGGGCCCAAAAAAGCTGTGGCAATGCAATCGTATTACGACATAGATAGATTATTGGGACGAGGTGCCGACCGATGAGATTGGCCAGCTTCGCGGACCGCGTTGCCGCCTGTCGGGCCGATCTGGCGCGCCTGCCGGAGCTGCGGCTGGAAGGTCGCGTCGCCGGCGTGTCCGGTCTGGTGGTGGAGGTGGACGGGCTGATCGGCCACTTGTCGCTCGGTGACCGGCTGGTGCTGGAAATCCGCGGCGGAGACCATGTCCAGGCAGAAGTGGTCGGGATTCGCGATGGCCTGGTCCAGGCGATGCCGTTCCCACGACTGGACGGGATCGGGCCTGGCGCGCCGGCGACGGTGACCCGCCAGCGCGGCGGGACGTTGCCGGTCGGCGATGACTGGCTGGGTCGGGTGGGGAACCCAATGGGCCGGCCGTTGGACGGCGGGGTGCCTTGCCGGTTGGGCAGCCGCGTCTGGTCCGTGCCCCTCCGCCGCTCGCCACGGAGCGCGCGCGACTGGGCGATCGGCTCGACCTCGGCGTTGGGGCACTCAATTGCTTTGCCACGGTGCGACAAGGACAGCGACTTGGCCTGTTCTCCGGGTCGGGCATCGGAAAATCCACCTTGCTGGCCATGCTGGCGCGCAACACCGCCTGTGATGTCGCGGTGCTGGCGCTGGTGGGGGAGCGCGGCGCGAGGTGCGGGAATTCATCGAGGACGAACTCGGCCCGGAGGGTGCCGCGCGTTCGGTGGTGGTGGTCGCGACCTCCGACTCTGCGCCGTTGCTGCGGCGCCAGGCGGGCTATGCCGCGATGACGGTGGCGGAGCATTTTCGCGATCAGGGCAAGTCGGTGCTGCTGCTGATGGACAGCGTCACACGGTTCTGCCTGGCGCTGCGGGAAATTGGCCTGTCGGCCGGGGAACCGCCCGCCACGCGCGGCTATCCGCCGAGTGTGTTCGCCGAACTGCCGCGCCTGCTGGAGCGCGCCGGTCCGGGCCCCGAGCAGACCGACAGGCCGGCCGGCTTCATCACCGCCCTGTTCACCGTGCTGGTCGAGGGGGACGATCATAACGAGCCGGTGGCGGACGCCGTGCGCGGCTTCCTGGACGGGCATGTCATCCTGGACCGACGCATCGCCGAGGGCGGACGCTATCCGGCGGTCGATGTGCTGCGCTCGCTGTCGCGCGCCGCCAATGGCTGCCTGGAGCCGGGGGAGACCGCAATGCTGCGGCGTGCCCGCGGCATTCTCGCCTTGCATGCCGAGATGGCGGACCTGGTGCGTCTCGGCGCCTACCGTGCCGGCACCGATCCCGCAGTGGATGAGGCGGTCGCGCTGGCGCCCCGTATTGAGGCGATGCTGCGCCAGAAACGGTCCGAGCGGAGCGGGATGGCGAAGTCGTTTGACCGATTGCGCAACGCAATGGAGCCTGACTGATGGCACGCGACCCGGTGGAGGCGCTGTTGCGCCTGTGTCATATGACGGTGGACGAGGCACGCCGCGACCTGGCGTCCTGCCTGAGTGCCGAGGAGAACGCGGCCGGGGCGGCACGGGAGATCGAGATGCGATCAGCCGGGAGACCGTCGAGGCCTGCCGCATGGATGCCGACGACGGTGCGGTACAGGCCTTCGCGGACTGGCTGAAACGGATCCGCCCGGCCGCGCTGGCCGCCGATGCGGCATTGGAAGCCGCAGTCTACACACGGCCGAGGCGCGGCGGTGCTGGTCGCGGCGCGTGCCGCCGCCGAGGCAGCGGAAGGATTGCTGGCTCGTCGCGCGGCGGAGCGGCAGACGGTGGCGGACCGGGTGGAACAATTGGCGCTGGACGAAGCAGCGCGGGCAGGGAGTCCGACGCGCCGCCCGACAGGCCCGTGGCCGTTGGCGAGCGCCGCCGGTCCTGAGGCGGGATCGGCGGCTGCGGCGGCACTGGGTGGGGGTCGGCATTGCCTGATTAATTCGCCGCCGCCACGCGCGCCTTTCCTTGCCGCATCGCGCGCTTCACCTCGCCACCGGCCGCCTCGCGTCACGCGCCGCCTCGCGTCACGCGCCGCGTCGCGCCAGAGGCCGCCTTGCGGCATCCGGTCCAAGGGCAGTCGCATTTTGGGCAAGCGCGGGAACATAGGCTCGGTTTGGCGCGAACCGCCGCAAGGCAACGCCTTCACCACGGAGCAAGCACGAGTCTACAAAGGGCCACGAGTTGGTGATTGCACGACAGCCGTGGTGGAATCACCAACTCCGTGGTCCTTCGTCAAACTCGTGCTGGCTCCGTGGTGAAGCGACTTGCTTCGCTACGGTGCTCGCCGGACCAGGGGTACTCACCTCGGCTGCCGGCTGCCCGTGCCGATCCAGATGCGATGACCCCGCATCCGGTCCCGGCGGCCCCACCGCGACATTGCCGCGCGGCGCTCGCGAAGTCGCCGACCACCGTCTTGCCGGCCGAAGTCAGCGCACGCGAAGCGCAGGCTGCCGTGCGTCAACCGCGTCCGCCATTGCGCTCGCGTGCCGCGCCGACGACGTCGCAGTGCCACGCTCCGGGCGGAGCATGCCAACCGCGGCGACGTGCGATCTGGATGCTGTATGCTGTCCGAGACCGGTTCAAACTCGTCCATGAACGGCGTCATCCGGTCAGCGGGTTGAACTGTGGTCGCCAGCGTGCCTCAATTGGCTGGAGGCTGGAGCTGAGGAGGGGCATGAAGGAGACCGCCCGCGCCGCTGTGTCCCGGTGCCGCGCCTGCGGGGCACGGGTCACCGCGCGCCAAAATTTCTGCGGTCGCTGTGGGGCCGCGTTGCAACCGGACGCATCGGGCGTGCCGGCGCATCTGCAGTACCGCATCCAGAACGCCCGCGTCGCGCTGGAGGCGGAGCGCAAATACGTCACCATCCTGTTTGCCGACATCGCCGGCTCCACCGCCTTGATCGACGACCTCGATCCCGAGCAGGCGGCGATGATCCTCGATCCTGTCCTGCAGGCGATGACCGCCGTCGTGCACAGTCATGGCGGCATCGTCACCCGCATCCAGGGTGACGGGATCATGGCGATCTTCGGTGCTCCGCTGGCGCAGGAGGATCATGCCGCCCGGGCCTGCCGCTCCGCGCTGGAAATCCGGGCGCTGCAGGAAGATCCGCGCATCGCGACTCGCGTCGGGCTGCATTCCGGCGAGGTGGTGCTGCGCATCGTGCGCAACGACACGTCGGTGGAATACGACGCGGTCGGCGTGCACGTGCATTTGGCCGCGCGCATGGAGCAGACGGCGCGGCCCGGCAGCATCCTGCTGACCGACGCCACCTATCGGCTGATCTCCGGTCTGTTCACCACGCAGCCTTTGGGGCGGCTGCCGATCAAGCGCGGCCCGGGTCGCGATATCGAGGCGTTCGAGCTGCTCGGCAGCCAGGACTGGCGCGGCCGCTGGCATGCGCGCGGTCCCGGCGACAGCGGCACGTTCGTCAACCGGCATGCCGAGATGGCGGCGCTGCACGAGGCCGCCGGTGCGGTGATGGCGGGGCGGGGCCAGATCGCCGCCATCACCGGCCAGGCGGGGACCGGCAAGTCGCGCCTGGTGCATGAATTCGCCGAACAACTGGCGACCAGCGGCTGGCAGGTGTTCGAAGCGCCGGCGGGCGACGAACAACGCAGCTCCAGCTATCTGCCGTTTGCCAGCCTGTTGCGCGACTGGTGCGGTGCGGAGCCGGACGATCCGCATGACCAGGTGATCCAGCGCATCGGCAATCGGCTGGCCGAACTACGGTCCGATGGCAAGGCGTTGCTGGCGCCGGTCGCGGCGCTACTCGACATCCCGACCGGCGATGCGGACTGGGTGCAGCTGTCACCCTCGCTGCGTCGCCGGCGCATCGCCGAGGCCATGGTTTCGCTGCTGCGCGACCTCGCGCAACGCCGCAAGCTGCTGTTGCTGATCGAGGATGCGCACTGGCTGGATCGCGAAAGCGAGGCCTTGCTGGAGCGGCTGGTGGATGAGCTGCCCGATATCGGCATGCTGCTGGTCGCCACCTACCGCCCGGAGCATCGCGAACGCTGGGATCGCAGCGGCGGTTACCGGCGGATCGATGTCCGCCCGCTGAGCGGTGCCGAGTCCCGCCTGTTGCTGGATGCGCGGCTGGGGCCGGACCCGTCGCTCGACCCGGTGAAGGAGCAGCTCGCCGAACGCACCCAGGGCATTCCGCTGTTCCTGGAGGAGATGATCCGCACGCTGAACGAAACCGCGGTGGTCGCCGGCAAGCCGGGGCAGTATCGCCTGGCCGGAACGGTGCAGCGGCTGCAGGTTCCGGACACCGTGCAGTCGGTGCTGGCGTCGCGCGTCGACCGCCTGCCGCCGCGCCGCAAGGAACTGCTTCAGGTGGCAGCGGCGATCGGCGGCGAATTCTCACTGCCGTTGCTGGCGCGCGTGCTGGATCGTCCAGCTTTGGATCTCGCGGCCGACCTGACCGCATTGAAGGCGGCGGAATTCATCGTCGCGCGTGGCGGCAAGGCGGCGCTGCGATTTGGTTTCCGTCACGTCCTGATGGAGGAGGTGACCTACGGCAGCCTGTTGGGATCCAGGCGGCTGCACATCCATCGCCAGATCGTGCAGGCGATCGAGGCGCTGTATGCGCATCAGATCGACCAGCAGGCGGAAGCGCTGGCCTGGCACGCCGCGAAGGGCGAGCTATGGAGGTCGTGATCCCCCATATGCGCCGCGCCGCGCTGAAGGCGATCGATCGCGCGTCGCACCCGGTGGCGATCCGGTTCGTCGAACAGGCGCTTGCGGCCCTGCGACAATTGCCGGGACGGACCGCCGAACGGATCAGCAGGAATCGAGCTGCGTCTGCTGCTGCGCGTCTCGCTGGGTGCGTTCGGGCGTTACCAGCAATGGGTCGCCAATGTGGACGTGGCGGAAAACCTGGCGGAGGAACTGGGGGATTCGCGACGCTGCCGGCGATCCGCGTCGCGCGCCTGCATCTGCTGAATACCCACGACGACATCACCCGTGCGATCGACGCCTGCCGCAAGGCCGAAGCGATGGCGCGCGCGCAAGGCGATCTGCACCAGACGGTGGCGGCGACGTATTTTCTCGGCCAGGCGTTCAACTGGCAGATAGCGACTTCGCGGATGGCATCGCCGCGCTCAACGCGTTGCAGCCGATCCTGAGCGAACTCGCGCCCGACAGTCGCTGCGGCATGACCGGGTCGGCCCGGCTGATGTGCAAATCCCAGCTCGCCGTGTGTCATGCCAAGCTGGGCGAATTCAAGGACGCGATGATCCATGGGCGGGCCGCCTGGAGCGGTGCCAACATCACCAAGCGCGATTTCGACCGCGCGGTCGCCAGCTTCGGTTTCGGCATGGCGCTGTTGCTGAAGGGCACGATCGGCCGAGCTGTTCGGGTGTTGGAGGCGGGATTGGCGGCGACCGATGCGTCCGACATTCCCCTGCTGTTCGCCTCGATTGCCGGACCGCTCAGCCACGCCTACATGTTGAACGGGGAGACGGGGCGGGCGCTGACGCTGAGCGAACGGGTATTGGCGCGACCGGAAGTGTCCAGCTACTCGCGGGCGTGGTCGTTGCTGTACCGTGCGCTCGTGTTGCTGGATGCCGGCGCGGGAACCGGCATGGCGGCGCTGGCGCAGGAGGCGTTGCAGCGGGCGGCGGCAAAGAACTACCTGGCGTTGATGGCCAGCGCGCACTGGCTGTTGGCGCGGATCTGGCGGGTTTCCAATTCCGCGCAGGCGCAGCATCATCTGGCGGCCGCCACGTCGTTGGCGGAGCGTCTTGGCATGCGTCCGCTGGTGGCGCATTGTCTGATGGAGGCGAGCT
>CAWBLP010000030.1:0-55720 GCA_963789495.1 uncultured Alphaproteobacteria bacterium
ACCAAATCGCCCGCATCGGCCGTACTTTTTCTGACGAACGACGCGACGGACTTTTCAGCTATGTGCGGCCGGAGAGCCGGATCCCCAGACCCATCCGTTGCGGGTGATCCGAACGCTGGCAGACGAGGCCCTGCAGTCGCTCAACGACCGGTTCGCGGCGCTGTATTCCGAGAACGGCCGTCCCTCGATCCCACCCGAGCAGTTGCTGCGCGCGCTGTTGCTGCAAGCCTTCTACACCATCCGTTCCGAGCGTCAGCTGATGGAGCAGTTGAACTACAATCTGCTGTTCCGCTGGTTCGTCGGCCTGTCGGTGGACGATCCGGTCTGGGTGCCGACCGTCTTCAGCAAGAACCGCGACCGGCTGCTGGAGGGCGACATCGCGGCGGCGTTCATGTCGGCAGTGCTCAACCTGCCGCAGGTGCAGGGTCTGCTTTCGGACGAGCACTTCTCGGTTGATGGCACGCTGATCCAGGCGTGGGCCAGCATGAAGAGCTTCCGCCGCAAGGACGGCAACGACGAACCGCCGGCACCGGGCCGCAATGGCGAGCGCAACTTCCGCGGCGAGACGCGTTCCAACGAGACACATGCCTCGACCACCGATCCGGACGCTCGTCTTGCCCGTAAATCAGGCGGACAGGAGGCGAAGCTGGGCTTCACCGGACATCTGCTTATGGAGAACCGCAACGGGCTGGTGGTGGATGCGCGCCTGACGCTGGCCACCGGGACGGCGGAGCCGGAGGCGGCGCTGGCCATGTTGGGCGAGTTGCCTGGTTCGGACAAGAAAACCGTCGGAGCAGACAAGAACTACGACACGGCGGCGTTCGTTGCGGCAGCCCGCAAACTGAATGTGACCCCGCACGTGGCGCAGAACATCACCGCGCATCGCGGCTCGAACATCGACCGGCGCACGACGCGTCACGATGGCTACCGGATCAGCCAGGTGATCCGCAAGCGGATCGAGGAAGCCAATGGCTGGATCAAGGAAGTCGGCGGAATGGCGCAAACGAAGTTTCGGGGTCGCGCCCGCGTAGGCTGGATGTTCATGTTCAAGGCGACGGCTTACAACCTGATCCGACTGCCGCGGCTGCTCGCGATAGGATGAGGCTGTCAGCGCTATGCCAAATGCTGGATCAGAGCCATTCTGACGCTGTGCAAATGCCTGATTCCGTCCCGACAAACCGAAAATCGAACACTGAACCTACTGGCGCCTGACGTTGCAGAGGGTTTTTCAGCAGCCTATTAGGCACCGGATCGGGCTTCAACCGTCGCATCGACCGTGTGGTGTGAATGATTTCAAAAAGGTCGTGCTGCATGGCTCAACTCCGGCGCGGGTTTCATCGGTAGCGTGAGGCGCTTTTGGAGCCTGCCGTCAACTATCCGCTTGGTTCCCGCGCATGATAGAGCGAATGGTCCATCACGCACACAGAACAACCCCCGCCGGACGGAGAGTAGAATGACCGATCGCCAAGCCAGCGCCGGCCGCAACCAGGAACAGAGCCTCGAAACCTTCCTCACGAAGAAAGCCGAGTTCGATGCACTGCTCGCCGACCTGCAACGCATGAGCGACGACCATTTCGGCGCCGATCCCGAGGCGGTCCTCTGGGGCCATGTCGGGACCTTGGAACGCTGGAACAGTCGGCTGCGTGAGGTGGCGGATTCCTACTTCACGCGGGGCGAATTCTCAGCCTGACGCTCCCCATGCCAACCGCCCCGCCCGGATGCGCCCGGCGGGGCTCGGGCTGGTAGCAGGCGCCCGATGGTCGGGTGCCGCTGCCAGGAGCCACCCCGATGACCCTCTCCCCCGCCGCCACCATCGTTCTGACCCGCGCCGCTGAGCGCCCGGACCGCCGGCTGGAATTCCACCGCAAGCTGCCGACCGGCGGTCGCCACAAGATGATCGACGCCCTGCTGCGTAACGGCCTGATCGCCGAGACCCTGGGCGACTACCGCCTCGGTGACGGCTCGACCCTGATCGAGGACGCCACCACTGGCCTGATGCTGACCACTCTGCGCGTCACCGACGCCGGCCTGGCCGCCGTTGGCCACCAGGCGCCCATGCAGCCCGACAGGGCGCCACAGGCGGCCGCTGACACCACGGTGGCACAGGAACCCGCCGCGGTCGCCGACGCCCTCGAAGCCGCCACCGTGGCGCCCATAGCGGGGACGCCGGCCCGCGCCACGATGCGCCAGGCCGCGCAGGCGGTGCTGGCCGCTTGGGACGATGAGGCCAGCCGTGAGACCGACATCATCGCCGCGCTCGAGGGCCCGATGGAGACCCTGCGCGCCTTGTTCGCCGAGCGGGCGCCGCGGGCCACCACAGCCGCCCCACGCACGCCCCGTACCGGCACGAAGCAGGAGGCCGTGCTTGCCCTGCTGCGCCGCGACGAGGGGGCCAGCGGGCCGCAGATCGCCGAGGCCACCGGATGGGCCGCCCACACCGTCCGCGGCTTCCTGGCGGGGCTGAAGAAGAAGGGGTTCAGCATCGAGACGCTCGACCGGGTCCGGATGATCGGGCCCAACAAGGCGGGTGCCAAAGGGTCCTACACCGTCTACCGCACTGCCGGTTGACCCGACTGCCCACCCGATCACGCCGTCACCCGGGTCAAGCGGGTGGCGGTATCGTCGAACGCGCGACCGCGCCCCTGGTGTCACAGTCCCGGCGACGGATCAGCCCAGCTGAATGACCAATCGCAAACGTGACATCCTGCCGGTGACGAGCCCGAACGGAGGTCCACGGCGGGGCATCCCGTGGGAAGATATCCCACACCTCACACCCATCGTCATCGTCCTGCGCATTCACCGGTCTTTCTGATAACGGAGATACTCACGCGCTCCGATTGTTCAGGCGACCATCGCCATGATGTCGAGGACGGGGTTTGCTTCCGGGTTCCTCGACATCAAAGCCACTGCGTCAAACAGCGCCATCACCGGATCGATCTTCCCGGTGCCGCTGTTCTGCTTGGTGATGGTGATCGCGTTGCCCTTTGGCTCCGCTTTGGCGTTGCCCACCGCCCAATCCACGATCCGCTGCGCCGCATGCACCAGCGCGCCTGACGCCAGCTTGACCTCCGCCGTTTTGATCGCCCCGTTCAGCGTCCAGCCCTGCGGGATGCCGACGACACGGTCGTTGCCGATGATACCAACCTCGGCCAGCGCATCGACGATCGCGCCCACGCCCATCGGGTCGAGACCCACTTGTGCCAGCAGGTCGGTCCGGTCGACCTCGGCACAGAGGGCCGCCACCTGCGTGAAGGCATCCTCCATGTCGTCGACAATCACCACGTCGCCGTCCAGCTGGAAGTCACGCAAACGCGGTGCTTCGGACTTGCGACGCTCCAGCACCGACTGGTGCGCCCAGGACCGTGACCAGGACAGCCAGCGTCGCGCCACTGGTTCGCGGCCGAGCACCGCCACCGACAGCAAGTCGTCCAGCCCACCGCCATCGATGCCGATCGTCACCACCTCGGAGCGAGACAGGAGACCCTCCAGCGTTAGCGTCGCGTCGGTCGCCCCGAGCCAGTGGTCCGCGCCCCGCCAACGGTCCGACTTCAGCGCCAGGCCAATCTCGACGTTCAAATGCTGCGAGGCCCAGCGCGCCAATTCGCCATCGCCGCTTTCCACCGCCGCCTCGTAGTCCGGCAGCAACCGCTCGACCGACACGCTCAGCCCGTTGTTCGGCAGCACCATCCACCAGTTGGCTGGGTCCCGCCAATCCTTGTCCACGGGGAACTCATAGAGCATCGGCAGGATCGGCAGATGCGCCGTCCCGTCCCGCACCTTGCGCGCCTTCAGCAATTCCGTCCGAAACACCCCGGAAGGCGGGCGCTCGCTCTGCGTCGTGATGGTGAGCAGGAAGCCCTCGGGGTTCGGTAGCAGGCCACCGCGCAACTGGCCGATTACCCGATCGGCGTCATGCGCCTCGGCGATCACGTGCAGTTCATCCAGCAGGACGCCAGACGGCTTCGAGCCGGTCACCACCTTGGGGTCAAACGACTTCACCTTGAGAAACGCATTGGTCGGACGATAGGTGATCCGCTTGATGTGTTCCACCACGTGGAACTTGGCGGCCAACACCGGATCGGCCTCGACCATGCCAGCGGCCTGGCGGAAGGCGAGATCGGCGACCTCCTGGGTGGGGGCGACCAGCAGGAACTCGGCGCGGGGGCGACGGTTCATCAGCAAAGCGGTGATCATCACCGCCGCGCCGGTCGTGGTCTTCGATGACTTCTTCGGGACCAAGCAAAAGAACTCGCGGATGTGGCGGCTGTTCGAGGCAGCGTCGTAGGAGCCGAACACGGCACGCACGAGGTCGCGCTGCCATGCACCAGCGGCATCGGCCAGCATGGGCCGGCCCGGGACGTCGGGCAGGCGGAGCAGGTTGAAGATCGCCACCGCGCGCGACGCCGCTCCGGCATCGAGCGGCAGGTCGGGAACGAGGGACCGGCCGGCCCGGATGCGGTCGCCCCAGTCAGGGCAGGCGGTGGGCCAGGCCATGTCAGTTCAGCAATCGTTCCCAATCCGTGCCATGTTCAGCGGCGCGGGCGATGGTCTCGATCTGCTCCTTCTTACCCGGCTCGATGGCGACATCGCGCCAACCGGCTCGGCACTTCAACCAGAAGATGCAGGCGGTGACGGCTTCCTTGCCGGTGCCCTCGACGGCCTTGCGGAAGAGAGACTGCGCCACCTTGGAATTCGCCTCGATCGCGGCGGTTTCCAGCTCGGCCCAGAAATGTTTGCGCAGGGTCGGGGCGGAGCAGCCGATGACCTTCGCGATGTCGTCCTGCGGGACGCCAAAGGCGGCCATGACCTTGACCTGGGCGCGCTGGGCGTCGGAGGACGTGAATTCAGGCCGGCCGGTCATCGTGTATCTCCTGCAATCGGTCCGCTGCGATGGCGGCAAACGTCCGGTCATCCCTCTCCAGCAAAGCCTCCTCGCCGGTAAACGCCTGCCAACGGGTGACGGCGACATCGACATAGGCGGGGTTGATCTCGATGGCGTGACAGGCCCTTCCTGTTATCTCGGCGGCGATGATCGTGGTGCCCGATCCGCAGAATGGCTCATAGACCGCCTGACCCGGGCTGCTGTTGTTCTCGATCGGCCGGCGCATGCATTCCACCGGCTTTTGCGTACTGTGGATCGTATCAGCATCCTGGTCGCGGCTGGAGATCGACCACAGCGAGGTCTGCTTGCGGTCGCCGGTCCAATGGCCGGAGCCCCGCACGCCATACCAGCAAGGTTCGTGCTGCCAGTGATAATGCCCCCGGCTCATGACCAGCCGCTCCTTCGCCCAGATGATCTGGGCGCGGATGGCGAAGCTGCAGGATGTGAGGCTCTCGGCCACCGTGGCGGCGTGCAACGCCCCGTGCCAGACATAGACAACATCGCCGGGGAACAGCGCCCAGGCCTCGCGCCAGTCGGCCCGGTGGTCGTTCTCCACGGTACCGGTGCGGCGGGTGGTGCTGATACCAGCGCGGTTGCGCCAGGTCGGGTCGTATTCCACCCCATAGGGCGGGTCGGTGACCATCAGGTGGGGTGCTGCGCCTCCCAGCGCATGGGCCACGGTGGCCGCGTCAGTGCAGTCGCCGCAAACCAGACGATGGGACCCCATCAACCAGACATCACCAAGCCGGGTGATGGGATGTTCGGGAACATCGGGGATGTCATCCGGATCAGTCAGACCGGTGGCGGGATCGGCCAGGAAGGCGGCAATCTCCCCGGGTTCGAACCCGGTCAGACCAAGGTCGAAGCCCAAGTCTTGCAGGTCACCAAGTTCGATCTTGAGCAGCGTCGCGTCCCAACCGGCGGACTGCGCCAAGCGGTTGTCGGCCAGGAGGTACGCTCGCTTCAGAGCCGCCGACCAACCGCGCGCCACCATCACCGGCACGTTCACGATGCCCAGCTGGCGCGCAGCCAGCACGCGACCATGCCCGGCAATGATGCCACCGTCCTCACCGATCAGAACCGGCACGGTCCAGCCCCACTCACGGATCGAGGCAGCGAGCTGGGATATCTGCTCCGGACTATGGGTCCTGGCGTTGCGGGCATAGGGCACGAGCAGGTCCACATCGCGTCGCTCGACGGCATCAGCCGGCCAGGACTGATCGTCGCCGATGACCGGGCGCCTTTTCGCATTCTGTGGACTGGCGGTCGGCACCTCGGGCAGCTCCCTTTTTAGGCGAAAAAAATCCGCGGCTGTCCCCACATTGGTAGACAACTCCCATACTTGGGACGATTTGATCCCCCCCGCCCCTAGGTCGGCCGGGCCATCCTTCGCGCTCGCTCCCGGAACGTTTTCAGGCCATGATGACTGGCGCACAGGCACATCCCGTTCGCTCCGGCCAATGCAGCACCTCCGTCCTTCCGTTCCACGACGTGGTCGGCATACATTCGATGTGCTGGTGCGGCCCGCTCGCAGCGCACGCCCCGGTCCAGCCACTCACAGCGATGGCCAGCCCGCGTAACGACTGCCTCACGCCAGGCGCGATGCTCCGCAGTCAGCAGCTCTCGGTCCGCCTGCTTGGGCGCCAGGTGTGCCACGCGCGTATCGACAATCGGAAGGGCGGGACGAAGGGTGTGCAACAGTGGGGGCATCACATCGGCTCCCGCGGTTGAGCGGCCCGGATGTTTTGCCCCAGCATCCGTTGCATCCCACGGAACACCATCGGCGCGCGCAAGGATCGCTCCCAGCGACGGGTCGTGTTGGCCGGACCTTCATCAGCGGACGACGGGAGCGGCACGGCCAACGGCACGTAGAGCCGCGCGAACCGGAGCCAGGCTTCCGTGTGCGTGTGCCTCGAAGACGAACTGTGGTGCTGGATCGTCATGGCGCCAGTCTACATCATCGGCCTCACAAGGGACAATACGATAATAATACGATCTGGTACTTTCTTCTTCTATTGTGACGGATGACTATGCCTGATCCTGTCGGCTGGAGACGGTATGCTGGTGATGGATCAGGCGCGATCCGTCATCGCGGATCAGGCGCGGTGCCTGCCTCACAGCGTGACATTGCTCGCGCCACGGCTGCGCTGGGATTTGCCATTTCAAGACGAGCCACGAGTGCAGCGATGTGAAGCCGGTCATTGGCTATGCGCTGCGGCACGGCGGTGTCGAGCCGCATGCCGAGACCCGCAAGCCGCATCGATCCGTCAGCAAGGTCACAGGCCGCGACCGGAGCAGCACCTGAGCCGCCGCCCACCACCTCATAATGGTCCAACGGTCCAAGCCGCGCTTTCAGCCAGCCCCGTGGGTCGGCAATCATCCCCAGGTCGAACCGGACCGTCCGATCCTTATGGCCAGCGCCGCCCGGGCGATAGCGCACAAACGCAGAGGACAGGGACATTTCGCTATTATAGAGGGTACTGATAATAGCCATTTGTCCCTGTCCTCTGCGTTTCCTTCTTCGCCGCCTCGTGGCTCGGCCACAGGGCGGGGAACGCGCGCGCCATGTCAGCGGCGTTGGTTAACACCACACCAGCCGCCGCCATGGCATCGCGCCGGGTGGGTTTGATGTCCTCCCAGGATAGCACCTGATCGACGGCGATCGGCAGTGACCACGTCGGTCAGCAGATCGATCTCCAGGGCGTCCTCGGCGGTGCGGTTGACGCCGCGCCCCCGCCCAAGGGCCTGGATCAGTTCACCCTCGCAAACCGTCCAGCGGATCGCCTCCGCCAGCGGATCGTCATGGAGCTCGCCTGCCATGGCGTGCACGCTGCCGTCGGTCAGCCCGATCCGCCGCTCGACACGATCATACCACCATGCCGCCGCATCCCGCGTGCCGGCCAGCGTCCGGTTGCTGATCGCCGCCGCCAGGCGCTCGACGGTGGTTGGCGCCGGCAGTGTCCGGCCCAGGATGATCAGACCGGCGACGCTCCGCCAGCGATCCAGGCCGCTCAGCGCATTGAAGTGCACGGCGGCGACATTGTGCGGCAATCCCAGGCGCTCGAATTGGTCGAGGGCCGCTTTCTGACCAACCACAAGCACGTCCGGTCCATCCGGAGCCCGGCCGCGCAACTCGGCGGCACGCAGAGCGACCCAGGTCGTGAGATCGCGCAGGTGGTTGGCGGCGGTCGTCCGCTCGCGTTCCCGCGTGTCCGCCGGCGGCGTCAGCGCCTTGGCGCTGGTCGGGGCACGTAGGATCTGACGGACCGTCACATGGGGGTGGCGGGCCATCACAGGGTCCGCAAACCGGATGTCCGGAATGAAGGGTTGGACCAGCTCTGGCCGCAGCGTCGCATCGAGATGCAGGATCGGTGCACCGCGACCCCACCCGGCGCGGATGTCGGCCCGCCACTGCAAGCGCAGCGACCGCACGGTGCCGTTCTCGGTCATCGCGTCAAACAGCTCGGCGCCGGCGACGTCGTGGTCGTTTTCCAGCGCTTGCGCGATCAACCGCCATAGGGCGGCGGCGCGAACCGGTGGTGCCCATGGCTCACCGGGCTTGGGCAGCACCTGGTCCATCCGCCGGTGCCGTTCGGCTGGGTCCATGCCGGGCAGCAGACCGGGATTGCGCAGTCTTCGATGTTCCAGCCCTGCCGCCCGACGGCATTCCTCTGCGGTCAAACCCGTCGCGCGCAGGGCCGCGAGGGACAGGGGCCCGTTCCACGCAACGCCCAGCACCTGCCACAGCTTGTCGCGTGCCGCTGCAAGATCGGCGGTGTTGTCCCAGTGCAGTTGATTGCGGCTGGTGTAACAAATGACGGTGGCGAACGTGCTCCGCAGACCGTCGAGCGTGAGAACCGCCTTGCCGTCTTGCCCACGTAGGCCAGCGGTCCAAAAACCCTCATCGAGCACCAGCAGGCCAACGTCACCGATCTCCTTCGGCGCCTGGTAGAACAGGGTGTCGTGGGCACAAACGATCACCTGTGCGGCGACGGCACGGGGCTTCTGAGCCTGATAGCCGCACTGGTGATACAGCGGGCAGACATGCAGGTTCCCATCATGCTGCACCTTGCAACTGCTAGGTTCGATAACCTGTTCAACCTCGATCGCATCGAAGGGGGCCGAGGGGTCAAGACACATCAGGCGTTCGGAGTTTGCGGGGGTTGGGTCGGGAGCGCTGCGGCCCTTCCACACCATGGCCTCGATGCCGAGTTCGAGGAATCCTTGGCATTGCTCCTCGGCCAGATCATGGCGGGGGACGCCGTAGATCACCTTGCGCGAGCCGAACGCTGTGGTTGCCAGCAACTCGACGATACCACGACGGGCGGCGGTAGACTTGCCGAGACCGACATCGATCCGCAGGGCCAGACGGGGCAGCGGGGGGATCACGGTCAGGGTCTCGGCCGAACCGCGTTTGACGGGCTGTCACTCCTGACCCCGGGTGGTGCGCCGGCGATCGACCAGTAGCGTGCGACCGCACCGACGAAGTCATCGATGCAACGGTCCAACTGGGCGCGCGCTGCCACCGGGCTGAGGGTTGGCAGGGGATAGGTCGGGGGGATGGGCGGAATTGGTGCCGCAGCGACGATGCACGCCGCGACGGCCGCCAAGCCGCTCGACGCGGCGAGGTCGTTCATGTCACCCGGCTCGGGTGGGATCGCCATCAGCGCGTTGGCGGCACGGGCGGCGGCGGTTGCCGCGGTCACGCCGGGATTTGTGTCGCGGTCTGGCTTGGTATCGTTGTCGGCCAGGACGATCAGCGTGGCAGCGGGGAAGCGGGCACGGATCTGCAATGCCGCACGCATCAGGTTACCGGCATCCATGGCTGCCACCACCGCGTGGCCGGTGGCTTCATGGGCTGTGGCTCCGGTCGCCCAGCCCTCACAGAGCAGGATCCTTTCGGCGTTCTCCAGCGGCGGGCCGATCTGGGCAAAGTGTCCAGCCTTGGCGCCGCCAAACAGGTAACGCTTGTCACCACGCTGGTTGATGCGCTGGATCGTGTGAATGGTCCCATTGAGATCCACCAGCGGAATGATCAAGTCGCCGTTGCGGTCCTGGCGCAACCCGTGCGGGCCGACGCCCTTGCGCTGGAGGTAGGGGTACCCGGGGTCCGCGGGCACGGTACTGCGCCAGACCTCTCCGGCGGTCTGTCGGGCGCGTGCGTGGCGGACCTGCACAGCATCGGGCTGAGCGTCGTTGGCCGCTCGAGGCACCGTCATCGGACGCTGTTCCGGCACCCGCGGGGCCTGACCCAGCCATTGGCGAGCCCAATCTGCGGCGCTGCGCCAATCGCCTCCGAGTTCGTGGATGATAATTTCCAGCGGGCCACCGCCTCCACCCGCCTCATGGGCTGGGACCAACGACCGGTCCTGGGACCAGCGATTTCGGCGGATAGGCTGCCGCGGCGGTTCCACCGCCATTGCCGGGCGCCCTTGCGACTTGGGCGTGCCAAGCAGATCCAGCAACAGCCGTGGCCAGCTGGCGATCAGGGCATGGCGGACCTCGGAGAGGTCGGCGGTGATCGACGGGCCCGATCAGAACCAGGCCCTGATCCGGCCTGCCGGCGGTCGGCACGCTCCTCCCGCCATTCTGCCAGAAGGTATCGCCCGGTTTGCTCAATCGTTTCGGGGACGAGAGTTTGCTGAACCGCAACAGGCAGCGGCTGGCTTGGGGGCTCCACCCAGCGCCGGCGAAACCAGCGGTTCCGGTCGGGGTCCGACATCGCCGCAGCACGCGCTGGGTCCATCAGCGGGTGCCCCGGCGGAGGCTGTTGGTTTCAAATTCAACAATATCGTCGATGCGATAGAGCACGCGTCCGCAAACGCGCAGATAGGTCGGCCCGCGCCCCTTCCATCGCCAGCTCTCGCAATGTCCTGGGGACTTACCCGCCAGCGCACGGTGAGTTCACCTTCGAGCAAGAGCCGGGCCGAACCGCCGGATGTGCTGGCGGGCTGATACGGGGCGAAATCGTCGACAGTTTGATCAGGCATTCCGGGTCGTCCTTGCTTGACGAAGCGGATGGTGGCCGATCGAGCAACTAGGGGTTAAGCGTCACATCTAGGTGTGCGGTCGTGCACCTAGTGGATAAAACCTGACGGTTGAGTTCGATTGTGGATTCCCGTGATCTCGCTGGAATGCGAGTTTGTGGAATGCGCCCTGGTATCAAAGTTGAAGTGAGTGCCGCGGATCGTATCCAACTGGATGCGATCGTGGCGGACCGGAACGCTCCGCAGAAGCATGTCTGGCGGGCGCGGATCGTGCTGCTGACGACAGACGGCTGTGGCACGGCCGAGATCATGCGCGATGCCGGTGTCAGCAAGACAGCCGTCTGGCGCTGGCAGGAACGCTTCATGACCGATGGCGTCGCTGGCCTGCTGCGCGACAAGACGCGGCCATCGCGCATTCCGCCGCTCGAAGCCGATGTTGCGGCGCGTGTCGTCTCTGCCACCCTGGCCGACCCGCATGGCGAGATGACGCACTGGACTGCTGCCGCCATGGCCCAGGTCCAGGGCATCAGCGTCAGTTCGGTGCAACGCATCTGGCGCAAGCACGGGTTGCAGCCGCACCGGATGCGTCTGTTCAAGCTGTCCAATGACCCGCAGTTCGCCGCCAAACTGCGAGCCATCGTCGGGCTCTACGTAGACCCTCCGGCGCACGCTGTCGTTCTCTCGATCGATGAGAAGAGCCAGATACAGGCGCTCGATCGCACCCAACCGGGCCTGCTGAACCGCGCCGGGTTTGCCGGAGGCTCTGAACCTTGAGAGGTTGGAGCGATGGAGAAGGCAAAGACGGCGAACCGCTACTCGGCCGAGGTGCGATCGCGTGCGGTCCGGATGGTGTTGGAGCACGGGGCGGATCACGCCTCGCAGTGGGCGGCGATCGGCTCGATTGCAGCCAAGATCGGTTGCACAGGGGAGACGTTGCGCGGCTGGGTGCGCCAGGCGGAGCGCGACCAGGGGCTGCGGGCTGGTCCAACCAGCGATGACCGTGAGCGCATCAAGGCCCTGGAACGCGAAGTGCGCGAACTGCGCCAGGCCAACGAGATTTTGCGCAAGGCGTCGGCGTATTTTGCGATGGCGGAGCTCGACCGCCGGTCCAAGCCATGATCGCGTTCGTCGACGATCATCGCACTGCCTACGGGGTCGAGCCGATCTGCCGGGTTCTGCCGATCGCCCCGAGCACCTACCATGCGCACGCGGCAAAGCGCGCCGATCCAGGCAAGCTATCCGCGCGGGCGCGGCGCGATAGGGCCTTACAGGCCGACATCAGGCGGGTCTGGGAAGCGAACTTCCGGGTCTATGGCGTGCGCAAGGTCTGGCGGCAGCTCCGGCGCGAGGCCATCCCAGCGCCCTGCTGTCAGGTGGCGCGCCTGATGAAGCAGATGCGCCTGGCTGGCGCGGTGCGCGGCAAAACAGTGAAGACCACGCACAGCGACAAATCGGCGCCGAGCCCGCTTGACCGTGTGAAGCGGCAATTCCGGGCGTCAGCGCCCAATGTTTTGTGGGTTTCCGACTTTACCTACGTCGCCACCTGGCAGGGCTTCGTCTATGTCGCTTTCGTCATCGACGTCTTTGCCCGGCGCATCGTCGGCTGGCGCGTATCGCGCTCAGCACGAGCGGACTTCGTGCTCGATGCGCTCGAGCAGGCATTGTGCGATCGTCGCCCGGTCCGCAAGGGCGGCCTTGTGCACCACAGCGACCGTGGCGCCCAGTACCTCTCGATCCGCTACAGCGAGCGCTTGCTTGAAGCTGGGATCGAACCTTCCGTCGGCAGCGTCGGCGACAGCTACGACAACGCGCTCGCCGAAACCATCAACGGCCTATTCAAGGCCGAGGTGATCCATCGGCGCGGCCCGTGGCGCGGCGCGGAAGCCGTGGAATTCGCCACCCTCGAATGGGTCGACTGGTTCAACAATCGTCGCTTGCTCGAACCGATCGGAAATATCCCGCCCGCCGAGGCCGAAGCGCGCTACTATGCCCAAGCCAACGAGCACGCCATGGCGGCATGACTCAAACCAAACAGCCTCCGGCAAACCCGGGGCGGTTCAGCCAGGTTATCGCGGCCCTCAAGAAGCGACCCGAGGTTCCCTGGGACGTGGCCGTTGCGGATCTGGTCGCACGCACGCGGTGATGTTTGACCCGGACGTCGCGCTGACGCCCGTTCCAAAATGCGCAGCCGTATTGCTCGCGTTGGTCGGCTGCTCAAGTCGGTTCTGGATAGGGGCCGGCGACCCGGTGCTGTGGCCGGCACGTGCGACCATAAGCCGTCGCCATCCAATCGATTCAGCAAGCTGACGCATGGGCCCGAACTGTGACTCCGCCGGTCGAGCCGGGAATGCTTCGTCGCACGGAGAACCTATTCCATCGCGATGAGTGGCGATAAAGCTTCCGTTGTGCGGCACGTCGCCGCGGCCGAGGTCGACCGTCATCAGATCCGGGTGCTGATCCGCGTGCCGGCAATCATCGTCGGCACTTGGATGGCGGCGCGGGCGGAATTGCCCGACCTGACGGAGGCGGCGACGCGCGCGGCACTGGTCAGGCTCGAACCGATGCGGTGCGAACTGTTCTCCGCCGAGCAGACCCGGATCGTTCAGCGCCCTGTCGAACTGATCGTCATCGGTCCCGACGGGCGGACATAAGGTTGCGGCGAGGGACTGGCCGGACTGGCCCGCGATCTGCGTGGTGCCCGCAAAACGCGTGAGGCCGCGTGATGTCGGCGGCCAGCATCAACGTGGGAGTTCCCCTGGCTCAGCATCCACGCACCAGAATGATCTGGCCACCCAACCGATCTGCATCAACGAAGCCAGGCGCGGCTGGTGCTATGCCGTCCCCTGCCTGACGCGCTTGCGCAGGAAGGACAGGACAGATGGACGACATCGTGAAGCCGCACGGGCGGGACCCGCCGCGCCCGCCCACCGCCGCGCCGCCGGCGCTGGAGATCAAGGGCCTCGCCAAGCGTTTCACCCGCCCGGCGGTGAACGGGCTGGACCTGCTTGTGGCGGCTGGCGAGATCTACGCGCTGCTCGGCCCCAACGGCGCCGGCAAAACCACCACGATGCGTATGGTCACCGGCCTGCTGCCGCCCGACCAGGGCTCGATCCTTATCTACGGCGTAGATGCACTGGCCGAGCCTCTGCGTGCCCGCCAGATCACCGCCTGGGTCTCCGACGAACCGATGATCTACGACAAGCTCACCCCGATGGAGTATCTGGAATTCGTCGCCGGGCTGTGGGCGGTGCACGGCGCGCCGGCGCTCGTCCGCGCCCGCGACCTGCTCGGCCGGCTCGACCTGCTGGCCCATGCCGACGAGCGATGCGAGACCCTGTCCAAGGGTATGCGCCAGAAGGTCGCCCTGGCCGGCGCGCTGGTGCACGACCCCAGGCTGATGCTGCTCGACGAGCCATTCACCGGGCTGGATGCCGGCTCCGCCCGGCTGGCCAAGCAGATGCTGCGCGAACGCGTCGCCGACGGCTGCTGCGTCATCATGGCCACCCATATCCTGGACGTGGCGGAACGCATGGCCGACCGCATCGGCGTGATGGACGACGGCCGGCTGATCGCCGAGGGCACGCTGGACGAGCTCCGCCGCCAGGCCGGCGCCGGCCATGCCAGCCTGGAGGACACCTTCCTCGCGCTGGTCGGCCACGCGCCCCCATCGGCATGACGCACCCGGGCACCCTGCGCTGGTTCGCCCGGCACGAGAGCCGGCTGGCCTGGCGCGACTGGCTGTATCTGATGACCGCAGGGCACCGCCGCCGGGTGCGCAGCGTGGCGATCGGCTTCGTGCTGCTGGTGCTGTTCATGCACGGCCTCGCCTACCTGATGCTGCTGCCCTCCGCCGCGCGGATCGCCGCCGGCACCGTCGACCGGCCGATGCTGGTCAGCATCACAGCGACGCTGGCGCTCGCCTGGCCGCTGATGCTGTCGCAGGCGATGGAATCGGTCACCCGCGCCTTCTACGCGCGCGGCGACCTGGAGCTGATCCTCGCCTCGCCCGCCGCCGCCGCCCGGCTGTTCGCGGTGCGCATCGCCGCGATGGCCGCCACCATCGCGGCGATGACCCTGGCGATGGCGGCGCCGTTCCTCGACGTGCTGCTCTGGCTCGGCGGCGCGCACTGGCTGGCCGGCTACGCCGTCACCCTGGCGCTGGCGATGGCCGCGGTGGCGGTTGCGGTGCTGCTGATGGTCGGGCTGTTCCGCGCGGTTGGGCCGAAGCGCACCCGCGTCATCGCGCAGATCGTCGCCGCGGTGACCGGGGCGGCCTTCGTGATCGGGGTGCAGTTCGCCGCGATCGTGGCCTACGGCACCATGTCCGATGCGCCGGCCATGCTCTTCGCCGCGCTGCTGCGGCTGGCCCCAGCCACAGCCAGCCCGCTGTGGTGGCCGGCCCGCGCGGCGATGGGCGATCTGCTGCCGCTGATGCTGCTGGTCGGCCTCGCCACCGCCGCTCTGGGCGCGGTGATCGCGGTGTTCGCTCCGCGCTTCGGCCGCTTCGCGCTGGCCGCCGGCGGCGCCGCACACGGCCCGGCGCACCACCGCGCGGCACGGCCCTGGCTGCACGACGCCACCCCGGTGCAGGCGCTGCGCCGCAAGGAATGGACGCTACTGCTGCGCGACCCCTGGCTTCTGTCGCAGAGTCTGATGCAGCTGCTGTATCTGCTGCCGCCGGTGCTGCTGCTGTGGCATAATTTCTACACCGGCAGCGGCGCCTCCGCGCTGCTGGTGCCGATCCTGATCGTGGCAGCCGGCCAGCTCGGCGGCGGGCTGGCCTGGTTGGCGATTTCGGGCGAGGACGCGCCGGATCTGATTGCCTCGGCCCCGGTGCCGCCCGGCGACGTGCTGCGCGCCAAGGCGGAGGCGGTGATAGGCGGCATCGTCATCGTGTTCGCGCCGTTCGTGCTGATGCTCGCCGTGCTCGCGCCGTTCTCCGCGGCGGTGGCGGCGGTCGGGGTGGCGGTTTCGACCGGTTCGGCGATGCTGGTGCAGTTCTGGTTCCGCACCCAGGCGCGGCGCAGCCTGTTCCGGAGGCGGCAGACCTCGTCGCGCATCGCGACCTTCGCGGAGGCGCTGTCCTCGATCGGCTGGGCCGGCTGCGGCGCGCTGGCGGCGGCGGAGAGCTGGCTGGCGGTGGTGCCCGGCGTGCTGGTGCTGGCGATCCTCGCCGGGGCCTGGATGGTCAGCCCGGCGCGCAATCCGGCCCTGACGGGCTGACCCTGACCCGGTTCCGGCGGCAAAAACGTGCTGGGTTCATGGAGAATATTGGCCGGACCACGCAAATTTCGCGGATTCGTCCCGAGGGACTGGTTAACCCTGCGGAAAATTCCGCTTCAGCGTGGCGGCGAGCTCTGGGCGGGCATCGGCAACCGTGGCGATGGCATGCAGGCGGGGGGTGGTTGGCGGCCAGCAGGTTGCTCGGGCACAGCCCCTTCCGGCCGGGCGCCGAAATACCGGTGGGTCATCACCGCGATGTACAGATACGGCGCCGAAGAACCAGGGCGTGCCCGCCTGCACCGCCACGGCCTGCGCCGCCATCAGGCGCGGATCATCCGGCTGCTGGTGGAGCGGGCGGACGTCAGCCCGACCGGGACGGACATCCGGTTGCGGCTCGATGGGCGGGGCAGCCTGGTCAGCGAGCTAAACCCCAGCACCATTGACCGGCGGCAAGCGGCATGAGTTCCCGCGGCCAGCATCACCGTCTGGTTGCCGATTACGATCTGCCAGAGCGGCGGGCGGAAGATCATGATTGCGCCGGATGGCTCGGTCGTTCCGACCACGGTGCGGCAGACGACGACGCCGTCTGACCCGGCCCTGGTGAAGCCGCTGGTTCGGGCGTTCCGGTGGCGGCGCATGCTGGAGACCGGGCGCTACGCCACGATCGACGAACTCGCCCGTGCCGAGAAAATCAACGCGTCCTATGTGTCGCGGATCCTGCGGCTGACGCTGCTGGCGCCGGACATCGTGGAGGCAATCCTGGATGGGCGGCAGGCGCCGGAGATGGCATTGCCGGTGCTGATGGAGCCATTTTCCAGCGGGTGGGTAGAGCAACGAGCCGGACACGCTGCGTCGCTGATCAAATGAAGAACCGGCCAGCACGGGACCGTTCGGTGTCCGCTCTCGGCTGGCCTATGGTCCCACCCGCTGGAGGTCAATGGTTGGCAGGCAGCACTGATATTCGGTATCGACGCTCGTCGTGCTATATGGTCAGCCATGGCAGAATATGGCGAATGGAATTGGCAAGGGTGCGGTCCTCAGCGATGTGACGGCTGAGAAGGAGTATGGGGTAACTCGCGCTTTCATCGTTGCAGGTATTCGGGCCGGCAAGCTCGAATACCGAGAAGGATCAGTATGGGGCAATCCCTATCTCAGAGTTTTGAGAAGCCAGCTTGAACCGTACATAGCGGCGCAGTTTGGCGCAGAGCAATTGGCGGTGCAGAAGACGCAGACCGAGTTGCGCGCTGTCAACAAAGAGATTGCCGCTCTCAAGAAGAACCTGATGGCACTGGAGGCACGCAAGGTCGAACTTGAGAAGCCGATCAAACCATAGCCGAGTCATCGCACGCCACGATTTCCCCGTTGCAACCACCCGTATCGCACGAGCTGTTCAAGAACAGTGCCGATACAACAGATCAAGATCGTCAGTCTAACGCGCATAATTACCTGAGATCGCGCAAAGACCGACGCGAGAGGCCGGTTTGACGGGGAATACCGCGAAACCTGGCCGGCCTTCAGCACGGCACGCACCCTAGGGCGGGGCCCAACGCGGCATTACCGAGCATGAACGCGCGCCACGTAAACGCTACGCTCGGCGATAGCTACCATCGCGGGCACTTCTGCCAGTGGGCGGCCGGCCCGGAGCTCATGTGCCAGCACCGCGCAGTCCTGCCACAACGCCGCCGGCATCATGCCTTCCGTACTGTCGCGCAGCCACAGCGCCAGCAAAACCAGCCGTTCTGCCCAGGCATCCCGCCGCGCTGCCAGCACGTCTTCCAGCATCCGCCGCAGCACCACATCCGGCCTCAGTCGCGGCCTGCCATCGACCAGCAGCCGAACGGCCGCCTCGTCCTCGAACCAGGACTGCAACATTGGGTCTCTGTCGATCCACGCGCCACTGCGCCGCAGTGACGCGTGGATCTGTCTTGGATCTGTCACCACTGCAGTCGCCCCGGCCAGTAGCCGCTCGATCTCCGCCGTCATGTCGATGCCGCGGTCTTTCCAGTCCGCCGCGCCGATCGCCTCAGCAATCTCAATCAATGGCAGTTGCGGTAGGTGTCCCAAGGCCAACCCCTGTGAGATGTGATGTTGCACAACCGTATCCAGGTGGTCCCGTCCGGTGGCGCGCCGTGCCATCTCTCCCCTCGCTTCTTTGAGTGCACGGGAGATTTCACGCCGTGGCACCGACAGATCACACCAAGCGTCCCGCACACCGAAGCCCTGTTTGAGCAGGAGCCCGGCAAACAGACCATTGCGGCCGCCAGGCGTGGTCAGGACGAGGCTCTGGGCCCCGGATCCATCCATAACGGTAGACTGGATCGAAAGTGCCGGTGCCGGTGTCCATTGCGCGCATTCCACACCTTTCACGCGTGCCTTGCGCACCAACCGGTCGATCGCCGTGCGCTCGGCTTCAGGTATCCAGTTACGCAAAAGCAGAGTCCGCCGCAGCATCACAGGCGAGAATGTCTGGGGCGACGCGATCTGTTCCAGCACCGCCGCCGCCGATTGGCGCACCACAGGCTCAGGATCCAGAAGGAGCAACGGCACCGCCTCGCGCAGAACCGCGTGTGATGACAGTCCCAGTTCGTGAGTGAGATACGCGCGCAATTCCAGAGGCATCAAGGTGCCGATTTCCGCCAGTCCCTCAACCACCCTGAACGGGTCCTTGACCGAACGACCAATTTCATCGACGAGCCTGCTCACTTCGGCTGGTATCCCGTGCGGCGGCAGCCTCTCGCCGGGGGGAGTTGCAGCAAGGGCAGTCTTTGCCAATGCCTCGGCCATTTCCGGCCGGATTGGCACCTTGGCGACATTGAGCAGGTTGACGAGCGCGAACCAGTCCTCGTTCTGCAGACTTTGGGTCTCGCCCAGCACGATCAGATGCTCCTGATAGGCATTGAGTAGGGCGCTTGCCCAGTCGTAATCCCGCTCCTGTTTGTAGCGGATTAGCTCCAACTGGTTGGCCAGCAACCAGCGGCAGGCTGTGATCAACGCCTCATCGCGCCGTTTGGCTGTGCTCGCGGCCACCGCGGTATCGAGCAGCGGCAACAGGCTTTGTGGCTGTCCTTCGAACCAGGCTTGGTCAGCCGCGCTGAGCGTTGGCGCACCGTGCCGCTGCATGGCCATCGCCGCGGTGCGCGCCAGCGCTTTGACACGCCTGGTGTCCTGAGAGGGAGGTAACGGCAAGGGGGAAGCCAGGGGCATTCGGTTCCTCAACGGTGAACGGCTTGCGACTGCTGGCGCGGCACGACAACGCTTCGCCAAAACGTCAGGAGGCGCGGTGTCTGCGCTCCCGACTCTATGCAGACCGCAGAATAGATCACCGGCCTGTCCATTGGTAGCAGGACCGCCGCGGCGCCGGGTGGCTCCGTCATTCCGGGATCGTCGCGGCGGACGCACGCCGTCAGACTTGGCGCTGGTGAAGGCGCGGGCGTTCCGGTGACGGCGCATGCTGGAGACCGGCGCCGTCGTGACGGTCAGGGAAATCGCCGCAGCAGAGAACATCAACGAATCCTACGTCAGTCGGGTGTTGCGGCTGACGTTGCTCGCACCGGATATCGTGGAGCCGATCCTGGACGGACGGCAGCCGACGAAGATGACGCCGCCGGTGTTGATGGGAGCGTTTCCGGTGGAGTGGGCAAAGCAGGGGCCAAGATTGTCCGGCCGGCCGCGGACAACGGCGCGTCACGTCGGGACTCCCGAGAGGCAGAGCGGCGCCGGTAAGGCCTACTGGCATCAGCGACGTTGGTTTCACGCTGCCAACGCGCTGAAATCGCCGTAACTGATTTGAAAGCAGTCAAACTGCCAAGGATGAAGGAGGCATGACGTGCTCTTGCCTGGTGCTGCGGTGCAGGCGTACGCTTCGATCAGACCCCGAATGGGCCCGGAGGATGTCGTCATGAGTTCCCACGATCCCCATACCCATGAGCATGACCACGATCACAGCACTGTACCCAGCGATCTCGCGCTGCGGGTCAAAACGCTCGAATCCCTGTTGATCGAAAAGGGCCTTATCGACTCAGCTGCGTTGGACTCCATCATTGAGTACTACGAACATAAGGTTGGCCCACGCAACGGCGCCCGTGTCGTCGCACGTGCCTGGACCGATCCCGCCTATAAGGCCCGGCTTCTGACCGATGCCACCGCCGCCATAGCCGAGCTCGGCTACTCCGGACGCCAGGGCGAACACATGGTCGCGGTCGAGAACACGCCAACGACCCACAACCTGGTCGTCTGCACGTTATGCTCGTGTTACCCGCTTCCCGTGCTGGGGCTTCCACCCGCCTGGTACAAATCAGCCCCCTACCGGTCGCGGGCGGTCATTGAGCCACGCGCGGTTCTGCACGAATTCGGGATGGATTTACCCGAAGACGTAGAGGTCCGGGTGTGGGACTCAACAGCGGAAATTCGCTATCTCGTGCTGCCCGAACGTCCTGCGGGAACGGAGGCCATGACGGAAGAACAACTCTCGGCGCTGGTAACGCGCGACTCGATGATCGGCACGGCCGTGGTGAGCGCACCATGAACGGTATTCACGACATGGGCGGGATGCATGGTTTCGGTCCGATTGTCCGCGAGGAGAATGAACCGCTTTGGCACGCGGCATGGGAGGCGCGAATGTTCGCCGTCGGCTCCGCGCTCGGTGCCTGGGGCCGCTGGCCCATCGACGCGAGCCGGGCACAAATCGAGAGCATGCCCGCCGAGGAATATCTGCGCTCAGGTTACTATGAAAAACGGCTGCCCGCGACAATCGCCAACGCGATCCGCCACAGGCTGATTACGCGACAGGAAGCCGAAACAGGCCGGCCAGATCCGTTGGCGCCGAAAGCCACGCCGCCTCTGACCGCGGATAAGGTTGACGGGACGATGAAGCGCGGCTCCCCCACCGCGCGGGCCGTCGAACGGCAGCCTTTGTTCCAGATCGGCGCCACGGTGCGCACCCGGAACCTGCATCCAGCGACACACACTCGTCTTCCGCGCTACGCCAGGGACAAGCCGGGCGTCATCGTCCTGCTGCACGGAGCGCACGTCTTCCCGGACACGAATGCGCTGTTGCAGGGAGAGAATGCTCAGCCCCTTTACACGGTGAAGTTCCAGGCGCGCGATTTGTGGGGCGAGGCCGCCAACCCACGCGACACGGTCTGCATAGACCTGTGGGAGGATTATCTTGAGCCCGCCCGTTAGCATCGCCCGCTTCACGGCGGACGAGCGTCTGCCACGGGATGAGGAAGGGCCGGTGTTCGCGGAAGCATGGCAGGCGGAGGCCTTCGCCCTCACGGTCCGGCTTTATGAAGCGGGGTGCTTCACCTGGCCCGAATGGGCGGACACGCTTGCCGCTGTAGTTCGAGAGGTCCGCGACCGGGGCGAAGTTGACGACGGCTCCCGTTATTACGAGCACTGGCTCGTCGCGCTGGAGCGTCTGATCACTGCGAAACAGGTGCTGAGCGCGGCCGATCTCCACCGGCGCAAGGCGGCCTGGACGCGGGCATACCTGTCGACCCCGCATGGCCAGCCTGTTGAATTACAGGCTGGACTCGTAACGTCCGGCGGCGTTTGAACGGCTTGCGAGTCCTCGCATCAACCGGCCGGAAGGAGCCGCTGCTGGGTCCAGCCGGATACCAAGCCCAGAACCAACCAGAATACCGCGGAGGCGCCGAGGGATGCCGAGGCGAAGGCGGCGGCCATCTCGCCAGGGATGGCACCATGGCCGTCAGAATGCGGGGCACCAATCAGATGCGGCATCGCGATCAAGGCAATCCCGCCAATCCGCCAGAGTTCGGGTGAACACACGAGCAAAGCGATCCCACCAGCGGTACAGCAACCCGTGGCAATCCACCAGATTTGGCGCTCCATAAGTTCGCCGCCGACCATACCCGGTAACTCCGGCGGCAAGCCGAACGCTGGTGCGAGCGAAAAAGCGGCAAAGCCAGCGGCTCCCCACAGGACCCCATCCGAGGCGGTGAAGGGTCGGCCGTTTCGCAGGGTCCAAAGAAGAGCAAGCGCATTCAGTATCAGGCCGAAACCCAAGCCAGCGGCGATGTTGAACATAACCGTAAGCACAGGCCGCACCGGTCCTTTCGGGCTCCAGACTGGCTCCGCCGCGCCATGGTCATGATGAGGCGGAGCCGCGGCCTCAAGCACCTCGGCAGCCGTGATCAAGGGCCACATCTTCCCCGCCTGGATCACCGAAGCCACCGCACCCGCCATGATGCCCGCGATCAGAGCCGCGAAAAACAGGGCGCGGAATGTTGCCATTGGTTGGTCAGTGGCAAGGAAACGCGATGGAATGACGTGTGTTGTGCGCAGCCTCGTGCAGAGCGGAAGCACCCGCGAAGCCAACTGTGAAAATCACGAAGATACCGAACAGCAGCGCACACATCGCACCGGCCACTTCGCTTCGCACACCCGGTAACGTCCGATCGGCCCCGATCGCTCTCACGTTCATCGTCAGTCCCCCTCGTTTGTCGCCAGGATGGATGGTGTCCAACCAACACAGAACGTGCAACCGCGAAAGCCACATGAGATCGCGCGTTGACCCCAACATCCAAATCCCGTGACATTGGCGCAGCCGTGGCGGTCGGATCCAGGCGTTCCTGCTGGAAAGTTACGGCACCAAGGTGAGTGCCGGCCTGATCAGCACGGTCACCGATGGCGTGATGGCGCAGCTCGGCACCTCCGGTCGCCAGCACAATTCCAGCCAGCATTGGCCCGAGAAGCAGGGTGGCCGGCAGATGTAGCGCCTCCAGCCCCACGGAGCACAGGACAGAGAGCGTGACCAGGATCGTCCATTGCCGGAACTGCTGCATCGTCCGCCACTGCTGCCGTTTCGGTCGGTAGAAGGCAAGGCGTCGGCGTTGTGATTTTGATTCGACGCGGTGGGATGCCGCTGGGGTTTTGGTCCCCCGTGCCGCAACCGCACAAAAGCGGCGTAATGAAATCCGGTTCGTATCCGCCCGGTCCTACCCTTTGAGAGGGGGGTTCACGACGGCGTTGACCTGAAGCATGAGCCGTTGGGCAAGACTCCGACCGAGTCCACCCCCGGTGCCAAGCCGCGGCAATGACCGGAGCAGACCCTCCATTTGACGCTTGGACCAGTTTGTTCTCATGGTCCTTCCCAAATGCTGGAGGAAACGGACCAACAGGTAGTGCCCCATCGGGCCATGATCACGGCGTGCGCCATCGCTGCCACCGTGCTGCAGTTGCTTGACCAGACAATCGCCAACGTCGCCCTACCCTTTATGCAGGGCAGTTTTTCTGCAAGCTTCGACGAGATCACCTGGGTTCTGACCTCCTACATTACGGCTTCCGCCATCATGACGGCGCCCGTCGGCTGGCTGGCGCTGCGGTTCGGCCGCAAGGAACTGTATGTCGGGTGCATCCTTGGTTTCACGATCAGCTCTATGCTGTGCGGCGCGGCCCAGTCACTGAGCCAGATCGTGGTGTTCCGCGTGCTGCAGGGCCTGTTTGGCGCCGCGCTGGTGCCGCTGTCGCAGGCGACACTGCTGGACATCTATCCCAAGGACCGACAGCCGTTTGCCATGGCCGTCTGGGGCGTGGGCGTGATGCTGGGCCCGATCATGGGACCGACAATCGGCGGGTACCTGACCGAGACTTATAATTGGCGGTGGGTGTTCTACATCAACCTGCCGTTTGGCCTGCTGTCGGCTGGCGGATTGGCAATCTTTCTGCCACGCGACGCTGGCCAGGGGAGGTTGCGGTTCGATTGGTTCGGTTTCGCGGTGCTCACGGTCGCCATCGGTGCGTTGCAACTGATGCTGGATCGAGGTCAGAGTCAGGATTGGCTAGGGTCACGAGAGATCCTCGTCGAATTGGTGCTGGCTGGCCTGGGGCTCTACCTGTTCACGGTGCATGTCGTGTGCAGCGAGCAGCCGCTGATCCGGCCGACGCTGTTCCGTGACGTCAATTTCGCATCCGGGGTGCTCCTGATGTTCATGGTCGGCCTGTTCATGGTGTCCAGCCTGGCGCTGATGACGCCCTGGCTCCAACTGGTCAGTCATTACCCCGTGGAAACTGCGGGGCTGGTGATGGCACCGCGTGGGTTCGGCAGCCTGATCACCACCATAACGACCGGGCGCCTCGCCAGGCGGTTTGACAGCCGGATGTTCGTGGGCATCGGTCTCGCCATGTTGGGATACACCTTTTGGAGGATGTCGCGGTGGACGCCGGACGTGGATCCAAGCGAGATCGTTATCACAGTGATCATTCAGGGCGGTGCGATGGGGTTCCTCTTCACACCGATTCAGTTGCTGGCATTCAGTACGCTGACGCCAGCCTTGCGGACCGAGGGGGCATCACTGTTCAGCCTGCTGCGCAATCTGGGTTCAGCGATCGGCGTGTCGGTTGCCACGACCATGATCGCGCGGAATTCGCAGGCGATGCATGAGATCATCGGAGCTTGGGTGAACCCGTTCAATCGGGCCCTGCAGGTGGTGGGCGCCTCCGGGCGTTTGTTGGATCCGGCAACGGATCATGGTGCCGCGTTGCTGGACCGTGTCATCAATCAGCAGGCGCAGATCGTTGCCTACAACAATGACTACGTGGGGCTGATTATCACCACGATCCCAGCCTGGCTTTTATTGCTGCTGATGCGACCAAGACGAACGGCGCGGTGAACAATGCAATGGGCCTCATGGCGGTCGTCGGGGCCGCGCCGGCACCGCGCCGTCCGGAGGAAGGTGGTCGGCGTGGAACCGTCCCGATGTGCATTTCCGCCGCGACCGAGCCGCTATCTGATCCTCGGGCCGAAGCCCCCTTTTCTGTGGCATTGGGCCGGCTTCCGTACGTTTCGGTGGTAGAGGTCCCGCTGTCAATCGGCATTGAGAAAATTGACCCCCCTATCGGGGTTGGTGGCTTGTGCCAGTCGTCCATCGGGGAGACCCGAGCGGAGCGGATTACCTATCAAGAGGCTGACGCAGAGTCGGCACGACCAGTCAGAGACCGGCCAGGCATCTCGAGAGTGCTATTGGGGCCGCGCGCCGATTACCCAGCTGGCCCCCGTCCTTGGGAGCGCGCATCCGTACCGGAGAGCCTGGAGACTCAACTCAATTCAATAGAATGTTTCGATCTCAGGCGTGTTTGGTTACCAATCTCAATGTCGAAATGCGAAGCCGTATGATGATTAGAAGGCTGCATGATTTCAAAGTCTTATAACATCCGTACCAAAAGACGAAGGTCAATAGGTCCGGAGAGAATGCTGCCTCAGAGAGAGAAAACTGCCCGTGCGAGCGTCACCCAGGTCAACAGGTTCACCGCAGAAACCGCCGAATTCCTGCGGTTTCCAGGGGATCAACCCACCGCGGAGAGCGTCCAAGAAAAAAGAACTGGCGGAGAGAGTGGGATTCGAACCCACGGTACGCTTGCACGTACACACGCTTTCCAAGCGTGCGCCTTAAGCCGCTCGGCCATCTCTCCCGCGGCAGCGGCGGCAACCTAGCAGCGCCGCCCAACCGGGAAAACCCCGGTCGCGCAGCCGCTACGCATCCATCTTCAGCGCCGCCAGGAACGCCGACTGCGGAATCTCCACCTTGCCGAACTGGCGCATCCGCTTCTTGCCTTCCTTCTGCTTCTCCAACAGCTTCCGCTTGCGCGTGATGTCGCCGCCATAGCACTTCGCCGTCACGTCCTTGCTCAGCGCGCTGATCGTCTCACGCGCGATCACCCGCCCGCCGATCGCCGCCTGCACCGCGATCTTGAACAACTGCCGCGGGATCAGATCCTTCAGCTTGGCGCAGATCGCCCGCCCACGGCTCTCCGCCACCGCGCGATGAGCGATGAACGACAGCGCATCCACCGCATCGCCATTCACCAGGATGGAGATGCGCACCAGCTCGCCCTCGGCATAGCCGTCCATCTGGTAGTCGAAACTGGCATAACCCCGCGACACCGACTTCAGCCGGTCGTAGAAGTCGAACACCACCTCGTTCAGCGGCACCCGGTACACCGCCATGGCGCGGTTGCCGACATAGGTCAGGTCCGCCTGCTCGCCGCGCCGGTCATTGCACAGTTGCAGCACGGCGCCGAGGTAGTCGTCCGGAACCATGATGGTGGCGCGGATCCATGGCTCCTCGATGTGGTCGATCACGCTGCCATCCGGCATGTCCACCGGGTTGTGCAGTTCCATCATCTCGCCGTTGGTCTTGAACACGTGGTAGACCACGGACGGCGCGGTCGCGATCAGGTCCAGGTCGAATTCCCGGCTCAGCCGCTCCTGGATGATCTCCAGATGCAGCAGGCCGAGGAAGCCGCAGCGGAAGCCGAAGCCCAACGCGGCCGAGGTCTCCGGCTCATAATGGAAGCTGGCGTCGTTCAGCCGCAGTCGCCCCAGTGATTCGCGCAGCTTCTCGAAATCGTCCGCGTCCACCGGATACAGCCCGCACCACACCACCGGGATCGACGGCTTGAACCCCGGCAGCGGCTCCGTGGCGGGGGTGCGGTCGTCGGTCAGCGTGTCGCCGACATTGCAGTCCGCCACCGTCTTGATCGCGGCGGTGATGTAGCCGATCTCGCCCGGCCCCAGATCGTCGGTCGGGATCATCTTGGGGCTGAACACACCCACCTGCTCCACCTGGTGCGCCGCACCGGTGGACATCATGCGGATGCGCATGCCGCGCTTCATCCGCCCGTCCTTCACCCGCACCAGGATCACCACGCCGAGGTACTGGTCGTACCAGCTATCCACCAGCAGCGCCTTCAGCGGCGCCGCCCCGTCGCCCTTGGGCGGCGGCAGGCGGTGGACCAGCGCCTCCAGCACGCCCTCGATGTTCAGACCGGTCTTGGCGCTGATCTCCACCGCGTCCGAGGCATCCAGCCCGATCACGTCCTCGATCTGCTGCTTGACCCGTTCGGTTTCGGCGGCCGGCAGGTCGATCTTGTTCAGCACCGGCACGATCTCGTGGTTGGCCTCGATCGCCTGGTAGACATTGGCGAGCGTCTGCGCCTCCACCCCCTGGGATGCGTCCACGATCAGCAGAGACCCCTCGCAGGCGGCCAGGCTGCGGCTGACCTCGTAGGCGAAGTCCACGTGGCCGGGCGTGTCCATCAGGTTCAGCTCGTAGACCTCCCCGTTCTTGGCCGGGTAGGTCAGCCGGACGGTCTGCGCCTTGATGGTGATACCGCGCTCCCGCTCCAGCTCCATGTTGTCCAGAACCTGGTTGGTCATCTCGCGGGCGGTCAGCGCGCCGGTGGCCTGGATCAGCCGGTCGGCCAGGGTGGACTTCCCATGGTCGATATGGGCGATGATCGCGAAGTTGCGGATGTGGCTGATGGGGGTGTCGGTCATGTGCCCGCGGTCAGGGTGAGGGATAAGGGTTCAGGACCTTGCGTCGGAGCCTGTGCAGTGCAGCAGGAGATAGAGGCTCCGGACGCCGATGTCATCCGCTGTCGGGCCGGATGCCGCAGGCTGCCACGACCCGACGGTCGCCGGCACTGAAGGACCGGGACTCCCTGTCCCCATCCCACGCCTGTCCCGAGCCCGCCGAATTGGTGCATGGGCTCTTGCGGCGGCGGCTCGCGGTGGTAGCCCCGCTTTCCGCAGCCCCGCCTCGGGTGGCGTCCCGCAGCAGCCGTCGGATCGGCTTCGCCGTTCTGGTGCATGGGCTCCTGCTGCAGGCGGATGGTGATGGCGGCTCGCCTCCTCCACCAAGCCCGGGGCACCTCCAGCCGCGGCCGGTCGGATCGGCTTCCCCGGTCTGGTGCACGGGCTTCTTGTTGCAGGCGGATGGTGATGGCGGCTCGCCTCCTCCACCAAGCCCGGGGCACCTCCCGCCGCAGCCGGTCGGATCGGCGCCGCCGTTCTGGTGCATGGGCTCTTGCTGCAGGCGGCTGGTGATGGCGGCTCGCCTCCTCCACCAAGCCCGGGGCACCTCCCGCCGCAGCCGGTCGGATCGGTGCCGCCGTTCTGGTGCATGGGCTCCTGCTGCAGGCGGATGGTGATGGCGGCTCGCCTCCTCCACCAAGCCCGGGGCACCTCCCGCCGCGGCCGGTCGGATCGGCTTCGCCGCTCTGGTGCATGGGGTCGTGCCATGGCGTTGCCCGACCACCCCACCCACAAGTCGCCGCTGCGCGCATAACCTCCGTCGAGCCGCATCGAGGCAGACACCGAAACGGCTCACACAACTTCCCTCTCTCGCTGGAATGGTTGGGGGGAGCGGTGGCTCCCGGGCCAATCCCGCTGGATACCCTCCGTTCTGGTGCATGGGGTCATGCCGTGGCTTTGCCCAACCGCCCGCGACCGCCGCTGCGCGGATAAGCCCCGTCCACCTGCATCGCGTCGGACGCCGGATCGGCACACACACCGTCCATCCTCTGCGGGAGAGAGTTAGGAAGAGGCGGGAGCGTGTTCATGGTTTGTTGTATCGGGATGCGGGCCGGCCACCACAAGGCCTGCTGGCGGGCGACAACGCCGTCAGGACTGCTTCCAGCGTGCGCAGCGACGGGGTTGCCTCTCCGGCTCCGGCCGTTCGTAGACCCAGGCGAAGGGATCGGGATCAGGCGGCGTGGTGTCCGGCAGTCAACCGGACAACACCCCGGCCCGTCGCTGCAGCCCGGTCGCCCTGGCCGTGTCACGGAACCACGCGTGGACTGCGGCGAGATGGGTCGGTGCGTCGCGTTCGGCCCAGGCATGACCGCGGGAGCGGGCGAGGCCGAACGCCTGGTCGAGATCGTCGCCGGCGCGCTCGACCGCCGCCCGCGCCGTGGGTTCAGCCCCGACGCAGGCGCGGTCCAACCGGATCCGGCCGCGTTGCCGAGTGTTCCGCCGCCCGCCGTCACCCGCGCCTTTACCGCAAATTAAGCGCCCCGACCTAGACCGCACCACGTGCTGGACCGCCGCCGTGTGGGCGTCGGACAGGGCGCGGGGGACCTCGAATATGCCGCTGATGCAATGGACCGACAAGCTGAGCGTCGGCGTGCAGGTGCTGGATGACGACCACAAGCGCCTGGTCGCGATGCTGAACGAACTCTACGACGCGATGCAGGGCGGGCACGGCAAGGAGGCGCTGGGCAAGATCCTGGACGGGCTGGTGCAGTACACCAAGGTTCATTTCGCGCGCGAAGAGAAGTTGTTCGCCCAGACCGGCTATGCCGCGGCCGGTCCGCACCACCAGGAGCACGCCGACCTGACCCGCCAGGTAATGGACGTGCAGCAGAAATACGCCAGCGGCGCCACCGCCGTGCTGTCGCTGGATGTCATGCAGTTCCTCCGGAACTGGCTGATCAAGCACATCCAGGGCAGCGACCAGAAATACCGCCCGCACCTGAACGCCAACGGCATCCATTGATCACGCGACGCGGGTCGCGCCGATCTGCCGCGCCCGAGCCATCCCGGCCCCGTCGGCAGGCGCGGTCGCGCGACAGGGTGGGCCTCCTGCGCATTAAAATCAGCAAGCTGGGCACCCCACTTCCCCGTCCTGGCCGAGCCTGACCCGGCCATCTCCGCCGGAACGATCGGGTCGCCCAGCACGTCCTGCACGCTCTGCCGGGGGCAGACGGCCGGATCAGGCCTGGTCATGACGGGGCAGATGCACAGCGCGCGGTGGATCGATGCGCCGGCGATTCATCATTCCTTCAAGAAGATCGCCCAAGAAAATCACCACGTCTGCGGCAGCGTTCCTGTGAACCCACCCGGAGGGAGTATCCGCGTTGCCTGACATGGGCCAGGAAATAGCGCCACCGGCGCGGGCGGCCCTCGCCAGCCGCATCGGCATCGTGCCGCGCCTGCTCGCGATCTCGTTGCTGGCGATCCTGGTGGCGATCGCCGCGGCGCAGTTCTGGACCTTGCGATCGGTCGAGGCGAACGGCCTGCTGCAGGCGCAGCAGACGCTGGACTCCAGCCTGGCGCTGCTGCGGCACGAGCTCACGCCGTTCGGCACGTCCTGGCACATCAGCCCCGACGGCCGCCTCATGCTCGGCAGCACCCGCCTCAACGACCGGACCGATGTGCTGGATACCGTGCGCACGGTCACCGGCGCCGCCGCCTCGCTGTTCCTGGGCGATACCCGCATCGCCACCAGCGTGACCAACCCGGACGGGTCACGCGCCGTCGGCTCGCATCTCGCCGCCGGGCCCGCGCACGACGCGGTGCTGCGTGACGGGCGGCGCTACAGCGGCATCTCCCAGGTGGGCGGCGAACCGTATCTGGCGGTCTACGAGCCGATCCGCGCCGCGGACGGGAAGACCATCGGCATCATCGCGGTCGGCGCCCCGCTCACCCAGGCCCGCGCCTTCATGAGCCGGATCACCCGCCAGACCACGCTCAGCGCATTGGCCATCGCGCTGCTCGCCGGGCTTGGCTGTCTCTGGGCGCTGCAGGCCACGATGCGGCCCCTGCAGGCGCTGACATCCGCGATGCACCGCATCGCCGACGGCGCGCTGGACAGCGCGGTGCCCTGCACCGAGCGCGGCGACCAGATCGGCGCGATGGCGCGGGCATTGCTGCAATTGCGCGATGCCTCGGCCCATGCACGCGCGCTGGAGGGCGCGGCCACCGCGCGCGCGCAGGCCGAGATCGCGAAACACACCGCGCTGGTCGAGATGGTGGACCGCATCGAGGCGGAGACGACCAAGGCGATCACCGAGGTCGGCGGGCTCACCACGGCGATGACCGAGAACGCCGAGAAGATGGTGGCCTCCGCGGTGCGCACCGGCTTCTCGGCCGCCAGCGCGGCCAGCGCTTCGACCCAGGCGCTGGAGACGGCGCAGAGCGTGGCCAGCGCCGCCGATCGGCTGAGCGCCTCGATCCGCGAGATCAATGTCCAGGTCGATCAGTCCAACGCGATCGTCACCCGCGCGGTCGCGGCCGGCAGTGAGACGCGAGCCAGCATCGAGGCGATGACCACCGAGGTCGGGCGCATCGGCGCCGTGGTCGACATGATCGGCGAGATCGCCGCGCGCACCAATCTGCTGGCGCTCAACGCGACCATCGAGGCGGCGCGGGCGGGCGAGGCCGGCAAGGGATTCGCCGTGGTCGCCGCGGAGGTCAAGGCGCTCGCCGGCCAGACCGCACGCTCCACCGAGGAAATCGCCCGGCACATCGCCCAGGTGCGCGGCGCCACCGACGGCTCGGTGGCGGCGGTGGCGCGCATCGAGCAGACCATCGGGGAGGTCAGCACCGTCGCCCGGTCGATCGCCGCGGCCGTCGAGCGGCAGAGCGACGCAACCGCGGAAATCGCCCATAACGTCGCCGAGACGACGATGGCGGCCAACGAGATGACCAGCCACGCGACCGAGGTCTCCACCGAGGCGGATAACACCGGCGAACGCGCCACCGAGGTCTGCAAGGATGCGGTCGCGCTGAACAGCGCGGTGACCGACCTGCGCCACGCCGTGATCCGCGTGGTGCGCTCCTCCACCGTGGAGCTGGACCGTCGCAAGGCGGCCCGCGTTCCGGTCGATCTGCCCGGCCGGCTGGCGGTGCCGAACGGCGTGACGCAGGACGTGCGCGTGACCGATCTCTCGGCGGGCGGGGCGAGCCTGCGCGGCGGGCCGGCGCTGCAGCCGGCGGCGAGCGCGATGCTGCATCTCGACCGGTTCAGCATCGTCCTGCCGGTCACCGTCCGCAGCGCCGAGGAAGGCGTGCTGCACCTGATGTTCACCCCGGATGCCGCAACGACGAAGCGTCTGTGGCAGGTCCTGGAGGACCTGGACCGGCGCCAGGCGGCGTAGCCGAACCTCGCGCTACAGCAGGTCCGCCACCGCGTCCCAGTAGCGCCGGATCGCGGCCAGATGATCCGCCAGCGTCCGCCCGGCGATCCGCCGCAAATGGCCGCGCCCGGAATAGGTCCCGAGCGTCAGGTGACTCACGCCGCAGGACTGCCAGAACCGCACCGTCTCGCGCCAGTCCTCCTCATTGCCGACCCCGACGGTGACCCGCGTGTCGATGCCGATGCTGGCCGGATCGCGCCCCGCCGCCTCGGCATAGCCGCGCAGTTTGGCGAATGCCGTCCGGGCCTCCTCGGTCGGCGGGTGGTTCAGCGGCATCCATCCGGCGCCGTATTTCACCACCCGGCGCAAGGTCACGTCCGCATGGCCGCCGAACCAGACCGGCACCGAACGGTGCGTCGGCAGCGGATTGATGCCGGCATCCTCAATGGTGTGGTACTGGCCGCGAAACGTCACATGCGGCTCCGCCCACAGCGCCTGCATCACCTCCACCTGTTCCTCGGAGCGGCGGCCGCGATTGTGGAAATCCTCGTTGAGCCCGGTGAACTCCACCGGATTCCAGCCAACCCCGACGCCAAGGCGGAATCGCCCGCCGCACAGCACGTCCAGACACGCCGCCTGTTTCGCCACCAGCACCGCCTGGCGTTGCGCCAGGATCAGCACCTGGGTTGAGAAGCCGATCGTCTTGGTGCAGCCGGCGAGAAAGCCGAACAGCACGAACGGGTCCTGGAACAGATCCGCCGAGGTGTTGCGGCCGGGATCCCAGTCCGGCCGGCTGGCGGTGTTGACGCCGAGCACATGGTCGGGGGCGGACAGGTCCTGGTAGCCGATGTCCTCGGCGGCCTGGGCGAAGTCGCGGATTGCCACCGGGTCACCGCCGATTTCGGCATCGATCACCGGGATGGCCACACCGAGTTTCATCAGGCGTCTCCTTCCCCAGCCGAACCGGGCCGGGATTGCGGGGTTGCGCCCACGGTGGGGGCCACGTCATGCGAACGCAAGCGCGCGCCGCATGTGCACGGCCGGCGCGCACCTGCTGGTTTAGTGCGGAAAGTGTGAATTTTGCACAAGACGCCTGCCGGGCCAGCACGTCCCGCTTCGTGGTCGGGCGCAGCAGGCATCGGGGCAACGCTCCATGCGCGTCAGGATCGAGGTAAGGCCTGGCCGCCCGTACCTGCGTTGTGCCGAACGCAGGCGCGGCATCCAGGGACTGGTGGCGCGGGACGACCGGCATCCGTCGCCCGGGCACGCATCACTGCCCGGCGATACCGAGAATGCCGGTGTCACGCTGCGTGTCCTGATGTCGGCGCGCGGAAACGTCTGTGTCTTTCATGCCAGTCATGTTGGCGGGCCTGCGCCCGCCACGACATGGTCGGCATGGTCATCGGTGATCCGAACACGCATGGAACAGCGTCCCCGACGTTTGCCGCATCCCACCACGAACGTGGCAATCCGACATGCCGGCCGACGCTACTCCGCCACCACCGGATTGCGCAGCACGCCGATGCCGGAAATCTCCACCTCCAGCACGTCGTTCGGCTTCATCCACAGCGGCGGCTTGCGCGCGAAGCCCACGCCCTCCGGCGTGCCGGTGGCGATGATGTCGCCCGGCAGCAACGGCAGCACGCCCGACAGATATTCCATCAGATAGGGAATATCGAAGATCAGATCATCGGTCTTGGTATGCTGCACCTCGCTGCCGTTCAACCGCGTGTGCAGCATCAGCTGAGTCGGATCAGGAATCGCATCGCTCGTCACCAGCCACGGCCCGATGCTGCCGGTGTGAAAGAAGTTCTTGCCCACGATCAGCGAGTGGCCGAACTGGTAGTCGCGGATGCTGCCGTCGTTGAGGATGGTGTAGCCGGCAATGTGCGACAGCGCCGCCTGCTGCGTCACATGCCGGGCCGGTTTGCCGATGATGAATGCCAGTTCGCCTTCATAGTCGAAATTGTCCGACAGCTTTGGCCGCACGAGTGCCCCGCCCTGCGGCACGAAGCTGTCCAGCGCGCGCATGAACACACTCGGCTTTTCCGGCAGCTTCCCCGCCGCCTCGGCGACATGGCCCTTATAGTTGCGCCCGATCAGGATCACCTTCGACGGATTCGGGATCGGCAATTCCAATGTCACCGCGGACAGGGCAACATCCGCCTGCGCGCCCGCCGCGATCCGGGCGATCTCACCCAGCATGTCGGCCGCGATCGCGTCGCGCAGCGTGGCGGCGCGGGCGCCCAGGCGACTGCCGATATCGACAATGCCGTCCTCGACCACCACGCCGTAGCTGCTACGATCACCGTGCCGGAAACTTGCAAGCTTCATCGTTGCTTCCTCCCCATTTTGCTGACGGCCAGCCGATCGACCGACCGCACGCCGCAGGCTCAACACACCGTGTGGCGGGTCGCGGCCTCACACCACAGTGACAAGATCATCTCGCATGACCAACACCACGCCCCACACACCCGTCGCCGTCGTTGCCCCGCCCCGCCGCGCACCACGCCCGCCAGGCCCCTGCGCCATGGTGATCTTCGGCGCGGCCGGCGATTTGACCAAACGCCTGCTGGTGCCCGCGCTGTACAACCTGGCCCGCACCGGCCTGCTGCCGGCGAAGTTCGCGATCGTCGGTGTCGACATGGTCGACCAGGACGCGGCGGCATGGAGCAGCAGCCTGCGCGACATGCTGCAGAGCTTCGTCGGCAACGCCGCCAGCGAAAGCCGCATCGACGCGATCGATGATGCCACCTGGCAGCGGCTCGCCGATGCGATGTCCTACCTGAAGGGAGATCTGAACGACGAACGCAGCTTCGAAGCGCTACATGATCACCTGCACGAAGTCGCGCAGCAGCGGCAGACCGACGGCAACGTGCTGTTCTACCTGGCAGTGGGAGACCGGTTCTTCGGCCCGACCGTCGAACATCTCGCCCATGCCGGCTTGCTGGATGAGGAACTGCGCGACGAGGTGCCGCAACGCTGGCGCCGCGTGGTCATCGAGAAGCCGTTCGGCCACGATCTTGCCTCGGCCCGCGCACTCAACACCCGCATCCGCCGCGACCTGCGCGAGGAACAGATCTACCGGATCGATCATTTCCTCGGCAAGGAAACCGTCCAGAACATCATGGCGTTCCGCTTCGCCAATGGCTTGTTCGAGCCGATCTGGAACCGCGACCGCATCGACCACGTGCAGATCACGGTGGCGGAAACCGTCGGTGTGGAGCGCCGCGGCAAGTTCTACGAGCGCACCGGCGCGCTGCGCGACATGGTGCCGAACCACGTGTTCCAGCTGCTGGCGATGGTGGCGATGGAGCCGCCGGCCGGGTTCGACGCGCGCTCGATCCGCAATCGCAAGGCGGACGTGTTCGCCGCGCTGCGCACCCTGCGCCCCGAGGACGCCGTGCGCGGACAGTACGGCCCCGGCAGCGTGCTCGGCCACAAAGTGCCGCCCTATCACGAAGAACCCGATGTCGCACCGGATTCCTCCACCGAGAGCTTCGTCGCCATGCGGCTCGCCATCGACAACTGGCGCTGGGCCGGGGTGCCGTTCTACCTGCGCACCGGCAAGCGCATGGCGCGGCGCTACACGGAGATCGCCATCCGCTTCAAGCCCGCCCCGTACGCACCGTTCGAAGCCACCGACGTGGACACGCTGCCGCCCAACTGGCTGGTGATCCACATCCAGCCGGATGAGGGGATCTCGCTCCAGTTCGAGGTCAAGCGCCCTGGCCCGGTGGTCGACCTGGCCGCCGTACAGATGGCGTTCCGCTATCGGGACTGGTTTCCGCGCGAGCCCAATGTCGGCTACGAGACGCTGATCTACGACGTGATGCTGGGCGACCAGACGCTGTTCAACCGCGCCGACATGGTGGAGGAGACCTGGCGGGTGGTGCAGCCGGTGCTGGATGCCTGGGCGGCGCACCCGCCCCGGCATTTTCCCAATTACACGTCCGGCTCGGACGGTCCGCATGCGGCTGATGCGCTGCTGCGCCACGACCACCGCACCTGGCGGCCGGTCGGCGGGTCGCCGAAACCGAACGAGGTCGGCTGATACCGGCGGGCTACTTAATCTTGGCTTCCTTGAACGCCACGTGCTTGCGCGCGACGGGGTCGTACTTCTTCAGCTCCAGCTTGCCGGTCTGGGTCCGGGCATTCTTCTTCGTGACGTAGAAGTAGCCGGTGTCGGCGCTGGAGACGAGCTTGATCTGAACAACGTTGGTCTTGGCCATGGCATGATCCTCGCGAAGCGCGGAACATGCGCATCCTGTCCGCCCTGGTCAAGATTCACCTACGGTTGTGTGGCTAGCTGGCGATCTGTCCGGTGTTTGTAGCTCGTGAAGTGTCCGGTCCACTGGCTCGCTGGAACGGGGGGCGGCGATGGATCGGGCACGCATTCACGAGGGGGTTCGTCGGATGCGTTTTCAGGACGTGCTGGGTCGGACCGAACGGTCTGAGCTGAGCCAGCTGGAGGCGGCGGAGTTGCTCGGGGTCAGCGAGCGGACGTTCCGCCGCTGGCGCGACCGCTACCGGGAAGAAGGAGTTGCGGGATTGAGCGACCGTCGCCTCCGCCCCTCGCTGCGGCAGGCGCCGAAGGCGGAGATCGAGCGGATGCTGGGCCTGTATCGCGATCTCTACCGCGGCTTCACGGTGAAGCATTTCCATGAGCAGTTGGGCAAGCGGCACAACTACACGCTGGGCTACACGGTGACCAAGCTGCACCTGCAACGGGCCGGGCTGGTGACCCCGGCGCGGTCGCGCTCGGCGCATCGCAAGAAGCGGCCGCGCCGGCCGTTGGTGGGCATGATGCTGCATCAGGATGCGTCGACCCATGCCTGGCTGCCTGGCGACGAACGCAAATACGACCTGGTGGCGACGATGGATGACGCGACGAGTGCGGTCTACTCGCTGTTCCTGGTGGAGCAGGAGGGCACCGCCTCAAGCCTGCGTGGCGTACGGGAGGTGATTGAACGGCACGGCCTGTTCTGCTCGCTCTACACCGACCGTGGCAGCCACTACTTCGAGACGCCCGAGGCCGGCGGTCGTGTCTCGAAGACAGTGCTGACACAGTTCGGCCGGGCGCTGAAGCAGCTCGGCATCGAGCACATTGCGGCCTACTCGCCGCAGGCCCGCGGGCGGTCGGAGCGCCTGTTCGGCACGTTGCAGGACCGGCTGCCGAAGGAGCTGGCGCTGGCCGGGATCAGCACACCGGAGGCGGCGAACCGATGGCTGCGGGAGGTCTACGTCGCCGAGCACAACGCGCGCTTTGCGGTGCCGGCCGAGCAGGCGGGATCGGCCTTCGTGGTGGATCCGAACGGTGCCTGGCGGGAGATTCTGTGCATCCAGGAGGACCGCCGAGTGGGTCATGACAACACGGTGAAGTGGCGCCGCCTCACCCTGCAACTGCCGCCGTCGCGGCTGCGGCCGCACTTCGTCAGAGCCACCGTGCGCGTGCACGAATATCCGGATGGGCGGCTGGCGGTGTTGTGGGGGCCGCACCGGCTGGCGGATTACGACGCCGAGGGGCGCCTTTTCCAACAGGAGCATATGGCCGCATGACACGCTTCCAGTGCGGCTGCTCTGTGCCGGGGCATGCCCCGGCACAGAGCAGGAACGAAGCGGACAGATCACGCGCTACCAAAACCGGACAGGTTGACGCGCTAGCGACAGCTTCACCTACGGTTGTGGTGGGACGCGGCAAGTATCGGGGCTTTGCCCCGCACCCCACCAGGAGGCTTTGCCTCCTTGGACCTCCAGCAAAGGCTCGCCTTTGCAATCAATTCGGTTTGGGGTGGGGAGGGGGCGCGACCGTCTCGGACCAAACGATCATCGCGGAGCCGCGCCCTCCCCACCCCAAACAGTAATCGGTTCCAAGGGCCGGGCCCTTGGCGGGGATGCAAGGGGCAGCGTCCCTTGATGGGGGTGCGGGGGCAACGCCCCCGACAACTTGCCGCGGAGCTCTGCTCAACGCGCGGTCGCGGTGTCCCGCAGCGGCGGCAGCAACGCCGCGGCGTAAGCGGCCGGGTTGTCGATCAGCGTGTGAGCCGCCTCCAGGTCGGTCTCGCGCCCGCCGGCCGCCGGGCAGGCGTGGCGGATCGCGACGATTTCCGCCGGCGGCAGCGGTGCCCGCGCCGAACGGTGCAGCGTGACCGCCGCCAGCATCGGCTGGGCACCCTCCGCCAGCGCGGCCAGTTGATGCGCCAGCACGTCGCGTCCCAGGCTGGTGCAGACCTGCGGCAGCACGCCGAGGCCCTGGATCGGCCAGCCGCGGGGCGCGAGAATGCGGCTCCAGGTCACGAACAACTCGCCGCCATCGGGCAACGGGGCGATGGTCTGGACCAGCCCCTTGCCCAGCGTCGCGCTGCCCACCACCACCGCGCGGCCACGATCGGCCAGCGCGGCCGCCAGCACCTCCGCCGCGCTGGCGGTGCGACCATCCACCAGCACCACCACCGGCACGTCGTCCGCCATTTGGCCGGCGGCAGAGCGCAGACGTGATCGGCGTCCGGATCGCGCCCGCTGCGTATAGGCGACGATCCCGGCCGGCAGCAGCGCATCCGCGGCCTGCACCGCCTGCCGCAGCAGCCCGCCGCGATTGCTGCGCAGGTCCAGGACAATGCCGGCCGGCAGGGTTGGCGACGCCCAGCCGCATCGGTCAGCGCCCGCGCCAGATGCGCCGCGGTGCTGTGGCTGAAACTGCTGATGCGCAGCACCAGCATGTCATCCGCCCGGTCGGCGAATACCGTCTCCGGCGGCACCATGGCGCGCGTCAGCATCACCGCTCGGATCCGGCCGCGCCGATCGCGCCAGGTCAGTTTGACCTGGGTGCCCTCCGGACCGACGATCAGGGCATCGACCGCGGCGGCGTCCTTGCCGCGCAGCTTTTCCCCGTCCACCGCCAGGATCACGTCGCCGGGACGCACCCCGGCCAGCGCGGCCGGACCGTCCACCACCGCCTCCTGCACCGCCACCAACGCCCCCCGCTGCGTCAGGGTCAGGCCCAGCCCGGCGCGGCCGTTGCGACGCGCCCGGTCGCGCCACCGCCTCATCCGGCGCGACATAGCGGGAATACGGGTCCAGATGGTTGAACAGCTCATCGAAGAAGCTCTGCACGATGCCGCGTGTGCCCGCGCGGCGCACCGCGGCGGAGGCATGCACGGCCACCGCCGACAGCCGGACCGCCGCCAGCGCCCATGGCGCGATCGCGTTGCCGGCGGGGGGTGGCTCCGTCGCCAGGATCCGTCCGGCAGGATGCCAGCCGCAGCTTGCCGTCGCTGAACTCGGTGGTCAGGTCGGGGTCCAGCGCGGTCAGGCCGCGCAGCCCCCACAGGGTGAGCTCGCGGCACCGGCACCTGCTCCAGCGTGCGCGGCTCCATGAAGGTGAGCGCGCTGGTATAGACGGCCGCGGTCAGTTGCGGATCGAACCCGCCGCCGGGGAACGTTCCGCTGCGATCGGTTCGGCCTGCGCCCGCGCGATCAGCAGAATCAGCAGCAACAGGACGCCGGTGCGAGTCACCTTCGACGGGACCGTTTCCCTGGCTGCGGCATTCCTTGCAACACGTGGAACACGAGTCCGCCGGTGACCGGGCTGGCCTCGGCCAGCCGCACCTCGACGTCCTGCGCCAGGCGGAACACCAGGCTGGTGCGGCGGCCGGTCAAGCTCTGCGTCCGTCTCATCGTGCTGCCAGAAATCGTCCGGTAGGGTGGAGACCGGCACGAGTCCGCTCGCGCCGCTTTCCGCAACTGTGACGAAAAGCCCGAATCGCGTCACGCCGGAAATGCGCGCTGCGAAACGTGCGCCAATTTTATCCGCCATGTATGCAGCAAGGTAACGGTCCACCGCATCGCGCTCCGCCAGAGCGGCCCGGCGCTCGGTGGCGGCGATGTGGTCGGCGGTGTCCGGGAAGCGCGCGGCCTCCTCCTTGGCCAGCCCGCCGGGACCCAGGCGCAGCGCTGGCGATCAGCGCGCGATGCACCAGCAGGTCGGCGTAGCGGCGGATCGGGCTGGTGAAATGCGCGTAGCGTGTCAGAGCCAGGCCGAAATGGCCGATATTGTCCGGGCTGTAGGCCGCCTGCGACTGGCTGCGCAGCATCACCTCGTTGACCAGCGGCGCTTCCGGCGTGTCGGCGACCCGGCGCAGCACGCGGTCCAGATCGCGCGGATGGATCTGGTTGCCCGGCGGCAGGCTGATGCCCGAGAGTGGAGAGAAAGCCGCGCAGCGTCTCCAGCTTCTCGTCGGACGGCGGCGCGTGGATGCGGTACATGCAGGGCGCGATGGCGGCCGCTCCAGCTCCTCCGCCGCGGCGACATTGGCGAGGATCATGAACTCCTCGATCAGCCGATGGCTGTCGAGGCGCGGCCGCGGCGCCACGGAGGACGACCTGGCCGGCGTCGTCCAGCACCACCTTGCGTTCCGGCAGGTCGAGATCGAGCGTGCCGCGCCGGGTGCGGGCGGCCAGCAGGGCGCGGAACGCGGCGTAGAGGTGGAGGAGGAGCGGCGGGAGAAACGCCTCCGCCTCGCCTTGCGGCAGGGGGAGGGGGAAGCGGATGGAACCGCCTGCCCCCGGGCACTCTCCCCCGCCGCCTCCTCCCACCCTTCTGCCGCAAGCCGAGGGGGAAGAGTTCTGGCCGAGCCCGCTGGCCGCTGCGCCCTGCAAACGGTCATATCCGTGCTGCACCTGTTCGTAGGTCAGCCGCGGCGCGCTGCGCATCAGGCCGCGGCCGAACTGGTGCGCTCGTCTTGCGGCCGTCGGCGTCGATACGCATCTCGACGAACAGGCAGCCGCGATCCTCCTGCGGGCGCAGGCTGCACCAGCCGTTGGACAGCGCCTCGGGCAGCATCGGCACCACGCGGTCGGGGAAATACACGCTGTTGCCGCGGGTGCGGGCGGCGTGGTCCAGCGGCGGAGCCGGGCCGGACATAGTGCGCCACGTCGGCGATGGCGACGATCAGGCGGAAGCCGCTCGCCGTCCGGTTCGGCGAACACCGCGTCGTCGAAGTCGCGCGCGTCCTCGCCGTCGATGGTGACCAGCGGCAGTGTCGCGCAGATCGGTGCGGCGGCCCAGGCGGCACGGCGCGGGCGCTGTTCGGCCTCCTCCAGCGCGGCGTCCGGGAAGTCCTGCGGGATGTCGTGGGTGTGGATGGCGATCAGGCTGACCGAGCGGGCGTCGCCCATGTTGCCGAGCCGCTCGATCACCCGGGCGGGCTTCAGGCCGTAGCGCTGGTGATGCGGCAGGGGCTCGGCCAGCACGATCTCGCCGGGTTCGGCGCCGCCCGTCCTCGCCGGGCGGCACGGTCCATTCGGCCTTGGCGCGGCGGTCGGTGGGGACGATGCGGCGACTGCGGCCGGCCCGGGCGGAACACGCCCAGGATGCGGGCGGGGCCCTCGGTCAGCCGCCGCATGGTGCGGCCTTCGTAGCGCGGCGGCCCGGCGCCCGGGATCGGGCGCAGCCGGGCGAGCACGCGTTCGCCCGGCGCCAGGGCGGGACGGCCGCGCGGTTCGGGGGCCATGTAGATCAGCGGCGGCGGCCCGTCGGCATTGTCCCAGGTGGCCGGGCGGGCGATGGCGTCGCCGTCCGGGTCGGTGCCGGTGACCTGGAGGACCATCACCTCGGGCAGGCCGGCGCGGCGGGGAACGGGCGCGGATGGGCGCGGCGCGGACGGTCCTGGCGGCGTGGCAAGGCGGCTCCGTTGCTGGTGTTTTCCCGGGTGGGTTGGTCCAATGAACCTGCCACAACCCGGGGCCTGCGGATACGCGCGGGCGATCTCATCCGCTTCGACAACGATCATCCGCAGCGGCAATCGTGAACCAGGTTTCATCGCCCGTGCGAGACCCGGAAAGGCGCGGTTGGCACAATCCGCCCGTCCGATGCTCTCGCTCCGGAGGTTCCAGATCATGCGATTGCGCAAAACACTGCTGGCGGCGGGCCTGACCCTGCCGCTGCTCGCCCTCGGCGCCACGGCGCAGGCCGGGTCGCCGAGGGCCGAACGAACCATCCAGGTTCCGCCGGGTGCGGTGGTGCTGATCCTGCCCAACGCCGCAGCGGGATTTGTGGCACCGGCCGCGCCGGTGGTGGAGCAGCCGATCGGGTTTCCCGCCGCGCGCATCATGGCGGCGCAGGAGGCAATGCTGCGGCGCATGACGCAGCAGATGCGCATGCTGGATCGTCTGACTCTGGCGATGCCTGATCCGAGCCAGGTGATCCGCGCCGCACTCGGCGATGCACCGATGCAGCGTCTGGCGCCGAGTGGCGGCGTGGTGACGACGATTATCTCGTCCGGGATCTCGTCCGGGCGCGGGGTCTGTCGGGAGATGATCACCTATCGGTCGACACAGCCTGGCGCGCAGCCACAGGTGCATGTCGTGCGCAGTGGTGATGCGTGTGGCGCGTTGCACGGCACCGCGCCGACCGGCGTGACCGAACCAATGCCGCGTCCCGCGCCGGCTCCCGAGCACGGACCGCGGCTGTGGACGATCGATTTTCCGCCGCATGCGGTGTCGGGCGGTCCGCCGCGGACATGACCCAGGCGGGCCGCGCCAGGGCCAGGACGTTGATCCGGCGGCGTCACCCAACCGTCCGAGCGTTCTGCCTGGCGCGGCAAGGCCAAAGGTTCGGCACCGGCGGCGCCAACCGGCGGAAGCAACGCCGCTGCGATCGGCTCAGCCGCACCTGTCGGCGCCGTGACCGGCATGCCGCGATCCGCGCCCGCCCCACCGCGCCGGCCGGTCATCCGAACTGCCGCCAATGGACAACGCGGGGCAATCGACCGTGTCGGATCGAGCCGGCTCAATCATTCTGAGGTGAGGACAGATGACCCAAACAACACCGTTTGGTCATAGAACTGAATCCGTCGTTCGGCACTGAGGCAGCATGTCATCCCACGCCCAGACCGCGCCGCATTTACCAACCGCAACGCCGCGCCGCGACTTCCTGAAGCTGGTCACCGGCGCCGGCGCCGGCATCGGCCTGGCCGCCATCGGCTGGACCTTCATCGACTCCATGGAGCCGGCCGCCGATGTGATTGCCGCCGGCGGACCGATGGACATCGATCTCAGCAACATCGCGCCGGGGCAGCAGATCATCGTGCGATGGCGCGGTGCGCCGATCATGATCGTGCATCGCACGCCGGCCGCGCTGAACACACTGCAGACGCCGGCGCTGATCCAGCGGCTGAGCGATCCGCAATCCTCCGTGCATCAGCAACCGCCTTATGCGGAGAACTGGCATCGTTCGACCAGGCCGGAGATCGCCGTGCTGGTGGGCATCTGCACGCATCTGGGCTGCCTGCCGAGCTACCTGCCGAATCCGGATCCTTCGACTCCGGCGCCGAACTGGCCGGGGGGATATTTCTGTCCCTGCCATGGGTCCAAATATGATCTCGCCGGCCGGGTCTATTCGGGGGTGCCGGCGCCGTACAATCTGCCGGTGCCGCCGTATTCCTTTCCCACCGAGAAGACGCTGCGGATCGGCGAGAACCCGGGCTCCGTGACCTTTACCCTGGCATCCGTGGTGCAGATGTAGGGTCGGCGCGATGGCCGGCTTCGCAGCTCTGCCGCGGGCCGGCGACGTTACGCGAGCAAGCCGCAGCGTCGCAGAAAGCATCGCGCGGGCGGCACCAGGGTCTCGCCGCACGCGGCAACGAAGCGGGCCAGGTCGGCGAACGGCACCACCATCAGCGGGTCGTATTCGCGATTGCCTGCGTCACGATGCGCCGTCAGTACCGCCTGCCCCGGCTGTGCCGTGACCAGCGCCATGCCGACGTCGGAAACATGCGAGCCGGGATGTACCACCACGCAGAGCGGCCGCGGTTCGCCAATCTCGTCCGCGGCCAGGCCAAGTTCCTCCTGCAGCTCGACGCGCATCTGATGGCCGAGGTCCACGGCGCCGTCGGCGGCGACGGATGATCCGTCGACGCTGCCGGCCGGCGGCAACTGCCACATGCCGGCCTGGTAGATCGCGTCCCGGTGGCGGCGGCCGAACACCACCCCATCCGCGCAGCACAGCACGCCGCAGACCGCCAGCGGGCGCAGCCCGAGTGGGGCGAACAGGTCCGGCTGCTCGAACTGCGCGACCACGCGGCGGAATTCGGTGAGATGGCCGGTGATCGCGTCGGCTGCGATGGTGTCGGCGCTGAAGACGCGGCCGTTGAACAGGCGCCCCGCCCTGCCCTGTGCCATCCGTGCCGAGGCCCGCCGCCACAGCGCCTCCACGGTGGCGTCCAGCGATGGCGGCAGCGACGGCATCGGCCGGGTCACCTGCACCCGCAGCGACCCAGCCAGTTCGTGCACGATGAAGTCGTCCATGGTCAAGGCGTAGCCTGATTACCCGGCACAGCGGGAGTCGCCCGCGGCGCCGTGGCACCCCATGCCAGCCAGGGCGAGCGCAAGCGGGGCCGCCGTCGAAGTTCCACGTCGGGCACACCGCCACGGGGAGACCGCAGGCTCCTGGGCCGCTTCGCCGCGCCAGCCAGGCGGGGTACTCACTCCCCGGCTTCGCATGCCGCACCTCGGACCCGGCCGGCTCACGACGTCCTGACCTCGGCCTCGGCGGGGTATCGTGGTCGTGTGATGCACAGCCGTTGGCTCCAACCCAGGCTTTGCGCATGGAACTGGTGCGCTACGTGCTGCCGCATCTTGCCGCCGGCTGCCTGGGCGGATTGACCGCCGCCGGTGGCATCGTCGCGAGCAATTTCCAGGCACTCGGAGAGCTGATGCTGCGCACGCCGGGCGGGGGCCTGGCCGCCGCGCTGCTCGCCGGCAGCTTCGTTCTGACGTTCGCCTCGGCGGCCGCCGGTTGGGCGATCATGCGGATCGGCGAGGACGACGATTAGCCGGGTCGGCAGCTTGCCAAGCCGGTGACAAATCAGGCCGGTAGCCAGGCCGGGCCGCTAGCCAGGCCGGACAAATCCAGGCCGCGCCGCCGGCCCGAAGCCCGGCGGCGCCGCTTTGCCGCTACAGATAATGCTCCGCCAGCGGGGCAAATCCGTTGAACCGCTGGCTGGCATAGGTCGTCACATACGCCCCGGTGGACAGCAGCGACACCCGGTCGCCGGATTCCAGCGCCAGCGGCAGCCGGTAGTTCGCCGTCTCATACATGATGTCCGCGCCGTCACAGGTCGGGCCGGCAATCGCCACCGGTCCCGTCGGCGTGCCGTCATGCGGCGTGGTGATGCGATACTTGATCGACTCGCCCTCGGTCTCCGCCAGTCCGCCGAAGCGGCCGATGTCCAGGTACACCCAGCGCAGCGGATCGTCGCGGATCGCGCCGGCTCACCAGCACCACCTCGGCTGAGACCAGCCCGGCATCGCCGACGATGAAGCGGCCCGGCTCGATCACCATCTCCGGCAGCGCATTGCCGAAATGCTCGGTCATCGCGTGCATGATCGCTGACGCCGAACTGCTCGATCTCCGGCACGTCGTCGCGATAGCGGGTGGGGAAGCCGCCGCCCAGGTTGAGCATGCGCAGATTGACGCCGGCCTCGGTCAGGTCGGTGAACAGCATCGCCACCTTGCCGATCGCGACCTCATAGGCGCGGGTCGTGGTCTGCTGGCTGCCGACATGGAACGACAGGCCGTACGGATCCAGCCCCAGATCGCCGGCGCGCAGCATCAGCGTCGCGCGCGCTCTCGACCGTGGTGCCGAACTTGCGCGACAGCGGCCAGTCGGCGCCGTCGTTCTCCACCAGGATGCGGCAATACACCCGCGCCCCGGGCGCGTGCTTCGCCAGCTTCTCCAGTTCCTCGGCCGAATCGAAGGCGAACAGCGTACACGCCGCGCTGAAACGCGTCGCGGATCGCCGACGCCTTCTTGATGGTGTTGCCGAAGCTGATCGCCTCCGGACGCGCGCCGGCGTCCAGGCAGGCCAGCAACTTCCTCGAAGCTGGCGGCATCGAAGCTGCTGCGACAGGCCGCACCAGCCGCTCCAGGATCTGCGGCGCCGGATTGGCCTTCACCGCGTAATAGATGCGCGCCAGCGGCAGAGCGCGCTGCAGCGCGCGGAAGTTGTCTTCCACGCGATCGACATCGAGCACCAGGCACGGCGTAGCCGGCTGCTGCTCAGCAAGGAAACGGGCGATTTTAGGTGTCATCGCACCGGGCCTCCCTCGGCTGAACGCCCGCCTGAACAAGGCGACGGGCGGAGTTGACGAAACGGTCGAACGAACCAGCGACCAAAGAGCGATTGCCAGAACGCTTGACGTCGTTGCGTAACCACAGAGGGCCAGAGGCACGTGCGTTGCTGCGTGGAGGGCGACATAGGACCCCCCTCCCCCCATGCAATAGGGAAAATGCCCGCGGGCCGGAAAATACGCCCTTGGCGCGCCGGCGCGACCGCACCCAAGCTGGCACGAGCCCGAGCCAGAGGAGCCAAGTGGCCAGGCCACGCCGCAATTCCGGACGCGCGGCCCGAGGCGGCGCGTCATCAAGCCGCGTCTCGGACTGGCGCGCCATGCTGCTCGCCGCGCTGCGGGAGAGCATCACCGACCACGTGTCGCTGGCCGCCGCCGGCTGCGGCTTCTATGCGCACGCTGGCGCTGTTCCCCGGCATCAGCATCCTGATCTCCGTCTACGGCCTGGTGTTCGAACCCGAGGACATCGCCGGGCAGATCCAGGTGATGGCGGAACTGCTGCCGCCGCCGGCCTTCGCACTGATCGAGGGGCGGGTGCACAGCTGGTCGGGCAGATATTCGGCCATGCCAGTCTCGGCCTCGTGCTCGGCCTGCTGCTGACCTTCTGGAGCGCGTCCACCGGCAGCAAGTCGATGCTGTCCGCCTTGAACGTCGCCTATGACGTGGCGGAGCAGCGCCCATGCTGCGCTTCCAGGCGGTCGGCCTGGCGATGACCATGGCGGCGGTGCTGGTTGCCGGTGCCACCATCGCGGTGCTGGTGTTCCTGCCGGTCGTGATCGCCTTCGTCGGTCTGTCGGCCTACACGGCCGGGCTGATCCGGGTCGCCAGCATGCTGATGCTGATCGGCCTGTTCGGCGCCGCGGTGGGCCTGCTGTACCGGTTTGGCCCGTCCCGAACCCCGCCGCCACACCAGCCGATCGTGCCCGGCACGGCGCTGGCAACCGGGCTATGGCTCGCTCGCCTCCGCCTGCTGTCGCTCTACGTCTCCCGCATCGGCACGTTCGGCGCCACCTACGGGCCGCTCGGCGCGGCCGTCGGCGTCATGCTGTGGTTCTACATCTCCGCCTATGCCGTGCTGCTGGGGGCCGAACTGAACGCCCAGCTGGAGGCCCGGCAGGCCGCCAAGGCGCTGGCAAACCAGGCGACGGGCTGATACCTCACGCAAGCGTGTGACCCGTCCAGCAAGGAAACTCCAGGCATGGCCCACTGGGATCATGGCTACGTCACCGACGTGGTCTACACCAACAACTTCTACCGCGAGACGACGCCCGCCTGGCTCGCCAGCACGGCGCTGCTGCTGGGCCACCGCCCGCCGGACCTGGCCGGCGCGTTCCGCTACGCCGATCTGGGCTGCGGCAATGGCTTCACCGCGCTGACCGTGGCGGCCACCAGCCCGCAGGCGGAGGTCTGGGGATTCGACTTCAACCCCGCCCATATCGAGGCGGCGCGCGAGCCTGGCGGCGCGGGCCGGCCTGACCAACGTGCATTTCGTGGAGGCGTCCTTCGCCGAGCTGGCGGCGATGGCCGCCGCGGCGCTGCCGGAATTCGACTTCATCGTCTCGCATGGCGTGCTGAGCTGGATCTCGCCGGACAACCGCCGGCTGATGCGCGGCGGTGATCGGCCAGCGCCTGCGGCCCGGCGGGCTCGCCTATGTCAGCTACAACGTCACCACCGGCTGGACCAGCATGGTGCCGCTGCGCGCGCTGATGCGCATGATGGCGGCGGCGAACCCGGCGCGCAGCGACCTGGCGGTGCCGGAGGTGATGGACACGCTGGACCGCATCAAGGCGGCCGGCGCGCTGTTCTTCCAGGCCAATCCCGACGCTGGAGAACCGGCTGAAGGACATGCGCCAGCACGATCCACGCTACATCGCGCATGAATACCTCAACGAGGACTGGCATCCGGTGATGTTCGCCGAAGTTGCCGCGGAGATGCACGAGGCCAAGTGCAGCTTCATCGGCAGCGCTACGCTGACCGAGAACATCGATGCCGCCTCGGTGCCGCCCGGCATGGCGCAACTGATGGCGGAGGCGAAGGACCCATCGCTGCGTGAGACGCTGCGCGACTTCGCCTGCGCCCAGTCGTTTCGCCGCGACCTGTATCGCCGCGGCCTGGCGCCGATGCCGGCCGGTGAACACCAGGCCCTGGTGGATGCGCTGCAGGTCGCCGCCACCGGGTGGCGCCACCCGACCCGATCACCTTCACCACCTCGATCGGCACCGTCACCGGCCGCCCGGAGATCTACAAGCCGATCCAGGCCCGCCTGGAGCAGGGGCGTGGTCTCGATTCGGACGCTGCGCGACACCGCGCCGTTCGCCGATCGGCCGGTGGTCGAGCTGCTGCAGGCCATCACGCTGATGATCGCCGGCGGCTACGCCCATCCGGTGATCCCCGGCGGCGATTCGGACACGGCACGCCAGGCCGCGCGGGCGCTGGCGCGGACGGTCGCCGAGGTCAATGCGGGGGGCGGGGACCTGCCCCGGCTGGTGGCCCCGCTGATCGGCTCCTCGCTACAGGTCGATATCGTGGAGACACTGCTGGTCGGCCTGCTGCTGTCCGGCCGGCCGGCCGAGGTGGAGCTGCTGGCGGAGGAACTGTCGGCGCAGTTGTCGCGCGGCGGACGCACCATCCAGCGGGAGGGCACCGCGGTGACCGACCCGCAGGAGGCACGCCGCATGGCCGCCGACCTGACCCGGGTGTTCCTCGAGCAGCGGGTGCCGGCACTGCGGCGGCTGGGGGTGTTGGACGGCTGACCCTGGCTTACGTTATGTCCGACCCGGCCCGTTATGGGGATCGCGAGGATGGCTGACCCGCCGTTCAGCGAAACGCCGCACCGGGCCGATTGCGCTCTCGATGAGGGAACCTGCGCCATGAACGCTCCGATGCAGCGCCCGTCCGGCTTCCTGTATTCGCCGATGTTCCCGCTGGGGCCGGATCGCACGCCCTGGAAGCGGCTGCCGGTGGCCGGCGTGCGCACCGCCACCTGCGACGGCGCAGACGGTGCTGCGGGTCGCACCCGATGCGCTGAGCGAACTGGCGTTCCAGGCGTTCCACGACGTGTCGCATCTGCTGCGGCCCGGCCACCTGGCGCAGTTGCGCGCGATCCTGGACGACCCGGAGGCCAGCGCGAACGACCGGTTCGTGGCGCTGGACCTGCTGAAGAACGCCAATATCGCCGCCAGCGGCATGCTGCCGATGTGCCAGGACACCGGCACCGCGATCGTGTTCGGCAAGAAGGGCCAGCGCGTCTGGGTCGATGGCGACGAGGAGGAGGCGCTGTCCTGGGGCGTGCACCGCACCTACACCGAAACCAATCTGCGCTATTCGCAGATGGCGCCGCTGACGATGTTCGAGGAGGTCAACACCGGCAACAATCTGCCGGTGCAGTTCGACATCGTGCGCCTCGCCCGGCCGGGCATCATGCCGACGAGTTCCATCTGATGTTCGTCGCCAAGGGCGGCGGCATCCGCCAACAAGTCGTTCCTGTTCCAGGAGACGCGGGCGATCCTGTCGCCCGAGCGGCTGCTGAAATTCCTGGAAACCAAGATGAAGACGCTGGGGACCTCGGCCTGCCCGCCCTATCACCTGGCGATCGTCATCGGCGGCACCTCGGCCGAGACGACGCTGAAGACGGTGAAGCTGGCCTCGACGCGCTGGCTGGACACGCTGCCCACCTCCGGCAGCAAGGCGGGCCACGCGTTCCGCGACGTTGAGATGGAGCAGGAGGTGCTGGAGCTGTCGCGCAACATCGGCATCGGCGCGCAGTTCGGCGGCAAGTATTTCTGTCACGACGTGCGGGTGATCCGCCTGCCGCGGCATGGCGCGTCGCTGCCGGTCGGGATCGGCGTGTCGTGCAGCGCCGACCGGCAGATCATGGCGAAGATCACGCCCGATGGCGTGTTCCTGGAGCAACTGGAGACCGATCCGGCGAAGTATCTGCCGGAGACGACGGACGACCACCTGGGCGACGACTCGGTGGCGGTGAACCTGAACCGGCCGATGGCGGAAATCCGCCGCCAGCTGTCGGCAGCATCCGGTGAAGACCCGGCTGATGCTGACCGGCACCATGGTGGTGGCGCGCGACATCGCCCATGCCAAGCTGAAGGAGCGGCTGGACCGCGGCGAGGGGCTGCCCGCCTATCTGCAGGACCACCCGGTGTATTACGCCGGCCCGGCGAAAACGCCCGCCGGCTATGCCACCGGATCGTTCGGCCCGACCACGGCCGGGCGGATGGACAGCTACGTGGAGGAATTCCAGACCGCCGGCGGCTCGCTGGTGATGCTGGCCAAGGGCAACCGGTCGAAGGCGGTGAAGGATGCCTGCCGCAAGCATGGCGGCTTCTACCTGGGCAGCGTCGGCGGGCCGGCGGCCCGACTGGCCCAGGACTGCATCCGCAAGGTCGAGGTGCTGGAATATCCCGAACTCGGCATGGAGGCGGTGTGGCGGATCGAGGTGGAAAACTTCCCGGCGTTCATCGTGATCGACGACAAGGGGAACGATTTCTACGAGGGGATGGAGTAGCGGGCTCGACGCGGTACACCCGCGTCCGCAGGCCCGTCGTGGTTCGCCCGGGTCAGCAGGCCCCGACAATGCGTACCCCGTCGTGGTCGGCACAGGCCGGCCACCACGGGTATGCACGATCCCCGCGCGCTGAAGCATTTCCGCATCAGGCGCTGACGGCGCATCTCCGCCAGGCCGGACCCGGCGCGTGGAAACAGGCCAGCCGATGGCCTCTCCCGCGCGGTCACGCCACCGTCTGAGCCAGCTGCGGAAAATCCTCTTCGCGAAACTCGTTTTCCAGTGGTGTCGACCCGCCGCGCCGAATCTCGGCCTGGCGCAACTCCACGCGACGGATCTTGCCGGCCACGTTCTTGGGAAGTTCGGCGAATTCGATCCGCCGCACCCGCTTGTAGGGCGCGAGACGCGCCCGGATGTGCCGAAAAATCGACAGAGCGGTCTCGGATGATGGAGCATGGCCAGCGGCGAGCGTGAGGAACGCCTTCGGCACGACGAGGCGGAGCGGGTCCGGAGTTGGGACGACGGCCGCCTCCATCACTGCAGGATGTTCGATGAGTACGCTTTCCAGCTCGAATGGACTGATGCGATAGTCGGATGATTTGAACACGTCGTCCACGCGTCCGATGTAGGTAAAGGTGTCGTCGGCGTTGCGCCGGACGGCATCGCCGGTCCGGTAATAGCGTCCCCCGATCGAAGTCAGAGAGCCGTCGTCCTGCAGGTAGCCGAGCATCAATCCTTGCGGTCTCGGATGCAATGGCAGCGCGAGTTCGCCTTCCTCCGTCTCGTCGTCGTTCTCATCGAGCACAGCCACGCTGCACCCAGGCAGCACGCGTCCCAGCGCTCCTACGGTCACCGGCTGCCCCGGCGTGTTGGCGATTTGCACTGTCGCTTCCGTCTGGCCCCAGCCGTCTCGAACGATCAGCCCCCAGGCGGAGCGGACCTGCTCTATCACTTCGGGATTCAGTGGTTCGCCGGCGGACACTGCGTCCCGCAGCACAACCGGCCAGGCGGAGAGATCGCACTGCAACAGCATGCGCCAGACTGTGGGTGGCGCGAAGAAGCTGGTGACCTTTTGGTCCACCAGTGCGGTCAAGGTCTCGCGCGGATCGAATTTCGGCGTGTTCGAGACAACGACGGTCGCACCGCCGTTCCACGGGCCGAAGAACGCCATGAATGTGTGACCCGCCCAGCCCGGCGCACCGATAACCATATGGACCATGCCGGGCTCCGCGCCGATCCAATACATCGTCGACAGATGGCCGACCGGAAAGCTCCGGTGGCTGTGCAGAACCATTTTGGGCTTCGATGTCGTGCCGGAGGTGAAATACAGCAGCATCGGATCGTCGGCTCTGGTTTCACCGGACGGCTCGAATTCCGCCGGGTATGCCCGCAGCTTGTCGAATGAAGTCCAACCCGGGGGTGGATCGCCGACGCAGATGCGCTGCACCGCGCCGTGCATGTGCTCAAGCTTCGGGGTTTCGCTTGCAGCGACGATCGCGTGTCCAACCCGGGCACGGACGATCCTCTCCGCGAGATCTGTCGCAGTCAGCAGCAGGGTTGAGGGGATCACCACCGCTCCCAGCTTCATCGCTGCCAGCATCGTCTCCCAGAGCGGAGCGACGTTGCCCAGCATGACGAGGATGCGATCGCCGCGTTTCACCCCGTGCTCACGCAGTCCGTTCGCGATCTGGCTGGAGCGTGCGGACATCTCGGCGAATGTGAGGGTCTCCGGCCGATCGCCCAGGATCCGCAATGCGGTTTCATGCCGCAACGGCCCCCGGGCGAGTTCGCCATCGAACCATTCCAACGCCCAGTTGAACTTTTCGGAGTTCGGCCAGAGGAACTGCGCGGTGGCGGCGTCGAGATCTCCGCGATGGAGGCGCAAGCCCTGTTGGGCGGCCTTGAACATGTGTTCCAGCATTGTCTCCTCCCCGACGTTCCGTGGACTTCGATGCGTCCTCACCAATCTGGGCGCCGCCGGCTTGCGCTTGCGGCCGTCCCAGTTGGGCACGGCAGAATTGGCAAGACCTGAAAGACGACACGAAAAAACATGAAATGTGCTTCAATGCCGCTCGGGTTCGGCACCTTTGGGGAATGCTGCCATGCGGGACGTCGCATTCGGACTGGCTTACCGGTTTGGCCGATTTGCTCTCGATACGAACGGCGGTGCACTGCGTACGACCGATGGGCGGGAGTTGAAGTTGCGTCCCAAGTCCTTGGCGCTGCTGCGGCTGCTTGTCGAGAATGCGGGACGCTTGGTTTCGCGCGATACGATCACGGTGACGCTATGGCCCGATGTCATCGTCGGCGAGGACGGAATCACCCAATGCATCGCTGACATCCGCAGAATACTGGGCCGAGGAGCTGGCGAGCCGGTCCGAACCATTCCCCGCCGCGGCTACATATTCACCATGAAGGTCGAGCACGCGTCGTACTACGACCGTATCGATCCGGGTTCCGCGGAAGAGCGGCCGGCGGTCGTCGTGCTGCCATTTGCCGAACTCGGCACGGCGCCCGGAGACGATCGCCTCTGCCGGATTATCACTGATGAACCGCCCCGGGTTTGCCGGAGGCTGTTTGGTTTGAGTCATGCCGCCATGGCGTGCTCGTTGGCTTGGGCATAGTAGCGCGCTTCGGCCTCGGCGGGCGGGATATTTCCGATCGGTTCGAGCAAGCGACGATTGTTGAACCAGTCGACCCATTCGAGGGTGGCGAATTCCACGGCTTCCGCGCCGCGCCACGGGCCGCGCCGATGGATCACCTCGGCCTTGAATAGGCCGTTGATGGTTTCGGCGAGCGCGTTGTCGTAGCTGTCGCCGACGCTGCCGACGGAAGGTTCGATCCCAGCTTCAAGCAAGCGCTCGCTGTAGCGGATCGAGAGGTACTGGGCGCCACGGTCGCTGTGGTGCACAAGGCCGCCCTTGCGGACCGGGCGACGATCGCACAATGCCTGCTCGAGCGCATCGAGCACGAAGTCCGCTCGTGCTGAGCGCGATACGCGCCAGCCGACGATGCGCCGGGCAAAGACGTCGATGACGAAAGCGACATAGACGAAGCCCTGCCAGGTGGCGACGTAGGTAAAGTCGGAAACCCACAAAACATTGGGCGCTGACGCCCGGAATTGCCGCTTCACACGGTCAAGCGGGCTCGGCGCCGATTTGTCGCTGTGCGTGGTCTTCACTGTTTTGCCGCGCACCGCGCCAGCCAGGCGCATCTGCTTCATCAGGCGCGCCACCTGACAGCAGGGCGCTGGGATGGCCTCGCGCCGGAGCTGCCGCCAGACCTTGCGCACGCCATAGACCCGGAAGTTCGCTTCCCAGACCCGCCTGATGTCGGCCTGTAAGGCCCTATCGCGCCGCGCCCGCGCGGATAGCTTGCCTGGATCGGCGCGCTTTGCCGCGTGCGCATGGTAGGTGCTCGGGGCGATCGGCAGAACCCGGCAGATCGGCTCGACCCCGTAGGCAGTGCGATGATCGTCGACGAACGCGATCATGGCTTGGACCGGCGGTCGAGCTCCGCCATCGCAAAATACGCCGACGCCTTGCGCAGAATCTCGTTGGCCTGGCGCAGTTCGCGCACTTCGCGTTCCAGGGCCTTGATGCGCTCACGGTCATCGCTGGTTGGACCAGCCCGCAGCCCCTGGTCGCGCTCCGCCTGGCGCACCCAGCCGCGCAACGTCTCCCCTGTGCAACCGATCTTGGCTGCAATCGAGCCGATCGCCGCCCACTGCGAGGCGTGATCCGCCCCGTGCTCCAACACCATCCGGACCGCACGCGATCGCACCTCGGCCGAGTAGCGGTTCGCCGTCTTTGCCTTCTCCATCGCTCCAACCTCTCAAGGTTCAGAGCCTCCGGCAAACCCGGCGCGGTTCACTGAAGACATCGCGACGGAGCTTGTGCAGAGCCGAAGGCTGCTGGTCTTCGCACCTTTTGGTCATGCGTGGACTTCCGGTGGCCTCGCGGAGTTGCAGGCCAGCGCAAGGAAAGCTGGGGCGCGATACGCTCTCGAAGGAAGTGTGCGGCGGGGACCCGGTCACGTTCGGATCGGACTTCAGGCTCGTCGATCTTGCATCCGGATGGCACATGCTTGCCCGGAGGTATGATATGCGCGTCAACGAGGTCATCGCGGTCCCGGAGGCAGTTGCGTGCTCGGTGGCGGACATGGTCGAGGCGGCCATTGCGGTCACCGAGCAGACGCGCGCACCTGCCGACGCCTGCGATCCTGCCGCATGGCGACTCTATCAGCGCGGGCTTTGGCATTTCAGGCAATGCAATCCTGCCGACAATGCCCGCGCCAGGCACCTGCTTCAGCGTGCCGTCGACCTGAACCCTGCTTTCGCCAAAGCCTATTCCGCCCTGGCCATGATCGGCTTCCACGAAGCGTTCGAGTACGGCGCGCCGGGCGGCGGGCAGGCTGGACTGGCAGAACGATGGGCATGCGAGGCCATCAGGCTCGAACCCGGCAGTGCCGATGGCCGAGCAAATCTGGCGCTGGTCACGCTGGCGAAGGGGTACCTGGACGACGCCTGGAAGCAATTGGACGCGTCCGGCACGGACCAGCCCAACCTGCCCTGGGCGAGCGGGGTGAGCGGTGCAATTCATCTCTACGCCGGGTATACGATCGACGCGCGCGCCCGGTTGCGCACGGCGCTTGCATCGGAACCACGAGATCCTCGCAATGCCGTTCTGATGACCCAGACCGCAATCTCCTACTATCTGGAAAGCCGGTATGAGGAGAGCCTCGGCGCCGCCAGGCGAGCGATCATGCGTTATCCGGATTACCCAATCCCGTATCGCTGGATCGCACTGGCACTGGGGCAGCTTGGGCAGTCTGACCTGGCGCGGGAGGCGCTGGCGGAAGCCGTCGCCCGTCTGCCGGATACCTTCGGCCGCTATGAGCGGGGCCCGCCGTCCTGGATGCGACCGCCCGACCACGAGCACGTTCTAGTGTCCTGAGTCCTAAATCCGTCGCATCAGCGATTCGAAAACTGCACTGCGGTCGATTCGGCGTGACTTGCGAGGCTCTGTCGTCTTGGAGACGGAGAGCAGGCATGGCGGGACGCAGGCTGGAAGCGCTGAATGTAACGGATGCGGAGAGATCTGAGCTGATGGCGCTGGCCGCCCGGCCCAAGACCTCGCAGGCTCTTGCGGCTCGTGCCCGCATCGTTCTGGCCTGCGCCGAGGGTCTGGAAAACCAGGCGGTTGGTCAGCAGCTTGGGGCGCATCCACAAACCGTCGGCAAATGGCGCCGCCGGTTTCTGGCGCAGCGGGTCGAGGGTTTGCGCGACGAGCCGCGGCCCGGAGCGCCGCGCACGAT
>CAWBLP010000031.1:0-225269 GCA_963789495.1 uncultured Alphaproteobacteria bacterium
ACACAGGCCCATGCAAGCCAGCACCAGCGTCAGCGGGTTGGTGAGCAACCCGCTGCTCGGCGGTGCCTGAACGCCGTCGAAATGGCTGCGCAGATACCCGGCAAACGGCGCAACATCCTTCAGCACATAGGGAATGCCAGTCGCGTAGTACAGTGCGGAAATCCAGATCCGCGCCGGATTGATCTCGCCATATTTCAGGATCACCTGCAGCCGGTAGGGCTGGCGATGGGCGAAATCGTAGTAGCGGAAATCGGCAAATTTGAACGGCGACCCCCAGCGTTCGAAATTCACCACGCCGGCAGCGACGACGAAGCACGCCAGCACCAGGACTGCGCCGATGATCGCGGGATCGGTCACCGATCGGCCGATCACCGCCGGAACCGGCCGCCACCAACCGGCCGCGGCAGCCGGCGCGAATCGACCCCACGCGCTCCACAGCACAATCAGGGTGAAACCCACGCAGAGCCCGGCGCCGATCGAGGCGCGGGTATGCAGTGCGACGCCGGCTATCACCGCCAGCCAGACGAAGTCGCGACCGGCCAGGGTGCGTCCCGCGAAAACCGCCTGAACCACCACCAGGTTGAACAGCGCCGCCAAGGCGACCGACCAGAAGATCGCCTCGTGGAACAACGAGGCAGAGGACAGCAGGAAGATCTGCGGGCCGCTGAACGCCGTGGCGGCTGCGACCGTCAGCAGCAGCGCCGGCGTGCGGTTGCGTTCGGCCAGGCTGCGATCGACCACCAGCAGGATGCGCAGCTGCACGACGAGGAGGGCCATCAGGGCCAGCAGGCAGGACAGACGCGACAAATGCGCCATACCGATATCGACGAACGGCATCGCCAGCAGACGCAGCACCGCCGGGGCAATGCCGAAATACGCATAGCTCTGGCCGTTCCTGGTGAACGCCTCCGAGCCGATCGCGCTGCGGTCGACGGTGAAGTCGCCATGCAGCAGGTGCAGCGCCATGTTCCCGTAGACCTGGTCCAGATGTTCGGGAACCAACAGCTGCAGGCCGAAATTGTCGAGCAGCAGGACGTAATAGGACGATATCAGAATAAGAACGCCGGCGACCAGCAACGACCCCGCGCTGCGCGAACGCGACGCTGCCACCGAAATCTCACTCTGAGGCGATGCGAATGACATGAATGGGCGTCCTATCGGTACCCCGGTTGCAGCGTGGTTAGCGTCCGCGCAGGACGCCGACCCGTGCTGGCGGAGGCACCAGGGCCGTGCGGCCAAGTCGTGCCGGGCGGCCATCGATGCTGGCGGCAGCAGCATCCGGGCTGTCGCGCCGCCCGTCCCGACCCGCGTCGTTCAGCCAGGTCGGCGAATCGCACCTCCGAGACCAGGGCGTGTTTTGCGTCATGAGAGGCCATCGTCCGCACAGATCGCGACCGCCGGCAGGGCGTTGTCGATGGGGGCACAGCATCAGCTGCGCTGCGTCCGCTTACCGCGTCAAGTTTCGGAAATCCAGTGAAAACGCTGCCGAGATGAAGCGACATCGGTGCGTGATGCTGCATTCGCGACGCGGCCGGGGCGACAGGCGGGCGAAACCGCGCGCGCCCGGCGTGGTTCCGCCGAACGGGCTAAGCGGCGAGCGCGGAAGGCGCGGCGTCGCGTCATCTGGCCTTCCCGTGGCGGTCGGGCCTGAGCCGATCACCTCGCCAACTGCCGGCGTGCCATCGCAGGCGACCCGATCGTTTCGGGGGAGTTGCCGGGTCGAGCCCGGCCATGTCGGAGGAGGACGCGGCCAGGGTGAAGGAGACCCCGACATGGGGGAGGAGGCGCGGCCAGGGCGAATGAGGATGGGGCAGCCGAACGGCGGGCGGACGAGCGACAGACCCTCCGGCACACCCGCCCTACGATGCCGTCAGGCGACGGTCAGCGGCCCCTGCGCCAGCCGCCACGCCCGTTGGACGGTGACGATGTGCTCAAGCCGGCGCGCCGCCGCCACGGCATGGGTTCGGCCGGACGCTCCGCCGAACCGGCCTCGGCAGGCTCCCCCGGCGCGCCCCTCGTCGCGGTGTCCTTCATGGCAAACAGGCCACGCGTCGGATCGGTCGGCCCGGCCGAATCATTCTGCGCCACCCACAGCATGACCAGCCCGGCCCCAAGGACCGAAAGCAGGAAGAGAACGCCGTCCATTCATGTTCGCCCTTCGCGCGCCGATCTGGTAGTCTGATCCTGGAACCCTGATGTCAAGGCCGGTCTGTGCGCGACGCTCTGCTCATCTTGGCGACGGCTGGTTTTCTGCCGATCTGCCTGCGCTTTCCTGCCTCCGGAGCGATCTGCTGGGCCTGGTTCTCGATCATGAGTCCGCACCGCCAGGTCTGGAGCTTCGCACTCGGCCAACCGTTCAATAGCGTGATCGCCGGCGCGACTCTGATCGGCTGGATGCTGTCGCGCGAGCGCAAGCACTGGACGTCCGACCTGATGCCCTGGCTCATGCTCACCTTCGTGCTGTGGATGAGCTTCAATTCGCTGTTCGCCCCCTACCCGGACTGGTCCTGGAAATTCTGGGACCGCACCATGCGGACCCTGGCGCTGGTGTTCCTCGCGTTCTTTCTTGCCAACAACAAAGCGCGGCTGCAGGGCTTCGTCTGGATTCTGGTGATCTCGCTCGGCTATTACGGCGTAAAGGGCGGCGCGTTCACCATCTCTCAGGGCGGCGTCGGCGTCGTCTATGGGCCGGAAGATTCCATCGTCCGTGACAACAACCAGTTGGCCGCGGCCATCGTGATGGTGCTGCCGCTGGTGCTGTATCTCCGCATGCATACCAAGATGAAACTGCTGCAGTTCGGACTGGCCGTGGCAATCGGCCTGCTGGTCATCATGGTGTTCGGCTCCAACTCACGTGGCGGCGTGCTGGCGCTGGCCGCAACGCTGCTGGTGTTCGTATCGCGAACCCGCAACAAGATGCTGTATATCGTGGGCGGTGCGGTGGTACTGGGCGTCGTGCTGTATTTCATGCCGCAGTCGTTCTGGGACCGCATGAACACCGTCAACAGTCTGGACGACGACAGCTCTTTCCAGGGGCGGTTGATGGCCTGGCAGGTGGCGACAGCCGTGGCGATCGACCGGTTTCCGTTTGGCGCCGGATTCTATGCGCCGCAGCTCTCGCCCATCTTCAATTCGTATTTCCCCGGCGCTTCCACCCACGCCGCCCACAGCATCTATTTCCAGGTACTGGGCGAACATGGCTTCATCGGCCTTGCTCTCTATCTGGCGATCCTGTTGCTCGGGTTGCGCAACAGCCAGTTGATCCGCAAGCAGACCCGCGGCCGCCCGGAACTGCTCTGGGCCTACGATCTCGCCAGCATGACCCAGGTCGCCATCATCGGCTTCTGTATCGGCGGCGCGGCGCTCAGTATGGCCTATTTCGACGGATTCATGCTGCTGATGGCCCTGCTGTCCTGCCTGCGAGAGGTGATCGCCCCGCAAGTGGCGCCGCAACTCGGCCAACAGAAATATCAGCGGTTTCGATTTGGCGCATCAACCGGGGTGCTCGCCCCAGCCGGAGCCGGCGGCCCGTCCTGGCGCGCGAGCGGCAATCAGCAGCCACGGCCACGCGGAGGCTGAGCGCAGGTGATGCAGGGCTATATCATCCTGGCCACCGGGCCACGGAAGTACATCGACATGGCTGCCAACCTGGCAGCGTCCCTCAAGGCCATGGACCCGTCCCGCCGGGTCTGCCTGGTGCACGACGCCGATGCCGAAGTGCCAGCCATGCTGCGCCCGCTGTTTGACGACACTGCGTGTCTGCGACCGGACCCGCTCTATCCCAACGTCATGAACAAGCTGCGGCTGTTCGACCACTCGCCCTACCAGCAGACGATGTTCGTCGATGCCGATTGCCTGCTGGTGAAAAAGGACGTGGACCATTACTGGGCTGCAGCCAGCAGCAACTTCTTCTCGATCACCGGCGGCAGGCGCACCGAAGGCGAGTGGAAGGGCGTGCGGATCGAGGACGTGCTCCGCCAGGAGGGCGCCGCCTATCTCATCCAGATGAATGCCGGTGTATTTTATTTCGACAAGTCGGATCAGGCGCGCGCCTTCTTCGAAGGCCTGAACGCGTTCTACCTGCGACGCCGCGAGTTCCTCAACATCGCTCTGCATCGCGGCGAGAAGGCGCAGACCGATGAGCTCTACCTCGGCGTGTACATGGGCCTGCAAGGCATGGATTGCCGCCACGTGGCGAACGACGCAGGCAATTCCTGGATGGTTTCCACCTGGCACGGCATGGGCTGTCGGTTCGATCCGGATACCGGCCACGCCGTCATCTACAAGCCCAGCCGCTATTTCAGCGGCCTGCCGCTACCCCTCGGGCTGCGCCGCCTGTCACCGACTTTCGCTCATTTCATCGGGCTCAAGCCGAACCGGCTGTATCAGAAGCTGGCCAACGATTTCCGCCGCCGGGTCGGCTGCACGACGCCGTGGCAGCCGGCCTGACGCAAACCGGGGCTCGCCTCATTCGCAAACCTGCGGCCGACGCAGCTCTTTCAGCTCGCCGATCACCGCCCGGCAGGCGCCGCGGATTTCGGCGAAGCTGCTGATCGCGCGTGACGTCTCGCCGCTGCGGGCCAGGCCCTCCAGTTCGCGCGCCAGCGCGCTGAGGCCGATCGCACCGCAATGGCCGGCGACCGTCACCAGGTCATGCGCCTCCCGCGCCGCCGCGGCCAGGTCGCCGGCGCCGATCCGCGCCCCGAGGCGATCGAGCCTGCTATCCAGTTCGCTCAGTGACGTGGCGAGAAACTGCTCGAACTGGTCCTCGTTGAGGAACCCACGCAGCCCGGCAAGCGCCGTCTGATCGAGCGGCCGGCTGAGACGGATCGGCCGCACACCGCGATTGCGCACGACCTCTTCCAACGTCGACTCCAGCGTAACCCGCGACAGCGGCTTGCTGAGATAGGCGTCCATCCCGGCAGTGCGATACCGCTCCTCGGCACCAGCCACCACGTCAGCCGTCAAGGCAACGATCGGCACGCTGTTATGCGGCGGCGGCAAGGCCCGGATGCGCCGCGTCGCCTGCACCCCGTCCATCACAGGCATCTGCACATCCATCAGCACCACGTCGTAGCGGGTGCGCAGCACGGCCTCCACCGCCTCCCGCCCGTTGCTGGCCGGATCGGCCTTATGCCCCATGCCCTGAAGCAAGGCCGCCATCAGCCGCTGGTTCACCAGGTTGTCGTCGGCAACCAGAACCCGCAGCCCGGACAGACCCACCTCCCCCGCGGATGCGGGCCGGCCGTCCACCGGCGGTTCGATCTCCTGCACCAGGTTCAACCGCAGCCGAACCCGGAAACAGCTGCCTTCGTCGGCCTCGCTTTCCACCTCGATCGTGCCGCCCATCAGATCGACCAACTGGCGGGTGATGGCCAGGCCGAGGCCGGTACCGCCGAAACGGCGCGAAATCGAGCTGTCGCCCTGGGAGAACTTCTGGAACAATCGTGCCTGGGTCTCCGGAGTCATGCCGATGCCGGTATCGCGGATCTCGAAGCAGACCTCGGCGGTCTGCTCCGCCGCATCCCGGGACAGGAGCTGCAGGCCGACATCCACCGAACCCCGTTCGGTGAACTTGATCGCATTGCCCACCAGGTTCAGCAGAATCTGGCGCAGCCGCAGCGCGTCGGCGTGCACGCGGCGCTGTGCGGCAGGATCGATCCGGGTCCGCAGCTCCAGTCGCTTTTCCCGCGCCCGCGGCGCCAGCAGGGTGACCACCGCGGTCACCAGCTCGGGCAGGTCGAACTCCACCGGGTCCAGCTCCACCCGGCCCGCCTCCAGCTTGGAGACGTCCAGCACGTCGTTGATCACGCCCAGCAGCGCCCGCGCGCTGTCCTGCACCGCCACCGCGCATTCCCGCTGCGCAGCGCTGAGCTGGGTGTCCAGCAGAATCGCGTTCATGCCGATGATGCCGTTCAGCGGCGTGCGGATTTCATGCGACATATTGGCCAGGAATTCGGATTTCGCGTTGTTCGCCCGCTCCGCCTGACTCCGCGCCGCCTCCGCCTGCTCCCGCGCGGCGGCGGCCCGCTCCTCCGCCGCCTTGCGCTCGGTCACGTCGGTATAGGTGCGCACGACACCGCCACCGGGCAGCGGCGTGCTGCGCACTTCCACCACCATGCCGTTGGGACGACGCCGCTCATAGACATGCGGGGTGTCGAGAATGCCGCCGGACCGGATGAAGTCCTGGATGTCGGCCGGGGTGCGGACAAACTCCTCGCTGCGCCACTGATGCGCCAGCACGTCGGCGAAATTCGGCCGCGAGCTCATCATATCGGGCGGCAGGTCGAGCATTTGCATCGCGCGCAGATTGCAGACCACGACCACGCGGTCTGCATTCACCATCATGATGCCCTGTTCCATGAACTCGAAGGTGCGTTCCAGCACATGGGAGTTCTCAGCCAGCTCGCACTGGCTGCGGCGCAGCGCCGCAGCCGCATCATGCAGTTCCTCGGCCTGGGTCTCCAGCCGTACCTGCGTCTGCTCCAGTTCGGCATTGCGCTGGGCAAGCGAGGCCTGCGACCGTCCCAGCGCGCGGAACTGCTGGCTGAGCATGCGGAACAGCAGAATGACCGCCACCAGCATCGCCATCGCACCGAGGCCGATCATCGCGCTCTGATGGCGCCACGGTGCCAGGATGGAGTCCTCCAACTCGCTGACATCCACCACCAGCGGATACTCCCAGAGCGGGTGCACCGAGACGTACTGGGCGGCATTGCCCTGCGGCGCGGCCGCCCGATAGGTGCCACCGCCCTGGAGCACGGCATCGTGCCAGGCCGCGTTGGACCTGATCCTCTCGCCGTCGGGGGCGGACCCAGGATGTTGCAGCAGAACCTTGCCGTCACGCCGCACCACGGCGATGCTGCTGGAGCGATCGCGCAGAACGGCACGGTAGAAGTCCTGGAAATACGGCAGCGCGATCGCCGAACTGACCATCCCAACCAGCGTGCCGTCCGGCGCGCGGATGCTGCGCACCAGGTAGACCGTCCAGGTTTTCCCGAGCCGGCTCAGCATCGGTTCGCTGATATAGACATCGTTCGCCGTCCGCTGCTGGAAGTGCTGGAAGAACGCGTAATCGGACACGTCGGTCGGCGCGGCGGGCCACAGGCGGGAGGTATTCACGACCCGCCCGTCCGCGCCGACCAGAGCCAGGGCGCTGGCCTGGTTCAGGTTCCGCAGCCGGTCGGACAGGGCGATATGGGTGTCCCTGCCCGCCAGCCACTGGCGGAATTCGTCCGGGGTGTCGATACCGCTGGTCAGGATCTGGTCCCGCGTCGCCTGCAGCACGAGGTCGACCGACTGCACCGCGCGGGCCGTCTGCTCGGCCAGCACCGTGCCCAACTGCCCGAGACGGTTCTGAGCCTCCTCGATCGCATGCCGGCGCGAGTCCCAGACCGAAATCCCCGCGGCCGCCAGCACCAGCGCGATCAGGACCAGGCAGGCGAACAGCAGCCCACGGACGGACCGATCAGGAACAAAGCCGATACTCGGGCGGTGCTGCATGGGTTCCGTTTCAATGATCCCCCAATGCACCATGGCACCCCAGCACCTACGCCAAGGTTACTGACTGCGGCGATGGGACCGACGAGCAAGCTTGCGGTTGGAAAGCGAGACGGCGGCGCCGGCGCAGACCAGACCGGCACAGGCCGGAACCAGCCAGGCTGGCCGCACCAACACGGGTAGGACCAGCTCCGCCCAGATCCAGCCCGCCAGGTAGGTGTCGATGAAGCGGTGGATCTGCTCCATCAGGTCATGATTGAGCATGAACAAGGCCTGGCTCAGCGGCACCCCGGGCGGGCCCAGGGTGGCAAGCGCAAACGCCCCGACCAGCAGGACGGCGGACAGCACGGCCAGGGCGCGGGGTGCGATCACATGAACAGCTTTTCGTTCTTCAGCCCAGCATACAATGGCGCCACGAATTCCCCATAACCGTTGTAGATCTGCGTCGGCACCCGCTCATCGCTGCCCAGCAGCCGCTCACTGGCCTGACTCCATCGCGGATGCGCCACCGCTGGGTTCACATTGGCCCAGAACCCATACTCGCTGGGCTGGATCGCCTGCCAGAAATTCACCGGCCGCTTGTCGGTGAAGCTGATCTTGACCGGCGCCTTGGCGGACTTGAAGCCGTATTTCCACGGCACGGTCAGACGCAACGGTCCGCCATTCTGCGGCGGCAGCGCCTTGCCGTACAGGCCGGTGGCCATGAAGGCCACGTCGTTCGCGGCCTCCTCCATGGTCAGCCCCTCGATATAGGGCCACGGGTAGAACGGGGTACGCAGCCCGGGCATGGATTTGTCCTGGGCGGTCTCGAACACGATGTACTTGGCCGAAGCCTGCGGGTCGGCGATCTTCAGCAACTGGCTGAGCGGGAAGCCGGTCCAGGGCACCGTCATCGCCCAGGTCTCCACGCAGCGATGCCGGTAGATCCGTTCTTCGACCTGCACCTGCTTCATCAGATCGTCGAAACTGATGGTGCGCGGCTGCGCGACCATGCCCTCGATGCGGATGGACCAGGGCTCCATCTTCAGCGCCTGCGCCTCCCGCCACAAATTCTTGCCGTCGCTGAACTCGTAGTAGTTGTTGTAGGTCGTGGCGTATTTCTCCCCGGTCACCGGGCGACCGGCGGGATATTTCGGGTTCGGCTCCGCCGCCCAGGCGGGGCGGGACAGGCCCGGTGCCGCGATCGCCATGGCGGCGGTTCCCGCCAGCACGCCGCGGCGGTTCAGCACCACCGCTTCCGGCGTAACCAACCGCTCCGGGATTTCCCAACCGCGCCGTCGAATGATCCGCATGCCTCGCACTCCCAAGCTCATTAATCCGGTCGGGCGGCTATCGTGCCACGGGTCACCCTCACGTGACGGCGCCCTGGCAGTCTCACCCGCATTGTCGGACGCGGCTCGATGAGGAACATTACACCCGGTCCGCGGTCGCGGCAGAAATTTTACCGCCTTGCAGGAGAGCACCGATGCATCTCGCCCGCTTCCCCCGGGTCCGCTTCTTCCCGACCCCGACGCCGCTGGAGCATTTGCCGAACCTGTCACGCCATCTGGGCGGGCCGGAGATCTGGATCAAGCGCGACGACTGCACGGTGGTGGCGACCGGCGGCAACAAGGTGCGCAAGCTGGAATGGCTGGCCGGCGAGGCGATGGCGCAGGGCGCCGACCACATCGTGACCCAGGGCGCGGTGCAGTCCAACCACGTGCGCCAGACCGCGGCGGTGGCGCGCAAGCTGGGCATGAAATGTACCGCGCTGCTGGAGCACCGGATCGAGACCAACGACCGCGACTACCTGAACAGCGGCAACGTGCTGCTGGACCGGCTGTTCGACTGCACAATCGAATATCGCCAGCCCGGGCTGGACATGAACGCGGAAGCCGAGGCGAAGGGCCAGGCGCTGCGGGAGACCGGCGCGAAGCCGTATGTGATCCCTGGCGGCGGGTCCAACCGGGTCGGCGCGCTGGGCTACGTGTCATGCGCCCAGGAACTGATGCAGCAGGCCGACGAGATGGATCTGCGCATCGACCGGATCGTCACCGCGACCGGCAGCGCCGGGACCCATGCCGGCCTGGTGGTCGGGCTGCAAGGCTGCAACGCCGGCATCCCGGTGCTGGGGATCGGCGTGCGCAACCCGAAGGATCGGCAGGAAGCCGCGGTGCACAAGCTGGCCGAGCTCACCGCGGAGTATGTTGGTGTGCAAGGCGGCATCCCCCGCGCCGCGGTGGAAGCCAATTGCGACTATGTCGGCCCAGGCTACGGCATGCCGACCGAGGGCATGAAGGAAGCCGTGCTGATGCTGGCGCGGCTGGAAGGCGTGCTGCTCGATCCGGTCTATTCCGGCAAGGCGATGGCGGGGCTGATCGACCTGATCCGCAAGGGCGCCTTCGGCAAGCACGAGAGGATCGTGTTCCTGCACACCGGCGGCGCGGTCGGGTTGTTCGGTTATACTGGCGTGTTCGAATAGGCGCTGCGCTGAGGGCGTTCGGGGGACATGCCGGGGCGGGGGCCGCGCCAACGCAGGTCAGCACAGGCAAGGAGCGCAAGCCGCTCGCCACTGTCCCGCTGTCCCCACTGTCCCCTGGTCATGGCCGACCTGACCCCATGACGCGATGGGCAGCACGGATTCGTGCAAAGCCGCCCACGGGCGAGGAGCTGGAATGCAATCGGCTGAAGGCGCCGCGCGGGGCAGCACTGATCGAGCGTGACGTGCTGAACGAGAGGATCGTCATTCTGGAGGCCAACCGCACTTTGGTTCGGCGGAGATGTCGGACCACTGCCAGAAAAAGATCGCGTTTCTCGGCATCGAAACTTCACCCGCCTTCGTCCGCGTGCCTGAGGGCAATGGCTGCGCGGGGCGCTGCATCCGAAAGCTCAAGCAGGGCCCGCAGTGGATGGGACATATTGAGACGATCGAGGAACTGCGTCAGGCGCTGCTGCCGTTCCGCGAGAGCTGCAACAACACGTGGTTGATCGAGCGGCGCGGCTTCCTCAGCCCAGTCGCGTCCCGACAGAAGCGGCGTCGCCTCGTCGTCAAGGCTGCGTAACCTTCAACACCGTGTTCCAGGAACTGAGTACGGCACTGCATATGACCACCTGAGTCGGTGATCAGGCCGCGAGCTTCTCGGCCTCGCGCTGGAACCGCCGGTTGATGAGACTCTCCGGCCGTCCCGCCAAACGCTCATAGGCCAGGCCCAGGGCGAGCGGCCTCCGGCCGGCGCGCAAGGCCGCCGCGGTCAGGGTCCAGTCCACGATGTCGCGCTGCGCGTTGCTGCCGCCGATGCGCCAGATTTCGGGTCGCAGGGGAAACAACAGCGCGACGCAGTCGTCGTACGCCCCGCGATGGAAGGCGACCATTGCCTCGACCAGCGGCACCCCGACCTCCCGGTACAACGCCGCGGTTTCGCCGGTGCCGGCGGCGGTTTGACGCATGGTGGACAGGCGCGCCTCAGCGAGAGCCTCGTTGTCGGAGCGCAGTTCGGTCATCGCGGCGTGCATGTCGGCAAATACCATGCGGCGTCCGTCAGCATGCCCTTCCCAGCGGGGCAGCAGATCGTTCCAGCGATGGCCGACATCGCAGCCCAGCGTGTCCAGGCGCCACAGCAAGGCGGCGGGATCGCAGACCGCCAACCCATACGGGCGGAGCCAACGCATCAGCGGGCCATCGTAGAGTTCCAGCGCTTCGCCGAACTGATCGAGTTCAACGTGGAACAGGGCGGTATGCCACCATAGATGACCTTGCGCACCGCTTTCGGCCGAGGCCCAGAGCGCCGCGTGCTCCGTGCTCCAGGCGAGGCCGTCCTTGGGACGGCCGGTCATTTCCATGCAATGCATGATCCCGTGGTGGGCGAAATAGAGATGCGGTTCGAGGGCGATGGCGGCTCGTGCCTCTTCCTCGGCCTGGGCATAGCTGCCGGCCTCCTCCAGTCCGAAGCCGCGAGCCGCGCGCAACACGGCGAAACCGGGTGTGTGGGGCGACCAGTACGGCAAGGCGCGCGCCGCACGGTCGCGCTCGCGAGGAAAGCGGCCCAGCAATGCGTCGGCATAGAAAGCGGCATAATGGGCCAGGAGATCGCGCGGATAGTCCAGCAGGTGCGCTTCGAGCGCCGAGACACTGGCCCGCCCTTCGCCGGCGAGCATCCGGTCGAGCGCGCCGAACAAGGAACGCTCACGCTCGTTCATCGGCAGCGTCCGCGCCCTCTCGGCCAGCTCGCCGGCCATGACGGCCAGCCTGGGGTCGAGCGGGATCGCGAGCATCCATGCCTTGGCGATCAAGGCCACGGGCATTTCGGGTGCCATGGCGCTTGCCGCATCAAGCAGGGCAATTGCGTCACCATGGCCGACGGTGAACGCGCGGATGGCCTGGTCGAGACGTTCCACGGCTTCTGATGTGCCACCCGAAACCGCATTCCCCTGGGCGTCCTGCGTCATTCGACGGCCTCCCTTTGACCGATTGGTCCGGCGATCTTCCAGGGAACATAACCGCCGTAGGAGAGGCTCTGGAACGATACAGCCCGAACCTGACAATCTTAGCGCGAATATTCACACGGTGAAAATAGCGGCGTAGGCTCCAGTCAAGTGTCGCAGAAACTGCGGGCGGTACAGTAATTTGGTGCAGTTCACGATCCGCCGCTGCCGGGTCGCTCGTGGAGACACGCCCGGATCGCCCCTAAATCGCCGCACATGCGGACATGTCACTGCGCACTACCACAGACGGCGAAAATGCCTGGTCGACCCGGTCGATGAAGTGGTTTGACATGCAGGCCCTGCATCCGCATGCCCGACAAAAACGGTGGAAAACCGCGAGCAGCTGCGCCGCCTGCCAAGCTCGGCCTGCATGAGCCGGAAAATGTTCAATGGTAACAGGATGGCATGCAAGATCAGTATCGGCCCCAAACCACCAACCGATGCGTACGCGATGAATGCCACATTGCTGGCAATGGCAAATAAGCGGAGTGCCCGCATCGACCTCATGGAGAAGGTGATCAGGACCAGCAGGGATGCCAGGTAGCCGATGACGTCGGCACTCCATCCATGGGAAGGAGACACGTGCGTCCAGGCCAGCATTGGTTCCATTTGAGCATTCCCGCTGCCGATCCCAGTATGCTGGCTTTTGCTCGTTGGCTGCTGTGAAGCCGATCACAGCAGTGGTGGGGCAGATACTTGCAATCATCTTCCCGCCCGATCGAATGAGTAGACCCGTTGCGAAAGTCGGCCCCCCGGTCAGCGGTGTCCGGCGCGTTCTCACCGGCGGCGTTTCCCTCACCTGATCAGAACGGTCCGAACCCAGCTTGCAGGTTCACCAGTCCCGCGATGATGGAGATTTTGGTGTGATGCGTCCCAAGTGGGTTGCGAAACCGCTCAGCAGCGATCCTGAACCGTTTCGTTCGTCCGATCCGGTGCTCAACCCTGACACGGAATCCACTCAGTCCACGGTTATATGCCTTCTCCTCATCAGTGAGTTTCCCGTTCTTTGGCTTCTTGTATGGACATTCCAGGTTCCGATGTTCCTTGTCGTACCCCTGGTACGCACTGTCCGCGTAGAGCCGTGCCTTCCTCGGCAGCTTTGGTCCATTGCGACGGATCGCCAGGTCATGGTGACTGCCGGGGTGAGAGGGCGAGGCGCTGACGATACGACCATTCCGGGTAACGATGTATTCGGTCTTCACCGTATGGCGCTTCTTCTTGCCGGAGTAATGCTCTCGCTGTTTGGCGTCCGTGTCAGGACGCTGGATCGGCTGCTCGGTGCAATCGACGATCAGGGCCTCGGCCTCGTTCCGACTGATTTTGGGCTTCCGTCCAACCCCGATCAGCGGCCGGGCGAGCTTTTCGATCCGCTGGATCGCTCGGCAGATCGCGCTTTTGTTGACGTTGTAGAAGAAGCCCAGGAACTCCTGGGTGATGTAGCAACGATAATAGATCAGCATGATCAAAAGATGATCTTCCAAACCACCGACGTCCCAGGGGCGGCCGGATTTGGCCTTGTGCAGCTGAGCTTTCTCCCAGGGGTCCGCGAGTTGCTTCAGCATTTTGTCGAACGTGGCGACGCTGACCCCGGTCAGGCGGACGAAGCTCGTGCTGGCGCGCAACCGGGCAGCGGAGAACGGACGGGACATCGGGCCGGTACCTTCATGAAGAAGGTTCTCGACGAATCGAATCGTCCCGTGACCTGTCAAGCTCGGCCGCGCCGGCTCAGCTCACCGACGGAGAGCCGCTAACGTACTCATTTTCGCAACGGGTCTAGTAAGGAGGCGCGTATCCTGAGCAGGACAGCCAGAGGTGAGCAAGTCGAGCACGACGAGATAATGCGGCAGTGCAAAGACGGACGTATCATCAAAGTCTCAGCGACGGTCTCACCACCTGCAACGACTGACGGAGCTCGGCCAGGCCGTCGTCCTGACCCGCTCAGGTCTCTGCCATCTGCACTATCTACTACTGCAGGTTCGATGTAGTAGATGAAGGCTCCCACGAAAATTTCCCGATCTCTTCCGACTGCACCGGCTCGGGCTTGTCCTTGACCTCAAGCATGGAAGCCGAGGTGAAGACCTCGAACTCAATGTCATTGTTATCAAGGCGGCCGGGTCCCCAGCCAATCATGAACGCGCGGAGTATCAACGGAACTCGGCCATTCCGTCCCATCGCTCACGATCTCCCCGGCCCTCTGTCCCCGACTACCGATCACTGGGCACGAAAATGATCCGTCCCGGATTGTCAATTGTGAAGCTTTGAAGAGTATCGGTTGAAACTACCTTGTCCGAACGGCAGGCGGTGGTAAAAAGTAGCATGTAACCGACCAGATACAGCACGCCGAACACGGCTATTCCCCTCACAAAAGGATCGTCGAACCATTTTCTGTAATTGAACCACTCCACCGGTTTCGGCAACGTTGTCCCGGCCTTCTCGCTCTCCGTTCCCTGCTCTTTTGCAGGCGTCCACGGGGTGATGGACCGAAAGAGGTGTCTAAAGCCGTGTCTTTCTGGATTATACTCTACCCCATCCTTTTCCAACTCCTCTTCGTAGTAAGTCTCCAGTCTTCTGCAGGCAAGCGACCAGCCCCAGAAGATCACGTTGAGGAATCCAGTCGTAAGAACTGTAAACACGATAAAGAATAATGGAACAAGCCAGTGTATCCGCCCGCAGTCTCTGAAGAGCTCTATCGTCCCCAAGAGAGCTATCGGCACGAAGAGGCTCGTCGTATGGGTGCGTACGTCGCTGAAGTGCCTGTGATACTCTCCAGCCTCGGCGTGCATTTTTTCGATTGTGTCGCGCGACACGTCCCCCTCCATGCTATACTCACCCTACGATCGCCACGCTGCGGCAAGTTGGTCGCGCCGGCAAGATCGGGCCGGGCCTGCTGCCAATGATCACGCAACGAATATGGCACGGATACCTGTCGAGCCTTTCCCGGGCATCCGATTGGGTACGGAGCTATTTCAACAACCCCGCCACCGGGAGGCGGTGCACAAAGCAGAAGGAAAATGGCACCGCACGAGGGAGCGATGTCACCCATCCTCACCGGCCCCATTGACTTGCCCCACCACGATCAGGCCGTGTTGCATCCAGCGGTCACCACAAGGTCGAGGGGGAACCAAGCATGCTGCACAGCGAACACCGCATCCTGACCACACACACCGGCAGCCTGCCACGTCCGGCGGAGCTGACCGAACTCTACGCGCGTCGCGCCGCCGGCGAGGTCGTGGATGAAGCAGCGATCGACACCGCCGGCAAGGCGGCAACGCGGGAGGTGGTGCGCCAGCAGATCAAATCCGGCATCGATGTCGGCAATAACGGCGAGCAGCAGCGTGAGGCGTTCTTCCTGTATGTCCGCCACCGCATGAGCGGGTTCGGCGGCAACTGGAACCGCAAACCGATGGCCGATATCGCACGCTATCCCGGATTCCGCGCCTGGGCCGCGGCGCAGGACGCAGGGCGCCCCTCGGTCAGCAACCGCGACGGCGTGCCCAAGGCAATCGGCGAGGTGAAGTATCTGGACCCGGCGCTGGTCGAAGCGGAATGCAGCGAATTCCGCGCCACACTGGACGAGATCGGCGCACCCGGCTTCGCTGAACCGTTCATGACCGCCCCCTCCCCCGGGATCATCGCCGCGGCGATGCGCAACGAATTCTACGACACCGAGGACGCCTATCTCGCCGCGCTCGGCCGCGCGCTGCAGGTCGAATACGAAGCCATTGTGCGCTACGGGTTCCTGCTGCAGATCGACGCCCCCGACCTCGCGCTGGAAAGGCACATCACCTATCAGGACCGTCCGCTGTCGGAGTTCGTGGATTTCGCCGATCGCGTGGTGGCGACGATCAACGACGCGCTGCGCAACATCCCGCGCGACCGCGTGCGCATCCATGCCTGCTGGGGCAATTACGAGGCGCCGCACGATTGCGACGTGGACCTGGCGGACATCCTGCCGACGATTGCCCGCAGCAAGGTCGGCGGCTGGGTGCTGCCATTCGCCAATCCGCGCCACGCGCATGAATATCGCTGCCTGCAGAACCTGCCGCTGGATGACGGCCAGGTGGTGGTGGCCGGCGTGATCGACCCGCTGACCAATTTCGTCGAACACCCCGAGGTGGTTGCCGACCGGTTGGAGCGGGTGGCGCAGGTGGTCGGCGATCCGCGACGTGTGCTGGCCGGCACGGATTGCGGCTTCGATACCTCGGCCGGACGCGGCCGGGTGGCGGCGGATGTGGTCTGGGCCAAGCTGGCGGCGATGGCGGAGGGGGCGAAAATTGCGTCCAGGCGACTGGGGATGGCCTGAGACGCAGGCAAGTATCGAGGCGTTACCCCGAGCCCCACCAGGCGGCTTTGCCTCCTGGACCTCCAGCAAAGGCTTGAATTTGCAATCGGATTCGGTTTGGGGTGCGGAGGGGTGCGGCGGTCCCGGACCAGGGTATCATCGCGGAACGGCCCCCTCCCACCCCAAACAAAGTCGGTTCCAAGGGCCGGGCCCTTGGCGGGGTTTCAAGGGGCAGCGCCCCTTGATGGGGGGTTCCGGGGGCAACGCCCCCGACACTTGCCGCGTCCCACCACAAGCGTGGATGCGCGGGATTTTGCAGCGGGATTGATCCAGATCAGCAGGTGGAACGCGGCCATATCGCAGCTTCTGCCCCGTACAGACCATCCCACGGAGAAAGCGACCATGACCTATCTGTCCCGTATCACGACCCTGCCGCAACCCATGATGAGCCCGCTGATGCTGTCAGACCGGCTGTTGACCCTGGCGCAGGACGCGGACCGCGCCGGCTACCAGGTGACCGCGGAGCATCTGTTGCGCCTGGCCTCCAAGGTGCTCGACTCCCAGCCGCCGCTGCGTAGCTGATCCGCTTCATCGCCCCTTGAGCAGATGGCGTTCATAGGCCTGCGCCAGCAGCGTGCTGGGGAACAGCAGGGCGAAGTAGATCAGTGCGATCACCGTATAGACCTCCAGCGGCCGGTAGGTATCCGCCGTGATCAGCGTGCCGTTGTACAGCAGGTCGGGCACTGCGATGGTTGACACCAGCGAGGTGTTCTTGAGCTGCGTGATCGACTGATTGACGAAGGGCGGGATCATCCGCCGCATCGCCTGCGGCAGAATGACCTTCCGCATCACGTGCCACGGCCGCAGCCCCAATGCGCGCGCGGCGTCCCATTGGCCGCGCTCGATCGAGATGATGCCGCCGCGAAAGATTTCCGCGTAGAACGCGCCCGTGTACAGCGACAGCGTCATCGTCGCCGCGGCGGTCGCTGGGATCTGGATGCCGAGCAGCACCGGCAGCGCGTAGTAGAACCAGACGATCTGCACCAGCAGGGGCGTGCAGCGGAACGCTTCGATGTAGCCGATCAGCGGCAGGTTCAGCAGTTTGGAGCGCGACATCCGACCCAGCCCGACCAGCAGGCCGATGATCAGCCCGAGCAGGATGGTGCCTGCCGTATAGGCGAGCGTGACCAGCATGCCCCGCCAGAACAACGGCGTGTAGCGGAGCAGAAACAGAAAATCCCATTGATAATGCATGCTGCTCCATTCGCCTCTCCCGCACAGCAGGAGAGGCGTTTCCCGTTCGGGTCAGAAGCTCAGTTGCGACGGAACCTGGTCCCGCGACACGCCGAACTTCGCCAGGCCTTCCAGCAGCCATTCGCGGATCTGGCCGGTGCCGCGATTGAAGTCGAGCCAGGCGTTGATCACCTCGCGGAACCGCTGATCGGGCTCCCATTGAACGCCGAGGCAACTGGGCAGCGCGACCGTGGGATCGGTCAGCAGATGGTACGGGCCCAGCGACGCGTTGCGGCCGACCGTCGCGAGGCCGAGGATGGCGGCGAGGATCTGCACATCCGCCCGGCCCGACTGCAATGCGAGTGTGCATTCGTCGCGCGTCTTGAAGCCGGTGAGCTGCGCCTTCGGACAATAGCGCCGCGCGGCGGTTTCATGCAGCGAGCCCAGGTCGAACACGATGCGGATGTCGGGTTTGTTGAGGTCGTCCCAGGTCTTCGGGTCCAGCCCGTGGCGCGCCAGGCAGCCGAACGGGTGGATGATCATTGGATGGGTAAAACCGATGGACAGTGCGCGCTGCGGCGTCGGGTTCAGCGCGAAGGCCAGATCGACCTTGTTCGACTGCAGGTCCAACACCGAATTGCCGTAGGTGGATTCGAGATATTCCAGCCGGGCGCTGAACACCTTGGCGATGTCCTTGGCCATCTCGATGCAGGCGCCGCTCCATTCGCCGCTCGCCAGATCCTTCTGGAAATACGGCAGCTCGCCGGGTAGCGCGGCGATGCGCAGCACCTTGGTGCGACGTACGCGCTCGAACGTGGTTTCATTGGCGGTCTGCGCGCGGGCACTGCCGAACAACGCGCCGGCCGGTATCACGGTGGCAGCGGCCGCCAAGCCGCGGCGGCCAAATCTGGTCATCATGTGTGCGTCTCCCTGTCGGCCTCGGCCCGGTGCCGGAGCAACCGGTTGCAACCGGGTTTGCAACAGCGGGCTAGGCCTTGCAAGCAAAACACCGGCCAACGCAGGGCCGAGCCGGACCCCGCCTGCGGAGTTACGGTTTTGGGCGTGATGGTGGGGCGCGGCAAGCGTCGGGGGCGGTTGCCCCCGAACCCCCATCAAGGGGCGCTGCCCCTTGAATCCCCGCCAAGGGTCCGGCCCTTGGAACCGACTCAGTTTGCGGTGGGGAGGGGGCCGGTCGTGATGATCGTTTGGTCGGAGGCCGTCACGCCCCCTCCCCGCCGCAAACCGAATCCGATTGCAACGGCGCGCCTTTGCTGGAGGTCCGGGAGGCAACGCCTCCTGGTGGGGTTCGGGGCAACGCCCCGATGCTTGCTGCGACCCATCACCACACCCGGAACCATAAGACCCCAGGCGGATCCGGCTCAGTCTTGCATGAAAGCGTTGAAGTCCGGCGTTGCAATGGTGGTATCCAGGTAGCCGAACGTGCCCGCGGTGGAGACCTCCCGGGCGGCATCCAGCAGCCCGGTCATTGCCGCCCGATACAGCGACGTGGCCAGGCTGATCCGCCGCACCCCGGCCGCGGTCAGCTCCGCCACGGTGAACGATTTTCCCTTGATCCCCGCCATGAAGTTCACCGGCTTCGACACCGCCGCGCAGACCGTGCGCACCGCGTCCAGGTCGGGCAGGCCCGGGGCCATCAGCACATCGGCGCCGGCGGCCTCGAACGCCTGCAGCCGCTTGATCGTGTCATCGAGGTCGGGATTGCCACGGAGGAAGTTTTCGGACCGCGCGGTCAGCACGAAGCCCGTGCCCAGGCCACGCGCCGCCTCCACGGCGGCGGCGATCCGCTCCACCGCCAGGCCCAGTTCGTAGAGCGGACGCGCCTTGTCGCCGGTGGCATCCTCGATCGAGCCGCCGACCAGGCCGATCCCGCCGGCCAGCCGGATGGTCTCCGCCGCGTCCTGAGGCGAATCGCCAAATCCCTTTTCCAGATCGGCGGACACCGGCAGGTCGGTCGCCTCCACGATGGCGCGGCAGTGGGTCAGCGCCTCCTCGCGGGTCACCATGCCGTCGCGCCGGCCAAGCACGCCGGCCTGGGCACCGCTGGAACTGGCCAGGGCAGGAAAGCCCAGCGCGCCCAGCATCCGCGCGGAGCCGGCGTCCCAGGCGTTGCCGATCAGGAAACTGCCGGGCGCCGCATGCAGGGCCCGGAAACGCTCTGCCTTTTCGGCCTGGGTGGCGGTCATGCTTGGTTCCTCACGCTGCTGTCGCCACCAGCAAGCCCGCTCCGCCCGGCAGCAGCAATCCCCAATCGAAATTCGCCGCACCGGACCAATTGCGCGGAGGCCACCGTGTCGCTACTCTGCCCAAATCATGGGCAATTGTAGTGCCACCACCACACCACCTGCCTTCGGACCGATCGTTCTCGGCCCTGGGGTTCGCATCGACACGCCGGTCATCCTGGCGCCGATGTCCGGCGTCACCGATCTGCCATTCCGCCGCACCGCCAAGCAGCTCGGCGCCGGCATGGTCGTCTCGGAGATGATCGCCTCCTGGGCGATGCTGCGGGAGAACCGCAAGACGCTCGACATGGCGGAGGTCGACGGCTGCGGCGGCATTTCCGCCGTGCAGCTTGCCGGCTGCGAACCGGATGCCGTGGCCGAGGCCGCGCGCATCGCCGCGGACAAGGGTGCCGACCTCATCGACATCAATTTCGGCTGCCCGGTGAAGAAGGTCGCGGTCGGCCAGATGGCCGGGTCCGCGCTGATGCGGGACGAAACCACCGCCGCCGCCATCCTGGCCGCCACGGTGCGTGCCGTGCCGGTGCCGGTGACCATGAAAATGCGCATGGGCTGGGACCACGCCAGCCTCAACGCGCCACGGCTCGCCCGCATCGCTCAGGAGTCCGGCATCCGCATGGTCACGGTGCATGGCCGCACCCGGCAGCAGTTCTACACCGGCACCGCCGACTGGGATTTCATCGCCCAGGTGAAGCAGGGCCTGAACATCCCGGTGATCGTCAACGGCGACATCCTGTCGGAGGAAGACGCCGCCGATGCCCTGCGGCGTTCGGGCGCCGACGGGGTGATGATCGGGCGCGGATGTTATGGGCGGCCCTGGTTTCCGGCCCAGGCCGCGCATTTCCTGCGCACCGGGATGCATCTGCCGGACCCGCCCCTGGCGCGCCAGAAATCCATCCTGTTGGAGCACTACCATGCGATGCTCGCCCGGTTCGGGCAGAGCGCCGGCGTCCGGCTGGCGCGCAAACATGTCTCCTGGTATTCGCGCGGCCTTCCCGGGTCTGCCGAGTTCCGCGCCACCATGAACCGAATCCCGGATGTCGGCCCGGTGCTGCAGCTGATCGACAGTTTCTACGATCGGCTGATCGCACAGGGGATCGAACGCAAGCGGCCGATGCGCGACGAAGCTTTGGCCGAGGCCGCATGAGTGGCGTCGTCGCCCGCGCCCGACGCCTGCTGCGCGAAGCGCCGCGCGCTATCGACGCCGCCGCCGTGCTCAGCGCGCTGCCGGTCGCGGTGCTGCTGCTGGATGCCGACAACCGGTTTCGCCATGTCAACCACGCGGCGGAACAGTTCCTCGGCATCTCCGCCGCCAGCCTGGCGCAGCTTCGCCTCGGCGATCTGGTGCCGGAGGACAACCCGCTGTTCCTGCTGATCGAGCAGGTCCGCCACAGCGAGGCGACCATCGCCGACCATGACCTCAGCCTGGAAAGTCCCCGGCTGCACAAGCAGGGCATCACCGTGCAGGGCTCGCCCCTGCCGGAGGAGCCGGGCGCCGTGCTGCTGGTGATGCAGGACGCCTCCACCGCGCGGGCGCTGGACCGCCAGCTCGCGTTTCGCGGTGCGGCGCGCAGCGTCACCGGCATGGCAGCGATCCTGGCGCATGAGGTGAAGAACCCGCTCTCCGGCATTCGCGGCGCCGCCCAGCTGCTGGAAGGCAGCGTCACCGCGGCCGATCAGGAGCTGTGCGTGCTGATCCGCGACGAGGCGGACCGCATCCGCGACCTGGTGGATCGGATGGAGGCGTTCGGCGAAAAGCCGATCGCGCGCACCGCGGTGAACATCCATCGCGTGCTGGAGCATGTCCGCAAGCTGGCGCAATCCGGCTTCGCGGCGCATGTGCGGTTCCAGGAGACCTATGACCCCTCGCTGCCGCCGGTCTGGGGCAATCGCGACCAGCTGGTGCAGGTGGTGCTGAACCTGGTGAAGAACGCCGCCGAGGCGGTGACGCAGCCTGGCGTCGGCCACCCCGAAATCACGCTTGCCACCGGCTTCCAGCACGGCGTGCGCATCGCGGTGCCCGGCTCCTCCACCCGGCTCGACCTGCCGCTGTTCGTCGCCGTGCGCGATAACGGCCCGGGCATCCCGGACGATATCCGGCCGCACCTGTTCGAGCCCTTCGTCACCTCGAAGGCCGCCGGCAGCGGGCTCGGCCTGGCGCTGGTGGCGAAGATCATCGGTGACCATGGCGGCCTGATCGAGGTGGATTCCCGCCCGGGCCGCACCGAATTCCGCCTGCATCTGCCGGTGCTGAGCGAAGAGGAGTCCGACGGATGAGGGGCAGCATGCCGGTATCGATCACCGTTCCGCTGTCGATCACAGTTCCGCTTGGCTCCCCACAGCCGACGAGTCCGCACGCATGACCCTGCCCACAGTCCTCGTCGCGGACGATGACCGATCGATCCGCACCGTGCTGACCCAGGCGCTGGGCCGCTCCGGCTACCAGGTCCGCACCACCGGCAATGCCGCCACGCTGTGGCGCTGGGTGGAGGATGGCGAAGGCGATCTGGTGATCACCGACGTGGTGATGCCGGACGAGAACGGGCTGGACCTGATTCCCCGCATCCGCAAGTTGCGGCCGGACCTGCGCGTCGTGGTGATGAGCGCGCAGTCCACGCTGATGACGGCAGTGAAGGCGACGCAGCGCGGTGCGTTCGAATACCTGCCCAAGCCGTTCGACCTGCAGGAGCTGCTGGCCGTGGTCGGCCGCGCCCTGGCCGCACCGGCGATCCCGGCGCCCGGTGTGCCGGAACCGCGCGACACCGACGAACGCCTGCCGCTGATCGGCCGCAGCCCGTCGATGCAGGAAGTGTATCGCACCATCGCCCGGCTCAGCACCGCCGACCTCACCGTGATGATCAACGGCGAGTCGGGCACCGGCAAGGAGCTGGTGGCGCGTGCGCTGCACGATTACGGCAAGCGCCGCGCCGGCCCGTTCGTGGCGATCAACATGGCGGCGATCCCGCGCGAGCTGATCGAAAGCGAGCTGTTCGGCCATGAACGCGGCGCCTTCACCGGCGCCACCAACCGCACCCAGGGCCGCTTCGAGCAGGCCAATGGCGGCACGCTGTTCCTGGATGAGATCGGCGACATGCCGCCCGAGGCGCAGACCCGCCTGCTGCGCGTGCTGCAGGAAGGCGAATTCACCAGCGTCGGAGGGCGGCAGCCGATCAAGGCCAATGTCCGCATCATCGCCGCCACCCATCGCGACCTGCGCACCGCAATCCGCCAGGGCCAGTTCCGCGAGGACCTGTTCTACCGGCTGAATGTGGTGCCGATCCGCCTGCCGCCACTGCGTGAGCGGCTGGAGGACATCCCGCTGCTCGCCCGCCACTTCCTGGAGAAGGCGCGTGACGACGGGCTGCCGGTGAAGTCGCTGGACCAGGGCGCGGTGGACCGGCTGAAGCAGCATAACTGGCCGGGCAATGTCCGCGAGCTGGAGAACCTGATGCGGCGGCTGTCCGCGCTGTGTCCGGATGAGACCATCGGCGCCGACGCGATTGCGCCGGAACTGACCGAGGCCTCCGCGCCGCCACCTGCCCAGGCCGCCGCCGGCCCGTCCGGGCCGGAGTCGCTCTCCGCCGCGGTGGAACGCCACATTCGCGTCTTCCTCGCCGGCCACACGGACGGGGTGGGACCGTCCGATGTGTATGATCGCGTGATCGCCGAGGTGGAACGCCCGCTGATCCGCCTGACGCTGGCGGCGACGCGCGGCAACCAGATCAAGGCCGCTGCCATGCTGGGGCTGAACCGCAACACGCTGCGAAAGAAGATCCGCGACCTGGATATCCCGGTGGTTCGGGGGCTGGTGTGACCGGCCCGCAGCGGTCGCACGGCGCGTTTTCCCCCTGCCCTCCCGGTCCAAGCCCAAACCGGGACGGGAGCCGGGACAGCAGGCTTTCCGCTCGGCCTGACCCACGCGCGTATATCCTGCGGCTGCCATGAACGTCTCGCCCGCCGCCAATTCGCTGCGCCCGCCGCCTGAGCCGGACGCCCCGCCACCGCCCCGGCGGTCGTGGCTTGGCGCGCTGGCCGACATCCTGCTGGGCAAGGCCGTCACCATCACCCTGACCGCGATCGCGCTGGCGGTCGGGCTCGCCACCTTCATCATCCTGGCGCGCGGCTCGCAGCCCTTCGGCCTGCGCCCGGGCATCGGCGTCGGCCTGGTCCTCGCCAACCTCTCGGTCGTCCTGCTGCTTGGCGCCGTCCTCGCCGGGCGACTGACCCGGGTCTGGGTGGAACGCCGGCGTGGCTCCGCCGGCTCCCGCCTGCATGTCCGGCTGGTGCTGCTGTTCAGCGGCGTGGCGGTCGCGCCCACCATCTTGGTGGCGTGTTTCGCGGTCGCCTTCTTCCATTACGGCATCCAGGCCTGGTTCAACGACCCGGTTCGCAACTCCATCACCGAGTCGCTGCAGGTCGCCCGCGGCTATCTGGAGGAGCACCGCGACAATATCCGCGCCGTCGCCTTGGAAATGGCCAACGACCTGACCCGGGCCGGCACCTTCCTGGCCGCCGATCCGTCCGTGTTCGCCGACGTGCTGGCCACCCAGACCACGCTGCGCGGCCTGACCGAGGCGGTGATCTACGAGCCCAACACCAACCAGGTGATGGCCGCGGCCGGACTGTTCGTCGGCATGGGCGTGCAGCCGCCGAGTGCCGCCTCCACCCAGCAGGCGCTGAAGGGCGATGTGGTGGTGCTGAATTCCACCGATGGCACGCGGGTGCGCGCACTGGCGCGGCTGGATTCGGTGCCGCCGCTGGTGCTGATGATCGGCCGCCCGGTTGATCCGCAGATCCTCGGCTACATGAAACGCACCGAGCAGGCGGTGGCGGAATATGACCGCCTGCTGGAGAACCGCTCCTGGTTGCAGATCGCCTTTGCCTGGATCTTCGCCATCGTCGCGCTTCTGGTGCTGCTGGCCGCGGTGCTGATCGGCCTGGTGCTGGCCAACCAGATCGCCCGGCCGATCGGCACCCTGATCAACGCCGCCGAACGGGTGCGCGCCGGCGATCTGCGCGTGCGCGTGGCGGAAGCCTCCACCGGCGACGAGGTCGCCACGCTGTCGCGCGCCTTCAACCGCATGACCGGGCAGTTGGGCTCGCAGCGCGCCGAACTGATGGAGGCGTACAGCCAGCTCGACGACCGAAGACGCTTCACCGAGACGGTACTGTCCGGCGTGTCGGCCGGGGTGATCGGCATCGATGCGAAAGGCCGCATCGAACTGCCGAACCGCGCGGCGAGCGAGCTGCTCGGCCTCGACCTGCTGGCCGCGGCGGGTGAGCAGCTGGCCGAGGTGGTACCGGAATTTTCCGGCCTGCTGGACACCGCCCGCACCGCGCCGGAGCGGGCGCATACCCAGGAAGTGCAGATCGGCCCGCTCAATCGCCGCCGCATCCTGCTGGCGCGAATCGGCGCCGACCTGTCCGGCGAGCGCACCGATGGCTTCGTGCTGACCTTCGATGACATCACCGAATTGCAGTCGGCGCAGCGCAAGGCGGCCTGGGCCGATGTCGCGCGGCGCATCGCGCACGAGATCAAGAACCCGCTGACCCCGATCCAGCTCGCCGCGGAACGCCTGAAGCGGCGCTTCACCAAGGAGATCCAGTCGGATCCGGAGACGTTCGGCCAGTGTGCCGACACCATCATCCGCCATGTCGGCGATATCGGCCGCATGGTGGACGAGTTCTCCGCCTTCGCCCGCATGCCGCAGCCGGTGATCAAGCCGGAAGACCTCGGTCAGATCGCACGCGAGGCCCTGGTGCTGCAAAAGGCCGCGCGCCCACAGATCACCTGGCAGACCGAGATTCCAGCGCGCGGTCCGATCGTGCCCTGCGACCGCCGGCTGATCCGCCAGGCACTGACCAACCTGTTGCAGAATGCGGCCGATGCGGTCGCCATGCGCGAAGGCGCCGGCATGATCATGCTGGCGATCGGCGCCGCGGACGATCAGGTTGCCATAACCGTGACGGATGATGGGATCGGGCTGCCGCCGGATGATCGCGCCCGCCTCACCGAACCCTATGTCACCCACAAGCCGAAAGGCACAGGATTGGGATTGGCGATTGTGAAGAAGATCATGGAGGACCATGGCGGCCGGCTGACGCTCGACGACCGAGCGGAGCTGCCCGGCGCCGTTGCGAGCCTGATCATGCCCTTGCCACACACCTGCTGAATGGACCTCGGATGGCGCACGACATCCTGATTGTCGACGATGAGCCGGATATCCGGCTGCTGATCGACGGAATCCTGCAGGACGAAGGCTACGAAACCCGCGGCGCCGGCGATGCCGACGCGGCCATCGCGGCGTTTCGCAGCCGGCGTCCTTCGCTGGCGATCCTGGACGTCTGGCTGCAAGGCTCCCGACTGGACGGGCTGGGCCTGCTGGAGGCGTTCCACAGCGAGGAACCCCATGTTCCCGTGGTGATGATCTCCGGCCACGGCACGATCGAGATGGCGGTCACCGCCATCCAGCACGGCGCCTACGACTTCATCGAAAAGCCGTTCCAGTCCGACCGCCTGCTGCTGATCATCCGGCGCGCGCTGGAGGCCGCGGCCCTGGCGCGGGAAAACGCCGAACTGCGGCTGCGCGCGGGGCCGGAGGCGACGCTGACCGGCGACAGCACAGCGATCACCGCGGTGCGCAGCGCGGTGGAGCGAGTGGCCCCCACCGGATCGCGCGCGCTGATCTCCGGCCCGGCGGGCTCCGGCAAGGAGGTCGTGGCTCGGATGATCCACGCCCATTCGCGTCGCGCCGACGGCCCGTTCGTGGTGCTGAACTGCGCCACGCTGAACCCGAGCCGGTTTGAGGAGGAACTGTTCGGCCTGGAAGCCGGCGCCGATCCCACCACCCATCCGCGGCGCGCCGGCGTGCTGGAACGCGCCCATGGCGGCACGCTGCTGCTGGATGAAGTCTCCGACATGCCGCTGGAGACGCAGGGCAAGATCGTCCGCGTGCTGCAGGACCAGAGCTTCGAGCGGCTGGGCGGTTCGGCGCGGGTGAAGGTGGATGTGCGCGTGCTGTCCACCACCAACAAGGATCTGCAGGCCGAGATCGCCAACGGGCGGTTCCGCGAGGATCTGTTCTACCGGCTGGCGGTGGTGCCGCTGAAGCTGCCGGCGCTGAAGGAACGCCGCGAGGATGTGCCGGTGCTGGCCCAGCACTTCCTCGTCCGTTCGGCGGAAACCTCCGGCATGCAGGGGCGCGAATTGTCCGCCGACGCATTGGCGGCGCTGCAGGCCTATGACTGGCCGGGCAATGTGCGGCAGTTACGCAATCTGATGGACTGGCTGCTGATCATGGCACCAGGCACGCCGGCGGATGCGATCCGCGCCGACATGCTGCCGCCGGAAATCGGCTCCGGCGCGCCGGCGCTGCTGACCATCGATCCGGCCGCCGATATCATGGGCCTGCCGCTGCGCGAGGCGCGCGACCTGTTCGAGACGCAGTACCTGCAGGCGCAGCTGCTGCGGTTCGGCGGTAATATCTCGCGCACTGCGCAGTTCGTCGGCATGGAACGCAGCGCGCTGCATCGGAAGCTGAAGCAGCTCGGGGTGAACTCCGACGAGAAGGTCGGCGGATAGGCAGCAAGACTCGGGGCGTTGCCCCGCACCCCACCAGGAGGCTATGCCTCCTTGTATCTCTCCCGCGCTCCCGTCCCGTGGTAGAATTGCGGTGTCGGGTGCGGATGGAACCCCGTTGCCTCCTGGGGCGAGCGAGCCCGTGGTCCAGCGCGGGGTGCCATCCGCGACGTCATCCCTGAGCCCGAACAGTCGCCCGGGCCGCTCGTCGAGCCCGCATCAGCAAGGACGGGATCCCATGGATGCGACACACTCCGCTGCGTGCTTCGTCGGCATCGATGTCGGCAAGGCGCATATCGACGTTTTCGTTCACCCGTCCGGCGCAGCGTTTCGCCTGAACCGCGATGCGGCGGGCCTCGACGATCTGCTGGTGCGGCTGCGACCGTGCGCGCCGACCTTGATCGTGCTGGAAGCGACCGGCGGCTTCGAGCGGGTCGTGACGGCGGCGCTGTGGGGTGCCGGCCTGCCGGTGGCGGTGGTCAACCCGCGGCAGATCCGCGATTTCGCCCGCGCGAGCGGTTGTCTGGCCAAGACCGATCGGTTGGATCCGCGGGTCATTGCCGGTTTCGCTGCGGCGATCCGACCGGAACAACGGCCGCAACCGGACGCGGCGGCGTGTGAGCTGGCGGACCTGGTCGCGCGCCGGCGTCAACTGGTGGAGATGATCAGCACCGAGACGATGCGCTCGCAGCAGGCAAGGCTTGCGGCGGTCCGCCGCCAGTTGGCGGCGCATCTGGCGTGGCTGAACAAGGCGTTGAGCCAGCTCGACGCCGATCTGGACGCCGCGGTGCGGGCGAGCCCGGCGTGGTGCGAGCGGGCGGCGCTGCTGCTGTCGGTGCCCGGTGTCGGCGCTGCCACCACCCGGACGCTGCTGGCGGATTTGCCTGAACTGGGCAGCCTCGACCGGCGTCGCATCGCCGCGCTGGTGGGTGTCGCTCCGGTTGCGCATGACAGTGGTCAGCACCATGGCACGCGGCATATCCGCGGCGGGCGCGGCGCGGTGCGAGCGGCGCTCTACATGGCCGCCTGGATCGGCAGCCGATGGAACCCGGTGCTGAAGGAGACGTACCAGCGCCTTCGGGCGGCCGGCAAGCCGCGCAAGGTGGCTCTGGTTGCGTGCATGCGACGCTTGCTGACGATCCTCAACGCGATGGTGCGGAACAACACGCCATGGCGCGCCGCGTGAAGGACGCTGTCGTGCCGACTGAAGCCAGGCCTGGGGCGGGCGGCGTCGGGTCAAGACCGAAGTCGCCGCAGGCGATGGCGCGCAGCGTCAGTCTTGAGGCGACGCCGCCCACGCCGGACAATGAAAAGGCGACACGACGCTTGACAACCAAGACAGTCGCTGGACCTCCAGCAAAGGCTCGCCTTTGCAATCAATTCTGTTCGGGGTGGGGAGGGGCAAGTGCCCTCCCCACCCCAAGCAAAGTCGGTTCCAAGGGCCGGGCCCTTGGCGGGGATGCAAGGGGCAGCGCCCCTTGCTGGGGGTTCGGGGGCAAGGCCCCCGACGCTCCCCGCCCTACATCCGCCCGCCGTCAACCACCCAGAGCTGTGCCGTGCACATCCGGCTGTCGTCGGAGCCCAGCCACAGCACCAGCCGCGCGACATCCGCCGGACCCAGTTTCTGCTTCAGGCACTGGCTGCGGATCAGGTTCTCCTCCGCCTCCGGGGTCAGCCACAGCGTCACCTGGCGTTCCGTCATGATCCAGCCGGGGATCACCGTGTTCACCCGGATGCCGTCCGGCCCCAGATCGCGCGCCATGCCGCGGGTCAGCCCTTCCACACCGGCTTTCGCCGTGGTGTAGGCGGGCATGCCGCCTTGTGCGGTGTGCCAACTCACCGAGCCAAAATTCACGATCGAGCCGCCGCCGGCCGCGCGCATCATCGGCGCCACCGCCTGGATGGCGAAGAACTGATGGCGCAGATTGGTGGCCAGCCGCTCGTCCCAGTACTCGGGCGTTACGTCTTCCCAGTTGTGGCGCTGGTCGTTGGCTGCGTTGTTCACCAGCACGGTGATATTGCCCAACCGCTGGCCGATCGCGGCGATGGCCGCGCGCAACGCGGCAATGTCCTTCAGGTCGCAATGCTGGAAATACGGCTCCGGATGTCCGGCATCGCGCAGCTTCGCCACCAGGGCATGAGCAGCCTCATCGTCGATGTCGACGAAGGCGACACGGGCGCCCTGGGCGGCGAAATGCGCCACCTCTTCGGCGCCGATGCCGCTGGCGCCGCCGGTGACCAACACCACGCGGTCACGCAGGCTGGGATAGATCGCGTTGGCGTCGGTCACGGTGCAGCCTCCGTTGCCAGGCGTGGCTGCAGACGCGCCACCACCTCATCGACGATCACCTCGGGCTGCGGGGCGATCGAAACGACCACCGGACGCTCGTCCGGGCCTGGCTCCTCCAGAGTCGCGAACTGACTGTCGAGCAGCGTCGGCGGCATGAAATGCCCCTTTCGCACCGCCATGCGTTCGCCGATCAGCGCGTGCGATCCTTGCAGGTACACCAGCACGACATCGGCGCGATCGCCGATCAGGATGTCGCGGTACGCCCGCTTCAGCGCAGAGCACGCCACCACCGCGGAAGCGCCGCGGGCACGCCGGCGGTCGATCTCGGCGGCGATGGCGTGCAGCCAGGGCCAGCGATCGGCATCGGTCAGCGGCGTACCGTGCGACATCTTCTCGACATTCGCCGGCGGATGGAATGCGTCCCCTTCCAACAGGTCCCAGCCCAGACGCTGCGCCACGCCACGCGCGATCGTGGTCTTGCCGCTGCCGGACACGCCCATCACCACCACGATGGTCATGACTTGGGGGCGGGCGGCTCCACGTGCCCGCCAAAGCCGAAGCGCATCGCCGACAGCACTTTCTCCGCGAAGGTATGCTCCTGGCGGGAACGGAAGCGGGTGAACAGCGAGGCCGCCAGTACGTCCGCCGGCACCGCCTCCTCGATCGCCGCCTCGATGGTCCAGCGGCCTTCGCCGGAATCCTCGACATCGCCGGTGAAGGCGTCGAGCACCGGGTCCTTCGCCAGTGCGCTCGCGGTCAGGTCCAGCAGCCAGGAGGTCACCACGCTGCCGCGGCGCCACACTTCGGCGATGTCGGCGACGTTGAGGTCGAAGCGTTCATCCGCCGGCAGTTTCGTCGATGCGCGGTTGCGCAGGATGTCGAACCCCTCCGCCATCGCCTGCATCATGCCGTATTCGATGCCGTTATGGATCATCTTCACGAAATGCCCGGCACCCACCGGACCCGCATGCACATAGCCCTGCTCGGCGCGCGGATCGAGCGCTTCCCGCCCCGGCGTGCGCTCGATGCTGCCGATCCCGGGTGCCAGCGCCGAGAAGATTGGATCGAGATGCTGCACCGCCTCGGTTTCGCCGCCGATCATCAGGCAGTAGCCGCGCTCCAGCCCCCAGACGCCGCCGGAGGTGCCGCAATCGACGTAGCGGATGCCCTTCTGCTTCAGCGCCTTGCCGCGACGGACGTCGTCCTTGTAGTTGGTGTTGCCGCCATCGATGATGATGTCGCCGGCGGAGAGCAGCGAGCCGAGCTGCTCGATGGTCTGCTCGGTGATCTTGCCGGACGGCAGCATGACCCAGACGGCGCGCGGCTTGTCGGTCAGCGCGGCGACGGCATCGGCCAGGCTGCCGACGCCGTTGGCGCCCTCTCCGCCCAGCGCCTTCACCGTCGCGGCGTTGGCGTCCCACACCACGCAGCGATGGCCGGCTTTCATCAGGCGGCGTGAGATATTGGCGCCCATGCGGCCAAGGCCGATGACTCCGATCTGCATGAATTGTCCTTTCGTCGTTCGCCAGGCGCGGATGCGTTTGCGGCGCCATCGTCGGCCACGATTTTTCGCGTGTCGATGGCCGGGTCAAGGCGCAGGCGTATCAGGATGCCGGGCAGAGACCAAATCGCCCGTCAGCGGACGCGCATTGAACAATCTGCACCGACGCGGCCGCGATCCAGGCTGTTTGGCCGCGTGCGGATTGATCCAGGCGGACCCCGCAGCCATCAGACCGGGACGTCACCTTCCAGTGTGGTGCGGTGCATCAGCCTGGTGTGGCGGATCTCGTCGAACCCGGTGGCGCAATGCAGCATGCAGCGATTGTCCCACAGCACGGCGTCGTGCCGCCGCCAGACATGGCGATACACGAAGCGCGGGCTGGAGGCCCAGGCGAACAGCTCCTCGATCAGGGCGCGGCCTTCCTCCGGATCGATGCCCTCGATATCGCGTGCCCAGCGGCCGATGAACAGCGACTTGCGGCCGCTGCGCGGATGCGTGCGCACCAGCGGATGGAATACGTCGGGGCGGTCCAGCTTCTGCTGCTCGGTTAGCGCCGGCTCATGCGGATAATGCACATGGTGCATGTCGACACGGCTGAACCGCGCGCGCCGGCCGGCGATGCGGCGTTTGGTTTCATCCGGCAGCATCTCGTAGGCGGCATACATGTCGGCGAACAGCGTGTCGCCGCCCTCGGGCGGAATCTCATGCGCATACAGCATGGAGCCGGCATTGGGGATGCGCTTGTCCTCGCCGTCGCTGTGCCAGCCCATGCCGGCGCGGCGGATGCCCAGCGGCTTGCCGCCATCTTCCAGGTTGGTCAGCACCATGACCTCGGGATGGCCGTCCAGGTTGTAGTGCAGCGGCGTCATGATGTGCAGCGGACCGAACCGGTGGGTGAAGGCGATGTGCTGCTCCGGCGTCATGACCAGGTCGCGGAACACCAGGAAATTATGGTCGAACCAAGCCTGCTCGATGCGGTTGAACGCCGCGTCGGAAAGCGGCTGCGACAGGTCGAGGCCGATGACCTCGGCGCCGAAGCGGCCCTGGATCGGGTTTATGTCCACCCGCGTGTCGATGGAGGCGCTCACGTCCTGCTCCTTTTCGCGGCCGGCGGAAATGTTACGCCGCACATGACGCCGTGCCAACTCGCCCGCAGTGTCCTTGTCGCTAGCGCGTCAACCTGTCCGGTTTTGGTAGCGCGTGATCTGTCCGCTTCGTTCCTGCTCTGTGCCGGGGCATGCCCCGGCACAGAGCAGCCGCACTGGAAGCGTGTCATGCGGCCATATGCTCCTGTTGGAAAAGGCGCCCCTCGGCGTCGTAATCCGCCAGCCGGTGCGGCCCCCACAACACCGCCAGCCGCCCATCCGGATATTCGTGCACGCGCACGGTGGCTCTGACGAAGTGCGGCCGCAGCCGCGACGGCGGCAGTTGCAGGGTGAGGCGGCGCCACTTCACCGTGTTGTCATGACCCACTCGGCGGTCCTCCTGGATGCACAAAATCTCCCGCCAGGCACCGTTCGGATCCACCACGAAGGCCGATCCCGCCTGCTCGGCCGGCACCGCAAAGCGCGCGTTGTGCTCGGCGACGTAGACCTCCCGCAGCCATCGGTTCGCCGCCTCCGGTGTGCTGATCCCGGCCAGCGCCAGCTCCTTCGGCAGCCGGTCCTGCAACGTGCCGAACAGGCGCTCCGACCGCCCGCGGGCCTGCGGCGAGTAGGCCGCAATGTGCTCGATGCCGAGCTGCTTCAGCGCCCGGCCGAACTGTGTCAGCACTGTCTTCGAGACACGACCGCCGGCCTCGGGCGTCTCGAAGTAGTGGCTGCCACGGTCGGTGTAGAGCGAGCAGAACAGGCCGTGCCGTTCAATCACCTCCCGTACGCCACGCAGGCTTGAGGCGGTGCCCTCCTGCTCCACCAGGAACAGCGAGTAGACCGCACTCGTCGCGTCATCCATCGTCGCCACCAGGTCGTATTTGCGTTCGTCGCCAGGCAGCCAGGCATGGGTCGACGCATCCTGATGCAGCATCATGCCCACCAACGGCCGGCGCGGCCGCTTCTTGCGATGCGCCGAGCGCGACCGCGCCGGGGTCACCAGCCCGGCCCGTTGCAGGTGCAGCTTGGTCACCGTGTAGCCCAGCGTGTAGTTGTGCCGCTTGCCCAACTGCTCATGGAAATGCTTCACCGTGAAGCCGCGGTAGAGATCGCGATACAGGCCCAGCATCCGCTCGATCTCCGCCTTCGGCGCCTGCCGCAGCGAGGGGCGGAGGCGACGGTCGCTCAATCCCGCAACTCCTTCTTCCCGGTAGCGGTCGCGCCAGCGGCGGAACGTCCGCTCGCTGACCCCGAGCAACTCCGCCGCCTCCAGCTGGCTCAGCTCAGACCGTTCGGTCCGACCCAGCACGTCCTGAAAACGCATCCGACGAACCCCCTCGTGAATGCGTGCCCGATCCATCGCCGCCCCCCGTTCCAGCGAGCCAGTGGACCGGACACCTCACGAGCTACAAACACCGGACAGATCGCCAGCTAGCCACACTCGCCCGCAGTGTCCTGTGGCGGAGCGCGGCAGGCATCGGGGCTTTGCCCCGAACCCCACCAGGAGGCGTTGCCTCCTGGACCGCCAGCAAAGGCGCGCCTTTGCAATCAAAATCGGTTCCAAGGGCCGGGCCCTTGGCGGGGATGCAAGGGGCAGCGCCCCTTGATGGCGGTTTGGGGGCAACGCCCCCGATATTTCCTGCCTCCCGCCACCAGCGCGGATGCATGGCACAGAGCGCGGAATTCTGCTTACCTCCCGGCATGGAAGGAACATTACCGGAACCGTTCGCCGGCTGGTTCGCCCGTCAGGGCTGGGCTCCCCGGCCGCACCAGCTCGCCATGCTGGACGCAGCGCGGGCCGGCCACAGCATGCTGCTGGTGGCGCCGACCGGTGGTGGCAAGACGCTGGCCGGGTTCCTGCCCAGCCTGGTGGACCTCGCGCGGGCGCCGCTGCCAGGCCTCCACACGCTATATGTCAGCCCGCTGAAGGCGCTCGCCACCGACATCGCCCGCAACCTGCTGCGCCCGGTGCAGGACATGGCGCTGCCGATCCGCATCGAGACCCGCACCGGCGACACCCCCGCCAACCGGCGTGCACGGCAGCGGGCGGAGCCGCCGCACATCCTGCTGACCACCCCCGAAAGCCTGGCCGTGCTGCTGTCGCTGCCGGATGGGCCGGCCTTGTTCGCAAGTCTCGCGACCGTGGTGATGGACGAGGTGCACGCGCTGGCCGGCACCAAGCGCGGCGACCAGCTCGCGCTCGGTGTGGCGCGGCTGGCGCGGCTGGCACCGCGGCTGCGCCGGGTCGGCCTGTCCGCGACGGTCGCCCATCCGGCGGCGATCCAGGCCTATGTCGGCGCCGACCGGCTGCTCAGCGTTGCCGATGGCGCGCCGCCCGAGCTGGCGATGATGCTGCCGGAGGAGGGGCGGCTGTCCTGGTCCGGCCATATGGGGCTGGAGGCGGCGCCGCAGGTGATGGCGCGGATCCGCGACGCCGGCATGACCATCGTGTTCGTCAATACCCGCGCCCAGGCGGAGCTGATGTTTCAGGCCCTGTGGAAGCTGAACGACACCACGCTGCCGATCGCGCTGCATCACGGCTCGCTGGAGGTGGAGCAGCGCCGCAAGGTGGAAGCCGCGATGGCGGGGGGAAAGCTGCGCGCGGTGGTGGCGACCTCGTCGCTCGATCTGGGCATCGACTGGGGCGGCGTTGACCAGGTGATCCAGGTCGGCGCACCGAAGGGGATTTCGCGGCTGCTGCAACGCGTCGGACGCGCCAATCACCGCATGGATGAGGCGTCGCGCGCCGTGCTGGTGCCGGCCAACCGGTTCGAGGTGCTGGAATGCGAGGCCGCCATGCTGGGCGTCGCGGCGCGCGAGCTGGATGGCGATCCGCCCCGCCCCGGCGGGCTGGATGTGCTCGCCCAGCACCTGCTGGGCCTGGCGTGCAGCGCGCCGTTCCTGCCGGATGACGTGTTCGCGGAAATCCGCGAGGCCGCGCCCTACGCCGCCCTGTCACGCCAGGATTTCGACGACGTGTTGCGCTTCGTCGAGGATGGCGGCTACGCGCTGGCCGCCTATGACCGCTGGCGGAAACTGTTCCGCGACAGCGAGGGCCGGGTGCACGTCCGCAGCGCCCGCATCGCCGCGCAGCACCGGATGAATATCGGCACCATCGTGCAGGCGCCGCTGCTGAAGGTGCGACTGACGGGCTCGAAACGGCATTTCGGGCCGGTGCTGGGCGAGATCGAGGAGTATTTCGTCAATCTGCTGCGTCCGGGCGACACGTTCATGTTCGCCGGTCGGCTGCTGCGCTTCGTGCGGCTGCGCGAGATGGTGGTGGAATGCGCGGATGGCGGCACCGGGGAGCCGATGGTGCCGGCCTATGAAGGCGGCCGGCTGCCGCTGACCACCAACCTCGCCGACCGCGTGCGCGCGCTGTTGCAGACGCCGGCGCGCTGGGACCTGTTCCCGGAGCAGGTGCAGGACTGGCTGCGCCTGCAACGCGCCCGGTCGCGCCTGCCCGGACGCAACGATCTGCTGGTGGAGACGTTTCCGCGCGGCGATCGCTGGTACCTGGTGGCGTATTGCTTCGAGGGCCGCAACGCGCACCAGACGCTGGGCATGCTGCTGACCAAGCGCATGGAGCGCGCCGGCTTCGCGCCGCTCGGCTTCGTCGCCACCGACTACGTGCTGGGCATCTGGTCGGCGCACCAGCCGACGGATGTCGCGACGCTGTTCGACCAGGACATGCTGGGCGACGACCTGGAGACCTGGCTGGCCGAAAGCTCCATGCTGAAGCGCACGTTTCGCAATATCGCGGTGGTCGCCGGGCTGATCGAGCGCCACCATCCCGGCGCGGATAAATCGCGCAAACAGGTGACGGTGAACAGCGACCTGATCTACGACGTGCTTCGCAAGCACCAGCCCGACCATATCCTGCTGCGTGCCACCCGCGCCGACGCGGCGACCGGGCTGATCGATGTCGGCCGCATCGCCGGGATGCTCGCCCGCGCGAAAGGACGGATCGTCCATATGGTGCTGTCGCGGGTCTCGCCGCTGGCGGTGCCGGTGCTGCTGGAGATCGGGCGGGAGAGCGTGCGCAGCGGCGACGACGAGGAGAAACTGTTGGCCGAAGCCGAGGCAATCATCGCGGAAGCCACCGGAGAGGCGGAGCCGCCGCATCGCGGCGTGCCGGACCGCTCATCGGTGAAGACGATCCATCGGCGGAATGTGCTGCGCCAGCGGCCGAAGCAGGCGAGCCTGTTCACATGACCGCCGCCCCCATCCATCTCGCCGGCGAGCGCCTGATGCTCGACCCCGCCGGTGCGCTGTTCTGGCCCGCCACCGGGCTGCTCGCCGTCTCCGACCTGCACCTGGAAAAGGGCTCGTCCTTCGCCCGCAAGGGCATGCTGCTGCCACCCTGGGACACCCATGCGACGCTGGAACGCCTGACGCTGCTGCTGCGCCGCTATCAGCCGCGCATCGTGCTGGCGCTGGGTGACAGCTTCCACGATGCAGACGGCGCCGGTCGCCTGCCGCGCGGCGAATTGGCGCGCTTGAATGCCATGACCGAGGCGCATCGCTTCATCTGGGTCCAGGGCAACCACGACCCCACACCGCCGGCAGGCATCGGCGGCGAATGGGTCGAGAGCTTCGTGACCACGCCGCTGGTGTTCCGTCACAGCGCCATCGCCGGCGCGCCGCCAGGCGAAATCAGCGGCCACTACCACCCCAAGGCGGCGGTGCCGGCGCGCGGCGGCTCGGTGTCGCGGCCGTGCTTCGTGGTCGATGCGCGGCGCGTGATGATGCCAGCCTTCGGCGCCTATACCGGCGGGCTCGACATCCGCGACCCCGCCATCACCCGCCTATTCCCTCGCGGCGCCCGCATGTTCCTGCTCGGCAAGGATCGCCTGTACAGCTTTGCCCAAACCGGGCTGCGTGCGGAACGCGCATGACGCAGGCCGCACCGGTCCTTTTATGGTTCCGCAACGATCTTCGCCTGGCCGATCACGCCGCGCTGCAGGCGGCGTTGCAGACCGGCCGGCCGGTGCTGCCGGTCTATGTGCTGGACGAACCGGCGGCGGGGCGCTGGGCACCGGGCGGGGCGGCGCGCTGGTGGCTGCACCACAGCCTGGCGGGGCTCGCCGACGCGCTGCGGCAGCGCGGCGCAACGCTGGTACTGCGGCGTGGTCCGGCCGCACAGGAAATTCCGGAGCTGATCCGGCAGACCGGCGCGGCAGCGGTGTTCACCGGCAGTACAGCCGAACCCTGGGCCCGCCACCGCGACAAAGCGATCGCAGAGGACCTGGCCCGGCGTGGCGTCCGGCTGCACCGGCTCCGCACCACCACCCTGTTCCATCCGGACGCGCCACAGACCCGCGCCGGCACATCGTTCACCGTGTTCACGCCGTTCGCCCGCGCCTGCCGCGACCTGCCGCCGCCCAAGCCACCCGATCCGGCACCCGACCGCATCGCCTGCCCCAGCCCCCCACGATCCGATCGGCTGGAGGACTGGCATCTGCTGCCAACCCGCCCGGATTGGGCCGGTGGCCTGCGCGATACCTGGACGCCGGGCGAGGCCGCGGCCCAGCGCCGTCTGGCTGCGTTCGCCACGCACGGGTTGGACAGCTACGCCGATGCCCGCGATTTCCCCGGCAAGGCGGGCACCTCCCGGCTCTCCCCGCATCTGAGCTTTGGCGAGCTCTCGGCCGCCCAGCTATGGCATGCCATCGTTCAGCTTTCCCCCAGCCGGCATCGCGACGGCTTCCTCCGCGAACTGCTGTGGCGGGAATTCTGCCACCATCTGCTCTGGCATCATCCCGGCCTGCCGGACCAACCGCTGCGCCCGGCCTTTGCCGCCATGCCTTGGCGGGAGGACCAGGCCGCCCTGCAGGCGTGGCAGCGCGGCGAAACCGGGATCCCGATCATCGATGCCGGTATGCGCCAGCTCTGGCAGACCGGGTGGATGCACAACCGGGTGCGCATGATCGTCGCGAGCTTCCTGACCAAGCACCTGCTGCTGCCCTGGCAGGCCGGAGAAGCCTGGTTCTGGGACACGTTGGTGGATGCCGACCTGGCCAATAATGCGGCCAATTGGCAGTGGGTGGCGGGTTGCGGCGCCGACGCGGCTCCCTATTTCCGAATCTTCAACCCCGTGTTGCAAGGACGCAAATTCGATCCCGCCGGCAACTTTGTCCGCCAGTTCGTGCCGCAATTGGCGCGGCTCGACGCGCGTGTGATCCACACACCCTGGGAGATGGCCGCCTCGGTCCCCGAAACCGGCCACTGCTATCCATCCCCGATCGAGGATCTTGCCGCCGGACGCGCCCGCGCGCTGGCCGCCTACGCCACCATCCGCAACAAACAGGACTGAGCCTCGCGCGCAGTTGCTTGGCGCAAACCGTCACGCCACGGTATGCCGGTGCAACGAAATGCTTCCTTTAGCCATCCCTGCCGGCACGGCCATCCGGGTGGTCGGCGACGTGCACGGCGACGCCACGGGCTTCGCCTATGCCACCGCCACCGAGCGCTTCGTGGTCCAACTCGGCGATCTCGTCGATTACGGACCCAACAGCGCCGACGTGCTGCGTACCATGTTCCGGCTGATCGATGAGAAGCGGGGCCTGTTCCTGCTGGGCAACCATGACCTCAAGCTCGCCCGCATCCTGGCCGGCCAACCGATGCGCACCGAGCCGGTGGTGCAGGCCACGATCGAGCAGCTCGATCCCGCGCTGCGCGAGCGCGTGGTCCGGGAAGTGGCGCAGGCGCCGGCCTGGCTGCGGTGCGACCAGTCCCTGTTCGTGCATGGCGGCTTCCACACCGCGATGCTGGAACAGCTGCCGCCGGTTCTGGGGCTGGAGCGCCCGGTCGGGCCGGTCGCGCGCGCTTTGTACGGCGAACCGACCGGCCGCATCCAGGCGGATGGCTATCCCGAGCGCAGCCTGCGCTGGGTGGACCGCATCCCCGCCGGCTTCACCGTCTATTGCGGGCACGACCGGCGCAGCACCGATGGAAGGCCCTATGTGCGCAAAGGCGCCGCAGGCGGCACCGCCGTGTTCCTCGACACCGGCGCCGGCAAGGGCGGGCATCTTTCCTGGATCGATCTGTAGCAGCCGGCGCCACGCGCCCGCGCCCGGGGTGGGACGCGGCAAGTATCGGGGCTTTGCCCCGCACCCCACCAGGAGGCTTGGCCTCCTGGACCTCCAGCAAAGGCTCAGCCTTTGCAATCGGATTCGGTTTGGGGTGGGGAGGGGGCGCGGCGATCCCGGACCTTGGCGATATCGCGGAACGGCCCCTCCCCACCCCAAACGGAGTCGGTTCCAAGGGCCGGGCCCTTGGCGGGGATGCAAGGGGCAGCGCCCCTTGCTGGGGGTTCGGGGGCAACCGCCCCCGATGCTTGCTGTATCCCACCCCGGGCGCGGGTGCGTGGCACAGCAGGACAAGTGGCGCCGGACGTGGCAGGATCGCCCGACCAATCCCCTGTGGGATCAGCTCGTGAGATGCGTCAGCTTCTGCTCCTGCGCCATGCCAAGTCCTCCCGGGACGATCCGAAGCAGCCGGATCGCGAGCGCCCGCTGAGTCCACGCGGCCACCGCGCCGCCGGCGTCATGCGCCGCTGCATGCGGGAGCTGGGATTATTGCCGGACCTGGTGCTGGTCTCCACCGCGCGACGCACGATGGAGACGCTGGAAGCGCTGGAACCCTGGGACGAGACACCGCTGATCGAGCCGATGGACTCCCTCTACCTCGCCTCGGCCACGCAATTGCTGACCACCCTGCACGGCGTCGGCGAGGTGGTCCGCAGCGTGCTGGTGATCGCTCACAATCCCGGCCTGCATGAGCTGGCGCTGGCCCTGGTCGGTCCGCCACCGATCGGCGAGACGAGCGAGACGGCCCGCCGGCTGGCCGCCGGGTTCCCCACCGGCGCATTGGCGGAGTTCATCGTTCCCGCCCGATGGTGGGAGCTGGATGTCGGCGGCGCCAGGTTGCAGCGCTTCCTCATGCCGCGCGAGCAGGAAGCCGACTGATAGGCGCCATGGAACTCGAACTGCACCTCGATCCGGACGATGCCGCCCGTCTGCCACGGCTGTCCTGCATCACCCGTTCGGCACCCGGCCGTCCGCGCGTGCAGAAGCTGCGGCAGATCTGGCACGACGATGCGGAACGGTCACTTGCCCGGCGAGCGCTGTGCCTGGCGCAGGCCCGGGATGGCTGGCGTCTGGAACGACTGCAACCCGGTTCGGCGGTCTGGCTGCCTGGGACACCATCGCCGGTGCTGGAGCGCGCCGCCGACGTCGCGGCCTTCGCGCAGGCGCTGCCCTCACCGCTTGCCCCCGTCGCAGCCTTCGAGGGCCGCCTGGCGAGCTACGAGGTGAGCGGCGACGAAGGTCCCGCGACACTGGGCCTGCTGCGCGGCACGTTGCGCGCCGTCGCGGACGAGCGGCCGGTCTGCCGGGTGCATCTGGGGGGTACGGAAGCGGCGGTGCACGCGCTGGCGCTGGCAATTGCCGCGGAGCTGCGCCTGGCGGTGCCGCAGGCCTCGCTGGCGGCCGAAGGGCAGTCGCTGGCCCATGGCGCACCGGCCCCGCCGCGACACAGTGGCGCTCCCTGGCTGCCGCCGGGATTGTCCATCATCGGGGCGTTCGGCTTTGTGCTGGGACATCTGACCGATGTGATCCTGCATGCCGCCGCGGCGGTCGGGGCGCCCGGCGCCGACCCGGAGCCGGTGCACCAGATGCGGGTGGCGGTGCGGCGACTACGCTCTGCCCTGGCGGTGTTCCGCCCCGCCATCGCATCACCGGCGGTGGATCGCCTCGTCGCCGATCTGAAGGCATTCGGCACGCGCCTGGGCCCGTCGCGCGACTGGGACGTGTTCATGAACGAGACGCTGCGGGACGTGCTGGCTGCGGTGCCGGACGACGCGCGGCTCTCCCGCCTGGCCCACGCGGCCGAACGCCGGCGCCACACCGCCTACCTCACGCTGCGCGAATTCTTGGCAGGGCCGGAATTCCGGCAACTCGGCATCGATCTGGCCTGGCTGGCATCGGCGCAATCCTGGCAGGCTGACCTGCCCCCCGAGGCGGAGGACGTACTGCAGACCGGACTGTTGTCATTCGCGGGAAGCGTCTTGCATCGCCGCCACCGCAAGCTGCTTGCGGCCGGCGACCATATCGACGACCTCGATCCGGCCGGCCTCCACGCCGTCCGCCTGCGCGCCAAACGGCTGCGCTACACGGTGGAGATGTTTGCCGCGCTGTTTCCCGGCAAGGCACCGCGTCGCTTCCTGCGTCGACTCAGCGCCCTGCAAGAGCGCCTCGGCGAACTCAACGACGTTGCCACAGTCGGGCCGTTGCTGGCCGAACTTGGCGGACCGGCCGGGCGTCACGGCTACGCGGTTGGGCTGATATCCGGATTCGGCGCCGCACGTGGCGCAGAGCGCCGCGGCCACAGCCTGCGGTCCTGGCAGAAATTCTGCCACCAATCCCTGTTCTGGGAGTGACATGCCGGGCGCGACAGGGGGCATTCTGGGAGTGCCCGTGCCGGGTGCGACAGGCGGCTTTCTGGGAGTGATGTGCTGGGCGCGACAGGGGGCGTTCCGGGGGTGCCGTGCTGGGCGCGACAGGGAGCGTTCTGGGAGTCACGTGCCGGGCGCGACAGGGAGCGTTCTGGGAGTGATGTGCCGGGCGTGAGAGGGGGCGTTCTGGGAGTGCCGTTCTGGGAGTGCCAGGTCTCCCGCCCCGGGCGTGACTCGACCGAACAGCCGAAGCCGGGGCCGGCCTCACTCTGGCCGCGGCCCCGGATGTAGCGTCTGGCCTGGACTAGCGCTTCACCGACGGATCTTCCGCCTTCGCGTGGCGCTTTCCCAGCCGTTCGGCCTCCTTCAGCTTGTCGCCTTCCTTGCCATCCAGTGCCTCGGCTGCATCCCGCGCGGCCTTTTCCACCTTGCCGCTGTCGGCGAACTGCTTCTGATCGCGATCATAGGCCCGCGCCGCGTCCCAATTGCCTTCGCCCTGGTTTTCGCCCTGCTTCTTCTCCTGGTCGGCCATCTTACGTCTCCTGCGTCTTGACTCTGCCTACAGCAACGCCGTCCGGGCGGCCCAGTTCCGTCCCGGCCGAAACGGATTGCACGCGCCGAACCGGTAAGGTCGATGCGATTTGCGGCGAGCGCACGAAACAACCTGTCTTTCCAGGCGGCTGGCACGAAATGCGGCGCGGTTCGCACAGGGCTCGGCCTCGTCGCGCCAATCGGTTAACTGGATTTCGGTTAACAAGTTCTATTGCATTGCACCATAACGCTTTTCCAGGCCCGCAACTTGTCGGGAAGCACAACCGGGCGCTAGGTGTAGGCGACAATCGGCGAAACCGCAGCGGGGGAGCATGCCATGGCGCAAGCGGCGGAAACCAGGAAGCGCGGCAAGACGCGCCAGCCTGTGATCGACCAGGACAAGCTGCTGCACGCCTATCGCGCGATGCTGCTGATCCGTCGCTTCGAGGAGAAGGCCGGGCAGCTCTACGGCATGGGGCTGATCGGCGGGTTCTGCCACCTGTATATCGGCCAGGAAGCGGTGGTGGTCGGCATGCAGATGGCGATCGGCGAGGGCGACCAGGTGATCACCTCCTACCGGGACCACGGCCACATGCTGGCCTGCGGTATGGACCCGCGCGGCGTGATGTCGGAGCTGACCGGGCGGTCCGGCGGGTACTCGCACGGCAAGGGCGGGTCGATGCACATGTTCAGCAAGGAGAAGAACTTCTTCGGCGGGCATGGCATCGTCGGCGCCCAGGTCAGCCTGGGCAACGGTCTCGCCTTCAGCAACTGGTATCGCGGCAACGACCGCGTCGCGCTCACCTATTTCGGCGAGGGCGCGTCCAACCAGGGCCAGGTGTTCGAAAGCTTCAACCTGGCCGCGCTGATGAAGCTGCCGGTGGTGTTCATCATCGAGAACAACAAATACGGCATGGGCACATCAGTCGAGCGGGCGTCCGCATCGAAGGACCTGTCGAAGAACGGTGCCGCCTGGGGCATTCCGGGCACGCAGGTGGACGGCATGGACGTACTGGCGGTGAAGGCCGCCGCGGACCAGGCGGTGGCGCATTGCCGCGCCGGCAAGGGACCGTATCTGCTGGAGGTGAAGACCTATCGCTATCGTGGACACTCGATGTCCGACCCGGCGCGCTATCGGACCCGGGAGGAGGTGCAGATGATGCGCACCCAGCACGACTGCATCGAGAATGCGCGCCACAAGCTGGAAGCCATGGGCGTCGATGAAGCCGCGATCAAGCAAATTGACGACGAGGTGAAGCGGATGATCCAGGACGCCGCCGATTTCGCCCAGGAAAGTCCAGAGCCGGACCCATCGGAACTCTATACCGACGTGCTGCTGGAGGGCTGAGCGATGGCGACGCAGATTCTGATGCCGGCGCTGTCGCCGACCATGACCGAGGGCAAGCTGGCCAAATGGCTGAAATCGGTCGGTGACGAGGTGCGCGCCGGCGACGTGATCGCCGAGATCGAGACCGACAAGGCAACCATGGAAGTGGAGGCGGTGGACGAGGGCAAGCTGGCCCAGATCCTGGTGGATGAGGGCACCGAAGGCGTCGCAGTGAACACGCCGATCGCCGTGCTGGCGGCCAATGGCGAGGACGTCTCGGCGGCCAAGGCCGCACCGCCGCCACAGGCTGCGACACCGGCCGAACCGAAAGTCGCGGCCGAGCCGGAAGATGCGAAGGCGGTGGCCGATCGCGGCGCGCAGGGGCAGCGCAAGCCGGCGATGGAGGCAGCCCCGGCACTCGAGAAGGATTGGGGACCAAGCAAGCCGATCACGGTGCGTGAGGCGCTGCGCGACGCGATGGCGGCGGAGTTGCGGCGCGACGACCGCGTGTTCCTGATGGGCGAGGAGGTCGCGCAGTACCAGGGCGCGTACAAGATCAGCCAGGGGCTGCTGGACGAATTCGGGCCGAAGCGGGTGATCGACACGCCGATCACCGAGCACGGTTTCACCGGTATGGCGGTGGGCGCGGCGTTGAACGGGCTGCGGCCGATCGTGGAGTTCATGACCTTCAACTTCGCCATGCAGGCGATGGACCAGCTGATCAATTCCGCGGCCAAGACGCTGTACATGTCGGGCGGCCAGATGGGCTGCCCGATCGTGTTCCGCGGCCCGAACGGCGCGGCGTCACGCGTCGCGGCACAGCACTCGCAATGCTACGCATCGTGGTATGCCCATGTGCCTGGGCTGAAAGTGGTGTCGCCGTGGTCATCCGCCGATGCCAAGGGCCTGCTGCGCGCCGCCATTCGCGATCCGAACCCGGTGATCGTGCTGGAGAACGAAATCCTCTACGGCCACACCTTCGACTGCCCGACCGATGAGGATTTCATCCTGCCGATCGGCCGCGCCAAGGTGGAACGCGCCGGCGACCGCGTCACCATCGTCGCGTTCAGCATCATGGTGGGCGTGGCGCTGAAGGCCGCCGAAGCCCTGGCGGAACAGGGTATCGAGGCCGAGGTGATCAATCTGCGCTCGCTGCGGCCGCTGGATACCGCGACCATCATCGAGAGCGTGAAGAAGACCAATCGCATCGTGACGGTGGAAGAGGGCTGGCCCTTTGCCGGCATCGGTGCCGAGGTGACCATGCAGGTGATCGAGCACGCGTTCGACTGGCTCGATGCGCCGCCGGTGCGGGTGCATGGCGTGGATGTGCCGCTGCCCTACGCCGCAAATCTGGAGAAGCTCGCGCTGCCGCAGCCCGAATGGGTGGTGGACGCGGTGAAGCAGATCGTCTGAGGGGGCCGGAACATGGCGACCAATATCCTGATGCCAGCGCTGTCGCCCACCATGACGGAAGGCACGCTGGCGCGTTGGCTGAAGAAGGAAGGCGAGCCGGTGAAAGCCGGCGACGTGATCGCCGAGATCGAGACCGACAAGGCGACGATGGAAGTCGAAGCGGTCGATGAGGGTGTGCTGGGCAGGATCCTGGTGCAGGACGGCACCGAGGGCGTGAAGGTGAACGACCCGATCGCGATTCTGGTCGATGAAGGCGAAGCGGTGCCGGACGGACCGGCGCCGGCTGCCGCCAAGCCTGCCACCGCCCCGGCCGCAGCAAAGCCCGCCGCGAAGCCGCCGCCCGGCGAGCGCAGCGGTGGGCCGGTGTCGCAACCGGCATCGGCGTCCGCCTCCGGCGCCCGCGCCCCGACACCGGCGGGGGGCGAGAACGCATCGGCTGCGCCGGCCTTGCAGCAGAATGCCGCCCCAGCGCGCGGCAACGGCCATGACGCAGGTGGGGAGCGGGTTTTTGCCTCGCCGCTGGCGCGGCGCATGGCGCAGCAGGCCGGCATCGATCTGGCCTCGCTGAAAGGCAGCGGCCCGAACGGCCGCATCGTGAAGGTGGATATCGACGGGGCGATGCAACGCGGGCCTGCCGCTGCCGCACCGCCCCCGCAGGCCGCGGCCGCCCCTGCCCCTGCCGCCGCGCCGGTCGCCCGTGCCACCGCGCCGGCCATCACGGCGCCGCACAAGCTGGTCCCGAACAGCTCCATCAGGAAGGTCATCGCGCGTCGGCTGTCCGAGGCGAAATCCACCATCCCGCATTTCTACGTGTCGATGGATATCGAGATTGACGCGCTGGTTGCGCTGATGAACCAGCTCAACGCCAAGTCGCCGAAGGAAGGGCCGACCGCCTACAACGTCACGATCAACGACCTGGTGATCAAGGCGGCGGCGGCGACGCTGCGCCAGGTGCCGGCGGTGAACGCAAGCTGGACCGACGACGCGATCGCCCTGTACGACGATGTCGACATCAGCGTCGCCGTGGCGATTCCGGACGGGCTGATCACGCCGATCATCCGCCGCGCGGACCAGAAGGGCCTGGCGACGATCAGCCGCGAGATGAAGGACCTGGCCGGCCGCGCCCGCGCCGGAAAACTGAAACCCGAGGAATTCCAGGGCGGCGGCTTCTCCATCTCCAACATGGGCATGTTCGGTGTGTCGGAGTTCTCCGCGATCATCAACCCGCCGCAGGCGGCGATCCTGGCCGTGGCGGCCGGCCAGAAACGCCCGGTGGTGAAGAACGACGCGCTGGCGATCGCGACGGTGATGACCTGCACGCTGAGTGTCGATCACCGCGTGGTGGACGGCGCATTGGGTGCGAACTGGCTGCGCGCGTTCAAGCGGATCGTGGAGGACCCGCTGAGCCTGCTGCTGTGAGGGCGCAGGGCGGCGACGGCCGGTTGCCTGCCATCGCGGCGGAGTTCGATGACGGTCGCCTCTTCTCTCCCTACCGTCAGCGCTCTCCCTTCCGTCAGCGGCGGGCACGATGACGATTGCCTCTCCTCCCTCGTCTCCCTCGTCATGGCCGGGCTTGACCCGACCATCTACCGTCCACCGATCGGGCAAAGACTCAGAGGACACCGACCGATCGGGGGCGGATGGCCGGCTCAGCTCCGGCCTTGACGGGCGGTAGAGCGCACTGATGCCGGGCGGGTGGGTGTACATCATGACCAACCATCCGGACGGCACGCTCTCCATCGGCGTCACCAACGATCTGGCCTGCAGGGTCTGGGAACATCGCAACGGCATCGGCAGCAGGTTCGTGCAATGCTACTACCTGAAGCGTCTGGTCTACGCGGAGCCGCATGACGATATCCGCACCGCCATCCAACGCGAGACCAGCCTGAAGCGCCGGCCACGTGCGTGGACGACGGCGCTCATTACCACGCGCAATCCCGCATGGGAGGATCTCAGTGACCAACTTCCGTAGGTGTGCAGAGGACCCGGTCAAGCCCGGCCATCACGGGGGAGATGGGGGAGTATGAGGTCGGTCTCAATCCGCCGCTCTCGGCATCCGATGCTCCTCACTCAATTCGCGCTCGCCCGATAGCAATGCCAGCGCCCTTCACCCTGCGTGACGCGACGCCGGCGGACCTGCCGGACATCCATCGCCTGCTGCGCGGGCTCGCCGAGTACGAACAGCTCCTGCATCTCGCCACCGCAACGGAAGCGGATCTGCAGAATCTGCTGTTCGGCCCGCAGCCTTTCGCCTTCGCGGTAATCGCCGAAACCGAACGCCGCACCGTCGGCACGCTGCTGTGGCTGCACACGATCAGTACCTTCGCCGGACGCCCCGGCATCTTCGTCGAGGACGTGTTCGTCGAGCCGGCCCATCGCGGCAAGGGCATCGGACTCGCGCTGTTCCGCCATGTCGCAGCAATTGCGCACGCCCGAAACTATATCTGCCTGGAATGGCGGGTGCTGAACCGCAACGCGCCTGCCCTCGCCTTCTATCGGCAACTCGGCGCGAAGCCGATCACCGAGTGGCAAACCATGGAATTGCGCGGGGCCGCATTGGCGGCACTCGCCGAAGGAGCGGATCATGGCTGAGCAGAATTTCGATGTGATCATCGTAGGCGGCGGTCCCGGCGGCTACGTCACCGCGATCCGCGCCGCGCAGCTCGGCATGAAGGCCGCCGTGGTGGAGCGCGAACATCTGGGCGGCATCTGCCTCAACTGGGGCTGCATCCCCACCAAGGCGCTGCTGCGCACCAGCGAGATCAACCACCTGCTGCATCATCTACCGGACTACGGATTTGCCGCGGTGGAGCCGCGCTTCGATCTGGACAAGGTGGTGAAGCGCTCACGCGCGGTGGCGAAACAATTGTCGCAGGGCGTCGCGCATCTGCTGCGCAAGCACAAGGTCACCGTGTTCGACGGCAGCGGCAAACTCGCGGGAAAGCAGACACTGGCGGTGGCGAAGGACGGCAAGCCGGTCGCGACCCTGAAGGCGCCGCATATCATCCTGGCGACCGGCGCCCGCGCGCGCGAACTGCCCGGCATGGAGGCCGACGGCAAGCTGATCTGGACCTACAAGCACGCGATGGTGCCGGCGGCGTTTCCCAAATCGCTGCTGGTGATCGGCTCCGGCGCGATCGGCATCGAATTCGCCAGCTTCTACCTGAACATGGGCGCACAGGTCACCGTGGTGGAAGTGCTGCCGCGCATTCTCCCTGTCGAGGACGAGGAAATTTCCGCTTTCGCGCACAAGGCGTTCGAGAAGCAGGGCATGAAGATCATAGCCGGCGCCGCGGTGAAGGGGGTGAAGAAGAACGCCGACAACGTCACCGTCACGGTGGAGGCCGGTGGCAAGAGCCAGGAGATCACCGTGGACCGCGTGATCTCCGCCGTCGGCATCGTCGGCAACGTGGAGGATCTCGGCCTGGAAGGCACCGGCGTGAAAGTGGATCGCACCCATGTGGTGATCGACGAATACTGCCGCACCGGCGAGCCCGGCGTGTACGCGATCGGCGACCTCGCCGGCCCGCCCTGGCTGGCGCACAAGGCCAGCCATGAAGGCGTGCTCTGCGTGGAAAAGATCGCCGGCGGGAACGACGTGCATCCGATGGACGTGCGCAATATCCCCGGCTGCACCTATTGCCGGCCACAGATCGCCTCGGTCGGCCTGACCGAGGCGCGCGCCAAGGAAGCGGGCTACACGGTGAAAGTCGGAAAATTCCCGTTCATCGGCAACGGCAAGGCGATCGCGATGGGCGAGCCGGAAGGCATGGTGAAGACCGTGTTCGACGCCAAAACCGGAGAATTGCTTGGCGCGCACATGGTCGGCGCGGAAGTGACCGAGATGATCCAGGGCTACGTCATCGCCCGCACGCTGGAAAGCACCGAAGCCGAACTGATGGAGACGGTGTTCCCGCATCCGACCATCAGCGAGACGATGCATGAGGCGGTGCTGGACGCGTACGGCCGGGTGATCCATTTCTGAAGTGATGCGCGGGCACCGGCGGCGGCCGCTGGGACTCCAGCCACCGGGGACCGTTCGCACCCTGCCGCCCTCTCATGACCGTCGCCTTTGTCCGACGGATGTGATATCCTGTCGGACAGGAGACCAATGTCATGCAGACTCGGCAGGCTGATCAGCCCGGGACCGGCGAGAAGGCGGTGTCAAAACGTAGAAGGAACAATACCGCGCCTGCGGCCAAACTGGTTGCGGCCCAGACGGCCGAAGCGCTGCGCGGACTGGCAGACCGCGGAGTGCTCACGGGCCGTGCGGACAAGGTGAGTGCTCGGATCGACCAGGGCCTGCTCGCGGCGGCTGCGCGGAAGATCGGGTCCAGCAATACGACGGACGTACTGCAGGCGGCGCTTGCCGCCTTCGTGGCGCCGGACCCGTTCGTGGAATGGTTGCTATCGGACCAGGATCGACTGCCCGCGGATTTCGAGCTTGCCATCTGACACGATGGGCGCCGTCGCCAGGCGGTACAATCCGGCCGACCACAAGGCGACGTTGCGCTACCGCCCGGATGACGATCTTCCGTTCGATCCGGCTGCGGCACCGACGCTGCCTGTCCTGCTCGACACGACGTACTATCTCGATCGCAGCAAGGGGAAGATACCGCCGGGCGTTCGGGCATTGATCGCGGCGCGACAGCACATGGTGTATAATTGTGGTGTCGTCTGCGCCGAACTCGCGATCAGCCTGGGTCTGCTCGATCCCTCCGATGCGCGGACGCAAGCCGCCATGGCCCCGATCCGGGCGCATCTGGATCACATGGTCCGCGACAAGACCGTGGCGCCCAGCGCGTTCGCCTGGACCGAGGCGGCCATCATTGCCGGCATGCTGGCACGAACCCAGGGACTCGCCACGGCGAAGCGGCGTCTCACCCCGGATCAGGCCTGCTGCCAGCAGGGACGACGCCGCGAATTACTGCTGGATGCCCTGTTGTACGTCACGGCTTTGGAACAGAATATGCTTCTGATCAGCGGCAACATCCGGCACATGGATCTTCTACTGCAGCTTCGGCCGGCGGACAACGTGCTGCTCTACCGTCCCGTGTGAAACCGGGTTACCCGGTGGCGAGCCACCTTCCGACGCGCGATCGTGTTCCGGCGCGTCTTCCCGCTTGACGCCCCCACCCCCGCCCGCCACTTCTAGCCCATCATGTCCACCCGCCTCGTCATCGACCATCGGGTCCGCCATCCGGAGAAGGCGCACCGCCCGGACAACCCGATCCAGCGCAAGCCCGCCTGGATCCGGGTGAAGGCGCCCACCCATCCGGTCTACCACCAGACCCGCGCCCTGATGCGGGAGAACCGGCTGACCACGGTCTGCGAGGAAGCCGCCTGCCCCAATATCGGCGAGTGCTGGAGCCAGCGCCACGCCACCATGATGATCATGGGCGACACCTGCACCCGCGCCTGCAGCTTCTGCAACGTGCGCACCGGTCAGCCGGACGCGCTGGACGCCGACGAACCCGCCCGCGTTGCCGATGCCGTCGCGCGGCTCGGGCTGCAGCATGTCGTCATCACCTCGGTCGACCGCGACGACCTGCCGGATGGCGGGGCGGCGCATTTCGCCGCGGTGATCCATGCCATCCGCGCCGCCGCGCCGGGCACCACCATCGAGATCCTCACCCCCGACTTCCTGCGCAAGCCGGGCGCGATGGAGATCGTCGCCGACGCAAGGCCCGACGTGTTCAACCACAACCTGGAAACCGTGCCGCGGCTGTATCCCGCCATCCGCCCCGGCGCACGCTACTTCCAGTCGCTCCGCCTGCTGGACAGCGTGAAGCGGCACACGCCGGAGGTGTTCACCAAATCCGGCCTGATGGTGGGGCTGGGCGAATCGCGCCCCGAGATCATGCAGGTGATGGACGATCTGCGCGTCGCGGAGGTGGATTTCCTGACCATCGGCCAGTATCTGCAACCCACGGTGAAACATGCCGCGGTGGCAGAGTTCGTCACCCCCGACGAATTCGCCGAGTATGCCAGCCTGGCCCGGGCCAAGGGGTTTCTGCTGGTTTCCGCCACGCCGCTGACCCGCAGCTCCTACCACGCGGATGCCGATTTCGCGTCCCTGCGCGCCGCCCGCCTTGCGCGGCTGGCCGCAGCCGCGTCATGACGGCGTAATGCCGACCCATGGAGAACGACAGATCGTTCCGTATCGTCCGGACCAGTTGTTTGATCTGGTCGCGGATGTCGGAAAATATCCGCAATTCCTGCCCTGGTGTGTCGCCGCCCGGGTGCGCACCCGCACCGAGCAGGCGCTGACCGCCGACCTGACCATCGGCTTCGGCCCGTTCCGGGAGACCTTCACCAGCCGCGTCAGCCTGGATCGGCCCCACCAGGTGAAGGTGCGCTATGAGAACGGTCCGTTCCGGTACCTCAACAACCAATGGGACTTCCTGCCGCACGACCAGGGCACCGAAGTCGATTTCTACGTGGATTTCGAATTCCGCAGCCGCCTCCTGCAGGCCGCCATCGGCGTCGTGTTCAACGAGGCGGTGCGCCGCATGGTCAATGCGTTCCGCAAGCGCGCCCGCGACGTCTACGGGCCGCCCTCCACCCTGCCCCATACCGCGCCGACACCGCGCACGCAGGCCGGCTGACAAGGCGGCCATCTCCTGCTTTGCTGCGGCGCCATCCGGAGCCTGATGCCATGTTGTATGCCCCTGTCCGCCCTGATCCCGCCCTGCCCCCGGTGCGGGTCAACCTGTATTCCGACACCCAGACCAGGCCATCGCCCGCGATGAAGGAGGCGATGCTGCGGGCCGAGGTCGGTGACGAGCAGCACGGCGACGATCCCAGCATCCTGGCGCTGTGCGACCGGATGGCGGCGCTGCTTGGCAAGCAAGCGGCGATGTTTCTGCCCTCCGGCACCATGTGCAACCAGATCTCGCTGCTGACGCATTGCCGACCGGGCGACGAGGTGGTGGCGCACGAAAGCGCGCATATCATCGGCAATGAGGGCGGCGGGCCGGGTGCGCTGTCCGGCGCGCTGGTGCTGGGGTTGAAAGGTCCGCGCGGACAGTTCGATGTCGCCACACTGGAAGCGGCATTGCGGGAGCGTCGGCGCAACGTGCCGTCGCAGGTGCTGCTGGCGGTAGAGCAGACCGCGAACCTCGGCGGCGGCAGCGTCTGGCCGCTGCAACAATTGAACGCCGTGCTGGACGCGGCGCATGCGCAGGGCATGCGCACGCATATGGACGGCGCGCGGCTGATGAACGCGGTGGTCGCCGCAGGCGTGCCGGCGAAGGAGATGGTGGCTGGCTGCGATTCCGTGTGGCTCGACTTCACCAAGGGGCTCGGCGCACCGCTCGGTGCCGTGCTGTGCGGCAGTGAGGACTTCATCGATGAGGCATGGCGTTGGAAGCAGCGCCTGGGTGGCTCGTTGCGCCAGGCCGGCGTCTGCGCGGCCGCGTGTCTCTACGCGCTGGACCACAATATCGAGGGATTGGCCGAGGACCATGCCAATGCCCGCGCGCTGGCACGTGGCCTGGCGCAGATCCCCGGCATCGTGGTGGAGGAGCCGGAGACCAACCTGGTGTTCTTCGATACCACCGGCACCGGCCTGACCGCCGACGAACTGGAGGAACGGGTGCGCCGCGAGGGGGTGATGCTGTCGACCATGGGCCGGTATCGCGCCCGCGCCTGCACACACTTGGATGTCGATCGCGAGGGGATCGAGCTCGCAATCCAGGCGATCCGGCGCGCCCTGACGCAGTAGCCGGGGGCGTTGCCCCCGAAACCCCCATCAAGCGGCGCTGCCCCTTGAAACCCCGCCAAGGGCCCGGCCCTTGGAACCGAAATTCATTGCAAAGGCGCGACTTTGCTGGAGGTCCAGGAGCAACGCCTCCTGGTGGGGTTCGGGGCAACGCCCCGACGTATCCAGTGCCAAGTCGACCCATCTTCACCGGGGATTAGCAAATCGTATTCAGGATCGGGCGCGGTCGTCATTTGTAGAGGAGCCCCGAGCCATGCGCCTTCTGCCCTTGCTGCTGTTCGCGCTCCCGTTCTGCGTGTTACCGGCAGCCGCCCAGCCGGCGCCTTCCCCTGGCCTGGCCCCCGCACCGGCCACCATGAAAACCCCGCAGCCGGCCACCGAAGCCGCCGCGGCGTCCCAGGCCGAACCGGCCGGAAAGTCCGCCCCTGCCGAACACCAGGCCGCCTGGGAAAAGCGGTTCGCGCGCGCCAACATTACGCATGACGGCCATCTGACCCTGCAGCAGGCCAAGGCCGGCTACGTAACGATCTCGCGCAGTTTCAAGCACATCGACCTGGACGGCAAAGGCTACGTCACGCTGGACGACATCCGGGCCTGGCACAAGCAGCGAAGCGAGGCGCGGCACAAGACGACCACTCCGGCTGCGGACGCGGTCACCCCGCGGCCGGCCTATCATCGCAGCATTGCCACGCGGAAGCCGCTCAACACATCGAGCCAGCAGCCGGTGCCGGGGCCGGCCATTCCGACCGGTACACCGCCGGCGCCGCCCAAGGGCATCGACCCCGATGCGCCGTCCTGACCGGGCCTGCGGCTGATCAGGCCGGCGCGTAGCTCTTGAGGAAGGTCCGAACGGCCGCGGCGACGGTGGCATCGATTTCGGCATCGATCGCCGCGGAGGTCAGGCCGAGGGTCGCACGCAGGTAGACACCGGCGCGCAGCAGCCCGATGAACTGATTCGCCGCCATCTCGGGGTCGGGCACCGAGAGCCGGCCAGCTTCTGCCTGCAGACGCAGCCAGTCGCCGAACACGCGCGTGAACACCGCCGGTCCGTGTTCGTAGAAGGCGCGGCCCAGCTCCGGAAAGCGGGCGCTTTCCGCGATTACGACGCGGTAGATGGCCAGCGGCCGCTCATCCAGCAGGAAACGCAGCACACGCTGGCCCAACGCGGTCAGCGCCTCATCCAGGTCCGACCCCGGCTCGGGCAGCATGTCGCTGACGGCGATGTTCTGCCGGCATCCCTCGCCGACAATGGTGGCGAACAGCCGGTCCTTGGACTCGAAATGCGCATACAGCGTCGCCTTGGACACGCCGGCGGCCTTCGCCACCGCATCCATGCTCACCGCGCCATAGCCCTGGATCATGAACAGCGTGCTCGCCGCATCCAGCACCGCCTGGCGCTTCGGCGAATCGAGGTCGTGCCTGGGATGCGAGGTCGCGCTCATGACCGATAGTTGGCCTCACTCCCCTGGGAAATTCAAGAGTTGAACTGAACGGTTCAGTTTATCCTTGACCCTGGCGCGGCGCCGACGCATGTAGCCGCCGCACTGAACCGTTCAGTTCAGGGGAGCCCAAGATGAACGCGATGACCGATGTCCCGACGCCCGACCCGATCCTGATCCTCAGCACGGCAACCCCGCCGCCGCGGCGGCGCCTGCGGCGCTGGCTGCAGCCTGTGATCGGCGCGGTCGTGGTGATCGGCGTCGTCGTCACCGCGTCATGGTGGTTCACCGAGGGCCGCTGGATCCAGAGCACCGACGACGCCTATGTGCGCGGCGACATTGCCGTGCTCAGCCCCCGGATCGAGGGCGAGGTCGCCGCCATCAAGGTCACCGACAACCAGCATGTCCATGCCGGCGACCCGCTGATCGAGCTGGACCCGACCGACTGGCAGGCCCGTCTGGCCCAGGCGCAGGCCGCCGCCGCCGAAGCCGCCGCCGCCGTCACCACCGCCCGCAGCCAGATCGCGCAGCAGCAATCCAGCATCGCAGCGGCCCAGGCCGCCATCGCCCAGGCACAGGCCGAACAGGCCCGCACCGGTGCCGACGCGGCGCGTTCGGCGACTCTCGCTGCGCAGGGCTGGGCGTCGCGCCAGGCCAACGACCTCGCCATCGCCGACAGCCGCAAGGCTGCCGCCGGCCTGACCGCCGCGCAGGCGCAGAAGCAGGTGGCGGAGCAGCAGGTCGGCGTGCTGACCGCGCAACTGGCGCAGGCCGAGGCGCGGGCGCAGAGCGCCGCCGCTGCGGTGAAACTGGCGCAGAACAACCTGGCCTACACCGTGATCCGTGCCCCGTTCGACGGCATCGTCGGCAATCGCGCGGCAGAGCTGGGCGAGCACGTGCAGCCCGGCACCCAGTTGATCGCCGTCGCCCCGGAAGCGGCCAAGCTCTACGTGATCGCGAACTTCAAGGAGACCCAGCTCGCCCGCATGCATGCCGGCATGAAGGTGCGGCTGATCCCCGACATCAACCCAGGTGCGGCGGTGGACGGACGGGTCAACAGCCTGGCGCCCGCCACCGGCGCGCTGTTCAGCCTGCTGCCGCCGGAGAACGCCACCGGCAACTTCACCAAGGTGGTGCAGCGCGTGCCGGTGAAGATCGCGCTCGACCCCGCCGAGGCCGCGCAGGCCGGCTGGCTGCGCGCCGGCCTGTCGGTGACCGCTGAGGTGGACACGCGCGGCCCGCAGGCCGAACGGCTGGGCCTGTTCGGCGCCGCGGCGGCAACCGCGCGGGACCTGCTGCAGTGAACCCCGCGCTCGCCGCCGACCGCCTGACCTGGCAGCAATGGGCCGGGTTCATGGCGATGGTGGTCGGCATGTTCATGGCGATCCTGGACATCCAGATCGTCAGCGCCTCGATCACCGACATCCAGGCCGGGCTCGCCGCCAGCCCCGACGAGGCCGCCTGGGTGCAGACCAGCTACCTGATCGCCGAGATCGTCATGATCCCGCTGTCCGGCTGGCTGTCACGCCTGCTCTCCACCCGCATCCTGTTCGTCGCCAGTGCGCTCGGCTTCACCCTGTTCTCCGCCCTGTGCGCCACCGCCACCAGCCTGGGCGCGATGATCATCTGGCGTGCCGCGCAGGGTTTCATCGGCGGCGCCATGATCCCGACCGTGTTCGCCACCTCCTTCCTGCTGTTCACCGGACAGAAGCGGGCACAGATCTCGGTGCTGATCGGGCTGACCGCGACGCTCGCCCCCACCGTCGGCCCGACCCTGGGCGGCTGGCTCACCGAGCAGCTTTCCTGGCACTGGTTGTTCCTGATCAACGTGCCGGTCGGCCTGGTGGTCAGCCTGGCGGTGTGGCGCTGGCTCGACATCGACAGGCCGAACTGGGCGCTGCGGCACAATTTCGACATGGCCGGGCTGGCGCTGATGGCGATGTTCCTGGGCACGCTGGAATACGTGCTGGAGGAAGGCGAGCGCTGGGACTGGTTCCAGGACCCGACCATCGCCTGGTGCGGCGCCATCGCGGCAGTCACCGGCGTGCTGTTCTTCTGGCGCATGCTGGCCCGCAAGGACCCGCTCGTGGAGCTGCGCGCCTTCCGCGACGTCAATTTCAGCTTCGGCTCGCTGTTCAGCTTCGTGGTCGGCATCGGGCTGTATGGCTCGGTTTACCTGGTGCCGCTGTTTCTCGCCCGGGTGCGTGGTTACAACAGCCTGCAGATCGGCGAGACCATGTTCATCACCGGCGCGGCCATGTTCGTGTCCGCCCCGCTCGCCGGCGTGCTGGCCAAGAAGATGGACCTGCGCGTGATGCTGGCGATGGGACTGGCGATGTTCGGCGGCGGCATCTGGTGGATGGCGCATCTGACCACCGACTCGGCGTTCTGGGAGCTGTTCGGCCCGCAGGCACTGCGCGGCTTCTCCATGATGTTCGTCATGTTGCCGGTGAACCAGGTGGCGCTTGGCCGCCTGCCGCCCCAGGCGCTGAAGAATGCCTCCGGGCTGTACAACCTGATGCGCAACCTCGGCGGCGCGGTCGGGCTGGCCCTGATCAACACCGTCGCGACGTCACGCCTGGCGGTGCACACGCTCCATCTGCAGGAGCAGGTGAACTGGGCGCGTCCCGGCGCCATGCGGTTCGTCGGCGGGCTGACCCAGGCGATGACCCCGGCCAAGGGCGGCGACGCGCATCTGGCCGCGCTGAAGCAGGTGGCGATGATCGTGTATCGCCAGGCGCTGACACTGACCTACAACGACGTGCTGCTGCTGATGGCCGGCACCTTCTTCCTGGCCCTGCCGCTGACGCTGCTGCTGGCCAAGCCGTCTTTGGGCGCGGCGGTGGAAGCGCACTGAGGCAGGGATCTGGGCGGTAGGGCTAACGCAAGCGGCTCAGCCTTGCCTGGTCCCGTCCCGGCCATCAGCCCCCGACAGGGCGGGTGCGGTTGCATCCCGTCCCGATCGTTGCCGGGCAGATGGCCGGGTCAGGCCCGCCCAGGACGGGTCATTGCAGGCGCCCGTCGACCCCTCTACCGGACCTCCACGTCCTCCCAGAATCCGAACCGGTCGGCGACCTTCGCCATCGACGGCTGCGGCGCCTCATACGACCACGCCGCCCGGGCATGGCGCGTGCCGTCCACCACCACGTCGTAGAACTGCACCCCGTGCGGGCAGCGCAGGTCGTTCTCGGTCTTCCCGGTCTTCACCAGCCACTCCATCCGCACCGCCGAACGGGGGAAATACTGGTAGCCGCCCACCTCGACGAGGTCGCTGCTGCTGGCGACCTCATGCCCATCCACCACGGCCTTCATCGCGAAGCCCTCCTCCTGCTGACGCGCGGGACGGCACGCGCTGCCCGCCCGCTCGTCCCCTTATGTGGTCACACGCCCGCCGTCGCCCAGGTCCTCCAGCGCCGGTTTTCAGCGTCGCCAAATCCTCCGGCCGCCGCACACTTCATTCTTGCTGCGCCGCACAATGCGCGCCACACTTGCCGTCGTGTTGGACGCGACCCCAGACCCGACCGGCCCGCTGGCCCAGGATCTGCTGGAGCTGACCGAGCGCGTGCGGGCGCGGGCGGATGAGGACCCGTTCGGCAATCCGGTCCTGTTGGTGGCACTCGCGATCAGCCGGCGCATGGCGACCGGCGAGCTCAGCCACGCCGCCATCGCGCGGCTGATCGACCATCTCCGCGACGCCGCCTTCGCCGACCGCGCGCAGCGCATCGCCGCCTATGTCGGCGGCACCGACGTCGCAGCCAATCGGGCCGTGCTCGACCATCTGGCGCAGCGTCTGCTGCGTCCGGACCCGAAGGACAGCCCGGTGCGCTGGGCGGAGTATCGCGCCCTGGTGGAGCGCAGCCGCTTCGCCGCCGTGTTCACCGCGCATCCGACGTTTTCCCTGCCCGCCCCGGTGGGCCACGCCCTGGCGGAGCTGGCCAGCGGCCGGCCCGCGGATGTTTCCGGTTCGCAACGCCCGCCGCCGATCACCCTGCCGGAGGAATTCGACCAGGCAGCACTGGCGATCGCCAACGGGCGGGATGCGGTGGACCAGTTCAATGCCGCCTTGCTGGCGGTCGCCCGTGAGACCTGGCCGGACCGCTGGACCGAGCTGAACCCCCGGCCGGTCATACTCACAAGCTGGGTCGGCTACGACACCGATGGTCGGACCGACATCGGCTGGTGGGACACGCTGCGGCTGCGCCTGGACATGAAGCGGCGGCAACTGGTGCGGTTGCACGCCCAGGTCACGGCGCAAAACGGCGTCGGAACCGCTGGTGCAGCGCATCCAGGCTGCGCTGGAGGCCGTTCGCACGCAGCTCGAACTCTGCCCGGATGCCGCGGACCCGCCGCGCGTCGCAGCCTTCGCCCAGGCCCTGGTCGGCCAGCGCGACACCGCGCTCACCTCCCCCGCGCCGCTGCTGCCGCTGTTCGAGCAGGCGCTGGCGGAGGCGCCGGATGACGATACCCGCGCCGCGCTGTGCACCGCGCGGGCCGGGCTGGTGTCACATGGGCTGGCGCTCGCCCATACCCACACCCGCCTCAACGCCGCGCAGATCCACAACGCGGTGCGCCAGCGCCTCGGCATCACCGACGCGCCCGGAGGAGCCGGCGCATCGCCGCGCGCTGTTCGCCGCGATCAACGCCGCGCTGGACTCGGTAACGCCGGTCGCCGGTGGATTTCGGCGCGCTGCTGGCGGAGCAGGCCTCCGCCGTGAAGCTGATGATGACGGTCGCGCAGATCATCAAGCACGTCGACGGCTCGATGCCGGTGCGCTTCCTGATCGCCGAGACCGAGACCGGCTATACGCTGCTCGCCGCCTTGTGGCTGGCCCGCCTGTTCGGCGTCGAGCGGCAGATCGAGATCTCCCCGCTGTTCGAGACCGCGGAGGCGCTGGAGCAGGGCGCGACCGTGCTGGAGGAGGCGCTGCGCAGCCCGCACTACCGCGCCTACCTGAAGCAGACGGGACGGCTGGCGTTGCAGTTCGGCTACTCGGATTCCGGCCGCTATGTCGGCCAGCTCGCGGCCAGCTACCTGATCGAGCGGCTGCGGCTGAAGATCGGCCAGACCCTGGCGGCGCACGGCATTTCCGGGGTCGAGGTGATCCTGTTCGACACCCACGGCGAAAGCATCGGCCGCGGCGCGCATCCCGGCTCGCTGGCGGACCGGCTGAAATACCTGTCGCCGACCGCGTCGCGCCAGGCGCTGAACCGGGCCGGATTGCAGGTGCGCGAGGAAGCGGCGTTCCAGGGCGGCGACGGCTACCTGCTGTTCGGCACCGCCGGAACTGGCGCTGGCGACGATCACCCGCATCGCGGAACAGACCTATCACCCCGCCGCCGGCCCGATCGAGGATCCGGTCTACGCCAATCCCGACTTCGCCGCGGATTTCTTCGCCACTGTCCGCACCGGCATGCAGGGGCTGGTGGAGGACGAAGGCTATGCCGCGCTGCTGGGTGCGTTCGGACCGGCGCTGCTGGACAAGACCGGCTCGCGCCCGGCCGCGCGGCAGGCCGACGGCATGGTGCGCGCCGCCCGCATCCGCCACCCCCGCGAGCTCCGCGCCATCCCGAACAACGCGATCCTGCAGCAGCTCGGCTGGTGCGCCAACACGCTGCAAGGCATCGGCGCCGCCGCGTCCCGCCACCCGGAACTGTTCACCGATCTGCGACGAGAACAGCCGCCGCTTCCGCCGCGCCATGGATCTGGCGACCCACGGCCTGGCCCATTCCGATATCGACGTGCTGCGCGCGGTGATCGCGACACTCGATCCGGGCACCTGGCTCGACCGCGCCGCGCATGCCCATGAGCCGAACGGACGCGCGGCACTGGTCTCGGTGGCGCGCGCGCTGGAGCGGCTGGATATCTGGGCCGCCGCCCAGTCGATGTTCCGCCGCGTGCATGCCGACCATCTGGCACTGCGCGGCATCTGGCCGGACGCCCCGCGCATGGCGACGCGGGAGGTGCTGCTGCACGCCCTGCGGCTCGCGCTGATCCACCGGATCTGGCTGCTGGCGCACGGAGATTTCCGACTTCTCGCCGCGCCACGGCGTGACACGGCAGGTGCTGGAAGGGGCGATCCTGCGGCTGGAGATCGAGCCGGCGCTGGATATGCTGGCGCAGATCTTTCCCGCCGCACCCGACCAGGCGGTGGAATTCGACTACGCCGAACCTGCCGGGCCGCGCGGCACCACCGCCTATACCCGCGAGCACGCCGAAATCTTCGCCCCGATGCAGTCGCTGTTCCGCCTGGTGCGGGAGATCGCGACCGCGGTGACCCACGAGGTCGGCGCGTTCGGCTGATTCGGCAGGCCGTCGCCGAACCGCGGCAGGCCCGGGCCCCACTCGGATCTCGGCACCGAGAACTTGACACGCTGCCGAAGCGACAGTCGCCTGGTTTTGGTCATGTTTTGGAACGACCGCCATGGGTGGATCTCGGACGTTCCAGTGCTATTTCGCGATCTTCGGATGGGTTCCTGATCACGCATCTCGATGGAATCGAGCATCTCCCGGAACGCTAATACGATCCGGCGAATGACGCGGTACCGAGTGACCGGTGCGGGACTCCAGATTGAATACGCCCTCGCTCAGGCCGCGCGCATGGCGGTGACGAATTCGCTCAGCTTTGTATGCAATTGCTCGGCTTCAGTGAAAAATTTGCTGGCGACCGTGAGCATATCATGCGCGCCGCGTCCGGTTTCGTTGGCGGTCTGTTTCACCCCGTCGATGCTGGCGAACGCATGCTGTGTGTTGCCGGCTGCCTGGGACGCGCTGTTGGCGATTTCGGCCGTCGCGGCATGTTGCTGTTCGATCCCCGCGGCAACGACCCGCGCGACCTTATCAATCGCCAGGACCGCCGTCGTCACCTCAGCCAGCGCCGCGACCACTTCAGAAATGGCGGTTTGCATCATAGTGATCTGGCCGCCGATCTGCGTCGTGGCCTGCGTCGTCTGATTGGCGAGCGCCTTGACCTCGCTAGCCACCACCGCGAATCCCTTTCCAGCGTCCCCGGCGCGGGCCGCCTCGATCGTCGCATTGAGTGCGAGCAGATTCGTCTGACCCGCGATTCCGTTGATCAATGCCACCACCTGCCCGATCTCGCCTGATGACTGGCTGAGGCCACGGGCGACACCATCCAGATGCTCCGTCGTGTTTCGTGCCGCGCGGGCCGCCTCGGCCGCCTCGGCGACGTTGCGCCCGATCTCGCCGATCGACATCGAAAGCTGTTCCGCAGCCGCAGCCATGGCCTGCACCGAACCCGTCGCGTTTTCCGAGGCACCCGCCGCCAGGGACGCCTGATCATTGGTGGTCTCGGCGGTCCTCACCAATGCCGACGCATTGTCTCGCAGACGAGTTGCGCCGTTGTTCAGTTCGTCCCCGATCGCACCGACATCGACCGCCAACCTCTCCTGAGCGGTGACGACGTTCCAAACGAGCATCGGCCCGACATAATTGCCGTTTGGGTCGTATACCGCGGAAATCCGTTGATAAACGATCTCATGTCCAAGCCGAATGCTGCCGCGGTGCGGCAGGTTCCTCGGGTCTATCAGATAGGTACGGATCCTGCCCGGATCCTTGTGGAATATGTCGATGCTCTGACCAAGGATGGCGTCCGGCTCGCAAGGCAGCAACCCTTGACTCCCAAGTTGGCGCAGCAATGCCTTGGAGCCTTCATTCAGGTAGGTCATGACAAGATCCGGCATGCTGCATGCGATGACATTGGTTGGCATCTGGTCAACCATCTGACGCAGCTCGAAATTGCGCAGCACGACCTCTCGGAGTTCGCGCAGGGCGGCGTTCGCCTTGCCGATCTCGTCGGAACTCTCTGTATGATTCAAGGAAATATCGGTCTCGCCGACCGCGAGCCTGTGCAGCGCGGAAGTGATCGCGGCAAACGCGCGCATGACACTGCGTGATAGCGCGCCTGTCGCGATCATCAGCAATGTGGCGGCGACGGCGAAGGCCAGGACGGATTGAATGATCGCCGAACGGACCTCCACCTCGATATCATCGACGTAAACTCCGGTTCCGATGATCCATCCCCAGGGAGCGAACAATCCGCCATAGGACACTTTCCGGATAGCGACATCGCTTCCTGGCCGAGGCCACTCATACTCAAAAGCGCCAATGGTTTGGTTACGGGTGGCTTCGACGGCGCGGACGAACGGCGAGACGCCGTTCTGGTCCCTGATCGACGCGCCGTCGGTCCCTTCGAGCACCGGCTTGATCGGGTGCATCACGACGCGTGCCGATCGATCGTTGATCCAAAAATAGTCGCTGCCGCCGGCGCCGTAGCGGAGCTTGCGGATCGTGGCGATGGCAGCCTCCTGGGCGGCCTTATGGTCGAGATGTCCACTTTGCTCTTCGTCCGCGAAGTGGCGGACAATGCTGAGCGCGGTGGCGATTTGGTTCCGCGTCGCCTCGCGGCGCTGAGCCTGCATGTGCTGGTTCAGAGAAACGACCCCGAGGATGGCAATCGCGATCAGACCAATGAAGGCTACAACGCCGATCAGGTTGATCCGCGCGCGTATCGACAGGCCGCTGAGCATGGAGCAGGTCCTCGAGACAGATGAATGCAATTGTGACCGCCGCGACTGAAAAACCGGTTAACGGTGATCGAACCCGGCCTGGTCCGCTTGGCGGTGCCGCGCATTCCTATGAAATCGTCGGGTGATTCCGGCGCACTCTCGGCCACCCTTTCGAATTCAGGTCGGCCGGCATGGCGTTTCCCCGTGGTCAGGTTGCACTGCTGGTCGTCCAGGCGTTTGGGGCAAGCCGTGGTCTGTTCCGCGGCTGGGGCCGCGTCGGATGTTCGCGACGGAAGGTGGCCGGGCACAACCTGACCCCTGCTGTTATGCGCACGTTCAGCTGGCGCCGGCTGTCGGACCGCTTTGGGTCGACTGCGGCGGCCGGCCCAGGTGCCCATCCGGACGAACGGAGCGCCGCGGAGACCGCCTCGCCTCGCGACCCGTCAAATCCTCTGCCCGGGCTAGCCGCCGCCCCCGACTAGCCGCCGCCGCGACAACCCGACAAGATCGCGCCCAATACCCGGAGCAGATCGGATGCGCGCGACCGCCGAGTTCACCGCCCTGTTCACGCCGTTCGAACTGGCGGGCCGGCGGCTGCGTAGCCGGATCACCCACGCCTCCATGAGCCTGCTGGCCACGCCGGCCGGGCGGGTGACCGACCGCATGATCCAGTACCACGCCAATCGCGCCGCCGGCGGCGCGGCCATGACGGTGACCGAGCCGCTCGGCATGATGCAGCACCAGGCCGGCCTGCCGCGCGTGCAGGTCTGGCGGCGTGACGATGAGGACGCGCTGAAACGCTTCGCCGCCGCGGTGGAAGATCAGGATTGCCGCCTGCTCGGCCAGATCCAGGACGCCGGCCGCGGCCGGCATTTTCCCGGCCGCAATCCCGAAGCGATCGGTGCCTCCGCGCTGCCCGACGACCTGTCCTGGACCGTGCCGCGCGCGCTGACCGCCGCCGACATCCGCCTGCTGATCGAGCAGACCGCGGACTCCGCTTCCCACCTGAAGGATTGCGGCTTTTCCGGCGTCGAAGTCTCCGCCGGACACGGCCACCTGTTCCACCAGTTCCTCTCGCCCTGGTCCAATCGGCGGGACGACGAATTCGGCGGCGACTGGGACGGCCGGACACGCTTCATCGCCGAACTGGTGGTGGCGCTGCGCGCGGCGTGCGGCACGGACTTCATCATCGGCCTGAAACTGCCGGGCGATGACGGCATCGCGGGCGGCGTCGGTCCGGCCGAGGCCGGCATCATCGGCGAGCGGCTCACCCGGCCGGGCAACGTCGACTACGTCTGCTTCGCCGGCGGCGCCCACGCACGCACGCTGGAAATGCACACGCCGGACCGGTTCGGCCCGCCGATGCCGTACATGCATTTCATCAAGGAGCTGCGCCACCGCCTGCACGGCGTGCCGCTGATGGCGCTCGGTCGCATCACCGATCCTGCCGAAGCCGACGGCATACTCGCCCGCGGCGAAGCGTCCCTGATTGCGCTCGGCCGCCCGCTGGTGGCCGATCCAGCCTGGCCACGCAAGGCCGCGCAGGGACGCAGTTGGGACATCCGCTACTGCCTGTCCTGCAATACCTGCTGGGGCGCGATCGTGACCATGCACGTGCCGATCGCCTGCGTGAACAATCCGCGCGTCAGCCGTCCCGACGAGGTGGATTTTGCGCCGCCGCGGACCGATGCGCCAAAGCGGATCGTGGTGGTCGGCGCCGGCATCGCGGGCATGGAAGCCGCCTGGGTTGCCGCGGCGCGCGGCCACGACGTCACCGTGTTCGGCGCGTCCAATGCCATCGGCGGCAAGGCATGGTTGCGCGAGCAACTACCGGGCGGCGAGACCATCTCATCGATCTACGACTACCAAACCGTCGCGGCGCAACGGGCGGGGGCTCGCTTTGTGCTGGGTCGTCATGCGACGGCGGCGGATATCATCGCGCTGCGTCCGGACACGGTGATCCTGGCCACCGGCTCGACGATGATCCCGCCCGACTGGCTGCCAGCCGAAGCGCAGGCCGAAGGCTGGGTGCCGGATTTGCGCAGTGCGGTACTGGAGACCTTGCGCCATACCTCGCGGCAGAAGGGCACCGCGGTGCTGTTCGACACCGATCATACCGAGGCGACCTATGCCGCAGCGGAGGTGTTTCAGGCCCGGTTCGACCGCGTGGTGATCGTGACGCCGCGCGACACGATCGCGAGCGACGTGCAACTGGTGACGCGGCAGGTCATTCTGCGTCGCATGGCGGAGCGGCGCATCGAGGTCGTCCCGCTGGCGGAACCGCGCTGGAGCGATGCGGTCGCCGAGGGACGGCTCGATCTGGTCAACATCTACAACGGCGACGTCCGCGTGATCGACGACCTGGCGCTGCTGACCTATGCCACGCCGCGAGTGCCGAACGACGCGCTGGCGGCACCGCTGCGTGCGGCGGGGATCGCGGTCGTTCCGGTGGGCGACGCACGGGCCCCGCAGGAGATGCTGTTCGCCACGGCCAGTGGCCATGCCGCCGGGGAGGCAGTGTGACGGCGGTGAGGCGGACGGATCGACCGGGAGGGGGGTGAATGGACGACGACGAAGCACCCCGGCTGGCCCTGGGCGGCAAGTTCTACATGACCCCCGCGGGCCATGCGCGGTTGCGCGCGGAGTTCGACCAGTTGCTGCGGGTCGAGCGGCCGCGCGTGGTGGAGATCGTGTCCTGGGCAGCGGCGAACGGCGATCGCAGCGAGAATGCCGACTACCAGTACGGCAAGCGACGGCTGCGCGAGATCGACAGCCGCGCGCGATTCCTGACCAAACGGCTGGAAAACGCCGAAGTGGTCGATCCCGCTCGGCAGGTGATGCGCGACCGTGTGCTGTTCGGCGCGACGGTGACCTATATCGACGACGCCGACGTGGAACGCACGGTGACGATCGTGGGTGTGGACGAAGCCGACATGGCAAATGCGAAGGTCAGCCTGACCTCGCCGGTCGCCACCGCACTGATCAAGGCGCGGGCGCGCCGGGGCGATGAGGTGGCGGTGCACACGCCGCGTGGCGTGGAGATCATCGAGGTGCTGGCGGTGCGCTATCCCGACCCTGACTGAGGGCATAGCGTCGGTTGTTGGCCGAACCACGCCAGGAGTGAACGTCCTGAGACCATGGGTCACGCAACCAACCTTTCCAGGCCGAGGCCAATAGGCTGACCTGGCCGGCTGTGGTCGCGGCCTGTCATGTAGGACACCGTCCCAGGCGAAAGGGGTATCCGAGCCATGGGCAGGAGAAATTATCTGATCGACGGCGTTTCCGGCGCCGGCAAGACGGCGGTCTGCACAGAATTGCTGCGCCGCGGATACCAGGCCATTCATGGTGATCGGGAATTGGCGTATCAGGGCGATCCGGAAACGGGTCTTCCGATGGCTTCGGAAACGAGCACACCGACGGCTGTCTGGGTGTCCGAGCACTGGATTTGGGATGTAGGGAAGGTAACCGCCCGCATCGCCAATGAGGATGAGGCGGTCACCTTCTTCTGCGGTCACGCGAGGAATTTTTCAAAATTCATCGACTTGCTTGACGGCGTCTTTGTCCTGGAGGTCGATCTGGACACCATGAACCGGCGGATCGATGAGCGCGTGGCACTCGACCCAACCGACTGGGGCGGAAAACCAGAGGAACGGGAACTCGCGGTGTACTTGTATCGGACGAAACAAAACATCCCGAAGAACGCCATCATCATCGATGCCACCGCACCGCTCGCGCGCGTCGTTGACGAAATCCTCCACCTGAGCGACGCAAGTAAACCACTGTAGTGCGTCATTCACGCGACGAGCGCCAGGGAGCAGCCATAGCGTCGGTTGTTACGGACACGACTGCGGCGGCAGCTCGGCCGTCACTGCCGCACCGCGTCGGAGGTCGCTGACGAACCATCGGCGATGCGCTGAGACGGTCGTTCCGGGTCGGGTCGGTGCTGCGTCTGCCCGACCTGGCGGGCCGGCGCCGGCCAGGTCAGGAAAAGCGCGGCCCGCATCCGGATCGTGCTTTCCCTGTGGGCGAGCCTGGCCGGATCAGGGCGTCTGCAGCCGGTACACCCGCGCCGCGGTACCGCTGTACAGCGCGGCCTTTTCATCGGGCGACGCCTTGGCGGTGATACGCTTGAACGCGTTCCACAGCTCGGTGTAGCCGCCGGACTGTTTGTCGGGCGGGAAGTTACTTTCGAACATGCAGCGGTTGACACCGAACGCCTCGATGCAGGGCTCGATATACTGTCGCCATGCCGCGGCGAGTTCCTCGGAGGACGGCGGAACATCGCGCTCATGAAAGTTGAAACCGAACGAGGTCATACCGACGCCGCCGAGTTTGACGTTAACGTTGGGGCACTTCGCCAGTTCCGCGATGTTCTTGCGCCAGCCTGCAAGAATCTCCTGCCGGTGGCCGGCGTAGGGGCCCACGCCGAGCACGCCGCCGACATGGTTGAGGATGATGGTGGTGTTGGGGAAGGCGCGCGCGAGGTCGATTGCGTCGGGTAGTTGCGGATGATACTGCCAGGATTCGAAGCTGAGGCCGAGCGGCGCGAGTTGCGCAAAACCTTCGCGGAATTTGGGGTCGCGCACCTGGTGCGGCGGGATGACGCGGGAGACGAATTTGCTGATCGCCTCGCTGCCGTCCCAGGACACGCCGTAGCGGATGCCGCGGAAGCGGCCGCCGCCGACAGCCAGCTCCGCTTCGAGAACTTCGCGCACGGCGGCACCGAGCGTGAGGTTGGCGTGGCCGATGATGGCTTCGGCGACCCGGCAGGGACCGTAATTGCCGGATGCGCTCATGGCGGCGATGCCGTTGACGAATTCCACTTCACCGACCGGCGCCATCTCGGGCGGGCCGTCCTTGCGGTACATCGCCTGACATTCCAGGAACACCGTGGCGACGATGTTGTGTCCGCCGCCGATATCCTCGAGCAGCTCCGGCAGGAAGTACCGGCCGCGATGTGGTGCTTCCCAGAAATGATGGTGCGGATCGACGATCGGCAGATCGGGTTCCAGGGCCGCCTCGCTGGGGCGCTGCGCCAGCCAGGCTCTGAGATCCGTGTCGCTGCGGTGGTAGAGTCCGCGATAATCCCCGGTGGAATCGCCAACTTGGGTCATGTCCATTCCCTTGGTTGATTGCTTGCCGCCCGGCGGAGGATGACCACCGCCGCCCGTGTTGCGTGACCGGCGTTATGCGACCTTTGCCAGCTTCTGCAGGCTGCGCAGATTGTCCGGCCGCGGCTGGCCGGGAAACAGCGACGGCCAGGACGCCACCGACACTTCCCCGACATAGATATCGCCGTGGGAATCGACGGCCAATCCGTGCGGCGACATGAACTGGCCGGGAGCCTGGCCGTGTGCGTTGGTCTCCGATCCCAGCCGCGCCAGCACCTTCCCGGTGTTCGACAGGATGCTGATGCGTGGCCCAAGATTCGGAAAGCCGCGATTGGAGCCGAGATAGGGTCCGACCTCGCCGATGAAGCACAGTGGATTCGACCCGGTCGTCATGTGCAAGGCACTCGGCCGGTGCACCACATTGCTCCACGCCGTCTCGAATTTTCCGTTGCCGTCGAACACCTGCACGCGATGGTTCTCCCGGTCGGCGACATAGACCCAGCCATCCGCGTCGCAATGAATATTGTGCGGCAGGTTGAACTCACTTTCGCCGATGCCGCATTTGCCCCAGGACATCAGGTATTTTCCGTCGGGGCTGAACTTGTGCACGCGCGCGTTGCCGTAGCCGTCCGACACGTAGATATCTCCGCGCGGCGACAGTGCGGTATGGGTACAACGACAGAACGGATCGCCGCACATGAACGGCGCCGGCTTGCCCGGCACGCCGAGCGTCATCAGCACCTTGCCATCGAGGGTGCATTTGCGGACGCAATGGGCGCCGTCATCGGTGCAGAAGATCGTGTCGTCCGGCGCCATGTGCACACCATGCGCGCGGGGAAACATCCCTTCACCCCAGGAGCGCAGAAAATTGCCGGCCCGATCGAACACGATCATCGGATGTTCGCCCCGGTTGAACACGTAGACATTGTCGTTGCGGTCGACGCCGACCGCGCCGACTTCGTGGAACGACCATCCGTCCGGCAGCTTGCCCCAGCCTTCCTCGACCCGGTACCGGAATTCGCCGCTGCCCAGAATCACGCTCATCGCGCTTCCCCCGCTTGGTGTTGGGACCTATCCAGGCACCAACGCGACGATGGATCAACTGCGCAGCCGGGCCACCGTACCGGACCATGCGCCGGGCCCGGTGCGCCGCCGCTTCGCATCACACCTCGACAGCGCGATTTCCGTGCAGCGGGACACCGCGGTGTCCGTGCGTCACGGGAGGCGGTGCACCCTGCTGGACAGCGGCGCGGCTGCGCCTATTCTGCCGCCTCGTTCGCGTGCGGGGAGACCCACCATGTCCGACACGATCGATGCACTGCTGTGCGACCTGCTGAGTTGGCTGGCGCCTGGCGACCGGCCCTATGCCGAGGTGATCGACGCCTGGCGTACGTCCTGTCCGCGCCTGCCGGTGTGGGAGGATGCCAACGATCGAGGCCTGGTCGCACAGGTCCGGCAAAACGGCCGGCTGATGGTCGCCATCACGCCGGCAGGCCGCGCCTTCCTCGCCCAGTATCGCGTATCTGAGCGCTGATCATGCGCATCAGCATCCTGGACGACTGGCACGACACGGTCCGTACGCTGGACTGCTTCAGTAAGCTCGCCGATCACGACGTCACGGTCTGGAACGATCATGTCCAGGACGACGATGTGCTGGCGGATCGGCTCGCGCAGACCGAGGTCCTGGTGCTGATCCGCGAGCGCACGCAGATCCGCGCGCCGCTGCTGCAGCGCCTCGACCGGTTGCGGCTGATCAGCCAGCGCAGCGTCTATCCGCATATCGACATCGATGCCTGCACGGCACGCGGTGTGGTCGTGTCGTCCAGCCAGCATCCCGGCACACCGTCCTATGCCACGGCGGAGCTGACCTGGGGCCTGATGCTGGCGGCGATGCGCGCGATCCCGCAGCAGATGGCGGCGCTGCAGGCCGGGCAGTGGCAGATCGGCGTCGGCGCCACGTTGCGCGGCAAGACGCTGGGCATCTACGGCTACGGACGCATCGGCCAGGTGGTCGCGGGCTACGGCCGCGCCTTCGGGATGCATGTCTGGGTGTGGGCGCGGGAGGCGGCGCGTGCCCGGGCGATGCAGGATGGCCACCGGGCAGCACCGGACAAGGCGACGTTCTTCGCGCAGAGCGACGTCATTTCCCTGCATATGCGGCTGGTGGACGCCACCCGCGGCATCGTCGCGCCGGATGATCTCGCGCGGATGAAGTCGACGTCCCTGCTGGTGAACACGAGCCGCGCAGGCTTGATCGCGCCCGACGCACTGGTTGGCGCGTTGCGCGCCGGACGTCCCGGCCTGGCCGCGATCGATGTCTATGAGCAGGAACCGGTGGTCGGTGGCGACCATCCCTTGCTGGCCATGCCTAACGTGGTGTGCACGCCGCATATCGGCTACGTCACGCGCGACGAGTATGAACTGCAATTCGCCGACATCTTCGATCAGATCACGGCTTATGCCGCGAGCACGCCGATCAACGTGGTAAATCCGGACGCGCTGGGTCGCGCGCGGTAGGGGGCGTCACCGGGACGGCATCGGCATGCGGTGCCGGGTGGAGCGTGGCGCCGTTGGCGCTGGATTGTGATCGGCGTGCTGGACCTTGGTGGCCTGGACCTTGGTTGCGGGCGACCTTTGCGCCTCCGGGCATGGGCGGAACCAGGCGTCGGCCGAGCGTTAACACACGAAGACTTTTTCGGTCGTGCAAAATGCTCCCCTGGTATTCAACCAGCGGCATCGCAATATCTGGCCCATGGATCGCGGGCCGTATGGAAAGAGGCGCAATCCTTTCATACTGCCAGCGTGCCCGGATCAATATTCTTATCCGCTATAACCTCTATCCGGTAACCGGCCATTCGGCCCGGCGCCGCATCGAGCAGTGTGAAAGCGGAGCTCCTCGACCCGCCCAAAACAAGAAAGTCCCCACCATGTCTCGCATTATTGCGACGACGCTGGTCCTGTCCGGTCTCGGATTGGCGCTGGCAGGCTGCGGCTACAGTACCGGCGATCGCGCCGCTTCGGGCGGTTTGCTGGGGGCGGGCGCCGGCGCCGCGATCGGCGCCGTCACCGGCGGCAGTCCGCTGACCGGCGCGCTGATCGGCGGTGCCGCCGGAGCCGTCGGGGGCGCGGTGACCAGCCACAACGATGTCAACCTGGGCCGTCCAGTCTGGCGCTGATGCCAGCCGCCGGCCTGCAAGCGATTTCCCTCTCAATCCAAGGATCTCCACCATGAACGGCAAACTCTCGATAGCCCTCGCCCTGCTCGTGCTGATCGGTGCCGCCCCCTTGCTCGGCGCATGCCACACCACGGCGGGCGCCGGCCAGGACCTTTCCGCCACCGGCCATGCGGTGACGCACAGCGCCGAGAAGAACACGCCGTAAGCGCGCGGCGCGATCGGACGAACACCTGAACCACGGGGAGACCGGCTTTGGCCAAGGACCGCAATCGAGGCAATCGCGAAGCCAAGAAACCGAAGGCGACGAAGAAGCCGGTGCAGACCGGCTCCACCTTCCTGCGTCCGCCGCCGCCGGTCGCTCAGCCGACGACGAAGCAAGGGAACAAGTAACATGGCCCTGGACAGATTCGTCCTGGCGGCGAGGCAGATGATCGGCTGCGCCAGAAGCGCCGTCGGCAGGATCATCGGCGCCGCCGGCCCACAGGCCGACGGCAAGGCCACACCGTCCAACGACAAGGTTCAAAACGCTGCGGGAAGCGCCAAGGACCGGCTGAAACACTGATACCCCGAGTCATTGAAATTGCGGGTAGAGCCGCTTGAGCTTGACGCGGGCGTCCGCGTTGGTGAACTGCCAATCGGCCTTGGCGTGCCTTTTGTTGCGGTTCTGCTGCCATGCGGCGATCTCTTGGGTCAGCGTCGGTTTGTCGGGGATTCGCCGGTCCAGGCATTGTCTTGACAGCACGCTGATTTCGCACTCGGCCATATCCAGCCAGCTTCCGTGCTTGGGTGTGTAATGCCACTCGAACCGTTCCACGAGCCGGCGGGCTTCCGCGGGCGGAAAGGCCTCGTACAGCGACGCGGGTTTGTGCGTGCTGAGATTGTCTTGGATCAGAACGATCTTCTCGGCGCCAGGGAAGTGGATGTCGGACACCTCCTTGAGGACCTGGGCGTAATCGGCGGCGGCGTGGCGGTCTGTGACCTTGACGTGCCGCCATCCCTCCAGCGGCGCGAACAGCATGAACAGGTTTGCCGTGCCGTTACGCTCATACTCGTAGTCGACGCGCGAGGGATGCCCTGGCTTCGCCTGGATCGGCACGCGCGTCTCTGCGATCAGTTGCTTTGACGTCTCGTCCAGGCAAACCACCGGGCGCGCTGGGTCGTGCGGGCGCTGATAGACTTCGAGTACGTCCTCCATGGCGGCTACGAAGGCCGCGCTGGCGTCCGGCGGAATGACCCATTGTTCTTGCAGGTGGGGCTTGAGAGCGTTTTTTTTAGCGTCCGCCCGATCGTGTTGTCGCTGGCACGCTCGACGATCTTCAGTTCGACGACCTGTTCTTCCAGCAGTTCAAGGGTCCAGCGCGACCGCCCCCTTGGCGGCTCGCCGCACGCCAGGGCGATCAGCTTGGCCTCGGCGGCCCCGTCGAAGATGCGTGGCCGGGCCGAGGCGGGCGAATATTTGTGTGTCAGGGCCGCGTCCAGGCCTTCCTCCACAAGCCGCTGGCGGGTCCGAAGGATCGTGTCGGTGCTGGTGTCCAACGCCTCGGCAATCCGGTTGTCGGGCCATCCCTCGCCCGCCTCGGAGACGTCGGCCTTCAGCAGGATACGCGCCTTGAGAAGCTTGCGTGCCGGATGCTTGCCTGTTGCGATGAGCGCGTTCAGCCGATCGCGCTCATCATCGCTCAGTCTGACGATGTGCTTCCTGGCAGTCTGTTTCCTTGTCACAAATCGGCTCCGTCATTGCCAGGGCATCGATTCGAAGTTTAACCGCTGAGTCAATGACGTAGGGTACTAGTACCCCGAGTCATTGAAATTGCGGGTAGAGCCGCTTGAGCTTGACGCGGGCGTCCGCGTTGGTGAACTGCCAATCGGCCTTGGCGTGCCTTTTGTTGCGGTTCTGCTGCCATGCGGCGATCTCTTGGGTCAGCGTCGGTTTGTCGGGGATTCGCCGGTCCAGGCATTGTCTTGACAGCACGCTGATTTCGCACTCGGCCATATCCAGCCAGCTTCCGTGCTTGGGTGTGTAATGCCACTCGAACCGTTCCACGAGCCGGCGGGCTTCCGCGGGCGGAAAGGCCTCGTACAGCGACGCGGGTTTGTGCGTGCTGAGATTGTCTTGGATCAGAACGATCTTCTCGGCGCCAGGGAAGTGGATGTCGGACACCTCCTTGAGGACCTGGGCGTAATCGGCGGCGGCGTGGCGGTCTGTGACCTTGACGTGCCGCCATCCCTCCAGCGGCGCGAACAGCATGAACAGGTTTGCCGTGCCGTTACGCTCATACTCGTAGTCGACGCGCGAGGGATGCCCTGGCTTCGCCTGGATCGGCACGCGCGTCTCTGCGATCAGTTGCTTTGACGTCTCGTCCAGGCAAACCACCGGGCGCGCTGGGTCGTGCGGGCGCTGATAGACTTCGAGTACGTCCTCCATGGCGGCTACGAAGGCCGCGCTGGCGTCCGGCGGAATGACCCATTGTTCTTGCAGGTGGGGCTTGAGAGCGTTTTTTTTAGCGTCCGCCCGATCGTGTTGTCGCTGGCACGCTCGACGATCTTCAGTTCGACGACCTGTTCTTCCAGCAGTTCAAGGGTCCAGCGCGACCGCCCCCTTGGCGGCTCGCCGCACGCCAGGGCGATCAGCTTGGCCTCGGCGGCCCCGTCGAAGATGCGTGGCCGGGCCGAGGCGGGCGAATATTTGTGTGTCAGGGCCGCGTCCAGGCCTTCCTCCACAAGCCGCTGGCGGGTCCGAAGGATCGTGTCGGTGCTGGTGTCCAACGCCTCGGCAATCCGGTTGTCGGGCCATCCCTCGCCCGCCTCGGAGACGTCGGCCTTCAGCAGGATACGCGCCTTGAGAAGCTTGCGTGCCGGATGCTTGCCTGTTGCGATGAGCGCGTTCAGCCGATCGCGCTCATCATCGCTCAGTCTGACGATGTGCTTCCTGGCAGTCTGTTTCCTTGTCACAAATTGGCTCCGTCATTGCCAGGGCATCGATTCGAAGTTTAACCGCTGAGTCAATGACGTAGGGTATGAGGAAGGTTCAGGTCATGCCCACGCTGCTTCTCATCGGACCATCCTGTTGCTGATCGGCGCGCTGCCGACCTGGCCGCACAGCGTCCATTGGGGCTACCTCCCCAGCGGCGGACTGGGTCTGGTGCTGATTATTGTGGTGGGACTTATTCTCGTCGGCCGTATCTGACCCTGATCACGATCGCACACCCTTCTCTCGAAGGCATCGGAGGCGGCAGCCAACGGGCCTGAGGCTGCACGGGCGGCGACGGGCGCATCGGTGGAATGCGCAGCGTCGCTGCTGGACCCATCCCCCATCCGGGCAGAAATAGCGGCGACGCCCCGTCAGGAGCCGCCGATGCCCATCATCACCTCGCTCGAGACCGGCCTGTATCGCATCAAGCTGCCGGTGCCGCTGTCGGATTCCACGCACGGCACGATGACGCATTTCGAGCTCGTCACCGTCCGCCTGCGTGACAGCGACGGCGTGGAAGGCATCGGCTACACCTACACCACCGGTGCCGGCGGCGTGGCGGTGCACGCCCTGATCGATCAGGGGCTGCGGCCGGTGCTGCAAGGCGCCGATCCCGACCGGATCGAGGCGCTGTGGCAGACCATGTGGTGGCGCCTGCACTACGGCGGACGCGGCGGCAGCGTCAGTCTTGCGGTGTCGGCCTGCGACATCGCGCTGTGGGACCTGAAGGCGCGCCGGCTCAACACGCCGCTCTGGCGCCTGCTCGGCGGCTACGATCCGGCGGTGCCCTGCTATGCCGGCGGCATCGACCTGGAATTCACGCTCGATGCGCTGCTGAAGCAGACCGACGACAACCTGGCAAAGGGTTTCCGCGCCATCAAGATGAAGGTCGGCCGCGCACGCCTGTCGGAAGACGTGGCGCGGGTGCGCGCGATGCGCAAACATCTCGGCGCCGATTTCCCGCTGATGGTCGATGCCAACATGCGCTGGACGGTGGACGAGGCGATCCGCGCCGCGCGCGCGCTTCCAGGACCAGAACCTGGTCTGGCTGGAGGAGCCCACCATCCCCGACGACGTCGCCGGCCATGCCCGCATCGTGCGCGACGGCGGCGTGCCGATCGCGACCGGAGAAAACCTGCACACGCTGCACGAATTCACCGCAGATGATCGCCGCCGGCGGCGTGACCTTCCCGGAACCGGACGTGACCAATTGCGGCGGCGTCACCGTGTTCATGAAGGTCGCGCATCTGGCGGAGGCGCATAACCTGCCGCTTGACCTCACACGGCGCGCACGACCTGACGGTGCACCTGCTCGCCGCGGCACCGAACCGGTCGTATCTGGAAGTGCACGGCTTCGGCCTGGACCGCTACATCGCGGCACCGATCGCCATCCGCGACGGTAAGGCGCTGGCGCCGGATACGCCAGGCCACGGCGTTGCATTCGACTGGGCGGCGCTGGAGAACATCAGGGCCTGAGGGAAGGAGAACGCTGCATGGCTGACGCAATCAATCCGCTCGATCCCGCGCTGTTCCATCCCGACGCGGTTTCCGCGGACACGACGGCGCTGAACGAGACGATGGTGAAGCTGCTGACCCCCCTGCCGGACTGGTGGGTGGTGGGCGCCGCCGCCACCCGCGCGGCGCGGCGGCGGGGGGACGGGCCGTTCCCGCCCCCGGTTTTCTCGGACCGCGCGCGGACCCTCTCGATCCCGGGCAAGGATGGCAACCAGATCCCGTTGCGCATCATCGCGCCGGACACGCCGCGCGGCGTCTATCTGCACATCCATGGCGGCGGCTGGGTGCTGGGTGCCGCCGATCTGCAGGACCCGATGCTGGAACGGGTTGCCGAGGCCACCGGGCTCGCGGTGGTCAGCGTGGAGTACCGCCTGGCGCCGGAACATCCGTATCCGGCCGGCCCCGATGATTGCGAATCCGCCGCGTTGTGGCTGATCGGCAATGCGCAGGCCGAATTTGGCACCGACGTGCTGACGGTGGGGGGTGAATCGGCGGGCGGCCATCTGTCGGCGGCGACGGTGCTGCGGATGCGCGACCGGCACGGCTATACGGGTTTCCGCGGCGCCAACCTGGTGTACGGCGCGTTCGACATGGCGATGACGCCGAGCCAGAGACGATTTGGCGATCGTAGACTGGTGCTGCGAACCATCGACATCGTGCAGTTCGCCAATGCGTTCCTGCCGAATGTGCCGGACCGGCGCGATCCCGACATCTCGCCACTTTATGCGGATCTGACTGGGCTGTGCCCGGCGCTGTTCAGTGTCGGCACGGCGGATGCGTTGCTGGACGATACGCTGTTCATGCATGGGCGGTGGCTGGCGGCGGCGAATGCGGCGGAACTCGCGATCTATCCCGGCGGCGCGCACGGCTTCACGCTGTTTCCCAACACGCTGGCAGAGCAGGCGGAGGCGAGGATGCACGCGTTTCTGCGACGCGTCACTGCGTAGCGGGACGGTGCCCCAGGCGGATTGAGGCCGCACCCGTCCCGTCACGGCGGGCTCCCGTGTCAGGGCCAGGCTCCCGTGTCAGGGCCAGGCTCCCGTGTCAGGGCCAGGCTCCCGCGTCAGGGCTGGGCTCCCGTGTCTTGGCCGGGCCTGAGCCCATCGGCACCCGGATAGAAACCCGCGGAGGAGAAGGTTTTCTCCGCCGCCCGCGAGAGAAGCCTGCGTCATACAGGCCACCGGTGGCAGCTGTCGTGTCGACAGAGGGGCTTGCGCTGGGTCTTGCGCCCGGAACGACGGGGAGTTGTCAGCGGGAACGCGTCGAGGCGTCGGGGGCACGGCTCCCGTCAGGACAGCCGGCGCGTTACGCGTGCGCGGGATCGATCCAGCCGATATTCCCGTCGCTGCGCCGGTACACCACGTTCAGCTCTCCAGTGGCGCTGTTGCGGAACATGAAGACCGGCTGGTCCGCCAGATCCATGCGCATCACCGCCTCGCTGACCGACAGGCGGCTGATCTCGGTCGGGTGTTCGGCGATCACGGTTGCGTAGGCGACCGCGGTCAGCGTGCCGTTCCCCTCCCCGGCTTCGGGCTCGCTGTCTTCCTGCTGCAGCACGTATTGCCGCGCCGCTTCCGGCCGCTCCCGATTGGCCAGGTCGCGCGCATGCTCGTTCACCCGCCGCCGATAGCGGCGCAGACGCTTGGCAATGTGTTCGGCGGCGTCATCGAAGGCCCCGTTGGCGTCCGCCGCCTCGCCCTCACCGCGCAGGCGCAGGCCGCGCCCGGCGTGGACATTGATGTCGCAGGTGAAGAAGCTTCGCGCCCGGCTGAAGGTGACCTGCGCCTCCAGCGCGTGATCGAAGAACTTGGCGGCAATGGTTTCCATATGCGTCGAGACGCGGGTACGCAACGCATCGGACAAGTCCAGCTGCTTACCGGAAACCGTAATCTGCATCTGCTTCTCCCCTAGGGGACCTGAGTGAGGACGCGGAATCGACCCCACCGGCTGTCAGGCCGGCACCGCCTTCTCCCGCCGGCGCTGCACTGAATTGGGGATGCGCAGCGCCTCCCGGTATTTGGCCACGGTTCGGCGCGCAATGTCCACGCCCTCCCGTCGTAGAATCGCAACGATTGCATCGTCCGACAGGACGTCATCCGGCGGCTCCGCATTGATCAACTCGCGAATGCGATGGCGCACCGCCTCCGCACTGTGACTTTCGCCGTCGATACCCTGGATCGCCGTCGTGAAAAAATACTTAAGTTCAAATGTACCCCGTGGCGTCGCAATGTACTTGCTCGCGGTCACGCGGCTGACGGTGCTTTCGTGCAGCTCCACCGCCTCGGCGATATCACGCAGAATCAACGGTCGCAAATGCGTGATCCCGTGCCGCAGGAAGCCATCCTGCTGCCGCACGATCTCGGCCGCGACCTTCAGGATGGTCTGCGCCCGCTGCTGCAGCGATCGCACCAGCCAATTCGCATTCGCCAGGCGTTCGGCGAGGAACGCCCGCTCCTCCTTGCGCACCTTCGGTGCCACGCGGGTATAGAACCGCTCGTTCACCAGCACACGCGGTATGGTCTCCGGATTGAGCTCGATCAGCCACTCACCGTCCGGCAGCGGGCGCATCAGCAGGTCAGGCACCACGACCTGCGCCGGCCGGCTGTCGTAGCTCGCTCCCGGCTTCGGATCGAGCGCGCGGATCTCGCTGATCATCTCAGCCAGATCCTCGGAATCGACGCCGCACAGCGCGAGCAGCTTGCGCATCTCCCGCCGCGCCAGCAGTTCGAGATTGTCGAGCAGGATCTCGATCGCCGGGTCGTAGCGGTTCTTGTCGGCAAGCTGCGCGGCCAGACACTCCTTCAGGCTGCGCGCGAACAGGCCGGGCGGATCGAACCGCATCATGCGGCTCCGCACCTGCTCCACCCGCTCCAGCGGGATCCCCATCGCCTCGGCGATCGCCATGGGTTCGGCCAGCAGCCGCCCGGCGGGACACAGCAGCGCAATCAGATGCGCGCCGATCATGCGGTCCACCGGATCGGCGAAGCTCAACCGCAGCTGCTCGCCCAGATACTCCCGCAGCGGAGGACGCTCATTGGCCAGGTCCTCGATGCCACGATCATCGGTTTCGAAGTCGCGGCTGCCGCCGGAGCTGGAGCGCGACATGCTGGCCGCGCCATCAGCCGGACCACCGGCGTCGTAGCTGTCGGTATAGTCAGCGTCGAGCGGCGCGGCCGCCTCGCTGGGCAGCGCATCGCCGCCGGTCCCTTCGACGGAGTCCGGCACGGTCTCCCGCCGCTCCGGCAGCTGGTCCAACGCCGCGCGCTCCGCGGGCGGTTCATCGACGCTTTCGTCGCGTTCCAGCAGCGGATTGCGCTCGAGCTCCTGCTCGACAAACGAGACGACCTCGATGTTCGAGTACTGCAACAGCTTGATCGCCTGACGCAACTGGGGCGTCATGACCAGGCTCTGCGTCTGCCGCAGGTCGAGGCGTGGGACTATAGCCATGGCAAGGAGTTATCTGGCGATTCGGGGCGGGTCAAACAGATTCATCCAGTCAGCATGCAAGAAGCGTGCTAACAACACCTACAGGCTGAATCTTTCCCCCAGGTAAACGCGCCGCACGTCCTGATGCGCGACCACTTCCTCCGGTCGGCCCTCCATCAGCACCTGGCCGTCGTGCAGAATATACGCCCGGTCGATGATCTCCAGGGTTTCCCGCACGTTATGGTCGGTGATCAGCACGCCGATGCCGCGATCCTTCAGATGCGACACCAGATCGCGGATCTCGCCCACCGCGATCGGGTCGATCCCGGCCAGCGGTTCATCCAGCAGGACGTAGGAGGGCTGGGTGGCGAGCGCTCGGGCGATCTCCACCCGCCGCCGCTCGCCGCCGGACAGCGCCAGGGCCGGGGTGCGCCGCAGGTGACCGATGCCGAACTCGGCCAGCAATTCGTCCAGCATCATGTCGCGGGCGTCGGGATCCGGCTCCACCACCTCCAGCGCCGCCATGATGTTCTGCTCGACATTGAGGCCGCGGAACACGCTGGCCTCCTGCGGCAGGTAGCCGATCCCCAGGCGGGCGCGGCGATACATCGGCAGCGTGGTGATGTCGGCGCCGTCCAAGGTGATCGAGCCGGTATCGGGCTTCACCAGGCCGACAATCATGTAGAAGGTGGTAGTCTTGCCGGCGCCGTTGGGACCGAGCAGCCCGACGGCCTCGCCGCGGCGCAGCGTGATGGAGACGTTCCGCACCACCGGCCGTTTCCGGTAGGTCTTGCCGACGCCCCGCGCGGCCAGCCCGCCGCCCCCCGGCAGCACCCGCAATTCGTGGCTCGTCCGTTGCCCGGTGGCGATCGGCGGCGTGGTTAGGCTCTGGCTCTGGCTCATCGTGCGGGTCCCTGCGCTGGGGCTGCGCCGGTGGAGGGGCCCACAAGCTGCTGACTGGTTCTATCGGTGGGCACCACGAGGCCTTGAACCCGGCCGACATTGCCGGACAGCAGGCGGGCGATCCCGGTCTTCAGGTTGACCTCCGCCTGCGAGCCATCCAGCTGATTCTCGCCACGGGTGATCCGCACCTTGCCGGCCAGCCGGGCAATGCCGGTCTGCGGGACATAGACGGCGCGATCGCCGGTCACCGTGTCGGTCGCGGTGCGGACGGAGACGTGGCCATAGGCTTCCACCTTCTCGAGCTTGCCGGAGGCGCCCAGCATGCCGCCGCCCGGTGGCTGCCCGGTCGCCGGTTGCGCCGCCGCGGACTGGGCCGGGGCTGGCTTGGAGGTTGCGGCCGGGGCCTCGGTGTAGGCGACCAGCGTATCCGCGGCGAGGCGCCTGCCGTCATGCGTCACCACCACGGCGTCGCCACGCGCCACCGCCATATGCTTTTGCGACCAGTATTCGATGTCGTCACGCGCGGTCAGCACATCGGTGGGCGTGGTCAACTTCAGGTGGCGGCCGGTCATCACCATGACAGCCTGGTCGATGTCGTAGGTGGCGCGATCGCCCCAGGCCTGGTCGGAGGCGGTGTAGATATGAACGTGGCCTTCCGCCTGCACGCGATAGATCTCGTTGCCGCCGGTATCGGCCGTGAAACCGGCGGGGGCCGGATTGGTGGCAGTGCCGGGTGTCGCACCCTTGTTGCGATACCACGCGATCAGCCGATCCGCGGTTACCGTCACGTCGTCCCGCACCGCCTTGGCGTCGCCGCGGGCGATCACCTGGCGATCCGCCTGCCGCCACTCGATGCCGTCCTGCGCGGTGATTGCGATTGGCCCACCCTGGGACATGTCCAGCGGCTGCGCCTGCACCGTCCGCACCGGCAGCAACAGCCCCAAGGCCAGGGCCATCGCCGGAGCCAGGACGGTGTCCAAGCGGCGACTCACGGCGTCGCTCCGTTCAGCATCACATGGGCCGGGCCGATGAACTGGATCGCCGCGCCTTTGTCCACCACCGTAAAGCCTTGCGCGTCCAGCGTGCCGAACGGCCCCTCGGCATGCACCGGGTCGGCGCTGGCGGCGGCACCGTTCTTCAGGTCCACCGAGGCGCTGGCGGTGGTCAGCGTTGTGCCGTCGTCACGATAAAGCGTAACGTCACGTGACAGATCGAGCTGCTGGGCGGCCTGCATGTAGACGCCCTGTTTCGACTGCACCATCAACCAGGTGCCGTCGCTCATCGTGATGTCGCCCTTCGGCGTGGTCAGGTTGATGCGCTCCGGCCCATCCTGCTGGGCAATGGCGGCGGTCACGGTGTACGGGCGGCCGGTCTCGTCCACGCCGTGATAGCGGGCGTCGGTCAGGCGAGCGCCCTCCACGTCGCCGGCCATGCGATGGAAGGCCACTCGCGCCTGGTCGGTGGCGCGGTCGAGTTCGGGCCACAGCGCAACCAGCGACAGCAGCGCCAGCGCAGCCACCGGCAGCAGCCACTTGATCACCCGGATCAGCACACGCCGGCGCGCCAGGGCACGCGGTGTGGGCGGGTGGTGCAAGCGGGCGGCGGCGGCGTCGGCGAGCCGGACCGCGGGCGTTTCCGACGGACGGCGATAGCTCGGGGCGTGACTGCCGCTCATGCGACCCCCGCCCGCAGCAGGTCGTGGATATGCAGGATGCCGATCGGCATGCCCTGGGCATCGATCACGAACAAGGCGGTAATCGGACGTTCCCGGGCGTTCATCACATGCAGCGCCTCCGCGGCCAGCGCATCGGGGCCGATGGTTCGCGGCGCGAGGGTCATGATCTCCTCGACCCGGCGCGACAGCAGGTCCGGCCCCATCGCGCGGCGCAGGTCGCCGTCGGTGACGATCCCGGCGAGCCGGCCATCCGCACCGGTCACACCCAGGCAGCCGAAATGCTTCTGGGTGATCAGCAGCAGCGCGCGGTCCATCGGCAGACCGGGTCCGGCGAGGGGAACCGCCTCGCCGCTATGCATCAGGTCCCGCACCCGGCGCAGCCGTGCACCCAGCTTGCCGCCGGGATGGAAGCGGCGGAAATCGGCGGCGGTAAACCCCCGCCGGGTCAGCAGCGCCACCGCCAACGCATCCCCCAAGGCAATTTGCATGGTGGTGGATGTGGTGGGTGCCAGCCCCATCGGACAGGCCTCGGCCGCGACAGGCAGCAGCAGGGCAACATCCGCCGCCTTGGCCAGGCTGGACCCGACCCGCGCGGTCACCGCAACCAGCGGAATGGCAAAGCGGCGGGTATGCGACACGAGGTCGGCGAGTTCCGCGGTTTCGCCGGAGTTCGACAGGGCCAGCACCGCGTCGCCGGCAACCAGCATCCCCAGGTCGCCGTGCGAGGCTTCGGCCGGATGGACGAACAGCGCCGGCGTGCCGGTGGAGGCGAAAGTCGCGGCCACTTTGCGCGCGACATGGCCGGATTTGCCCATGCCGGAGATCACGACCCGGCCGGTGACGGCGGCAAGCAGCGAAACCGCGCGGGTGAAGCTGTCGTCCAGGCCAGCGGCGAGCGCGCGAAGTCCGGCCGCCTCGGTGGCCAGCACCGAGCGCCCGACATCGAGGTCGAGCGGAATGGTGGCGGCGGCGCTCATCGGCGGCAAATCTTCCCCTGGTCTTGTTCTGCGGTGCAGCGATCTATGGGCCTGCCGGACGGCCAGGGTCAACCTCGCGACGTGCGCAAAGCCTTGGACGCGACAAGAACCGTGCCAAGGCGGCACAAAATCAGCATTTTGCACTGTGTTCGGGGCAATTTTTGCGCAGCTTCCACGCCGATGAGCGAATCGCCCGCCGGGGCTCCTGCCTGCCTCCGGGCCGGGACATTGCGCGGCGCCGCGGAGCGTCCGGCCGCCCCGGAATACTCGGTGAGGGAACGAGATAACTCAGTGAGAGAAGATGTCGGGGGCCTCGTAGCCCAACAGGTCCAGCCGGGCACGGGCCGGCAGGAAGGCGAAACAGGCGTCCGCCAGTTCGCGCCGTCGCTCCCGCTGCAGCAACATCTCCAGCTTGCCCCACAGCGCATGCAGATAGAGCACGTCGGAGGCGGCATAGGCACGCTGCTCCGCGCTCAGCTCCACCGCCCCCCAATCGGACGTCTGCTGCTGCTTCGACAGTTCCACGCCCAGCAGTTCCTTGCACAGGTCCTTCAGGCCATGACGATCGGTGAAGGTGCGGACCAGCCGGGCGGCGATCTTGGTGCAACACACGGGCGCGACGGTGATGTCCAGGCTGTGCTGCAGCACCGCGACGTCGAACCGGGCAAAATGCATCAGCTTGGTCACGCCCGGATCGGCCAGCAGGCGCTTCAGGTTCGGGCAGTCGAAGCCACGGCCACCGAGGCGTTCCGGCAGCAGCTGCACCAGATGGGCATGCCCGTCACCGGCGGAAAGCTGCACCAGGCAGAGCCGGTCGCGATGCGGGTTCAGCCCCATGGTCTCGGTGTCCACCGCAACCACATTGCCGAGCGAGACGGTCTCGGGCAGGTCGTGCTGATGCAGGTGGATGGCGCCGCCGGGGATGAACTGTGTCGCGCTCACGCTGGGCCTCGCTTTTTGCAGCGAACGCCGCGGTGGCTGTCCGCGGTGCAGTCTGGTGCCCAGGAGAAGACTCGAACTTCCACGACCTTGCGGCCACAGGTACCTGAAACCTGCGCGTCTACCAATTCCGCCACCTGGGCATCGGTGTTTCCCGCGGCACGCCGCGGGGTGAGCGGTAGGGCGCGCGATGTAGCCCTGGCCACGCGTGCCGTCAACCGGCGATCGTACGCCGTGGGACCGGGCAGTCGATCGCGCAGCGCGGGGAGTTGATCCCGCAGCGCGGGCAGTCGATTGCGCAGCGACTGCCGCGTCTCACCATCCCGCCCTTTGCGTCGTGACACCGGTCACCGACCTGCGCCTGCGGTCCCGACACGCGGTCGCCGCAACGAACAGGACACGCGCCCGTCGCAATCGTCACCAACGACAGCGGTTCCGCAACCCGCCGCAAGAAGCTGCAGGAGCGGACCGCGATGCGTGGCGGCGGCGTTGCGCGCGGCGCGGAATTGGCAGATTTCCGGTGGCCTTCGGACCGCGACGGTGAGACAACCGGTCCGAACGATGCGGCAGGAGAGTTTGCTCATGGCGACGCGCAGCGTGGCAACGGTGTTCGGTGGCTCGGGCTTCATCGGGCGCTACGTGGTCAAGCGGCTGACGCATAAGGGCTTCGTGGTCCGGGTGGCGGTGCGCGACCCGGAGGCGGCGCTGTTCCTCAAGCCGATGGGCGCGGTGGGCCAGGTGGTACCGCTCTACGCCTCGGTGGCGAATGAGGCGACCGTGCAACGCGCCGTGGATGGTGCGGCACTGGTGGTGAACCTGGTCGGCATCCTGGCAGAGTCGCGCGCCGGCCAGTTCCAAGCGGTGCACGCCGAAGGCGCCGGCCGGGTGGCGCGTCTGGCCGCCGCGGCCGGGGTCGAGCGGCTGGTGCAAATGTCGGCGATCGGCGCCGATGCGGCGAGCCCCAGCGCGTATGGCAAAAGCAAGGCGGACGGTGAGCAGGCGGTGCGGACGGCGTTCCCGGCCGCGACCATCCTGCGCCCGTCCGTGGTGTTCGGGCCGGAGGACCATTTCTTCAACCGCTTCGCCGCCATGGCGCGCCTGCTGCCGTTCATGCCGGTGATCGCCGGCAACACCAGGATGCAGCCGGTCTATGTCGGCGACGTCGCGGATGCGGTGATGGCCGTGCTGGCACGCGCCGATGCCGCCGGCGCAACCTATGAACTCGGCGGCCCGCGCGTATGGAGCTTCCGCGAGCTGCTCGCCTATATCCTGAAGGAGACCGGGCGGCACCGCCGGATGATCGAGATGCCGATGGGCCTGGTGCGCCTGCAGGCGCGGTTCATGGAGGTGCTGCCGGGCAAGCCGCTCACGCGTGACCAGTTGCTGATGCTGGAGCATGACAACGTGGCCGGGTCCGATGTGCCTGGGCTGACCGAACTGGGCGTCATTCCGACGCCGGTGGAGCTGGTGGTCCCGGGATACCTGCGCCGCTTTCGCCCGGGCGGCGGGCGGCGGCCGGTCCTGCCGCTCTCGCAGACCGGCGGGAAGACGGCGCTGTCGTTTCAGACCCGCGACGCGGGGTAGCCGGCATTCGGCCGGTCGGGCATCGCCCGGCCCGTCGGGATCGAGCGGCCCGTGGGATCGCCCGACCCGTGGGATCGCCCGGCCCATGGGATCGAGCGGCCCGTCGGGGACCGACCGGCCGGGGACGGAGCGGGCGAAACCCGGTTACCGGTTGCCGTAGCCGTGCGGGTGTGATTCGCGCCAGGCCAGGGCGGTGCGCACGATCTCGTCGAGGGCCGCGAAACGGGGCTGCCAGCCGGCCTGCTGCGCCGCTTCCGATCCCGCCACCAGCGCGGCCGGATCGCCCGGCCGGCGCTGCGCGATCCTGAACGGAACGGTCCGGCCGGAAACGCGCTCCACCGCACGGATCACCTCCAGCACCGAATGGCCCTCGCCATTGCCCAGGTTCCAGGTGACGCTGCCGGAGTCCAGCTGACCCAGCGCCAGCAGATGCGCCGCGGCCAGGTCAGTGACATGCACGTAATCGCGGACGCAGGTGCCGTCCGGCGTGCCGTAATCATCGCCATAGACCTCCAGCGCGGCGCGCCGGCCCAGTGCCGCGTCGATCACCAGCGGAATGAGATGGCTCTCCGGCCGGTGGTCCTCGCCCACCCGCCCTTCCGGATCGGCGCCGGCGGCGTTGAAATAGCGCAGGCAGGCGCTGCGCAGTCCGTGGATGCGGTCGGCCCAGAGCAGGGCACGCTCGATGATCCATTTGCTCTCCCCGTAGGGCGAGCCGGGATCGATCCGGGCGGTTTCCGGGATCGGCACCTCCTCGGGCGTGCCGAACAGCGCCGCCGTCGAGGACAGCACGAAACGCCGGACGTCGTGGCGGACGCAGGCCTCGATCAGCCGGATGCCGTTCATGCCGTTCGCCGCCAGATAGCGGAACGGTTCGCGCATACTGTCGCCGACCAGCGACAGCGCCGCGAAATGGAACACCGCATCCCACGGCCCGTCCGCCAGCGCGGCATCCACCGCGGCGGCATCCGCCAGGTCGGCCTGCACCAGCGTCACGCCTGGCGGCACCGCGGCCCGATGGCCGGTGCTCAGGTCGTCGAGCACCGTCACCGCGTCGCCGCGGTCCAGCAGGGCGAGCACCAGATGGCTGCCGACAAAGCCGGCCCCGCCCGTCACCAGGAAACGCTGCGTCATCCGTTCGAATCTCCGCCTTCAGCCTCTGCGGCGATGATACACGGCGGCATCGGCATAACCGGAATGCAGATGCGCGTGAGCGTCCACCCGCGTCAGCACCGTGCCGACAACACGGGCATGCGCATCGCCCAGACGTTGCACCGCGTCCCGCAGCATGCTGCGGGAGGTGGCGCGCCATCGCACGCAGAGCAAGGTCGCATCGGCCAGGCCCGCCACGATGCGCGCCTCGGTGATGGCGGCCACAGGCGGGGAATCGAGCAGAATCAGGTCGTATTCCTGGCGGAGCATGGTGAGGATGGGCACCATCGCGCCGGACAGGAACAGATCAGGGGCATCGGTGCCGACACGGCCCCCGGAGATCATATCGAGCCCGGTCTGCACCTCATGCTGCACGACATCGTGCGGCTGCGCCTTGCCGCGCAGGCAATCGGCCAGTCCGGGCGGCGGTACCGTGTGCGGGTGCATCAGCCGGCTGAACATCGGGCGGCGCAGGTCGCATTCCACGACCAGCACGCGTTCCCCGCCCATGGCGGCTGCGCGCCCCAGGGCCAGGGCCACGGTCGTCTTGCCTTCGCCGATCCGGGCCGCGGTCACCGCGACCACATTCGGACGATCCGGACCCAGCCATAATCCCGCTCGCAAGGAGCGCAGCTGTTCGGCGAACACCGAGACCGGCTTGCGCGCGGCGTATTCGTCGATGCGCACCAGGCCGAGCTGGCGGCGCGGGATTTCCGGCAGCAGGGCGAAACAGGGGAGGCCGAGCACGGTGCGCACGTCGTCGCCGCTGCGCAAAGTGGTGTCGGCGAGTTCCAGCAGATAGGCCAGCAGCAGCCCGCACATCACCCCGGCCGCGACCGCCGCAACCATCATCGGCATCGCGCGCGGAAAACTCGGCGAGCTCGGCGGCAGGGCCTGCGAGATCTCATGCGCCTCGGAGGTCTCCAGTATGGCCTGCTGGCCGGTCTGCTGGATGCGTTCCAGCACCGAGAGCAATTGCTGGCGGGATGCTTCGACGTCGCGCAGCATGGCGTTGAGCGGGATCTCCGCCTGCCGGCTGCGGACGGCCGCCTGCTCCGCTGCACGCAGATCCTGCTGCAAGGTCGCGACACGTTGCCGCGTTGCCTCCACATCGGCAGCGGTGGCGGCAACCACCCTTGCGGTTTCCGCCGCCACGGCGCGCTGTGTGTCGGCCAACCGGCGCCGCAGGCCGATCGCATCGGGGTGGTCGGGACCGAGCCTCGACTGCTGCGCCTGCATCTGCGCCATGAGCTGGTCCTGCTGAGCCCGTAGCTGTACGACGCTGGGGGCGATCGCCGCCTGCGCCGCCGCCCCCGTCCGACCGCGCGCTGCGTCCAGCCGCGAGGTGGCGTTCGCCAGTTCGGCTTTGGCCCGCACCAGCTCCTCGGTCAGGTGGCTGATCGATTCCGCGTCCAGCCCGGCATGCATGCCCTGCACCAGGCCTTGCTGCGCGCGGTACGCCGCGATGTGGTCCTCGCCCGACTGGACCTCCTGCCGCAGTTCGGCCGCACGTTTGTCCAGCCACTCCGTCGCGATCGCGACCGCCTTATGTTTCGCCGCGAATTGGTCCTTGATGTAGATATCCATCGCGTTGTTGACCGCGGTCGCGGCGATCTGGCGATTTTCAGCGGTAAAGCTCACCTCGATGACGCGGGAGAATTTCACCGTGCGGGCATCGAGTGCCTCCTGCACCGCAAGCAACGTGGCATTGCGGCTGTCATCCTGGTTGGGGCCATAGGCAGCGCGTACCACGGAGGGCGGCGGCGCCAACCCCAGCAGGTCGCGCAGCCGCGCCAGCTTGCTCCGCAGGAATCCGGGCGGCCGCAGGGCCGGGTTGAACTCGGGATTGTTGAACAGGTTGCCGCGTTCGGCGACGCGGGCGGCAATCCGCAGACTGTGCAGGATCTCGGCCTGGCTCGCCATCACCGCTTCGGTGGTCGGATCGGCGCGCAGGATGCTTTGTAGCTCCCGCGACTTGTATTCGCTGGGTTCGTAGATCAATGCGCCGGTGGCGGTGTAGCGCGGGGTCACACGGCTGATCGCAATACCGGCCAACAGCGGCAGCAGGATCAGGCAGCAGAGCAGCGGCACCATCCGCCGGCGCAGAATGCCGAGCAGATTTCCGGGGCTCAGCGTGTCGCCCGGCGAGATGGCAAGCGGCGCTTCGGTGAGGCTGGCCACCGCGGGGAAGGCGATTTCGTTCCGACCGGTCGGTTTGTCCAGCATGGGCTGTCCTCGCCTCCGGCGTGGCCGGGCATTTTGCCCGGGGACATGCATTTGCGCGCAGATCTACCGCAGCCTGCTTAAGGCGACGCCCAAAGACTACCGAATCGCGTGAGGTCCGGTGGCGTTGAATTTCTGTGAGGGAGATTCCGGCGCGGGCAAGTTCCGTTCAGACTCGTGGGATGACAGACAGATCAGTGATTCGCGAACGGTACACGGCGGTTGAGCGTGGTCTGAACGAACGGTCTCGCCGCCTGCTTGCGGCGGTGGAGGCCAAAACGGCCGGCCATGGTGGGATCACCGCCGTTTCCCATGCGACGGGCGTCGCCCGCAGTACGATCGGCCGGGGGTTGAAAGATCTGGCTGCTCCAGGCTCGTTGTCTGGTGTGGTTCGACGGCCCGGTGGTGGTGGTCCAACCTTGATCGCGAAAGACCCGGCTCTTCTGGCAAACCTACGTCAATTGGTTGAACCCGCGACGATGGGCGATCCGATGCGGCCGCTGATGTGGGTGTCGAAAAGCCATGCGAAGCTGGCGGCGGCATTGCGTGAGATGGGACACAAGATCGCGGATAGCAGCATCCCCAAATTGCTGGGCTTGCTGAAATATCGTCGGCAGGTGAACCGCAAGACCCTGGAAGGCAGCCATAATCCCGACCGTGACGCCCAGTTCGAACACATCAACGCCGCTGTCATCGCCACGCAGGCGGCCGGTCAGCCGGTGATATCGATCGATACGAAGAAAAAGGAACTGGTCGGCTCATATAAGAATGCCGGCAGCGACTATCGTCCACAAGGCTGCGCCGACAAGGTCAACGTGCATGACTTCGTTGACAAGGAGCTTGGGAAAGCCATCCCGTACGGCATTTACGATATCACCGCAAACGCGGGTTGCGTGAGCGTTGGGATCGACAATGATACTGCCCAGTTCGCGGTTAACTCAATTCGCCGTTGGCTGGAACTGATGGGCCGCGAACGATATCCGGACATGAAGACACTGATGATCACGGCCGATGGCGGCGGCTCGAACGGTTCGCGTGTACGCCTGTTCAAAGTCGAGCTTCAGAAGTTGGCTGACGAAGCCGCTCTGACGCTACAGGTCTGTCACTATCCACCAGGGACCTCAAAGTGGAACAAAATTGAGCATCGCCTGTTCTGCCACATCACCCAGACTTGGCGCGGCAAACCACTGACCAGCCGGGAGACAGTCGTCGAATTGATCGCCTCCACAACGACCAAAACCGGCCTGACCGTCCGCTGCGAACTCGATACTCGCATCTATCCGAAGGGCCTGAAGGTCGAGGATGCGGACATGGCAACCCTCAATATCGCGGGTCATGCGTTCCATCCGGAATGGAATTATACGATCTCCCCGAGACAGCCGCGGTGAAGCGGTAGTCTTTGGGCGTCGCCTAACGCCGCGCTAATGCTGCCTGCATCGGTGTGTGCGATGATGAAAATCGGCGCGCGCGTTAAGACTTCGCAGAGGGGACGCAGCGACAATGCAGGGCGCCCAAAACGCCGGTGTCGCATTCGCCCCAGAACGAGGTGCTGCCTTGCGCCTGCTGCCCTTCTGCTGTGCCGTCCTGTGGTTGCTGACCGGATGCGCACCTGGTCGGGACCTGCCTTCCCTGCCCGCGATCTCCGCCAGCGATTATCGGTTGGGTCCCGGCGACGTGGTCCGGCTGATCACCTTCGGTGAGGAGCATCTGACCGGCGAGTTTCGTGTCGCCGACAGCGGCGTGATCGCGGTGCCGCTGCTGGACGGCGTGCAGGCGGCTGGTCTGACGCCCACGCAACTGGAGCAGTCGGTCGCCAAGGCGTTGCAACGCGCCAGGCTGCTGCGCAATCCGTCAGTGTCCGCCGAAGTGATCGCCTATCGACCGATCTTCGTGCTCGGCGAAGTGAACAAGCCCGGCCAGTATCCGTATCAGCCGGCCATGACGGTGGTGACCGCCGTCGCGGTCGCCGGCGGGTTCACCTATCGCGCGGTGCAGGACTACGCCTCCGTCGTGCGCAACACGCAGGGTGTCGCGGTCGAGGGCAAGGCGGCGCGCCAGGCGTTTGTGCAGCCGGGCGATGTGATCACGGTGTTCGAACGACGGTTCTAAACGCGCGGCTTTGCCGGCTCCGCGTGCGCCCACTGTGAGCGCGTCGGCTGTGAGCGCACCCGCTTTGAGCAGGCCGGCCGTCGAGCGCACCAGCTGTGAGTCCGCCCGCTGTGAGCGCATCGGCTGTGAGCGCAGCGGCTGTGAGCGCATCCCTCCTGAGCGCCGGGTCTCATACCGCCGACCGGGCCGAAACTGGTTTCCAGGCGCGTCAGCCGGTGATGTGATAGCCCGCATCGATGTATTCGATATTGCCGGTCAGCCCGGAAGCGGCATCGCTGACCAGGAATGCCGCCATGGCGCCGACATCCTCTATGCTGACCAGGCGATGCTCGGGAGTACGGGCCCGCGCGCGCTCCAGCAGCTCATCGAAGCGCTGAATGCCGGAGGCGGCCCGCGTCTTCAGCGGACCCGGCGACAGGGCGTGCACCCGAATCCGCCGCGCGCCGAGTTCCGCGGCCATGTAGCGGACCGAACTTTCCAGCGCCGCCTTCACCGGTCCCATCAGGTTGTATTCCTCGACCACCTTCCCCGAGCCATAGAAGGACACGGTCAGCAGGCAGCCGCCATCGGTCATCAGCGGTTCGGCCAGTCGCGCCATGCGAATGAAGGAATGGCACGACACGTCCATCGCCATCGCGAACCCGGCCTGCGAGCAGTCGGTGATGCGGCCGTGCAGATCCTCCTTCGGGGCGAAGGCAATGGAATGCAGCAGGAAATCGAGCCGGCCCCAGTCCTGCCGGATGCGATCGAATACCGCCTCGAGCTGGCCGGGCTCGCGCACGTCGCAGGGCACGATGATCGGGCTGTGCAGCCGCTCCGCCAGCGGACGCACGTAGGGTTCGGCCTTCGCGTTCAGATAGGTGATGGCGAGGTCTGCACCGGCGCGTTGAAAGGCTGCGGCGCAGCCATAGGCGATGCTTTGCTCGTTGGCGATGCCAACGACCAGTCCCTTCTTTCCCTGCAGCAAACTCCGTTCCTTCCATCGTTGCCGATCCGCCGGCAACGGCGCGTCAGGGTGCCGCGCAGGGTCCAGGCCCGAGATGCGGTTCAGGCCTGCCGCGGTGCCGCGCATCGTGGCACATGGGCGATGGCCTCATCGCCGCAAGCCACGGACACGCCGCGGCATGGCAGGCGCGGGCACGCCGCAGGGGCGCGATGGCAGCGGACGGGCGCCACGGACGATCGGGACGTGGGTCGGCAACCGCCACCCGACAACCGCCACCGGCAGATCATGCTGCGGGCATAGCATCGGCTCGATTACCGAACCGCTAATGGGTTGCACTGCGGGGTCGTTTGCGCCGAACCTGCCTCCTCAGGGTGAAGCGGATCGGTCGCTGGCCGCCACGGCTTGCAAGGGACGACGGCAGGACAGCAGCGGCGATCAGCCCGAGCTGCAATGACGCATGCCATCCGGCCGTCACATCGGCGCCGATCGACGAACGCACGCAATCACCCGCGCCGCAACGCGGCCACCATCGATTCCGCCGCCTCCGGCTCGGTCCCCAACGCACGAACGGCAATCGACTGGGGAAATCCGGCACGCGCCAGCATGGCCAGTTCCCGCCTGCGCCCCGCCAGGTCGGGCTCGGGGCCGCTGCGGAATGGACCAATCCGGCGGCGCCGCGCCAAAGCCAGCGCGGCCGCGAGTTCGGTGGCTTCATCCTCCGGCACCGCCGCCCGCGCCAGGGCGGGATCGACCCCCTTGGCGGCCAGTTGCGCCGCCACCGCCCGCCTGGAACGTCCGGCCCGCACCAGGCTGCGGGCGCGGTTCTGCGCGAACACCGTGTCGCTCACCGCGCCTGCCGCCACCAGCCGCGCCACCACCCCCGCCACGGCGGACCGTGCCGCTTCGGCCTGGGTCGCAATGAACTCGACATCATCCGGCGTGGCAGCCGCCCGCGCCCAACGGTCGATGCGACGTTCCAGCACCCGGCGAAGACCGGCCTCGGTTGCCGCATAGCGCGCGAGATGGGACAGCGCGGCCTCGTACAGCGTCGCGGGATCCGGTGTTTTCGGCGGCTTGCTCATGATGTCCCTTGGCCCTGTCAGGCTGCATCGCCGGAGAGTAGCCGAACCCGGCGGCCGGTCGCACACCCGCCCGGACGCCGTCGTGACCCGACCCTTCTGCCACCGGAGCCCTGTCCTGCGGCGATGCAGCCGGGAGGGCAGGTGCGTCGCAACCCCCGGGGCGGCACGAACAACGCCGCCTCTTCCCCGTCCCCCCAGATCGGTATGAAACCTTAACAGTTCGGCAGGCTTTTTAGCCGACCCGGTACCGATGTCACTCGGATTGCGTATCGTCGCCGCCATCGCGTTGCTCGGCACCGTACTGGCCGTCCAGCTGGCCCGCGACTGCCTGACGTCCTGGCAACGGGTCGAGCTGGCCGACCGAACCCGTCAGTTCGAGGGCCGCAGCAGCCTGCTGCTGGCCGCCTCGGCCTCACTGGCCGCGGAACGAGGGCTGGTGAATGGCCTGCTGGCAGACCCCGCCGCCGCGCCCGCACAGGTCCGCACTGCCGTCATCGGCCAACGCAGCAAGGCCACGGATGCACTGAAAGCAGCCTTAGCCGGACTGACCGACCTTCCCGGTCTCGACCTCGACGCGTTGCAAACCGCGTTGGCCGACGCGCGGGAGACCGGGCGCCGGGTGGACGGGCTGCGACAGGCGGTGGAACAGGCGATCCAGGGCAAGCCCGGCGCACCTGCCCAATCCGTTTGGTTCACCGCAGCCACCGCGCAGATCGAGGCGGTGACACGGTTGCGCCGGCTGATCGATGCCGCCTGCAATCGCGAGGGTCAGGTCGGCGACCTGATCGCGGTCCGCGACGCCCTGGCGGACATGGCGGAATTCACCGGACGCGAGCGGGGCCGGGTGAACGGCGCGATCGCCAGCGACGCACGGTTGACCGCAGCGGAGATGGCCGCCTTGGGCGTGCTGCGCGGCCGCGTGGAAGGAGCGTGGGCCCGCATCCAACCACGCCTGCAGCTCCTGCCACCCGAGGCCAGCAAAGCCCTGCGCGCCACCCACGCCGCACTGTTCGAGACGTTCGACGCCACCCGGACCCGGGTGCTCGCCGCCGCGGCCGAGCGCGCCGCCTGGCCGATCAGCTCGGGGGATTGGTTCTCTGCCGCCAGCGCCGCGATCGAGGCCATGCGAACCGCGCAGTCTGCTGCCGGCGCCGTGCTGGACCTGACCATGCGGCAACAGGCGGATGACGGGCGCGGCCGTCTCGCCTTGGCCATTGCCTGCTGGGCCGCCGGGCTCGCGGTCGCGCTGCTGTCCATCTGGTACGTGCTGCAGCGCGTGGTCCGTCCGCTCAACCGGGCGATCGGCGCGCTGCATAGCCTGACCGAGGGCAGGCTGGATGTCGTCGTGCCACGATCGCACGGACATGACGAGATCGCCCGCCTGCTGAGCGCGACGCAGCGCTTCAAGGAAACCGCGATCGCCCGGCAGGCGCTGGAGGACGGACAGGCGAGCTTGCAACGCGAAGCCGAAACCGCACGGGTGAACGCCGTGCACGAGATCAGCGCGCTGATCGAGCGCGAGGCGGGCCAGGCCGTGCAGGGCGTCTCCAGCCTGGCGGAACAGGTGGCCGAGATTTCCGGCACGGTGCGCCGTGACGTGGATACCATCGTCGCGGCGGCGCAGAGCGCAGCCGACCTGGCGACGGAAGGACTGCGGGAGAGCGATGCCGCCGCGGATGCCGCGCGCGGACTGAACGAAGCAATCCAGGAAGTCGCGCATCAGATGGAAACGACGGCCAGCACGACCAGGGGGGTCGTCAGCCGGACCGCGGAGACCCGAACCAGCTTCGAGGCGCTGTTCGCGAGTGTGACCGAGGTGCAGGAGGTTGCGCATCTGATCGGCGACATCGCAGGCCGCACCAATCTGCTCGCCTTGAACGCGACCATCGAAGCCGCCCGCGCCGGCGAGGCAGGCAAGGGATTTGCGGTCGTCGCGACCGAGGTGAAGCAGCTGGCCAACCAGACCCGGCAGAGCACCGAGCAGATCGGCGCACGCGTCGCAGCGATCGATGCGGCCGCCCGCCAGGCGCAGCAGGCGCTGGACGGCATCGTCAACGCCGTGGATTCACTCGACAGCATCGCAACCCGCGTGGCTGCAGCGGTGGAGCAGCAATCCGCCGCGACCGGACAGATCGTTGCCGCCGTGGATGGCGCCTCGGCTGCAGCGCGACGTACCGCCGACCAGGTTGGTGACATGACCGATCTGGCAAGTCGCTGCGCCGCGGGGGTGTCGGCAACCCAGGATATCACCGGCCAGGCCGTGCAGCGGATGTCCGGGCTGCAGGGCGCCCTGGTGGGCATACTGCGCTCCCGGGTGGCGGAGCTGAACCGGCGCGCCGCCGACCGGACGTCGGTCAGTCTGCCCGCACGCCTGCTGCATCCCGGCGGGACTGCACACGGCATGCTGCGCGACCTGTCCGAGGGCGGTGCGCGGTTCGAAGGCGAGGCGCCGCCCCTGGGCACTGCGCGCCTGTCGGTCGCCGGACTGCCGGAGGTCGCGGTGCGCGTGGTGAACCGCGTCGGCATGGTGCTGAACCTAGCCTTCGATTTCGCCTCCGCCGAGGACCGTCGGCTGGTCGAGGCGGCCATCGTGCGACTGACGGCGCGATCGGCAAGGCCGGACGCGGCCGCCGCCGCGCCGCCGGCGCTGGCCGCCTGAGCGCCGGGGCGGCACCGCGCGCCGGGTTCACCCCTGCGACGCCGCTACCGCGAACCGCCGCCCCGACACAGGTCTCGCGGATCTCCGCCGCTGGTTTGACACGTTCGCGATCGGCGGCCAATGATGCGCGCTTCCCTTGGACCCGCCCCGATCGGTCGCGGGCGGGAGATCCGTTGGGAAACGCCACCAGAGAGGGTCAGAACCCCCCATGATTTCCGCGCTGCTGCCGAACTACGCCCGTGCCGACCTCGCCTTCGAGCGGGGCGAAGGCGCCTGGTTGTGGACGGTGGACGGGCGACGATTCCTGGATTTCGGCTCCGGCATCGCCACCGCCTCGCTGGGCCACGGCCATCCGCATCTGTCCAAGGCGATCGCCGAACAGGCCGCCAAGGTGATGCACGTTTCCAACCTGTATCGCATCCCGCAGGCGGAAACCCTGGCGCAGCGGCTGGTCGACGCGACCTTCGCCGACAGCGTGTTCTTCTGCAACTCGGGCGCCGAAGCGAACGAGGGCATGATCAAGATGATGCGCCGCGCCATGTCGGACGCCGGCAAGCCGGAGCGGTTCCGCTTCATCTGCTTCGAGGGCGCGTTCCACGGCCGCACGCTGGCCACGCTCGCCGCCACCGGCAACGCGCACTACCTGGAAGGTTTCGGCCCGGTGGTGGAAGGCTTCGACCACGTGCCGTTCAACAACATGAACGCGGTGCGCAACGCGATCGGTCCCGGCGACCTGCGGCATCATCGTCGAGCCGATCCAGGGCGAGGGCGGCGTGCGCCCGGCCGACCTGCAGTTCCTGCGCGACCTGCGCGCGGTGTGCGACGAATACGGCATCATCCTCGGCATGGACGAGGTGCAGTCCGGCATGGGCCGCACCGGCAAGCTGTTCGCGCATGAATGGGCCGGCATCACGCCGGACGTCATGTCCGCGGCGAAGGGCATCGGCGGCGGCTTCCCGCTCGGCGCGGTGCTGGCGAAGGAGCAGTTCGCCAAGGCGCTGGTGCCCGGCACGCATGGCACCACCTATGGCGGCAATCCGCTGGCCTGCGCGGCGGGCAACGCGGTGCTGGATATCATCCTGGCGCCCGGCTTCCTGGAAGACGTGCAGCGCAAGGGCCAGCCGGCTGCGCGCCGAACTGGACGAGATCGCCGCGCGAATATCCCGCAGGTCTTCGTCGAAGCGCGCGGCATGGGCCTGCTGCTCGGGCTGAAATGCGTGCATGCCGGCCGGCCAGGTGCAGGCGCGCCTGCGTCGCCGAGGGGCTGATGGCGATCACCGCCGGCGACAACGTGCTGCGCCTGGCGCCGCCGCTGGTGGTCACCGACGCGGATCTGGACGAGGCCGTCGTCATGCTGCGCCGCGCCACCCGGCGCGTGCTGCCCTCCGCCGCCAAGGACGCCGCAAAGTGAGCGCCTCGCTCAAGCGCGCCGTAAAGCGCGAGGACCGGTCGCCGCACGGGGACCGGCCCGCGCCACTTCCTCGACCTGCGCGATTTCGACAGCGCGACGCTGCGGCAGATGCTGGACGTCGCCGGCAACTACAAGCGCGCGCGGCGCCTCGTCCCGCCCGCTGGCCGGCAAGACGCTGGCGCTGATCTTCGAGAAGCCCTCCACCCGCACCCGCGTCTCGTTCGAGGTCGGCATGCGGCAGCTGGGCGGCGACGTGATCGTGCTGTCGGCGCGCGACATGCAAAGCGGGCGCGGCGAAACGCCGGCCGATACCGCCCGCGTGCTGTCGCGCTATGTCGATGCGATCATGCTGCGCACCGACAAGGTCGTCGAAGCTGCACGAACTGGCGGAATACGCCACCGTGCCGGTGATCAACGGGCTGACCGATACCTCGCATCCCTGCCAGCTGATGGCCGATGTGCTGACGTTCGAGGAGCATCGCGGCCCGATCGCCGGCCAGGTGGTGGCCTGGTGCGGCGACGGCAACAATGTCGCGCGCAGTTGGATCGAGGCGGCGGTGCGGTTCGGCTTCACCCTGCGCCTCGCCACGCCGGACGCGCTGCGTCCGCCGAAGGACCTGCTCGACTGGGCGCGCGCCCAGGGCGGCCGGATCGAGCTGACGGACGATCCGGAGAAAGCCGTAGCCGGCGCGCGCTGCGTGGTGACGGATACCTGGGTCAGCATGTCGGACGATCCGAACGAAAGCCGGCACAACCTGCTGGCGCCGTATCGGGTGACTTCGGCGGCTGATGGCGAAGGCCGCGGCGGATGCGATCTTCATGCACTGCCTGCCGGTGCATCGCGGCGAGGAGGTCACCGAGGAGGTGATCGACGGGCCGCAATCGGTGGTGTTCGACGAGGCGGAGAACCGGCTGCACGCGCAGAAGGGCGTGCTGGCCTGGGCGCTGGGCGCGGTCCGGTAGGCGGCGGGGGCGTTGCCCCCGAAACCCCCATCAAGGGGCGCTGCCCCTTAAATCCCCGCCAAGGGCTCGCCCTTGGAACCGTATGTTGTTTGGGTTGGGGAGGCGGCGTTTCGTGATGGCCGCGTGGTCCGAGCCCGTCACGCCCCCTCCCCAACCCAAACAGTATGTGATTGCAAAGGCTGAGCCTTTGCTGGGGGTCCAGAGGGCAAAGCCCCTGGTGGGGTTTGGGGCAACGCCCCGACGCTTACCCGGCCAGCTCCGCCGCCCGGCGCTGCATCTCCTCCGGCGGCACATCCTCGATATGGGTCGCGATGTGCCAGACATGGCCGAACGGATCGACGATCGTGCCCGACCGGTCGCCATAGAACTGCGTCTCCACCGGCCGCTTCAGCGTCGCACCCGCCGCCTGCGCCTCGCGCACCACGGCATCCGCGTCCTCCACGTAGAGATGCAGCGACACCGACATCAGCCCCTCCGCCGGCGGCGCCATCGCGTCATGCTCCGGGTGCTCGTCGGCCAGCATCACCACCGAATCCGCGATCTGCAGTTCTGCATGTCCGACCTTGCCTTCGGGCGCGCCCAGCCGCAGGCGTAGCTGCGCGCCGAATACGCGCTGGTAGAACGCGATCGCGGCGTTGCCGTCGCGCACGATCAGATAGGGCGTCAGTGACGGATAGCCGTCTGGCTTGGGCTTCACCTGTGCTGCCATGCATGGGCTCCTTGCGGCTGCGGAGACCCCTTGTTCAGCCGGGGCCGATCCGCTCGATCCCGCCCATATAGGGCCACAGCACCTCGGGGATCAGGATCGCGCCGTCCGCCTGTTGGTGGTTTTCCATCACGGCGATGAGAGCGCGGCCGACCGCAACGCCCGACCCGTTCAACGTATGCACATTGGCGATACCCTTGCCGTCCGCGGCGCGGAACCGCGCATTCATCCGCCGCGCCTGGAAATCCCGGCAATTCGAGCAGGAGCTGATCTCCCGCCAGGCCTGCTGGCCCGGCAGCCACACCTCCAGGTCGAAGGTGCGCGCGGAGGCGAAACCGGTATCGCCGGAGGACAGCAACACGCGGCGGAATGGCAGTTCCAGCAGGGTGAGCACCTTTTCGGCGCAACCGGTCATCCGCTCCTGCTCCGCGACGCTGTGATCGGGGTGGACGATCGACACCATCTCCACCTTGTGGAACTGGTGCTGGCGCAGCATGCCGCGGGTGTCGCGACCGGCGGAACCCGCCTCGGCGCGGTAGCAGTCGGTCAGCGCGGTCAGCCGGATCGGCAGCGCCTTCTCCGGCACGATTTCGCCGGCGACCGTGTTGGTCAGCGGCACCTCGGCAGTCGGGATCAGCCAGCGCCCATCCGTGGTGTGGAACAGGTCGTCGGCGAATTTCGGCAGGCTGCCGGTACCGAATACCGCGGCGTCGTTCACCAGAGACGGCATCATCATTTCGGTGAAGCCGTGTTCCCGCGTGTGCAGGTCGATCATGAACTGGCCCAGCGCACGCTCCAACCGCGCCAGCGCGCCGCGCAGCACGACAAAGCGGGTGCCGGCCAGCTTCGCCGCGGTGGCGAAATCCATCAGGCCGAGAGCCTCGCCGAGCTCGAAATGCTGCTTTGGCTGGAATCCGAGGTCGCGGGGAGCGCCGATCTGCTTCAGCACGATGTTGGCCGTTTCGTCGGGACCGTCGGGCACGTCGGCATCGAGGAAATTCGGCAACGCCTCCAGCGTACGCCGGATGGCGGCGTCCAGTTCACCGGCGCGCTGCTCCAGCCCTTCCATCTCGCCGCGCAACCGGGTGGCCTCGGCTTCCAGCGCACTGGTGTCGCTGCCGGTCCGCTTGCCCTGGCCGATCTCGCGCGCCAGGGCGTTGCGCCGCGCCTGCTTTTCCTGCAGCGCGGTCTGCGCGGCACGGCGGTTGCCATCCTGTGCCAGCAGGTCCGGCGAGACCGCCGGCAGGCCCCGCCGCGCCAAGGCGGCGTCGAATCCGGCAGGATCGCTGCGGACGGTGCGAATGTCATGCATGGGGAGGCACCTTGGTGTCGCGACGGTCGGGTGGTTGTCACACCTCGACGGGCTTCGGCTCCACGAATTTCGCCGAGATGATGGAAATTTCGTACAGCGCGATCAATGGCAGGGCCAGGCCGGTCTGGGTGATCACGTCGGGCGGTGCCAGGATCGCGGCAATCACGAACATCCCGACATAGGCATAGCGGCGGAACCGCTTCAAACCGGCGGAGGACACGATCCCCACTTTCGCCATCAGCGTCAGCGCGACCGGCACCTGGAAAGTGATGCCGAAGGCGAAGATCAGCTTCATCACCAGGTCGAGGTACTCGCTGACGCGTGGCAGCAGCTCGATCGGCACGCCGCCGCCGCCGGTCGGCGACTGGAAGCTGGCGAAGAACCGCCAGGCGAAGGGGAACACGAAGTAGTACGCCAGCGACGCGCCCATCACGAACAGGATCGGCGTGGCGGCCAGGAACGGCAGCAGCGCCCGCTTCTCGCTGCGGTACAGGCCCGGCGCCACGAACAGCCAGAGCTGGGCGGCGATGATCGGGAACGAGACGAAGGCGCCGCCGAAGAACGCCACCTTGATCTTGGTAAAGAACGCCTCATACAGCTGCGTGTAGATCAGATGCGGGTCGGGGTTGCCCTGCTCCCGCAGCACCTGCGCCAGCGGTTCGGCGAGGAAGAAGTAGATGTCGCCGGCGAAGTAATACGCGCCGGCGAAGCAAAGCAGGAATGCCACCACCGACCATAACAGGCGACGGCGCAGTTCGAGCAGATGCTCGAGCAGCGGCATCGGCTTGTCGTGGATCGGATCGTCTTCGGTATCAGCCATGCACCAGGTTCGTTTGTCAGCGTTCGATCAAGCCGAGGGGCGCGGTCGGGACTGCTGCACGACCTCGGGCGGAATGAAGGCGGGTGGTTCGGGTTCGCTGTCTTCTGGCGGCGCCAGGCTGAAGAACTCCGGCGGCGGCACCATGCCGGGCGGGATGAAGGCCGGTGCGTCCACGTGCGTCGGCCCGGCGATCCGGTCGGCCTCCGCCGGCCGCTCCAGTTCGGCGGTGCCGGGCTCGCCCACCTCGACCGCCGGTGGTTCCTCCGGAGCCGGGGTGGAGATCGCCGGGTTCGGCTCCAGAGGATTGGACGCAAACGTGCTGCGCAGCGAGCCGTCCGGATCGACCGAACGCTCCACCTCGCCGCGCAGGTCGAAATTGCGGATTTCGTTGATCTGGTCGCGCACCTCACTGAGGTTCACATCGCGCACCATCTCGTCGACGTGGCCCTGGAATTCGGCCGCCATGCGGCGTGCCTTCTTGATCATGCCGGTGACCGAGCGGATGGCCACAGGCATGTCTTTGGGTCCGATCGCGATCAACGCGACGGCGGCGATAAGGGCAATTTCCGACCAGGCAAAATCGAACATGTCTGCGCGTGGGACTCCAGGCGGGCTAGCTAGCAGGAAAGACGCGCAGCGGAAACACGACCCCGTGCAGGATTGGGATGCGGGGTGAGCGGACCGCGAAAGCCGGGTCCGGAGCGCGGCGCCGTCCCGGCCCATTCCTCGCCGCTAGCGTCGGCCATGGCCCGTGCAGGCGGAGCAGGCAATGCCATGCGCTGCGGCGTGCGGCCTCACGGGAGCGGAACTCCGATCGCGTGAGGCTTCATTCGGGTTCTCCCGATGCTTCCCTGGCGTCCGGACCCGCCGGATCCGGCTCGCCTTGGGTCGGCTCGGGTTCGGCCGGGGAGGCCTCGTCGGCCGGATCGGACGAAGGCTTGGCCGGCCGTGGCGGCTCCAGCAGCAGATCGTCGCGTCGCGGCAGTTCGCGCAGGTCCTTCAGCCCGAATTGCTCCAGGAATTGCGAAGTGGTGCCCCACAGTGTCGGCCGGCCGGGCGATTCGCGACGCCCTTTCGGGGCCACCAGATTGGCTTCCAGCAAGGAATCGAGCGTCTGCTGGGACAGCGAGGTGCCACGGATCTCCTCGATCTCCGGGCGGGTGACCGGCTGGTGGTAGGCGATGATCGCCAGCGTCTCCATCGCCACCCGCGGCAGCCGCCGCTTCACCTCGACCACCTTGCGCAGCCGTGACGCCAGGTCGGGCGCGGTGCGGAACTGCACGCCGCCGGCTGCGTCCACCAGTTCCACGCCACGCCCGGCATAGCGCTCCCGCAAGGCGGCGATCACGGTATCGGCGTCGGCGTCATCCGGCAGCAGCTGCGTCAGGGCGCGCGGCGTCACCGGGGCTGCGCTGGCGAAGATCAGCGCCTCGGCCAGGCGCAAGGCGTCCTCGGTCGCAACGGCCTCTGGCCCGACCGATGGGCCTGGCCCGACGCCTGGCGCACCCCCGGCCGTGGTGGCCCCCGGCGCACCCTCGGCCGCCATGACGCCCGCCGCCACCTCGGCCGTTGTGGCGTTCGGCGAACCCTCGGCCACCGTAACGCCCGGTGAATCCTCGGCGCCCGCCTCGGCCTCGGACAAAACAGCCGGATCGGGCCCCCGCGTGGCGAGCACATCCGGTCCGGCTTCGGGCCCGCTCGCCGCAGTCTGCGCCTCGGCCGGAGCGATCGCATCCGACTCGGGCCGCTCCTCCGGTCTGCCGTCCGAAGCCGCAGCTGGCTCGTCGCTCATCATGCGCCCTGCTCTACCGCAACGCTGCCGGGCCGCACCAGGATCGGCCCGAATGCATGGTCCTGCCGCAGCGCAATCGTCCCGCCGCGCGCCATCTCCAACCCCGCCAGCAACGTCGAGGCGAGGGCTGCGCGTCGTTCGGTCGGACCGGCCAGCGCGGCGGGCAGGAATTGTTCGAGACTGGTCCAGTCCGGCAATGTGCCCACCAGCGCGGCCAGCCGGCGCAGCGCATCCTGCACGGTCCACAGGGTCAGGACGCGCGCAGTGTAGCGGCCAGACCGCGTGCCGCGACGGACCGCGGCCAGATACGCCCGCACCAGCGCACCGAGGTCCAACGCCAGGCGGGAATCGTCGATCTCGGTATGGTCCTCCGGCGCGCCGCGGGCGAATACCTCCTGGCCGAGTTGCGGCCGGGCGGCGAGCCAGGCGGCAGCGCTGCGAATGGCGGAGAGATCGCGCAACCGGGCCGCCAGGATGCCGGCGGCATCCTCGGCTTCCTCGGCCTCGGCGGTGCCGGCCGGCAGCAGCAGGCGGGATTTCAGCCAGGTCAGCCAGGCGGCCATCACCAGCCAGTCCGCCGCAAGCTCCAGGCGAACGCGGCGGGCGCTTTCGATCACCGACAGGTCCTGCTCGACCAGCGCCAGGATGGAGATCGTCGTCAGGTCGAATTTCTGGGCGCGCGCCAGGTCCAGCAGCAGGTCCAATGGCCCCTCGAACCCGGTCAAATGCAGAACGAGCGTGTCCGGTTCTGCCGGATCAGAGGCTGTTGGCCCAGGGGCAGCAGAATCTCGGGTCGCCAGGTCGCGGGCTGCCAGCTCGGGGGCCGCCGGATCAGAGGCTGCTGGCGCGCGGGCGGCAGACGCTCGAGTCGTCGGGTCACGGGCTGCCGGCTCGCCGACTACCGCGTCGGGGGCTGCTGGCCCGGGGGCCGGCGAACCGTCCGCCGCAACGTCCAGGCGCTCCGAGCCGGGAGACGCAGTGCGCGGGGAATCAGACATGCACCACCCCGGCCGCAGCGCCATGCCCGCCGAGCTCGAACAGCACGCGGAACGCCCAGGGCAGCACAGTGTTCAGCGTGTCGCCGAACGGGTCGAAGCGGATGCCGAACTCATGCAGCAGCTGCGGCAGCAGGAACACGACCAGAATCACCAGCAGGATGCCGGCCTTCTCCAGCTGCGCCCAGCGGCGGGCGAGGCCCAGCGGCAGCAGGCCCACGGCAATGCGTCCGCCGTCCAGCGGCGGGATCGGCAGCAGGTTGAACAGGCCCAGCACCAGGTTCGACAGCATGAAATACAGCAGGAAGCCGCCGACGATCGGATGGGTCGCGATGGCGACCTCGAGCGGATCGACGTGGGGTGGCAAAGCGCCATGCGGTAACGGCATCAGCACGGCGCCGACCCAGGCGAGGAAGAAGTTCATCGCCGGCCCTGCCATCGCGACGAAGGCCATGCCGCGGCGCGGGTTGGCGAATTTCCAGGCGGCCACCGGCACCGGCTTGGCCCAGCCGAACATGAAGTAGATGCGTCCCGCCAGCAGCAACTGCGACAGCAGCAGGAACCCGGGCAGCAGGATGGTGCCGACCCGGTCCACGTGGCGCAGCGGGTTCAGCGACAGGCGGCCGGCCTTGCGCGCGGTGTCGTCGCCCAGCGCCAGCGCGGCGTAGCCGTGCGCGGCCTCATGCAGGGTGATCGCCAGTATGGCCGGAATAACCGCCAGCGCGAGCTGAACCAGAAAACCGTTCACGCGAACAGCCGGTCCCGCTCGTCCGACAACGCTGCCGGGTGCAGCGGCAGGCAACGCGCTGCGGCCAGCGCCCGGGCGTTGGCCAGCCGGACCAGGGCGGTGGGCGAGACCGCAGGACAGGCGGCCAGCACGGCTGCGGTCGGTTCGGCATCGCCGGCGCAGTACAACGCCAGGTCGCAGCCGGCTGCGATTGCCTGCACCGCCCGCTCCGCCGGTGTGCCGGACAGCGCTCCCATCGCCAGATCATCGCTCACCAGCACGCCTCCAAAACCCAGCCGTCCGCGAATCACCCCCTGGATCACCGCCGGCGACAAGGTGGCCGGGCGCTGTGGGTCCCAGGCGGCATAGACGATATGGGCGGTCATGAGCCAGGGAAGATGGGCACGCAGGCCGAATGGCAACAGGTCCGGGCGAAGGTCCGCCGCGTGCACCCTCGGCAGCGCCAGATGGCTGTCGACCAGCGCGCGGCCATGTCCGGGGGCGTGCTTGCCCACCGGCTGGATGCCGGCCGCGAGCAACCCCTCGGCCAGCGCATGGCCCAGGCGAGCCACGGTGACCGGGTCGCCGGAGAACGCCCGGTCGCCGACCACGTCGCTGGCGCCGGGCACCGTCAGGTCCAGCACCGGCGCCGCAACCACGTCAAACCCCATCGCCGCGCAGTCCAGCCCGATCAGTGCGCCGGTGAGCCAGGCAGCCCGCAGTCCGGCGCGGCGGTCGGTATCGTAGAGCCGGCCATGCGCGGCCGCCGGCGGGTGGGCGCGCCAATGCGGCGGGCGCAGCCGCGCCACCCGCCCGCCTTCCTGGTCGACCATCAGCAGCGCGGCGGGCGACAGCACGTGCCGGAGCGCGGCGGTGAGCGCGCTCAGTTGCGCCGGGTCGCGGACATTGCGTGCGAACAGGATGACCCCGGCCGGCGGATGGGCCCGAAACAGCGCCTCCTCATCGGGCAACAGGGTCGGGCTGGAAATGCCGACGATCGCCGCTTTCATGACAAGCCGCGATCGGCAGCGTGCCGCGGCACCTCCCCGCCCCTTCCCCGCCGGATCCGGGCCGTCCCGTGTCCCCGGCATGGAAACCGACGATCAGCCGGTGCAGCGAGTTGCCGGCCCAGCGCCGGACGTAGCGGAGGCGGTGGAAAACTCAGAACGCCGCGAGGGCGCAGCCCGACCCTTTGGCCCGCACCTGCGCGCAAAACGAGGTCGCCTGGTTCACGTCGGAGAACCCGCCGGTGCGAACGCGCCAGTATGTACGACCACTGTGCTCCACCTTGGTGAAGCTCGGCTGGCGTCCGGACAGCAGGCCCGGCAGGCGCTTGTTCAGGTGTTGCCACTCGGCTTTCGCAGCCTCCTCGCTGGACATCGCCGCAAGCTGCACCAGCGTGCCCTTGGCGCCAACCCGGGACGGGGCGGCGTCATGCGTCGCTGCCGCGTGCTGTTCCGGCGCTGCTGCGGCGGCGGCGCGTGGCTCCGGCGCTGCCGTTGCGGCCACGGTGGGCGCGGCGGGCTTGGGCGGGGACACGCTGCTGGGCTTTGTGGCGGCGACCTGTCCGGGCAGCAGCGGCGTCGACTGCGCGGCCGGTGCAACCGCGGCGGGTTTTGCCACCGGGGCGGGCGGCGGCGCGCGCAGCGCCTGGGGATCGGGCGTCTCCGCGGCCGGCGCCAGCTTGCCGACATCGGTATCGTTTCCGCCCGAGAAGATCTCGTTGCCGGCACCGGCCACCTGCAGCCCGCCGGGATTGGTCGGCTTCACCCGCATCGGCCCCAACTCGGCCTGCACCACCGGCACGCCCTGATGGCTGGTTCCCAGCAGTGACCAACCGCCGATCAAAACCACGAATGCGCCGCCCAGCCCGGCGGCGATGAACGCGAGCCGTCGCGTGGCGGGGTCCATCCCGCGGCGCCGTGGCGGCACGCGATAGGTCGGGGTCGGGATGCTGATGTCGTCGGACATGGCACACGCCTCAATTCGCTTTGCCTTGCCGCGAAAGGGCGTTTGGATCAGGGCCAAACTCAGCGTCCTGCCTGATGTTCCCCTTCGCGGGTCAGCGCATTTCCTCGACGGGCTGCACGCCCATCACCGCTAGACCGGACCGGATCACCACTGCGGTGGCGGCGACCAGAGCCAATCGCGCCAGCGTCTCCGCTGGCCGCTCCGCCTGCAGGAAGCGGAGTGTGGCATCATCCTTGCCGCGGTTCCACAGCATATGAAAGTCGGCCGCCAAGTCATAGAGGAAAAACGCGATTCGGTGGGGTTCCCGTGCCGTGGCCGCGGCTTCAACTATTCGTGGCCAGCCGGCCAGGCGGCGGAGCAGGGTCAGTTCCGCCTCCGCCTCCAGCGAATCCAGCGGCGCCCCGGCCAGAACCGCATTCGAGGTGGCGGCCTCGCCCAGCATCTCGGCCCCGGCGCGCAGCACCGAGCGGCAGCGGGCGTGCGCGTATTGCACGTAGAATACCGGGTTGTCGCGCGTCTGCGCCAACGCCTGGTCCAGGTCGAATTCCATCTGTGCGTCGGCCTTGCGCGTCAGCATGGTGAAGCGCACGGCGTCCTTGCCCACCTCGTCGATCAGGTCGCGCAAGGTGACGTAGCTGCCGGCACGTTTGGACATGCGCACCGGCTGGCCGCCGCGCATGATGTGCACGATCTGGCAGAGCACGGCTTCGAATTTCTTGCCGCCCCCGGACAGCGCCTGCACGGCGGCCTGCATGCGCTTGACGTAGCCGCCGTGATCGGCGCCGAGCACATCGATCAGGATGTCGTAGCCGCGGTTGAGCTTGTCGGCGTGGTAGGCGATGTCGTTGGAAAAATACGTGTTGCTGCCGTCGGATTTACGCAGCGGCCGATCCACGTCGTCGCCGAAATGCGTGGCACGGAACAGGGTCTGCGGGCGCGGCTCCCAATCCTCGGGCGCCTTGCCTTTCGGCGGTTCCAGCACGCCTTCGTAGATCAACCCTTGCGATTGCAACCAGTCGATGGCGGCATTCACCCCGCCGGACGCGACCATGCCGCGTTCCGACGTGAACACGTGCTGATCGACGCCCAGCAGATGCAGATCTTCGCGGATTTCCTGCATCATCGCATCGATGGTGAAGTCGCGCACGATGTCGATCCAGATCTCCGGTGCGGCGATGCCAAGATCGGGCTGTGCCAGCGACGCGCCATAACGGCTGGCGAGCTGCTCGCCGATCGGGATCAGGTATTCGCCGCGATATTGCAGACCGCCAGGCACTTCCTCAGAGAATTCCGCTTCGCTGAGCGGCGTGCCGAGCGCCTGGAGGTAGCGCCAGTAGGCCGCCCAGGCGAGGGCCGCGACCTGCGCGCCGGCATCGTTGATGTAGTATTCCTTGGTGACGTCGTAGCCGGCTTTCAGCAGCAGGTTGGCGAGCGCATCACCGACGACGGCGCCACGGCAATGGCCGATATGCATCGGACCGGTCGGATTGGCGGAGACGTATTCGACATTGACCCGGATATCATTGCCGACACGGCTGTCGCCATAGGCCTCGCCGGCCTGCAGGATGCCGGGCATCAAGGCGCGGAACGCACTGGGTTCCAGACGCAGGTTGACGAAGCCCGGACCGGCCACGACGGCCTCGGCCACGTCCGGCGCCTCGCCGAGGAAGGCGACCAGCCCGGCGGCCAGTTTGGCCGGTGGCTGACGGGCCGGCCTGGCCGCGACCAGCGCCGCGTTGGTCGCCATGTCGCCATGCGCGGGGTCGCGCGCCGAGGTGACTTCGACGCGCGCCGCGATGTCGTCCGGCAGATCGGGAACCATGCTGCGCAATGCGGTCAGCACCGTGTCGCGCATGCGGGCGTAGATGTCGTGGCTCATGGTGTACTCCGATCGTGTCGCCGGCGGCGCGTCAACCGCTGACCGAGATATCGGTGAGCCGCCGGTGTTCGTCCATCGCGTAGCGATCGGTCATGCCGGCGACGTAGTCGCCCACCACGATCGCCGCCCGGGATGTCCCGGCCTCGCCGGCCCGGGCCCGCCAGTCATCCGGCAGCAGCGACGGATCGGCGTGCAGCAGGCGGAACAATTCCTCGGTCAGCCGCCGCGCCTTCCAGGTCATGCGGTTCACCCGCCAGTGCCGATACATGCGGGTGAACAGGAAATCCTTGATCACCTGGTTGGCCTCGGCCATCGGGGCACTGAACGCCACCACCTTCTGCTTGCTGCGCCGCACCGCGTCGGCGTCCTTCGGATCCAGCTTCGCCAGGCGACGTCCGGTCTCCGCCAGCAGATCGGTGATCATCGCATCGATCACCCGACGGATCGTCTCATGGCGCAGCCGCGGCGGCGGCACGTCCAGGCTGGACATGCGGGCGGCGGCCAATGCCTCCTTCACCACCGGCAGGTGGGAGATCTCGTCCGGACCGAACAGCCGGGCGCGCAGCCCGTCGTCCAGGTCGTGGCTGTGATAGGCGACGTCGTCGGCCAGGGCGGCGACCTGCGCCTCGGTGGAGGCGTGGGTGGACAGGTCCAGCCGGAAGCGGTCGTTGTAGTCGGCGATATAGGCGGGCGGGTGGCGCAGCGGGCCGTTATGCTTGGCCAGGCCTTCCAGCGTCTCCCAGGTCAGGTTCAGCCCGTCCCAGCCGGCGTAGCGGCTTTCCAGCAGCGTCACCACGCGCAGGCTCTGGGCGTTGTGGTCGAACCCGCCGAACGGCTTCATCGCCAGGTTCAGCGCTTCCTCGCCGGCATGGCCGAACGGCGGATGCCCGAGGTCGTGGGCCAGCGCCAGCGCCTCGGTGAGGTCCTCATCCAGGTCCAGCGCGCGGGCGATGGAGCGGGCGATCTGCGCCACCTCGATCGAATGGGTCAGCCGGGTGCGGTAGAAATCGCCCTCGTGGTTGACGAACACCTGGGTCTTGTATTGCAGCTTGCGGAAGGCGGAGCTGTGGATGATGCGGTCGCGGTCACGCTGCCACGGCGAACGCGTGGCGGCCTCCGGCTCCGGATGGAGCCGGCCGCGGCTGGTCGCCTTGTGCACGGCATAACGGGCCAGGGTCATTGGCGGCGGGCTTACACTGCCGCGGTGGGGGGTTCAATTGCCGCGCCGTTGGCCAATTGGCCGATGCAGGCGTTGGTTTGCCGTGACCGGCCGCCTGCTCGGTGACCACGCCGGGCATGCCTCGCGCGACGGCGCCACCCATAGCGACAACAGGCGCGGGCGGTTGGCCTGCATCATCCGCTGGCTCCGATACCTTCCCCGGCACGGCAGATGGCAGCGGCGCAGGGATACCAGCGTCGAGACCGGGCAGAGTGCCTTGCCGTGATTGCGTGCAGCGACGATCGCTCGCGGGGACGCAATTACGGCCGCGCGGGCTTGGGCCAGTTCGGCCGGTCCAGCGGGTCTGCCGCCACCGGTCTCTGCATATGGTCCTCGACCGATGCGACCCCCGCGATATTCTCGGCCGAGACCACCAGGGCGCGCCGCTTGTCCTCGGACTCCACGGTGCCCCACAAATGCACCACGCCCTCGCTCACCGTGACACTGGCATTGCTTGGCGCCGCCCAGCTCTGCTGCGCGATTTCCGCCAGCAGCGCATCGCGGATGCGGCGGTCGTCGTCGACCCGCGCCTCGTTCGCCGCGTTCATCCGGCTCGCCAGCGCCTGCAACAGGTTGGCGCGGCTGATGATGCCGACCATCCGTTCGCCATGCATCACCGGCACCCGGCGAATCCGGTTGGAGGCGAGGATGCGGGCGATCTGCGATACCGGCGCATCGTCGCCAACCGTCACCACGTTGCGGGTCATCACCTCCTCGGCCCGCCTGCCATGCGTCTTCACGTAATCGGCGGCCCTGGCATTGCCGGAGTGCACCAGCTCCAGCCAGCGGGAAGGCGGAGCATCGGTGCCGGTTTCGACGCGCCGCAGCAGGTCGCCCTCGCTGATGATGCCGACCAGTTGCCCGTCCTGCAGCACCGGCACCGCACTGATCCGCCGCGTCAACATCACACGGACAATGTCAGCCAGCGACGTCGACGGGGCGACGGTGACCACGTCCGGTGTCATGATATCGCGCGCCTGCATGCGGCCCTCCCTGATCAAGACCCCTGCGTAGCGCCCGGCGCCGCGGGACGCGTTGATTCAGGTCAACCTGGGGTTTCGCTCATTCCGCCCGGTCGGGAACCGGCCACAGGCGTTCGGGACCGGTGGGCGTCACCGGTTCCAGCAGTTCCGGGCCGTCATTGCGCACGAAATTCACCGCCGAACCGATCTGCCAGCGGCGAAGCGCCGCCTGCGAGGGACGCAGCAGCGTGGTCAGGTCGATGCCCGGTTCGCTCTCGCCGAGCCAGGCCGGCCAATCCTCCGCCTCCAGCACGACTGGCATACGATGATGCACCGGTTGGAGCACCTCATTGGCCTGCGTGGTGATGATGGTGAAGGTGCGTACCACGGTTCCGTCCGGACCACGCCAGCCGTCCCACAGCCCGGCGAAGGCCATGGTGGTGCCGTCGGCCCGAGCGATCGCCCAGGGCCGCTTGCCGCTCGGGATCACCTGCCACTCATAGAACAGGTCGGCCGGCACCAGGCAGCGCCGATGCGCGAAGGCGTCGCCGAACATGCGCGAGGTCGCCACATTCTCCCCTCGGGCATTGATGGGCTGGCGGCCGAACTTCGCCAGTTCGGCCCAATGCGGCAGCAGGCCCCAGCGCAGCAGGTCGATCCGGCGCTGCCGCGTACCCGGATGCATGCGCACCACCGGCGCATCCCGTGTGGGCGCCATGTTCCAGGTCGGAGGCCAGTTTGGCACCGGTGCTGACGCGCCGAACAAGGCAGCGATAGCATCCGGGGGCAGAAAAACGGCATAGCGGCCGCACATGATGAGTTGCCCGCTTTCGGCTTCAGATTGTGCCAGATTAGCATGGAGCGCGCGAGGAGGGACCCTATGAGCAAGACCGCGGCGATCACCGGAGCGGCATCCGGCATCGGCCAGGCTGCAGCACACCGGTTGCTGGAACAGGGGTGGACGGTATTCGGCCTGGACAACGCTCAACATCGGCTGGATGCGGTGGCCACCGGGTTCGCCGGCTGGCAGGACCGTTTCAAACCGGTGCTGTGCGACGTCGCCGATGCCACGCGCGTGGTCGCCGCCTTCGCCGAAATCGGCTTCGTCGCTCCGGCGCTGGACGCGCTGATCTGCTGCGCGGGGGTGCTGCGCACCGGGCTGATGGAAAGCATGACGGTCGAGGATTTCGACCTGGTGCTGCACGTCAACACCCGCGGCACCTGGCTGTGCGCGCGGGAAGCGCTGCCGCTGCTGCGCAAGGCAGCCGCCCCGGACCAGCCGGCGCGGGTCGTGCTGCTGTCCTCGGTGGCCGCGCTGCGGCCGAAGATCGTCAGCGGTGCCTATGCGGCATCGAAGGCGGCGGTCAGCCAGTTGTGCCGGGTGATGGCGGCGGAATGGGCACCGTCCGGCGTGCTGGTGAACGCGTTGGCACCCGGCACCGTGGATACGCCGATGGTGCGGGCGGTCAGCAATCCGGACGATGCGAAAGGCTACCGCCCGTCGGGCGTGTCGCCGGTCGGCCGTATCGCCCAGGCCGACGATGTGGTCGATGTCATGATGTTCCTGTTGAGCGACGCGGCACGCTACGTCACCGGCACGACGATCCCGGTGGATGGCGGCACCCAGGCCGCGTTCATTCCTCCGGGGTCACGCTGATGCGCTTCGCGGCTCTGCTGCTCACCGTGCTTGCCCTGGCGGTGCCGGCCCGGGCGCAGGACAAGGTGCTGAACATCTATAACTGGACCGACTACATCGATCCGGCCGCGCTGGAGCAGTTCACCCGCGAAACCGGCATCGCCGTCCACTATGACGTCTATGACAGCCTGGAAACGCTGGAGGCGAAGTTGCTGGCTGGGCGGTCCGGCTACGACATCGTGGTGCCGACCGATGAACCCACCTTCTCGCGCTTCATCAAGGCCGGTGCACTGGCGGTGATCGACCGCGCCAAGGTGCCGAACTGGCGCAATCTCGATCTGGCACTGATGCAGCATGTCGCCCATTCCGATCCGGGCAATCAGCACGGAACGATCTATCTATGGGGCCGCACCGGGCTCGGTGTGCTGCCGGACCGAATCCATGCTCTGGCGCCCGACGCACCGCTCGACAGCTGGGACCTGCTGTTCAAGCCGGAGAACGCCAGGCGGCTGGCGGAGTGCGGCATCGTGATGATGGATTCCGAGACCGATGTGATCCCGACCGTGCTGCACTACCTCGGCAAGAGCCCCGACAGCACGGATCCCGCCGACTTGGACGCGGTGGAACGTGTGCTGATGGGAATTCGCCCGTATATCCGCAACTTCGCCTCGGCCGGAGCGCTGGAGGCGCTGGCCTCCGGCCAGGCGTGTCTGGCGCTGGACTATTCCGGCGATGTGGCCCAGGCGTCGGCGCGCGCGGCCGAGGCAGGACGTGGTGTGACGGTGCAGTTCGTAGCCCCGCAGGATGGCACCCAGATCGGCTTCGACATGCTCGCGATCCCGGCCGACGCGCCGCACAAGGACGCCGCCCTGGCGTTCATCAACTTCGTGCTGCAGCCGAAGGTGATGGCTGCCATCACCAATGCGGTGCGCTACCCGAATGCGGTGCCGGCCAGCCGGCCGATGATCCAGCAGGAGCTGCTGGAGGATCCCGCGGTGTATCCGCCGGCCGCGGCCATGGAGCATGTGTTTTCGGTCGGGCCAGTGCCCCTCGCCGCGGAGCGCGCGCGCACCCGGATGTGGGCGCGTTTCAAGGCTGGCAGCTGAGCCGGTTGCGCGACCGGCAAGTCCGATGTGACGCCGGGGCGCTGTTCCCCTCCGGCAGCTACACCAGCAGCGGCGGCTACGTCGTCGGACGCGCAGAGCAGCGCGGCCTTACCGGGCGCAGACTATTTTCGGGCAGCTACGACGCTTTCCCAGGGCACACCGCGCGCCCCGCAAAGCGCACTCAATAGGGTGCGGGGGCGCCACCGGCCGAACCGGTGGAGGTGGGCGTTCCGGTGTTGAACCGGCCGATATTGCCGAACAGCTGCTGCATAAACGACGCTTCCGTGCCCGGCGACGGCGTGGTGCGGGACACCACGCGCACCGGCAGCGAATCGGCCGCATCCTTGGTGTCGATATGGTCCAGCACGCCCTGGCTGTTGAATGTCACCACCACGACCTGCTGGTTCAGCACCGACTGTGTCCCGCCGATCCGCGGCCGGGTATGCTCGCTGATATACAGCCAGGTATTGTCGTCGAACGTTGCCCGCGCCGTGGGGGAGCCGAGCAGGGCCGTGACATCGGCACGGGTGGAGGTGCCGGGAGTCAGCTCCTTGAGCTGCTCCGCATCCACATGGTTGCCGCGTGTCTGCGGCGGCGGCGCCAGCCAGCCGCAGCCGGCGAGCAACAGGCAGCCGGCCAATGCGGCGCGGCATCGGGACAACCGGAGTAGACGGCTGGTCACGCGGTGCGATCCTCACACGGGGCATCGGCCTGGATTGGAAGCACGGCCGACGCGTTCTATCCTGTGCGTGTCATGCCCGCGCCGGTCGTGTCAATCGTCGATGCGGCCGGGCGGCGGCTGACGCGCAACAGGATAAGGCTCCCGGTAAGTGGCGGGTTTTCTCGGACTGGGCCGACGTGGCCGGCATGAACGGGCCGGCTTTGCCCTGTACGGCGCGGCCGTGGTGGCAGCGCGCGACCCGGTGTTGTACCGCGACCTGGGCGTGCCGGACACGCTGGACGGGCGCTTCGACCTGGTGGGCCTGCACGCCTTCCTGATGATCCGGCGGCTGACCAGCGAGCCCGCGCCGGGTCCCGCCTTGGCCCAGGCGGTGTTCGACGCCATGTTCAGTGACATGGACATCAACCTTCGCGAAATGGGTGTCGGTGACCTGTCGGTCGGACGGCGCGTGCGTGCGATGTGGGAGGCGTTTCATGGCCGGTGCGCGGTCTATGCCGCCGCCCTGATCGCCGAAGATCCGGCCGCGCTGGAAGCCGCCCTGGCGCGCAATGTCTGGCGTGGCAACCCGCCCCCCGAGGGTTCGGCCGGCGCCCTCGCACGCCTGGTCCTGGCCCAGGACAGCCATCTGTCCGGCCAGACCCTGCAGGCGCTGGCTGCCGGCCAGGTGCACTACCTGCCTGCCGCGGAAGCGATGCAATGACGCCGGAACTGCATCGCCCGGTCACCGCCGACCGCATCGGCGCCGATGGTCTCGACATCGTGGTCGAAGCCAGCGAAACGGAACGGGTCGCCCTGGCGCAGCGCATGCAGCTGCCCGCGATCCTGGCGCTGAGCTGCCGCTTTCACCTGAAACGCGCCGTCGCCGACGGCATCGAGGCGACCGGACTGCTCCGCGCGCGGGTGGTCCAGACCTGCGTCGTCTCACTGGACGACTTCGAGTCGGACGTCGAAGAACGCTTCGCGATCCGCTTCGTGGTGGCCGGCCAGGAGAGCGATGACCCCGATCCGGAGGCCGAGGACGAGATCCCGTTCGAGCATGGCGTCATCGATCTGGGCGAAGCCGCCGCCGAACAGCTCGGCCTGGCGCTGGACCCTTATCCGCGCCAACCCGGCGCGACATTGTCGGAATCCGGCGACCACAATGCCTCGCCGGATCATCCGTTCGCCGCGCTCGCGGTCCGGCGCAGGCCGAACTGAGCAATTTCTCCGCCCGTCCCCCGGCCTGTCCCCCTTGCCACCCCTTACCTCCCCCCGGCCTGCCCCTGGACGCCGGCGGTCGGCTCGCCGATGCTGCCCTCATGATCCGTAAACTGCTGACCATCATCGATGAGACCCACCAGGAAGGCGGCGAGGACATCAAGCCGCCCACCCGCAAGGCCGCTGCGATCGCGGTCATCGACAACCCGTTCGCCGGACGCTTCGTCGACGACCTCACCGAGCTCATCGACCTGGGCGAAATGCTGGGCGCCCTGCTGGGCGAACGCGCGGTCCGCGCCCTCGGCATCGCGCCCGGTGAGGTGCAAAGCTATGGCAAGGCCGCCATCGTCGGTGAGAACGGTGAGCTTGAGCACGCCGCCGCGATCCTGCACCCCAAGCTCGGCGCGCCGCTGCGCCAGGCCGTCGAACACGGAGCCGCCCTGATCCCCAGCGCCAAGAAGCGCGGCGGGATGGGAGCAAGCATCGACGTGCCACTGGGCCATAAGGACGATGCCTGGTCACGCGGCCATTTCGACGCGATGGAAATCCGCATCCCCGACGCGCCACGGTCCGGCGAGATTGTGGTGGCCGTGGTGGTTACCGATGCAGGCCGTCCGCATCCCCGCGTCGGCGAGAGCCCGCCCGCTGCATAGTCGACAGCCGCCGCTAAATCCGCCCCGGCCAGTGGATCAGGCTGGCCACGCCGCTGCCGAAGAAGCCGACCCCTGCCACGCGGCTGCGGCCGGTGGTCTCGACCTCCCACGCCCCGTCGGCGAAACCGTCCAGCCAGGCAATGCGCAGACCCAGGGTTTCAGCCTGCCGGGAGAAGGGGCAATCACTGGTGCTGGCCCCTCTCACGCTCGCCGCCTGGCGACCTTCGGCATAAGCCCGGTCAAGCTCCTCAGCATCGCGAGACTTGTCGCTCATGTCAGGCCCTTCGTGCGAACAAGTTCGTATTTGCCCGATATTTCGCTGCAATTACCACCGATCCCCAGTTGCGCTTCCAGCCACACCACCACATCCATGAGGCGTGCTTAAGCACTTGCGTGTGAGCACCGCCCCTTGCCCAATGGCGAAAGTGAACAATGGTCGCGTTTGCGCGTCGACGCGTGTAACGTCTCGCCTGCCAGCCCGACCTGGCCTGCCAGCCCGACCTGGAGTGAGAACCCGACCTGGAGTGAGAACCCGACCTGGATTGACCTGACCTGGATTGAAACCCCGACCTGGATCGAAGCCAAGGAATCCGCACCACATGGTTTGCCAACCGGCCGCTCTGCCACCCGCACGCGAAGATGGGCGCGACTGGGTCGATATCCACATTTGTCGGCGCCTGAAGGCCAAACGCATCCTGACCAATATGTCGCAGGAGCGTCTGGCGACCGCCCTTGGCATCAGCTATCAGCAATTGCAGCGCTATGAAGCCGGCAAGGGGCGCCTGCCCTGCTCGATGCTGTACCGCGCGGCCGCGGCACTCGGCGTGCCGATCACGTATTTCTTCGACCAGCTTGCGGACGACGCCGACTATGTCGCCGAACAGCAGCTCGACAAGGCCGCCGTGACGATGCTGCGGGGCTTTCAGGACATCCCCGATGTCGAGACCCGCCGCTGCGTGGCCCGCTTGATCGACGCGCTCGGCAAGTCCCCGCCGGACGCAAAGCCGGTTCGCAAGCAGTCGGCGTGACGCCATGGACGTAATCATCGACGATGCCGGTCGAACTTGGCAGACCAGGTCAGACGCGCTGCGCCGCAGCCTGCATGTCGACCGCCATGACTTCGACCTGATCCAGTATGTCGTGCGTAACCTGGGTTTCGTGCGGCTTCGCAGCCTGCGCGACGACGCACGTGTCACGCTGTATCCGCGCTTCCTGACCAACGCGGCCTATGAGGCCCTGGTCTGCGCGCTGGTGGCGCAGGACTCCGCCCGCCACATCATCGAGATCGCCGACGGATCTGGCCGCGTCGAAATCATCCCGGGACTGGAGGACACCGCCGCGCGGCTCGCCGACCTCGCCTCGACCGGCGGATCGGTGACGCGCGACGATTTCTACAACGAGGAATTGTCGCTGAACCGGCTGCGCGGCGACCGGCGCCTTGCCCCGATGTCCAGCCTGATGCGGCGGTGGCGCGGCAGCCACGCCACATTGCCGGCGGATTTCAAGTCCGTGTTCGACGATGCCTCCCTGCGCGGCCGCGCCGTCGTGGTACGCATGACCGGCGACGGCAGCGGCAAGGTGGAATATGCCGGCGGCGGCTTCACCTGTTTCGACCCGGCCTGGCGTTCCTCGGTCATTGGACGCGACATCAGGGAGCAACCGGACCTTCGATACGGGCAACTGGTCGCAGATGCCTACACGAAGACCCATCTGAGCAAGACACCGCGCCTGGATTTCGTCGAGGCCGTGATCCGGACACCGGGTTGCTCCCTCCGTCGCAGCCGCTACGAACGCCTGCTGTTGCCCTGGCGCCTCAAGGACAGCATGTTCGTGTCAGCCGTCTCCATACTCCGCACCTCGTTCTCCACCGAGGCCGTCATGTAGCTGGACATGTCGTCCAGCATGTCCTGGGTCGGCATCCAGATCAGTTCAAGATCGAGGTCCTCGCGATACGAACCGGCCAGCGTGATCCGGGGGCTGTGGTTGGTGTAGCCGTAGGAGCGATACACGTTCTTTTCGACCAGCACGGTCTCCACCACGCTGAACGTATAGTCCGAGTTCCATTGCGTGTGGGCCAGCGCCCGGGAGATCCGCGGCAGGATGCGCGACAGACCGCAGCCGCGGAATTTCGGGTGGTACCAGCCACCCCCGGAATACACCACCTGACCGCTGATCGCTTCAGCGGGCGGACAGGCCACATCGCAACGTGCACCAGCCGCCAGATGCGGTGCCGGATCGGCGAAGAACAGCCGCATGGAGCGCAGTTCGTCCGCGACGTTCGACTGCGACAGGTCGAGCAGGCGCGCGGCCTGGGTTGCCACCACCGTCCCATCGGCGTCATGGCCGGAGATCCAAAAGGAATTCTCCTCCGACAGATTGCTGTGCGCCGGGTCGAAGATCGGCACCATCGGTGCACCCCAGACCGATTGCATCCGGCGATTGACCTCGATGAGTGAGCGGAGGTCGGTGTGGAGTTGAAGCCGCACGCCACGGTCATGTGCCGCGCGATCGGCCATCAGGAAGAAGCGGCCGAGCTGGGCCGCGGGACCGTGCCTGAGTTCGAATACTGTCGAGCAGCGGCGCAATACGCGGGGACTCGAGCTCGGGATAGGTCCGCAGGGTGGATAGAATTGACATGAGAGCAATCTCCTCGGGTTTTCACATGCGCTGCACCGATCGGTACGGGGCGCGCACGAACCTTACGGAGTTCTTGAGGGGAAGCAGAGCAGAACACGGTAACGCCAGCCGCCGCAGCCGGCTTGGGGCACCCCGGGGGGCACCCAGCCTGGCGACATCCTGTCGCGGCAGGCTGGCTCGGCGCATTGGCACGTGACCATGATCCGCAGTCCGTGCCGCGCCATAGCGGTCTGCCCCAGGTCGATCACGGCAACCGGAGCGACCGCGACTGGACCAAGTCGTGTCTTGCGAGACTCGTCACAACAGTTGCTCGAATCCAATATTGTTTGGCACGCTCCCCTGTGGAGCCAACCTGAGGAGGATTCCCATGCCTGCGAAGAAAGCAGCCGCTCCGCCCAAAAAGGCGGCGGCCCCCCCGACCGTGACACTGAAGCAGATCGCGGCCGAACTGGCGGAGAGCCATGACCTGCCGAAGAAGCAGGCCGAGGCGATGCTGGGCGAGATGGTGAGCGTGACCGCCCGCCACCTGAAGAAGGGTGACAAGATCCGGCTGACCGGCCTGGGCATTCTGCAGGTGCGCAAGCGCCCCGCCCGGATGGGACGCAACCCGGCGACCGGAGAGGCCATCAAGATCAAGGCCAGCAAGAAGATCGCGTTCCGACCGGCAAAGGAGCTGAAGGACTCGGTTTGAGCCGACGGGGTCAGCATACCGACGTCGACCCGACGCGATACCGGCCGGGGACGGGTTGCGCAACTTGAGCGCGCCGCGGCGCAGAAGGACTGGCGCGAATCGGTGTGTTCTGCATCGAACAGCCGTACGCGCGATGCGCGCTAAGGTATGCGCTGGGCGGCGTTGTGGCGGGACAGCGCCGTGGCAGGTGACTGTCCTAGGTGCGCTTAAATCGCCGCAGGCCGACCGAACCGCGTCGTGCCGGGTGCAGGCCTGGCGTCCACGGCCGGCGGTGAAGGCTCCGTAGTATCGCCGGCCGGCTTGCCGAGACTGCCCATGCTAATCTGCTCCCGGATCTCGGCGCGCGGAATGCCGGTGGGTTCCAAGCCAGTCGTGGATGGATGGCCTGCGCCGGGACCTGCGCCCGCCACGGCGTGGTTGGCATCGCTCTTGCGTTTCCCGCCGTCGCCGCCCTTCAATGCCATGCGCAAGACCATAAAAGGAAACGGCCATGACGATCCGCGCGCGGCTTGCCCATATGGGACTCTACGTGAAGGACCGCGACACCATGCAGCGCTTCTACTCCGAAGTGCTGGGCCTGATGGTGACCGACCACGGCGAGGGCCACGGCGGTGTCCATCTGACCTTCATGAGCGCCAGTCCGGCAAACCATCACCAGGTCGTGCTGGTCACTGGTCGCCCCGACACCGCCGGCTTCAATCCGATCAACCAGATCTCATTCCTGGTCAATTCGCTGGCCGATCTGCGGGAGGTCCACCAACGCGCCCTGTCGCTTGGGGCAACCGACATGCGGCCGGTGAGCCACGGCAATGCCTGGTCGATCTACTTCAAGGATCCGGAAGGCAATACGGTGGAGGCCTATCTGGATACGCCGTTCCACGTGCCGCAGCCGCATGGCGAACCGCTCGACCTCACCAAGTCGGACGAGACGATCATCCGGGAGACCGAGGCAGCCTGCCGCAAGGATCCCGGCTTCATGCCGCGAGAGGCCTTCGTACACAGCCTGGGTGAACGCCTCACCGGCTGAGTTTTCCGGTCGGGCGGGCGGACGACCGAACCGGCTTGCGGCGCCCGGACTGGAGAGGCGTCGCCGTCATGCGTGGCGGCGCTTCATCCGCTACGTCCGGTGCGCAGCATCTCGCTCACGTCCTGGGCGCTGCGGCGTTCCACCATATGCGGATCGCCGCGTTGCACCGCGAAATGCGTCTCGCCCTGCTCGCGCCAGAACCGGATGTCGAAATGCCGCCGCCCGAGGCGCAGATCCAGCAAGGTGATATCCGGCAGCCATTCGGGCAGCGCGGGATCGACATAGATCCGTTCGCGCGGTGCATCCAGGCTGATCCCCAGCATCGCCTGCAGCAACGCGAACGCCGATCCGGCCGCCCAGGCCTGCGGCACATTGGCGCCGAGATATTGCACCGGGAACCCGCCGGCATGGCGCTCGATGCCCGCGTACAGTTCCGGCAACTGGTTCAGCAGGAAATGGCTGGCGGCCTCGTTGATGCCATGGGCGATCTGCGCGACCTGCTCGGTGAAACCGTATCGCTTGAAACCAAGCACGATCAGGCTGTTGTCGTGCGGCCAGACCGAACCGTTCTGATAGGAATAGGGATTATACGCGGCATGCTGGCTCGACAGCGTGCGAATCCCCCAGCCGCTGTTCATGTCCGGCGCCATCAGCCGCGCCACCACCCGGGCGGCGCGGTCCGCCGGGACCAGCCCGGACCACAGCAGATGGCCGGGATTCGAAGCCACCGTCAGCACCTTCCGCTTCGCCCCATCCAGCATATAGGCGTAAAACCCGCTCGCTTCGTCCCAGAACACCTCATTGAAGCGCCGGAACAGCGTGGCCGCCTTGTCCCGCAACGCGACCGCACGTTCGGCATCGCCCAGTGCCTCGAACACCTCCGCCATGCGCAGCCAGGCGTCGTAGACATAGCCTTGCAGTTCGCACAAAGCCTTGGGCCCGACCACCGGCGTTCCGTCCGGATTGACCATGGAATCCTGGGCATCCTTCCAGGCCATGTTCTCGTAGCCGACGGGCGAGCGGGTCTGGTACTCCTGAAACCCGTCACCGTCGCGATCGCCGTGCTGATCGATCCAGTCCAGCGCCGCCTCGGCATGCGCGCGGTGGCGTTCCAGTAATGCCTTGTCGCCGGTGGCACGCCAGGCGGCGTGCAGCGTGATCAGGAACAGCGGTGTGGCATCGGCCGTGCCGTAATACGGCGTATGCGGAATCAGCTTGAAATGCGCCAGCTCGCCATAGCGCAGCTCATGCATGATCTTGCCGGGTTCAGCATCGCGATAGTCGTCGCGCTCCGTCGCCTGCAACTGGCCCAGCACGTCCAGTGAACCGCGGGCAAATTCCGGATAGACCAGGATGTTCTGTAACGATACGATCAGAGAATCGCGACCGAACAACGCCATGAACCAGGGCAGGCCGGCCGCCGGAACAAACACCATATGGTCGGTGCCCTCCAGCGGCAGGCGCAAGGCCGCCATGTCCTCGATCGACTGGCAGTAGAATCGGAAAAATTCTTCGTTGCTGCAACGAACCTTCAGCACCGTGCGTTGCCAGTCGATCCGCTCCAGCGCGTGACTGGTGCGGTCCATATGATGTGAGCACTCGGGGCTGGCGCGATAAATCCGCTCGCCATCGGTCAGATGATAGAGCAGGCAGCAATGCCAGGACTCGCCGGGCGCGATGCTGACGTCGAAACTCAGCCGACCATTGGCATGGACGGCGCGTGGATCGCCCTTCCCAACCTCGATCCTGACCGCGCGGAGGAAGTCCCGATTGCGATAGGTCGTGGTCAGCGTCTGGCGCGTTTCGGACCAGTCGGTGCGGATATGGCCGCGCCGGACGTTGCGACGCGACTTCACATCGAACACATCGGCGAAGTCGGACCGGAGCGCGATCTCCAGATTGAACCGAACCGGCTTTTGGCCATGGTTGGTGATATCGAGATCCTCGTGCAGCCCGTCGTTGATCGCGCGGCCCAGCACGAAGGCCAGCGTGTGTGCCGGGACGACGCCATCCTCCGTCAGGAAGCTGCGATTGGTCAGGAACAGACGCGCAACGTCGTAGATGACCGCTCCACCGCTCATCAGTTCCCACGGTTCGCCGTTGGCGTACACGGCCCAGGCACTGATCAGGCGCGTGTCGAAGAAATACAGGCCCTTGTCCGATGGCGAGATGATCTGCCCGTCGGGTTCGGTGACGAGCACGGTCATCGCGTGGTGAATGGCGATCTGCGGCGGGCCGACCTGGACTTTGAACGGCATGGCGCCGGTTCTCCTGCGGTGTGAGACGGAAGCATGGTGCCGAGGCTGCTATAGCCTTGCTGGCGGTCGGAAATCACGCGTCACTCTGCGAGCGGTCGGCCGCGGTCTGTCGTCCAGGTTTGCCGCCGACGCCGATTCCGGAGATAGTACGGCCAAACGGCCCAGGAGAGCGTCCCAATGCGCTACGAGACCATTTCGGTGAAGGCGAGCACGCCGACGATCGGCGCAGAAGTCGCGGGTATCGATCTGGGAAAACCACTGGGAAACCAGCAGTTCCAGGAAGTGCACGATGCGTTGATGGCGCACCAGGTGCTGTTCTTCCGCGACCAGAAGCTCAGCTTCGACCAGCACAAGGCGTTCGGCCGGCTGTTTGGCGAACTGCACGTGCATCCCAATACCAAGGGACCGGAGGGTCATCCGGAGATCCTGCCGATCCATGCCGATGCGAATTCCAAGCGCATCTCGGGCGAGCGCTGGCATTCCGACGTATCCTGCGATCCGGAGCCGCCGATGGGCTCCATCCTCAACCTGAAGACGATCCCGCCGGTCGGCGGCGACACGCTGTTTGCTTCGATGTACGCCGCGTATGACGCGCTGTCGGCACCGATGAAGAAGTTCCTGTCCGGTCTGATCGCGATTCATGACGGTGCACCGAACTATATGCGCACCAACCGGTTGATCGGCGACACGACGCAGAAGACCTTTCCGACCGCGGAGCATCCGGTGATCCGCACCCATCCGGTGACGGGCAAGCAGGCGATCTTCGTCAACCCGGTGTTCACGGTCGCCCTCAAGGATATGCCGGAGGCGGAAAGCAAGGCGATCCTGGAATTCCTGTATGAGCATTGCGGCCGGCCGCACTGGCAGGTGCGGTTCCGCTGGGAGGCTGACAGCGTCGCGTTCTGGGATAATCGCTGCGTGCAGCACATCGCGATGTGGGATTACTTCCCGCAGGTGCGCTCCGGCTATCGCGTGACGGTGAAGGGGGACCGGCCGTTCCATCGGCCGAACTGATCCGGCATACCCCAGGCTGCGTCGGCGGCAAAGCGCGCCACAGGACGGCGGCATGAGCGAGGATATCGCCGCCCTGCTGGATGCCGGCCGCCCGGTCCCGCCGGACCTGGCTGACGCCGTCACCGAACTGCATCTGGCGCGCAGCCGGATCACCGATCTGCGCGAGCTGCGCAGCCTGACCAATCTGCGACGTCTGGTGCTGAGCCACACGCTGGTCACCGATCTGATGCCGCTCGCCGGCCTGACCGGTTTACGCCGGCTGGAACTGACCCGCTCCCGCATCCAGGATGTGGCACCGCTGGCGTCGCTGAGCCGGCTGGAAAGCCTGCACGCCTGGTACACGGCAGTCGGCGACCTGCGCCCGCTCGCCGGGCTTGTCGCATTGGTGGGCCTGTTCCTGACTGGAACATTGGTCGAGACGGTTGCGCCCCTGATACGCCTGACATCGCTGGAGCGGCTGGACCTCGGCAGCACGGCGATACGCGATATAACGCCGCTGGCCGGCCTGCATCGCCTGCGCAGCCTGGATCTGTCCGGCACGGCGATCAGCGACCTGACACCACTGGCCGGGCTGACGGGGTTGCAATATCTCGACCTGACCGGCACGCCGGTGTGCGATCTGGCGCCCTTGGCGGGACTGACCGATCTGCGCCGGCTGGACCTGCGCAGTACCCGCGATCCTGATCCTGCCGCGCTGTTTCATCTGGCGCGCTGCCAGATCATCACGGTTGCGCAGCCACCGCGACGGCGACGCGGCTGAACGCCGCGGCGTTCACCATTTCCTTGCAATTGCCTGGGTAAACCGGCCTGCCACTTCGCGGGGACGGCGCCTGCCGGTGGTGCGGCAAGGCGACGTGCCTCCGCAACAAGGCGCCGATCCAACGGGTGCGCATGGCATTCGCGGTCGGGCAACGCGTGCAGGCTCGCGGCCTGGAGTGGGACGTGGTGGAGCTGGAGCCGTCCGGTGAGCAGCATCGCCTGCACCTGCGCTGCACCTCCGGTGCGCTGCGCGGGCTGGAGTGGGATGTCCTGTATCCGCTTGAAGCGGTCACTGCCCTGCAGGTCGCATTTCAGCCCGAGCATCCGACATCGCTGCCGGCTTGGCGGTTGCATCATACTGCCTGCGTGCTGGACCAGGTGCCTGGTCCGGATGCAGTGGCCGCCACACAGCCGGGCCGACTGCGGATCGAACCGTATCAGCTTGTCCCGCTGATGCGCGCCTTGGAATTGCCGCGCGTCCGGCTTCTGCTGGCCGACGATGTCGGTCTGGGCAAGACCGTGCAGGCCGGGCTGATCGTCACCGAACTGATTGCCCGACGCCAGGCACACCGCGTGCTGGTGGTGGCCCCTGCCGGTCCATTGCTGCGGCAATGGCAACAGGAACTGCGTCAGCGCTTCGGCCTGCGGTTTGTCGCGATCACCGACGCGGCGACGTTGGAGCAACAGCGCCGCGTCCTGGAGTTCGGCGGCAACCCGTTCGATGCGGCGGCGCTCACTCTGCTGGCGCTGGATTTCGCCAAGCAGGAGCGGGTGCTGCAGGAGCTGGAGCGCTCGTCCTGGGACATCGCGATCATCGATGAGGCGCATCACTGCATCAGTGCCGGATCAGGCAGCAACCGCGAAGCAACCCAGCGTCGGCGCCTGGCGGAGGTGGTGGCACAACGCAGCGACGGTTTGCTGCTGTTGACCGCGACGCCACATGACGGGTTCGATCCGCATTTCGTCTCCCTGATCGAACTGCTGGATCCGAGCCTGGTGGACGGACGCGGCGGACTGGTCGGGTCGGCATACCGCAGACACGTGGTGCGTCGACTGAAATCGCATCTCCGCGATCCGGCGTCCGGTGCGCCGCTGTTCACCCAGCGCGTCGTGCGGCCGGTGTCGGTCGATCTGCACGACAAGGCCTATCAACCGGTACGCGCGTTTCATCAGGCTCTGACGGCACTGGTGGCGCCACGGCTGCGCCGGGTAGCGCAGGGACGCGATGAAGCGGACACGCTGGCGTTCGTCGGTCTGCTGAAACGCTCGGTTTCCACCATCGCCGCCTGTGTCGCCACGCTGCGCGTGGTGACCGAACGGTATGAAGCGGCGGCAGACGACCCGAGCCAGGCGGAAGCCTTGCGCAAGGAACGGACTGGGGCGCTGCGCCGGCATCGCCGCCGCACCTTGCGCTTCGGCACCCTGGATGCGGCGGAGGATGGCGAGGCCGAACGCCTGGAGGTAGAGCAGATTGCCGCCGACCTGCATCATCGCGACGTGGAACGGGATAACGGCCGAACCGAAGCCACGCTGCATGCGCTGCGCGCGCTGATCGCGCTGGGCGAGGTCGCGGCACGGTCGGACCCCAAATTATCCGCCCTGCTGCAGGAGGTGCGCGCGATCCGCATTGCGCATCCGCGGGCAAACATCCTGATCTACACGGAATACGCTGACAGCCAGCGCGCGGCGTTCGCCGAACTGCACGCCGCGACGGCGCGCGAGGGCACGGTGCTGACGATCGGCGGCGACGACACGGAAGCCGCCCGGGCTCATGCGGTTGAGCGCTGTTCGCAGGAAGACGGCATTATCCTGCTGAGTACCGATTCGCTAGCGGAAGGGCTGAACCTGCAGCAGCGCTGCTGCCATCTGATCCATCTGGATCTGCCATACAATCCGAACCGGCTGGAACAGCGCAACGGCCGCATCGATCGTTACGGCCAACGCTGCGTGCCGGACATTCGCTATCTGTATCTGGCGGGCACGTTCGAGGAACGGCTCTTGTTGCGGCTGATCGCCAAATACGAGAAGGCGCGCGCACAGCTTGCATTGATGCCTGCCACATTGGGGGTCACCGCCGATCCTGGCGCCTTCGGCTCTGGCCTGATGACCGGGTTCGCCGAACGACAGGCGGGCCTGTTCGACGATGCGCCATCGCCCATTCGCACGCTGGACCAGGCGGCCCAGCAGAGCAATGCCGTGTCCTGGCGCGACCTGCTGCATGAAGTCGATCGCGCCTTCGCCTGGCATGATCGGCATGCGGTGCGCCATGGCTGGTTTGCCGGCCAGGGATTGAATGCCGACACCGGGCAGGTGACCGCGGCCGATGCTGCATATCGACGCGGCGAACGGATGGTGAGTGGGATCGATCTTCCTGGTTTTGTCGCCGATGCAATCGCCGCCGAGACCGGACGCCGCACCGATCCGGAACGGCTGCAGCTGCCGGCGGACTGGACGCACGGGATGGACGACCTGCCAGGCTACGATCCTGCCACCGGACTGTTGCGCGTAACCCGATCGCACAGCCGCATGCAGAACGCAGCGGGCGATTTGCTTGGCTATCTCGGTCGCGCCCATCCGATCGTGCGACACGCAATCCAGCGCGCGCGGCGTGATCAGATAGCCATCAGCGCTGCCCTGGGTGACAGCGCCGCGGCGCCATCCGTGCTGCTGACCTTCGCCATCGAACTGCACAGCGCGCGCCATGTGATGCTGAGCCAGGTTATCGCGGTCATGCTGTCCCGATCTGGCGCGCCAGTTGCGTTGTTGCACCCACGGCAATGGCTGCATTTCGCCGCATCGACGCGTGAGGTGCCGGTCGAGGGTGTTTGGCAAAATGATTTCGCAGCCTGGGTTCCCGAGCGCCTCGCCGCGGCCGAAGCCGTGGCAGCATCAACCGCGCACGCGCTGCAGAGCGAATTTGCCACGCGCGATCGGCGCCGCCTGCGCACGGAAGCGACGGCGCAGGAGCGTTGGCTGACACTGCGTGCCGACGAGCTGTGCGGGGCGGCACGGCCGGACATGAAGAACCTGTTCGGCGATGCACCGGCCTGCCCGGCCTGGAAGTTGCCCTCACCGCCCCTGGAACGACTGGCGGCGTTCGTGGTGGACGCGGACAACCCACCACCACACCGACGCGCCGCCGCCAGCGCAGTGTCTTTATACCGCCGCCTGCAGGACGATCTCGCCACCCGCGCCACAACGTCATCCGCGCAGGTGAGCCGGCTCGGATTGCTGATGCTGGTCCCGCCGCAGCACACCGCATGAACCAGCCACCACCCAAAGCGCGAAGTTCGCTTCACAGGCCGCATGGATGAACTTCGAACTCAGCGATTGCAGCTTCTCCGGACCGGCGCTGCCGGAACCCTTCGTCCAGTTCGAGCTGGCCACGGTCTTGGCAAAGCATGGCCTGCTGCACGAGCATGTCGTCCAAAACTGTTGGTCCACACTCCGGCGGTCATTGGCCACGCTCGGCGCCTCGGCCGGGCGGTTGCGCGTCAACAACCACGTGCTCCAGCCGTTGCTTCAAAGCCTGGGGTATGCGCCAGCCGAACGGCAGCCTCCGATGCAGACGCGAGAAGGTGTTGAAGACGGCGGCTGGCTCGCGCGCACACCCGACAATGCGCAACTGCGCCTGTGGTCGGTCGACAGCGATATCGATCTCGATGTGCCGCACCGGACCGGCCGCGCCTATCGTTTCAGTCCGACCCGCTGCGCCCAGCGCGTGCTGCTGGCCGCCAGTGAACATGTCGGGCTGCTGACCAACGGCGAACAACTCCGCCTGCTGCTGTGCGACGCTGCGCGACCGGACAGCCATATCGCCATCCGGCTGACCGCCTGGCGCGGCCAACGCCCGCCACCCGACTCGCTGCGCCTGCTGCTCGCCATTGTCGCGCCGACGGGACTTGCCGCACTGCCAGAGATTTTGGATGCGGCGCGATTGAGCCAGGTCCGCATCACCAAGGACCTGCGCGTGCAGGCGCGCGCCGCCATCGAAGGTTTCCTGCAGTCCGTGCTGGATCATCCGGGCAATCGTGCCGCGCTGCCAAGCCATGCGCAGGCTGATAAGGTTGTTGCGCTGTGGCAGGAAAGCCTCGTTCTGGTCTATCGACTCCTGTTCATCCTGAAACTGGAAAGCGCCACCGACACGACGCGTGCATTCAGCTTCGCATCCACCCGTCTCTGGCGTCATGCCCTGTCACCCAACCAGGCGCTCGGCCCGCTGGTACGCCGCCACCTGGATCAGGGCCAGGATACCGGCCGCATGCTGGAAGACGGGCTGCGCTGCCTGTTCCGTGCCTTTCGCGACGGCCTGTCCTGCAGCGAGCTGCGCATCACCCCACTGGGCGGCGCGCTGTTCGGTTCGGCCACCACGCCGCATCTCGACGCCTTGCAATGGGGCGAACGCGGCGTAGCACTGCTGCTCGACCGGCTGTTATGGACAAAGCCACCCAACCGCGCCCGCGAACGCGTGCATTACGGTTCGCTCGACGTGGAAGATCTGGGCCGCATCTACGAAGCACTGCTCGATCTGGAGCCGGGTCTCGCCGAAGTACCCATGGTGCGACTGCGGCGCGCCCGTCTCGACGTGGTGCTGCCGAAAGCCGACGCGGCACCGGTTCAGGCGCGCAGCGAAGCCGGCGGCGGAACGCGTACCGTCTGGATGCAGGACATCGCCCCGGGCCGCTTCTTCCTGCGTGCCGGCCTGGGACGCAAGGCAACCGGTGCCTACTACACGCCGCACGCGTTCGTCCGCTTCCTGGTGCAGCAGTCGCTGGCACCGCAAATCGCTCAGCGCAGCCCGGATGACGATCCCAATCCCAACGCCATCCTGACCCTGAAGATCGTCGATCCCGCGACGGGCAGCGGCCATTTCCTGGTGGAGGCGTGTCGGTTCCTCGGCGAAGCGCTCTATGTGGCGTGCCGCCTGTGCGACGACCAGGCGACCGCCGCCGAGGCTGCCGCAGCGCGCACCGAGGGAGAGAAACGTACGACGCTTCAGGCCCGTGCTGTGACCCTCCGCGATCGCTTGGCGGCGCTGCCGGACGGGGACGGAAGCCTGGCCGCCTACCTGCCAAGCCACGCCTGCGAGGGCGGTGCCATCGGACCGTCGCAACAGCGCGGTCTCGCCATCTGCCGCCGCCTGGTCGCGGTCCATTGCCTGTACGGCGTCGACTGCAATGCATTGGCGGTGGAACTTGCGAAGCTGTCGCTGTGGCTGGAATCCTACGCCGAAGGCCTGCCGCTCACCTTCCTGGATCATCGTCTCCTGGTGGGCGACTCCCTCGCCGGCGCATTCTTTGCCCAGCTTGAAACACTGCCGATCAGCGGAAAGTCCCTGTCATCGACGGTCAGTTTCGGCATCGCCGAACGGCTGCATGCGGTCGTCGTCCGGGCCCGCCGCGAAGTGCGTGTGCTCGATGCCAGCGTGGGTCGGGACACGGCCGATCTGATTGTGAAGCAGGCCGCCAAGACGCGCCTCGATGCGCTGCTCGCGCCGTTGCGTAATCTCGCCCGTGCCTGGTCCGGTGCCGTGCTGTCGGGCGCGGCGAATGCCGATGCTGCCTGGTTCGCACTGGCGCGCCAGGTCGCACGCACCGGCGTCTGGCCGAATGCACTGACCGATGTGCAGGCAACCCTGCTGCGAACCGGCAGCACCGCCCTGCCCTGGGATCTCACCTTTCCGGAGGTCTTCGCGCCTGATCGCGCCGGTTCCAGCGGCTTCAACGCGGTTCTCGGCAATCCGCCGTGGGATGTGTTGCAGTACAGCACACGCGATTTCGTCGCGGCCTTCGATCCCACTGTGCTGGATGCGCCGACCAAGCAGGAACGCAGCGCGGTGGAGCATCGCGTGCTGGCCGACCCCGTGCGCGCCGCACAGTTCGCCGCGTACAAATCCGACATGGACGCGCGCAAACGCCTCATGCTGCGGCTGTTCCGCCATCACAAGATCGCCCTCGGCAACTCGCTGACCGCAGGCAACCTCGACGCATTCCGCCTGTTCAGTGAACGCAAGCTGCAACTGGTCAGCCAGGACGGTGCCATCGGCATGGTGGTACCGTCGGCCTTCCACGCCAACGAAGGCACCACCGGCCTGCGCCAGCTCTATCTGCAACAGACCCGGCTGGACTACTGCCTCTCGTTCGAGAATCGCAGAAAACTGTTCGATATCGACAGCCGCTTCAAGTTTGCGCTGATCGTCGCGCGCCGCCCGGGACCGACGCAGTCACTGCGCTGCGCCTTCTATCTGGACTCGTTCGAGCAAACCAATGACCCGTCCCGTCTCCTGACCTATGATCGCGCCTTCATCCAGGCGGCAGGCGGTGACTATCTGACCTTGCCGGAGCTGCGCAGCCAGGAGGATCTGTCGGTCGCGCGCCACCTGCTGCTGCGCCATACCGCGCTGGGGTCCTGGTGCGAAACACGGGGCATCGCGCTCGGCCGCGACCTGCACATGACGGACGATGCCGCTCATTTCGTGCCGATCGGCCGGCTGTTGCGGGTCGGCGAATCCGCCGCCGATCCGGCGCTGGCGCAACACCTGCACGACCGGGGTTTTCTGCTGCTGCATGAAGGCAAGACCTTTCATCAGTTCACCGACCGCTGGGACACGCTGCCGCGCTACGCCGTGCCGCGGGAGCGGCTGCACACCAAGCCCGCCACGCGCGACGCCGCACGCCATTATCGCCTGGTGTTCCGCGACGTGGCGGGGTCGTCCAATGAACGCACGTTGATCGCTGCCATTGCGATACCGGACGTGGTGTTCGGCCATACCGCGAACACCGAGCGTGCCCCCGCGCTGCGACCCAACGGGTCCGCGCTGCTGCTGTGCGCGCTGCTGAACAGCTTTCCGATGGATTGGATGGTGCGACAGAAGGCAGCCGCCCATCTCAGCCTGTTCATCGTGCAGGGGCTGACCGTACCCGTTCTGTCGATGACTGCGCAGCGACTCCTCGCCCATGGTGCGTTGCGGTTGAGCAGCCGGCATGGCGGCTACGCTGACCTGTGGCGCGAGCAACTCGGTGATGCCTGGCGGGAGCCGGACCGAGCGCCGCATTGCTGGCCGGCGGTGGTCGATCCGGCCCGCCGCTGGCACCTGCAGGCCGCCATGGACGCCGTCATCGCTCATGCATTCGGACTGCCGCGCGCCGCCTATCAGCATGTGTTGGGCAGCTTCACGCACCGCACCTTTCCCGCCGCCGCTGCCCTTTGCCTGGCCGCTTTCGACAACCTCGCGGCAGAGGGGGCGGCGGCGTTCGTCCGCGCGCATGATCCATACTGGGATATCGCGATCCCAGAACAAACCCGCCCGGCAGTCCACGCAGCGTAGCCAGCGATCCGATCCAGCCTCCGGTGCACCGCACGGCATCCCGCCAATCCAGCCCTTCCCAGCCCGCCGCTGCCGCGCGATGGTCGCCTCGCCCGTGTACAGGACCCGAATGATGACGCAGACCGACTGGCGCGCCCGCGCCGGCACTTCGTTCCACTGCGAGAAGCAGCCCGCCATTGGCCGCCGCGGCATGGTGGTGACCAACCATGCGCTCGCCTCCGCCGCCGGCGCCGAGATGCTGGCCGCCGGCGGTAACGCCATCGACGCCGCGATCGCCGCCTTCTTCACCCTGACCGTGGTGGAGCCGATGATGGTCGGCATCCTCGGCGGCGGCATGGCCCATATCCGCCTGGCGGACGGCACCCATACGGTGATTGACGGCCAGAGCACCGCACCGCGCGCCACCGGCCCCACCACCTTCACGCCCGATCCCGCCGCCGCACCCGGCACCATGGACGCGATCGGCCGCAAGAACGCGCTCGGCCCCACCGCCGTCGCGGCACCCGGCAACCTGATGGGCTGGTGCGAGGCGCTCGCCCGGTTCGGCCGCTTTTCGCTGCCCGACGTCATGGAGCCGGCGATCCGCCACGCCTCGCGCGGCTTCCGGGTCACGCCCTACCTGCACGAATGCGTCTCCGACTGCGCAGCCGACATGGCGTTGGATCCGGAAATTGCCCGGCTCTATCTGCCCGGCGGCACACCGATCCAGCCCGGCACGCGCCTAGTCACCGGCGACTACGCCGAGACGCTGCGCAGCATCGCCCGCGAAGGCCCTGCCCTGCTCCATGGCGGCGCGCTCGGGCGCCACTACACCGACCACATGGCGCAGACCGGTGGCTACCTCGCGATGGACGACCTCACCACCTATCGCACCATCGAACGCGCCGCCCTGCGCGGCCGCTATCGCGGCCACGAGATCGTCGGCCCGCCGCCGCCCTCCTCGGGGCCGCTGCATATCATCCAGATGCTCAACATATTGGAAGGATTCGACATCGGCGGGCTCGGTTTCGGCTCCGCCGACACGCTGCATCTGCTCGCCGAGGTGCTCAAGATTGCCTTCGCCGATCGCGCCGCCGCGACCGCCGATCCGGCCTTTGTGAAAGTCCCCGTGGAGAAGCTGCTGTCGAAGGAGTACGCCACGCAGCGTCGCGCCCGCATCGACCTGGCGCGCGCCCAGGAATGGAGCGCCGAGGTCAGCGCCGGCGAAGGCGCCCACACCACGCACCTCACCGTGGCGGATGCGGAGGGAAATATCGTCGCCAGCACGCAGACCATCAACAGCCTGTTCGGCGCCCGCTACATCGTGCCGGGTACTGGCATGGTCCCGAACAACTACATGTTCGTGTTCACCCCGCATCCCGGCCGCGCCAGCTCGGTGGCGCCCGGCAAGCGCATCACCTCCTCCATGTCGCCGGTGATCGTGCTGCGGGATGGCCAGCCGCGTTACGCACTGGGGCTGCCCGGCGGACTGCGCATCTTCCCCTCGGTGATGCAGGCGCTGTCCAACCTGATCGACCATGGCATGACCGTGCAGGAGGCGGTGGAGGCACCGCGGCTGTGGACCCAGGGTTTCGGCGTGGAGGTGGAGGCATCGGTGCCCGCCGGGATCGTGTCCGCGCTGCGGGAGCGCGGCCACGACATGGCGACGGTCGGCAATGTCGGCGGCGGCATGAGCGCGATCCAGTTCGATCCCGACGGCACCATGACCGGTGCCGCCTGCTGGCGGGCGGACGGCACGCCGATCGCACTCGGCGGCGGCCTGGCGCGCAAGGGCGTGCGGTTCCGCCCGGAAGCGGCGCGCAGCTAACCGGGAGCGTGCTGCGTCACGTCAGATGCGGCAGGTCCAGCCAGTCCTGGCTGGCCATCTCATCCAGGCGGGACGCGGTGCGCTCGAACATCTTCGCGTTCTCGCCGCGGCGATACAGCCGGTCCGGCATCGCCTCCGCCGAAGCGAACAGCTTCACCCGATGGTCATACAGCGTGTCGATCAGCGTGATGAAGCGGCGCGCCTCGTCGTAATTATCCGGTGACAGGCGGGGAATGTCGTCCAGGATCAGCGTGTGGTATTGCGTCGCCAGCGCCAGGTAGTCACCCGGCCCCAGCGCAACGCCGCACAGCGCGGCAAATTCGAATCGCGCGACGCCGTCGGCGGCCAGCGGCACCACGACGTCGCGCCCCATCACGGTCAAATGCTCGACCCCGGCCGGGACATCGCCGGTGAGATCGGCGAAGGCGGCGTCCAGCGCGCGCCGCGCCATCGCATCGGCCGGGACGTGCCAGGTGCGCAGGCCGCGCATCCGCTCCCGCCGGAAATCCCGGCCGGCATCCATCATCAGCACGTCCATATGCTGGCGGATCAGGGCGATGAACGGCAGGAACGCATCGCGTCCCGGCTGGCCCTGGAACAGCGCGTCCGGCGGCGTGTTGGATGTGGCGACCACCACAACGCCGCGCTCGAACAGCGCCTGGAACAGCCGGCCCAGGATCATCGCGTCGGCGATGTCGTGCACCTGGAACTCGTCGAAGCACAACAGCGCCGCCTCGGTGGCGATGCTGTCGGCCAGCGGCGGAATCGGGTCGTCGATCGCCGGATGCGCCCGCTTGAAGGCGTGCACCCGCTTATGCGCGTTCTGCATGAAACGGTGGAAATGGATGCGCTGCTTGCGCGGCACGTCGGCCGCGGCGAAGAACAGGTCCATCAGCATGGATTTGCCACGCCCGACCTCGCCGACCAGGTACAACCCGTTGGGCCGCTCCGGCTCATCGGCCTCCGTGCCCTTGCGGCGTAGCAATCGAGCGATGAAACCGGTCTCGCGCGTGCGCCCCGGCTGCGGATCGTAGCCGCGCAACTGCTGCCACAGGGCCTGCAACCGTTCGGCCGCCCGCTCCTGCGCCAGGTCCGGCGCCAGCTCGCCGGCACCGCGCAGCGCATGATAGGCCGGCAACGGGCCGGAGTTGGTGAAATCAGGTCGGGTCGGAGTGTCCATTTCGTGTTGCGGCAGATAGCGCACGACGAGCGGGCCGCCTAGATTGACTCTTCCTCAGAGGACGACTCGTGCAGCCATCCGCCAGCCAGCTCCTGCCTGCCGTCATCGATGCGGTTTCGGAAGCCGGACGGATGCTCGCTGCCGAATTCGTCCGCCCCGACGGCCCCCGCTTTGCCGACCACGTAACGGCACCGGTGGACCACGAGATCGAGCTGTTCCTGCGCACCCGCCTGATCGCAGCCTTGCCTGCACGGTTCATCGGCGAGGAAGCCGGCATAGTCGATGGACCTGACAGCGGCTTGTGCTGGGTGGTCGATCCGCATGACGGCACACGGGCGTTTCTGGAAGGGCGCCGCGGCAGCGCGGTGTCGGTGGCGCTGCTACGCGACGGAGTCCCGGTGCTGGGCGTGGTCTATGCGCCGCTGAGCCCGGATCGTGGTCCCGACCTGATCGCCTGGGCCGAAGGCGTGCAGATCACACGCAACGGTACGGCCGTGACCAGCGATCTGCGCCAGCGGCAGCTCAGCAGCGGGAACGTGGTGTTCCTCAACCATGGCGCCTGGCAACGGCCGATCTGGAACGGCGCCGCCGTGGCGCCGGCACGCTTCATGCCACTGCCGTCGATCGCATATCGCCTGGCCCGGGTCGCGGTCGGCGATGGGGTTGCCACCGTTACGCTGCGCCCGGTCAACGCCCTGGATATTGCCGCCGGCCATGCGATTCTCACCGCCGCCGGCGGCGTCCTGGTGGCGGAAGACGGGGTACCCGTTACCTATACGGTGCAGGGCGCGAGCCGACCCTCTGCCTGTTTTGGAGGCGCCCCAGCCGCAGTGGACGCACTGCGCACCCGCGCCTGGCGCGGCAGCACCGAGCCCCGGCGCGCCCCGCGGGTCACGCTGGACTGGCCCCGCGTAGCGGACGAACGCCGGTTGGATCGCGCCATAGGCTGCCTTCTGGGTCAGGTGGTCGGCGATGCTTTGGGCGGGCAGGTGGAGTTCTCCGCCGCCCGCGACACCACCATGTCGTGGCCGGAGGGGGTGCGCGACATGCGGGACGGCGGCGTTTGGCGGAAGCTCGCCGGCCAGCCGACAGATGATTCCGAACTCGCTCTGGCACTGGGGCGCACCCTGGTCGGGCAGCAACACTACGACGAGCAACAGATCGCCGAAGCCTATACGCGGTGGTTCGTCTCCGCCCCGTTCGATTGCGGTGTCACCACGCGTCGGGCTCTGACCGCGGCAGCCATGGCGCCGGGGCGCCGCGCCGAGGCCGCCCTGGGCGCGGCGGACCGGGTCAGCCAGAGCAATGGGTCGCTGATGCGGGTGGCGCCGATCGCCTTATGGGCCGGCGATCCTGGGCTGGCCGCCGCCAGCGCCATCAGTGATTCGCGACTGACCCACCCCCACCCGATCTGCGCGATTGCCTGCGGCGCCTATGTGGCCGCCATCGCGGTGGCACTGGATGGTGCCGATCGGGCCGCCATGCTGCAGGCTGCGATGGCGGTCGCAACCGAAGGCGGCGCGGACGGCGCACCAGTGGCGGAGGTATTGCGATTCGCCGAGGCGGGAACGGCGCCGCGCAGCCTGGAACGCGATATCGGATGGGTGCTGCTGGCGCTGCACAACGCGTTCTTCCTGCTGGCGAGCGGAGAAACGGTGGAATCGGCGTTGATCCGCACCTCCAGCGCGGGCGGGGATGCCGATACCAACGGCGCGATCGCCGGCGCCTTGCTGGGCGCGGCTGACGGAAGGGCAGGCTTTCCGGCACGCTGGGTGCTGCCGGTGCTGACCTGCCGCGCGGAGGCGGGACTGAGCGTGCCGCGGCCACGGCCGGAGGAATACTGGCCGGACGACCTGGCAGATTTGGCCGAGGCCTTGCTTCTCACCCGGCCTCCACGCCAATAAATCCCAGTGCGCCAAATCCCGGTGCGCCAAATCCCAGTGCGCCCGCATCCGGTTGCCAGCATCGGTGCGGCATCGGCGGCAGGAGGCCCCAATGATCGAACTCGACTACGCCGCACTGGACGCTACGCCTGTGGCCACGGACCCGTTCCCCCATGTCGTGGTTCGCCACTTCGTGCCACACGCTGCCCTGCGGTCCGTGCTCGCTGACCTGCCGCCACTGAGTTCCCGCGGTTCCTTCCCGATCGACGCTGTCGCGCTGGGTCCGGCTGCCCAGGCGCTGATGCAGCAGATGGAGGGCGACCGGCTGCGCCAGATCATTGCCGACAAGTTTGGTCTGGACCTGGCGGACGCCCCCACGATGGTGACACTGCGCGGCATGACCGGGGAACGTGACGGCCGGATTCATCGCGACTCGACTGCCAAGCGGGTCACCGTGCTGCTGTATCTGAATCAAGCGCAGGACTCCTGGGCGCGCCAGGAAGGGTGTTTGCGCCTGTTGCGGTCGCCGGACGACCTGGAGAATTACGCAGTTGAAGTGCCGCCGGTGGACGGAACCCTGCTGGTCTTTCCCAATGGCGAGAGGAGCTGGCATGGGCATCGCACCTTTGCCGGACGCCGCTACAGCGTGCAGCTCAACTACATGACGACGGATGCCAAGGCGCGTAGCGAACTGCGGCGGCATCGCTGGTCGGCGCTGATCAAGCGGCTGACCCGGGCGGCCTGAGCGTCGGGGCGTTGCTCCGGGCCTTTGCCGCACCCCACGACCAGCGCAGCCCCGCGACACGGGCCTAGCGCGCCGCCAGGTGCCAGGACTCTGCCAGGGCGCGGGCCACCGCCATGGAATGGACCACCTGCCAGGTCTCATTGAGATGGTCCGGCGTGTCGAAGAACGCCGCGCGCGGATAGCGGCTGCGGTTCGGCAGTTCCAGGAAACCGGCGCCGTGGCCGCGATAGAGCTCACGGATCGTGGCGAGCGTCGCGTCCGGCATCGGCGAATCGGCGAACTCGGTGGGCAGCCCGCCGGTCACCCGCACGCCATGTGCCCGTGCCCATTCGCGGAACCCCAGGATCAGCCGCGTGCCGTAGCCGTCGCGGATCGCTGCGGCATCAACATGCTGCGGCGTGGCCTCCGCCAGCACGCCGCGACTCGCCTCTGCCAGCGCCTCGGTGTGGCCGACGTGGTCGCCCCAGACGTTCATCTCCCCGACCGTCGCGGCACGCGGGTCGTGGAACCGGGCGGCGACCAGCGCCATCTCCAGCGGGGCCATCACGGCATCGCGCAGATCGGCCGCAAACAGCGCCCCGGCCCAGCGATCCGGCGCCAGCCGCAGCAACGTCGCACGGTCATGGCGCAGCATGATGGCGGCATCCGGCCCGGTCATGGTGGCGGCGCGGCTGCGCACATACTGGGCCTCCTCCATCGGCAGATAGACCTCGTCGCCCGGCCGGAGCAGCGGCTTCCAGCGGGCGAACAGATAGTCGAGGCCAATTCCCACCGCGACGCCGCCATTGACGCAGGAGCGGTGCAGGATCGGCTCCATGGTCTGGCAGCGATGCGAATACGGACCGTTGGAGCCGGCCAGGATCACCAGTTTCGGCCCGTGCAGGGCGGCGCCGCGCGCGAGCTTCACCGCGATCTCATGGCGTAGCAGACCGCGCGACAGGGGTCGGTCCAGCACGCTGGCGAACAGCCCCACATACAGCAGCAGTGAGGTCAGACAGGCGGCCAGGAGACGGAGCAGAGGCGCATGCCCGCCCGCTCCCAATTTCGATGGGCCGCTCCCCGGCCTGCTTGAGCCATGCCCCGTCGTGGCGGCGACCGGGCGCTCCGCCGCATCAGCACCGGGGGCACCCGCAGGCGGAGTCCGATCCGACGACGACGCGAACAGCAGGTCCGGGTGCATCGCCTGGCCGCTCAGAACCGGAAATACAGAAACGGCACGACGTGCGGCGCGAAGAACAGCGCCTGCACGCTGAAGGCGAAGCTGCCGGCCAGCGCCCAATGCCGCGCGCGGTCGGTCATTTCCTGCACGGACGGGGCGAGCAGCACGATCGCCCAGCCCAGGACCAGGCAGGCGGTGACCTCCGGGAAGCTCAGCGTGCGCGCGTCGCCGAGGAACGGCAGCACCGGCACCGGTGTCGCGATCGCGGCGAGCGGTGGCACGGCGTGCACGATCATCTGCGGCAGCAGGCTGCCGTTCAGCCCGGCCATGGCGCGCAGCATGGACCAGGCGGTGTCCAGCCCGTCTGCCCGAAACGGCACCCAGGCCACGACCACGGCGAGCAGGGTCAGTCCCTGCGAGACCAACCCGGGCAGCCGCGCCCGCCACAGCGTCTGCACCACCAGGAACAGCCCGTGCAGCCCGCCCCACAGCACGAAATTCCACCCGGCGCCGTGCCACAGGCCGCACAGCAGCATCGTCGTCATCAGGTTCGCCACATGGCGGGGCGGACCGCAGCGGCTGCCGCCCAGCGGGATATAGACGTAGTCGCGCAGGAACCAGCCGAGGGTGATATGCCAGCGGCGCCAGAATTCCCCGATATTGCGCGCCTGGTACGGGCTGGCGAAATTCTCCGGGAAGTGCACGTTCATCATCCGCGCCAGCCCGATCGCCATATCGGAATAGCCGGAAAAATCGAAGTAGATCTGCAGGCTGTAGGCGAGCGTGGCGTACCAGGCCTCGAACAGGCTCAGCGTGTCGCCGTGGGCCGCGGCGTTGAAGCCGACATCGGCGAAGTTGCCGAAGGTGTCGCCGAGGACGAGTTTCTTGGCCAGGCCGAGCAGGAAGAGGAGCAGGCCGGCGGCGATGGCTTCGGCGCGCGGGATGGCGAAGGCCGGGGCGGTGAGCTGCGGGATGATGTCGCGCGGGCGGACGATCGGGCCGGCGATGAGATGCGGGAAGAAGGCGACGAAGGCGGCGTAATGCAGCAGGTCGCAGTCGGCGCATTCGCCGCGGGCGCGACCGACCAGGAACATGATCTGCTGGAAGGTGAAGAAGCTGATCGCGAGCGGCAGGAAGATGCGCAGCCCGGTAGCCTGGGGGGCGACGCTGTGCAGCAGGAAGTCGGCATATTTGAACCAGCCCAGCAGACACAGGTTGAAAGCGATGCCGGCGATCAGCCAGGCGCGGCGTCGCCCGGGGTCATCGCGTCGGGCCAGGTCGCGCAGCCGGCACGACACGGCGTAGTTGGTGAGGATCGAGCCGACCAGCAGCAGTACCAGCGGCGGCTTCCACCAGCCGTAGAAGAACAGGCTCGCGGCCAGCAGCCCGCGCAAGGCCCAGACCACCCCGGCCTGGCGACCGAGGAGGAAGAATCCCGCCAGGCAGACCGGCAGGAAGCCCAGCACGAATGCCTGCGACTGGAACAACATGGCGCTGGGCGGACTGTGCCAGGGCCGGGATAAGCAAGTGTGAACGCCGGGGACGGCCCGCGCTGCCGCCGGATGCGCGGCGAAACAGGCCCGACCCGGTCAGGCGGAAATGGTGCCTGCCCCGCCTTGCGCGCGTTGCTCCAGCCGCTGGCGCAGCATGTCGATGCGGTCGCCACCCCAGAACAGCTCGCCGTCCAGCACCATGGTGGGCACGCCGAACACGCCCAGTTCCTCGGCCTCATTGAGAATCCGGTCGTGTTCCTGCCGGCCCGGACCGTCCGCATAGGCGGCGAAGGCATCGGCCGATCCACCCAGTTCGGCGATCAGCGCCTGCATCTGGTCCGGCGCGTCCAGGTCCAGCGCGCGCGCCCAGAACCGTGCAAACACCGTCTCATGATAGGCGGGGAAGAACCCGTGACGCTGCGCGAACAGCATCCCCACGCTGGCCAGGTAGCCGTTGAAGACGCGCTGCGGCCCTTTCAGCACCAGGCCCTGCGCATTGGCGTAGCGGCGCGCGTCCATGTACGAGTAGCGCACGCGGCGCCATTGATGCGGCGACCGCGCCTCCATTGCGCCCAGGTAGTCGGCGATGCGCAGCGTGTAGGGCAGCCATTCCAGCGTCACGCCGTGGCTCTGCTCCAGCGCGAGCAGCGGCCGGTTGGCGACATAGGCGTAGGGGCTCTTGTAGTCGGTATAGACGCGGACACAGGGTTGCATCGGCGGGTCGGTTCCTCCGGTCAGAGACGGTCGCGGCGGATCACGATGCCGGCCTGCGCGCGATCCCAGGTGTCCGGGGTGATCCCCTGCCCGCGCAGCACGTGCTTCTGCACCTTCTCGGTCGGCGTCTTCGGCAGCGCGTCCACGATCCGCACATAGCGCGGCACCATGTAATGCGGCACCCGGTCGCGCAGATGCGCCACGATGTCGGCCGGCGCGAGCACGCGGCCGGACACCGGCGCCACCACCACCATCACCTCATCCTCGGTATATTCGCTCGGCACCGGTACCGCCGCGGCTTCGCGGATATCCGGATGGGCCAGCAGCTCCACCTCGATCTCGTAGGAGGAGATATTTTCGCCGCGCCGGCGGATCGCGTCCTTCATCCGGTCGACGAAGGTGAAATCGCCGTCGGCATCGCGCAGGAACGCGTCGCCGGTGTGGAACCAGCCATTGCGCCAGGCCTCCGCCGTGGCGACGGGGTTGTTGTGGTAGCCATGCGTCATCGCCCAGGGCTGCGCTGTGCGCACCACGAGCTGGCCCACCGTGCCGTCCGCCACCGGGCAGTCATGCGCGTCGACCAGCCGCACCTCCACCCCCGGGCGCGGCCGGCCGCAGATGCCGGGTTTGTCCGGGTTGGCGGCGGACAGCAGCGGCGTGCTGATCTCGGTCATGTTGAACAGGGTGTAGACGTCGGTGCCAAAGCGCTCGCGGAACGGCGGCCCGCTCTGCCCCAGCGGCACGATGAACACCATGCGCAGCGTGTGGTCGCGATCGTCCGGCCGCGGCGGCGCCTTCAGCAGGAAGGTGGCCATCGCGCCGAGCAGGAAGACGACGGTCACCTCCATGCGGCGCACAGAGGCCCAGAATGTGTCGGTGCGGAATGCATCGACCACCGCGATGGAGCTGCCCGAGCACAGGCAGACGCTGGCCACGAAGGCGCCGCCGATATGGAAGATCGGCATATGCAGCAGGTGGCGGTCGCCCGGCCGGGTGCAGCTCCAGGTCTCCGGCGCCGCCGCCGAATAGCTGTGCATGTAGGTGGACAGCACGCCCTTGGACCGGCCGGTGGTGCCGGAGGTGTACATGATCGACTGCAGGTCCCAGGACTCGATCGGTCGCGCCGGTGCGGGTGCGTCCTCGGCGCGGCCGAACAGAAGGTCGATCGGCAGCACCACCCGGCCGACCGCGCCGGGATCGGGCGCCACCGCGCCAGGGGAGATACCCGAGGAGATGCCAGGGGAAATGCCAGAGGAGATGCGAGAGGAGATGCCAGAGGAAATGATCCTCGTCAGCGTCGGCGCGGCGATCCCGGCGACCCGCTCCACCAGGCTTTCATGCACGATCGCGCAGCACGCTCCGGAATCGGCGACCACATGCTCCAGCAGGCTGCCCTTCAGCGCCGGGTTGATCGGCACGAACACGGCACCCAGCCAGTTGATCGCGAACAGCGCCTGCACCGCCAGGGCGGCGTTCGGCAGCATCACCAGGACCCGGTCGTCCTGCCGCACGCCGGCCGCATACAGGCCCGCGGCCGCCACACGCACATGGTGCAGCGTCTCGCGGAAGCTCCAGCGCGCGCCGTCCTCGAACACCGCGTAGGTCGCGTCGGGACGCTCCCGCGCCTGGCGTTCCAGCGCGTCGCGTATCACGCAGACCTCACGCGGCAGCACGCCATTCGACTGATCCGGCGCCGCGGCCTCGCACTGTGACGTCATCGGCTCCTCGTCCCGGTCCTTCCCCGGCCGGCGCTGTTCGATCCCCGCCGCCTCACAGCCACGCATCCGGACCGGTTGCGCGGCCGAGGCGTTGATCACCCGCCCGCCTGCCGGCGTCAATCACCTGGTACCGCGCGACGGGCTGCGGTTCCAGCGCGACCGAACCTGCTCTAAGAAGCGCGCATGACCGACGACCTGCCCAACCCGGCCCTGCTGCCGGCTGGCCTGCGCGACCTGCTGCCACCGGATGCGGAGACCGAAGCCTCCGCCGTCGAGGCGCTGATGGGCGTGTTCGCGGCCCACGGCTACCAGCGGGTGAAGCCGCCGCTGCTGGAATTCGAGGATTCGCTGCTCGCCGGCTCCGGTGCCGCGGTGGCGGAGCAGACCTTCCGGCTGATGGACCCGGACAGCCAGCGCATGATGGGGCTGCGCGCCGATACCACGCCGCAGGTGGCGCGCATTGCCACCACCAGGCTGGGCACCGCGCCGCGCCCGCTGCGCCTGTCCTATGCCGGGCAGTGCCTGCGCGTGCGCGGCACCCAGCTCGCGCCGGACCGCCAGATCGCCCAGGCCGGCATCGAGCTGATCGGCCCGGACAGTAGCGAAGCCGACGCCGAGATCGTGCTGGTCGGCGCCGAGGCGCTGGCCTCGCTTGGCCTGACCCGGGTCAGTTTCGACCTGACCTTGCCGATGCTGGTCCCGACCCTGCTGGATGCCGCCGGCATTGCCGGGTCCTCCCGGACATCGCTGGCCCGCGCGCTGGATCGCAAGGACGCCGCTGCGGTGGCGCGGCATGGCGGACCCCTGGCGCCGGTGCTGACCGAGCTGCTGCTGGCGGCGGGACCCGCGGATCGCGCGCTGGCCGCTTTGCAGACCGCCGCCCTGCCGCCGCTCGCCGCGACCCTGGCCGGCCGCCTCACCGAGGTGGTGGCCGCGATCCGCGCCCGCGCGCCGGCACTGCGGCTCACCATCGATCCGGTCGAGTTCCGCGGGTTCCGCTACGAGACCGGGGTGTCGGTCACCATCTACGCGCCGGGTCGCCACGAGGAGCTGGGCCGCGGCGGCCGCTATATCTGCGGCGAGGCGGAGCCCGCCACCGGCCTGACCCTGTTCCCCGATGCGGCGCTGCGCGCCGCCCCGCCCCGCCAGGCGCGACCCCGCGTGTTCGTGCCGGTCGCGACCGGCACGAACATCACAGCGCGGTTGCGGTGCGAGGGCTATGCGACCGTCGCGGCCTTGTCCGCCGTGGCCGATCCCGTGTCGGAGGCGCGGCGGCTCGGCTGCACCCATGTCGTGGTGGATGACGCGGCGGTGGCCCTGGCCCGCCCCCCGGGTCCGGCCCCGGCCTGAGCTGCTGCGGTGGCGAGGTGTCCCGCCGGCGCGCTGAACTGAGTCGCAGAGTACTGATCCAATCCGCCGGGGCGCTGAGCTGACCCGCGGGATGGCCGGCGCAGGCTGCGTGCGCGTCGAAGTGGCGGGCGGACACACTCTCCTTCCGTCATGGCCGAACCCTGACCCGGCCATCTCCACCGGAACGATCGGGTCGCGCCGCCCGCGCTGCATGCCCGTCCTCGGATAGCTGGCCGGATCAGGTTCGGCCACGACGAGACGTGCGTGAAGCGTGCAGCTCGCGGGCCACTCCAGAGCCCGCTGCGTTCGCGACCCGCCGGCGCCTACGCGGCCGATCCCGGCCAGGCACCCGAGCGGGGTCCCTCGCGCGCCACCGACCGAATGGTCGCGTGAAACGCATCGAGCAGCGGGCTGCGCGCCCGATCGGTGGCGCGGACGATGGCAAGCGGCCACCAGGCGCGCGGCCGGAACGGCAGCGCCTGCACCGCACCCGCCTGCAGGTCGGTCGCAAAGGCGCCGCGGGTCAGCAGGCTGAACCCGACGCCCGCCTGGATCAGCGCACGAATGATCGAATGATCGTCCACCTCGGCGCGGATGTTCAGCGTGATGCCGGTGCGCGCCACCCAGGTGTCGAGCAGCCGCCGCGAGGCATTGGGACGACTGGGCAGCAGCAGCGGCACCTCGGCCAGGTCGGCCACCCGCACATGATCGCGACCGAAGGGCGACACGCCGGCGCGGCCCACCAGGAACACTTCCTCCCGCAGCAACGGCGTGATCTCGAAGCCTTTCTGCGGCAGCGGATCGTGCAGGCAGGCAATATCCGCCTCGCCGCGGATCAGCCATTCATGGATGTGGCTGGAGAAGCCGCCCACCAGGCGCAGGAACACGTTCGGATAGGCGGCGCCGAACCGCTGCACCAGAGCCGGCACCAGGAAATGCGCGGCGGCCGGCGGCACCGCGAAGGAAATTTTGCCGGATGGACCGCGCTGTCCGTTCAGGATCTCGGCCCGCGCCTGCTCGAGTTCGCGCAACACGGACTGACAGCGGACCAGCAGCACGCTGCCGGCCTCGGTCAGGCTGACGCCATGGCCGTGGCGGCGGAACAGCCTGGCGCCCAGCTCGTCTTCCAGCTTGCCGATCTGCCGGCTGACCGCGGGTTGGGAAATCCGCAGCAGCTCGGCACCACGGCTGTAGCTGCCGCTCTCCGCCACGGTCTGGAAATAACGCAGTGCACGGGTTTCCATCACAGGCGCATCCCGACCGGCCCGATCCAACGTTCCGGTTATGAGGCCTATGCGTCTTATGCCTTGGACGCAAGAACGCAGCTTTCCTACCGTTCGCCCATGACAAGGGGACCGGGCGCATGAAATTCGGATTGCTCAGCCAGATCCAGGTGCCGCGACCGTGGGGCGAGACCACCGAGCGGCAGACCTACTGGGATAATCTGGACCATGCGGTGGCGGCAGAAGCCGCCGGGTTCAGCCATTTCTGGCTCACCGAGCAGCATTTCTTCGCCGAGATCGGCCATTGCGCGGCCCCGGAGATGGTGCTGGCCGCGCTGTCACAGCGCACCCGCACCATCCGGCTGGGCTTCGCGGTGATCCTGATGCCCTGCCACAACCCGTTCATGATCGCCGAACGCGTCGCCACGCTGGACATCCTGTCGAACGGGCGCTGCGAGTTCGGCGCCGGCCGCGGCACCGCGCCCTATGTGGTGGAAGGCCTCGGCATCAATCCCGATCCGGTCTACGGCCGGGAGATGACGCGTGAGGCACTGGATGCGGTCATCCAGATGCTGGAGCAGGAGCAGTTCCCCGGCTTCAAGAGCGCGCATCTGGACCTGCCGGCGCGCCAGGTGATCCCGCGTCCGGTGCAGCGCCCGCATCCGCCGCTGTGGTTCGCGGCCTCCAACCTCGAGACATTCGAGCGGGCCGGCGAAGCCGGGGTCGGCGTGATCGGCGTGACCCGCTACACGCCGGAGGAGGTTCGGCCGCATGTGCAGGCGTACAAGGCGGCGGTCCGCAACGTCGATCCGGCGAAGATGGCCGGGCGGTTCGTCAATGACTGCGCGGCGGCCTTCGTGATCGGCTGCGTGCATGACGACGATGCCACCGGCAAGGCTCTGGGCTGCGCCGCCGCGCGGTTCTACTACGGCGACAACGACGCGGAGCTGAACGTGGTGCGCTTCGGGTCGTCGGAGGGCGTCGCGCGCATCAAGGCGCGGATGGCGTCCTATTCCGACGACGCGCTGCTGGAGACCGGCATGGCGATCGGCGGCAATCCCGATTCGGTCTGTCGCCAGGTGGAGAAATGGGCGTCGATCGGGCTGGATCAGATGGTGTTCATGATGCAGATCGGCCGCACCACGCATGACCAGGTGATGCGCTCGATCGAGCTGATCGGGGAGAAGGTGATCCCGCGCTTCGCCGACTGAGCGGTTGCCTGCGCGCCGGCCGTGCGCACCGACGTAAGTCCGGTGGCGCAAGGCGGGAGAGAAAGGACGCGTCATGTCGAAGCACGACTTTCCGCCGGAGGAATTCGCCGACCGCCTGGCGCGCACGCGGGCGGCGATCGGCGACGCGGGGCTGGACTGGCTGCTGGTCATCCATCCGATGTCGCTGCACTGGCTGATCGGCGCGGAGACCAAGAGCTATCAGACCTTCCAGTGCCTGCCGGTGTCAGCCAGGCCCGGACCGTTGGTGATGTTCACCCGCGAGTCGGAACGCTGTGAGTTCATCGAAGACTCGCTGGCAGACGAGGTCGTTGGCTGGGGCGGCAGCGAGCCTGCAGATCCGCTCGACGCATTTGCGACGCTGCTGGACCGGCTGGGTGCGCGCCAGGCGCGGGTCGGGCTGGAGACACCGGCCTACTATTTGCACCCGCATCATTATGTCCGCCTGAAGGACATGCTGGGCGACCGGCTGGTCGCCGAACCGGTCAATCTCGTGGCCGGATTGAAGCAGGTGAAGTCGGCGCGCGAGATCGGGTTCGTGCGCGAATCCGCGCGCATCGCCGATCTGGCGATGGCCGCCTGCGTCGGCGCCGTGGCGGCGGGCCGCACCGAGCTGGAGATTGCCGCCGCGGTTTATGAGACGTTGCTGCGCGAAGGAAGTTCACTGCCGGCGAGCGTGATGAACCTGGTGACCGGGGAACGCTGCGGCTTCTCGCATGGCGCACCGACGCTGCGGCGCCTGCGTCCCGGCGATCCGGGCAATGTCGAACTTGGCGCGGCCTATCGCCGCTACACCAAGACCATCGGCCGGCAGTTCAACCTCGGCCGGCCCTCGCCACGGGTTCGCGCACTGTATGGCGTGGCACGCGCCGCCTTCGATGCCTGCCTGGCGGAGATCCGCGACGGCGTGCCGGCGATCGTGCCGCACGAGGCGGCCAAGCGCGTCATCGCCGATGCCGGGATGGATCGGTATCGCGTGCACACCAGCGGCTATTCCGTTGGCGCCGGCGTGCCGCCTTCGTGGGGAGAGCCGCTCAACATGTTCGGTGGCAGCACGGATATCCTGCGTGCCGGCATGGTGGTGTCGGTGGAGCCGCCGGTGTTCATCGCCGAGGAACGGATCGGCGCGCGCATCATCGACAATGTGCTGGTGACGGAGACCGGCGCGGAGCTGTTGTCCGGCTACACGCTCGACCTGATCGTGATCGATTGAGCGATCGCAGCGGGTAAATCGCTCAGCCGCTCACCGATGGCTGCCGGTCCGTCATGGCTGGCACAGACCGGCCGTGCCTCCGCCTGGTTGGTGCATGGATGGAAATCGTGGATGATCGGTCCACCGCGTCCGACCGGGCGATGGGCTGCGCCGACCATGACGCGGGACAGAGGGAAGCATGCAGATTTCCGGCGTCATACCGCAGCTGCGCACGACGGACCTGGCCGCCTCGATCGCGTTCTACACCACGAAACTCGGCATGACGCTCGCGTTCCAATACCAGGATTTCTACGCCGGCATCCAGGCGGGCACGCAGACATTCCATCTGAAGCGCAGCGACGATGTCGATCCGTCGATCGCCTTCGTGCAGCGCCAGCAGCATTTTCATCTGTATTTCACCACACCGGACATTCGGGCGGCGGCCGAAGCGGTGCGACGCAACGGCGTGACGCTGGCACAGGACGTGCACGATACGCCGTGGGGCACACGGGAATTCGTCATTCAGGACAACCAGGGTCACATCCTGTATTTCGGTCAGGACAGCGCATGAGCCAGCGTCTCGCCACGCGTATCGGCGGACTCATCCTGCCCAACCCGCTGATCTGCGGTTCCGGCGAGCCGGTGATGACCGAAGCCGGCATTCGTGCCGCGCTGGCAGCCGGCGCTGCGGGCGTGATCGCCAAATCAGTGAACGAGCGGCCGGACGCAGCGCGACAACTGGACCGCGCCGACTATGCGCAGCTCGACGCGACCGGCACGCCGGTGGCACACGGCGTGTCGATCTTCTGCCGCTCCGGCCTGATACAGCGCGATCCATCAGACTGGTTCGCCGCGCTGGCACCACTCGATCGTGACGCCGCACGCGACGGACGTTTCATTGCCGCCAGCATCGTGCTGGCCGGTGCCGATGGCGCGGTCGCGATTGCCGATCTCGCACGCCGCGCCGGGCTGCGCGTGTTCGAGTTGAATGTCGGCGCGCCGCACGCCTCCGAGGCGACACCCGGCGCGATCGTGCAGGAGACCGATCCGGCGCGCCTCGGCGAGCTGGTGGCGCGGGTCCGCGCCGCAACCGACGGCATGGCGTTGTGGGTGAAACTCACCGGCCTGTCCTCCAACCTTCCCGCATTGGCGCTGGCCGCATCCGAGGCCGGCGCCGACGCCGTGTGCATGATGGGCCGCTTCATGGCCATGATGCCCGACCTCGACACATTCGCCCCGGTGCTCGGCACGTCCGGCGCCTATGGCGGCGGCTGGGCGCTGCCGATCGTGTGCCGGTTCCTCGCACTGAGCCGCCGCGCCGTCGGCTCACAGTTCCCGCTGCTCGGCACCAACGGCGTGCGCAGCGGCGGCGATGTCGCGCGCATGGCGCTGGCCGGCGCCTCCGCCGTGGAAGTGTGCTCCGCGGTGATGCATGAGGGCTTCGGCGCAATCACCCGCATGATCGACGAACTGGATGCGCTGCTCGACGCGCGGGCGATGCACTTTGCCGATCTGGTGGGACGTGCCGCGGACGCGCTGCAAGGCTACGCGGAGCAGCCGGAACGGCCTGGACGGTGGCGGGACTTCGTGCCTGCGGAGTCACGGTAAGCAGGCCCGATATCCGCGCTGGTGACGGGATGCCGCAAAGGTCGGGGGCGTTGCCCCGCCCCCCAGCAAATTCTCGCATTTGCAATCGGAGTCGGTTCCAAGGGCCGGGCCCTTGGCGGGGATGCAAGGGGCAGCGCCCCTTGATGGGGGTTTCGGGGGCAACGCCCCCGACGCTTTCCTGCGTTCAATGACCGCGCGAGAATGCGTGGAAGACCGACCGGCTAGAACGGCAAAGGCGAATTGTCCTTCACCTCCTTCATCACGAAGAATGTGCGTGTCTGCCGGATCCCCGGCAAAGCGAGCAGTTTCTCGCCATGCAGCTTGTTGAAGGCGGCGATATCCCGCACGCGGATCTTCAGCAGATAGTCGAAGTCGCCGGCCACCAGGTGACAATCGAGAACAACGGCAAGGCCGGCGATCGCCGCCTCGAACGCGGCAAAGCTCTCGGGCGTGGAGCGATCCAGCACCACGCCGACCATGACGACGACCCCGAGGCCGACCGCGTCCGGGCGGAGATGAGCCCGCACGCCGGTAATCAGGCCGGCGTCGAACAGGCGCTGCGTCCGCCGATGGCAGGTTGCCGGACTGACATTGACCAGCTTCGCGAGATCCACGTTGGGCAATCGGCCATCCCGCTGCAGCGCGCGCAGGATGTTGCGATCGATCCGATCGATGTCCATGCTGGAAGATCCTTCCAATCCGTTGCTCCCATTGCTGCGAAGTGCATATGATAACGCCGAATTCCGAAAGAACTTCCATAAATCCCCGGCGAACTTGCAAGCACCTCGCTCGGCTCCAATGCTATCTTCGACCCCGGGATCAGCGATTGGGAGACCGCCGTCGTGCTGGAGAAATTCGAACGTTATCCGCTTACCTTCGGTGCAACCCCGATCGAGCATCTGCCGCGGCTCTCGGCGGCGCTGGGCGACACGGTCGCGATCTACGCCAAGCGGGAAGACTGCAACTCCGGCCTGGCGTTCGGTGGCAACAAGCTGCGCAAGCTGGAATACATCGTGCCGGATGCGATCGCCTCCGGCGCCGACACGCTGGTCTCGATCGGTGGCGTGCAGTCCAACCACACCCGCATGGTCGCCGCGGTTGCCGCCAAGATCGGCATGAAATGCGTGGTGATTCAGGAAAAATGGGTGCCGCACTACGACGCCGTCTACGACCGGGTGGGCAATATCCTGCTGACCCGGCTGATGGGCGCGGACAGCCGGCTGGTTGAGGACGGCTTCGATATCGGCATCCGGAAAAGCTGGGAGGACGCGATCGCCTCGGTGGAGCGGGCCGGCGGCAAGCCCTATCCGATCCCCGCCGGCGCCTCGGTCCACAAATATGGCGGCCTCGGCTATGTCGGCTTCGCCGAGGAGGTCGCCCGCCAGGAGCGCGATCTCGGCTTCCGCTTCGACTACGTCATCGTCTGCGTGGTGACCGGTTCCACCCAGGCCGGCATGATCGTGGGCTTCGCGGCGCAGGACCGGGCCGACCGGGTGATCGGCATCGATGCCTCCGCCACCCCTGCGCAGACCCGCGCGCAACTGCGCCGGATCGTCGACAACACCGCGCAATTGGTGGAACTCGGCCGCGCGGTGCGTGACGACGAGATCATCGTCAATCCGGATTACGCCTATCCGGCCTATGGCGTGCCCAGCGAGGCAACCAACGACGCGATTCGCCTCGCCGCCCGCACCGAGGCCATGATCACCGACCCGGTCTACGAAGGAAAATCCATGCAGGGGCTGATCGACCTCGCCCGCAAGGGGTTCTTCCCGCGGGGATCGCGGATCCTCTACGCCCATCTCGGCGGCGCCCCGGCGCTGAGCGGCTATTCCTACTACTACAAGGACGGTTGAGCGGCGCGGTCACCAACCCATCGCCGGCTGACCCGCGCACCGGTCGACGGCCGTGATGGCGGCTAACGGAGCCTGGCCATCCGATGAAGCTCTGCGAGGGACGGTGGGGCGAGCAACGGGACTCGAACCCGTGACATCCAAGACCACAACCTGGCGCTCTACCAACTGAGCTATGCCCGCCATCCGGGGCCGGGGTTTTGCCTTCTCAGGCCGTCAGCGTCAATGCACAGCCCCGCGGTCCGCCGGCTCACCCGCGACGGCGTGGCTCGTGCGGCACACCGGCGCGGCGGGAGATCCGGGGGGCGCTGGGCCGAGCGATCCCATAGTGCGCCACGCAAGCCGCGTTGGCCGCCGATCAGCGCAGCGGCAAACACGCCAGCACGGCGGCGCTTGGGAGGCCTCCCCAGGACACTGGTTGCGCAGGCGCAGGCGGAAAACCCGCCGGTGTGACGCGGCTCGGTCGGAGCGGCCGCGCCCGGCATTGGTTCGTTGCCGCCACGGCGTCTGCCATTGGGGTTGCGGATGTGTGCACTGGCGCCATCTCCCCAGCGAGACGGCGGCGTGGCTTGCACCCGCCCAACGCCGGGACCACGCTGACCGCCAATCAAGCCAAACAACGAGGAGCCTGGAACATGTCCGACGCAGCCGAGTACACGCCACCCAAGGTCTGGATCGCCAAGCCGGCTCTGGGCCGGTTCGCCAACATCAACCGGCCGGTGTCGGGCGCGACCCACGAGAAGGAACTGCCGGTCGGCAAGCACCCGCTACAGCTCTATTCGCTCGGCACGCCGAACGGCGTGAAGGTCACCATCATGCTGGAGGAGCTGCTGGCCGCCGGCCACACCGGCGCCGAATACGACGCCTGGCTGATCCGCATCAGCGAAGGCGAGCAGTTCGGCAGCGGCTTCGTCGCGATCAATCCCAACTCCAAGATCCCGGCGCTGCTGGACCGCAGCGGGCCGAAGCCGATCCGGGTGTTCGAGACCGGCGCGATCCTGATGCACCTGGCGGAGAAATTCGGCGCCTTCCTGCCGACCGACGAGACCCGCGCCGAGTGCCTGTCCTGGCTGTTCTGGCAGATGGGCAGCGCGCCTTATGTCGGCGGCGGGTTCGGCCATTTCTACGCCTATGCGCCGGTGAAGATCGAATACGCGATCGACCGCTTCACCATGGAAGCGAAGCGGCAGCTCGATGTGCTCGACAAGCGGCTGGCGGATAACAAGTACCTGGTCGGCGACAGCTACACGATCGCCGACATGGCGGTGTTTCCCTGGTATGGCGGGCTGGTGAAGGGCTGGCTGTACGGCGGGGCCGAGTTCCTTGCAGCGCAGGACTACAAGCACGTGAACCGCTGGGCGGACATGCTGCTGGCACGGCCGGCGGTGCAGCGCGGGCGCATGGTGAACCGCGTGCAGGGCGAACCGTCCAGCCAGTTGCACGAGCGGCACGACGCCAGCGATTTCGAGACCAAGACCCAGGACAAGGTCGCCGCCGCGGAGTGAGCCTGGGGGCCGCCTGACGGTGCGGGCGGCAGTAAAGGCAAGCATTCACCACGGGGGATGTGGAGAGCCACGGCGGGCCACGGAGAAGGTAACTGCTGCTGCGCGCAGCGTCTTTCTGCCTACTGCGTGGCCGCCGTGGCCCTCATTCTTGCTGCGTGGTGAAATGCTTTCCTGTTACGGCCGAGTTCCTGGCAATGCGGGCGGCAATAAGGGCAAGCATTTCCCACGGAGGACGTGGCGCGCCACGGGGGGCCACGGTGACGGCAAGTTGCTGCTGGGCACAGCGCTTTTTCTCTGCTCCGTGGCGCTCCGTGGTCCTCGTTCTGCCTCCGTGGTAAATGCTGTCCTGCCTGTTGCCGCGTCGAACACCGGACTTGCCAGATGGCATCGCCTCGCCGACGCTTGAGATGACGGTCGACCACGGCGCAATCCCACGCTCAGGACACCCACGCCATGCCATTCTACCAGAGCAAGAATGTCCGCATCCGTTATGAAGAGACCGGCAGTGGCTTTCCACTGCTGGTGATCCCCGGCGGCGGCCTGAATTCGCGCGTCAGCAACTGGCCCAGTGCGGCGTTCAACGCGATGGAGGTGTTCAAGCGTGACTTCCGCTGCATCACCATGGATCAGCGCAACGCCAATGGTGGCGAGTTCGACCGGGCCCATCGCCATCGATGATCCGTGGGGCGCGTTCGCCGATGACCAGCTCGGGCTGATGGATCATCTCGGGATTAAACAGTTCCTGTTCATGGGCTACTGCATCGGCGGCTGCTTTGCGCTGAAGCTGGTGGAGCGCGCACCGGACCGCGTGGTGGCAGCGGTGCTGTGCCAGACGGTCGGCCACCGGCCGGAGGACCCGGACGTGATGTACCGCTCCGGCCGCGACGTCTGGGCACCGGAATTGCTGGCGCGGCGACCGGATGTGACGATGGCGACGATCGAAGCCTATCTGCATGCCCTGTATCGGGGGCGGCCGGATTTTGTCTACAGCGTGTCGCGGGACTTCGTGCGGGCCTGCCAGACGCCGATGCTGGTGATGCCGGACGACACGCCCTCGCATCCGCTGCAGACCTCGGTCGATGTCGCCGCGCTGGCACCGCTGGCAGAGGCGACGGTGTTCCCATGGCGGGAGCCGGCCGCGTTGAAGGCGCAGACGATCGAGCAGGTGCGGACGTTCCTGCGCGGCCATGTGCCGGCATCAGCCACCGCCTGACAACGCGGCGTCGGACCCGTCGTGACGGAGATCCCGCCGATGCATGGCAGCGGCAGAGCCTCGACCGGGTTGCCCCAGAACCTCATTCATCGCTAGCAATGAGCGTCGAGAACAGCGGCGTCAGGGAGAGCGGTTCGTGGAACTCATCGATCTAAGCCGGGAGCTGTTTCACCGGACTCAGGTGCATCCGTCGCACCCGCCGGTCATCGTCACCGTCTGGGGCGATCACAGCGAGAAGAAATACGCCGGCAATACCGTGTTCACCTCCAAGGCACTGTCGATCGCGTTTTCCGACCACGCCGGCACGCATGTCGACGCGCCGGTGCATTTCGATCCGCGCCCGGAGGCACTGTCGATCGACCAGGTGCCGCTGGAGAAATTCTATACCGAGGCGATCTGCCTCGACCTGTCGCATATCCCGCTGAAACACGCAGCCACCGTGGCGGAGATGGAGACGGCGCTGGCCGCGTCCGGGCAGACCATCCGCCCCGGCGACACGGTGCTGCTGCACATGGCCACCAACGACCGGCTGCTGGGCAAGCCAGGCTACCTGCACGACTTCCCCGGCCTGGCGATCGAATCGGTGCACTGGCTGGCGGATCGCGGCATCGGCATGTTCGGCGTGGAGGCGATCAGCCCCGCCCCGGAAGGCGAGCTGAACTACCTGGCCCATATGGCCTGCGCCGAACGCGGCATTACCCACGTGGAATGCCTGGCCAACCTGGACCGGCTGGTGGGCCGCGGCCGGTTCCGCTTCATCGGCTTTCCGCTGAAGATCCGCGGTGGCACCGCCAGTCCGATCCGCGCCGTCGCCGTCCTGGACTGACCGGCCGTGCTGGATATCGAGATCGCCATGACCATCCGGCGCACAAGGCGCGATGTCGCAGCGGTCATGTTCAACCCACGCTACGATCCGATCTGGATCCGCAGCGTCAGACAGGCCCGTCCGCTCACCCCCGGCCCGCTGCGCCAGGGCTCCCGCCTCGAACGCGAGACCAGTCTGCTTGGCCGTCCGGTCAGTGGCATCGTGGACGTGGTGGAGTTCGTCACCGACCGCTCGATGAAACTGGCCGGCGTGCCGCCGCTGGGGCTGCAGGTGCATTACACGCTGGAGGGCATTCCCGAAGGCACCATCACGCGCATTCATGCCCAGGGCACCGTGAAAGGCATGCTCCGCATGGCGGAACCCGCCTTTGCCGCGCGACTGCGCGGGGCGATCATGCGTGACCTGGAACAATTGAAGGCGCTGGTGGAAAGCGGCGGTGGCCGTAACCTGAAACCGATGCCCTGGAACGACGCCGCCGAACTGCCGATTTAGGCAGTGCTCCACGGCCCATGCCACCCCGGCTGCATTGGGGGTGGGTGCCGCAAACGTCGGGGCTTTGCCCCGAACCCCACCAGGGGCTTTGCCCCCTGCACCCCCAGCAAAGGCACAGCCTTTGCAATCGAAATTCGTTTGGGGTGGGAAGCGGGCGTGACGGCCTCGGACCACGCGGCCATCACGGAACGCCCCTCCCCACCCCAAACATATATGGTTCCAAGGGCTGTGCCCTTGGCGGGGATGCAAGGGGCAGCGCCCCTTGCTGGGGGTGCGGGGGCAACGCCCCCGACGCTTGCGGCATCCCACCTCCAAAGCGGCTGGGTGGCACGGGCCGGTCAGGCGAACGGATCATCCGGGTAGTGCACGGCGCTCAGGCACAGGCCCTCGGCCGGCGCTGTCGGCCCACCGGCGGCGCGATCGCGTGCGGCCAGGGCGATGGCGACGCGTTCCACCGGCCAGTGCCGATCGCCAACCAGTTTCAGCGTGCCGGCCAGGTTGCGGACCTGGTGATGCAGGAAGCTGCGCGCCTCTGCCACGATCTCGATCTGCTCGCCGCTCCGCATCACATCCAGCCGGTCCAGTGTGCGCAGCGGACTCTTCGCCTGGCAGGCGGTGGCGCGGAAGGTGGTGAAATCGTGCCGGCCGAGCAGGGTCTGTGCGGCGCGATGCATGGCCGCCTCATCCAGCGGCGCCGCGACATGCCAGACCCGGCCGGCCAGCAGCGCCGGGCGGGCGCGCCGGTTCAGGATGACATAGCGATAGGCGCGGCGGACCGCGGAGAACCGTGCATTCCAGCCCTCCGGCGCCCGGGCGGCGCGCAGCACCACCACCGGGTGCGGCTTCATGTGGAAGTTCAGCGCCTCGCGCAGCCGTTCGGGCGCGAGCGCGGAGGCCAGCGTAAGCTGCACCACCTGGCCGGCGGCATGCACCCCGGCATCGGTGCGGCCGGCAACGATGGTGGTGACCGGGGCGCCGCCGCTGAGCCGCGCCGCCGCGGTTTCCAGCACCTGCTGGACGGACAGACCCGCGGCCTGGCGTTGCCAGCCGACGAACGGGGCGCCGTCATATTCCAGCAACAGCGCCCAGAGGCTCATCGGTCAGGCAGTGGCGGACGCAGGGCCACCGCGCACGACGCCGGGTGACACAGGGTCACCCAGCACGACGCCCGACGCGACCGGATGTCCGCGCAGGAACGCCGGCGCGTCCATGGCGGCGCGTCCGGTGCGTTGCACGCGGGTCAGCCGCAGCGCGCCCTGGCCGCAGGCAACGGTCAGGTCGGTGTCAAGCACCGTGCCGGGCCGGGCCGGATGCGCCCGGTCGCCGGCCGGCACGATCTCGGCGCCGAGAACTTTCAGCGTTGCGCCGGCCAGGGTGGTGAAGGTGCCGGGCCAGGGGTCGTAGGCGCGCATCTGGCGCTCGATCGCTGCGGCGTCCTGGGTCCAGTCGATCCGTCCATCCTCGCGGGTCAGCTTGGGCGCGTAGGTCACGCCCTCGGCCGGTTGCGGGATCGCGGTCGGCTGTTCCTCCAGCGCGCGCAGCACCAGGCGCGCGCCCAGTTCGGCGAGCACGTCATGCAGCCTGCCGGTGGTGTCGGTGGGACCGATCGGCACCGCCTCACGCAGCAGCATCGGTCCGCTGTCGAGGCCGGCCTCCATTTGCATGATGGTGATGCCGGTGGCCGCGTCGCCGGCGCGCACCGCGGCGTGGATCGGTGCCGCGCCACGCCAGCGCGGCAGCAGGCTGGCATGGATGTTGAGGCAGCCGCGCACCGGCGCGTCCAGCATCGCCTGCGGCAGGATCAGCCCGTAGGCGGCGACCACCGCAACATCCAGCGCCAGGGCTGCGAACGCGCGCTGCGCCGCTTCATCGCGCCGCAGCCCGACTGGAGAGCGCACGGTCAGGCCCAACGCCTCCGCCGCCACCTGCACCGGACACGGCTGCACCGCCTGGCCGCGGCCGGCTGGCCGGGGCGGCTGGCAGTAGACCGCGGCAATATCGTGTCCCGCGGCATGCAGCGCCCGCAGCGCCGGCACCGCGAAATCCGGACTGCCCATGAATGCGAGGCGCATGTCCGGGTCCTACCGTGCGCCGTCCCGCTTCTGGCGCTGGTCCTTGGCCAGCCGGCGCATGATCATGTTGCGCTTCAGCGACGAGATGTGATCGACGAACAGCACGCCGTCGAGATGGTCGATCTCGTGCTGCAGACACGCCGCGAGCAGCCCGTCCGCCTCGATTTCCTGCCGCAGGCCGGCCGCGTCGCGGTAGCGCACCTTCACCCGCGCCGGGCGGGTGACGTCGGCATATTGGCCGGGCAGCGACAGGCAGCCTTCCTCGCGCGTCGCCAGCTCGTCGCTGATGCCGACGATCTCCGGGTTGATCAGGCCGATCGGCGCGGGCGCGTTGTCCGGCATCAGGTCGATCACCACGACGCGCAACCCGTGATCGACCTGCGGCGCCGCCAGGCCGATCCCCGGAGCGCGATACATCGTGGAGAACATGCGCGGCAGCAGGGCGCGCACCGTCTCGTCGTCGCCCGGGCCGACCGGGCGCGCCCGCGCGCGCAGCGACGGATGCGGCGCGATCAGGATCGGCAGCGTGTCGGCTTGGTCGCGGATCAGGCTATCGGGTGGCATGACGCGCATGTAGCGGTGCGCTGCCCGCCGATCAACGGCGGACGCGGCACCGGAGGCTGCAATGGGCCACGCAGGCCGCCCGAATTGCCGACCGGTTCGCCGAGTGGTTGCCGAACCCCAAGGTTGCGCCTAATACCGGGCCGCCGGCCTGCCCTCTGCGTATCGTCCCGCGGGTTTCGGACGACAGGATTCCGCCCGATGTTGCGGCTCTTGGAGGTTGCTCTCTTCCTCCTTCCCTTTGTTGCCTTGGCACTCTGGCGCCTCACCGCGCCGGTGGGCGGGCCGTCGCCGCGTTTCATCGTCCTGGTGGGCGTGGTGCTGGTGCTGCTGGCGGGCGGCATGGTGTGGTTCAGCCGCGAACACAAGCTGCCGAGCGGCGCCGTTTACGTGCCGGCCGAATTGCATGACGGGCGGCTGGTGCCGGGGCGCGGGGCGGCGCCGTGAGCGAGCCGCCGGCGCTGCGCATTCCGCCGCCGGCCTGGCTGACCGACAAGGCGGTGGCGGCCGTGCTGGATGCGCTGCCGCAGGCCCGCATCGCCGGCGGTGCGGTGCGCGACACACTGGCAGGGCGCGCGGTCGCGGATGTGGACCTGGCGACGCCGCAGCCGCCCGACCAGGTGATGGCAGCGCTGACGGCGCGCGGCATCCGCAGCGTGCCGACCGGCCTGGCCCACGGCACCGTCACCGCGGTGGTCGCCGGACGCGGCTTCGAGATCACCACGCTGCGCCGCGACGTGCAGACCGACGGGCGGCACGCGGTGGTCGCGTTCACCGACGACTGGCGCGCGGACGCGGCGCGACGCGACTTCACGCTGAATGCGATGTCGATGACGCGCGACGGCGCGGTGTTCGACTATTTCGGCGGTATCGCCGATCTGCGCGCCGGCATCGTGCGATTCGTCGGCGACGCGGCGACCCGCATTGCCGAGGACTATCTGCGCATCCTGCGGTTCTTCCGCTTCTTCGCCCGCTACGGTGCGGGTGCGCCCGACCCCGCCGCGGTAGGGGCGATCCGCGCCGGCGTACCGGGGCTGGCCGGGCTGTCGGCCGAACGGGTGTGGAGCGAGTTGCGGCGCATCCTGGCGGTGCCCGACCCGCGTCACGCCGTGGCGCTGATGGCGGCGCTGGGCGTGCTGGCCGCGGTGCTTCCCGAGGGCGCCGATCCAGCGCGGCTGGAGCGGATGATCGCGGCCGAGGCGCCGGCCGACCCGCTGCTGCGGCTGGCGGGCCTGCTGACCGGCGATCCCGCGGCGGTGGCAGAGCGGCTGCGCCTGTCGAATGCGGAGCGGGACCGACTGCTGGGCATCCACACCGCGCCGCTGGCGGAGCCGGACGCGGATGACGCGCGGTTGCGGCGTCTGGCGGCCGACACACCGCCGGTGCTGCTGATCGACCGGACCTGGCTGGAGGCCGGGCGCGGCGTGGGCTGGGACGGGCTGCGGGTCCGGCTGCGGGCGCTGCCGCGGCCGGTGTTTCCCGTGGAGGGCCGCGACGTGGTGGCGCTGGGCGTGCCGCCTGGCCCGCAGGTGGGCTCGCTGCTCCGGGCGCTGCGCCAATGGTGGCTGGAGGGCGGCTGCCTGGCGGATGCGGGGGCATGCCGGGCGGAACTGGCGCAGCGGATTGCGGGCCCGGACGGCACGGGCGAAGGCGCTGGCCGATCGGGGCAGTGAGCCGCGCGGCGTTGACACCGGCGTAGTGGATGCGGGCGGCGGTCTTGCGGATCATGTCGAGGATGCCGGCGCCGGCCGAACCGTCCTGATCAATCCGCCAGCAGGTCCTCGATCCGGACGCCGAACCTGCGGGCGAGCTTCTGGAAGATCCCGATATCCGCTGATCGGCGTGCACCACCTTCAAGCTGGGCCAGGTAGGGCTGAGAGATCCCGGCGGCCGCGGCAAGCTCGGCTTGGGTGATCAACGTCGTCCGGGTAGAGTTGGACCAAGTCGCAAAACATCCCCGCGCCTCGATTGTCTTTTGGGCGGCGTCGACGAAAGTCTCGTTAGCCCCAATGGTCCGGGCGGCGGCCGCGCCACGGGCCGCAAGCAGTCTTCGGCAGGCATGGCACGTCCGTCCTACGTCCAGGACAACTGGTTCTTCGGCAGCTTGCCGGTTGGATCGTATGCCACGACCTTGTGCGGCCGCTCGGGTCTCCACAGCACCCGGTTCTGATCATCCGCCGTCGCACCGTTGGCGAAGCTCGGAACCAGGATCCCCGCGCAGCCATCTGCCATCAGCCAGTTGGGGTCATGCGCCCGGAAACACTGACCCCGGAACCTCAAGCGTATCCGCCGGTCGCCAGGTGATCGAGGTAGTCTCGAACCGCCGTGGCGTTGCCGGACTTGCTCAGCGCCTCGGCCGTGCGACCACCAAAGGCCGGAATTGGCTCGGCCCGGTACCAGGCCATGGCTTGCGCCGCACCGCCGGCCCAGCCCTGGACGAGGTTGATGATCTCCAGCATCTCGCGAACCCGGCTCTGCGCCTTGGGCCCGTTGCGGCGGCTGGCCTTCTGGAACACCTCGCGGGCCAGGCCGGCAGTTTCCGCCAGTTGCGCCTTGGACATGCTGAAGGTGTCGGCCACGTCGCCGAGCTTCACCGCGCCCTGCTCATCCATCAGGCTCGCGATCGAGAACCGGCCGGTCGCGGAAGGTCGGCGAGCCAACCGGCCCGTGGCGGTGGTCTTCTTGGCTGGCTGACTCATGCGCCGCTCCAGTGACCTGGTTTCCGGTCAAGCTGTAGGCGGATCGCTGGGGTTGCAAGGACGGCACACGCCCACTCGACGTGACCGGCGCGGCAGCGTCGCCGCCGTCAAGTCCGGACCCGACCCGACCATCTTCCCCGCGCCGGACGACCCGCAGGTGCAGCGGCGCGATGGCGCAGCCGCAACGCTCCCGCGGCGCCGCTTGCGCGTCCTGCGTGTGTGTCTCAGGATCGCTGCAACAAGACATCCCAAGGAGGGGTCCATGCAGGCGGAATACGATCTGGTCATCCGGGGCGGCACCGTCATCGATGGCACCGGCGCCGCGCCGGTCGAGGCCGATGTCGCGATCACCGGCCAGCGCATCGCCGCCGTCGGCAAGGTCAGCGGCAAGGGCACCGAGGAGATCGACGCGCGCGGCAAGCTGGTCACCCCCGGCTTCGTCGACATCCACACCCATTACGATGCGCAGGCGGTGTGGGACAGCCACATGGCGCCCTCCTCCTGGCACGGCGTCACCACCGCGGTGATGGGCAATTGCGGCGTCGGCTTCGCGCCCTGCAAGCCGGCGGACCGCGAGAAGCTGATCGAGCTGATGGAAGGCGTCGAGGACATTCCCGGCGCGGTGATGCATGAAGGCCTGCGCTGGGAATGGGAATCCTTCAGCGAATATCTCGATGCGCTGGACCGCCGCACGCGCGACATCGATGTCTGCGCGCTGCTGCCGCATGCCGCTGTCCGGGTGTTCGTGATGGGCGAGCGCGCCATCGCGTCGGAGAACGCCAACCAGGGCGACATCGCGCAGATGCGCGAGATCGCGCGCGAGGCGATGCAAGCCGGCGCGTTCGGCTTTTCGACCTCGCGCAGCCTCAGCCACAAGACGCTGAAGGGCGATCCCACGCCGACCCTGCGCGCGCAGGAAGACGAGCTGACCGGCATCGCCATGGGCATGCGCGACGCGGGCTCCGGCATGCTGGAGGTCGTCAGCGAATGGGCGCCGGACCACAATGCAGAGTTCGCCATGCTGCGCCGGGTGGTGGAAGCCTGCGGCCGGCCCGCGGTGTTCACGCTGACGCAGCGCCACTCCCGGCCCGAGGTCTGGCGCGACCTGCTGCGCAACGCCGACGCCGCAATCCGCGACGGTGTCTCCATGCGCCCCGTGGTCGCGCCACGCGCAATCGGCGTGCTGCTCGGCCTGACCGGCAGCCAGAACCCGTTCGCCGGCACGCCATCCTACAAGGCGATCGCCGATCTGCCGCTGGAAGAGCGGGTGCGCCGTCTGCGCGACCCGGCCTTCCGCGCGAAAATCCTGTCCGAGGACCCGCGCGCCGGCAACACCTTCCCGCTGTTCCAGCGGCTGCAGTTCGAGCACATGTTCCGCTTCGGCAATCCACCGAACTACCAGCCGCAGCGCGAGGATTTGCTCGCCGCGATCGCCGCGCGCGAAGGCCGCACGCCGCCGGAAGTCGCCTATGACGCGCTGCTGGAGGATGACGGCAAGGCGTTCATCTACACGCCACTCGGCAACTACGCGTATTACGACCTCAGCGTTTCCGAAACAACTCTGGCGGACCGCAACACGATCATGGGGCTCGGCGATGGCGGCGCCCATGTCGCGTTCATCCTGGATGCCGGCTACCAGACCTGGCTGCTGACCCATTGGGGCAAGACCAAGCGGCGCTGGGATACGCCGGAACTGATCCGGCGGCTGACCTCGGACACCGCACAGGCGGCGGGGCTGCTGGATCGCGGCGTGCTGGCGGCCGGCCTCAAGGCCGATGTCAACGTGATCGACTGGGACCGCCTGGGTTGCGACAAGCCCTACGTGGTGAACGACCTGCCGGCCGGCGGCAAACGGCTGATGCAGAAGGTGCATGGCTACGAGGCGACTATTGTCTCCGGCGAGGTCACCTTCCGCGAGGGCGAGGCCACCGGCGTGCTGCCGGGCCGCCTGGTGCGCGGTCCACAGGCGGAACTCGCCGCGTAACCTACGGTCTCGTGATCGCCGCCTTGTTGCTGCCATGGTCCTTGGCTTTTCTGAGGATCATTGCAGCGCAACAGGCGCAGTCATGCCCCCTCGCACGATCCGCAGTCGTCATCCCGGCCGGGTGCTCCGCGAGGAGTACATGGAACCCATGCACCTCGATGCCGCGGCACTGGCCCATGCGCTGGACGTGGTGCCAGGCCGCATCGCCGCGCTGATCGCCGACCAAGGGCCGGTCACGTCGGATATCGCATTGCGGCTGGCGCGGTGCTTCCGCACCAGCCCGCAATTCTGGCTGGGACTGCAAACGGCGTACGACCTGTCGCTGGCGCAGGCGGAATTGGGCGCGGAGATCGAGCGCCGGGTGCACCCCCTGGCCGCCTGAGCCGGCAAGCGTCGGGGCGTTGCCCCGAACCCCTCCAGGGGGCTTTGCCCCATGTGCGCGAATCTAACGCTTGCGCGGTCACGGGGTGGTACGATTCCAAGCTTGGATGCCCCGCGCATCCTCCCTGCGTTCTGGTGAATGGACAGCGATCGTCGCGTCGCTGGCCAGGATTGTCGACCTCGAGGCCACGGCGCGCCAGTTCAAAGCACTGGTGCGCCGGCGCAAGATCCGCTCGGCGGAGGCGTTGCTGCGTCTGGCGCTGATGTGGGGTCCGGGCGGGCAGTCGTTTCGCGCCGCGGCGGCGCTGGCCGGGGATGCCGGCATCGCCGATCTGTCGGACAAGGCGGTCGAAGGGCGGTTGCGCAAGATGGGCGACTGGCTGGCGCATATGCTGGCGGCGCTGCTGGCCGATCGTCTGCACCGGCCCAGCGGCAGTGGGCTGCACCTGTCGCTGGTGGACGGCTCGGTGATCTGCGCGCCAGGCAAGGGCCAGGACTGGCGGCTGCACGCGCGCTACGACCCCGCGCGTGGGCGCTTCGCCGACCTGGCGCTGACCACGACCCGCGAGGCCGAAGCTACCGGACGGACGCGGATCTGTTCCGGCAGCATCCTCATCATGGACCGCGGCTATGCGCGGGTGCGGAACTTCAAGGAAGTGCTGGGGCGTGGCGCCGACTTCGTCACGCGGATCAGCTGGGGATCGGTGAAGCTGTATGACGCAGCGGGCGCGCGCATTGATGTGGCGGCGCTGCTGGCCGGGACCACCGAACCGCGCGAGGTCGCGGTCTGGATCAAGGGTATTCCACGCGGCCTTCGCCTGGTGATCCAGCCACTGCCGCCCGAGGATGCAGCGCGCCAGCGTGCCAAGCGGACGCGCAAGGCCAACAAGAAGAGCCAGCAGATCCAGCCGCGCACCGTGCTCGCGGCTGGGTTTCTGATGCTGATCACCTCGCTGCCGGATGCAGCGCAGCCGATGGCGCAGGTGGCCGCGCTCTACCGGCATCGCTGGCAGGTGGAGATCGGCATCAAGCGGCTGAAGAGCCTGGGCGGGCTGGACCAACTGCCATGTGCTGATCCGGTGCTGGCGCGAAGCTGGCTGCTGGCGCAGCTGATCGCCGCGGTGCTGACCGACGATCTCGCCAACGAGATCGTCGGTTTTCCCCCCTCGGCCTGACCAGACGCAGCCTGCGCCGCAAACGCTGTGGCGGGCTTGGGACACCGCCAGGGAGATCCTGCGTGGCGCGATCCTGCCACGACCCAGACTACGAACCCCGGCCGCCTTGGCGATATTCCGCCACCGCCTTGCCGAAGCGCCGAGACGCCGCACGCTCCAGGCCCACGAGCTCAGGCCCCCGTAAGTTCGCGCGTATGGGGCAGCGCCCCCTGAACCCCCAGCAAAGGCTCAGCCTTTGCAATCGGATTCTGTTTGGGGTGGGGAGGGGGCGCGACCGTCCCGGACCACACGAGCATCGCGGAATGGCCCCCTCCCCACCCCAAACGGAGGCGGTTCCAAGGGCCGGGCCCTTGGCGGGGATGCAAGGGGCAGCGCCCCTTGCTGGGGGTTTCGGGGGCAACGCCCCCGACACTTTCGGCCCGCGCCCGGCATGGCGCGGGCGGCCCGGGTTCTCTATATCCCCAGCATGCGCGCACATTTCTGGAAGATGCACGGCTGCGGCAACGATTTCGTCGTGTTCGACGAGCGCACCGGCACGTTCGGCTTCACGCCCGCCCGCGCCGCCGCGCTGGCCGACCGGCGCACCGGCATCGGCTGCGACCAGTTCATCACCATCGAGCCGCCGCCGTTCGGCTCCAACGCGGATGCCTTCATGCGCATCCGCAACCCGGACGGGGCGGAAGCCGGCGCCTGTGGCAACGCCACCCGCTGCGTCGCGTCCCTGCTGGCCACCGAAACCGGGCGGCGCAGCCAGGTCATCCGCACGGTCGCCGGCAACCTGCCGTCCGAAGTGCTGCCGGATGACCGGGTCCGCGTCGACATGGGTCCCGCCCGGTTGCTGTGGTCGGACATCCCGCTGGCGCAGCCCATGGACACGCTGCATCTCGACCTGACGGACGGCCCCCTCGCCGATCCCGCCGCCGCCAGCATGGGCAACCCGCATGCCACCTTCTTCGTCCCCGACCTCGCTGCCCTGCCGATCGAGAAGTTCGGCCCGCGCCTGGAACATCGACCCGCTGTTTCCGGAGCGCGCCAATATCGGCTTCGCCCAGATCCTGGCGCCCGACCGGATGCGCCTGCGCGTCTGGGAGCGCGGCGCTGGTCTGACGCTCGCCTGCGGCTCCGGCGCCTGCGCCGCCGTGGTGAACGCGCACCGCCGCGGCCTGACCGGCAACCGCGTCACCGTGCTGGTCGACGGCGGCGCGCTGGAGATCGAATGGCGCGGCCGAGACCACCGTGCTGATGACCGGACCGGTCGCCACCGCCTTCACCGGAACCATCGAGCTGGCAGACTACCCGGCATGAGTGTCGAGATCCTGACCTTCGGCTGCCGGCTCAACAGCTACGAGAGCGAGGTGATGCGCGGCCACGCCGCCGGCCTGACCGACACGGTGATCGTCAATACCTGCGCCGTCACGGCTGAGGCGGAGCGCCAGGCGCGCCAGGCGATCCGCCGTGCCGCGCGGGAAAATCCCACCGCCCGGATCGTGGTCACCGGTTGCGCGGTGCAGGTCGATCCGCAGGCCTGGGCGCGGCTGCCCGGCGTGCATCGTGTGCTCGGCAACGACGACAAGCTGCGGCCGGAAAACTGGGCGCCGGACGCCGGGCCGGCGGTGTCCGACATCATGGCGGCGCGGGAGACCGCGGCGCATCTGGTGACCGAGTTCGCCGGCCGCGCGCGTGCCTTCGTGCAGGTGCAACAGGGCTGCGACCATCGCTGCACGTTCTGCATCATCCCGTTCGGTCGCGGCCCCAATCGCAGCGTGCCGATCGGCGCAGTGGTGGGGCAGACTCGCGCCCTGGTCGCCGCCGGCTATCAGGAGGTGGTGCTGACCGGCGTCGATATCGCCAGCTTCGGGCCGGACCTGCCCGGCCACCCGACGCTCGGGCAACTGGTGCGGCGGCTGCTGGCGATGGTGCCGGAACTGGCGCGGCTGCGGCTGTCCTCGCTGGACCCGGCGGCGATCGACGCCGATCTGTGGCGTCTGATGGCGGAAGAGCCTCGGCTGATGCCGCATTTGCACCTGTCGCTGCAGGCGGGCAGCGACCTGATCCTGAAGCGGATGAAGCGCCGCCATTCGCGCGCCGAGGCGCTGGCGGTGATCGCGCGGGCGCGCCGGTTGCGGCCGGGCATCGCCATCGGCGCCGACCTGATCGCCGGGTTTCCGACCGAGACGGATGCATTGTTTGCGGAGACGCTGGATTTCGTGACGCAGGCCGAACTGCCGTTTCTGCACGTGTTTCCGTATAGCGAGCGGGCCGGGACGCCGGCCGCACGCATGCCGGCGGTGCCGAAGGCCCTGCGGCGGGAACGCGCCGCGCGGCTGCGTGACGCCGGCCGGGCGGTTTCGCGCCGGTTCTTCGCGACGCAACTGGGGCGCCGCGTTTCGGTGCTGGCGGAGCGCGGGGATGCCGGCCACAGCGAGCACTTCGCGCCGGTGCGGCTCACGGTGCCGGTGGCGCCCGGCTTCCTGGTGACGGCGCTTGTTACCGGTGCGACGGCGGACGGCCTGGTGGCGACCCCGGTCGAGGTGCCGGGCGCGCCGACTCTGCCCCCCGCTCTTCCCGTTGCGGCCACCGCTGCTCCTGCGGCCCGGGCTGCTCCCGCTGCCGCGAATGAGGCTGTTCCCGCGGCGGCCACCCCTGCTCCCGCCGCCGCGGCTGGTCACTGCCTCCGGCGCCGCGGCCGGCACCGCCCTCACCGCGGCGGCCGGCACTGCCCCTGCCGCCGCGGCCACCCCTGCTCCCCTCGTCATGGCCCGGCTTGACCCGGCCATCCACCCCGGGACGATCGGGACGCCAGCCGACCGGGCCAGCACCACCGACGGGGGGCAGATGGCCGGATCAAGCCCGGCCATGACGACGGAGGTCGCGGGTACGACGAACGAGGTCGCGGCTGCGACGGGAAGACTGGCGGGCGCCATCCCGCCTCCCACCAGACACCCGCCCGCCACACCGAACCCGGCCAGTTCCGAAACATTGGTAGCATCCTGACATGGCACTGGGCGGCTTCTTCTCCCGGCTCAAGGAAGGTCTCTCCCGCAGCACGGCAGAAGCTCACCGAAGGCATCACCGCGGTCATCCGCAAGCGTCGGCTGGACGAAGCAGCGCTGGAGGAACTGGAGGAACTGCTGATCTCGGCCGACCTCGGCACTGCCGCCGCCGGTCGGGTCATCGAGGCGTTCCGCCGCTCCCGGTTCGGCAAGGAGGTCACCGAGGACGAGATCAAGGAGGCGCTGGCCGAGGAAATCGCCGCCATTTTGCAACCGATCGCACGCCCGCTGGATTCTGGACCCGGCGCGCAAGCCGCACGTCGTGCTGGTGGTCGGCGTCAACGGCACCGGCAAGACCACCACGATCGGCAAGCTGGCCCAGCAATACCGCGAGCAGGGGCTGCGTCCGATGCTGGCGGCCGGCGACACGTTCCGCGCCGCCGCGGTGGAGCAGCTGCAGATCTGGGGCGAGCGCACCGGCGCCCCGGTGATCGCCACCAAGCCGAACGGCGATTCCGCCGGCCTGGCATTCGACGCCTTGTCCCGCGCCAGGGCGGACGGCGCCGACGTGCTGCTGATCGACACCGCCGGCCGCCTGCACAACAAGGGCGCGCTGATGGAGGAACTGCGCAAGATCATCCGGGTGATGAAGCGCCAGGACGAGACCGCGCCGCATTCGGTGCTGCTCGTCTTGGACGCCACCACCGGCCAGAACGCCGTGCAGCAGGTGAAGGTGTTCAAGGAGATGGTGGATGTCACCGGCCTGGTGGTGACCAAACTGGATGGCAGCGCACGGGGCGGCATCGTGATCGCGCTGGCGGAGACGTTCGGGCTGCCGGTGCATGCGGTGGGTGTGGGCGAGCAGGCGGGCGACCTGCGTCCGTTCGATGCCACCGACTTCGCACGTGGCCTGGTCGGGGCGTAGCGCGCCGCGCATTCTCGCGCTGCGGTCGCGGACGGCCAGAAAAAAAAGCGGGAGTGGATCGCTGGGGGCGACCCACTCCCTCAATCCGAGGCGGCAGCCGGCGTGGATCGGGAATGCCGGTCCCGGTGCCTTCGCGGGGAAGCGGGGCACCATCCCGGCACGGCTGACCGCCTCGGATGCTGCTTGCACGGAACCGGAACAGGGGAGAGAGGATGTTCCGGGAGGGGATCCGCGTAGACAGCGCCGTGTTCGGGACAACTGAAACCTAATCGTCCCATCGTGATTACACCATCAGAAGAGTTGCCGGGGTTTGTTAATACAATGTCCCTGGCAAGGCTTTGGACTTTATCCGGCGAATATTCCGGAAAAGCGGACCGCTTTTTCCCGGGAAGTCTGCCGGCGCCGTTCCGGGAAACATCCCCGCCCATTTTCGTCACCGACGGGGCGTTGCCCCGAACCCCACCAGGAGGCTTTGTCTCCTGGGCCTCCAGCAAAGCCTCGCCTTTGCAATCCAATTCGGTTTGGTGTCGGTTCCAAGGGCCGGGCCCTCGGCGGGAATTGACGGGACAGAGGCCCTTGGGGGATCCGAGAACAACGACCGCGACGCTTGCCTTGGTTCCGGTGCCGCCCCCGTTATCCTCCTGATCCACAGGCCCACCAACGATGCGTCGCGAGCCGGCAGCGCCTACACTGCCGGCGATGATCACCATCGACTCGCCCCTGCTCGGGCTTTCCCAGCGTCTCCCGCCCTCCAACATGCAGGCGGAGCAGGCCCTGCTCGGCGCGCTGCTCGCCAACAACAAGGCCTATGAACGGGTCTCGGAGTTTCTCGTTCCGGAGCACTTCGCCGACCCGATCCATGGCCGCATCTTCCAGGCCATCGCGCGGCGCATCGAGGCGGGCCAGCTCGCCGATGCGGTGACGCTGAAGGCGGAGTTCGAGCATTCCGGCATCCTCGATGAGGTCGGCGGCACCGCCTATCTGGCGCAGCTTCTCACCGCCATGGTCGGCATCATCAACGCCGGCGAATACGGCCGCGCGATCCACGATGCCTGGCTGCGACGCCAGTTGATCGATGTCGGCGAGACCGTGGTGAACAACGCGTTCGGCGCCGATGCCGAACTGAACGGCGTGCAGCAGATCGAGGCGGCGGAACAGTCGCTGTTCCAGCTTGCCACCGAAGGCGGCAGCTCGGGCGGCTTCGTCAGCTTCGAGCGCGCGCTGACCGACGCGATCCTGAGCGCGGAGCGGGCGTTCCGCCGACCCGGCCACGTGTCCGGCCTGAGCAGCGGGCTGCGCGACCTCGACGCCAAGATGGGCGGACTGCATCCGTCCGACCTGCTGATCCTGGCCGGGCGGCCGGGCATGGGGAAGACCGCGCTGGCGACCAAGATCGCGTTCGGCGCGGCGCGCACCCTGCTGGCCGAGGCGCGGGCGCAGGACGTGAATGCGATGCCGAAGGCGACGGTCGCGGTGTTCTCGCTGGAAATGAGTGCCGAACAGCTCGCCACCCGCCTGCTGTCGGAGGAGGCGCAGATCTCCGGCGACCGCATCCGCCGCGGCGATATCGGACAGCGCGATTTCGACAAGTTCGTGCAGGTGTCGCGGGAGATTTCCGCGCTGCCGCTGGAGATCGACGATACGCCGGCGATCACCCTGTCGGCGATGCGCACGCGCTGCCGGCGATTGAAGCGGACGCGCGGCCTGGCGATGATCGTGGTGGATTACCTGCAGTTGATGCGGCCGTCCGCGGGGACGCGGCCGGAAAGCCGGGTGCAGGAGATCAGCCAGATCACCCAGGGGCTGAAGGCGATCGCCAAGGAGCTGGCGGTGCCGGTGCTGGCGCTGTCGCAGCTGTCGCGCCAGGTGGAAAGCCGCGAGGACAAGCGGCCTCAGCTCTCCGACCTGCGTGAGTCCGGCACCATCGAGCAGGACGCCGACGTGGTGATGTTCATCTACCGCGACGAGTATTACCTGGAGCAGCGCATGCCGAAGGAGATCGCGTTCGATCACACCGACAAGTTCCAGGCGGCGCTGGATGACTGGCAGCAGAAGATGAACACGGTGCACAACAAGGCGGACCTGATCATCGGCAAGCAGCGGCATGGTCCGACCGGGTCGATCCAGTTGTTCTTCGAGCCGGAGTTCACCCGGTTCGCCGATCTGGAGCACAGCTCGATGGATTATGCCGACTGACGCGCAGCGGGCGCCTGCTGGTGCGCGCTGACAGGACCGCAGGCCGGCCGGGCCCCGTCGCGTGGGGCAATGTCGTGACGGGCGCAGCGGGCTGTCATCCGAGCTGCCCCACCGTCTCCGTCGCCCTCGTCGAGCCTGCCATCCCCACCATCTCCATCGCCCAGGTCGAGCCCGCGGCCTTCGTCGTCGTCACCGTCGCCACCGCCCATCTCGAGCCCGCCGTCGCCACCGTCTCCGCCGCCCACCTCGAGCCCGCCGTCGCCACCGTCTCCGCCGCCCATCTCGAGCCCGCCGTCGCCACCGTCTCCGCCGCCCACCTCGAGCCCGCCGTCGCCACCGTCTCCGCCGCCCATCTCGAGCCCGCCGTCGCCACCGTCTCCACCGCCCACCTCGAGCCCGCCGTCGCCGTCGTCCCCAGCGCCCCCCTCGTTATGGCCCGGCTTGACCCGGCCATCTACACCGGAACGATCGGGTCGCAACGGCGGGTCGATGCCCGATCATATCGGGCAGCTGGCCGGGTCGGGCCCGGCGATGACGGCGAACAGGATGTAGCCAGCCCCGCCGGCCCGGGACGACCTGGTCGGCACGGGCACCGGCTACGGCACGGGCGTCGGCTCCGGCGCCAGCCGCCGCACCGGCGCCGGCACCACCACCGGCATCAGCTATGGTAGCGCGCATGGCCCCCCCTCCCCCCGTCCCTGGTCCGCAAGGACAAGGGACGGGGTTGGACGCTTCCGACGGTGCGGCGGCGGGGGCGGCGCTGGAGATCGACCTCGGCGCCATCGTTGCCAACTGGCGGCTGCTGTGCGGGCGGCACACCGCCGGGCAGGTGGCCGGGGTGGTGAAGGCCGACGGCTACGGCCTCGGCGCCGAACCGGTGGCCGCCGCCCTGTATCAAGCGGGATGCCGGCACTTCTTCGTGGCACTGCTCGACGAGGCGCTGGCCATCCGGCGCCGCCTCCCGGAGGCGATGGTCGCGGTGCTGGGCGGGCTGCTGCCCGGCAGCGAGCCGCTGTATCGCGCACACGACATCACCCCGGTGCTCGGCTCGCTGGCCGAACTTGACGCCTGGGCGGCGGCGGCGGGACAAGCGGGCCAGAAGCTGCCGGCGCTGCTGCATGTGGATACCGGGATGGCGCGGCTGGGCCTCGACCCAAGGGACCTCGCGATCCTGCAGCAGGACCACCACCGGCTGGACGCGATCGCGCTACGCTACATCCTGACCCATCTGGTCGCCTCCGAGGTGCCGGACGACCCGCTCAACCAGCTTCAGCGCGACCGCTTCGCCGCCGCCTGCGCCGGGCTGCCCGCGGCACCGCGCAGCTTCGCCAACTCCTCCGGCATCTTTCTCGGCCCGGGCTGGGGATCGGACCTCGCGCGGCCGGGTGCCGCGCTGTACGGGATCAACCCCACCCCCGGGCAGCCCAACCCGATGCAGCCGGTGCTACGCCTGCGCGCAAGAGTGCTGGCGGTGCGCGACGTCCACCCCGGCGAGAGCGTCGGCTACAATGCGACCTGGCACGCGGCCCGCCCCAGCCGGATCGCAACCGTCGGTATCGGTTATGCCGATGGCTGGCACCGTAGCCTGTCCGGCCGAGCGCGCGGGTTTTTTGACGGCACCCCGGTCCCGCTGGTAGGGCGTGTCTCCATGGACCTCACGACCTTCGATGTGACCGACGCGCCCGGCCTGACCCCAGGCGCCTGGCTGGAGCTGATCGGCCCGCAGCAAACGCCGGACGATGTCGCCGCCGCGGCCGGCACCAACGGCTACGAGATCCTCACCTCGCTCGGCCGGCGGTTCCACCGGATCTATCGGCCGGCGTGAACGCTTTGCTGGACAGCCTGGCGGCGATCGGCCGGATGGTGATCGGCGCCTGCCGAGCGACCGGGGCGCTGGCTCAGTTCGCCCTGACCGGCGTGTCGCACCTGGTGCGGCCGCCCTTCTACGGCCGGCTGTTCCTGCAAGCCCTGCTGCAGATCGGCTATTTCAGCCTGCCCGTGGTGGCACTGACCGCGGTGTTCACCGGCATGGTGCTGGCACTGCAATCCTATACCGGCTTCTCCCGCTACTCGGCGGAAAGTGCCATTCCCAACATCGTCGTGCTGTCGATCACCCGCGAGCTGGGGCCGGTGCTGGCCGGGCTGATGGTGGCGGGCCGCATCGGTGCCGCGATGGCGGCGGAGATCGGCACCATGCGGGTGTCCGACCAGATCGACGCGCTGACCACGCTCTCCACCAAGCCGATGAAATACCTGGTGGCGCCGCGGCTGCTGGCGGGCACGATCGCACTGCCGATGCTGGTGGTGGTGGCGGACGTGCTGGGCGTGATGGGCGGGTTCATCGTCTCGACCCTGAAACTGGGGTTCAACGACGCGACCTACCTGAAGAACACGCTGGATTTCATGCGCACCGACGACGTGGTGTCGGGCCTGGTCAAGGCCGCGGTGTTCGGCTTCGTGATCACGCTGATGGGCTGCTACCAGGGCTATAACAGCCGGGGCGGCGCGCAGGGCGTCGGTTCGGCGACCACCGGGGCGGTGGTCAGTGCCTCGATCCTGATCCTGGCGCTGGACTACATCATGACGGAGCTGTTCTTCGTGCGGTGACCGTCCGGGGCGTTGCCGCGCCGCGCTTAAGCCAATCTTCATCTGCAGCCGGCAAGACATTGTCTGCTTTGCAGATTGGCGGTCGATGGCGTTTCGCATCAGGAACCAGGCCCTGCTCGGGCCGGAGGGACGTGAGGAGCGTATCCTCGGCGAAGCGGAGCTCGGCCGCATCCTCGACCGGCATCGCGCCTTCCTCGGCGGCGTCCCCGGCGGACTGCGGGCGATCCTGAAATACACCAACCTCTCCGGCATGGACCTGTCCGGCCGCTGCCTGGCCGATGCCGATCTCAGCGGCGCGCTGCTGCAGCAGACCAACCTCGAGCGCGCCGACCTGCGCGGTATCAACCTGTTCGGCGCCGACCTGACCCGCGCCGCCCTCACCGAGGTCTGCCTGGAGCGCGCCGACCTGCGTGGCGCCACCATGCGGGACGCCAACCTGCTGCGCGCCGACCTCACCCGGGCCGATCTGCGGGCCGGAGTGCTGATGGCCGCGACCAATGGCGACCTGCAACACAGCCATGCCGACCACGGCACCGTGCTGTCCGGCGCCACGGCCCACGGCGCGCGCATGCAGCTTGCCCGGCTGTCGCAATCGGTGCTGCGCCAGGCGGACCTGCGCGATGCCGACCTGCGCGGCGCCACCCTCGCCGGCACCGACCTGTCGCTGACCGACCTGACCGGTTGCAATCTGCAGGACGCCGACCTGACCGGCGCCAACCTGGCGGGCGCCATCCTGGAAGGCACCGTGCTGACCGGCGCCACGCTGACCGGGGCGGTGCTGGACGGGGTGAGCCTGATCGGCGTGGTGCTGGACCAGGTCGATTTCGGCCGCGCCCGGACCCACAACATGGGCGTGCCGCGGCGCCCGGACCGCAACGTGCGGGAGGTGATTCAGCAACACGGGCTGTGGGTCGCGAGCGATGGCCGGGACGGCGTGCGCGCGGACCTGTCCGGCCTGGATGTCACCGGCATGGACCTGCACGGTGTCGAGCTCGGCGCGGCCAACCTGCGCGGCGCCGTGCTGCGGCGCGCCACCCTCGCCGGCGCGTCGCTGGCGATGGCGGACCTGTCGCTGGTGGACGCCCGGCAGACCGACCTGACCGGCGCGGACCTGCGCGGCACCCAGATGGAGCGGGCGATCCTGATGGGCGCCACCATGCTGCGCGCCCGCTGCGGCCGGATGCCGATCCGCGGCCATACCGACTGCCCGACCAACCTGGTGCAGGCCCGCCTCGCCTCCGCCTGCCTGGCCAATGCCGACCTGACCCACGCGCAGATGATGGGCGCCGACCTGTCGCATGCCGATCTGCGCGGGGCCGATCTCAGCGGCGCGTCGCTGTGTGAGGCGATCATGGACGGGGTGGACATGCGCCTGGTGCGGCTCGACGGCGCCGACCTGACCGACTGCAGGGGAATCGTCGGCCGAAGCTAGCGCAACCACCCGGGGACAGCACCGGTTCGCCGCGACACGCCGCCGTGCGGTGCCGGCGCACCCGGCGCGGCGTGCGGCCGGCGGGCCGGATCAGCCGCGCAGCATCGCCGCCATCTGGTCGAGGCTGCGGATGCGCGCATACATCTTCATCGCGGTGTCGAGGCTGTAGGCATGCGCGGCCGCATCGCCGCCCCAGCAGCACTCCCGCACCACGACCGCGGCCAGGTCCTGATTGAACGCCTCGCGCACGCTGGTTTCCACGCCGCGGTTGGTGGCGCCGCCGCCGATGACGATGGTGTCGCGCCGCAGCATGCGCAGCAGTTCCCCCACCCCGGTGCCGTGGAACGCACTCGGGCGGCGCTTGAGGAACACGTAATCCTGCGGCTGCGGCGCGATCTCGTCGGGGAAGCCCGCGTCGGGCGTGCCCTCGATGGCGTTGGTAAGCGGCGGAACGCCGGTTTCCGCCGACAGGTCGGTGGGCAGCAGCACGACGTCGGCGCCGTCGGCGCGGCTGACCGGGGTGGTGTAGATCACCGGCAGGCCAGCGGCGCGGGCGAGTGCGATCAGCCGCACCCAGGCGTCCAGCACCGGGCGGATGGCGGCGGCGCGGGCGGGGTTGGCGGGGGTGAGCGCGCGGCGGCAGACATCGTAGGCGATGAGGGCCGAGCGGCGCGGGTCGATGCGGTCGGCGTCTGGCATGGGGTGGTCCTTGGGCTCGTTGGGGGGCCAGAGGGTAGCCGGGTGCGGGGGGAAGGCAACGGGTGGGGCGGAGTGGGGTGAGATGGAGCGTAGGGATGCATGTCCAGCATCGTTTATGTCTGAGAGTCCGACTCGAAATTCGCGTTGCGCTCAGCCTCTCGCCAATCGGCGGGTCAGTAGCCGAATGTGTGCCAACAGGACCCATGCGGCGGCGCTTTCGATGCAGCCCTCGAAATCCTTTGCCAGGCGCCGACAGCGGCCGAGCCAGGCAAAGGTTCGCTCCACCACCCATCGCTTCGGGATCACCTCAAATCCTTCGGCCTTGTCGGAGCGCTTGACGATCTCCAGCGTCCAGTTGCCATGTCCCTCCAGCGCCCGGCGCAGCTTGCCCCCGGCATAGCCGCCATCGGCGAACACGTGGCGCAGCCAGGGATAGAGTTTGCGAACCGACGCCAGCACGCTGACCGCTCCGTCGCGGTCCTGGATGCTCGCCATGTGGATGATCAAACCAACCAGGTGCCCGGCGGTGTCGGTCAGGATATGGCGCTTGCGTCCGTTGAGCTTTTTGCCGCCATCGTAGCCACGCGGGCCGCCCGCTTCGGTGGTTTTGGCCGACTGGCTGTCGATCACGCCCGCGGTCGGACTCGCTTCACGTCCCATCTTCTCGCGCGCATCCATCACCAGGGCGTGGTTGATCCGTTCCCACACGCCCCGGTCGCGCCAGGCGTAGAAATAGCCCTGGACCGTCGAATATGGCGGGAAGTCTTTGGGGATCTGCCGCCATTGGCAACCGGTGGAGGCCATATAGAGCAGCGCATTGACCACCTCGCGCAGCGCCCGCTTGCGCGGACGGCCTCGCTGATTGGGTGGCGGCATGAACGGTTCGACCAGCAACCACTCCGCGTCGGTCAGGTCGCTTGTGTAGCGCAGTCCAGCCCGCAGATAGTGCGGGCGAGTGATCTCGGTCCAGGGCATCGCAAATCCGCAGTCTGTCGCAAGCCTACGGAATCGCTCCTGACGGGATCACTCAACCGATTTTTCGGTCAGGCTCTGAGATGTGCTACATGGTAGTTGGCGTTGAAAGGCTCGCTTGATGTGGAGGGATAGGTTACACGTCCATTACAATTTAAACATAGGTGGGGGTATATTGTGAGCGGTCACGGCGGTTTCGAAGGTGGTTGAATTACATTCCCTTCGCGGGTGACGACCGAGCCGGCCTGAAAATTCCTATTACCCCAGTCGCGTTCCCACGGCTGGCAGGTTTGCGAACGATCTTTGCAGGGCGGCGCGGTGACAAGTAATTTGTTTATCTGCGTAGCTTTGTGGGGGGCTCTCCGAATTGCTTCCCCGCCAACCAATGCGCCGCCAATGAACAATGCGACGCTGGCAAGGCACAAGACAATCGCTACATATCGCTCCCAAATCCACCACAAGCGCAATCGTGCGGCACGTCGGCGGGCTACCTTCGCGTGCTTGGCCATTTCCTGAGCCTGTGGCGGGAAATATTTGCCCTGAATGGTGCGAGCGGTGTGAACAGCATTAGAATAGAAGTAATCTGCCTTATGAGCAAGCGCGAAAAATGCACAAATACTCGCGACGCTCGCGCTGCAAAGGCCACCCACAAACAGCCCGGCAGTAAGGAGGAGAAGGGAGTGTAATCTTTCTGCATCAATATTGAACAGCGCAACGACGGCCGGAATGGCGATGATGCCACCACCGTTGAGGATGAACCCGGACTTGATGACCATTTGAGCAAGCGCTACTGCCGAGCTTTCACCCAATTTGGCCGCTTCCAAATCCGCCGCCATCTCGGTTTCACGTTCTTCCCGATACTCCTTGCGAACGTCGCGGTGCTCGATCCATTGGGGAGAAATTAGCGGAGGGCATTGCCCCGGCTGGCCTGGTACCGGCTGGGGCTGCTGTTGCCCTTGAGTCCACCGCGCCGATATTCGCCATGTGGTCGGATGCGATGGGCCTGGGTCGTTCATATCGCCATCCGCGGAATCGTGCTGTTGTGGACGTTGTAGCTCCGCGCAATTTTCCGCACCGTCTCGCCGCTGTCTTTCGGCCAGATCGTCTCGACGCATCGACGTCGAGCGGCCTTCAGCTTGCACCCCATCTTCACGCCTCGCGCGAGGGTGTGTTCTCGCCCCTCTCCGGTGCGATGCCGTGGCGTCCGCCCATACGGATGGTGGCTAGCTTCCGCAGCTCCGCAATAGCTTCCTTCGCTGCTCGTTTGGCGTCTGTGCGATTCAACCCACGTTCGCGCATTTGAACCGCCGTGTATCGAGAATAGAGTCTATCCCAGAATCTTCCGCCGAATCCGGTATCAGGCACTTCCAAAATGACCTTGGGCACATTAGACCCGTTGCGAAAGTCGGCTCCCCGGTCACCGGTGTCCGGCGCGTTCTCACCGGCGGCGTTTCCCTCACCTGATCAGAACGGTCCGAACCCAGCTTGCAGGTTCACCAGTCCCGCGATGATGGAGATTTTGGTGTGATGCGTCCCAAGTGGGTTGCGAAACCGCTCAGCAGCGATCCTGAACCGCTTCGTTCGTCCGATCCGGTGCTCAACCCTGACACGGAATCCACTCAGTCCACGGTTATATGCCTTCTCCTCATCAGTGAGTTTCCCGTTCTTTGGCTTCTTGTATGGACATTCCAGGTTCCGATGTTCCTTGTCGTACCCCTGGTACGCACTGTCCGCGTAGAGCCGTGCCTTCCTCGGCAGCTTTGGTCCATTGCGACGGATCGCCAGGTCATGGTGACTGCCGGGGTGAGAGGGCGAGGCGCTGACGATACGACGATTCCGGGTAACGATGTATTCGGTCTTCACCGTATGGCGCTTCTTCTTGCCGGAGTAATGCTCTCGCTGTTTGGCGTCCGTGTCAGGACGCTGGATCGGCTGCTCGGTGCAATCGACGATCAGGGCCTCGGCCTCGTTCCGACTGATTTTGGGCTTCCGTCCAACCCCGATCAGCGGCCGGGCGAGCTTTTCGATCCGCTGGATCGCTCGGCAGATCGCGCTTTTGTTGACGTTGTAGAAGAAGCCCAGGAACTCCTGGGTGATGTAGCAACGATAATAGATCAGCATGATCAAAAGATGATCTTCCAAACCACCGACGTCCCAGGGGCGGCCGGATTTGGCCTTGTGCAGCTGAGCTTTCTCCCAGGGGTCCGCGAGTTGCTTCAGCATTTTGTCGAACGTGGCGACGCTGACCCCGGTCAGGCGGACGAAGCTCGTGTTGGCGCGCAACCGGGCAGCGGAGAACGGACGGGACATCGGGCCGGTACCTTCATGAAGAAGGTTCTCGACGAATCGAATCGTCCCGTGACCTGTCAAGCTCGGCCGCGCCGGCTCAGCTCACCGACGGAGAGCCGCTAACGTACTCATTTTCGCAACGGGTCTATTCACATCCTGCTTCAAGCGATCACCCTCGCGTCCGGCCTGAATGTAAAGAGCCTTGGTGGCGAGTATCTGTTCGACAAGAACCCCGTGATTCGTCTTAAGATCAAACTCGACGATAATAACCAATTCGGCAGGACGTAAGAACGACAGGATGAGCGCAACGGTATTGTCGTGACTGATGAGCTGACCCCATTGGCACTTCACATCTCCTGCGTTGACGTATTGATGGACGAGAAGATACTCCTCGAAGTCTGGTCGGCTGCTAGTGTCAAGGATCACCAAGGGAATCAGCCGCCCTTCGCCCAGACCAACGGTAGCGATGGCACCGTCTGCAACAATGCGAAGGGCATCCTTTTCACGCTCTTGGGTCACCTGGATGAATCCAGTGCGGAATTGGCTAAACAGCATGGCGCTTCTCAGTGACCACGAGAGCATCAACGCTCGTCTCGGCTTGATGACTGTCCGTCAGAACAATCTGATAGCCATCGATCCTGCGTCCGCCGAGAAAGCTGGGTTTAAGGACGAAATCACACCAGCCGGATGCGGTATCGTGCGCCGCAATTCGGAACGGTGCTATCAGCCGACGATGATCGCTTTTCGGGACACAGAAGCCAACTGACGGCGGCAACTTTACCGTCATCGGTACATCGCCGTCGATGAGGTAGCGCAGATGCATTTCAATCTGCGCTATCGCATTGTCCGAATTCGTCGGATTTCCTACCGACAACGAAAAAGAATAGACGCGATCACCTGCGGTCAAGCTTTCAAAGTGGCTGTCCAACAACCTCGGAACAAGCCGAGGCTGTTTCCGCTGTTCCTGTTGTTCCGATAGTCGCAGTGCGCGTGAGGATACCCTGAAACTCCCGACAGCAACGACAAGGGCGGCGACTGCCGTGACGGCAACCACAATGTCCGTCCAATCTTTGGCTAACATTTTTAAGATGGCTTGGGCTTCTTCGATCATTCGCAAGCTTCGACATCGCGCGGATGTGGCAGTATCAGCCCATGCTTTGCCTGATATCCAGCCTTTGCCTCGATAAGATCACCCACCCAGTTATCGATGCCCTCAAGGTAATCTGCCAGCTTTTCTAACGCGCTCGACAACTCCCGAATGTCGATGCTGGTTAGGCCAGAGCACAACGATGGTATGCTTCTTCTAGTCGTTGGGTAACGGAAATGCTGACCGTTAGGGTCATGCTCATGCATCTGCCGGATATAGGAGTTGATGCCTTCAAGGTCATCCATAGGGAAAACTGAATTGTCAGCAATTTTGGAAACTGCGTTGAGTAGCGGTCTTGCCAACGTCCACAATTCTGACAAATCGTGTCGAGTTAGCGGATCGCTGCCTTTGCCGGTTACTGCCTCATCGAGCAGGCTATGGGCACCCCCGATAATCGATTTTAATGCAAGCTCAATGTGGTGCCGATACAAATAGATTATTGGGCAGAACAGAAAGTCCTGCTCACTCCCCTTATCACAGAGATACTCGACGAGATGGAGCGCCGCCCGGCGGTAACCATCTTGGTAGATGATGCCATCGAAGCCGGATGCGGCACAGGCCTTAGCCTGCCAGTCAATTCCCGGCCCAAACAAGACATCTGATTTTCGGGGTGGGAGTGACGTTCCAACGGCCGATTCCTCGTCATCCGACATATCAGGCACCGAATTTGGAAATCATAGCCACGCCGAAGTTACAGGGACGAACAATCTGCGTCGGTAGTTTCCCCTCTCAATTATCGCTTCGAGGTCAGAAGGCATAGATCGCATCAGTCGTAGCGGCTGGCTTCACGTAAGGCTTGGGCCCTTCCCGGTTCACGACATCGACCGGATCGTCGAAGAGCGTTGCGATGTATTCCTTCAACCCGACATACTCGTACACACCGATCCGAGCCGCAGGGTCGATCTCGATCATGATATCGGTGTCGCTGTCGGGACGCGCATCGCCCCGCGCGCGCGAGCCAAACAGCGCCGCATGTGCCACGCCGCGGGCTTTCAGCGCCGCCTCGTTCTCCCGCAGCCGGGCGATGATCTCCTGCCTGTCCATGGTTACCCACCATAGCATAACACCACGGCATTCGAAGCCGCCAAAAGGCGCCCCGATGCGGCCGTCATCGCGCTGCACTGCAACAAGACCGTCATCGCATCCACCAGCTCCACTTGCGGCCTTACACTTATCAAATACTTATCAAACCCGTCGACACCGCCAGGGCCCGGTTGGCAGGAAAGCGAACATACGCTGCAGAGGGCAGTGATGAAGTGTCGCTTGGCCGGCCGTGCCAAGACACTCGGGCCAAAAATAATCAGCCGCGGCGCAGTCTCGAGCGGCCAGAACTGGGCTTAACCCGCGACGAGGACTTATAATTTTACCGGATCGATGCCGACTGATGTAGATCAATGACCGCCATACTCAGCGTGTGTTCATCTGAATGGCCCATATGAATTGGGCCACAAAAGGAGGCAGGACACATGCCAATGAAAGATATTCTTTTATTCCTGCACCCCACTTTCGGGGTGCTGGCACTCGTCGCCTCAGTCTGGGTCTTTGTCGAGGCCCTCAACGCGAGCGAGGCGAACCAACAGCGTATCTGGATCGGCAGCCTCGCCGTCGCAGCATTGTTCGTAGTAACGTGGTTCTTCGCCGGCTGGTACTATACGATCTACTACGGCCACGGCGACCAGCAGATCATCGTCAAGGGACCGGTGCCGTGGGCACATAACTTCTTCATGGAAACGAAGGAGCATCTGTTCTTCATCCCGGCGATCCTGGCGCTGTTCCTGCCGTTCGTGGCGCGCGTCCGGCTTTCGATGAACCGGCAGGCACGCTCGATGGTGCTGGTGGTCACCGCCTTGATCGCATTGAACGTGCTGGCGATCGAAGGCGCCGGCGCAATCATCAACTGGGGTGCGAAGACCGCTCTGGCACAAACAGTGGCCGATGCGGCTCCAGCCGCCGTGAAGGGGACAAAGTGATGGGAACGACAGCAAGAGGGCAGACCTTGCCGAACACCAGGACGGTCGAGAGCAGCAAGGAAACCTTGGCCGCCGCGTTCGGCCTGTCGGCGGCGATCACAGTGGTGTTCAACGTCGTGCTGGCGTTCGTCAAGGATTTCAACGCCGGCACTCAATGACTTCATGAAGATGCTCACAGGGCATCACTGGCGGACCCATGGACTGTTCGACCTGGTGGTGTTTTTCCTGCTGGGCTGGGTGTTCATGCGGAACAGGATCCCGGCCGGTGGGCTGACCAATGGCCTGGCGGCCACCGTTGCAGTGGCCTCCATCGCGTCCGGTGCGGCGCTGGGCCTCTGGTTCCTGCTGGTCTGAACCCCGCCTGCCCGAGGCCGTTGGAGGTGGGTGCAAACCGACCACGAGCACCCACCACCTCTTCCGCAATCTTATCCGCCATCAGTCGCGTTGCGGCGCTGGTCTCGGACTCGCTCCCGTGGCCTGCCACCGGCATCGCCCGGCCGGCCCGGCGACCGGCCACCAACCCGCCACCCCAGCCCCGCGGATCGCCGCGTCGCCGGATCGCGCCACCTGCCCAACCCCTCCGCATCATGGCATCATGCCGCGCAACAGCACCCAACGAGGGAACGACATGGCAATGCGCATCCTCTGGCCGAACCTGGCCGCCGATCTGATCCCGGCCGTCCGCGACGTGGTCGGAGACGGCTTCGAAACCGATTTCTGCGCCGGGTTCGCGGAGGTGACCGACACGCAATGGGCCAATGCCGACGCCATCGTCGGCGGCTGCCCGGCGCAATACATCGACAAGCTGCGCAACTGCCGCATCTTCGTGAAATACGGCGTCGGCTACGACGACGTCGACATCGAGCGCTTCGGCAAGCTCGGCATCCCCGTCTGCAACACCCCCGATTACGGCACCCGCGAAGTGGCCGACCACGCGATGGCGCTGATGCTGACCCTGGCCAAAAGCATCGAGTACCACGATCAGGAACTGCACGCCGATCTGCGCGGCAACTGGCGGCCGGCACATAATCCGTTCGGCCGCCGGCTGTCGGTCTGCACTTATGGCGTGGTCGGCATGGGACGCATCGGCACCGCCGCCGCGCGCCGCGCCAAGGCGTTCGACATGGATGTGGTGTTCTACGATCCGTACCAGCCGAACGGCTATCAGTTCGCCATCGGCGTCCGCCGAGCCGATACGCTCGCGGAACTGATGGGGCAGTGCGACTTCGTCAGCATCCATGCGCCGCTGACCGCGGAGACGCGCAATCTGATCGGCGCCGAGGCGTTCGCCGCGGCAAAGCGCGGCATGATCCTGATCAACACGGCGCGCGGACCGATCGTCGATATCGACGCGCTGTACGACGCGATGAAGGACGGCACCGTGCTGGCGGCGGGACTGGACGTGCTGCCGGAAGAGCCGGCCAATGCGCAACGCCGCCTCATCGCGGCGTGGCAGAACAACGAAGACTGGATCCGTCATCGCCTGGTGCTGACGCCGCACTCGGCCTTCTTCACACCGGAGAGCATGCACGACAATCGCACCTTCGCCGCGCGTACCGCGGCGCGGTACCTGCGCGACGGGCGGCTGGAGAACTGCGTCAACCGGCAATTCCTGGTCGCCCGGAGCTGACAACGCGGGGCTGGACGCGCGCTACCAAGTGGTAGATATCCAGTCTGACTGGTATCATCTGACTGGTATCAAAGGAAGGGACTGACGCAGTGACGCCTTTCGGAAACGACGAAGCGAATCCGGCCACCGAGCTCGATGCGCTGGTGATCGGCGCGGGTTTTGCCGGACTGTATCAGCTGCTGTGCCTGCGTGACCGCCTCGGTCTGTCGGTGAAGGTGCTGGAAGCGGGTGGCGGCGTCGGCGGCACCTGGTACTGGAACCGCTATCCCGGTGCGCGCTGCGATTCGGAAAGCCATGTGTATTGGTACACCTTCTCCCCCGAGCTGATGCGCGAATGGGAATGGTCCGAGCGCTATCCCGGCCAGGCCGAAATCCTGCGCTATCTGAACTTCGTCGCCGACAAGTTCGACCTGAAGCGCAGCATCCAGTTCAACGCGCGCGTGGCGTCGGCGCAGTACGACGAAGCGGCCAACCGCTGGCGCGTTCGTACGGAACAGGGTGAAGTCTTCGTCGCAAAATATCTGATCACGGCGGTCGGCTGTCTTTCCACCGCCAATGTCCCGCAGATACCCGGGCTGCAGGATTTCAAGGGCAGTTGGTACCACACCGGGCAATGGCCGCATGACGGCGTCGATTTCACCGGCAAGTCGGTCGGCATGATCGGCACCGGATCGACCGGCATTCAGGCCGCACCGGTGATTGCCGCCCAGGCGAAGCACCTGACGGTGTTTCAGCGCACCGCGAATTATTCGGTGCCGGCTCGCAACGTACCGTTGACGCCGGATTTCAAGCGATACGTCAAGCAGAACGCCGAGGAAATCCGCACCACCACGCTGCAGACCTATAACGGCATGGGCTTCAGGGTGGAGGATCGCAAGGCGGTCGAAACCGCTCCCGAGGAGCGCGAGACGATCTATGAGGCCGCCTGGGAGCGCGGCGGACTGCAGTTCCGGGCGTCGTTCGAGGACATGCTGGTCAGCAAGGAAGCCAACGACACCGCGGCTGATTTCATCAAACGCAAGATCCGTTCGATCGTGAAGGATCCCCGCACCGCGGCGATCCTGTCGGACATCGACCACCCCTACGCGGCCAAGCGCCCGCCGATCGATACCGATTATTTCGAGACCTATAACCGGCCCAACGTCACCCTGGTCGACGTGAAGGCCACGCCGATCGAGCGCATCTCGGCGGCCGGGATCTGCACCACCGACGCCGAATATCCGGTGGACATCATCGTGTTCGCGACCGGCTTCGATGCGATGACCGGTCCGCTGCTGCGGATGGATATTCGCGGCCGGGACGGCGTGGCGCTGAAGGATGTCTGGGAGGCGGGGCCGCGCAACTATCTCGGCCTGCAGGTCGCCGGCTTCCCGAACCTGTTCACCATCACCGGCCCTGGCAGCCCGTCGGTCCTGTGCAACATGCCGGTGGCGATCGAGCACCACGCCGACTGGGTCACCGACTGCATCAAATACCTGCGGACGAAAGGGCTGGAGCGCATCGAAGCGCGACCCGAGGCGATGGAGCAATGGGTCGCCGAGGTCAACGACGTCGCCCACCGCACGTTGTTGCCGATGGCGAAGCATTCCTGGTACCTCGGCGCGAACATCCCCGGCAAGCCGCGCGTGTTCATGCCCTATGCCGGCGGCATGATCCGCTACCGCGAGATCTGCCAGGACGTGGTTGCCCGCGACTATGCGGGGTTTGCGCTGTCGTAACGATACCGCAATGGGCGCCGGCACCCTGCCCTGGCGCGGGGCCCGCGCGGCATCCGACCAGCCAGCGGTGATCGCCGCGCCATCGCCGGCCTGACACCACCGGCGCGCCTTCGGCCCGGCGGCCGGGCCAGAGCGTCAACCGCTCTGGCCCGGCCGGCGCAAGCTCGCGGCCCAGCCGCCGACAACTGTTCCAGTCCGCCCGGCCCGGCCGGAGGCGCGTGCCATCCGGCCGGCGGGCGGTGATCACCACACCATCGCCGGCCCACCCGCCCCGCCTTCGGCGCGTCGGCCGCCAGACCGTTCCCAGCCCCGCCGCCGCCACCCTGTGCCGATCTGCCCAGCCCGGCCAACGTGCGGTGTCCGCGCACCGCGGCCGGTCCCCAAGCGCGCCGCCCCACCTTCGCCCTCCACCGCCCCTTCCGTGCAGCGTCGCTCGGCGGAATCGCTTCCATTATGGAAGTCGTCTCGCTAGCCTGCCGCCATGCAACGCAAAAGCTTCGCCGAGATGACCTGCCCGATCGCCCGCACCCTGGAACTGGTCGGCGAGTGGTGGAGCATCCTGATCCTGCGTGACGCCTTCGCCGGGGTGACCCGGTTCGACGCCTTCCAGGAAAGCCTCGGCATCGGCACCAACACGCTCACCCGCCGGCTCAATGCCCTGGTGGCCGCCGGCCTGCTGGAACGCCGCAGCTATCACCAGCACCCGCCCCGCCACGAATACCTACTGACCCAACGTGGCCACGACTTCCGGCCGGTGCTGCTGGCGCTGCTCGCCTACGGCAACCGCCACCTGACCCCCGAGGGCGAGACGGTGGTCATCCTGGACACCGCGACCGGACAGCCGGCGGAGCCCGTCGTCGTGGACCGTCACTCCGGCCGGCCGCTGACCGCACCGCGCTTCCGCCTCGCCGCCGGCCCCGCCGCCAAGGGCGCGACGCGGGACCGGCTGAATGCCGCCGGACACAGCCTGCTGCACCCGCCGCCCGATCCCGCCGCCCCGGACGCCCGGGTGTGAACGTCCACTCCGGCCAGGCGCCCGCCGCCGCGGCGGCATCGGCCAGCGCCGTCGATCCGCGCACGCACCGCCTGCTGCACGGGCCGATCGTGCCCACCCTGCTGCAGCTCGCCTGGCCGAACATGCTGGTGATGCTGGCGCAGGCCTCCACCAGCCTGATCGAGACCTGGTTTCTGTCCCGCCTCGGCATCGACGCCCTCACCGGCATGGCGCTGGTGTTCCCCGGCTTCCTGATGATGACCATGCTGTCGGCCGGCGCGATGGGCGGCGCCATCGCCTCGGCCATCGCCCGCGCGCTTGGCGCCGGCCGCCGCGACGCGGCCGAAGCGCTGGCCCTGCACGGGGTGCTGCTGAACGCCGCGCTGGGCCTGCTCACCGCGGCGCCGTTCCTGCTGTACGGCCGCGCGATCTACCGCGCCATGGGCGGCACAGGCGCCTCGCTCGACGCCGCCATGGCCTATTCCAACGTGGTGTTCGCCGGCAACATCCTGCTCTGGGTGATGAACGCCTTCGCCAGCACCATCCGCGGCACCGGCAACATGTTGACCCCCTCGCTGGCGATCTGCCTCGGCGTGCTGCTGCTGGTGCCGGCCTCGCCGCTGCTGATCTTCGGCCTGGGCCCGATCCCGGCCCTGGGCGTCGCCGGCGGCGGCGCCGCGGTGCTGCTCAGCACCACCGTCATGCTGCTCGTGCTCGGCTGGTACGTGCTGGCCGGCCGCAACACGGTGACCTTGCGGCCGACCCGGCTGCGCTGGCGCCTGACACGGGAGATCCTTCGCATCGGCGCCATCGGCTCGGTCAACACGCTGAATACCACGCTGATCATGGCGCTGCTGACCAGCGCCATCGGCGCCGCCGGCGGCCCAGACGCGATCGCCGGCTATGGCACGGCGGCACGGCTGGAATACCTGCTGATCCCGCTGGTGTTCGGCCTCGGCGCCCCACTGGTCGCCATGGTGGGTACCAATATCGGCGCCGGCCAGCAGCGCCGCGCCATCCGGGTCGCGCTGACCGGCGCGACCATGGCCTTCCTGCTGACCGAGACCATCGGCCTGGCCGCTGCCGCCTGGCCGCGAAGCTGGCTGCTGCTGTTCGGCGACGACCCTGCGATGCTGGCGAACGGCGCGCTGTACCTCCGCCTGGTCGGCCCGGCCTATGGCTGCTTCGGCTTCGGCCTGTCGCTGTATTTCGCCTCCCAGGGCGCGGGCCGGCTGGGCTGGCCGCTGCTGGCCGGCGCGATGCGCGCACTGATCGCCGTCGGCGGCGCCTGGCTCGCGCTGCTGGCAACCGGCTCGCCTACCCTGGTGTTCGCGGCGGTCGCCGGCTCGCTCCTCGCCTATGGCGCCGTCATGGGCGGCATCGTCGCCAGCGGCACCTGGTTCCGGCACTAGCGACCCGCCGCGGCCGCCGCACCGGGCCGGCAGAAGACGCCCCATCGGCGGGCCGCCGGCCGCCTCGCCCGCTTCCCCCGCCGTCGCGCGTTTATCGTTGCTTAAATACATCGGGCGTATCCTCGCCGCGTAACATCGATCCATGCCTGGGCCGGGATCCACAGCCGCCCGGCCATCGATCGCAATCCTGGCTGGTCGCAACGGGAGCCGCGGCACAGCGAACTATCGGTATGGGAGGACGCTCCATGATCGGACGCCGCACGCTGTTGGCCGGCTCCGCTGCCGGGCTCGCCATGCCGGCCCTCATGCAACGCGCCGATGCACAATCCACCTTCGACTGGCAGAGCTACAGGGGCCAGAAACTGGTCGTCAGCCTCACGAAGAACCCGCGCTCTGACAATCTGCAGCACCATCAGAGGGAATTCGAGGCGCTCACCGGCATCGAGGTGATTTCGGAACAGATGCCGGAGCAGCAGCAACGGCCGAAAATGGTGATGGAGCTCGCCTCCGGCCGGCCCAGCTTCGACGTCACGCATCTCTCGCTGCATGTGTCCAAGCGCGTGGTCGGCGCCGGCAAATGGCTGGAGGATCTGCGTCCCTACCTGGCCAATGCCGCGCTGACCGCGCCGGATTATGACTGGGACGATATGAGCGCGGGCGCGTTGCGCGCGGTCACCCAGCCGGACGGCCGCATCGACACCCTGCCGCTGGAGACGGATATCTGGCTGCTCTACTACAACCGGCAGATCTTTCAGCAGAACGGCGTCAGCGTCCCCAAGACCTTCGATGAGATGCTGGCGACGGCCCGCAAGATCAACGATCCCGGCAACGGCACCTACGGCTTCGTCGCGCGCGGCGTGACGAACGCGAACGTGCCGGTCTGGACCAGCCTGCTGCTGGGCCAGGACCAGGATACCGTGACACCGGATGGCCGGACGCTGCTGACCGACACGCCACAGGCGATCTGGGCCGGCGAGATGTACAAATCCCTGCTGCGCGAATGCGCCCCGCCCGGGGTGGCCGGTTTCAACTGGAACGAATGCCAGACCAGCTTCATGCAGGGCAAGGTCGGCATGTGGATGGATGGCGTCGGCTTCACCCCGCCGCTGCTGGACCGGAACGTCTCCAGGATCACCAACCATGTCGGGTTCAGCCTGATGCCGGCCGGGCCGAAGGGCCAATTCTGCCCGGTGTTCTGCGACGGGCTCGGCATTCCCGCGCACAGCAAGGCCAAGGAGGCGGCGTTCCTGTACTGCCAGTGGGCCACCAGCAAGCCGATGCTGCTGAACCTGGTGAACATGGGCGGCGGCGCGTCGCCGCGGCTGTCCACCTACAACGATCCCACCCTGCTGAGCGCCAGTCCGTTCGGCAAGGAATGGCTGGCCACTCTGCTTGCGAGCATGAAGATCGCGCGCCCCGGCCTGCCGGAAATCATCCCGGTCACCGCGTTCCGCGACGTAATCGGTCTCGCGCTCAGCAACGCCGTGGGCGGCGCCGATGTCGCGACCGAGCTGCGCAATGCCACAAGGGCGTTCAAACCGATCCTGGCGCAGTCGCTGAAGAGCTGACCCCGAACGATCCGGCGGCAAACACCCAGGCACCGAGATGAGCGCAACCATCACTGGCATGCGGACACGGCCCCGCGGCGAACACACCTGCGCACGGCACAACTGGCTGTTCGCCGTGCCGGCCGGCTATGGCATCGGTAAGACCCGCGCGACCCGGGCCGCCGTCCTGGTCCTGATCGCCCGCGCGACCCTGGGCCTATCCTACCTGATCCCGCTGTTCCTGCTGTTCCAGTGGCTGGGCACGCTGATGCCGCTGGTCATTACCCACCTGGTGGTCATGCTGCCGGTCGTCGTGTCGATCATGATCGGCTATTTCGAAGGCCTGCCGGTCGATCTGGAGGAAGCCGCGCTGATGGATCGCTGCAACATCTGGCAGGCGTTCCGCGACGTCGCCGTGCCGCGGGCGCGACCCGGCATCGTCGTCGGCCTGATCCTGTCGTTCGTCGTCAGTTGGAACAACTTCATCGCCGGCGTCGTGCTGGCCGGACGCGACAGCCGCACCCTGCCGGTCGCGGTCTGCAACGTGCTGACCTTCGAGCAGATCTTCCGGGGGCCGCTGGCCGCCGCGGCGCTGGTGGCGACCGCGCCGGTACTGCTGCTGACCCGGGTGATGCAGCAGGAAATCGTCACCGGATTGACCGCGGGAGGCGTGAAGAATGGCTGAGTCCGATCGCAAGCAAGTGGCCTCTGTCGGCGTCGATGTCGGCTCCGCCAGCGTGCGCGCCGTGGTGTTCGACCACGCCGGCAACCGCCGCGCCGAGGCGGCCCGCCCGATCCGGCAATTCAATCCGCGCAGCGATTTCTACGAACATTCCTCAGCCGATATCTGGCAGCAGACCTGCGCGGCCGTGCGTCAGGCGGTCGGCGAGTCCGGCCTGCCGCACCACGCCATCACCGGTATCGGCTTCGACGCCACCTGCTCGCTGGTGGCCAGCGGCCCCGGCGGCGCACCGGTCTCGATCGCCGAGGACGGCAATCCGTCGCACGACGTCATCATGTGGATGGACCACCGGGCGATCGCCGAAGCCGACGAGATCAACGCCACGGCGGATCCTGCCCTCGCCTATGTCGGCGGCGAGGTCAGCGCGGAGATGGAGCTGCCCAAGCTGCTGTGGCTGCGCCGGCATTATCCGGCACGCTATGCCGCCGCCGACCGGTTCCGCGACCTGGCCGACCACATGGTCTGGCGCGCCTGCGGGGCGGATGTCGCCAGCATCTGCACGCTGACCTGCAAATGGAACTACCTTGCACATGAGCGGCGCTTCAGCGACAGCCTGCTCGCCGCGGTCGGTCTCTCCGATCTGACCGGCAAAATACCACCCGACATCCGCCAGCTCGGCTCCGCCGCCGGCGCGCTGTCCGCGGAAAGTGCAGAACAACTCGGGCTGCGCCCGGGAACGCCGGTCGCGACCGGCATCATCGACGCCCATGCCGGCGGCCTGGCCTTGCTCGGCGCCGCACCGGAAGGCGGGCTCGCCATCATCAGCGGCACCTCCTGCTGCCACCTGGTGAACAGCCGCACACCGGTGATGGTGCCGGGCGTCTGGGGCCCCTATCTCGGCGCCATGCTGCCCGGCTGGTGGCTGAACGAGGGCGGCCAGAGTGCCGCCGGCTCGCTGATCGACTGGACGCTGCGCCAGAGCGAAGCCTGGCCGGCGCTGGAAGCGGCCGCCAACGCCGCCGGACGCAGCGTGCATGCCGTCGCCAACCAATGGGTGGCGGCCCTGGAGGCGCGCGAGCGGCAGCCGACCCGGCATCTGCACGTGCTGGCGGACCACCACGGCAACCGCTCCCCCCGCGCCGATCACGCCGCCCGCGGCATGATGGCGGGGCTGTCGCTGGAACACGGACCGGACGCGCTGGCCCGGCAGTATCTCGCCACCGTGCAGGCATTGGCCTACGGCACGCGCCACATCATCGAGGCGCTGAACGCCACCGGGCACAACATTCAGCGCGTGGTGATGTGCGGCGGCGGCGCGCGCAACAAGCTGCTGCTGCGTGAGCATGCCGATGCGATCGGCTGCGATCTGCATGTCGCGAGCGAGGAGGCGGCCGTCGCGCTGGGCGCCGCGGTGCTCGCCGCAACCGCATCCGGCGCGTTTCCCGATCTGCAGACCGCCGCCTCGGCCATGGTCCGCCCCGGCGGTGTGCTGCACGCCGACCCGACGCAAGCCGCGTTCCACGATGCGAAATATGCGGTGTATCGCGCGCTGTACGCCGACTGGTGCGACTACCGGCACATGATGGCGTGACGGCAGGCGGCCCCCATGCAACGCCATGGGCGAATTCCATGCCGCCTCTGACCCTGCCGGCCGAACCGCCGGTGCTGCGGCCTGGCCGCGATGCCGTCCGGCCGGTCACCCATGCCGATCTGCGCGAGGCGGCGAAGCTGCAATGCTGGCCGGTGCAGGCGGCATTCGAGGCCAGACTGCACGTCGTGCCGGCCGATCGATTCGGCATCACGCTGCATCGCACACACCCGATGGAGATCGACCGCGGGCACCGGTTCCATCAGCAGCCCGCGCGAGGCCAGCGGCCAACTCGCCACGCTCGACCCGCAGGCGCCGATGATCGTGCCGCTGACCGTCCGGCAGTATTCGCATCATCTCGCCGCCAGCCTGGTGCGGCATCGCGGGCCAGTCCTGCTGGCGAACCTGCTGCTGGCGAATTTCGACGGCACCTGGCCGGGGCTGGTTCCTGATCCCGGATGCCGACGGCCGCAGCATCCGGCGCGGCATTCGCGCGGCGCCCGGGAATGCGTGAAACGCGGTTGCAAGCAGGCGAATGGCAGACTGCCTCCGACTGGACCGCCGCAAGCCAGTGCTTCAGCGGGGAGAAATCATCTTGTCACGCCTGTCTTTCACCGTCGGCCGATCCGCCCAGATCGGGGCGCCTGCCCCAGGCGAGCCGCCACCCGGCAATGCCGCGTCCACGACGCCGAACCAGCGCCGCCGGCTGGCCGACATGATCGATGAGACGTTCCGGTTTGCCATTGGCCGCGGTGACATCGCCACCGCCGAGGACCTGCTGGCGGTGCTGGAGGCAATGCGGGAGCGGGAACGGGTGAAGGCGGGCTCCGAACGGCGGCGCGGCGACCCGCTGCTCGACCAGGCGCGCCGCGAGCTGGATGCCCGCAAGGCCGCCCGCTACCGCCGCTACTGAGCGACACGAGCGACCGAGGGCCCCGATACCACGCCGCGCAGATGCTGACACGCCGGCTGCGCGGCGCTCGTCCCGGCGGTCCGCTCGCTATGACCCGGACTTCGCGACCGTCGCGGGCTCCGGCAGATCAGGCTCCCACCCGCCGCCAAGCGCCTTGTACAGCGCCACCAGGTTGACCGAGACGGTGGTCGTGCTGTCCGCCAGTTGCTGCTGGATGCTCAGCAGATTGCGCTCCGCGTCCAGCACCTGCAGGAAGTCCGCCACACCCTGCTGATAGCGGCTGCGCGCCAGCTCCAGCGCCCGCCTCGACTGCACCTCCGCCTGCATCAGTTCGGCCCGCCGCGCCTGCTCCGCCTGGTACGCGGTCAGCGCATTGTCCACCTCGTGCCAGGCGCCCAGCACGGTCTTCTGGTAGTTCACCGCCGCCTCTTCCTGCTGCGCCTCGCGCAGTTGCAGGGTGGAGCGAAGCTGGCCGCCCTGAAAGATCGGGATGGTAATGCCGGGGCCGGCGGAATACTGCCGCGCGTTGAGGTCGAAAAGCTGCCAGGGCTGCAGCGATTGCAGTCCCAGGCTGCCGGACAGCGTCACCTTCGGATAGAAGTTCGCTACCGCCACGCCGATATCGGCGGTCGCCGCGTGCAGTTGCGCCTCGGCCTGGCGGATGTCCGGACGGCGACGCGCCAACTCGGAGGGCAGGCCCACCGGCACCTCCGGCGGCACCGGCGGCACCGGCTTCGGCTCCACCAGTTCCGCCCGCAGCGCATTCGGCCCCTGCCCCAGCAGCAGGCTGAGCGCGTTGATCAGCTCCGCCTCCTGCTGCTGCAATTGCGGGATCTGCGCGGCGGTGCTGCTCACCTGGGCCGAGGCATTGGCCACGTCCAGGTCGGTGGTCACGCCGCCGGCGGCGCGCTGCTGAGTCAGTTGCAGGCTCTGCCGCGCCGTCTGCAGGTTGTCGCGCGCGATGTCCAGGCGGGCCTGCACGCCGCGCAGTTGCACATAGTCCCGGGCGACCTCAGCCAGGCTGGACAGCAGCGCGGCACGGCGAGCCTCCGCCGATGCCTGCAAGGTGGCGTTGGCCGACTCGACCGAGCGCTTCACTCCGCCCCAGAGATCGAGTTCCCAGGACGCATCGAAGCCAACCTGGTACACGTCGAATGCCGACAGGTGGCTGCTGCGCACGCCCCCGGTGCGGTTGCCCTGCGCACCGTTGGCGCCGAGCGGATTGGGGGCATTGGCGAAGACGCCGACGTCGCTGGCCTTCTGGCGGGTATAGGAGCCGTTGGCGTTGAAACTGGGAAACTCCGAGGCGCGGACCACGCCCAGCTGGGCGCGCGACTCGGCGAGGCGGACGGAGGCGACACGGACATCCAGGTTCTCGCCGGCAACGCGGTGTTCCAGCGCGGTCAGCGTCGGGTCGTGGAACAGCGTCCACCAGTTGGGATCGATCGGTTCGGCCACCGGCACGCTGCGCGCGGGCGGCGTCTTCTCCTTCGGGCCGGCAAACCAGGAGACGGGCGAGGCCCATTCCGGCATCGTGAAGTCCGGCCCGACCGTGCAACCGCCAAGCAGCAGCAGTCCGGCGAGGACAGCGCCTCGTCGCAGCATCGTTTCCCCTTCCATCAGTGCGCCGGCGCCGCCCCTTTCGGCATACGGGGCAGGAACAGCGCGATCGGCCAGATGCACGGCGCAAGCACGCCCAGCACCCAGAAGATGTCAAGATAGCTCATTACCGATGCCTGTGCCTGCACCGCGGCGTTGATCGACGCCAGCAGCACGTTCCAGCCATAGCCGTTATACGCGGTGATGTGCTCCGCCAGTCGCGCATGGTGGAACTGCGTGCGCTCCTGCAGCAGCGTGGTGACCACGGAGGCGCCGACGCTGCCGCCCAGGTTGCGCATCAGGTTGATGATGGCCGACGCCTCATTGGTGCGGTCGGGTGGCACGCCGACGTAAGAAACCGCGTTCAGCGGGATGAACAGCAAGGGCAGCCAGACCACCTGGGTGACGCGCGCCATCGCCAGGTTCCAGAAGCCGACATTCAGGTCGAGCCCGCTATTGGACAGCAGCCCCCTGCCGGTGCCGATCAACGCCCCCAGGAGCCATTTCGGCTGCACGAAGCGGCCGGTGACGAAGCCGGAGATCGGCATCACGCACAGCGTCGCGATCCCGCCATAGGCCAGCGTCAGGCCGGCCTGGAACGCATTGTACCCCGGCAGTTCCTGCGACGCTTGCGGCAACAGCTGCGTCGTGCTGATCAGCATGAGGAAGATCAGGAACATCATCGCGCAGGAGATCGCGAAGGCGCGCGAGCGCAGCAGCCGCAGATCCACCACCTGCTGCGGATGCAGCAGTTCCCGGACCACCAGCCCGACCAGGCAAACCACCGCGACGATGGTCAGCACCGTGATGAAAGTGGAGGCGAAGCCGTCGTCACGTTCGTAGCGGTCCAGCATGATCTGCAGTGCGCCGAAGCCCAGCACGATCAGTGCGAACCCGACATACTCCACCCGCAGTCCGGCTGAGAGAAGCTCGCGGCGTTCCTCCCGCAGGCGTTTCGGCTCGGTGACGCAGAGCTGCACCAGGGTCAGCGACCGCAGCCCCACCGGCAGGTTGATCGGGAAGCATCAGTGCCAGGAGCAGGAACCGGTCAGCCCGCCGCCCGGCACCGGCCCGGCGGCGGGCGCGGTCACGACGGTGACGCCGTACCGCGTGAAGGCCAGGGCGCGCTTTTCCGGCGGGAAGGTATCGGCGAAAATCGACTGTTCGGTGGGGGCCAGACCGCCGCCGCCGACACCCTGCAGGGCGCGCGCCGCCAGCATCATCGTCGGCGAGGTCGACATCGCACGCAGTGTTTGGTCGGACGCGCCACCCATGGAAAACTCCGCGCCGACCTGCGGCGGCGCGATGCCGGTGGCAACCCGCCAGGTGGACGCCCTGCACCTCGGCGCACCACGGTGAAACCAGCGCAATGCCGCCGCCCGCCGCGCCATTGGTTGCGAATAAGCACTGTAACGCGATTGCAAAACGAACCGTGCTAGACGCGCGCCGTCAGGAGGTTCGGACCATGACGACACGCGTAAACTGGCGGCGTTGGGCAGGCTTCGCGACGGTGGATGCCATGTTGTTGTTCGGCGCCGGATCGGCGCTCGCCGCAGCGCCCGGTGCGCTCCCCGCGCCCTCCCTGCATCTCCCCGTCCTGCTGCTGGCCGGCGTCAGCCTGGTCGGCGTCACCATGTCCCGCGACCGCACGGACTGAACGCGGCGCCGCCCTCTCTTGCCGGTCCGCGCCAGACGCGAGACCATCACGCGGCTTGAGGGGGGAGAGTGTGATGGTTGATCTGGTGCTGCGCGGCGACACGGTGGTCACACCGCAGGGCGTGGGCGCATTCGATATCGCGGTGGCCGGGGAAACCATCGTCGCCGTCGCCGCCAAGGGCACGTTCCCGATTCCCGAAGGCGCGCGGCTGATCGACGCCACCGGCAAGATCGTCATGCCCGGCGGCATCGACCCGCACGTGCATTGCAAATGGCACCTGCCGAATCCCGACGGCAGCGCCGGGCTGACCGATCCGCCCGACGTCGTCGGCAAAGCCGCGGTGCATGGCGGCACCACCACCATCATCGACTTCACCCGCGCCAGCCAGGGCGCGAACCTGCGCGACGCGATCGAGCAGCGCGAGGCCGACTGGAAAGGCCACTGCGCCTGCGACTACGCGCAGCACATCATGGTGGAAGGCGCGCTGCCGATCGACCTGCCGGACCAGCTCGCCGAGGCGATCCAGGCCGGCTTTCCCACCGTGAAGATCTTCACCACCGACATCACGCCGTCGCGCAAAGGCCGCATGGTGGATTTCGGCGACATCTGGGAAGTCTTCCAGGTGCTGGCGGCGCAGGGCGGACTCGGGGTGATCCACTCCGAGGACAACGACATCGTCATGCACATGTACGGCAAGCTGATCCGCGAAGGCCGCACCGGCTTCGAGAACATGGCCGAGGTGCACAATACGCTGTCGGAGGATATCTCGTTCCGCCGCGTCATCCGCCTGGCGGAGAAGGTGCCGGGCACCGCGCTGTATATGATGCACACGTCAGCGGCGAGCGGCGTGTCGGCGATCCGCGAAGCCCGCGCCCGCGGCGTGCCGATCTACGGCGAGTTGCTGCACCAGTACATGCTGAAAACGAAAGAAGACTACAAGACAACGAACGGCCAGATCTACCACACCTATCCGTCGCTGAAATCCGCCGAGGACCAGGCCGCGCTGTGGGCCGGCACGCTGGACGGCAGCATCAACTGCGTCGCCACCGACGAGATCTGCTGCACCCTGGCGAAGAAGCTGCAAGGCGCGCGCATCGACGACACCACCGGCGGCAACGCGGGCGTCGAGCCCCGGGTCGCGCTGATGTACACCGAGATGGTCGGCCGGCGCGGCTACTCCCTGGCCCGCTATGTCGATCTGGTGTCGACCAACGCGGCCAAGATCATGGGCCTGTATCCGCGCAAGGGCGCGCTGGCGGCGGGCTCGGATGCGGATATCTGCGTGCTCGATCCGGCCGACCAGCGGGTGATCCGCGCCGCCGATCTGCACGAGGCGGACTACACGCCCTGGGAAGGCCGCAAGATGGACGCCTGGCCCTGCCTCACCGTGCTGCGCGGCAAGGTGGTGGTGGAGGGGGGAGAATTCCGCGGCAGCCTGGATGACGGCAAGTGGCAGCACCGCAAGGTTGCGTCGGAGATCGTGACCGCGCCGACGCTGTGACCGCATGACCGGCGCCGAACTGCGCGGGCTGCTGCTCGATTGCCTGGCGCTGTGGGGCGTGGACGGGCGGGTGAGCGCGCAGGACGACGGCATGCGGATCGACACCGAGGACGGCGCGTTCCTGGTGCAGCCGGCCGCGCCCGACATGCGCCCGGTGCGCTGGTGGCTGCAGACCCCGGTACGAGCCGCCGCCGGCCGGCCGCCGCGCGCCGTGCCCTCGATCGTCGCCCTGCTGACCGCGCTGCGCAACGCGATCGGCGGTGAGGGCGGCAGCACATTGCGGGTGCGGCCGGAGCGCGGCTGAGCGACGGCGGGCCGTCACGCGGACGCACGTGGCGCGGGGCATCCTTCCGACGTGGCGTGACTTCATTCGTCAGCAGTCCGGCGCGCGAGCCACTGAAACGCCGGCAGGGCAACGCCGGCGCATCGTGACGCCGCGTTCGTTGTTCGACCGATTTCAGCGCCGGACTGAGTTCGTCCCGTCCCCAGCATGGCGGCGCGGATTGCGGTATGGATGGACATGGCGTTGCAGACGACCGGCCGAGGCGCCTGGCTTCTGATGTGCGATGCCGGGCTGGGTTGGTTCAGGGCGGAGCCATTGCTGATGGACCGATCCGAACCGTCCAGCTCCGCCCTGGCGGTGCAGCGCGATGGCCGGCCCGATGCTGCGCGCGGTGGACGCGATGCTGGTCCACAGGTTGCTGCCTCTGTGGCCCTCCCTGCCTTCTCTGCGGCCCTCTGTGTGAAACCTTGCAATGCCGCGATCAGGCGCCGGTGTTGCGGATGGCAGGGTTGTTGGCGCGGTTGGCGGTCGGGGCCGCTGGGTCAGGGGAGGTTCGCGGTCGCGGTAAGGGTTTCACACAGAGGGCCGCAGAGAAGGCAGGGAGGGCCACAGAGGGGCTTTCCCGGTGGGGGGCATTGGCGGTGTGTGTGAACCGACGCGCTTCGCCCGTTTGCGGGCGGGGCGGCGGCGCTTTGCCCGGACACTGGTCTGGGGCTCGGTCACCCCTCTTGTTGCTGCAATGCCTGCAGGCGTTGGAACACCGCGTCGACCGGTGCCAGCGATGCTTGGTCCGGCTCGACCCCGCGCGTCTCGCAGCGTTGCAGGTAGTCGCGCCCGATTGCCGCCACCAGCGACGCGAACGCCTGCGGCAGCCGGACGAAGGCCGGCGTCAGAACGGTGATCGCCTCGACATTGTCCACCAGCGCTGCCTCAGGCTGGTCCGTCGCATCGAAACATTCTGCACGCACCATCAGCGAAGTCGCCAGATCATGCCGGAACGCGTCGGGGCGCTGCGCCGCCAGCGCGCGATACAGCTCCGCCGCCTCGCGTGCCGCCGCCAGCGCCGCCTCGCGCTCGCCGAACTCGCGCAGCATGGCCGCCAGATTGTTCAGCGACATGGCGAGATCGGGCCGGAACGCGTCGGGGCGCTGCGCCGCCAGCGCACGATACAGCTCGGCCGCCTCGCGTGCCGCCGCCAGCGCCGCCTCACGCTCGCCGAGCTCGCTCAGCATAGTCGCCAGATTGTTCAGCGACAGGGCGAGATCGGGCCGGAACGCGTCGGGGCGCTGCGCCGCCAGCGCGCGATACAGCTCGGCCGCCTCGCGTGCCGCCGCCAGCGCCGCCTCGCGCCCGCCGAGCTCGCTCAGACTGTTCGCCAGAGTGTTCAGCGACGCGGCGAGATCGGGCCGGAACGCGTCGGGGCGCTGCGCCGCCAGCACGCGATACAGCTCGGCCGCCTCGCGTGCCGCCGCCAACGCCGCCTCGCGCTCCCCGAGCGCGCTCAGACTGTTCGCCAGATTGTTCAGCGACATGGCGAGATCGGGCCGGAACGCGTCGGGGCGCTGCGCCGCCAGTGCGCGATACAGCTCGGCCGCCTCGCGTGCCGCCGCCAGCGCTGCCTCACGCTCACCGAGTTCACTCAGCCGGTTCGCCAGAGTGTTCAGCGCCATGGCGAGATCGGGCCGGAACGCGTCGGGGCGCTGCGTCGCCAGCGCGCGATACAGCTCGGCCGCCTCGCGCGCCGTCGCCAGCGCTGCCTCACGCTCGCCGAGTTCACTCAGCCGGTTCGCCAGAGTGTTCAGCGCCATGGCGAGATCGGGCCGGAACGCGTCGGGGCGCTGCGCCGCCAGTGCACGATGGAGGTCCACCGCCTCGCGAGCCGCCGCCAGCGCCGCCTCGCGCTCGCCGAGCGCGCTCAGCCGGTTCGCCAGAGTGTTCAGCGACATGGCGAGATCGGGCCGGAACGCGTCGGGATGCTGCGCCGCCAGCGCGCGACGGAGATCCACCGCCTCGCGCGCCGCCGCCAGCGCCGCCTCGCGCTCGCCGAGCGCGCTCAGCCGGACCGCAAGGTTGTTGTGGGCCATGGCCGACAGCGGCAGCAGATCGGCATCGTTACTGGCGCGTTCGGCAAAGGCCGTGGCGATCCGGCCCTGAATTTCCGCGGCGCATTCACGCAGCGCCAGCGTCTGGTGCGGCACTTTCATCCACGATCGCCATCAGCGCGAACGGGTTATCGGTCAGCCGCGCCAGCTGATCCAGCCAGGCCACGCTGGGATGCGTCGCCTCGCCTTGCGCATAATCCTGCGCGGTGCGGATCACCGTCGCGACCACCGGCCGTCCGGCGCGGGCGAAGCCGCGTGCGACGATCGCCGCCTGCTGCGGCAATGGTCGGCGCTCGCGGGCGAGTTCCGCCAGCAGGAACGCCTCGCCGATCAAATCGGGCCGCACCGCGTCGATGCCGTCGCCCTCCGCCGGGGCCAGCGCGTCGCGCAGCAACGCGACAAGCTGGTCGGTGCGGCTGGCCGAGCGGTCGCCGAGTGCTGCGCGTTCCTCGTCCACCAGCGCCGTGGCGGCCACGGCGTCGCAGCCGGCCTGCAAGGTGACGCAGGCGGCCAGATACGGCACCAGGCTGTCATCCGCCCCGATCGCCCGCGCCCGGCGTTGCAGCCGATCCCGCTCCTTCCCGGCCAGCCAGACCGCGAGGTCCAGCCGGCTCGTTGTCAGCGCCGTGGGGGCGCCGGTCTCCGCGGCGAGGATCCCGGCCATCAGCAGGAACAGCGGCTCGGTGACCAGCCCGGCACCGGCGAGGCGCTGGTCGAACAGCGGATCGACGCCGGGCGGCGGCAGCGGCACCACCGGCCTGCCGAGCAGCGGCGCGGCCAGTTGGATGGATTGGGTGAGCAGGGCGCGGCGATGATCTGCGGCGTGCAGCGGCCCCAGCGCCAGCGGCGCGGCGTCCTCGATCAGCGCGTCGGGGCCGGGGCCGGACGTGCTGCCGGGCTGGCACAGCTCCGCCCACCAGCCGGCGTCGCGCGCGGCGTGGCGTTCCAGCAGCAGCACCCGCAATGGCGGCTCCTCCGATTCCGGTCGTCCGCGAGCCAGCTCCCCCAGCCAGCTTCGCAGCACCCGCACCGAGGCGGCGGCATAATCCACCACCACCAGCATCGGGCGATCCCGGTGCCAGGTGAAGGATGTATTGTGGCTGTAGAACCGCTCCAGCTCCGCCTGTCGCACGAACCCCGCTGTCCAGCCCTGCTGCTCAGCCCAAGCGCACAGCTCGATCGCCAGCCGCGTCTTGCCAATCCCCGGTGGACCCGTAATGCAGTGCGCCTTGACGTAGCAGTTAGCTGGTGCTGTCAGGAGCCAACTCTGTAGTGCCCGCAGCTCTACATCGCGCCCGATAAAGTCGGTGGCGGCGATCTCCGTTGTCAGCAATTCGCGGAGATTGCGGGGAGGATGTCCCATGCGTGTGCGCCGCTGCAACGTGAGTTGCAATGCGGTATCGCGAAAAGCGACGGCCCGAAGATATCGGTCCCTCACCTGACTGGGAATTCGCGGAAACGGCGAAATCTCTGCACCGATCACGCGCGACGCAATCCAGGTCATATCGGCGAGCAGGCCGGCACGCTGCGGGCCAACTTCGCGGAACAACGCCAAACTCTCTTCGAACGCATAATCGGGGTAGTGAGCGATCTCGCAGCTCGCCCAATAACTCTGCCGATCGTCGTCCGACCAATCAGCAGGAAAAAACCGGTCGAGGCATGCACGAACGAACGAGCGAGCCTGATCGACGGTCCGTACGCTCTTTTCAACCCGCATCGCGACCGGCACCAGCGCGATGGCTCGACGCGCACGGGTCGTGATCGCCTCCGCCACGGCTTCGGCACCTTTGATGTTCTGCCGGTTGTAGGTGAAGCAGAGCACCACTTGATCCGGCAGTTGCATGGTGCAGATGCCGGATGTGTCGGCGACCCCGGTGCGGCTGTCGATCAGGACGTAATCGTAATCCAATCGTGTTCGCAGCGACTCTATGAACCCGTCGCCGCCAAGACGTTCATAGAAGGCGCGCCAGTCGAAATCGCGCACCTGGCTGCCGTAGCCGGCGTCCTGTCGGCCGGCACAGAGCAGGTGAACGCAACCGTCGATATCGGGAAGCGGCCAGTCGAGCGGGATGATGTAGCGGTAGGGATCGGCGAACACGACCGCATCCTCGACGCCGGTCGGCCAATCCTTCCTGGGCTTCAGGACAAGGTCCGAGTATTCCCACAGCAGATCGATCAGTCCCTTGCTCTCGCTCAGGTCGGGGTCGCGCAGGAATGGTCGAAAGTAGCGATGCAGTCCCGGTGCTTCCAGATCCCAGTCGATGGTCAATACCCGCCGGCCGGTTGCGGCAAGGATCCATGCAACATTTGCCAGCGCCATCGATCGGCCGGTTCCACCCTTGAACGAGTAGAACGTTACGAACTGCGGTATCCGGCCGACGGATAGGAACGAATTTGTCATCGTGCAATCCGGCTTACAGTCCCGGCATCTGCCCCGCGGGCATGTTAACCGCGGTTGCGCCGGTTTGCTGCAGACAGCGCCTAAGTCCGCCTATCACCTCGACGACGCTTTGCACGAATGGTGTCCTGCCAGAAGGGACGGTCCACAGATGGTTGGGCCGTTTTTGCCGGAACTTGGTCGGCAGGACCTTGTCAACCAGTGGCTCGTCAGCGTCCTGGCCGCCGGCTGTCACCATGCCAACATTCGGGAAGTCCCGACCATCGTAGACATGGAGTGGCTCTGCGATTGTCGAAATCTTCAACGACGACCGATCGAGGACGATCAGCACCGGACAGTTCGCACGATGGGCTTCCTCGATGCGAGGCGTCAAATCCGCAGGTATGCCAAGGCTGCGATACCCCGCGTCATCCTGCCCCGCCCCGTTAAGCCCTTCGCGGATCGCCATCTCCACGGTCGCGCCATTTGCGTCGATAAACGGCCGCCACCCCTCGCGCTGCTCGCTGCGCCGATCCTCGTCACCGAGGTTTCCCTGTTTCGCCTCCGTGGCGGTCGCCACCGCATAAACGACATTGGTTCGCTTCGGTCCGATTGCGATCGGGGAGGCTGGCGGCACGGGGACTCGGGTAAAGAACGAAGGCAATTGCTCGAAATCTCCGGCACCGGGAAGCTGCGGGAGCTGGGGCATTTCGCTCAGCCTCTTGATGGTCCTCGCCAAATGCTCAACCAGGCGGCTCCGGGCGGACGGATCGCCTGCCGTATAGAGGCGCAATGCGCCGGTATGGGGATAGGTCTCAGGCATGCCCGCACCGGTCAATTGCAGATCATGGAATAGCTGCTGGACAGGCGGAGCCATGTGCTCGGAGCAGGTTGCCTTGTCCATCCAGAATACTGGCACTATCCGATGCGCTTCGGCCATGCCGGGTAATGGCTTGGGTCGAATTCTAAACCGCTCACGAAAGAACTCCACCTCCCTTCCGCAATTCTTGCTTTTCAGGTAATGCGGCGAGACCATCGCAATGAGAACGCTCGAGCTTTGCAACGACGTGGCGAGTTCCCTCCGCCAAAAACTCGCGACTGTGAGGCGCTGCTGATCTCGATAGGCGACGTCTTCGATCTTCTGTCCGGTCTCCATTGCGACTGCGCGACATAGCGCGTCGTAGAATGCGTCCAAGTGATTCCCGGTCTGACCCCAATTATCCCACTTCGATGCGCGGTATGTTTCGCTCGCATAGCTGAAAAAGAAGCGATACGACGGCATCTTAAAGGCCTTTGGTTTGGCATCTGCATCTGCGTATCACATTATGATAATTGGCGCCGCAATGTGGGCACAAGGGTCCGGACTTCGGGCTTCCCCTGCACCTTCTCTGCGGCCCATGTGTAAAGCCCTGTCGTTGCTGCCGACGCACCCCGGCTCCGGCGGCCCGCCTGGACAGGACACCCACTCCCACGGCAGACTAATCTTTCCTAGATACCTAGGAAATGATACCGTGCCCCGTCGGCCCCCGTCCAGGAGCACGCTATGCCCATCCCTACTCCCCATGCCGCACCGCCCGACCACCTCGCGCCGCCTTCCGCCAAGCGCCGCGGCAACCCCGACCTGCATCTCGCCCCGCGCTGCGGTGCAAAAACCCGCGCGGGCTGCCCCTGCCGAGCGCCGGCGGTCCATGGCAAGCAACGCTGCCGCATGCATGGCGGCCGCAGCACCGGCCCACGCACCGAACACGGACTCGTTCGGCTGCGTGCCGCGCGCACCATCCACGGGCAGTACAGCGCCGAGGCGCGGGCGCAGACCCGCTACAGCCTCACCCTGCTGCGCCGGGGGCGGGTGGGGAATGACGCGGTGCGGTATCTCGACTGGCTGCCGCCCGAATTTTTCGCGCGCCTGCAGCAGATGCCGCCGCCCTTTCCGGCCAGCGGCCTGACCGCGGCGGAAGATCGCGCGCTGCTGCAGGCCGAAGCCGTTGCGCTGGCCCCCTGGAAGCAGGCCATCGCCAGGGCCGGGCGTCCATGCAGGCAGGCGGCCGGACCATGCCGCGATCGGAACCCCATGCACCAGAGCGTGCCACGGACCCGGCGGCGACCGCCGCGCCGGCCTTGCCGGTTGCAGCGCGACAAGAACCCCATGCACCAGAAGCCGGGCGTCAGCGCGCCACCCACCGCAGCCGCGCCGGCGCGTGCAGCACCCCATGCACCAGACCATCCGACCGCCGCCATTCCAGGTGACGCGGCGGATCGCAGCGTCGCCGCGTCCGCAAAATCCCATGCACCAGCGCCGGCCTTGTCCGCGCACTCCGCCCCAGCCACGCCGCCGCCTGCAGCACCCCATGCACCAGACCACCCGACCGCCGCCATCCCGGGTGCCGCGGCGGATCGCAGCGTCGCCGCGTCCGCAAAACCCCATGCACCAGCGCCGGCTTTGTCCGCGCCCTCCGCCGCAGCCACGCCGCCGCCTGCAGCACCCCATGCACCAGACCAACGTACGGGTCCGACCCTCATGCCGGCGGCCCTGGCGCATCGCGCGGCCCGCCGCTGCGCCGCCGCCAGGCGCAGCTTCCGCATGTCCAGACAGCCGGACCACGGCCGTAACCGCCGCCGCCGCCGCCCCCGATCCGGACCGTCAGCCTTGGTCGGATCGCGCCGCCTTGGGCGTCCGGACCCACTGTCCACAGATCGACCACCAGGCCGCGCAGGCCCAGGCCGAGCCGTCGGCGGTCGTCGTTGAGACCGGCCTGCCAGGGACTTTGCAACCCGTCGAAGCGGAACATCAGCTCCACCGGGCCGGTCTCCGGCGGGGCGAGCGGAATGCTGACCGTCTGCCGGTGGCGGGTCGAAAATTGCAGGTGCCGGGGCCGCACCGCGCTGGCGGGACGGGCGGTGATCTCCACACGCAGCGGAGCCGCTGCATCCGGCGCGAACGGTGTCAGGTCCAGCCGCAGCGTGCAGCCCCCTCCGCCGCCGCCCCGCCTGGCGCCGGCGGCTTGGCCTGCGTCGCCGCGGCGCTATAACCCTCCCGTGAAGCCAGGAGAGGATACCCACCGATGCTGACCAGGCGCTGGGACAAGTCGCGCATGCCGTCCCGCCACGTGACCGTAGGGCCGGATCGCGCGCCGCATCGCAGCTACTACTACGCGATGGGGCTGACCGAGGACGAGATCGACCAGCCCTTCGTGGGCGTCGCGACCTGCTGGAACGAGGCCGCGCCCTGCAACATCGCGCTCAACCGCCAGGCGCAGTCGGTGAAGAAGGGCGTCAACGAGGCCGGCGGCACGCCGCGGGAATTCACCACCATCACGGTGACCGACGGCATCGCCATGGGCCACCAGGGCATGAAGTCGTCACTGGTGTCGCGCGACCTGATCGCCGACAGCGTGGAGCTGACGGTGCGCGGCCATTGCTACGATGCGCTGGTGGGCCTGGCCGGCTGCGACAAGTCGCTGCCCGGCATGATGATGGCCATGCTGCGGCTGAACGTGCCGTCAGTGTTCATGTATGGCGGTTCGATCCTGCCCGGCAAGTTCAAGGGCGAGGACGTCACCGTGGTGGACGTGTTCGAGGCCGTGGGCCAGCACGCCGCCGGCAAGATGAGCGATGAGGACCTGCACGCGCTGGAATGCGTCGCCTGCCCCTCGGCCGGCGCCTGTGGCGGGCAGTTCACCGCCAACACGATGGCGACGGTCAGCGAGGCGATCGGCCTGGCACTGCCGGGTTCGGCCGGCTCACCGGCGCCCTATGAGGAGCGGGACCGGTTCGCCGTCGAGTCGGGCCGCGCGGTGATGCAACTGGTCGAGAACCGCATCCGGCCGCGCGACATCGTCACGCTGAAGGCGCTGCAGAACGCCGCGGTGGTGGTGGGGGCGACGGGTGGCTCCACCAATGCCGGGCTGCATCTGCCGGCGATGGCGCATGAGGCGGGGATCCGCTTCACCATGGACGACGTGGTGGAGATCATGCGCCGCACGCCCTACATCGCCGACCTGAAGCCGGGCGGCAAATACGTCGCCTTCGACGTGCACAAGATCGGCGGCATCCCGGTGATCATCAAGGCGCTGCTGGATGCCGGGCTGCTGCATGGCGACTGCCTGACCGTCACCGGCAAGACGCTGGCGGAGAACCACAAGGACGTGGTGTTCCCGACCGACCAGGACGTGGTCTATCCGGTGTCGAAGGCGATCTCCAAGACCGGCGGCGTGGTCGGGTTAAAGGGCAACCTCGCGCCGGACGGGGCGATCGTGAAGGTCGCCGGCATGGAGCGCGACCAGTTCCGCTTCGAGGGCACCGCGGTGTGCTTCGACTCCGAGGAGGAGGCGTTCGCCGCCGTGCAGGCGCGCGCGTACAAATCCGGCGACGTGCTGGTGATCCGCTACGAGGGGCCGAAGGGCGGGCCGGGCATGCGCGAGATGCTGTCGACCACGGCGGCGATCTATGGCCAGAGCCAGACCAAGGGTCGCGACGTCGCGCTGATCACCGACGGCCGGTTCTCCGGCGCGACCCGCGGCTTCTGCGTCGGCCATGTCGGACCGGAGGCGGCGGTGGGCGGGCCGATCGCGCTGCTGCAGAACGGCGACCGGATCGTGATCGATGCGGAGAAGGGCACCATCGACATGCTGGTGCCCGAGGCGGAGCTGGCGGCGCGGCGGGCGGCCTGGAAGCCGCGCAAGACCGACTACAATGCCGGGGCGATCTGGAAATACGCGCAGCTGGTCGGGCCGGCGCATCTCGGGGCGGTGACGCATCCGGGGACCGAGGCCGAAACCCACTGCTACGCGGATATTTGAGACACGAGGTTACCCTTCGACACACCATCTCACCGGCTGCGCAGGCATGCTGCGCAGCCGGTGAACCAGCGGAGCAGACTGATGCAACGGATCCGGGCCGCCTCTTTGGCGATGGCGATGGGACTGGGGGGGATGGGATTGGGGTTCGGCGCCGGCGGGATCGGCAGTGCCGTCGCGCAGCCACCGCCACCGCCTCCGCCTTACACCCGGGTGCCGCCGCCGCAGCATGAGGTGGTCCCGCCGCCGCGCGGCCATCGCTTCGTTTGGGAGCCCGGCCATTGGCACTGGAACGGCACCCAGTACGTCTGGGTGCCCGGTCACTACGTGCAGCGTCGGCCGCAGCACCGCGAGTATGTGCCGGGCCGCTGGGACTGGGCGCCGCGCCAGCATCGCTGGATCTGGGTGCCCGCGCATTGGCGCTGACGCCGGGCCGGTGACGGTCCCTGCCGGGGCTGGCCCCGGCGGCGCCGTCACAAGGTCGGTTCCCAGGGTCGGGCCCAGGGGTCGGTTCCTCTGGTCGGTTCCTCTGGTCGGTTCCTCTGGTCGGTTCCTAGGGTCGAGCTCAGGGGTCGGGCCAATGGGTTGGGCCAAGGGTTGGACCCAGGGGTCGGACCCAGGGGTGAGGCCCTTGGCGGGTGTCGAGAGCGGGAGGGACCCTCGATGGGTCCAGGGGCGAGGCCCCTGGCCCTTGCCTCAGCCGGTGCTCAGCTCGAACCCGGACGCCTGGGCGCTCTGCGTCACCGCCACGCTCTGCGCGAACGCATCGCGCCGCGCCGCGTTGCTGCCCGCCAGCGTGCGCACATCGCCACTGTTGGTGGACTGCGCCGCCGACGCCACGCTGACGGTGCGCCGCGCCGAACCGGAGCCCTGCAGCTCACTCGACGCCAGATAGCCCTTCGCGCCGCTCGCGGTCTCCACCAGCGCGTAGCCGTCGCGTCCGCCCTTCACGGTGACCGGTTCCTGCGGACGCAGTTCCGCAATATTGGGGGCATGCGCGTCCGGCCGCAGCTTCAGCGCCGCACTCGTTCGCACCGTCGCGGGCTGGGCGGTGTCCCAGGCCTGCGCCGGCGGCAGGCCCGGCGCCACGTTGGTGGCGGCGACCTGGAACTGCTGGCCACGATCCTGGATCTGCTGGTTGATCAGCTGCGCCAGGTGCAGGTCGCGCTGCGACCGCTGGCGCACCTGCGCCATATAGGCTTCGGCCTGGGCCCGCGGCAGCTGACCACGGCGATAGTCGGCGCGGATCGCCTCCGCCTGGCGGAACCGGCAATCGGTCAACTGGTCGAACGCGAGCTGGGTCTTGTCGATCTGGGCGTTCTCCCGCTCCAGGTCGGAGCTGACTCGCAGGTACAGGGTGCGCTGATCCATCTGCTGCCGCTGCAACGCCGACCAGTAGGCCGTGGCGCCGCCGGCGAGGCCGCCTGCCAGGGCACCGAACGCCGCCCCGCGCCAGTTTCCGGTCACGAGGCCGCCGATCGCGGCGCCCCCCAGGGCGCCGACCGCGACCCCGGTCGCGATCTGCGCGCCGAAGAAATTGCCTGTCGAATCGAGAGCCACGAGATACTGCCGGCAGCTATCCGAGCCGTCATCCGCGCCGATGCGCTGCTCGCGCGTGCTGAACTGACCGGGCGCACACCCGGCCAGGAGTCCAGCGACCGCAATCACCGACACCCCGCGCCGGCCCCACACGACAAAAGCCGATTTCCTCACACCCACCCCCTGCTCTCTGGTCGTCGTCGCAACTATGCCGTGAACGATTTGCGCACCGAATGCAATTCTGATCGAGCGCCGTACCGAATTGACGCCGGGACTTTCCTGGCGTGGGATGTCCGCAAGCAGATCAGGGGTGGTAACGTGCGCATCTGCGTCTATGGTGCCGGCGCCATCGGCGGACATCTGGCGACACGCTTCGCCCGCGGCGGCGCCTCTGTGTCGGTGGTGGCACGCGGCCCGCATCTGGCGGCGATCCAACGCGACGGGCTGACGGTACATGCGGTGGACGGCGTGCATCAGGTCCGGGTGCAGGCGAGCGACGATCCCGCCAGCTTCGGTCCGCAGGATGCGGTGGTGGTCACGGTGAAGGCCCCTGCGCTGCCCCAGGTCGCCGCCGGCATCGCACCGCTGCTCGCCGCCGAGACCGCCGTCGCGTTCGTCATGAACGGCATTCCCTGGTGGTATTTCCATGCTCTGCCCGGCCCGCTGGAAGGCCGTCGCCTGCCGCGTGTCGACCCGGATGATGCGCTGTGGCGCGCCGTCGGTCCCGAGCGCAGCATCGGCGGCGTGGTGTATTCCGCCAGCGCGGTGACCGCGCCCGGCGTGATCGAGGTGGAGCAGCCGCGCAGCCGGGTGATCTTCGGCGAGCCGGATGGCCGGGTGACGGAGCGCGCCGAGGCGCTGGCGGCACTGCTGCGGGCCGGCGGCATCATCGGCGAGGCCTCGCCGGACATCCGCACCGAGATCTGGAACAAGCTGCTGAGCAACCTGGCCGGCGGCACGCTGGCGGTGCTGGCCGGTGCCGCGCCGCGCGCGGTGTACGCGGAACCGGCGTGTCGCGAGGCCGCGTTGCGGGTCATGGCGGAATTGGCCGCGATCGCCGAAGCGCTTGGGTCGGGTCCCGACCGCGACTTCGAGCGGCGGGCAAAGAATGCCAGCGGCATGGATCACAAGCCGAGCATTCTGCAGGATCTGGAGCTGGGCCGGCCGATGGAGATCGATGGGATGTTCGATGCGCCACTGGCCCTGGCGCGGATGGCCGGGGTCGAGGTGCCGACGCTGGACCTGCTGGTCGCGCTGGCCAAGGTGCGGGCCCGCGGCGCCGGGCTGTACGCGTCATGACCACGCAGCGCTGATCCGCGACATCGGGGGGAACGCAAAGCATGGCCGGCGAACCAGGCACGTTCGAGATCGGCCTCGCCATGGCCGGCGCGATCTCCGCCGGCGCGTACTCGTCCGGCGTGATGGATTTCCTGTTCCAGGCACTGGACGCCTGGGAGCAGGAGAGACAGCGTGCGCCGGAACTCGGTGCCGAACCACAAGGTCGTCATCAAGGTGATCACCGGTGCGTCGGCCGGCTCCATCACCGGGGCACTGGGCGCGGCGGCGCTGGCCGGTGGTCTGCAGCCTACGCCTTATTCTACGCCGCCCGCATCGCCTGCCTCGCCGCCGCAACCCTACCTGTACACGATGCCGGCGCTGTACACCGCCTGGGTGCTGATGCCGGACATGGCGCAGACCAACGAGCGGTCCGATCTGCTCGCCACCAGTGACCTGAAAGGCGACGCGCCGGTCGTCTCGCTGCTCAACGCGTCATTGCTGGACGACATCGGCGATGCAGCGTTGCGTCAGGTGCGGGCGCCGCTCGGCAAGCCTCCGCTGTATGGCCCGCTGCGCGGTGGCAAGCCGGTTCCCTATGTGGCGGAACCGCTGCATCTCTACATGACGATCTCCAACCTGCGCGGCGTGCCCTATCAGATATCGTTCCGCGATGGGACGACCGTGAAGGGCCATGGCATGCTGAACCATGGCGACCGCGCGCATTTCGTGTTGAACGGCGTCGGCGCGACGCACCGGCCCAGCGCATGGGCGGACAGCGATCGCCACACGGAGATAGCGGTGACGGACCTGCCGGTCGGCGGCGCCGCGATGCCGGCGAAGTGGCAGGCCTACCTGCAGGCGGCGCTGGCATCCTCGGCGTTTCCGATCGGCCTGGCGCCGCGCCAGCTCGACGCGACCACCGCCGACTACCACGATCGGCAGTGGCCGTTTCCGCGTGACACGGCCCACATCATCGATCCGAAATGGCCGGAGGCGTGGAAGTCACCACCGGATTCCTTCTCCTACTCGTTCGTCAACGTCGACGGCGGGATGATCAACAACGAGCCGTTCGAGTTCACCCATTTCGCCCTGATGGAAGACGGCACGAAGCCCAACCCGCGCGATGCGAAGACCGCGGACCGCGCGGTGATCCTGATCGACCCGTTCCCGGAAGACCCCGCCTTCGAAGCCGACAACACCAGGCAGGATCGCTCGCTGGTGGGCGTGGTGAAGGCGTTGCTGCCGACCTTCATCTCGCAGGCCCGGTTCAAGCCGATCGAGCTGGCGCTGGCGCTCGATGAGGGCGTGTTCAGCCGGTTCCTGATCGCGCCACGCCGCGCCGATGCCAACGGGCAGCCGATGGATTTCGCAATAGCTACCGGCCTGCTGGGCGGCTTTGGCGGCTTCCTCGACCAGTCTCTGCGCGAATTCGACTACCAATTGGGCCGTCGCAACTGCCAGCAGTTCCTGCGCACCGCCTTCGCCCTGCATCCCGACAACCCGCTCATCAAAGGCAGCGACGACGGCAGCGTCCGCGGCTGGAGCGACGCGGCCAAGGCCAACCCCCGGTTTCGCGCGCCGGACAAGGGCATCGACTTCTGCGCCGTCATCCCGCTGGTCGGCTCCGCCGCTGCCGAGGTGACGCTGCCGCCCTGGCCGAAACTGCCGGCCAGCCGATTGGCGGTGATCGAGCAGCGCGTTGGCGAACGTGCGAAAGCTCTGGTGCCACGGCTGATCGATCAGCAGATCGGCAACCGCATCCTGCGCACCGGCGCAAAACTGGCATGGAGCTGGCTTGGCGTTGATGCGGTGACCGAGTACGTGCAGCTGACGATCCAGAAGGACCTGATCCGGCGCGACCAGCACGCGGACTGGGCGCTGGCAACCCAGGAAGTCCGGAACATCGTGGCCGGATTGTCGGACCCGGCGTTCGACTACCGCACGGTCGCCGGGCTTGCCACCGCGACCGGACTCGCTCAGGACAAGGTGACCGCGACGCTCGTGATGCTGAAATCCCAGGGGCGTGTCTACGTGGCGGAAGGCGCCGGGCCCAACGGAGCCGATGGCTACACGCTGATCAGCCGCAAACCCGGCTGGTTTGCCCGCAGTGTCGGTACACTCAAGTCACCCACATTCGATGTGAAGAGCTGACCGCCAACGATATCGCCGCCCGGCCGGTCGCCGCATCGTCCCAGCGCCCAGCCGCGGCCTCAACTCAAGGAGAATTGCCATGGAAATGCGGACATTTGGACGGACCGGCATGCAGGTCTCGCTGCTGGGCTTCGGCTGCGGCGCGGTCGGCGGGCTGATGGTGCGCGGCTCGCCGGCGGACCAGGAACGGGCCACCGCGCGCGCCCTGGAAGTCGGGGTGAACTACTTCGACACCGCGGTGCAATACGGCAATGGCGAGTCGGAAAAGAACCTCGGCCGCGTGCTGGCAAAACTGAAGCCGGCCAACGCCGTGGTCGGCACCAAGGTGCGCATCCCCTCGGCCGAGTTCGGCCGGATCGCCGCGACCGTCACCGCGTCGCTGGAAGCGAGCCTGCAACGGCTCGGCATGGATCATGTCGACATCTTCCACCTGCACAACCCCATCACCGTGCAGGGCGGCGGCGAATCGCTGACTGCGCGCCAGGTGCTGGATGAGGTGGTGCCCGCGTTCGATGCACTGCGGCGCGCCGGCAAGACGCGCTTCCTGGGGATCACCGCGGTGGGCGATACCGCGGCGCTGCACCAGGTGCTGGATGCCAAGCTCTTCGACAGCGCGCAGGTCAGCTACAACATGCTGAACCCGAGCGCCGCGATCGCCCTGCCGGCCGGCTATCCGGCGCAGGATTACGGCCGGCTGTTCGACCATACAAAGGCGGCCGGCGTCGGCGTGGTCGGCATCCGCGTGCTGGCCGGCGGGGCCCTGTCCGGCTCGACCGACCGCCATCCGATCGCCAGCCCGCCACCCGAGCCGATCGGTTCCGCGATGTCCTACACCGCCGATGTCGAGCGCGCGCGCCGCCTGGCACCGCTGGTGGCGGATGGGTTCGCCGCCTCGCTGCCCGAGGCTGCGGTACGGTTCTGCATTTCCCACCCGGCGATGGGGACGATCCTGGTCGGCATGGCGACGCCGGACGAGTTCGAGCAGGCACTGGCCGCGGTGCAGAAAGGCCCGCTGCCACAGGCGGCACTGGATCGGCTGGCCACGCTGCAACAGGGCTTCGCCGGAGAGGCACGCTGAGCATCGGGGATTTGCCGAACCCCACCAGGAGGCTTTGCCTCCTGGACCTCGAGCAGATTCCCACCTTTGCAATCGGGGTCGGTTCCAAGGGCCGGGTCCTTGGCGGGGTTTCAAGGGGCAGCGCCCCTTGATGGGGTTCCGGGGGCAGCGCCCCTGACGCTTGCCCTCAGCATGTCCTGACGGCCAAGCTGGCCAACGATGATCCCGTCCCTGAAAGCAACCGTCCCGGTGCATACCGATCTCGATCGTAGCGCCGCGCGCGCCCGGATCGACCGCATCGAGGCACTGGTGCACCAGGATGTCGGCCGCAACGCGACCGCGCTGTTCGCCGCCAGTGCCGGCGGCCTGTGGGGCGCGGCGTCCGCCCTCGCCGCCTGCCCTGCTCCCCGCATCGGCCTGCTCACCGGCTTCTACGTGCCGCTCGGCGTGCCGCCCGCCGCCGAAACCGACGGCCCCGCTGCCACCGCCCTGCTCGCGGCGGGCCTGGTGGGGGCCGGCCTCGATTGCCGGGTGCTGACCGACACGCCCTGCCGCTCCGCCTGCGCGGCCGCCCTGGCCGGCGCCGGCGTTCCCGTGCTGCGGCTGGACAGCGTCGCCCCGAATGAACCGCTGGAGCCGATGATCGCGGCCTGGCGCGACGACGCGCTGGACTGGGTAATCGCCATCGAACGCTGCGGGCGCAGTGCCGGCGGCCCGCCGCGCAACATGCGCGGGGTCGACGTCAGCCGCTACACCGCGCCGCTGGACGATCTGTTCGTCGCCGGCCCCTGGGACACGATCGCGATCGGCGACGGCGGCAACGAGATCGGCCTGGGTTCGCTACCGCGGGACCTGATCGCGCAGCATGTCGCGAATGGCGAGCTCATCGCCTGCGTGACCCCGGCCTCGCATCTGGTGATGGCGGGAGTTTCGCACTGGGCCGTGTACGCGCTGATGGCGGCGCTGGCACTGCTGCGGCCGGATTGGCGCGCGGGGCTGCTGGCGAAGCTGGACGCCGATCTGGATATCCGGATCCTGGAGACGATGGTGCGCGACGGGCCGGCGGTGGACGGCGTGTCGCAGCGCCAGACGATGACGATCGACACGCTGCCGCTGCCGGTGCACCACGCGCGCCTGGCCGCGATCCGGGCGGAACTGGCGGCGTAACGGTAGGCGGTGGAACGCAGCAAAGGTCGTGGCTTTGCCCCCGACCTTCGCTATGCCCCGCGGAACACCGGACGGCGCTTTTCCATGAAGGCGCGGCGGCCCTCGATGAAATCCTGACTGTCGAAGCAGGCCTTGGTCACCGCGTCGGCCGCGTCCAGATCGCCATCCGCACCCTTCACCAATTCCCCCACCGTACGCTTCAGCGCGCGCATGGTCAGTGGTGCGTTGTCGCCGATGGTGGCGCAATAACCACGCACGTAGGACTCGAGTTCCGCATCCGGCACCACGCGATTCAGCAGGCCCATGCCCTGCGCTTCCACAGCGGAAAAATGCCGCGCGGTGAAGAAGATTTCCTTGGTGAAGGAGGGACCGACGATATCCATCAGCTTCTTCACGCCGGGTGCGCCGTAGCCGAGGCCCAGGCGCGCGGCGGGGATACCAAACTTGGACCCTTCGGTGGCGATGCGGATGTCGCAGCACACGGCAATCGCCAGGCCGCCGCCGATGCACCAGCCACGGATCATCGCGATCACCGGCTTGCTGCATTCAACCAGTCGGCGACTGGCACGATCGCTGATGCGGTCGTATTGCTCATTCGCCTCACGCGACGCGCGGGCCGATTCGAATTGCGAGATATCCGCACCGGAGACGAAGGCGCGATCGCCCGCACCTTTCAGCACGATCACCCGCACCGCTGGATCGCTCTCGAACCGATCGAGAATGTCGGGAATCGCCTCCCACATGTCGAGCGACACGGCGTTGTGCCGTTCCGGCTTGTTGAAGATCATCCAGCCGATCGGGCCTTCGACCTCGGCCATCATCTTGTCGGTTTTCAGCGGCACGGTGGCGACGTCGTTCATGGCGTGGAATCCTCGGGGCTGGGAATGCGCGCAATGCGTTCCGGATCGATTTCCAGCCATACCATCTCGCCGGCGTCGTAGACACTGGTGGGCGAAGCGCTGACCCGCAGCCGCAGGTCGGACTCGGCCGGGCGCACCACGTATTCCCAGTATTCGCCGAGATAGGCGCGTTCGGCGATCTGCCCCTGCACCCACCAGGCGCCCTGGGTCTGCGCCGGCGCGGTGCGATGGATGCCGATGGTCTGCGGCCGCACCGCAAAGCTCGCATTGCGGGTCAGGCTGGCGGCATCGGGCGCGAGTTCGGCACGGGCAGTGAATCCCGGAAAAACGATGGTACCGCCATCGAGTTTACCGTCCAGGAAGTTGGTCCGGCCGATGAACCCGGCGACGAAACGGGTTTTCGGCCGCGTGTAGAGCGACACCGGATCGTCCACCTGCTCGATCCGGCCATGATTCATCACCACGATGCGGTCGGAGGTCACCATCGCTTCGGACTGGTCGTGCGTGACATAGACGGTGGTGATGCGGAACGCGTCATGCAGACGACGGATCTCGCTGCGCATCTCCTCGCGCAGATTGGCGTCCAGGTTGGACAGCGGTTCGTCCAGCAGCAGCACGTCCGGCTCGATGACGATGGCGCGGGCCAGCGCGACGCGTTGTTGCTGGCCACCGGACAATTCCGCGGGGTAGCGGTCGCGCAGATGCTTCAACTGCACAACGTCCAGGATGCGATCCAGCTTCTGGCTGATCTCCGCTGCGGACAGCTTGCGCAGTTTCAGGCCGAACGCGACGTTCTGGCCCACCGTCATGTTCGGCCAGATCGCGTAGCTTTGGAAGATCATCGACATGCCACGCTTTTCCGGCGGCACAACGAAGCTGGGCGAGGACAGCGTGGCGCCATTGACGACGATGCTGCCGGTGGTGGGCTTCATGAAGCCTGCCAGCATCCGCAGTGTGGTGGTCTTGCCGCAGCCTGACGGGCCCAGCAGGGAGACGAATTCCCCCTCCTGCAAAGTGAGGCTCACATCCTGCACGGCAGCCGTGGTGCCGAAGCTTTTGCCCAGGTTGACCAGAGACAGTTTGCTCATCCACGTTCCCGTCGCAGCATGAAGTCGCGCCCCAGCAGGGCGGTTGCCACCCCGACGATCAGCAAGGTCGAGGCCAGCAGAAGGAAGCCGAGCGCGGCGAGGTTTTCGAAATTGCCCTCCTCGCTCATGTCCATCAGCATCACTGACATGGTTCGTGTGTTTGGGCCATAGAGGAACATGGCGCTGGACAGTTCGCGGGTGGCGGGGATGAACACCAGCAGCCAGGCGCCGAGCAGGCTGCGTTGCATCAGCGGGGCCAGCACGCGGCGGATTGCCAGCAGCCGACCGCCGCCGAGGATGCGCACGGCGTCCTCCATTTCCGGATTGATGCTGCGGATCGCCGCGTCCGCGTTGGCGTAGCCGATCGGCAGGAAGCGGGTGGCGAAGGCGAGGATCAGGATCGTTGCGGTACCATACAGCGCGATCGGCGGCGGCGCATAGGCCGCGTAGAAGGCGATCGCCAGCACGATGCCAGGCACCACGAACGGCGCCATCGCGATGAAACTGAGCACGCCGGCCGCGGGCAACAGGCGGCGGCTGACGATGTAGGCGATGGACAGGCCGAGCGCGATGGCGATGCAGGCGGCTGCGGCGGCATAGGTGAAGCTGTTCATCACGGATTGTCTGGCGGTTTCGTGCTGGAACAGCAGGTAGGTAAAGTTATGCAGCGTCAGATTGTTCCAGCTCAGACCGCGCCCCCAGGCTTTCGACAGCGCGGCCTGGGCGAGCACGATGTAGGGCAGCACCACGGAAAGCGACAGCACGAACATGGCGTAGCCGAACATGATCCAGCGGCCGCGCCCAAGCGACATGATGCGCCGTTCGCCTCCCTTGCCGGTGAGTGCCACGAAGCCGCGCCGATGGGTCAGCAAGCGCTGCACACCGAACAACGCGACGGTGATCAGCAGCAGCGGCACGGCGTAGGCGGCGGCGACCTCGGCGCGGATCGGCATGCTGAAGAACTGCAGCAACTGCGTGGTGACCACGTTGAAGCGCGCGGGGATCGCGATCAGCGCCGGGGTGCCGAACAGCGCGATGGCTTCCAGGAAGGTGACGATGGCGCCTGCCAGGATCGCCGGCAGCACCATCGGCAGCGTGATACGGGTGGTGGTGCGGATCGTCCCGGCGCCCAGGATATTGGCGGCATCCTCCATTTCGGATGAAACCACATCCAAAGCGGCCGAGGTGAAGATGAAGATGTAGGGGAAGGAATAGATCGCGATGTTGAAGGCCAGGCCGGTGAACGTATAGATGTCGAACAGGCCTTCCTGTGCGCCGGTCACCGCCATCCAGATGCGGTTGAGCCAGCCGGAGTTCGGGCCCGCCAGCAGGATCCATGCGATCGAACCAAGATACGGTGGGGTGACGAATGCGCCCAGCACCAGCACGCGCACCAGGCCTTTTGCCGGCATGTCGGTGCGCGACACCGCCCAGGCCAGCGGCACGGCGAACAGCAGGCACAGCACGGTGACCCAGAAGCCCAGCGCCAGCGAGTTCCACATCGCGGTGAGGTAGCGAGAGCGGCCGTACGCGGCGAGGTAGTTGGCGATGGTGAACGCGCCGGTGTCGGCATCCTGCAGGCTGAGCTGCACCAGCCGGAACAGCGGGTTCACCACCAGGAACAGCAGCACCACGGCCAATACGATCCACAGCAGCAGCAGCGGATCGAACACCCTTCGACGCGGCGCCGATGCAATGGCGGCGCTGTCGGTCAGCTGGGCCTGGCTCATGGCCGGCACCAGCTCCGTCGGTCGGGCGCGTTCATCAGCTGAACGTATCGCGCCATTGCTCGATCACCTCCGGCACACCCTTCTGGATTTCCGCCGTGGTCAGGCGCAGCAGCTTCACATCCGACACCGGCTTGGCGCCCGGCTTTTCCTTCACGTCGGTGCGGACCGGCGTGACCCGCGCATCGGCGCAAAGCTGCGCATAGTCCTTGCTGAGCAGCCAGTTCATGAACAACCGGGCCGCGTTGGGATGCGGCGCATTGGCGAGCACCGCGGACGGGCCGATACACAGTACCGATCCGTCGGTCGGGTATTGCACGGCTATCGGGTTCCCCTTGTCGGCGGACAGCAGCGCACCGGACAGCGGCGCGAGTCCGACCAGGCATTCCCCTGCGTTGATCAGGGTCAGGGGATCGAGACCGGAACGGCCGATCCGTGGATTGTTCTTCTCCAGCTTTTCGAACCAGCCCCAGCCATAGAGTTTGCGCATCTCCAGCGCCCACACGCCGACATAGCCGGAGAATCCGGGGTGGCCGAAGCCTTCCCGGTCTTTCCATTTCGTATCCAGCATGTCCTGCCAGGATTTCGGCGCATCCTCCGGCTTCACGCGGGTCTTGTGATAGATGATCAACATCAGCGTGGAGGTGGTCGGGTAGTAGTAGCCCTCCTCAGCGAGCTCGCGAAACGCCGGTGCCATGCCGGCGGCATTGTCCGGCACGTAATGCGCCAGCGCCTTTCGTTTCATCAAGGCGGGCATATGGGAGATGTCGGTGGTGCCGAACACGTCGCATTGCGGTGCGTCATTCTTCAGGTCCTGCATCAGGCGCTGATAGGCGACCTGGCCGGTGGTACGGATCACCGAGACGTTGATGCCGGGATATAGCTTGGTGAACGCCCGCCCCATTGCTTCGGCCGTCTCGCCGTCGACCTGCGCGACGTACCAGGTCAGCGTGCCTTCCTTGCGCGCCGCCGCTTCCAACGCCGCCTCGTCGGCGCGGGCACCGCGCGGCAGCAGCAGGGCCGCGGTGCTGAGAGCCGCCAGACCGGTGGCGGCCTGGCGGCGCGTGACTTTGCTGGACATTCTTCCTCCGTCCCGTTCCGAGAGGGACGTTATGCCGAGCCTGCGCAATTTGGCCAACCCCTGGTCGGGCAAACACACGGGCAGCGTTTTCGGCATTCCTGTTGCCGTTACGGTCCGGACGGACCAGGGCTACGGTTGGTCGCGCGCCTGAAGGCAAGGCGCCGCGACGGCGTGGTCAGCGAGCAGCCTGGCGCGGGCATTGGCATCGTCACCGTCGGGAACCCGCGCGGTAACGCAAATTTCCGCTGCTGTGATCTTGGCGATTGCAAGATAGGCGGTTTCCTTCGCCAACTCGGGATCCTCGTTCGCAATCACACGCACGATCAGACCAGTCGGGCGTGGCGATCCCGCCGAACGCTGTATCCGCCATTCGGCCTTGGCGCCCAGGTGAGAGAAATGCGGGGTAATTACATCCCAATATCGCAACGGAAACGCCTTGCCGTCAGGTGCGACCACCGTAACCGACATCCGATTATCGGCATCGAGCACGAGCAATTTGTATCCGTTGAAACCGGGACATTGCTGAACCGACTGATCCTCGACCGCAGGATCCACCGTCACCTTGCAAGCCTGGCCGGTGAGCGCGGTATAGGCGCTGGCGACGGTGCCGTCGGAGCCGGCAACCGGATGCGTCACGCATGTCGTCGTGGCCAGCAACAGGCCAGCCGCCACCCCGAACCTTGCTACGCGCCGCTCACCTGCGGGCATCGGTGGCATCAGACCTGGATCGAGGTCGCGCCGCCAACCGGCTGAGCCAAATCCTCAAGGCCAGTGCGGAGAATCGCGATTCGGACCATGAACAAAGACGGAAACGTCGTCCGCTGGCTGGCGTCCCGGGTAAAGCCAACATGGATATGATTGGTATGTGGATTGACCCCTGAATAGTGATGGATCGTGGGATGTCGGCTGCTCGAGATCTGGCGGTTCCAGATCACCTCGTCCAGGCCAAGATCGGTGGCTAAATCGACAAACACCTTGAACAATCCGTCGCCCACGAGTTTTTCGCCCGGCCGGGAAACGAACAGGCCGATATCGAGCGCTCGCCCTTCCGCATAATGCGACAGAGTATGGGTGCCTGCCACCACGCGATGATTGTAGATTCCGAGATTGCGGGCGACAGGGAAGTTCGCGTGAATGAGGTGCCATAACGCACGTGGGCCCGGCTGTGGTCCGTTCCAGTTGGTCACTCCGACCTCCTGCGATGGCGCGCAGGCTCACGTGGTGCCGCGCCGATAGATGTCCCCGGCGGGCACCACCATGCCATCGCAACAACAGCACGCGCTGTCACGATTTCGCGAAGCCGGCAGTGGCCGCTCAGCTGCCGAAGGTGTCGCGCCAGGAATTCGATCACCTCCGGTATGCCTTTGGAAATTTCCGCTGTCGTCAGCGTCATCGCCTTGAACTCGCCGATCCTCTTGGTTCCCTTCATCGGTGGTGCGTCGGCCCGCACCGGCTCCAGATGCCAGTCCACGCAGGCCTTGGCATAGTCCGGGCTGAGCAGCCATTCCATGAACAGCCGGCCGGCATTGGGATGCGGCGCCGTGGCGAGCACTGCGGACGGACCGACGGTGACCACGGTCGCATCCTGGGGATAGACGAAGGCGACCGGATTGCCCTTGTCCACATTCTGCATGGTGGTGCTGAGCGGACCGGTGCCGACCAGGCACTCGCCGGCGTTCACCAGGGTCAACGGGTCGTTTCCGGAACGGCCGATCCGTGGCTTGTTCTTCGCCAGCTTCTCGAAGAACTCCCAGCCGTAGAGCTTGCGCATCGCCAGCACCCATTGGCCGAAATAGCCGCTGAACGCCGGGTGCGCGACCGCAACGCGGCCCTTCCATTTCGGGTCCAACAGATCGGTGCAACGTTGCGGCACGTCCTCCGGCTTCACGCTCTTGGTGTGATGGATCAGCCCCTGGAACGATGCGGTGGTTGGATAGTAAAATCCCGGCTCCCCCAATCCCTGGAAAGTGGGCGCCAGGCCACCGGCACTCTCCGCGGTGTAGTGCGCCAGCGCATTGCGCCGCTGCAGATCAGGCATGTGCGCGATGTCGGTGGTGCTGAACACGTCACATTGCGGCGCGTTGTTCTTCAGTTCCTGCTGCACCCGCTGATACGCGACCTGGCCGGTGGTGCGGATCACCGAGACGGATACGCCGGGATATTGCTTGGTAAACAGCTTGCCCATGGCCTCCGCCGCCTCGCCGCTCATTTGCGCAACGTACCAGGTGAGCGTGCCTTCCTTGCGCGCGGCCGCTTCCAGCGCCGCCATGTCGGCGCGGGCCGGGCGCGACAACAGCAGACCGGCCGCCGCGGCGCCCAGTCCGATGGTGGCGTGACGACGTGTCAGATCGATGGGCATGACGTTTCCCCTGTCTTCTTGTGACATCTGTTCTAGCCGCGTTGCGTCCGACTCAGCCAGAGGCGGACCTGACGTCGCGGCAATCAGCCGCTGCGCACCGCCGCTCCATCGGCAAACACGACCTGCCGCGTTCGGCTGCGCAACAGCAGCCACAACGCGATGCCGGCATTCGCCAGGTTCCACAGCACGCCGTTGGCAAAAGCCGCGCGATAGGATCCGGTCAGATCGAAGATCGCACCAGACATCCACCCGCCCAGCGCCATGCCGAACAATGTTGCCATGATCACAATGCCGACCCGTGCGCCCGCTTCCCGCGCCGGAAAACACTCCCGCACAATGATCGCGTAGCTCGGCACGATGCCACCCTGGAACAACCCGAACAGCGCGGAAACCACATAGAGCGAGGTCAATCCGTTGAGCAGCAGATACAGCAGCAGCGCCGACATCTGGGCGAGCGAACCCAGCAACAAGGTCGGCAATCCGCCGATGCGATCCACGATAAACCCGGAGCCGACCCGGCTGATGATGCCGAAACCCAGCATCAGCGACAGCATCTGCGCGCCCACCGCCACGCCGTAACCGAGATCGCCGCAATAGGCCACGATATGCACCTGCGGCATCGACATCGCAACACAGCAGCAGACGCCGGCCAGCGCGAGCAGCGCCTGCAACGTGTTGGGTGACAATCCCATTGTACCCAGCTTCGGCTTTGCTGGCCTGGCGGTTGCGACGGCGGCGTGTATCGGCGGGTGGCCGCGCAGCAGCAATGACAGCGGCAGCATGGTCGCCACGCAGAACAGTCCGACACCCAGATGCGTTGCGCGCCATCCCACGGCGCCGATGAAATGTTCCAGCACCGGCGGCCAGATCGTCCCGGCCAGGTAGTTGCCCGATGCACAGATCGAGACGGCGATGCCGCGCCGTCGTTCGAACCAGTGCGACACATCTGCGAGCAGCGGAACGAAGGTGGCAGCACACCCGAGCAAACCAATCGGAATCGCGTAGGAGAGGGCGAACGACCACAGTCCGCCTGCCAATCCGGCCGCCAGATAGCCCAGCCCCAATGCGACCGCCCCGCCTGCAACCGGGACGATGACGCCGAGGCGATCCGCCAGGCGGCCCAGCAACACGCCGCCGAACGCGAAGCCAATCATGCTGAGCGTGTACGGCAGGGATGCGGTGCTGCGGTCCAGGCCAAACTCCGCCTGCACCGCGGGCAGCGCCACCACGACCGACCACATGCCAACGCCGCCGATGGTGGAGAGTAGCAGCGAAACACCCAGGCGGAACCAGGCATAGGGCGAATCGACGGTTCTAGCCGACGCAGTGAACACGGCTCGTCATTCCTCGTGAGTGGGTCGCGTGGCCGTGCGGTATGCGACGGTTCAGGTGCGCTCGAAATCGATACGCTCGGCCACCGGCAATCCCTGCAGGAAGCGGCGCAGACAGTCCAAGCCCAATTCCGCTGCGCCCAATCGGACCCATTCGCGTCCGCCCAGAATGCGGGAGCGGCGGAAGGCCACCTGGTCTTCCGTCGCGATACCGATCCAGATGGTGCCGCCAAGGTCGATCCGGTCGGCGCCTTCGTCGAGTTCGATCAGCACCACCAGCGCGTGCGTCGTGCCGGCCTGCTGCCGCGCCGCGCGCGCCACCGCTTCAGTGGTTTCCTGGGTCATGGAACCGCCGAGCGTCACGTCCGACAGCGCCAGCGCGCCATGCAGTTCGGTCAGTTCTCGCACCACAAGGCCACGACGGAACACGTGCTCCGCATTTGGCAATGGCGCCACGCGCACGGCGATCTGGCCGCCGGTGAAACTTTCCACGACTGCGAGTGACCCGCGCTGCTGCAGCAGCGCCGCCAGCACGACGCCTTCCAGCGTCTGATCATCCTCGGCCAGGATGAAGTTGCCCAGCCGCCGGCGCACTTCCGCCTGCACCGCTTCCAGCTTGCGGTCGATATCGGCGCGATCGGTGCCGCGCACCGTCAGCTTGGTCTCGATCTGCGGATAATGCGCGCGGAACCCCAGCTTGACACTGCCGTCCGGCACCATCTCCTCGACGCCGGTCAGCAACTGGTCGACATGCAATTCACCCAGTCCGTAGCTGTGGAATCGCTTCAGGAAGATCGCGGTGGGCACACCGCTGCGGGCCAGCAGGCGCGGGATGATCTGCTCCTCCAGCATGCGCCGCAATTCGCGCGGCACGCCGGGCGTGAAGAAGAACCGCGCCTTGCCGATATCCATCGCAAAGCCGCAGGCGGTGCCGATCGGATTGTCGAGCATCTCCGCGCCGTCCGGCAGCATCGCCTGCTTGCGGTTGTTCGGCGGCATGTTGCGGGCGCGTCGGGTAAAGAACTCCTCCATCTTCACCAGCCATTCCTCATGGAGGACCAATCCGACCCCGGCGGCTTGCGCGGCAATTTCCTGCGACAGATCGTCGACGGTCGGGCCGAGCCCGCCATTGACGATCACCGCGTCGGCGCGGTCGCCGGCGAGCTGGAACGCGCGCAGCAGGCTGTCGCGATCGTCACCCACTGTGGTGCCCCAGAACACCGACAGGCCGACATCTTCCAGCTTCTGTGTCATGTAGCTGAAATTCGTGTTGACGATCTTGCCGGTCAGGACCTCGTCCCCCGTGCAAATGATCTCGATCCGCATCCTGGCACCTCTCTCCCACCCAGGAGCTTGCGGGCAGCCGGGGCCAAGGGCAAGCTCCGACGAAACGCATCAACGGAGGAGGAGCGTCCCATGGCCGCACTGCTGTCGCATCCGCCCGAGCGCCTGCATCACCACGCCTATGTCGTGCGGGACCAGGAGAAAAACCGCGCATTCTTCGAGGATGTGCTCGGCATTCCGCTGGTCGCCACCTGGTGCGAAAAGCACTTCAATTCATGGGTCGGCCGGGAAGTCGCCTTCTGCCACACCTTCTACGCGCTGGGCGATGGTGGGGCACTGGCATTCTTCTGCTTCGCCGACGACGAGGTCTATCGCAAGACCCAGGCGGAGAGGCCGGCAGAAATTGGCAATTTCGATCACGTCGCGTTCAAGGTGGATGATGAATCCTACAACGAGCTCGTCAACCGGCTGAAGGCTGCGGGAGAGCCGGTACGGGAAACCGACCACGGCTACTGCCGGTCGATGTACTGCACATCACCGGACGGGCTGATCGTGGAGTTCACCGTCGACCCGCCGAACGCCGCAGCAATCGACGCGATCCGGCGGGCCGATGCGCATGCAGAACTGGCCCGCTGGGTCGCCGGCGATCATCGGGTCAACAATGACCTGCGCGAGCACGCCACGTAACGCCGATCCCTCGGCCTGAACTCGATCACCTCCACCGGAACGATTGAGTCGTGCGGCACCCGCCGCATGCTCTTTCTTTGGTAGATGGCCAGGTCAGGCCCGGCCAAGACGCGGCAAGTCTAGGGCTCGGCGAGCAGAGTGCCGCTCAGCGGTAAGTGTGGTGCTCGGCCGGAGGGTGCCGCTTGGCGGGAGGGGCTGTCCGGCGGGAACAATAACTCGGCCACGGGCCCAGCGACATAGTTCGCGATGACACTCATCCAAACGCACCGGCACGCCGCGCCGCATCGATCTCAGCCTGCGACATCCGCAGAACGTCACGCAGCACATCGTCGGTGTCCGCGCCAAGCCCCGGCGCCGGCTCAACGATTCGGCCGAAGTCCGCACGCCATGGCAGACCTGGCAGAACACCACCCTCGAAATCGTCCCAGAAACCCCGCGCGTGCAAATGGGCGCTGGCGACCAGCGCCGCAGAATCAGCCAATGCTGCCGCGGGAAGTCCCGCGCGCTTCACCCTGTCCGCCGCATGCTGCGCGTCCTGCGGCGCAAACCAGGCCACCAGAATGCTGTCGGTCTTATCACGCGCGCCGATCCTGTCCGTCAAACTCAACTCCGACTGATCCGCCAACTCCGGCACCAGGTTGCACAGCGCACGCCAGTCCGCGTCATTGCGAACCGCGAGTGCGATCCACGCGTCATCACCGCAACAGCGATAGGCGTTATGCGGTACCTGCCTATCGGATCGGTTGCCAACCGGCTGCACTCCGCCATCGCACTGTGCCCGTAACACTGGGTCCGCCATGGTCCACAGCATCGCCTCCACCATGGAAAAGTCGACCCGCGCGACACCGCCCTCACGCCGTCGATGCGAGCCCGGCGGCGGTAATGAAGGCCAGCATCAACCCGCACATCGGGTCGAGCCAGGCAAATCCAACGCGCGGCGGCAAAGCGGGATGCCGGTTCAATCCGGCGAAACCCGCATAGCACTGCAGCAAGGTGCCATAAGCAACCGATTGCGATTCCCGCCCGCTGCGGCCCATGCCGGAGGCCGACACGTACAGCAAGCCCGGGTTGACCGCCCGCAGCGCAGCAACGCCAAGACCGAGGCGATCCATCACGCCGGAGGCAAAGTTCTCGATCAGGACATCGGATTGCGCAGCCAGTGCGCGCGCCAGCTCCACCCCACCCGGTCGCTTCAGATCGAGCACAATGCCACGTTTGGCCTGCCCAAGGACGGTATGCAGTTCGGACGCTCGGCCCGGATCGCCGCGCCCCGGCGCTTCCACCTTGATCACATCCGCGCCCATCGCTGCGAGATAGCGCGTGGTGGTTGGCCCGGCGATCACCCAACTGAAGTCCAGTACCGCGCACACCTGAAAGCGGCAACCGACCCGAAGCGTCACATGAACCTTGCAGGCCCGCACTTTGAATATCGAGACCAAAGGGCGCACCCCGCCTGCAGCACACGGTCATCAACGGCATAGGTACGCCAGAATCCACCTGGCGAGCTGCGGTGAGTCAAGCTGTTCTGCCGGATCGCGCAGCGGAAAGCTGGGCACGTGTGCAGCCTGCGCCGCATCCGCGATCCACTGCTTGTCATGCTGGCGGCTCCACGAGGACATCAGCGCATGCAATTCATCCCAGTTCACCACACGATCCTGCTTGCGCAGAAAGCGCTGGTCGTGACCCCAATCCGGCGAACCCATCACCTCCAGCCATGTCGCCCATTGGTGGTTTTCACGCGGCGAAATCGCCACGTACCCGTCGCGCGCCGGCAGGATGCAGACCGTGGCGCCATTGCCGTCGGTGAGCCGCTTGCGCGACCAGCTTTTGCCGCTCAATCCGGCGCGCGTCAGTTCTGTCATCGCGAGTGTCGCCAGCGCTTCCTGAATCGAGACGTCGATCACCGCAGCGCCACCAGGCGACAATGCAGCGTGCATTCCGGCACAGGCCGCGGCAACGCCGCCGATGAATGCGGATTGTTGCCCTGCGGGATGGATCGGCGCTTCGGCAAGGTCGTCCACCTGGCCCGTCAGCAGACGCGCGATGCCGCTGGCATAGAACAGCGTCAGATCGCTGGCCGGATCATCCGCGTTCGGTCCGGTCTGGCCGAATGGCGAGATCAGCACGATGGCAGCGGTTGCATTGCTTTGCCGTATTGTATCCACCGTCCGCCGCTGACTGTGCAACGCGGCCGGACTACCTTGGCCGATAATCAGATCGGCTGCCCGCAATGTCGCATCGGCGGTCGAAGATCCCTCCGCGGCAACGGGTTTTCCGTGGTTCAGGTAGATCGACAAGGGTGTCGTGTCGTCAGGATCGATGCAAAAGACATCGGCACCGACATCGGCGAACAACCGGCCGCACACGGCGGCCGCCAGGCCCGTGCCCATCTGCGCCATACGAAATCCGGCCAGCAACGCCATGCCTCGGTCCTTCCCGTCCCCGCACGACAGAAAAGTGGATTCCCGCGTGTGGCGCAATTGCCGGCCGGGGCTTGGGATGGGATGATCCACGACATGCTCACAGACTGCACCATAAAGGAGTCGGCATGCCGCTGACCGGCGTGCGCGTCCTGGACCTGACGCGCGTTCTTTCCGGCCCGTTCTGCACGATGCTGCTGGCGGACCTCGGCGCGGACGTGTTGAAAGTCGAAGCGCCGGATGGCGACCCGATCCGCGCACAAGGTGCCATGCGCGAGGGGCTGTCCTGGTATTTCGCAGCATTCAATCGCAACAAGCGATCCTTGAACTGGACCTGCGTCAGCCG
>CAWBLP010000032.1:0-100954 GCA_963789495.1 uncultured Alphaproteobacteria bacterium
TTTCCATCGCCCGCCGGATCGGCCTTTGTGGGGTCAGATTCTCAGGCCGAAAGAATAAGGTACCGATGGCCGTCGGGGACAAGGCGGATACCGGCTTTACGCTCGATCAGCTGGCCAACCGCTTCGCGGGTCCATAGTGCGAAGGGGAGTTTCAATTGATCGGGGCATCGCCGAGGATCAGCCGACGGATCGTCGCTTCCTGGCGCCGGTTGAGGGCTTTTTGCTCACCTGGCCGTCGGCCGCGCCGCCCACCGGCCAACGCCGCTTCTCCCGTGGCCTCAAAGGCACGAACCCATTCCCCAACGAAGCGTCGATTCGACCCCATCGCCTGGCCCACATCGATCCGGTTGTCCGAGAGCACCATGTTTACGCCGACACGTCGGAGTTCGGCCGGGTCGAGGACTGGAGTTTGCGGAAATCATGGTCCGACGGCATGACGACAGCATAACCGATTCCCATACGGGAGGATACCTATTTGTGCGTCTGGTTAGTAGTTAAGATCATCGCCAGTGGCGCAGACACCAACCAAGCAAACCACAGCGCAATGCCGTCTGAGGTAATATCCCAGGATCTCTCAAACGGATCGACAGCAAATATGATTTGAGCTGGCAACATGACCGGGATTTGATCAGCGTCGACCACTTTCCTGGCCTCTTCTAGAGTTCTCACAGGGAGTGAGTATTCGGCTAAATGCGGGATCACAAATCATGAGCCCAGTCTGATCTTGTGCCCTCGCACAGGCCCTGTGATGTGTATCGGGAGCAAGCGAATGTCTCTGGTCGATGGCCTCTATCGCCTTGTCAGTTGGCCCCCCCCCTGGCACAACGAATACCCGTCGGCCCGATTTTTGGGTCAATTCGACATCGCGCGCGATCACGGTTCCGAAAAGGCGTGACGCCACTCCCGCAACGATTTGATTGCGGTCGTCTTCAATGCCTTCGCTCGCCATCGTGGCCGAGGTGCCGATGCAAATCGGGGGATGATTCGGATCGCCAACACGCGCGCGCAGACGGCGCATGAGCATGGCGACATCGGCACCCTGCCGTCCCCGGTAGGTGTGTAGTTCATCCAAGACAATGAATTTCAGTCCCCGGCAGTTTTCGATCACTGCCTTGTCCAGTTCGGATTGCCGGGTCATCAGCAATTCAAGCATCATGAAATTCGTCAGCAGAATATCTGGCGGATTATTTTTGATTTGTTCACGCTCTTCTGGCTTCTCTTGTCCAGTGTAACGCGCGAACGTGACCGAGACAGGGTGTCCCGGACCGCCTAGGAATTTTTTGAGCTCTTCCAACTGACTGTTGGCAAGCGCGTTCATCGGGTACACGACGACGGCGCGTGTGCGGGCGCTTTCTCCCTTTCTTTTTGCTTTGATAACCGCGTCTATGATCGGGATGAAAAAACACAGCGACTTGCCAGATCCAGTGACCGGTCGTCACGACGAAGCTTTTAGCGTCGAGCGCGAGGCCCAAGGCCTGCGCCTGATGGCGGTGGAGCTTGAGGCTCTTGTCGGCCGCATCCGACGCCGCCCGCCGATCTATGAAGATTTGCGCGCAATCTTCGACCAAACCGCGCTCCCCGACGAGCGACCGGATCGAGCCCCCACCCTCGTAATGCGGGTTCAGTTGCAGCAGCGGCTCAGGCCAGAAGCGGCGGCCGGCATAAAGCCGGTTGACCTCTTGCTGGAGTTCGGCCGACCGGATGCGGGTGAAGGATCGCGCGAATCCGGTGTACTGATCCAGCAGGTGATCGTCTAATAGCGAATACGTCCATCAGGCCGAAGCTCCGTCAGCCGCAGCGTGTTGCCCGACATTCTCGATCTGTGGACCGGGTAAGAAATTTGCCCCCCCGTCGTGACGGCGGGCATCTCGAGCTGCGCCACGCATGGTGCGGCAGCGGGTTAGCGGCAGCGTTGCCAAGACCGCTTGGCATGGCGCCCAATTGATTTCTCTCCGCCGCGTTGACCATTCCACCTGCCTACGTCGGCGGAACGGGAGCGACCGTCGCCGCCCGGTGTTCCAATTCGATCATCTTCAAACGTTGATACTCCTCGACGGCCAGGACGATCACGACCGGCCGACCATGCTTCTCGACGGTCACGGGTTCGGCCCTGGCCATGTCGATAAGCCGACCGAAGTTGTACTTCGCGTCCCTGGCCGATAGCGTCTGCATGTCCCGCCCGAAAATGTGCGCTTGCGCTATTTGTGGCCAAAATGGCCAGGGGTTCAAGGGCGGTCTCGGGGACGGATCGCCCATCGGCGAATGACCGAGAGCGCTGAGAGACCATTCCATCGCTCGACGAATGACACCGCGGTCCTGCATACGCCTGCGACCGTCGGAAAGCCGACCAGTAGGTTCTCCCGGCAACCCGCCGGGGGGTGGCCGCAGACGTGGGGAGAGCGGCACTCTGGGTACCGCCAAACCCACGACAGGGTATCCGGCGATTTTCTGCCGATTGCGTTGATCTGCTCAGATTGCCCTCCATCAAGGGCCTCTAAGCAAAAACGGCCCCGAAGGACCGCTTTCAACTTCTTGATTTTCTTGAGAAAATCTGGAGCGGGCGAAGGGATTCGAACCCTCGACCCCAACCTTGGCAAGGTTGTGCTCCTCGACCGCAGCCTGGAACGGAACAAAGCTGCCTCGACGGAACCTAACCCGCACATCAAAACGTCGCGATGGTATGTTTGATGGTATTGGCCGGCATCGGGAGCACAGAAACTGCGATGTTTGAACAACTTAGCGGGGAAACGAGATTCCGCCCCTGGGCACCATCCTGATTTCCTTGGACATTTTGCCAATTTCTCGCCGCCCAGCTTGCCGCGGGAAATTCCGCCATTTGACGGTGCGGACCCCTCACGGACCCGTTGTCGGGCCCAATGGTGCGCAGCCGACGTCCGGCTATGCCAAAATCCATCGTGATCACCGCCCGGCCGCCGCGCCCGCGCCAACCTCCACCCGTCGACGGCGCCACCCTCCGGCTAGGCCGGCTAGGTCAGTGCCAAGCAACCGCGCGATCGGCCGGACGATGCGCAGGCGCGAGTTGATGCATCGATGGTGAGAACGGCTCCGGTGAGCGGCGCAATCCTGCTCGGCGCGGGTCGCGCCGAAGCTCACGATGCTGGAGGTGGACTGATGCCGCTGCGATCGCGGCAGCCGGTTGTCCATTGCGCGCTTGATGGGGAGCATGGGCCGGCCATGCCGATGCCAGAGCTGCGGCAGGTGGTGGCTGCCGACTGTCCGCGGATGGTGGCGCAGGCGTGGCACGACGTCTGTGGGGATCGGTTTCCGGGGCTGGTGGGGTTGGCGCTGTAAAGGCGTAAAGGCTGCCGGTTCGAGAAGCGCCAGCTGAAGGCGCCGCCGGGTAGAGAGCGCCGCCTCCATGCCTTGCCGTTCATTGCCGCGTTAGCTCGACGGCCCTGAGGGCCGCTTACGCTCTGCCGTCAGAGACTGTGCTGCCGCTGCCCTACCAACAACCGCCAGGAGCCGAGTGCCCCGCCTTGGGGTTTTCTTGTCGTCCTCAAAAGCTTGGTCAAGGCGAACCTCCTTCTGAGTGTAACGGCACCCAGGTAAGCTTCGCAGCCTGGAATCCAATATGACCGGCTATCCACCAGCGAGGCCCCTACACACGCTTCTCCCGTGGGTCGCCAACGCTCCGCGTCGGGCTGCATGACCCAACCGAGTCCAAGCGGTGCTGGCGGCAATGGCTGCCCCTTTGCCGCCACCACGGATTTGCCAGTCGGGCTACCGAATACATTGCCAATCGAAACCGGCCGCCTTCTGGAGCTGGGCTTCCGGGTTGGTGCTCGTGTTCGTCAGAGCTGGCAGATGCCATGCCTCAGCATGCCGGGAAAATGTGATATGTAGACGTCATCAGAGCAATAGAAGCCGTGCAGACTGTTTCCAACCCGATCTATCTAGGAATCAGCGACGTGTCCCTGACGCAAATGCTCGCTCGCTTTGACCTGCCGATCCTGAGATTTCTGACCGGCTTCGCCGGCCGAAGCCACTTGTTCGACCATTCGATGAGTGCGTTATCCCGGCTGGATATCTTCAAGGGTGTCGCCCTGATGTGCCTGTTCTGGTATGCGTGGGCCGAAGCCTCAGTAAACCAACCAGGCTTGCAGCAGGACTTTAAGCAGAAACGGCTGACACTTGTCCTAATTGGTACGGTGTTGATCGGCGGACTGTCTCGAGGATTACAGTTGCTGTTGCAACTCCATCAGCGGCCGGTGCTATCTGGCCTTGGCCTAAATTTTCCTTTTACCGATTTTGGCGCTGACGGGCTGAACAAGTGGAATAGCTTTCCCAGTGACCACGCCATGTTCTTCTTCGCACTTGGAACGGGCCTCTGGGCAATTAATCGGACCGTCGGCTTGGTCGCATTCATTTGGACTATTGTGGTGATCGGTTTTCCCCGCGTGTATCTGGGTATTCATTATCCCAGCGACGTGGTGTTCGGGTCTCTATTCGGTTTCGTCGGTATGAAGGTTTTTCTGGCGTTGCCGCTTGGGCGATTCGAACGAGCTTTGGCGTCCTGGCGCAGCGCGCATCAAGGTCTGTTCCTCGCGCTCATGTTTTTCATGACCGATGAAGTCGCTCACCTACTGGAAGAATTGCGGGACCTCACCCAAGGCTTCGCCCATGTTATCATGCACTGACGTCCGATCAGCATTCGCATCGTTACCACCGACATCTGTCGCGGCGTGACAAAATTCGCCCATCGACGCCAGCCTCGCGCTGCGGCACCATCGCGGCATGCACTTCGACCTGAAGCTCTGGCATATGACTGCCGGCCTGCGGGGCCGTATCGCTCTGTCCGCGACGCTGGGGATCGATCCTCGCACGGGCGGTTGGGATTGCTCGCTTCGCCTGCCTCGGCATTTTTCTCGGGGGTGTGTTTGGCGGCGAAACCTCGCTTGGCCCGTTGCTCGGTGCGGGTGGGGCGATTCTGCTACGCGCCTGGCTGGACCATCATCGTACATTGATCGCGCATCGGACCGCGGCGCGCGTTCAGGAGACCCTGCGTGGACGGCTCTTTGATAAGATCACTGCATTGGGGCCGGCGTGGTTTGGTGCCGAGCGTATCGGCGGTGTCATGCTGTCGATAGTCGATGGGGTCGAGCAGCTACGGGGACTGTACGAAGGCTGTTGATCTGGGTCAGGGAGGCCCCGCCCAGCGCAGCTGGGAGGCCCCGCCCAGCGCAGCGCCCGCATCTGCCCGCCCGAGGCGGATCGAACCCGGTGGCGCGTCCAGATGCCTCTTGATCCACGATGTTGCCAACGTCGGTCGCAAACGACTTTCCTGCACCATCACTTCTGACAGGCGCCGCCGACAGACTTGCTCTCCAGTTCCGCCGCCCGACACTTTGCCAAATGTCCGCGGGGAACCTGCGCAAATGACAATTGAACTCGTAATATTGGCGCCGCCGCATGAGCGTTGCTGATCTTTCTGCTTGTCATTGCTGTCCTTGAGGATCGAGGCTGGTGGCCGTCGCGGTTGCAGTGCGGCACGATGTTCATGTTTGGCTTGATCCTGTTGGGCGGCGAACCGGTGCGCTCAGTTGCCGTCGGGGCAGGGGCGGCGGCTCTGTGCCTGCTGTCCGGGGTATATCCGGCTGCAAATTTCGTTGTGATGGCGGTGATGATGGCGGGGCTGGGCGCGTGGGCGCTGCGACTGCACGCGTTCTGACGGTTAGGGCGCCGATTACTGGTCTCGGCCGTTCTCGGCGGCGCGGATGGTCTTGGCGAGGTGACCCTCCCGCGGCCCAAGGAGCGGATCGCCGCCCCGCCGGCTGGTGCGAGAACGACGAACGGCTCATCTCGGCCTGGCCGTGCGTGGCGTCAGACAGCAGAAAGGCCGCCCCCATAGCTGATCGCACGCCGCGTTACTTCGGCAAGCCGGCGGCCCGCAACGCGTCACCGAGGGCTTCCGCAAGCGCTGGGGCACAATTCACGCCAGCAAACTGGCGGCTGTAGCGAAAGCCCGGCTGAAGCTCGAGCACGCGCATGGCGGCCGCCCTCGCTTCGTCCAGCCGGCCAAGTTTGACCAGCGCAGCAGCCAATTGCACATAAGTGATGCTGTGTGCCGGATTGGCTTGAACAGACTTGTAGGCCGCACGACAAGCTTCCCCGTAGCGACCTCGCAACAAATGACTCATTGCTTGTGCATCAAACGCGGCCCAGACCCAGGAATCGAATGGGCTTAGCCGCATACCCTGTGCGCTCCATTCTATGGCGCGTTCGGCTTCGCCGCTCCATCCGAGAATCACGCTGCCGAGAATGTAAGTCAGCGCCGATGACGGGCTGATGGCGAGGGCGGCTTCCAATGCTGTGAATGCAGCGGCACGATCGTGCTCATCCATGCCGATGGAAAATCCGGCCCACGTCAGAGCGAGCGCATCGTCTTGTCCATGGACAATGGCCGATCGAGCGTGGCGGATCGAAGCAGCACGGTTGACCTCCTGCAGTCCGGCGCGAAGAAACAAGCAATGGTGACACATAGCGGCATTACCATGCGCAAGCGCATAAGTGGGCTCAAGCGCGATCGAACGGTCAAGAAGTGCCAGCGCTCTCGTCACTTGCTCGGGCATACCTAAATCGACGTCAGGTTGGGCCCGCAGCACGAGATCGTAGGCATCGAGACTGTCAGGTCGTTTCCGTCTGACACGTTTGATTTCGGCTTTCCGTACGCTCGGCGCAATCGCGCCCACCGCCGACAACGCAATCTCGTCCTGAAGTGCGAAAATATTGTCGGAGCTGCGGTCGTAGCGCTCGGCCCAAACGTGCGCGCCGGTCGACGCGTCGATCATTTGGCCGGTCACGCGCACGCTGCCGCCGGCCTTGCGCACGCTGCCTTCGAGCACATAACGCACACCAAGCTCGCGGCCGACCTGCTTCACGTCCACGGCGCGGCCCTTGTAGGTGAAGGTCGAGTTTCGCGCGATGACGAAAAGCCAGTTGATGCGTGCGAGACCGGTGATGATGTCGTCGACCATTCCATCGGCGAAGTACTCCTGCTCCGGATCGCCGCTCAGGTTCGAGAACGGCAGAACAGCGATGGACGGTCTGTCAGGCAAAGTCGGTGCCGACGCGGCGCGGGCGGCAGCCGACGCATCGGGAACATTGGTGAAAACGGCCGGTCCGACATACCGGTAGCCGCGCCGCGGCAGCGTTTCGATCCAGCTCTCAGCATCCGTCGCCTCCGCCAGCACCCGGCGCAAGGCTGCGATCTGAACCGTTAGATTGTTATCGGCAACCGCCAGTCCGCCCCAGCCGGGAGCGACCAGGGCGTCCTTGGACACCGGTACGCCGGCGTTTTCGAGCAGCCGGCGCAGCAGCGCGACGGCGCGCTGCCCAAGCATGGTTGGCTCGGACCCGCGGTATAGAATGCCCGCCTTGGGGTCGAGGCGGAACGGGCCGAACTGGTAGATGTCGCCCACGACTTTCATTCGACGCTTTTAGCAGATTTTTGGGAACGGATTCACGACTTTCCGGCATGGGCGGCCGACGTTGCAAAAGTGCTTGCAGAAATAGGCATTTGGACGATGGAGGATCACATGAGCGCCGATGCCGTCATTCGCATGCCCGATGAGACGAAGCGGATCATACTGAGTGGTCATCCTATGATCTTCCTCGTCACCGGTGAAAATACCAAGCACACGAGCATGTTCGACTGGACGATTCCGGCGGGGTTCGCCACCGGGCGGCATGTCCACCGGGTGCAGGAGGAGACATTCTATCTGCTCGATGGCGAGTGTGAGTGGCATGTCGGCGACGGGACGATCCGTGCAACGCCCGGGACCTATCTGTTCATCCCGCCGGGGGTGCCGCACAACATCACGAATGTCAGTGAGAGGCCGGCTCGCGTGCTGATGACCGTCTCTCCGCCCGGCCACGAGCATTATTTCGAAGAGCTCGCGAAACTCGCGGCGCAGGGTGCGCCGGATCCAAAGGCGCTCGCCGATCTGCGAAACCGCTACGACACGGATCAGCTGTCGACTTTGAGCCTCAATAGGACCTGAGGGGGATGAGGGCCCCGCGCTGGCAACGCGCGCACTCGCCATGGATCCCACTTCGGCGTGGGCCTGGGAGCGCCGCGGCTACGCCCGCCTCGGCTGCGGCGACCCGGGCCGCGCGATTGCCGATTTCTCGCGATCATTGCAGCTCAGGGGCCCGACCTGGCCGCGAAGCAACTGCTTCAGTGGGGTGGCGAGCGCGCATCGTGCGGCTGGTCGACCGCAGGAAGCGATGCTTTGGACGCGCAAGGCGATCGCGGAGAACCACAGCGTAGGATGGCTCTACCGGGAGTTGGGTTGCGTCGCGCACGCCATGGGGGACCGGCGAGGCATGCTCCAGGCGATCGAGTGCTGGCGCCGGGCCGGGCCGGAGGTTCCGCAGACGATCGATTTCGGCAGTATCACGGCTGGTTGGTCATGCCGGACATCGCAATCCATGGCGGAGCGATGACCGCCCGCCGCCGCCGCCTGCCCGACGACGAGCCGCATCCATTCCTGCCAACATGGGGTCACCACACAATCACTTCAGAATTACACGCCTAGGAATTCTACGTCCACGCCAAAAGATACTTGGCAGCTGACCGATGGCGGTAATTGCGAATCTGCTTAGATATAGTTCACTGGACACAGGGTGCTCTCCGCCGGCATCAGGCCTACAATCCACACCGCGATGTCCTGCTTCGGAAGACACGTATTAGTACAGGCAGGTTGTATCCACTGCCATGGACACGATGTTCCACAGAGCTCCATTGCATCATGAGAATTCACCATGCCTAGCACCGATGCTTTTGCCTTGCGGCAGTCCGGGTTAAACGAATTCCTCCTTGCGCCAGTTGGCACTGAAGCGAGTGGCATGACTTCTCACCCTGCTCTCGATGTTTGCGCGGGCCGGGAACGATCCATGGCTGGAGGCAGGCAGGTTGGCCGGGTTGCCGATAGCAGAAGCGACCGAGAACCTCGCGCAAAGCATCGCCGGTATGCCGAGCAGTGTCTGGCCGTTGAAAGCCGCGACGGCAATCGCTGCCCGCTTGGTCGCACTGCTGCCAACCCGGCCAAATGGACCCGGGCAGAGCCCGTCTGTGCCACTGGCCAGTGCGAAGGCCGCCCGCTTGATCAGTATCGCGGTCATCCTGGTATGTGTTGCAAGCGTGCTTGCGTTTGAAGCAGGCTTTTTCATTACAACAGGCCCGCCCAGCCCGGAAGGAAGCGCTCCTGCCAGCTTCATGGCAGCGCCAGGTTCGCCTCCTGGCGTCCAGAATTTACGCTCGTCATCTGTGCCAGCCCAGTCACCGGCCCGATAGTCGCTCTCTCACCTGTGGTGAGCCAACGGCGTGACGGCGCTATCCGACGGATTTGGCTTCTGCCGCGGACGTTCGGTGCTCTGCACCATTCGGAACGTCTCAATCCGCGTCGCCATCGGGCCTTCGGTAGGTGCCCAGCAGCCGGTCCCAGAAGAAGTCGATGACCGCAAAGTTGCTGTTCGCGTGCAGATGGTGGACGAAATGAAGCTGCTGCTTGCGCCGGAACCAGGCGAACCGCCCGAGCCTTGATTCTTGCACATGGTATTCCTTGTCGAGATACACGTGTGCATAGAATGACGCCGCGCTGGTGGTGGTTGCTGCCAGGAAAAGACTGAATGGTAGGATGTAGAACATCATCCCTGCCATGAGGATGGTCGGGATCAGGAAATACGGGGTATTGTTGCCTTCCTCGCCGCGATAGCTGGGCGACACCAGATGGCCTCTGGCATAGTACCGGTGGTGAAACCTGCTATGGTTGCGGAAAAAAACGCCGCCCAGCCGGTGATGACCAAGACCGTAGTGGAACAGGGTCTGGCCGCCTGACATGACCAGATGCGCGCAGACGGCCGTCAGAACGAACAGCGGAAGCTCCACCAGAGACCATCGCGTCACGTCGACCATCATCACTGGGTCTCCCGTTGCGTGGGACCGCTGCAGCTCCGTCGATCCGAGGGCGGAGCTGCCGAACCTATCCGGACCGTCACCCGAGTCGTACCAGGATATGGTGAGTGATTCCATCATCCTGCATCCTCAAACCGAATGGCTGCAGCAGGATCGGAGTGCCGTCCATCGCAGCGGCTGCAATCCCGCGGCAGACGCGATCTGGATTCTCGACCAGGATTTCATAACAGGCTGAGCGGAACCGCACCGTCATCTCGAAGCGAGGCCAGGTTTTCGGGATGCATGGGTCGAGATACAGGATATCGCCTTCCAGGCGCAGCCCGAGAATACTCTCGACGCCGGCTTGCTGCATCCATCCCGCGGACCCAGTGTACCATGTCCAGCCGCCGCGTCCGATATGGGGCGCGGTGGCATAAACATCGGCGGCGATGACATAGGGTTCCACCTTGTAACGGTGTACGTCCGATCTGGTGCGGGCGTGATTGATCGGATTGAGCAAGGCGAACAGTGCGACGGCTTTGTCGCCTTGACCTAAGGTGGCGAATGCCATCACCGACCACAGCGCGGCATGGGTGTACTGACCGCCATTCTCGCGAATGCCTGGTGGGTAGCCTTTGATGTAGCCAGGTTCTAGCGGCGTCTTGTCGAATGGCGGCGCGAACAGCAGCGCCACACGATCCAGCGGGCGGATCAGCTCGCGTTCGACGGAAACCATGGCCTGCTCCGCGCGCTGATGATCGGCCGCACCGGAGATCGCCGCCCAGGACTGCGAAATCGAATCAATGCGGCACTCCTCGCCGTCCGCCGAACCGAGCACGGTGCCGTCGTCGAACCAGGCACGCCGATACCAGTCGCCATCCCAGGCCTCGCGTTCCAGCGCGGCCTGCAGCGCGGCAGCGTGCGCTCGCCAGGCTGTGGCGCGCACCGTATCGCCGCTTGCATCGGCGAGCGGTGCGAACGCGCTGAGAGCGGCGCAGAGCAACCACCCGAGCCAGACGCTCTCGCCCAGACCTTGTTCGCCGACACGGTTCATGCCGTCGTTCCAGTCGCCGGTGCCGATCAGCGGCAGTCCGTGAATGCCGACCTTGAGGCTGGCATCGAGACCGCGTGCACAATGCTCGAACAGCGTGCCGACTTCATCGGACACCGTCGGCTGGAAGAAGCTGTCGTGCTCGCCGGCTTGCAGAAGCTGACCTTCCAGGAACGGGATCACCTCGTCCAGCACCGCGGCGTCGTCAGCGGCACGGACATAATGTGCGACCGCGTAGGCGAGCCATGCTCGATCGTCGGAGATGCGTGTGCGGACGCCCTGCCCCGAATGCGGCAACCACCAATGCTGGACGTCGCCCTCGACGAATTGCCGCGCGGCGGCACGCAGCAGGTGCTCGCGCGTCAGGGCCGGCTGCGTGGCGGCCAGCGCCATGCCGTCCTGCAACTGGTCACGAAACCCGTAGGCGCCGCTGGCCTGGTAGAACCCCGAACGGGCCCAGATGCGACAGGCCAGCGTCTGGTACAGCAGCCAGCCGTTCAGCATGATGTCCATTGCGCGATCCGGAGTCTTCACCTGGACGGCGCCAAGGACACCGTCCCAGTGGCGACGGACCTCCGACAGCAGCTCGTCCAGATCTGCCTTGCGGTACTGCTCGACAAGCGTGCTGGCATCTTGCGCGTTTGCCGCTTCGCCGAGGAAGAACACGATCTCGACGCGAGCGGTGGGGGGCAGTACAACGGACCTTCGCAGTGCGGCGCAGGGGTCAAGACCGGCGCCCGTCGTGTTGGAGAGCGGTGCTGCGGAGGCTAGCGCTGCCGGACGTGCCAACGACCCATTGCGGCCGATGAACTCTCGGCGATCGCCCGTCCAGTCGGTCTGGCGCCCCGCAAGATCGGCGAAGGCAACCCGCGATCCGAAAGCGGCGTGCCATGGATTGCGCGCGAACATCGCACCCGTGTCGGGATCGATTGCCGTCGCCACGAACGGTGCGGAGGCGCCGCGCGACGGGCCCAACACCCATTCCACGTAAGCGGTCAGCGAAAGGTGGCGCGTCCGGCGCGACGTATTGTGCAACGTCAGGCGCGAGAGTTTTATTGGATCGCCGACCGGAACGTACTGCAGCAGTTCGGCAGCGATGTCATGGGCCACATGCTCGAAGCGGCTGTAACCCCAGCCGTGCTGTGCGCTATAGCTGGCGGTGCGGTTGCGGATCGGCAGTGCGGTCGGACACCAGAGGTCGCCACTATCGTCGTCGCGCAGATAGAACACCTCGCCCGAACGGTCGCAAACCGGATCGTTCGACCACGGTGTGAGCTGGTTCTCCCGGCTGTTGACCGCCCAGGTGAAGCCGCTGCCTTCCGCCGACACCTGAAAACCGAACACGGGGTTGGCGATGACATTGATCCACGGCGCTGGCGTCGCCTGACCCGGGTCGAGGATCGTTGTATATTCCCGCCCGTCTTCAGCGAAGCCGCCAAGCCCATTGAAAAATTCGAGCCTCGGTACAACCGAATTCGCGACGACATCCGTCGCGGGTTTTCGCTCGGTGCGGAGAGCTTCATCGGGTTCCGGCACACGATCGAGCTGGTCGGCGAGCGACCCGCGCTGACCGATCAGGACGACGCGCGCCACCGACGCAAGCAACGCGCGGGCTTCGGGCGCAATCAGATCCGCACGCAGCACGAAGATACGACCATGCCGCTGCGCCTCGCCGACCGGCGGTTGCGACTGGCTTGCCCGAACCTGGGTCTCAAGCGCGATCTGCAGATCCTGGATGTAGGACGACGCCCGCTCGTTCAGGATCACCAGGTCTACGGCGAGCCGCTTCATCCGCCAGTACTTGTGCGCCTGCAGCAATTGGCGCGCGATCTCGAGGTTCTCGATGTCGGCGATGCGCAACAGCACGATTGGCAGGTCGCCGGAAATGCTCATGGACCAGAGCCCAGATTGCTCGCTGGCGCCACGCAGGATGGTGTCGGACGAGGGTCGCAGCGCCGGGCCAGCATGCAGCAGATGGCCGGCGAGACGCTGGAACAGGGCCGCCTCGCCCGGATCGATGCCGAGATGATGGAGTTGCACCTGCGCCTGGGTCCACGCCAGCGTGGCCGCCCGTTCGAACGCGGAGCTGTCGCGATGCTTGTCGACAAGGTCGAGTACCTGCCTCGCGGGTTTCCGCGACCACCGTCCAGAATGTGATGCGTGCCGTGGCGCCTGGTGCGACGCGCACCCGGCGGCGCAAAGCGAAGATCGGGTCAAGAACCGTGCCGACTGTGTTGGACAAAGGCCGGCCGTCGGCCACCGCGATCGGCCGATGGATGCCGTGGCCACGGCCCAGGAAACGGGCGCGGTCGGTCTCCACCTCCGGCTTCCCCACCGCTTCGCCATCCACATTGGCGACGTGCGCCGCCCAGATCTCTTGCTCTGCGGATGCGCGCCGCCGTCGCGTCGCCAGCAGAGTGCCCTGGGTTGGGAGATACTCGGTGGCAACGAACAACTTCATGAAGGCCGGGTGCGCGACGTCGTCAGCCTGTGGTGCCAGCACCAGTTCGGCGTAGGACGTCACGTCGATCTCGTGCACGCGATTGCCTGAATTCACGATCGAGATGCGGCGGACCTCCGCGTCGTCTTCGGTCGAGACGAGCACTTCCAACGTTGTCGTCAGCGCTCCATCCTGACGGGTGATTTCGGCGCGATCCTCATTGAAGGCGACGTGGTAGGAGTCGGGTTCGGCGCCGCTTGGCTGGAAGCCGGCCGACCACACGTCGCCACTGTGCACGTCGCGCAGGAAAATATAAGAACCCCAGTCATCGCAGGTGGCATCCTCCCGCCAACGCGTGACGGCCATCCCACGCCAACGGCTGTAACCGGAGCCGGCGGCCGTCAGCATCACCGCATAGCTGCCGTTCGACAGCAGATGGGTGGCAACCGAAGCACTGTGTGCGGTGGCCAGTCGCCGGCCGCCTGGCGGTCCCTTCTGCAGCACGGTGGCATCCGATTTCGCGTCCGCTTCCCAGGGGTGCACCACGGCAACGTCGCGCGGTGTGGCCTCCTGCAGCAGAAGCTCGGTCGCCTGGATCATCGGTTCGGCATGGAACCGAGTGCGCATGACACCATCCAGCAGGGTATCCGCGATGGCCACGATCGTCATGCCCTGATGGTGCGCCATATACGCACGCACGATCGCGACGCGTGCATTCTCCGGCAGCCTGCTCGGCGTGTAGTCCAGTGCCTCATAGAACCCGTAGCGACCGCATGCACCCACCTCAGCCAGCGTCGTAAAATTGCGCGCCGCCGCCGCCGGATCGACCATGCTGGCGAGTGCGGTCGCGTAGGGCGCCACCACCGCGCTCTCACCCAGGCCGCGCTTCAGCCCAAGGCCGGGAACGCCGAAGTTTGAATATTGGTAGGTCAGCTCCAGGTCGCGGATGTTGTAGGCGGACTCCGAGACACCCCAGGGCAGGCCGAGCGATGCACCGTAGGAAATCTGCCGCCGCACGATCAGGCGACTGGTCTGCTCAAGCAGACTGCCCGCAGGCGCGCGCATGATCAGCGAGGGCATCAGATACTCGAACATCGATCCCGACCACGAGATCAGCGCGGCGCCGTTCCCGATTGGCGTGACGGCACGACCGAGATGGAACCAATGGCGTGCCGGAACGTCGCCCTTGGCAATCGCGATGAGGCTCGCCAACCGCGCCTCCGACGCGAGCAGGTCGTAGCAGCTTGGGTCGAGCGTACCTTCCGTCACCCGGTAACCGATCGACAGCAGCTTGCGATCGGGATCGATCAGAAAACCGTAGCCCATGTCGAGCGCCATGGTTCGCGCCGTGTCTTCCAGGAGCGCGAGGCGCTGCGTCAGCGCAGCTTCTGCCTCCGGCGACTGGCCGATATCCCGCTGATGACTTTCGATCGTGCGGCGGGCTGCCGTCATCCAGAACAGCATGTCCGCGGCCGTGTCGTCGCCGCGCTCACTCGCGAATGCGGACGCGATGTCAGCCATGATTTCGGCCTGCGCGGCCAGATCGGCGAGATGCTTCGTGATGTCCGGCCGTGCTTGGCGCACGCTGGCGGCAAGTGCAGCGCGTGTGGCGTCGAGCTGGTCCCAGGTCACGGTCAGCGTGCGCCGCCCGTCGCGCAACCGGTCGGTCGCTTCACGGGCGAGGTCGAGCGCGTCAGCAATGCCGGACAGGCGTCGTGCGCTGGTGGGCGCCAGGACGGTCCATTCCCGGCAGACATTGGCGAGTGTGATCAGGTGGCCGGCCAGATTCCCGCTATCGACCGCGGAGACATAAGGCGGATCGAGCGGGCGCAGGTCGCTCGTGTCGTACCAATTGTAGAAATGCCCACGAAACCGCGCGAGACTGCCCATGGTGGTCAGCGTCATCTGCAGTCGTTCAGCCGCTTCGTCGGTTCCCAGCCATGCGAAATCGCGAGCGGCCGCCACGGAGAGAAGATACAGGCCCAGATTGGTCGGGGATGTTCGATGGGCCAGTGCCGGAGCCGGGTCCTCCTGGAAATTGTCCGGGGGCAGCATGTGATCGGCTGCGGTCACGAAGGTTTCGAAGAACCGCCAGGTCCGCCGAGCGATGAGTCGCAGTGCCTTGGCGTCCACCGCCGATACGGACATCCGGCCCGCGATCCCGGGAGACCGGCTGATGCCGCGCGCAATCGCCGGCGATGCGATCCAGAGGGCAGCGAGCGGCACCGCCAAAGGCCATGCGCCATGCCTGCTCAGCAGGGACACAGCCAACGCAAGAATACCGACGGCGACCCCGCCGGCCATCACCCGGTAGAACCCGAGGAGGTCGAACCGCCGACCGATCGAGGCTTGTGCAGCCGGAACCCATTCCAGGAGATGCCGGCGGGTGAGCAACAACCGCACCAGCGTTCGTGTGATGGCATCACCCATCAGCCAGGCTTGGTGTCCGAGGAACGTGATGAGAAGCACCCACTGCGTCAGCGCGAGGCGCAGATCGCTGCCGAACGCCGCGAGATGGCTGCGCAACGTTGTTCCGGCGCGGTGGGGCACGATTGCGGCCACGACGGGAATCAAGGTCGGCAGCAGGATCGTCACCAGAACGAAGCCGATCCACACCGATCCGGCGGCAACTGGCAGGGCCAGTCCTGCCAGCAGCGACAGTACGCATGCCGGTGCGGACAACGTTCGCCGCAGATTGTCGAGCATCTTCCAGCGGCCGATCGCCGGGACGGCACTGCGTATCCGATCGGTGCCGGAACTCGGACCGCGGCACAACAGCCACGGCAGCAACTGCCAATCACCGCGCGCCCAGCGGTGGTGGCGCCGCGCAGCGACGTCATAACGCGCCGGAAATTCCTCAACCACCTCGATATCGGAGGCGAGACCGGCGCGGGCGAAGATGCCCTCGAACAGATCGTGGCTGAGCAATGTGGAGTCGGGCACGCGGCCAGCGAGTGCAGCCTCGAAGGCATCGATGTCGTAGATGCCCTTGCCGGCATAGGAGCCCTCTCCGATGAGATCCTGGTACACATCGGAGACGGCGGCGGCGTAAGGGTCGATGCCGTTCATGTTGGAAAACACGCGCTGGAACAGCGAGCCCTGGCGGCCGACCGGCAATGATGGTGTGACCCGTGGTTGCAGCACCGCATGCCCCGCCATGACCCGGCCGGCAGCAGGATCGAAATACGGCCGGTTGAGCGTGTGTGCCATCTTGCCGATCAGACGGCGCACTGCGTCGCGCGGCAGCCTGGTGTCGGCGTCGAGCGTGATGACGTAGCGGACATCTGCAGGCACGGTTGGCGATTGCCCGCCGATGGGCAGAAAGCTGGTGTCGGTCGCGCCACGCAACAGCCGGTTCAGTTCGTGCAGCTTGCCGCGCTTGCGCTCCCAGCCGATCCAGCGTGCTTCGCCGGCATTCCAGACGCGCTGTCGGTGCAGCAGCAGGAAGCGCGCGCCCCCAGGTGCCGGGCCATAGCGGCGATTGAGCCGAGCAATGCCGGCCGCTGCCGTTTCCAGCAGTGATTCATCGCCGTCGGTGTTCTGTGTCGGGGCGTCGAGCCAGTCGGAGACCAGCGCGAAATGCAATTCCCCATCCGGGCTTGCAAGGTGGTGGACCTCCAGTAGCCCGATCTGCTCGTCGATCGCGGCGGCCGTCGTCAGCAGTGTCGGTACAGCAACGAGTGTGCGCAATTGTGTCGGGACGCCGCCGCGAAGTTCCAGAGCCGGCAAGGGCGTTGCACCGAAGCCACGCGTTACGGCGCGATTCACCACCGCCACCGCCGCGTCGATGGCCGGAACCATGCCGAGGACACCGAGCAAGCCCAACCATGCCGGACCGAAGCCCTGAGCGTGCAATGCGAACAGGGGAATGGCGAGAAGGACTGCGGCAACAATGCCGCCAGTGCCGACATAGCCGCCCATTCCGAACCTGCGACTCAGGCGCAGGGACCAGGCACGCGATGACGGATGGAAGCCGATGGCGGCCTCGAATGCGCGGCGCCCACCGCCGAGGAGATGATAGCCGGGATCTGCGTAGCGATCCTGCTCGACGGGCGCGGCCGAACATGCGGTCTGGTTCGCTGCCTGGACGGCCGCGCGGGCGACGTCGAGTTCCGTGCGGTTAGTGCCCCGCGCCATTTCCCCGATGGCGCTGCGATAGAGATTGCGCGTCGGGAAATCCATGTCGCAAAATGCGCTGCCGGCGGAGAGCATTTCGTCCACCAGGCTGATCCGCTCGAACAGCTCCGGCCAGTCGGTGTCGGAAATCATGCGCATGCTGGTGATGATGTTGCGCACCGTCACGACGCCCGCGCCCTGCTTCTGGTGTTCGTTGTGCACGATCGTGTCGGCCGTCGTTCCTTGCGCGGCGAGATGCTGATCGAGCCATGTCAGCGCGGGAGTGATCCTGGGATCTTGATCGCGCAGCCGGTGCACGAGCTGAACGGCGAAGGCGTCGGACAGATTCGTGCCGTCGCGCTGTGCCAGGACGGTCGACGCCGGTTCGGCGGCGTGTCCGCTCACACCCAGCAGGCGGTCGGCGACGCCGTTTGCCTCCTGCCGTGCGTCGCTGCTGCGGATGATCAGTTCGGCCATACGCCGGAGATTTTCGACCAGCACGATCCTGAGCGTGATGGCAACCGCCCAAAGTTCGCCGATCGTCAGGGGCTGCACGTCCTGGTAAGCGCGCACGAAGCGCGACAGCATATCGGGATCAAAATGGCTGTCGGTATGTGCAACGAAAGCCCAGGCCAGGCCGAACACCCGCGGGTATCCCGCGAATGGACCAGCGAGCAGCTTCGGCAGTTGCCGGTAATAGCCGGGCGGCAATGCCGAGCGGATTTCCCCGATTTCTCGCTCGACGAGGTAGTAGTTGTCGACCAGCCACTCGGCCGCCGGCGTAATGGCGCGACCTGCCTCGGCCGATTTGGCGGTCAAGCGGTAAGCGTGGAGCAATACGGCGCTGTTGGCGGTGAGCCGGCCGGACAGCGGATGCCCCCTGGTCGGCCGCGGCGTCACCGCCTGTGCGACAGCAAGGCTTCGCGCGTGCTGTTCGAGGCGTTCAGTGCTGAACAGCTCTTCACGGACGGGCTCCCCATTGCTCCAGGGAGAATCGGACGATGCGTAACCGAGAACGCGACCCGCGATCGACATCATGGCGCCGACCTGCGCGCGGCCGGGGAGCGAGAAACCGATGGATGGCGACTGGTTCGCTGCGACGTTGCCTCGCGTTCCTTCATGCCTCCTCGAACGGAGCCAGCAGGCCACCGGCCGTGAAAATGATGCTGGGCTCTTCATCGTAATCGCCCGACCCGGCGTCGCCTGAGGTGACGAACGCGACGACTCCTGGTTTGGTCAGTGCAAGGCGCTCCGCAGTGCGGCGCGCGCCATCCGACGTCTTGCACCGAATTTGCATGTCGGCGGCCAACCTCGCACCCTAACTGGCCTTGAATGCGTGGACGAGATAGATCGTCTCGCGCGCCGGGCGATTTCATTCCGACTCCGGCTGTTTTCGACCCGCCGGTACAGTGCTCGCGCCAGGTTGGGTTTTCCCACCGGCGGCAGACTGCCGGCACGCAGCTTCGCTGGTGACCTCGGCCGAGATTCGGGCCAGGACTCCTTCGAGTCCCGGCCCGGACGTGGTGTTCAGTTCCTCGGCGGCGCGACGCAATGCCTCGCGCCGTAACAGGCGAGCGGTCATTGCGTCGAACTTTGGATCGGGCGCATCCTCGTCCAACGTTGGAATCCTTCCAGGCATCCGCGCGGGGATCGCGTTGCTCAGTAACCCAAATCATCCATCGCGCTGGGTGCTCCGTTGCGCGTCGCGGATTTTTCCGGGCGCTCCGCCACCATCGCCTCAGTGGTGATCATCAGAGAACTGACCGACGCGGCGTGCTGCAGGGCAGTCCGCACGACCTTGGTCGGGTCGATGATGCCGGCCTTGACCAGGTCCTTGAACTCACCGGTCTGGGCATCGAAACCCCAGTTGTACTCGTCCCGATCGAGAACCTTGCCCGAGATCACCGCACCGTCCTCGCCGGCGTTCTCGGCGATCTGGCGCAGCGGCGTCAGTGCCGCCTTGCGCACGATCTCGATGCCGACACGCTGGTCGTCATTTTCCGCATTCAGCTTGGCCAGGATCAGCGACGCACGGGCCAGGGCGACTCCGCCACCCGGCACGATGCCTTCTTCCACGGCGGCGCGTGTGGCGTGCAGGCCGTCATCGACCCGGTCCTTGCGCTCCTTCACCTCGACTTCGGTCGAACCGCCGACGCGGATGATCGCAACACCGCCGGCCAGTTTCGCCAGCCGCTCCTGCAGCTTCTCGCGGTCGTAATCCGAGGTGGTCTCCTCGATCTGTGCGCGAATCTGGTTGCAGCGGGCCTTGATGTCGTCCTTCTTGCCGGCGCCTTCGACGATGGTGGTGTTGTCCTTGTCGATCAGCACCTTCTTCGCCTTGCCCAGCATATCGAGCGTGACGTTCTCCAGCTTGACGCCCAGTTCCTCGCTGATCACCTGGCCATTGGTGAGTGCCGCGATATCGTCGAGCATCGCCTTGCGCCGGTCGCCGAAGCCAGGTGCCTTCACCGCGGCCACCTTCAATCCACCGCGCAGCTTGTTCACCACCAAGGTCGCGAGCGCCTCGCCTTCCACGTCCTCGGCCACGATCAGCAGCGGACGGCCAGACTGCGCCACCGCTTCCAGCAGCGGCAGCAAGGCCTGCAGCCCGGAAAGCTTCTTTTCGTGGATCAGGATGTAGGGTTGGTCCAACTCAATGTTCATTTTCTCGGCGTTGGTGATGAAGTAGGGCGACATGTAGCCGCGGTCGAACTGCATGCCCTCGACGACGTCGAGTTCCGTCAGCATGCCTTTGGCTTCCTCGACCGTAATGACGCCCTCTTTGCCCACCCTTTGCATTGCCTCGGCGATCATCTCACCGATTTCGGCCTCGCCATTGGCAGAGATCGTGCCGACCTGAGCCGTCTCGGCCTGCGTGGTAATCTTCCTGCTGCGCTTCTTCAGCTCGTCGAGCAGTGCGACGACAGCCTTGTCAACGCCGCGCTTCACGTCCATCGGATTCATGCCGGCGGAGACTGCCCTGCCGCCCTCGCGCACAATGGTCTGGGCCAGCACGACGGCTGTCGTCGTGCCATCGCCTGCTACATCGTTGGTCTTCGATGCGGCTTCGCGCACCATCTGCGCGCCCATGTTCTCGAACTTGTCGGTGAGTTCGATCTCCCTGGCGACGGTGACGCCATCCTTGGTGATCCGCGGCGCACCATAGCTTTTGTCCAGGATCACGTTGCGACCCTTCGGACCCAGGGTAACCTTCACCGCCTGGGCAAGTATGTCGACACCACGCAGCATGTGCTGGCGTGCATCGTCACCGAACCGAACGTCTTTTGCTGCCATTTGCCGGTCTTTCCTGAAATCGATGATACTGGCTAATTACGCGGCCTTCTTCTTAATTGCCGGCGTGCCTTCAACAATGCCCATGATGTCCAACTCCGCCATAATCAGGAGTTCCTCGCCGTCGAGCTTCACCTCGGTGCCCGACCACTTGCCGAACAGAATTCGGTCACCGGCCTTCACCTCGAGGGCGACAATCTGACCTTGCTCGTTGCGGGCGCCCGGACCCACCGCGATGACCACGCCTTCCATCGGCTTTTCCTTTGCGGTGTCGGGAATGATGATACCGCCTACGGTCTTCTCTTCGGCATCGACGCGGCAAATCACCACGCGGTCGTGGAGCGGACGAAATTTCATTGGATTTTGACTAACCTGGTGCCAGCCCGTGAAGGCTGGTCGAATTGCCCCGTGCCGAGCCTGCATACTTCAGGTGCGGCCGTTTCTTGGCACTCTGATCCGGGGAGTGCCAATGACATGGGACACTCGGTGTTCGTATTCAAGCCGCTGGCGCAACTCCCGCACTGGTTCAAGCACTGTCCGGCCCATCGGCGGCTGGTGCATCACGGGATGGATGCAACAGTGAGCGCCTGCTGGATGGCCCGAACAAGGTCCGACTCACGATATGGCTTCTGTATGACGATCGAACCGGGCCGGAGCGCGTGGACGCGGGAAACATCGCCGCTGACGAACACGTGCGGAACCGGTCCCGTGCGGTAGATTGTCTCGACCGCGGAGAGGCCGCTTCCCTTGCCAAGGCTGACATCAACGATCATCAGATCCGGTTTGTGTCTTGCCGCGGCGCTCACCGCATCAGCCTCGGTAGCTTCGATGGCGCATACGTCGTGGCCCATCCCGGCAAGCATCTCGGCGAGCAGCGTGCCGATGATGGCGTCGTCCTCTATCACGAGAATACGCATTGCCATCACGGGCTCGGCTGAGCCCCCAGTGGCTGCCGCATCGGCGTTGGTGCCGGCAGGACTGTGCGCTTGCCGCGCGAGTTGGCGTACCGTGTCCGCACATTTTCCTGCGTGACCGGCGAGAGGATCGATAAGGGTCCAGAGGTCCGCGCATACCGTTTCGAATGGCTCGCAGAGCGTGATGGAGCCAGGCCGATGGATAGGCCGATGCGCCTGGACCATCCGGGCATGCAGCCCCGCCAACGCCCCCATATGCTCGTGTGGTGGCTCGAAAGGCTGTGTCCCAACGTCCTTACTCAGCGCATTGTGTGTATGCGACATCGTCGAATCTCCAGGTTAGAGCAGCAGCGAACGCTCGTCTCCTTACAGTCAATTCCATATCGCGCTACACGGCGCGATACGCTGCGAGATGATGGACTGGCCAAAGCGCGCAACACTTCGACCAGTCCTACCCGACATCGGATCGTCAGCGGCAGCCTCGGAAACTACTCAGATACATCTTCGATGCAGCGCGCCATCGCCGGATCAGGTCCTGGACCTCCGCGCGTCATCCAGCTTCCGGGGTCAGTTGGCGGTCTCCGGCTGGCGGATTTCGGTCGGTGCCAGGGATCTTACCGCCAAAAAACATGAGCGGCGAGGCGGTTCGGCGGCTACATTCCGAAGCTTGCAGCGGCGGGGGTTTCGGACCATAGCGGAGAGCGCTCCTCCTCGAGAGCCAACCATCTGAACAACAACGGACAAATGTCAGCTAGCCACACGCTTCGGCCGAAGACGCCCCGACCACGATCCGGTAGACGCAGGGCGGCAGCACGTCGCACAGGCCGCCCGGATTTCCCGGTGGTCGGCATCGGTGCCTCCGCGGGCGGCCTTGAGGCCTGCAGGAAGCTGATCGATGCGCTGCCTCCGGCCAACGGCATGGCCTTCATCCTGGTGCAGCATCTCGATCCGACGCATGAGAGCATGATGGTGGACCTGCTTGCTGGGCATACCACGATGCCCGTGCGCCAGGCAGCCGATGGAATGGAGTTGGAGCCGGACCACCTCTACGTCATTCCCCCGGGGGCGTATCTTTCCGTCGACCAGGGCGCCCTGCATCTTTCGCAACCGCAGGTCCGGCATGGCGCGCGCCTGCCCTTCGACTACCTGCTGCACTCCCTGGCGGACGAATGCGGTGGGCGTGCGATCTGCGTGATCCTGTCGGGCAGCGGGTCGGATGGCAGCCTGGGTGTCAAAGCGGTGAAGGCGGCCGGTGGGCTTGTCATCGCCCAGGACCCGGACGAGGCCGGCTATGACGGCATGCCGCGCAGCGCCATCATGACCGGCGCGGTCGATTTTGTGCTTCCGATTGCTCAAATTCCCGACGCGCTGCTGACATACGACCGGCGGATGACGTCGGTGCGCACCCTGGACAGTACGCCGCCGCATGGCGGCGCGCCCGATTGGCTGCAAGGGATCATCGACCTGCTGCGCACCAGAACCGCACATGACTTCACGCTTTATAAGCCGGGGACACTGCAACGTCGGATCGAGCGGCGCATGGCGATGGCGGCAATCGAAACCACCGACATGAACCGCTACTTCGAACTGCTGCAGCGCGACGCCGGCGAACTCGACGTCCTTGCCAAGGACCTGCTCATCAACGTCACCAGCTTCTTTCGCGATCCGCAGGTGTTCGATTTCCTGGCAGAGCAGATCATTCCGGATATGGTCCGTGGCCAGGTGCCGGATCATTCGATCCGCATCTGGATTGCCGGATGCAGTACGGGCGAGGAGACCTATTCCCTTGCCATGCTTTTCCTGGAGCAAATTGCGCTGATCAAGCGCACCGTGAAGCTGCAGGTGTTCGCGTCCGACGTTGACCCGGAGGCTATAGCGCGTGCCCGGGAAGGAAGTTATCCGAAGACAATCGAAACGGCCGTATCACCCGAAAGATTGGCGCGCTTCTTTCTGAGGGAAGAGAACGGCTATCGGGTATCGCCCGAGCTGCGTGCCACCGTGGTCTTCACGGTGCAGGACGTGCTGGCCGATCCGCCGTTCTCTCGCATCGACCTGGTGTCGTGCCGGAACTTGCTGATTTATCTGGGCGTGGAGGCCCAGACGAAGGTCCTTTCACTGTTTCATTTCGCGCTGCGTGAGGGTGGCCTGCTGATTCTCGGCAATGCCGAGACCATTGGCCCCCGCGACGACCGTTTCGTGACGATCTCGAAAGCGGACCGCATATACCGGCGCACCGGTCACCACCGGCCGGGTGATTTCGGGTTTCTGCGAACGGCGGGGGACGGCGTACGCGTCGTCGCTCGATCCAGGCAAGGTCAGGTGCCGTCGCGCCAGGCCGCGCTTGCCGATTTGTGCCGGCGCATGGTGATGGAGACCTATGCGCCGGCCGCAGTATTGGTCAACGGCAAGCACGAGTGTCTGTATTTCCTGGGCCCAACCGACCGCTATCTGCGCGTAGCACCCGGGCATCCCACACACGACCTGCTCGCCATGGTGCGCCCGAACATGCGAACCAGGCTGCGGTCGGCGCTGCAGCGCGCCAGCCAGGCAAATGTCGCTGTCGCGCTTGCTGGCGGCTCGGTCAATGGCGAAGACAGCGCAACTTCATTTCGCATCGATGTAAGGCCCGCCATATACGAAGGCGATGAATTGCTGCTCATCTGCTTCGTTGACGAGCCGAAGCAGGAGCAACGGCGAGTCCGTTCGGCAACCGGGAGGGACCTGCCGCGGGTTGCCGAACTCGAGCAGGAACTGGAAGCCACGCGGACGGAGCTGCAGGGTGCCATCCGGAATCTGGAGGCTTCCAGCGAAGAGCAGAAGGTGGTCAATGAAGAAGCGCTGTCCGTCAATGAAGAATATCAATCGACGAACGAGGAGCTGCTAACCTCGAAGGAGGAGCTGCAGTCGCTCAACGAGGAGCTCACTGCCCTCAACAGCCAACTCCAGGAAACGCTGGAGCGGCAGCGTACCACCTCCAACGATCTGCAGAACGTCCTGTACAGCACCGATGTTGCGACGATCTTTCTTGATGCAGGCCTCAACATCCGATTCTTCACCCCCGCTACCAAGTCGCTGTTCAGCGTGATCCCGACTGATGTCGGACGTCCGCTCGCGGATCTGAATTCGCTCGCCGCCGACGGCACTCTGCTGGCCGATGCGCAAACCGTGCTGCGGGGCTACGTGCCGATCGAGCGAGAGATCGAAGCTCAGAATGGCGCGTGGTATACGCGTCGCATATTGCCGTATCGCACCCAGGACAACACGGTTGAGGGTGTCGTCATCACATTTGCTGAAATTACCGAACGGCGGCGCATCGCCAACGAATTAAAGCAGGCAAAGCAGCAGGCTGAGCTTGCCAATGCGGCGAAATCACGCTTTCTCGCCGCGGCGAGCCATGATCTCCGCCAACCACTGCAGACGCTTGCCCTGCTTCAGGGGCTGCTGGCGCGGGCCGTCGATGGCGAGCGGGCACAGAAGCTCGTCGCGCGGTTCGATGAGACGTTGGGCGCGATCGAAGGCATGTTGAACGCCATGCTCGATATCAACCAGATCGAGGCCGGTATTGTCCACGCTGAACCGGTCACGTTCACCATCAATGATTTGTTCGACCGGCTCAGAGATGAGTTCACCTATCATGCACAGGCCAAAGGGCTGATCTTGCATGTGGTTCGGTGCAGCCTGTCGATCCACACCGATCCGCGCCTGCTGGAGCAAATGATCCGGAACCTGGTGTCCAATGCCCTGAAGTACACGAAGCGTGGCAAGGTGCTGCTGGGTTGCCGGCGCCACGCAGGCATGCTGAGCATCGAGGTGTGCGACACCGGAATTGGGATCCCCGACAAGGACCTGCGACCGATTTTTGATGAGTACCATCAGCTCGACAATGCCGCGCGTGAGCGAAGTCGCGGCCTTGGGCTTGGCCTGTCCATCGTGCAACGTCTGGGAACATTGCTTGGCCATCGGGTTCGGGTGCGCTCGCAACCGGGCAAGGGTTCGATCTTCGCCATCGAGGTCACGCTGCCGCCGAACCCAGTGCCACTGCAGCCGGCGCCGAGCTTGCTGGCCCCAGGCGATCGGGCCAGTGCAGACGTTCATCGCGTTGGCACGATCCTGGTTGTCGAAGACGATCCCGAACTACGCGAACTGCTCGAGATATGCCTCAAGGATGAGGGTCATCAGACGACGACAGCGCCGGATGGGATAACCGCGCTGACGCTGGTGGCCCGCGGCGAGGTACGGCCCGATATCATCCTTGCGGACTACAACCTGCCGAACGACATGAACGGGCTGGAGGTAGCGGCGAAGCTGCAGGAGAGCCTTGGTCACCAGGTCCCCGCCATCGTCCTTACCGGGGACACGTCGACCGGCACGTTACGTCAGATCGCGCTTGGGGGCAGCGTACGGTTGAATAAACCGGTGAAGTTGACGGAACTCACCCAGGTCATTCAGCGCCTTCTCACTGTACCGCAAACCGCGGAAACGAAGCCTATGCCGCGGTCTGCCAAACAGGGCGGCGGTCCTGAGTCGCCGATCATCTTCATCGTCGATGACGACGCCCATATCCGGGATGGGCTGCGGGAGATGCTTGAGGAAAGCGGGCGGGATGTTGAAGCTTTCGCGACAGGTGAGGGATTTCTTGCCGCCTACCATCCCGGGCGGGAGGCGTGCCTGATCCTTGACGCTTACCTGCCCGGCATGGACGGAATCGAATTGCTGCGGCGGCTGAGGATAGCCAGCCATAAACTGCCCATTATCATGATCACTGGCAACAGCGATGTGCCAATGGCAATACAGGCTATGAAAGCGGGTGCCATCGACTTCGTCGAGAAGCCGATCCACCGCGAGGGACTGTTGGCCAGCGTCAAACGGGCGCTGGAGCAATCACGGGATTCAAGCAAGGCGTCCGTTTGGCGGGAGGACGCGGCAAGTCATCTTGCGGGCCTCACCACGCGGCAGCGGCAGATCATGGAGATGGTGCTGGCCGGCCATCCCAGCAAGAACATTGCAGCGGATCTCGGGATCAGCCAACGGACTGTCGAGAATCATCGGGCATCGATCATGAAGAAATCGGGATCCAAGTCGCTTCCAGCGCTGGCTCGGCTGGCGATTGCCGCGGCCGAAATCGGCGACACCTAGCATGACAATTGTGATGTCCGTATTCAGAAGCGTCTGCGGTTTCGCCGGTTATGGCATTCCTATGTGGCGGCTGGATGAGTGCGCCGCCAGAGCGATCGGGCGACGACTTGCGCGGAATCAATGAGAGCATGGCCACGCCGCGAGACATAGCGGCGAAGGCGCCGATTTGGCGGTCTGCGATCTTGCTTGCGAAACCCGTGTATTGCCGCTGCACGCCGTAAAAGGAATGACCCTGCTTCAGAAAGCCGGTTTCATCGATCACGAGCACCACATCGGTGTCCCGGCGGTTGGGATCCTGCAGGGATGTCGGAAAGCATCAACCGGATCCCGCCCACCACCTGGCCTCTCACCGCGTCATTTTGTGAGCTGGTCGCGGATGGCCAGTAATTCCCGCCGTCGGTCCTCGGTTGTCTTCGGATAGCTCATGTCCAACGCTTCGAGCGTATCGAGGACAATCTGGGAGACAATAAGCCGAGCATTTTCCTTGTCATCGGCCGGCACCACGTACCATGGCGCATCCCGCGTGCTGGTGGCGCCGAGACATTCTTCGTAGGCCTTCATGTAGTGCTTCCAGAATTTCCGTTCCTCGATATCGGCTGTGCTGAACTTCCAGTTCTTCTCCGGCTCATCGATGCGTTCCAGGAACCGTTTGCGTTGCTCTTCCTTTGAGAGATGTAGGTAGAATTTTACGATACGGGTACCATTTCCGTGCAGGTGTCTCTCCAGATCCGTGATCGACCGATACCGGTCGTGCCAAAGTGTCTTCTCGGCATGCGGCATGTCCGGGATCCCCTCGCTGCGGAGGATCTCGGGATGCACGCGGGCTATCAGCACCTCCTCATAGTACGACCGGTTGAAAATGCCGATTCGGCCACGCTCCGGCAGGTCACGGGTGGTACGCCAAAGAAAATCATGTTGCAGTTCGGCGGCGCTGGGATGCTTGAAGCTGAAGACCTGGCAACCCTGCGGATTGACCCCCGACATCACATGCCTGATGGCGCCATCCTTTCCCGCGGCATCCATCGCCTGGAAGATCAGCAGGACGGCGTGGCGATTGGTCGCATAAAGGAGCTGCTGCAGCGCGCTCAGCCTGGCAACATGTTCCGCCAAAAATTCTTTGTAGTGCTCCTTCGAAGTATACACGGGATCCACAGTCGTCGGCCATTTTCGTAGGTTGACCTCGTGCCCTTCCCGCACCCGAAAGTCCTTCGAGCTGATCTTCATTCCCATCCTTTCAGCGACAACATCCGTAGGTGTCGCATCCGCTCATGTCGGATCTCAATCCTTCCGAATCTCCTGCTCTGCCTGGAGCCAGTCCTGATCTGCGTGGCCCGCACGGTGGCCTCCTTGTTCGTACAACTGATAGGCCCGGGTGGCGACACGCTGTTTCCAATCGACTGAGTTGCGGACCAACAGGGGTGCGGCCGCCGGGTCGAAGATTCGATAGGCAGCCAATTTCACCCGGTCGGTGACGAGGAACCATACCAGGGCATAGCCCCAAACGAACGCTGCCCAAGTCCAGCCGAGAGGCGTCATGAACAACCCGTAGACGGCGATCAACGTGGCCAGCACCTGCGTGCCGAGCACCGCCAGCAGCAGAATCTGCGCCGGCCGTATGGACCAGAATGGCCCACGCGTGCGGGTCTGGAAGATGGTCAGATGACCAGCGACCGACAGCATCAGGTACATCAGCGTCTGCAGATGTGGATGGTCGAGGTGAAAAACCCGGTCGCCAAGGTAGAACAGGCCGAAGGCAGCCATCGGACCGACGACGCCCAGCACCGTAGCAATCCCCAGCACGAGGCGCATGTTCCACGTCTCGGGCTGGTCCTTGTAATGGACGTTGTCATAGGCAATGGACAAAATCGCGCCGTCGTTGAGCAACGCCAGCATCACGATCATGACCGCCGTCAACGGGTAGAAATTGAAGATCAAAATTGACAGGGTCATGAACAACAGCACGCGCAGCGTCTCGGCGATGCGGTAGATCGCGTAGCTGTTCATCCGCTGAAAGATCTTTCGGCTTTCCTTGATCGCGTCGACAATCACCGACAGGCCCGGCGTCATCAGCACGATGGAAGCCGCCGCCCGCGCCGCATCCGTCGCGCCCGACACGGCGATGCCGCAGTCGGCCTTCTTCAGCGCCGGTGCGTCATTCACGCCGTCACCCGTCATGCCGACGATGTGGCCGCGCTGCTGCAGGACATCGACGATGTGGAACTTGTGCTCGGGGAACACCTGGGCGAATCCGTCGGCCTGCTCGATCAACTCCGCCAATTCCGTCGTCTCTTGATGCTTCGAGTTGCCGAAGCCGCTGGCGTCGAGGATGTTGGTCCCCAACCCTAATTTCCCGGCGGTCTCCCGTGCGATGGCCAACGCATCGCCGGTGACCATCTTGACGTTCACACCCATCTGCCGCGCGGTCGCGATCGTGGACTTCGCATCGTCGCGGGGTGGATCGAACAGCGGCAATACCCCAAGGAACCGCCATTGACCGTCTTCGTCGGCTCGCGCGACACCCAATGAACGGAAGCCACGCGCTGCGAATTCGTTGACCGCGCTATCAACCGCCTGCCTCACCGCATCGGAATTGGTCGCCATCTCCAGGATGACCTGTGGCGCTCCCTTGGCCACGTGGAACTGCTTTCCGTCCGCGCCCTTGACGGTGGCTTCGGTCCGCTTATGCACCGGATCGAACGGCTGGAAGTGGACCACCTGAAATCCGTTCAGCGCCTCTGCGTCTTTCAGGCCGCCCAGCACGGCCAGGTCGATGGTGTCCTTGTCGTCCGCACGCGACGCCAGCGCGGCGTTGAGAACGACCTGGTCAGCCTGGATGCCGTTCACGCTGAACGGATCGCCCAGCGTCAGCTTGTTCTGGGTCAGCGTGCCGGTCTTGTCGGAACATAATATATCGACGCCGGCGAGTTCCTCGATGGCCGACAGCCGGGTCACGACGGCTTCCTTCTTCGCCAGAAGGCGCGCACCGACCGCCATCGTCACCGACAGTACCGTGGGCATGGCCACGGGAATGGCGGCCACCGTCAGCACCAGGGCGAATTGCAGCGTGGTCAGGATCGGGTCGCCGCGGAACAGGGCGACGCCTATGATCGTTGCTACGAGCAAGACCGCGAGGATGATCAGGTAATCGCCGATCTTCAACACCGCCCGTTGGAAATGGCTGACGGTGTTCGCCTCTTGCACCAACTGTGCGGTCTTGCCGAAATAGGTGTTCGTGCCTGTCGCATAGACCAGGGCGCCGATTTCACCCTGCCGGATGATTGAACCGGAGAACACCGCGTCGCCGGGCTTGCGTGTGGCGGGCAGCGATTCTCCGGTTAGCGCGGACTGGTCCACCTCTACGGGATCGCCCTCCAGCAGGCGCGCGTCCGCTGGCACAATGTCGCCCAGCCGGATGCGGATGACATCGCCCGGAACCAGCTCGCGCGCGGCCGGGCTACTCCACTTGCCATCGCGCTTCACCCTGGCCTTGATCGCCAGCCCGGCCTTCAAGGCGGCGATCGCGTTGCCCGCCTGGTGCTCCTCCCAGAACCCGACCACGGCGTTGGCCAGAAGCAACACAAGGATGATGCCAAAGTCCGGCCAATGCCGTGCTACCCCAGACAGTACAACTGCCGCCTCGATCATCCACGGAATAGGGCCCCAGAAGTAGCTGAGGAATTTCAGGATCTCGTTGGTCTGCTTTTCGGCAATCTCGTTGGGCCCGTACTGGGTCAGACGCTGTTCCGCTTCGGCCTGGGTGAGGCCGTCCGGCGACGACGCCAGTCTCTTTTCCACCTCCGGCAGAGGCAGGGACTTCAGGTCATCCTTGGCACTGGGCTTCGAGTCCGGCCTTGAGTCGGAAACCTTCGGCGGATCGACATGAGTGTCCATAACGGATGTTCCTTGTGTCGTCGCTACTGCCCGGGTTGCTCGCCGCACCACCAACCCACGTCCTCGCTCAACTCTGGCTATGCGCGGACGACGGCCAGCGTGTGTTGCGCGATCATCGGTTCCTCGTTGGTCGGGATAACCGGCAGGCCTGGAAACGCGTCGGCGAGTGCTCGGGCGCCGCGCACGTTGAAGGGCTGGTGCGACGGCTCCATCACCGACAGGGATTCGAGGTAGTCCAGCACGTCGCCCTCGATGCATGTAGGCGCCTCGAAGCGGGTGCCGCCGAGCACCACGCGGTGACCTGCCGCCACCACTTTCATGTCGGCGAGGTTGGCTTCCATCCAGGTGATGACGAAATGCAGCGCGGTCTTGTGGTCGATCGCGTGACCCTTGCCCCATTCATGCGCGGCCAACGGCTTGCCGGCTTCGTTCCTGACAATGAAATGCGGATCACCCTGCATGCTGTCGATGCCGCCGCCGCAGAGCAACGGTAGCGACCTGGCCTCATTCACCCCATAGGCGAGGCTGTGCTCGTTGGCGATGCCGATGATCAGGCCCCTCTTCCCGTTCAACGTTGTCATGGTAGTCTCCTCAGTCGTAAGCAGCGTTCGCTGAGGACATTCCCTTCCGAGGCTTACTCAGCAATCAGTCAGTATGGCGATGCTGGCGTTACCACGTCGTGGCGGGCCTGCGCCGCCGCGACGTGGTGGGCAATGCCGTAGCCTGACTTCCCGATCCGCGAGTGATGGGGCGACGCCATCCCAGGCAAGCCGGTTCCGTATTCGTGCAGTATCGTGTCCGGCCTGGCATTCGGTCGTGTCGCAGAAGGGCGGCCGGATATCGCGTGTGTCAGCGGCGTCTCCATCGGCACGGTCGAACGCGCCCAGCCGGGGTGGCGACGGCGAACTGCCGGGCCACCCCGCATGCGACGAGCTACCTGGCAGGTTCCATCGTCTTCGCGGCGGCATGCAGATCCAGTCGCGACGGATTGGCAGTACCTGAGAAGCGCTTTCGCACGTGCCACTTCTTCCCCCGAGCCATGCGCCATGACCAGGAAACCATCGGCTTTCACCGCGGCCTCGTATTGGATCACGCTGTCCTTCGGCACCCCGATACTATAGAGCGCCGCACCGAGTGCACTCAGCCCGCCCACCACAACGGCGGTCTCGATGGCAGAGGCCGCCACGGCGGCCAGGTAACCCAGCACGACCACATGGCCCAGGACGGGAATGGTCATGAACAATCCGCCGAGGAACAAGCCCCAGAAACCGCCCCAGAATGCGCCCCGTGTCCCCCAGAATTTGATCCGGTCACCGGTGGTGTAGAACCCGACGACCTTTTCCTCGCTTTGGTAGCCTTTGCCGACGATGCTGAGCTGCTTCATGTCAAAGCCGGTCGCTGCCAGATTCTTCACTGCTGCCTCTGCGGCACGATGGTCCGTGAATACGGCGATGACCGTGTCAGATTTTTCCATTTTGAACCTCTTTTAGAAATAACAACGGACAATTCCCGCCTGTGTCGATGGCTTCGGATCTGAGAAAAGGTCCGATGGCACCTCGGCCATCCGCTTTTCGCGCGGATGGGCGAGCGACGGGGACAATACGCGCGACAATCCGGCAAGGCCAGATTCGGAAACTACCTATCCCGATCCAACATTACCGTCGCATGACAAACCCATCACTTGGCGACCAATACCGTCGACGAGGTGATGCGCCACGCGCAGGCGAAGCCGGCTCGCGGTTTCTCCCGGTTATGTTGCCAAGGTTCGTTACAGGCGCACGCGTATTCGACATCAGCCGAGGACGGAGAACATTCCAACTAAGCACCAGATGCGCCGAGCTACCGGTCACATGCAAAAGATGCCCGAGAAAATACCAAGCAGTTCAGGGGTTGTCGTCGCACTCCCACAGCCAACAAGTCGACACGCGGGTGGTCCCTTCGCCACAGGTTGATTCAGATCAATGAGTCCGCACGCGATGCACGCAAAATGCGACTATTCGGCCGGCATCGCTCATCTCGGCCGGAAGGCCGCGTCGCCGCCGTTCCAGCCGAACCCTGATGTCCTCGGGGGGTGCAACAGAAACCGGGGATCTGGACACACGGAAAAGGACACCGGCATGTACAAGAGGCTCATTCTTACTCTGGCCGTGCTCTCGCTTGTGGCCGTGACGCCGCTGCTGAGCGCCTGCCACACCGCAGCGGGTGCCGGAGAAGACCTCTCCGCCACCGGCAAGGCAATCGAGAAGTCCGCCAAGCATAACACCCCCTGACGACCAGCTGCGGGCCGGGCGCGGCGCTGCGGCGATCCGGCTCCGTTTGGTGTCAGTCATGACATAAAGGTGGGCCATGGGCACAATCCTCATCATCGGTACTGTTGATCGTGCTGCTCGGCGGCGGCGGTAGTTACTATGGGTACAATCGCTACGGTGGGCGCGGAGTCAGCGGAGTTCTCAGTCTCCTGCTGATCATTCTCCTCGTGCTATGGCTGGTTGGCGGCGTCCATTTCAGTCGCCTCTGATGCCGCGAGCCAGTCGGCGGATGTGGGCTGCTTGCCAGCAACTGCCGAGTCTTGGCGCACTGCCTGCGGGCTTCTGGCGCGCACCCGACGTTGCGGCAGCCAGGCTCCCTGTCCCGGCGCCGGCGCGTCACACCGGAGAGATCGATACGGCGCGAGAATTGGGACAAGGGGATCGCAGCGCAAATAAGCCGAATCGTAGGTGCCGTCCTACTCGCAGTCGGGGTGGTTCTCCTTGAATTTGCATATCGTGTCTCGAGCACTCCACTGGAGCAGATCTCCGACACCTTGATGGGCCACTACAGCAACCAGACGACGTGGACTCGTCTGATTGGAAGCGGTCCGCTTTTCCTTGGTCGCAGGCGCAACTGAATCCGAGACTGGACGATCAACGACCCCACGGGTCGCTTACACAGAAGATCGGACACTCCTGCGGCCGCCAGCCAACCCACTTCGACGCGCCACCGATCCTGAACGACGGTACGACCCGCAGCCGCGGCACACCGGGCACAGCGCCTTCGGTTCCTCCAGTAAACACCTTCGCCACCCGGCCCCATTGCGTTCTTGACACTTGTCATCGCTGCGGCGCGTCATAGAGTGACGCGCATGCGCTCCGTTCGCCTCCTTCTGCTGAGTGTCCTGGCCTTCGCCCCACGCGAGGCGATGGCCGAACGCGCAGCGGAACTGCACGCGGATTATAACACCTATGCGGCCGGCCTCGACGTGGCTCATGTCCAGGCAGCCTTTGCACTTGGCGCCTCGGCCTATGAGATGCGGCTGGCCTATCGCACCACCGGACTGGCCGGCCTGTTCTATCACGGCCACCAGTACAACACGGTGCAGGGCACTTGGCAGGCCGGGCGGCCGGCACCGCGCGAGTTCTACGGGGTCGGCGAGTGGCGCGGGATGAACCGGGTCACGGTGATCGACTACCTGCACGGCCAGCCGACGATCCGCGACTTGCTGCCGCCCAACACGCAGGAGCGCGAGCCGGTGCCGCCCGAACTGCAAACCAACTCGATGGATACGCTGAGCGCCCTGGCGCTGCTGATGCGCCGGGTGGAGGAGACCGGGCGCTGCGAGGCGGATGTCCACACTTATGACGGGCGTCGCGCCACCGAAATCGAGGCGCATAGCATCCGCGAGGAGATGCTACCGCACACCGCCCGCTCGAGCTTCAGCGGCGTGGCGCTGCGCTGTGACTTCCAGGGCCGGATGCTCGCCGGGTTCAGGTTCGGCGACGAGGATCCGGCGGATCGCAAGCCGCTGCACGGGTCCGCCTGGTTTGCCGCGGCCCTGACGGGTGAACCGCCGCTGCCGGTGCGCATGCAGTTCGAGACCCGCTGGTTCGGTGATGCGATCATGTATCTCACCGGGGCCGCCCCAGGGGCCGCCCCAGGGGCCGGGCCAGCAGCCGCGCCAGGGGCCACACCAGCAGCCGCGCCGCCGAAGGGGGGCCCGGGCCACGCGCTGACCCGGCCGGTCCACACAGGCGTAGGTGAGCCTGATGCTCGGTATCAGTGCCCGCGGTGGGGATGCCCCTCCTGCACCGCCAGGAAGCGGCGTGCCAGCGCGCCATAGAGCGGCCGGCGGCACACCAGCCGCGACACCGCGAAGGCCAGGAAGGCGGTCGCCAGCAGCGGCACGGTCAGCCGCTGATTGTCGGTCATTTCCATCACGATGATGGTCGCGGTGATCGGTGCCTGCACCACGCCGGAGAAGTACGCGACCATGCCCAGCAGCACCACCGCGCCCGCCGGAGCGGACGGCATCAGATGCGCCAGCCACTCGCCCATGCCGGCGCCAACCGACAGCGAGGGTGCGAACAGCCCGCCGGGGATGCCGCTGATGTAGGACACCACGGTGGCGGCGAATTTCAGCAGCACGTAGGAGCCGGGCAGGTGGGTGGTCGCCTCCACCATGCCGCGCGCCTGCTCGTAGCCGGTGCCGTAGGTCTGCCCGTCGGAGGCGACGCCGAACACTGCCAGCGCCAGGCCGCACAGCGCGGCGAACACCACCGGATGGCGCATCAGCAGCTTGCCAAGCCGGCCTGGCAGCCCCTGGGCGGCGCGAACCAACGCGGCGCTGAACAACCCGCCGGCCAGTCCGCCCGCGATGCTGCACATCACCACCGCGATCCAGCCGCGGCCGAAATCCAGCTCCGCCGAGGTGGTGCCGAAATACGTGTAGTTCCCCATCAGCGCGAGCGTGGTGATGCCGGCGACGATCACCGCGGTCAGCACGGTGCCGGAGGTGCGGGATTCGAAGGAGTGGCTGAGTTCCTCGATCGCGAACACCACGCCGGCCAGCGGCGTGTTGAACGCGGCGGCGACGCCGGCGGCGCCCCCGGCCAGTACCAGCGCGCGCTCCAGCTCCAGCCGCGGCAATCGCACCATGCGGCCGAGCGAATGCATGATCGCGGCGCCGACCTGCACGGTGGGTCCCTCGCGGCCGATCGAGGCGCCGCAACACAGGCCCAGCAGGGTGAGCGCCACCTTGCCGAACACGATGCGGGGCGACAGCACGCGGGCGATCGCGTCGCGGTCGGTCATGTGCTGGGCTGCGATCACCTGGGGAATGCCGCTGCCCTGGGCGCCGGGAAAGACGTGGCGGGTCAGTAGCAGCGAGACCACCAGGCCGGCCGGGCAGATCAGGAACGCGATCCACGGTCTCGGTGCCTGCACCCGCACGAACAGGTCGGACGCTTCATTGGCCAGCCAGGCAAAGCCGATGGCGACGGCCGCCACCAGGACGGCGCCCGCCCAGAACACCAGACGGCGCATCCATTGCCGTGGCGAGACCAGCGGCAGTCGGATCAGGCGGCGGACTTTAGGGCGGAGGGCGTGGGGGAGGGGTCCGAAAGCCGGCATGGGGGCGCAACCTACGCCAATCCGCCGCCGTGTCCACGTCATGCAGGGTACGAAGCCGGGCAATGCGGCGGCCGCCGAAGTTGGGCAGCGTGTCGGCCAGTGCATGTTCCGACGACCAGCGCACGCCGGCGAACGGGCGGGCGGGGCGGCCCGGTCCGAGTCCGACCAGCCAATACCCACCATCCGCGGCCGGCCCGAACACCGCATCGTTGCGGCCCAGCGCCCGGAAGCCTGCCGCGATGTCCGCTGCTGTTGCGTCCGGAATGTCGCTGCCGATGATGATCACTCGGGCGCGCGGGAACCGGCTTGCCGCGCGGTGCATGCGCTGGCCGATATCGCCGCCGCCCTGCGGGATCACCGGCACGCGCAGCGGCAGCCGCACTGTTGCGCGGTCCGGGGTGATGGCGAGCACGGTGCGAAACCGTCGATCGGCGAGCAGCGCGAGCAGCAGGCGGACCAGCGTGGCAAGGTGGAAGCGCAGCGCGGCGCGTTGACCGAGGCCAGCCGCCAGCCGGCGTTTGACGGTGCCCAGCCGGGGCGCGCGGGCGAACACCAGGACGGTGTCCTTCACGGGACGGGGTCGTTCACAAGGGGATGGGATTCAAAGGACGGCTTCCTTCATCGATACAACCGCATGATATGCCGCCCCGGAACGCCGGCGAACCACAGGCCCAGGCAGAGCAGGTTGCGCGCCGACCGCCGCCACCAACCATCACGCTGCCAGCGTGCGGCGGAGGTCAGTGCGTCGGCGTCCAACGCGGTCAGCCGTCTGCGGCCGAGGCGGCGGATCAGGTCCACGTCCTCCATCAGCGGGATTGGCCGGACGCCACCGACCTGCGTTAGCAGATGGCGATGGATCAGCAGCCCCTGGTCGCCATAGGGCAGCGCCAGCACGCGGCAGCGCCAGGCCACCACACGTTCGAGCCGGCGCGCCCTTGGGTCGTCGCTGTCGAGCGCGAAGCGGAAATAGCCGGCGCGGTCCGGAGCGGTGCGCATATGGTCGCTTGTCGCGGCGGTCCAGCCGGGTTGCAGCCTGGTATCCGCATGCAGCAGCAGCAGCCATTCCTGCCGCGCTGCGGCTACCCCTGCCGCAAGCTGGCTGCCGCGGCCGCGGGCGGTGGTGACAACGCGACAACCCAGACGGCGCGCGATGGCGGGCGTCTCGTCAGTGCTGCCGCCATCGACCAGGACGATGTCGGTCACCGCACCGAGCGCCTGGAGAGTGGCGGACAAGGTGGCGGAGGCGTTGAGGGTGGGGATGACCACGCTGAGCGGCAAAGGCGGTGGGATCATTGTCCGGACCAGGAAAGCGGCCGGAGCACGACCGTTCTGCCGCGCCGGAGAGGACGCGGTGCTCGCGGCGGGCCGTTTGCTTTCACGGCTCTTTCCTTCCCGCCGGTCCAAGCTTGCTCCCCTTCGCGGTCCAGGCTCGCAAGGGGAGGGGACGGATTGCTGTCTCGGGAGCAGACTGGGCGGCCGCCCGAAGGGAAGGAGCTCCGCTGCGCCCTCCGCAAAGCAAGGGAGAGCATGCCGGCCCAGCGGCCGGTTCGTCCTGAGCCCGACCCGGGCGCAAAGTTCCTTTTCTGTTCTTGACGGAGCATGGTGTGTCTGTCAGTGTTCTCTGGAACGGACAGGGAACGCAAGATGCGCGAACATCCGGATACCGACTCGGACATGGATGCGCGGGACATGGATGCTGTGGCCGCCCTGGAACGGGCAGGCCAGGCAGACCCGCAGGAGGCCGCAATCATGCCGTCGCTTGTCCGGCATGGCCGTGGTGCGACGACCAATCCCGGGGTCCGGTTCGACTCCAGCAGCAGCAGCCCGTTCGATGACGGCTGGGACACGCTGACCGGCGAATTCGCCGAGCTGCCGAAGCTCGCCACCACGCTCACACGCGACTCCACACGCTCCGCGATCAGTTGGAACAGCTCGCCCGATCTCGGCTTCGATCGCGCGGTGAATCCGTATCGTGGCTGCGAGCACGGCTGCATCTACTGCTATGCCCGTCCGACCCATGCCTATCTCGGCTATTCGCCCGGGCTCGATTTCGAAACGCGGCTGATCTTCAAGCCGGAAGTGGCGGAGCTGCTCGACAAGGAGCTGCGCAAGCCCGGCTATGTCCCGCGCAGTCTGGCGCTCGGCTCCAACACAGACCCGTACCAGCCGGTGGAACGCACCCTGAAGCTGACCCGCGCCGTGCTGCAGGTGCTGGACCGGTTCAACCACCCGGTCAGCATCGTCACCAAATCGGCCGGCGTGCTGCGCGACCTGGACATCCTGGCGCCGATGGCGAAGCGCAACCTGGCGCGGGTCTATCTGTCGATCACCACGCTCGACCCAGCCCTGGCGCGGGTGATGGAACCGCGTGCCGCGACCCCGAGCCGGCGGCTGCACGCGGTCAGTGAACTGACCCGTGCCGGCGTGCCGGTGGGGGTGATGGCGGCGCCGATGATCCCGGGGCTCAACGACGCGGAGCTGGAGAAGATCCTGGAAGCGTCGGCGCGGGCCGGGGCGCGCCATGCCGGCTATATCCTGCTGCGCCTGCCGCATGAGCTGCGGCAGATGTTCGAGGACTGGCTGAGCACACATTTTCCCGCCCGCGCCAAGCACGTGCTGAGCCTGATCCGGGAAACCCGAGCCGGCGGGCTGAGCGATGCGCGGTTCCACCATCGCTTCGCCGGCCAGGGTGTCTATGCCGATCTGCTGCTGCGCCGTTTCTCCCGCGCGGCGCGCCAATGGGGGCTGGACGAGGCGCGCGAGGGACTCGACTGCACCCGTTTCGCGGTTCCGGATGACGGCACTGGGAAGGCCGAACCGGCGCAGATGTCGCTGTTCTGAGGCGACGCGGCAGCGCCGCCAGCACGCGCGTTGTGCGGATGACGATCGGTGCGGCTGGCCGGCGAGCGGCAAGAATCAGTCGCGGTCGAGCCCGCCACTGACATTAAGTCGTTCCGCCGTGATGTAATCTGGCGCATCCAACGCCAGCCAGATGACGGCACCGGCCACAGTGTCGCAATCCGTCCGCTGACCGATGGGGATGCGCCGCGTGCGTTCTTCAAGGAACACCTCGACATCGTTGCGGCCCTCGATGGCGGCCAGTTGCTGCTCGGTGATGCGCTGCATCGGCGTGTCCATCATGCCAGGCGCCACGCTGTTCACCCGCACGCCGAAAGGCGCCAGCGCCATTGCCGCCGCCCGTGTCACCGCATCGACCCCGGCCTTGCTCGCCGCATAGGCGGTGTAGTTCGGCAGGGCCATGCGTGAGGCCGGCGAGGTGACATTGACGATCCGGCCCCGGCCGCGGTCGCGCATATGGCGGCCCGCGGCGGCGCAGACCAGCGCCAGCGCCTTCAGGTTGAGGTCCAGCGTGCGGTCCCAGGTCGCTTCGGTCATCGCCAGGAACGCTTCCCCGGCGCCGTAGCCCGCATTGTTGACCACGATGTCGAGACAGCCGAGGGCGGCGATGCTGCGCTGGACCGCGGCCTCCGCCCCGCCCGGCGCGGTCAGGTCCTGCACCAGAGCGAGCATCTCGCCGCATTCATGCGCGGTGCGGGCGGCGGCGGCGTCATCGATGTCGACGCAGGCGACTTCGCAACCGCGCCGCGCCAGGCCGATCGCGGTCGCGCGGCCTAGCCCGCTGCCGGCGCCGGTGACCATGGCGCAGAGCGCGGTCATAGGCCGTACACCGCGCGGGCATTGTCCATGAAGAAGCCGCGCCGCCTCGCCTCCGTGACGGTGGGCGGCAGCACCTGCGAGGGATCGTCGTAGTCCCAATGCGGGTAGTCGGTGGCGAACAGCAGCCGGTCCCAGCCGATCCAGTCGATCGCGTCCAGGGCGCGGGATTTCGGCTCCGGCTCCTCCATCGGCTGGGTGGTCAGCCACACCTGGTTGCGGATGTACTCAGATGGCAGACGCTTGAGATGCGGCAATTCGCTGCGCAGCCGATGGAACAGCCGGTCCAGCCGCCAGCACAGAGGTGGCAGCCAGGCGAAGCCCGCCTCGATCAGCACGATGCGCAGCGCGGGAAACCGCTCGAACACGCCTTCCAGCACCATGCTCGCCAGCATGGACTGGCTGGATTGCGCGTGGCCGACCATGTCCTCGATATAGAACGAGGGCCAGCCGCTGCCGCTGACGGGATAGCCGCCGAAGCCGAAGGCATGGATGCCGACCGGCAGATTGGCATCGCAGGCGGCCTGGTAGATCGGCCAATAGCGCTTCTGTCCCAGCGGTTCGGCGGTGCGGCTCAGCAGCAGCACCTGCACGAAATGCGGGTTGCCGGCGTAGCGGCGGATTTCCTGCGCTGAGGCCTCGCCGTCCTCGTACGGCACCAGCAGCGAGGCCTTGAGGCGCGGCTCCGGCTCGGTCCACTCCGCCACCTGCCAGCGGTTCATCGCCTGGCACACGGCGTCGGCGAGGAACCCGTTCTGGAAGCTGCCCGGATGTGGGCGGATCATGTTCAGCACGCCCAGCGTGATGTTGTGCGGGTCCAGGTGGTGGCGCTGCATGAAGCCGAGGTCGCTGCCGGGGCGGCCGCCATCAGGCGGCCAGGCGTCGCGGCGGGAGGCATCGGGCTGGCTCTTCGGATAGGCCGGGCCGGACTGGAACGCCTGCCGCGGCAGCGGGCCGAACATCTCCAAATGGGTGCGCCAGCGGGAGTCCAGATACGGATACAGGCCGCGCATGCCCTGTTTCGGGCTCTGGTGGATGTCGCAATCGGCGATCGCCAGCCGGCTCGCCGTGGCTGGCGTGAGGTCTGGACGGGTCCGGACGTCCACAGTCATGGCGATGTCTCCGCTGCTCCTGGGTGACCTTAACGCCCCGCACGGGACCGCGTCACGCCGGTCGGTCGGGGGACGATCCGGCGAGACAGGTCGAACCCGGGCGCTTTGATGCCGCGGCCGCATCCCGGCCCGCGCGAGCGAGCCGGGTCAACGCCGACCGTCCGTGACCCGAGGATTGGGGCGAGCTAGGTGGCGGTGCCCTCGATGACGTCGCCGAAGCGCACCCAGGTTTTGCCGTTCCACTTCTGCAACTGCATGGCGCGGATCGGATGATAGTTGGTCGGGCTGGTGGCGACCTTGATCCCCGGCAGCAGGGTGGGCACTTCCAGCTCCTTGATGTGGGTGGCCTGATTCAGCACGTTGGCGCGGGAAAAGTCCCCGTTGCATGCGTTCAGCACGTGCAGCATCACCTTGCTGGCGGTGTAGCCGTAGACGTAATTATTGTCGGTCAGGTCGGCGCCGGGCAGATATTTGGCCATGAAGTCGCGCCATTCGTTCATGCCGGGGTCATTGGCCCATTCCGGGTCTGTATTGTCTTTCTGCCAGCCGCTGGTGATGACGTCGATGCCGGCCTCCGCACCGGCCGGCCGCATGACGGAACCGGCCGAGATCGACACGTTGGTCATGAAGAACATCGGCTTCCAGTTGAGCTCGTGCACTTTGCGGATCGCTTGCGCCGCCTGCTTCGGCGCGGTGGCGCAGATCAGCACGTCGGCCCCGGTGCCTTTCAGCTCGATCAGCTGGGAATCGACGGTGGCGTCGGTCACTTCGTAGGACACGGATTTCGCAACATGCTTGTCCCAGTCAGGGCCGAGCGCATCGCGGACGCCGGCGAGGTAGTCCTTGCCGAAGTCGTCGTTCTGGTAAAGGAACGCAATCTTGGCGTCGGGTTTCTGCTGCAACGCGTATTTCGCGTAGATCTGCGCCTCGGTCCGGTAGCTGGGCTGCAAGCCGATCGTGTAGGGAAAATCCTTCGGATTGCCCCATTTGTCGGCTCCGGTCGCGACGAACAGATGCGGCACCTTGGCGTGGTTCACGTAGCGATGGATCGCCGAGTTGGTCGGCGTGCCCAGCGTGTTGAACAGGAAGTCGACCTTCTCCTCCTCCACCAGGCGGCGAACCACCTCCACCGTGCGGGGCGGCAGGTAGCCGTCATCGAGCGAGATGAAGTTGATCTTGTGGCCGGCCACGCCGCCCTGGTCGTTGACCATCTTGAAGAACGCTGTCTCGGTCTTGCCGATCGCGCCGTAGGAGGAAGCGGGCCCGCTATACGGCATGGTGTTGCCGATTTTCACCTCGGTGGCGGTGACGCCGGGCGTGGTCTGCGCGCGGGTTCGGCCGGATACGGCCGCGAGTCCGGCGACGCCGCCCGCGAGTGCGGCTCGTCTGGTGATCATGCTGGTGCGTCTCCCGTTGGCCGTTTCATTGTTCGATGGGCTGGGTTCGATGGGCTGGGTTCGATGGGCTGGCGTGGCGGCTGGGCCACGCGCCGGGAGCGAGTTGTGACGGGGTGTCGGGGAGTCTGCAATATGCCTGGCCCGACCTGTGCCACCGGTCCGTGCCGGCTGGACCGGGCCGGACCGGGCCGGGGTGGCGGTCCGGCCGGTGCTATCCCTCGAACGGGTCCTTCACCAGGATCGTGTCGTCGCGTTCCGGGCTGGTGGACAGCAGCGTGACCGGCGCTTCCACCAATTCCTCGATGCGGCGCACGTATTTCACCGCCTGCGCCGGCAGATCGGCCCAGGACCGCGCACCGCGCGTGGAGCCTGACCAGCCCTCCATGGTTTCGTATTCCGGTTCGGCGGCTTGCTGTGCGCCGGGGGCAGCCGGCAGATGGCGCGCGTGCTCGCCTCTGATCCGATAGCCGGTGTTGATCTTCAACTCCGGCAGCCCGTCCAGCACGTCCAGCTTGGTGAGCGCCAGGCCCTGGATGCCGCCCACCTTGACCGCCTGGCGCACCAGGGCGGCGTCGAACCAGCCGCAGCGGCGGCGGCGGCCGGTGACGGTGCCGAACTCCGCGCCGCGGTCGCCCAGCAACTGGCCGGTGGCATCGGTCAGTTCGGTCGGGAACGGGCCGGAGCCGACCCGCGTGCTGTAGGATTTGGCGATGCCGAGCACGAAGCCGACCGCGCCGGGACCCATGCCGGTGCCGGCCGCGGCGGTGGCCGCGACCGTGTTGGAAGAGGTGACGAACGGATAGGTGCCGTGGTCGACGTCCAGCATCACCGCCTGGGCGCCCTCGAACAGGATTCTCCGGCCCGCCCTTCGGGCTTCATCCAACCGCTCCCATACCGGTTCGGCGAAGGGCAGGATCTTCGGCGCCAGTTCCATCAGCCGGTCGAACAGCGCCTGCTTCTCGAAAGTCGGCGCGCCGAGCCCGGCCAGCAGCGTGTTGTGGTGCAGCAGCAATTCGTCGAGCTTGGCCGCGACGGTCTCCGGCTCCGCCAGATCGGCGACGCGGATGGCGCGGCGCGCCACCTTGTCCTCATAGGCGGGACCGATCCCGCGGCCGGTGGTGCCGATCTGGCGCGCGCCCCGGGCGGCCTCGCGGGCGCGATCGATCGCCGGGTGCAGCGGCAGGATCAGGATTGCGTTCTCGGCGATGCGCAGCGTCTGTGGCGTGACGGTGAGGCCCTGCGCCTGAACGCGGGCTATCTCGGCCAGCAAGGCCTCGGGGTCCACCACCACGCCGTTGCCGATGATGCCCAGCTTGCCGCGCACCAGGCCGGAGGGCAGCAGCGACAACTTGTAGGTCTCGTTGCCCACCACCAGCGTATGGCCGGCGTTATGGCCACCCTGGAACCGGACGACGATATCGGCGCGGCTGGCGAGCCAGTCCACGACCTTCCCTTTGCCCTCGTCACCCCATTGGGCGCCGATCACGGTCACATTGGCCATTGGTCGATCTCCGAATCTCCGGCTCTGCCGCATTGGCAGGCGCCATCGCAGGCGTGTTGTCTAGAGCGTCTTCGCCCTGACTGGCCATATCCGGCATGGCGGAAGAAGTTGCGAGCCTGAAAAGCGGGATCCGGGTGCAGGCGCTCTGCTGCTCCCGTGGCGGGTTCACCACCAATATCCGGTGCGCACGTCCCGACACCGTCGCAGGTCCCCCCGCATTGTGTGCCGGAGCCGCGGAACCGTCATCAGGTGCGGATGAGATCTACGAAGCCAAACCCCCGGCGAGGGCCTTCGTGGCGCGTGCCTTCTTGTCGCGAAACAGCAGGAGAAGCGGCTGCTCCACGTATTTGTGTACCACGATCCCGACAACTGCCGAAACGACACAAGACAGCACAATGAGCAGCACGTAGGTCGTCGGTTGCCCGAGTTTGACCTTCATGCAAATCCGCGCAATCGCGGGGATGATGAAGCCATGCGAAAGGTAGATGGCGTAGGAGGCATTCCCGAGCAAGACGGCAAGACTGCGCGGTCCCGCGTTCCATCCTGCATGTTCCAGCGAAATGGCTGACATAAGCAGCAAGGCGCCGGGTATGCCAAAATACGCCAACCGCCAAAGATTGACTGTGTTTCCAGCATGTCCGTTCAACAACGCCGCCAGCGAGGGTAGAGCTGCCAATGCCAGCACCCCCATCGATACCGCCAGCCACGCCGGCAGGCGCGCTCCCCGCAAGAAAGCCAATCCAACGCAAGCGCCCAGCAGGAACTCCAACAAGATGGGGTCCAGCAAGGTTGCCGCCGGTCCCCACGATTCGCTTCGCGCTAGCCCAACAATGGCGAACAGGATCAGGACCGGGAATACCACCCGAAGCGGCTTGGCTGAAATGGCCATGCCAATGGCGAACACCACATAGAACAGCATCTCGAAATTGAGGGTCCAACCGACCGGCAACAGCGGTTCAATCTGCTGGCTGAGGGGATTAAGCGCCGGGACGAACAGGTAGGACGCGCTGACATACCAAGCCTGAATGGGCGAATGCAGCGCCAGCCAGGGCAGTGCGGCCAGGATCATCAGCTTCAGGGTGGTAAAAAACCAGTACAAAGGGACAATTCTGGATAGCCGTCGCTTGAGGAACCCATCCCACCACTGCCCGGGTAAACCCCACAGTGAGTGGCTTGTCACCACCATGATGAAACCACTGATCGCGAAAAATATATCGACACCCGATGTGCCGAACGCGAAATGCTGCCTGGATGCAATGTTGATATCGACCGACTGGCCGCCCGCGTGGAACAGGACAACCATCATGGCGGCGAGGCCGCGCAGGACCTGGACGTTATTCAGGACCCCACGCGCCTTGCCTGCGGCTGGTTGACCAATTGCGCGCTGAGGAGTCTCGCTTCCCGCCATACAAACCTAGACCTGATGCTTCCGGTGGAAATTCTCTGCGGGCCTGGAACTGATGTGTCGACTGGGTGATCGAACGCTTTGGACAGCTCCGTCTGATCCTGAAACAACATCGCCGACCCAACGTTCGTACAACGTGGTCGGACCAACCGACTACTGGTAATGCTGACAGCCGCCAACGCCGCCCCGCGAGGCAGCGAACTCAGGGCAGACAGATGAGCAACAACCGCCGGGCCCGCACCTTGATCAATTGGCGCCCGGATTTTTACCCCGTCCCGGTGCTTGCGCGTTCCGCTTCGCGCTGCAAGCCCGGCAAATCCTGTCGCAACATCCCGTCCCCGTTGTGACGGGTTCGCAAATGTGGACCATGGCCCTGATTCTTCAGGGGCCACGAGAAATTGAATTTTCAGGCGTAGAATTCAGGCCTGCACGGGTATCCGTCTCAGGTCGCGCCGACGCCTGTGGGCCACCCTGCACTTATCATCAAAATCAGCCCGAACCTCGCGCCGGTTGCGCCGTCAGCGTGCCGGCGTTTGCAATTCTCTGTCGGACGCGGTCACTCTGAATACAAGTGGATCCCAGCGGATACGCGCCATTGTTCGCTCAGCCCAGGTCCTGGAGGCTCGCTTCGTGAAGGGCAACAGCCAAGTCGTCAGGAATGGCGCGCTGACAGGCGTGCTCATACTCCAGGGGTTCATCCTGTTCGTCGCAACCCCCATCGCGGCACTGGACGTTCGGGCACCGCTGTTCGCCGGCGCCATCGTCATCCTGGTCCTGATGGCCTTGGTCATCCTGGCCTCGCCCGGAGCGAGCGCCAAAGCGCTCGCAGCCGGCGCACTGGCCCTTGCCATTGCCGGCAGTGCGCTGCGGATCGATCACCCTGCACCACTTACGCTCTGGCTGGGACATGGCGCCGTTATTCTCGCGGTGCTGGCGATCTCCCTGGTTATTGGGCGGGTGGTGTTTGCACCAGGTCGCGTGACCTATCATCGGATCGAGGGAGCAGTTACACTCTACCTGAACATTGCCGTCGTCTTCACGGCCGCGTACCGCCTCGTGGCAGAAATCAGCCCCGGCTCCTTCGCCAACGTGCCGCTCCATCAGACCGAGATCGGGGCAGCCAGTGTCATGCTTTATTTCAGTTTTACCACTCTGACCTCGACAGGTTTCGGCGAAATCTTCCCACTGCATCCGGTCGCACGCAGCCTGTCGAATCTCGAAGCTGTACCTGGGTCAGCTCTATTTGACTGTCTTGCTCGCAAGGCTCGTCAGCTTGCATGTTGAAGCACGTCGCGACCAGCCACCACCTGTATAATTTGACGGTCGCTTGAAATGCCAAATTCGGCTTGCGCTGCCTGGAAAATTCCTCCCTAATCGAACCTTCCGAGAAGCGCACTATTCTGACGTGTTGCATCCCGGTGGGGAAGACGTCATGCGAAGGTCGTATCTGCGGGCGGTTATTGCCGGCCTGTGTGCATGCGCCTTCCCATCTCTGCTCGTCTGGGCGCAACAAGCCGCACCGAGCCCCGTCCCAGATCCCGCTTGGCCGCACGATTTGAAGGTCAACGGCACGGACGTCGTCGTCTACCAGCCACAGGCCATCGATTGGCCAAACCATGAGCGTCTGATCGCACGCGCCGCGATCGGCATCACCCCGCCAGGGGCGAAAGCGCCGGTGCTTGGCACCATTGATGTATCGCTTGCGACGCATACCGAAGCCGCCACGAACGAAGTGGATCTGTCCGACCCCAAACTGGTGAGCTCGCATTTCCCATCACTGGACACCGAGCAGGCCGCCCAGTTCGAAAGCCGGATAAGCCGCGCGCTGCCGAAGCTTCAGACCAAGCAGGTGCCATTGCAGGCGATACTGCTGAGCCTGAAGGAGACCAAGCAGCCTGCGGGCGTCGCGCTGCACAATGATCCGCCGGAAATCCTCTACAGCGACAAGCCGGCCAGCCTGGTCGTGTTCGACGGTGAACCCGTGCTGGCGCCGGTCGGCAAGACCGGCCTGTCTTTCGCGGTGAACACCAACTGGAACATGTTCACCGACGGCCACACGTGGTACCTGCTGAACAACGGGCTTTGGCTCGCTGGCCACGCGTATGACGGGCCCTTCACGCCGGTCGGAACCCTGCCGGCGGCGTTCAAGGCCATCCCGGCCGACCAGAATTTCGCTGACGTGCGGAAGGCGATTCCGCCGAAATCCGGCACGCCCGCAGGTGTGCCGGTCGTATTCGTGCGCACCAGGCCGACCGAAATCATCGTGACCCAGGGGCCGTTGCAGCTTGTGGCGGTGCCGGGCACCGGCCTGCAAACGGTGAAGAACACCAACAGCGTCCTGTTTTTCCAGCCATCCAGCGGCCAATTCTTCCTGCAGGTCTCGGGGCGCTGGTTCGCGGCGCACGGTCTCGACGGGCCATGGAGCTTCGCAACCGATAAGCTGCCACCCGATTTCGCGCTGATCCCGCCTGACGCGCCAGAGGCGCAGGTGCTTGCCTCCGTCCCCGGCACGACACAGGCACAGCTTGCGGTACTGCAGGCGCAGGTCCCGCACCAGGCGACACTAAAGACGCAAACCGCGAAGCTGACCGTCACCTACGCCGGTAAGCCCCTGTTCAAGCCGATCCCCGGCACCACGCTGGCCTATGCGGTGAACACGTCCTTCGAGGTGATCGAGAGCGGCGGCAAGTATTACGTCTGCTACCAGGGGGCGTGGTTCGTCGGCCCCACACCGAACGGCGCATGGCTGCTGGCCAGCAGCGTTCCACCGGACATCTACACGATTCCACCCAGCAGCCCGCTGTACAACGTGACCTATGTGAAGGTTTACGCAGCCACCCCGGCCACGGTCACCTTCGGCTATACCGCAGGCTACACGATGGGTTTCGTCACCACGGGGGTACTGGTCTACGGCACCGGCTACTATTATCCGCCGGTCGTCATCCCCGGCCCGGTGCCGGTCTATTACGCCTACCCATACTCGTATGCCGGGAACGTCTGGTACAACCCGACCACGGGCGGATGGGCACGCGGCGGCACGGTCTATGGCCCCTATGGCGGCGTGGCCAAGGGCGGCACCTATTATAATCCCAACAACGGCGCCTGGGCACGAGGTGGCGCCATCTATGGCCCCTATGGCGGGGTCGGCGCGGTATCATATTACAACCCCACCACCGGCGCCTATGCCCATGGCAGTGCGGCATGGGGGCCTGATGGCGGCTCCGCACATGGCAGCTACTACAACCCGCGCACCGGGGTTTCCGGCTCCAGCAACCAGAACTGGAATGCGTATTCACGCTGGGGTTCCAGCACGGTCACCGGCCCCAACCAGACGGTGCACACCGAAAGCGGCAGCAACGCGCGGGGGTCGGCGGGTGCGTTCAGTTCCTCCACCGGTGCAGAGGGAGCCGGCTATCACGGGGTGAACGGCAACCGGGGCGGCGCCGTGAAGACTCAGAGCGGCGACACCTACGCCGGCCACGATGGCAACGTGTACCAACACACCTCAGATGGCTGGTCCAAGTGGAACAATAACGGCTGGCAGCCGGTAACGCCGCCATCCAACCAATCGGACCGTGGCAACGCGCAGGGCAACGCGCAGGGCAACAGCCTTGGCGCCAATCAGACGGGTGGGCAGACGCCGCAGACCGGACAGGGCGCTCAGGCGCGACAGAGCGCATCGACCCGGCAGGCCAGCCAGTCGACGCAGGCCAACCGAGCGACACAGACCCAACGATCGGGCGGAAACCAGATGCAGGGCGGCACGCGGCAGCCGGTCGACCGGAGCACCTATCAGCAACTGGAGCAGGATCGTCAGGCCCGGTTCTCCGGAATGCAGCAGCGCGCCGGTGGCGGTCGCTTCAGCGGTGGCGGCGGCGAACGGAGCGGACGCTTCCGGCGCTGAATGCCACGACCAGCATAAAGGGTTCTTCATGCCGTCGAAACCTTGGTTTGGCTTGCTCCTACTGTTCGCCTTGCTGTCCTGTCAGGCTGCCGGCGGCGCGGCGCTGGCGCAGCAGCCAAGCCAGGCCCAGGCCAACGCGATCCGGCAATCCTGCCCGTCTGATTACCAATCCTACTGTGCCAGCGTGCCGACCGGGGGCCAGGCCTCCCTGCAATGCCTGCAGCAGCACGCGGCGAGCCTGTCGCCCGCCTGCCGGTCCGCGGTCGGCGCCGTGTCCGGCACCGCCGCGGTTCGGCCACCCAACACCGCAGCGCAGGGCGTGCCTCCCGCCGCCACCGCACCGTCGATGACGAAGCGGGAGGAGGCCGCGTTGATGCGGCGGTCTTGCGGCGGGGACTTCCGCGCCTGGTGCCATGGCGTGCCGCTGGGAGGTGGCGAAGCCCTGGCATGTCTGTCGAAGAACCAGGCGCATCTGTCCCGCAGCTGCAAGGGGGCTCTGGCGCAGGTGCGCACCGCACGGTGAGGCACTTATGCGTCCTGGGTGTCCTGGCCTGCGTGGTTCTGCTGCCGAGCTTTGAGCGGCGTAATGCCTATGTGCCGCCACCGGCGCCGCGAGTCATGGTGGGGCACCCCCTGCGCCAGGCGCTGCCTCCATACCTGGAAGCGACCGGCAAGACCGCCGCCTGCAACCAACTGGATCTCGTCGCGCGGGGGGTCGAGGGGCGCTTGACGTGCTGTGGGACGGCAGCCTCCGCCACCGGCGTATCCCTACCCCTGCGCTACTGAGGAGATCATCATGGCTGGACTTCGTTCGCTCGCGCTTGTGATCACGCTGGGAATGGCGGCCTGCACGCGGGCCCACGTGCACGACGTGGAAGCCTATGCAGGGCCAGCCCTGCCGCCGCCGAACCGGGTGGTGGTATCCTATTTTGCCGTCTCGCCAGGCGAGGTGCGGCTTGACCAGGGCGTGGGCGCCCGGCTCAGGCGGGCCGCCGGCGACGCTCCGCCGGATGCGCAGAAGCTGCAGGCGGCGCACGCCACGCAGGAGGCGCTGGCGCAGGCGCTCGTTGAGCGTCTCCGGCGCTATGGCCTGCCTGCTGTGATCGGCGCGTCCGTCGAGGGTCCCGACAATGCGCTGTACGTCCAGGGACAGATCGTCGACATCGATCAGGGGAACCGGACCCGCCGCGTTCTGGTCGGGCTGGGCGCCGGCAAGAGCACGATCAGTGCAGACGTCCAATTGTACTACTTGAGCGCTCAGCCACCGAGGTTCCTGACGGCCATTGAGGGCGAGGCTGACAGTGGCCGCGCGCCGGGTGCGGCGGAAACCATGGGTGTGGGGGCCATGGCGGGCCGGGTCGCCACGTCGGCCGCGGTCAGCGGTGGGATGCATGCCGGCATGGAGATCCGCAACGGGTACGGCAATGTCGAAGCCGTCCGATTGGCCGACGGCCTCGCTCGGCAGATTGGCCAGTTCGCAGCAGTGCAGGGCTGGATACCGGCGGCTTCGGTGCACTGAGCAGGAGGGGCGCCAGCACGTCAACGAGCATCTGCCGAATACCTGGATCTGATAGGGAATCGGTGCGAACCGGTGCAGAAGCCGAGCGGAAGGAAAATGAGGGAAGTCGCGAGGTATGCTCTCCAGAGCCTATCCATCTTTATCCCTTTGGTGGGCTGAACGCAGTGAGCACCCCCTGAGCCTTTTTCAGCACGCTGACTGTCTCCTCTTGTGTCAGCAGGCGCTTGATCTGCACATTCTGAAATGCGCCGGACGCTGAGGCGGCGGCAGCGACGGCACCGGCTGAGATCGCATCCGGCGCGTCGAAGATAACCATGATACCGGTAGTCGGAGACCTCGGGGGTCGAGTCGTTGTCGCCGCCCATGAGGAGTCCGTCCACAGATTTGCCGCCACGACAAAACTGTGCAGAATAATCATTCGTGCCGTGTCTCCTCATCTTTCTGAAGCAAGGGCGGAGAATCAACGATGCACACCGTCGTAAGAGCCTATTCCGGCAAAGGCGCCAAAGAACTCTTCGACACCCTGGAAAAGCGCAAGGCGGACGTCGAAGCCTTGCTCCGCACCGTGAAGGGGCTCGTGAACTACACCCTCGTGCGCAGCGGCGACGGCGGCTACTCCGTGACTGTTTGCCAGGACAAAGCCGGCGCCGACGAAAGCGTGCAGAAGGCCCGGGACTGGATCGCCGCCAATGCCGGCGGCACCGGCGTCGGCGCGCCGAACGTTTACGAGGGTACAGCCATCCTACACCTGAAATAGCCTGAGCGCGGGGCGTCAGCCCCGCGCTCTCCACCACCGGCGCCTTAAGTCGCAATGCGCTGGATATCGTAATGGTCCGGCTGAGATCTGTTGCCGAGAGTAAAACAAATCATGGTGGGGGTTTGGAGCGCCGACTGCTTTTGGCGGTTTGCCTCTTGCATCGAATACGGGGCCACTCTACCAGCCGATAGAAATAGCCGCCGCCAAGTTTGGTGAGGACACGTCGGGCTAGCCAGTGAGCCGGGGCCGGTGCAAAATCGCTCCCGGCGAACACCGTGCTTCCTTCGCGTCAATCCTCGCCCCCACATCAATACGGAGGGAGCGGCACCCGGGAGAATGTCAATGGATCGTATTGACTTTGAATTGGAACTGCGTCGTGACGGCTATCGGGTTGTGAACAGCAGCGTGAAGCCGAACCTGGTCGCGCCGAACCATTGCCACGACTTCGACGCCAAAGCCTTCGTCCTGGGCGGCGAAATTACCATCACCCGTGACAACAATCCGATAACTTTCCGGGCGGGACAGTGTTTCGAGGTCCCGTCGGGCTGCATGCATGCCGAACATGTGGGTCCGGAGGGTGTTGCCTTGCTATCAGGCCGACGCCGCAACGGCGGCTCCCTTACCCGTGAGGCATTCGAAAGCGACCTGCGCCGGGAAGGCTTCGAGGTCATTCATGGGGGACAGAAGGCCGACTTTGCCGAAGACCTGCACGCACACGATTTCGATGTGCGGATCATGGTGCTTGGTGGCGAGATCACCGTCACAAGAGACGGGAAGTCGGAAACATTCAGGGCTGGCGATCACTGCGAGCTGGCGGCGGGGTGCCAACACACGACGAAGGTCGGCCCGGAAGGCGTCGCCTATATCACCGGAAAGGCCTACCGCCGGGCTTCCGTCAGCTAAATTGCACCGTCCGAGCAGAGCCGTAGCGTGAGAGGATTCCGTATCGAATCCGCAGATGACCGGTCCGAATCCGACATAAGCGTGGGCTCCCTGCAGAACCGCCCGGAATTGGCTTGGCATCCGGGTCTTGAGGACTGAATGCCAAGGACGCCGGACGTGCGCGTTATCGTGCCCGCATCGCGGGAACACCAAGCTTTTTGGCGCTATCGTGCGGTCGTCGCTACTGGCATGGCGTGGACATGCAGATCGAAAGAACGGCCATAGCGCAAATAGAAGACGCACGGTTCGTCGCCGCACTCCAGCGCATGCGGTGTGTTCCCTGGCAGGCTGATGAAAGCGGGGCTGGAAATCTTCTGACGGGTGCCGTCGGCGGCGACGTAGGTGAAGTCTCCCTTGAGCCAGACATAGGTTTCGTCGCTGGTGTGACTGTGGTTTGGCACGAGGTATTTTGGTGGTGTTCGCAGAACGATTTCTCCACCGCCTTTCGCGAGATCGCCACGTAGGCTGGCGATCTCGATACCCGGTGGCAGTCCTGCCAGCTGCAACGGCGCCCAGTCCATTTTTCCCAGGTCGGCGATCGTCTGGTCCTCACCGAACGTGTAGGTTCCCTTCGGCGGGGCCGCCGTTTGCGCGAATGCCGTGGCATTTGATCCGTACAGCAGCAGTGTCACGATGGCGGTCGCGGCGACAGACGAGGTCTTCATGTTCGATCCCCTTTTTGCGAAATAGTTGATTTTTGGTGTTCGCTTGTTACGCAAATTCTGTCGCCGGGCGGATTTCCGCGCCCCGCGATGTCGCGAGGCGATCCAATATGGTTCGCGTCTCGACCACCTCCGCCAGGCGCCCGCATGCGACGAGCCACCCTGAGAGGTGCTGTCCGCACATTGGCAATTCGAGCAGCCCTTGCCGCAACGCGAGTTCAGTCCCACCGGTCACGGCGCGGAATTCAACCGTCACGATCGTCTCCGGCATGTCCGGGAACACCCCATCCCAGCGCCATGTATAGACAAGCCTCCGTGGCGGCTCGATTTCCAGGAAGCGTCCATGGACCGTGATTAGTTTTTCGCTGTTGTCCCGGTTCATCGACAGCGTGTACGCACCGCTCGGGCGCAGATCGACGTCCATCCGCACTGGACACCAGCCTGCCGGGCACCACCACATCCTCAGCGCTTCCGGTCTGGTCCACGCCGCGAAGACCCTTTCGGGGGGCGCTTCGAACCGGCGCCAGAGTCGGAGGGTAGTGCCGGTTTCGGCGGAAACTGCTTTGTCCATGTTCCGTCCTCTCCCCGCAGGAACTCGTCGAGTCCGTTGAACTGTTGCTCCCAAAAGCCGCGCTGCTGCTCGATCCAGTCGCCGGCGGCAAGCAGTGGTTCTTTCAGCAATCTGCAGTAATACGTCCGTCCTTGTTTCCAGCGGGAAATCAGGCCGCTATGTTCCAACACGTTCAGATGCTTCGAAATCGCCGGTGCCGATACCGGAAACGGTGCGCCGAGTTCGGACACCGAACACGAGCCATGCGCCAGTCGCGCCAGTATCTGCCGCCTTGTGGGATCTGACAGCGCGTTGAAGATTGCGCTGAGGACCGCCGGTTCAACGTCACCAGTCAAGGTCTGTCATATCTCCGCCTGGCGTGGTACTTCGACGATGTCTTCCTTCAGACTGGTCGCCGCGGCGAGGAATTCTGATTTTTCGCGCCCGGAGATGCCTAGTTTGTCGAGTGCAGCGACGGCATGAACGGCGAAGACATCCCACTCGTCGTCGGTAATTCCGAGGCCCGCATGGGAGGTTTTCATGTCGCGGCCGAGATATGCGGACGGGCCGCCGAACGCCATGCAAAGGAATTCCAGCAGCAGTTGATTATCCTTGCGCCGACTGTCCCGACTCTTGCCCTTCCAGTAAACGGCAAGCGTTGGATCGGCGATGACGCGCGCCATTATGTCCTCGACAAAAGCCGAGATGACATCATGGCCGCCAAGGCGCTGATACAGGGACGGTTCATCAGGATCGAGCATCGGATCCTCCTCTCACGTCGTCATGTCACACGGTTGTCCTGGACATATCGCTTATCCGATCGGTTAAGTATTGCGCTGTCGGAGGTGTCATGTCAACATCTCTCGGGCACCGCGGTGTCTCGAAGCCAAATCCCGGTCGCGTTGGCGGGCGCGCTTCTTCAATTCAGGTGCCGGCTCCTCTGACACTGCCGCTGGAGAGGATGGACGCTATCGACGCGTGGCGGCGTGGCGCAATCGGACCGCGCGCCGCAGCTGCCGAACATGCTTCGTCGCACAGTGGAAGGACATGGTGTGTCCACTCCTTTTCATCGGTACGACGTTTCTTTGTCGGTTCAGGTCATTGGAGGAAAATGATGCACATTCATGAGGGAGGATGCCTTTGCGGCGCTGTGCGCTACCAGGCCAAAGGGGAACCGGTCCGTATCACGATCTGTCACTGCCGGTTCTGCCAGCGGGCAACCGGCGGGGCCTATATGGTTGAGCCGATCTTTCGACCGGAGGACGTGAGCGCCACGCGTGGTGTCCCGTCGAGCTACACGCACGTCTCCGCGGGCAGCGGCAAACGCCTGCACATCCGCTCCTGTTCGGTGTGCGCGACGAAGCTGTATGTCCTCTTCGAACGGTTCCCCGATATCTGCGGCGTCTATGGCGGCACATTCGACGAACCCGCCTGGTTTTCCATCGAGCCGGCCAACACGCGCCACATCTGCATCGACACCGTGCGTGCGGATACGTTCCTGCCAGCGGGCTTTCCCATGTTCCATCAGCACCCCGTGGCGCGTGACGGCACATTGCGGGACCCGTTCTTCCTCGACACGCCGCGTATTGGCCGGCCGAGTTGAGAGACCGATAGGCGGAACATTACGCCACCACGTGAGCGAGGTCTGCTTGGCGCAGACCGCATGTTGCCGGACATGCAGGCCGATATGCTGATCGCCGACACGGCCTTCGATGCGGACAAACGGGTCATTGAACCGGTGGCGGCAGCGGCCAAGGCCGTCGCCATCCCGTCAACCGCCGGCCTCCGGTTATCTCGCGACGACGACCGCCGTCTCTACAAGGCTCGCCATCCGATCGAGACCGTCTTCTCCAGGCTCCGACAGTTCCGCGCGATTGCGACCTGCTACGACAAGATCGCCCGCAACGTCCTGGCTGCCGTCCACCTCGTCGCCAGCATTATTTGGCGCAATTGAAGACACGGCTTAGCATCGCTCAACCAATGGAGGAGCGTCACATCATGCAGACCAACGGCGCCTATAATTGCCTGGAGGGCGTAAAGGTCCTCGACCTGACGCAGTTCGAGGCGGGACCATCCTGCACCGAAGCTTTGGCGTTTCTTGGCGCGGATGTCGTCAAGGTGGAAAATCCGAAGGGCGATCCGGGGCGTTACTCGGGCGGCGCGCCCGGCGCCGATGCCTGGTATTTCCTGCAGTACAACGCGAACAAGCGCTCGGTCACCATCAACCTGAAGGACAAGCGCGGCTTGGCGCTGCTGAAGGACATGGCGAAGCAGGCGGACGTGTTCGTGGAGAACTACGCCCCGGGCGCGATCGAACGCCTGGGCCTCGGCGCCGACGTGGTGCGCGCGATCAACCCGGCGATCATCTACGCGCAGGTGAAGGGGTTCGGCGCCGGCAGCCCGTATCAGAACAACCTGGCCTTCGACATGATCGCGCAGGCCTGCGGCGGCACGATGAGCATCACCGGCCCGAAGGACGGACCGCCGATGAAGCCGGGCCCGTCGCTGGGCGACACCGGCACCGGCATGCTGCTGGCGATCTCCGTCGTCTCGGCACTGTTCCGCCGCACCCGCACCGGCCAGGGCGAGCATCTGCAGGTGGCGATGCAGGATGCCATGCTGCACTACATCCGCGGCGCCTTCGCCGCCCACGCCCGCACCGGCAAGCCGGCGCCGCGCGTGGGATCGGCGAGCATGGGAGCCAACAACCCGCCCTGCAACATCTTCCCGTGCAAGCCCGGCGGGCCGAACGACTACGTGTTCGTCTACACCAGCCGCGGTAACCCCGAGCACTGGTCGCGCCTGCTGAAGGCGATCGGCCGCGAGGACCTGATCGACGATCCGCGCTACGCGACACGGGAGGCGCGGATCCAGAACGAGCCCGAGGTCGACGCGATCATCACCGACTGGACGCGCCGGCATACCAAGCAGGAGGCGATGGATATCATCGGCGCCGCGGTGCCGGCCGGGGCGGTGCTGGACACCGGTGAGCTGCTGGCCGATCCCAGCTTCGAGCAGCGCGGCATCATGCAGGTGATCCAGCATCCCAAGGCCGGCGCCTACAAGATGCCCGCCTGGCCCGTCCGCTTCAGCGGCAGCCCCCCACCCGTCAATCCCGCCCCGCTGCTCGGCCAGCACAATGACGACGTGCTGGCCCAATGGCTCGGGTTGGACCGCGATACGATCGGAGGCTTGCGCACCGATCAGGTGATCTGACACCGAGGGGTGGCGCGTGCGACCGCACCCGCCCCCCTGCCTTCGCTGGGCGTGCCGCTCCAACACCGTGCGCTGAGCGTGCCGCTCCAATGCCGTGCGCTGGATGTGCCACTCCAACATCGTCCTGGCCGTGCCGCCCGCTGGGCGTGCCACTCCAATGCCGTCCGTCGGGCGTATTGCTCCAACACCGTCCTGGCCGCACCGCTTCCCCGCCGCCCGCTGGACGCGCCGCTCCAACATCGTCGTGGCCGGGCCGCTCCAATCTCGTCTTGGCCGGGCCTGACCCGGCCATCTACCCACAGGCGATCGAGCTACCACCCTGCGAAACCTGCGTCTTCGCCAAAGGGCAGAGCACCGGCCCAGGCTCGGCCATAACGGGGTGAACCGGCGCCGCTTCTCGCCGGCTCCGCCCCACGCCGGCACTCGCTGCCGTGCTCGGGCCCGGGACCGCCGCGATCACGATCCGCCGGCGTGCCCGTCCGGCTCGCCCGTGCCGCGCCGGTCCGCCGCCGCTTCCCCGGCGACCGCCCGTTCCGCCGCGTGCAGGAACCCATCAGCCAGCGCCGGCTCGTCTGCCAGGCGGGCCAGCACCACCGCCCCGACCATGGTGGACAACGCGACCATCGCCCGACCCTCGCCGCCATCCGGCAGGCAGCGCGCCAGGGCCTGGGTCATCGCACGAATCGAGCGAGTGAGGGCAGGGCGGGACTCCGGCCGCCGCGCCACTTCCGGCCCGAGCGTCGTGAGCACGCAGCCGCGTTCAGCAACCGCGACATGGGCCGGGTCGAGATAAGCGCCGACGATCTGCTGCAGCGCCTCGGCGGGCGGTTGCTCCTGGCTGATGCGGTCCCAGCGCGCGGCGGCACGGGCCAGCGAGGCGGCGGAAACCTCCGCCACCAGTGCCTCCTTCGACTCGAAATGGCCGTAAAAGCCGCCATGTGTCAGCCCGGCCGCGTGCATGATCGCGTCCACCCCTACCGCATCGATGCCGTGCTGGCGGAACAGGGACGCCGCCGCGGTGGCGATGCGCTGACGGGTTTCGGCCTTTTGCTCAGGCGTTTTTCGCATCCGCAGCATTCCTGAAATGCATGACGAGCGTCATATTAGCTCTTGCCGAGTATATATGACGCCCGTCATGTTACGCGCAACCTGTTTGGGGGAGCCCGGCTCCATGCGTGCACAGACCTACCTGGCCCGAAGGCTGGGCGACCGTGTCCACTACGCCTGGGTCGTGGTGGCGCTGATGTTCACCGTCATCCTGGCCTCGGTGGGCGTGCGCGCCGCGCCGGGCGTGCTGATCGTGCCCCTGGAGCATTCATTCGGCTGGAGCACGGCCACGATCTCCGGCGCCATCTCGCTCAACATCCTGCTGTTCGGCCTGGTCGGACCGTTCGCGACCGCGCTGATCCAGACGCTGGGGATGCGGCGCACCGTGCTGGCATCGATGTCGCTGCTGGTGCTGGGGGCGGGGTCCAGTGCCTTCGTGACGACGCCCTGGCAGTTGTACCTCACCTGGGGCGTGCTGGTGGGGCTGGGCTCGGGCGCCGGCATGGTCGGTCTGGCGGCGACGGTTGCGAATCGGTGGTTCGTGCATCGGCGCGGCCTGGTGATCGGGCTGTTGACCGCAAGCAACGCATCCGGCCAGCTCATCTTCCTGCCGATCCTGGCGCATCTGGCGAACGCCTATGGCTGGAACAGCGTGCCCTGGACGGTGGCGATCGTGATTGCCGCGCTGATGCCGGTGGTGCTGTTCCTGCTGCCGGAAAGTCCCGGCGCCATCGGCCTGGGTCCCTATGGCGCAGCCGCGGAACCGCCGACGCTGCCCAGCGCGGGCAATCCGTTCAGCCTGGCGCTGCTGGGCCTGGCGCGCGGCATGCGGTCGGTGGATTTCTGGCTGCTGACAGCGAGCTTCGCGGTGTGCGGCTTCTCCACCAACGGCCTGGTGGGCACGCATCTGATCGCCTACTGCGCGGATCACGGCATCGCCGCGGTCAGCGCCGCGGGCCTGCTGGCGGCGATGGGCGTGTTCGACCTGATCGGCACCACGGCATCGGGCTGGCTGACCGACCGTTACAATCCGCGCGTGCTGCTGTTCTGGTATTACGGGCTGCGCGGGCTGTCGCTGGCGGTGCTGCCGTTCACCGATTTCAGCCTGGTCAGCCTGACGGTATTCGCGATCTTCTATGGGTTGGACTGGGTGGCGACGGTGCCGCCGACGGTGGCGCTGACCAATGAGGTGTTCGGCAAGCGCGACGCCCCGGTGATGGTGGCGTGGATCGTGGCGGCGCATCAGGTCGGCGGTGCGCTGGCGGCATTCGGCGCCGGTGCGGTGCGCAACGAGACCGGCAGCTATACGATCGCCTTCCTGGCAAGCGGCATCGCCTGCCTGATCGCCTCGCTGCTGGTGTTGCGGATTGCCCGCCGGCCGGCTTTGGCAGCGGCGGAGTAGCGGGTCCGGCAGTGCCGGGCGTGCCGTCCGGCGCCGCCGTTGCGTGCACCAGTCCGTTTGGCACCGCGGGTTGTTGCCGTCCGTCCGCCTGGCGCCCCGTGCGGCAGTCCGCCGCGTCCGTCCGTCCGTCTGGCGCCATATGGTGGCGTCCGGCCTACGGTGGCGTCCGTCGTCTCTCGCTTGCTGTCGCGTCCGGCGCGTGCCGGTCGCGTCTGGTGCGGCCCCGTGGCGTCATGCACCGCGGCCGTCCGGTGCAGCGAATACAATCTGACATTGTAACATATTCGCCGCCCGCCATGGTGAGGCGCTGCGTCCGGCCGGCGAGCGCAGACCTGCCTCGGTCTCGCGGTTGGCGCGAGGTGCGATGCTTGCATGCGAAGCCGGAACCTTCATGCTGAGCCAGCAGCGCGTCCGCCCGGTATTCCGCCGCCGCGTGCGTGCTGCGCCAAGACAGCGGGAACTGGGACAATCGATGTATCTGAACGCATCCGCCGACGGCATGCAGCCGCTGGACATGACCGGCACGGACGAGTTCCGCAGCCTGCTCGCCAGCGCAGCCGATCTCGGCATTCCGCATGCGCCGGTGGTGCCGTATCGATCACGCAACATCGTGCTGCGGCGGCTGCGGTTCCACTTCCTGGAATGGGGCGCACCCGACGCACCGCCGATCGTGCTGCTGCATGGCGGCCACCAATCGGCGCATTCCTGGGATCTGGTCAGCCTGCATCTGGCGCAACATCATCGCGTGCTGGCGCTGGATCAGCGTGGCCATGGCGACAGCGAGTGGGCGCGCGATGTGGATTATGCCAACCACAGCATGGCGCTCGATGCCCAGGCATTCATCGAGGCGATGGATCTGGGGCGGCCGATCCTGATCGGCCATTCGATGGGTGCGCGCAATTCGATGCTGCTGACCCGCATGGATCCGTCACGGCTGCGCGCCCTGGTGGTGGTGGATGTCGGGCCGGAAGTGTCGGACCGCGGTCGCGAGGTGATCGCCGGGTTCGTGCAGGCCAACCAGGAGTTCGACGGTCTGGAGGCGTTCGTCGAGAACGTGCGGCGCTACGATCCGTATCGCAGCCGCGAGCACATCGAGCGCACGGTCAAATACAACATGCTGCAGCGTGCCGACGGCAAGTACGTGAGCAAATGCGACGCGACACCGCGACGCCTCGGCGTGGTGCGCGGCACCGGCCCGCTCGACAACATCACACTCGATGACGCCAGGAAGTTCGATCTGCCGGTGCTGGTGGTGCGGGGCGCGAACTCCAACATCCTCGCGCCCGACGCGGCGGAGCGGTTTCGCGATGCGCTGCCGCAAGGTCGGCTGGAGACGGTGGCGGATTGCGGTCACAACGTGCACGGCCAGAACACCAAAGGGTTCCTCGCCGTGCTGAACGCGTTTCTGCAAACGCTGGGATGAGACAGGCAGCGGGCCCCCGCTGCTGCGGAGGCCCGATCGACCTGGGTCGGCCGAAAGCGTCGAGGCGCGAACCATAAGACCACCGCATCATGTCGTTGAAGTGTTGTAGGTGCAAAATCGTTCTATGGCGTCGAGGATGTCGTCGGCGGATTTGACCCACCGGAATGGCTTTGGGTTGGCATTGTGGTGATCGAGAAAGGCGTTGATCGCAGCTTCCAGCTCATCGACGCTGCGATGCACGCCGCGCCTGATCTTCCGGTCGGTCAGCAGTGCGAAAAAGCGCTCGACCTGGTTCAGCCAGGAGCTGCTTGTCGGGGTCAGGTGGACATGCCAGCGCGGGCGCTTTGCCAGCCAGTCGCGGATCAGCGCGGTCTTGTGCGTCGCGTAGTTGTCCCAGACCAGATGCACATCCAGCCCGGTCGGTACCGCAGCCTCGATCTCGTCCAGGAATTGACGGAACTCGGTCGCGCGGTGGCGCGGATAGCATTTGCCGATGATTGCTCCGGTAGCGACGTCAAGTGCCGCGAACAGCGAGGTCGTACCGTGCCGGACGTAATCGTGACTGCGCCGCTCAGGCTGACCAGGTCGCATCGGAAACACGGTCTGGCTGCGGTCCAGCGCCTGGATCTGCGACTTTTCGTCAACGCAGAGCACCACGGCATGCTCGGGAGGGGAAACATACAACCCCACCACATCGCGCACCTTGGCCACGAAGTCGGGATCAGTGGAGAGCTTGAATGTCTCCTGCCGATGCGGCTTCAGCCCGAAGGCGCGCCAAATCCGCTGCACCGTGCTGACCGACAAGCCGGTGTCTCGCGCCATGCCACGCGAACTCCAGTGGGTCGCCGCCTCGGGCTTACTCTCCAGCGTGCGGGTGATCACCGCTTCGATCCGTTTATCCTCGATCGTGCGCGGCGCTCCGGGCCGCGGCTCGTCGCGCAAACCCTCGACCCGCTGCGCCAGAAACCGGCGGCGCCATTTGCCGACGGTTTGTGGATGCGCCCCAAGCTGCTGACCAACCGCCTGGTTTTCCAGACCCTCGGCGCAGGCCAGAACGATGCGGGCACGAGCCGCAAGAGCCTGCGAGGTCTTGGGCCGGGCGGCCAGCGCCATCAGCTCAGATCTCTCCGCATCCGTTACATTCAGCGCTTCCAGCCTGCGTCCCGCCATGCCTGCTCTCCGTCTCCAAGACGACAGAGCCTCGCAAGTCACGCCGAATCGACCGCAGTGCAGTTTTCGAATCGCTGATGCGACGGATTTAGGACTCAGGACACTAGTACCCGAGTTATTGAAATTGCGGGTAGAGCCGCTTGAGCTTGACGCGGGCGTCCGCGTTGGTGAACTGCCAATCGGCCTTGGCGTGCCTTTTGTTGCGGTTCTGCTGCCATGCGGCGATCTCTTGGGTCAGCGTCGGTTTGTCGGGGATTCGCCGGTCCAGGCATTGTCTTGACAGCACGCTGATTTCGCACTCGGCCATATCCAGCCAGCTTCCGTGCTTGGGTGTGTAATGCCACTCGAACCGTTCCACGAGCCGGCGGGCTTCCGCGGGCGGAAAGGCCTCGTACAGCGACGCGGGTTTGTGCGTGCTGAGATTGTCTTGGATCAGAACGATCTTCTCGGCGCCAGGGAAGTGGATGTCGGACACCTCCTTGAGGACCTGGGCGTAATCGGCGGCGGCGTGGCGGTCTGTGACCTTGACGTGCCGCCATCCCTCCAGCGGCGCGAACAGCATGAACAGGTTTGCCGTGCCGTTACGCTCATACTCGTAGTCGACGCGCGAGGGATGCCCTGGCTTCGCCTGGATCGGCACGCGCGTCTCTGCGATCAGTTGCTTTGACGTCTCGTCCAGGCAAACCACCGGGCGCGCTGGGTCGTGCGGGCGCTGATAGACTTCGAGTACGTCCTCCATGGCGGCTACGAAGGCCGCGCTGGCGTCCGGCGGAATGACCCATTGTTCTTGCAGGTGGGGCTTGAGAGCGTTTTTTTTAGCGTCCGCCCGATCGTGTTGTCGCTGGCACGCTCGACGATCTTCAGTTCGACGACCTGTTCTTCCAGCAGTTCAAGGGTCCAGCGCGACCGCCCCCTTGGCGGCTCGCCGCACGCCAGGGCGATCAGCTTGGCCTCGGCGGCCCCGTCGAAGATGCGTGGCCGGGCCGAGGCGGGCGAATATTTGTGTGTCAGGGCCGCGTCCAGGCCTTCCTCCACAAGCCGCTGGCGGGTCCGAAGGATCGTGTCGGTGCTGGTGTCCAACGCCTCGGCAATCCGGTTGTCGGGCCATCCCTCGCCCGCCTCGGAGACGTCGGCCTTCAGCAGGATACGCGCCTTGAGAAGCTTGCGTGCCGGATGCTTGCCTGTTGCGATGAGCGCGTTCAGCCGATCGCGCTCATCATCGCTCAGTCTGACGATGTGCTTCCTGGCAGTCTGTTTCCTTGTCACGAATCGGCTCCGTCATTGCCAGGGCATCGATTCGAAGTTTAACCGCTGAGTCAATTAGCGTGTCGGAGCGTGCGCCGTGCCACCGGCGAGGATCGGGGCTGGCGCGCCTGCCAGACCGACCGCTTCGGCCTCCCGCGCGCGCTGCTTCTGCACCCGCTTGTACATGTAGGAGGTGAGGATCGGCGTCAGGATCGCCGTCGTGATGACGGAGGCCGCCACCTGCACGGTCGCGATCGGCGCGATCGCGGCATAGGTCGGGTCTGCCATCGCCACCGCCTTCGGCACCGCCGCCGAGTTGCCCGCCGTGCTGGATGCCGCCGCGCCGGCGATGCCGGTGCCGCCCAGCAGCCTGTCGACGAAGATGCAGACCGTCCCGGTGATCACCAGCACCATCACGCCCAGCAGCACGCCGGGGATTCCGGCCGTCACCACCGCGGAGAGATTGATCGTCTGGCCCAGCGTGAAGCCCATGAACGGCACGATGATCGCTTCATGCGAGCCGAAGAATTCGCGCAGGTCCTTGTCGAGGTTTCCGGCCAGTGCACCGACCGCGATCGGCGCGATCACCGACACGATGGTCAGCCACGGGATGTTGGCGAGGCCGGCACCGACCAGGATCACCATGGTCAGGAACGGACCGGTTTCGATGCTCTGCGGCACATAGGTGCCGGCGTCGTCCTTGTCGCCCATCACGCTGGTCAGCGCCATGAACATGCCGCCATTGGTGTCGCTCATCGCCACCAGCAGGGCCAGCGTGCTGTAGCCGAAGATGTCGCCACCGAAGAACTTGCCAACCGACACGGCGATCAACGTCGCGACGCCGACTTTGGCGAACATGATGCCGAAGCCGCGCTTCAGCATGCGCGGTGCGGCGTTCAGCGTCATTTTGGTGCCGACGGTGAACAGGTACATTCCCAGAATGGTCGGATAGCCGACCTCGCTCAGCGCCTGAGTGAAGCCGCCGATCTTCAGCAGATTCGGGAAGAACGTGTTGATGATCATGCCGGTGAATAACGGCACGACCATCAGCCCACCCGGTACCTTGTTGATCGCCTTGAGGATTTGCATGGGAGGAAGTCCTGTCGATAGAGGCAGGGATGTCTCGCGTGCGCCTTGTCACGCAGGGTGTGGTTGGTCTCGCCGCGTCGCAACCCGCGCCGCAGCCTCGCAACGCGCACCCAAGGCAGTGCCGCGTTTCGATCGAATTCCTGGTGGCGCCATCAGATATCCCACGTCGCCGGGAACGCCATGATTCATGTCAAAAACAGGAACCTGGTGCGGCAAGCCTGTCATGCAGCCCGCACCCGGGTCAGAAAGGAATCCACCGCAGCCCGGAGCGTGTCGGCCTGCGCACTGAGTTCGTGCGCAACCCCCAGTACGTCGTTGGCGGCTTCACCGGAGATGTGCGCGGTCGCACTCACGCCGGCGATGTTGCTGCTGACCTCCTGCGTGCCGGCCGACGCCTCCTGCACGCTGCGGGCGATCTCCTGGGTGGCGGAGCGTTGCTGCTCCACCGCGGCAGCGATCGCCGTGGCAATGTGATCCATCTGGTCGACGATGCCGGCGATGCCACCGATCGCCGTCACCGCCTCGCGCGTGGAGGTCTGCATGGCGTTGATCTGGGCGGCGATCTCGTCGGTCGCCTTGGCGGTCTGATCGGCGAGGTTCTTCACCTCGCTCGCCACCACGGCGAACCCCTTGCCGGCCTCACCGGCCCGTGCGGCCTCGATCGTGGCGTTCAATGCCAGCAGGTTGGTCTGAGTGGCGATGCTGTGGATCAGCCCGATCACATCACCGATGCGCTGGGCCGCCTGGGTCAGGTCACGCACCGTCGAGTCGGTGCGTCGCGTCGCGGCATTGGCTTCCTGTGCCGTGCTGGCGGCGCGCGCCACCTGGCCGGCGACTTCGGCGATCGAGGCGGAGAGTTCCTCGGCGGCGCCGGCGACATTCTGCACATTGGCGGCGGCTTGTTCGGAGGCCGCGGCGACCGCTTCGGCCTGTTGGCCGGTGCGTTCCACGGCGCCGACGACGCTCTGCGCACCGGTTTCCACCTTGGTCGCGCCGAGGGTGACGCCCTGCACCACGCCGGATACGGTCGCTTCGAACCCCTCGGCGACGCGCAGCATGGTGGCGTGTTTTTCCGCCTCGGCACGCGCCGCCACGGCGGCCTCTTCCTGCTCCAGCCGGCGGCGTTCGATGGCGTTCGCCTTGAACACCTCCACGGACCGCGCCATGGCGCCGATCTCGTGGCGGGCTGCGGTGCCAGGCACGGTGACGTCGAGTGAACCGTCGGCCAGTTCGCGCATGGTATCGGCGAGGCGGCCGAGCGGACGGGTGATGGACAGGCCGAGGCTGGCGGCGAGCAACAGGCCGAACAGCGTGGCACCGCCGGTGGTCCACAGCGCGTTGGCTTCCAGTGCGGCCTGGGCGCGCTGCGTCCCGGCGCGGCGGGTCTGCTGCTCCGCCGCGATCGCGGCGGACAATTCGGTCACCACGGCCTCTGCCTTGGTGGCGGCGGCGACCAGGGTGGCCTCACGATCGTTGCGAGCGGCAATCGCCGAACGCACAGCCGTCACCGTCGCCTGCAACCCGTCCAGGGCGGCGCCGACCACGCCACCCAGGCGCTGGATTCGGGCCGATCCCGCACCGGCCTCACGCACGGCGGCGAGCACCTCCTTGGCCTGGCGTGTTGCGGTCAGCGCGGCGTCGAAGCGTGCCGGGTCTTCATTGGCCAGGCCCTCCGTCGCGGCCACGACGGCGCGCGTCACGCTGGCCAGGATGGTCGCCCCGCCGCCGGCCAGGTCCTTGTCGCCGACGCGTTCGGCGGCGGCCTCGGTGCGCAGATAAGCGGCCATGCGCAGCCGCGATTCCAGCAGCGCGGTGCGCAACGACGTCAATTGCGATGCGGCGCGCTCGCTGACCATGTCGGCCCGCAAGGCCTCGTTGAGATGCTGGCCAGCGTGCCACACCACGCCGGCCAGCACGCCCAACAGCAGCAGCACCAGGAAGAACCCGGCAAAGATCCGGGTCTTGATCGAACGGAGCGACTGATCGACGCGCATCGGGGCGGGTCCGTTCAGGCGCCGAAGGTCCAAATCCGCGCCGCGCGGTCGGCGCCGAGGCGCTGCGCGATGGTATCCAGAGCCGGCCGTGCGGCCGCCGCCAGGGCCACGCGGTCCACATCGGTGACGATCGTCATGCCGTCGCCGCGCAACTGGTCGATGCCTTCGCGTTCGCCGTTGGAGGCGGTGTCGCGCGACGCCTGGGCGGCGACCTTCGCAGTCTGGGTCAGCGCCGCCTTCTGCGCGTCATTCAGGTCCTCGAGCAGGTCCGGTGACACGATCACCATGGCCGCGCTGTAGACATGTCCGGTCAGGTTCAGGAATTTCTGCACCTGCGCGAAATGCGCGGTGACGATGGTGACGACCGGGTTTTCCTGGGCCTCGAACCGGCCGGTCCGCAGTGCGTCGAACAGTTGCGGGAAGGGCAGGGCCTCAGCATTGGCGCCCATGGCCTTGAAGGCTTCCACCATCACCGGCGATTGCGGCACGCGGATATGCAGGCCGTGGAGGTCGGCGGGTTTGCGCACCGGCTTGTTGGAGGTGACGTGCCGCAACCCGTTCTCGGCCCAGGCGAGGTTGTGCACGCCCTTCGCCTTCATCAGCGTGGTGAACTCCACGCCGATATCGGAATCGAGCACAGAGCGGGCATGCGCGGCGTCCCGGAACAGGAATGGCGCGTCGAGCAGCCCCAGTTCCGGCACGATGCCGCCGACCACGTTGGACGCGGTCACGGCCAGGTCGAGTGTGCCGTTGATGCAGGCCTGGGTCATTTCCAGCTCGCCACCCAGCGTCCCGCCCGCGACCACCTCGACCTGGAAGGCACCGGAAAGCTCTGGAGAATGGGCGGCGGCCTCGGCGAAGGCGCGGCAGGCCTGGCCGGTGGCGGAGGCTGGCGGATTGACAGTGGCAATGCGCACGGTGCGCCGCAGGCCGGCCGACCTGGCGATATGCGGCATGGCCAGGAGGGAGGCGAGCGCCGCGGCGCCCGCGACAAAGCCGCGGCGGTTCGTGTGCAATGACATTGGGGGGTGTCTCCGCTGACGATTGAGAACGCCCGCAGTGTCCGCCTACTCCACTAAGGTCTGGTTAAGGTGCGGCAGGCATCGGGGCGTTGCCCCGAACCCCACCAGGAGGCTTTGCCTCCCGGACCTCCAGCAAAGGCACAGCCTTTGCAATCGGATCGGTTGGGGGTGGGGAGGGGGCGTGACGGGGTTCAGACCGGATAGAATCCTGACAGGATGGACCGGATAGATGCCTGACAGTTTGATCCTGGCGGCAGGGAGACCTGCCGATGCCATGGAAAGAACAATCAGTGTCGGATGCCAAGCTGCGGTTCATTGCCGACTGTCTTCGGGAGGAATTGCCGATGACGGTGCTGTGCGAGCACTACGGCATCAGTCGCGACACCGGGTATCGGTGGAAGCGGCGCCACGAAGAGGCGGGGCCTGCTGGGCTGGAGGAACGCTCGCGCGCGCCGCATCGGCATGGCCGGGCGACGGAGGCGCAGACGTGTGAACGGTTGATCGTGCTGCGCCGCCAGCGTCCGCACTGGGGCGCGCGCAAGCTGCTGGCGACGCTGGCGCGGGCGGAGCCGCAGGCGGCGTGGCCGGCGGCCAGCACGGCGACCGATATCCTGCGCCGCGCCGGCCTGGTCGAGAGCCGTCGCCGGCGGCGGCGGGCGGTGCCGGTGGAGCAGCCGTTCCAGGCGGTTGAACAGCCCAATGACACCTGGTGCATCGACTTCAAAGGCTGGTTCCGCACCGGTGACGGCACCCGCTGCGACCCGTTGACGGTGACGGACGCACACGCGCGCTATCTGCTGTGCTGCCGGATCATGCCGGAGCGCAGCGAACCGGTGCGCGCGGCGGTTGACGCGGTGTTTGCGGAATACGGTTTGCCGTGGGCGATGCACAGCGACAACGGGGCTCCGTTCGGCGCTCCTGGCCCGGCAGGTCTGGGCCGGCTGTCGGTGCATTGGGTGAAACTGGGCATCCGGCTGGAACGGATTGTTCCGGGGCAGCCGCAGCAGAACGGTCGGCACGAGCGGATGCATGGCACGCTGAAGGCGGAGACCAGCCGGCCTCCGGCAGCGAGCGCGGCGGAGCAGCAGGCGCGCTTTGACAGCTATCGGCATGATTTCAATCACAACCGGCCGCATGAGGCGTTAGGCCAGACGATGCCGGCGGAGCACTATCGCCCCTCGCCCCGTCCGCTGCCGGCGATCGTCGGGGATCCCTGGTATGACGCCGACCACATGGTGCGGCGGGTCCGCACGGACGGCACGATCAAATGGAGCGGGGAGCGGGTGTTCATTTCCGAGGCTCTGGCCGGCGAATTGGTGGGCGTTGCCGAAACCGAGAGCGGCAATTCGCTGGTGCGGTTTGCCGACATTGCGCTTGGGGTGATCGACCGGCGGACGCGCAAGCTGGTTCATTTCGGTGCTGGCCGGCCCCCGCGGGGGCCGGCCAGCACCGAAATACATCCTGCAACATAACCCGGAGAGACTGTCAGGCATCTATCCGGTCCAATCTGTCAGGCATGTTCCCGGTTGCACAAGGCATCGGACCAGGAGTTCATCACGACTGGCCCCCTCCCCAACCCAAACATGTATGGTTCCAAGGGCGAGCCCTTGGCGGGGATGCAAGGGGCAGCGCCCCTTGCTGGGGGTTTGGGGGCAACGCCCCCGACGCTTCCTACCGCTCCCCCCGACGTCGGAACTGCCAGTACAGCGGCGTGCGGCCTTCGCGCAGCGCCTTCGCCTCGTACCGGGTCGGCGGCCAATCGGCGGGGCGCTCCCGCGCCGGCGGCGGCGCATCGAACAGGGTCTGGTTGGCCATCACCTCCGCCACCCAGGCCTGGTAGGTCGGGTCGTCGCTCGCCACCCGCCACACCGCCCCCGGCTTCAGCACGCGGGCCAGCAGGGGCAGCATCGCGGGATGCACGAAGCGGCGCTTGGCATGGCGCGTCTTCGGCCAGGGATCGGGGAACAGCAAAAACAGCCGGTCGAGGCAGGCATCGGGCAGCGCCTGCAGCAGCACCCGCGCATCCTCCGGCCAGATCAGCAGGGTCGGCGGCAGAGGCGCGTCCGCCTCGCCCCCCTCGGGCACCAGGCGCGACAGCAGCGAGCAGATGCCGTTCTCGAACACCTCGCAGGCAACCAGCCCGATATCCGGATGCGCCGCGACCTGCGCCAGCGCGTGCTCGCCGCCACCAAAGCCGATTTCCAGCCACAGTGCAGCGGGACGCTGCGGAAACGCCGCCAGCGGATTACCGGCCTGTGCGGCCTGAAGCCGCAGCCGCGGCAGCGTCACATCCAGCAGGTGTTCCTGCCGCGGCCGCAGCTTGTGCCCGCGGGCGCGGCCGTACAGCCGGTCCGGTGGCGGCTTTACCGCCCGAACGCTGCCTTCAGCGCCGGCACCAGATCGGTCTTCTCCCACGTGAAGGTGCCCTTCTCCTCGTCCGGCTCACGACCAAAATGACCGTAGGCCGAGGTGGGCGCGTAGATCGGCCGGTTCAGATGCAGATGCTCGCGGATGCCGCGCGGGGTCAGGTTCACCAGCTCCCGCAGCGTCTTCTCCAGCCGCGTTTCGTCCACCTCCTTGCCGGTGCTCTGCAGGTCGACATAGACCGACAGCGGGTGGGAGACGCCGATCGCGTAGCTGATCTGGATGGTGCAGCGATCCGCCAGGCCCGCGGCCACCACGTTCTTCGCCAGGTATCGGCAGGCATAGGCCGCGGAGCGATCCACCTTGGTGGGGTCCTTGCCGCTGAATGCGCCGCCGCCATGCGGGGCCGCGCCGCCATAGGTATCGACGATGATCTTGCGCCCGGTCAGGCCGCAATCGCCGTCCGGCCCGCCGATGACGAACTTGCCCGTCGGGTTCACGTAGAACTCGCGCTCCGGCGGCATCCAGCCGGGCGGCAGCGTGCTCTCCACCAGCGGCCAGAGCATGCGCTTCACCTCGGCCTGGTCGAGCTGCTCCTCGTGCTGGGTGGACACCACGACGCTGGTCGCCTGCACCGGCTTGCCGTCCACATAGCGCAGGGTGACCTGGCTTTTGGCGTCCGGCAGCAGGCCGGCGACGGACTTGTCGTGGCTGCGGCGCAGGTCACGGATGCGGTGCAGGATCAGGTGGGCGTAGTACAGCGGGGCCGGCATCAGGCGCCTCGGTCTCCCGGCAGGCATAGCCGAACATGATGCCCTGGTCGCCGGCGCCTTCGTCCTTGTTGCCCTCGGCATCGACGCCCTGGGCGATGTCGCTGGACTGGGCGTGCAGATGGCAGTCGATCTGCGCGGTCTTCCAGGAGAACCCGGCCTGGTCGTAGCCGATATCGTGGATCGCGAGCCGGGTCAGATGGGTCAGCAGTTCCGGGGTCACCGTCTCCGGCCCGCGGGTTTCGCCGGCCAGCACCACGCGATTGGTGGTCACCAGTGTCTCGCAGGCGACGCGGGCATAGGGGTCGGCGGCCAGGAACGCATCCAGCACGGTGTCGCTCAGACGGTCGGCCACCTTGTCCGGGTGGCCTTCGGACACCGACTCGGAGGTGAACAGGAATTCGCCGGTGTCGCGCATGACTTCTCTCTCGCAGTGCCGGGGGTTGCAGCCGCAATCGGCCCCGCCCAGGCGGACTGCCGGGCCGGGCGTGTGTGACGGAAAAGACAGGCACGGGTCAAGTGGTGCGAACGGTGGCGCCCCGGCGGGACTCCGGTGGCGCCCTGGGTGGGGCGATGGCGGTGGAGCCGGGGCGATCGTCCGTCGGACCGATGCGCCGGTAGCGGCGACGCGGCGTACCCGATGCGTGGCCGGGGGAGACGCCTCAGCCCATCCCGAGCACGTCCATCATGGAATACAGACCGGCCGGCTTGCCCACCACCCACAGCGCCGCCCGCACCGCACCGGTGGCGAAGGTGCGCCGGTCGAATGCCCGGTGGGTCAGCGCGATATGTTCGGCCCCGGCGGCGAAGATCAGCGTGTGCTCGCCGACAACCTGGCCGCCGCGTAGCGCGGCAAACCCGATCGCGCCGGTCTTGCGCGCGCCGGCATGGCCGTGGCGGCCGCTCTCCATCACCTCATCCAGCACCACGCCCCGCCCCTTCGCCACCGCGCGGCCGATCCCCACCGCGGTGCCGGACGGCGCGTCCACCTTCTGCCGGTGATGCATCTCCATGATCTCGGCATCGTACTGATCGGCCGGCAGCGCCGCGCCCATGCGTTCCGCCAGCGCCAGCACCAGGTTCACGCCGGCCGAGAAGTTGGACGCGTACACCACGGGAATGCTGCGTGCGGCCTCGGCGACGGCGGCCTCGTCGGCGGCGGACAGGCCGGAGGTGCCGAGCACCCAGGCCTTGCCGGAGGCGGCGAGAGCGGCGGCGCTGGGCTGGGCGGTGGCGGCGTTGGTGAAATCCACCACCACGTCGGACGCGGCGGCCAGGCTGGCCAGGTCCGGCAGGCGGGTCGCGTCCCCTGGCAGCTTCGTGGTGGCGCCAGGCCGGCCGATGCCGCCGGTCAGCGTCGCGCCGGCGGCGCGAACCTCCTCCACCAGAAGCTGCCCCATCCGGCCGGTGATGCCGGCGATCCCGATGCGTGCGGTCATCCGCGTCTCCTGTTCAGCCGAACTGCAGCCGGCTGCGGAAGGTATCGTTGCCCAGGCTGAACTCCTGGCCCGCCAGGTCGTCGGCGGCCGGGGTGCAGAGATACACGATCGCCACGGCGGGATGCGCGACCGGGGTCAGCTTCTCGCGCGGGATCTGGCTGATCTGGTTCACCCCGGACGCGCGGATCAGCACCTGCATGTCGGTGTCGGTGGTGCCGGGCTGGAAGCCGAACACGCGGATGCCCTGTGCGGCGTGTTCCAGCGCGATCGCGCGGGTCAGCATCGCCAAGCCCGCCTTGCCGGAACAATAGGCGCTCCAGCCTTCCAGCGGCCGCATCGCCGCGCCGGAGGAGACATTGACGATGGTGCCGCCGCCGGACGCGATCATGCCGGGCAGCACGGCGCGGATGGCGTAATAGGCGCCGGTCAGGTTGATTTCGATATTGCGTGCCCAGGCGGCGGGATCGCTGTCCGCGATGCTGGTGATCGGCTCGATCACGCCGGCGTTGTTCACCAGCACATCGAGCCTGCCGAACTTTTCCACCGTCGCCGCAACGGCAGTTTGCATCGCGGCGTAGTCGGACACGTCGCAGGCGCGCGCGGCCGCTTTGCCGCCGGCACGCAGGATGTCCTGCGCCACGGTCTCGGCCCGCTGGCCGTCGCGGGCCAGCAGCATCACCGCGGCGCCGGCTTGTGCCAGGGCGGTGGACGCCGCCGCACCGATGCCGCGGCTCGCGCCGGTCACCAGAACCACTTTCCCGTCGAGCTCCGGCATGCATGCGTCTCCTTCCGCGTGACCCGTCCGCTTTACGGGAGCGGCGCGACGACCGCAAATAGCCCCGAGGGAGCGGCAAGGGAGAAAGCGCAATGCGGGTATCGACAGTACTGCCGGTGGCGGATTGGCGGGCCTGCGCCCCGGCCGCGCGCCAGGCGGAGGAGGACGGGTTCGACATCGTGCAGAGCAACGAGCTGCGCCACGACCCGTTCGCTCCGCTCGCCTTCGCGGCGCTGGCGACCGAGCGGGTGCAGCTGGTCACCTCGGTCGCGATCGCGTTCCCGCGCAGCCCGATGATCATTGCCAACCAGAGTTGGGATTTGCAGCACCATTCGCGCGGGCGGTTCGTGATCGGGCTGGGCAGCCAGGTGAAGGCGCATAACGAGCGGCGGTTCAGCGTGCCGTGGATCGCGCCGGCGGAACGGCTCGGCGAATACGTGCAGGCGCTGCGGGCGATCTTCCGCTGCTGGGAGACCGGCGAGAAACTGAACTTTCATGGCAAACACTACAACTTTACGCTGATGACGCCGGAGTTCTCGCCCGGGCCGCTGCACCTGCCGATGCCGCCGGTGGCGATGGCGGCGGTGGGGCCGCTGATGCTGAAGACCGCCGCGCGACTGGCCGACAGTGTGCGGCTGCACAGTTTCGCCACCCGCGACTACCTGGAGCAGGTGGTGCGCCCGCTGCTGGCGGCCGAACTGGAAGCGGCCGGGAAATCCTTCGCCGGGTTCGAGATCACCGGCGGTGGCTTCGTCGCCACCGGTCCGGACGAGGCGGCGGTGCGCGAGGCGGCGGAGAAGGTGCGCTATCGGGTGGCGTTCTACGGTTCCACGCCGGCCTATCGTCCGGTGTTCGACCTGCACGGGCTGGGCGAACTGGGCGTGAAACTGACCGCGATGTCCAAGCAGGGCGCCTGGAACCAGATGGCGGCCGAGATCTCCGACGACGTGCTGGACCTGTTCGTGGCCCGCGCCCCCTATGACGGGATTGCCGAGGCGATCGAGCGCCGGTTCGGCGGGCTGGTCGACAGTGTGACGATCGACTTCGTGCCGGGCACCAAGGCGGCAACCCGGAGGAACGTGGTGGCCGCGATCCAGCGGATCCCGAGCGCGTTCCAGGGGTTCCAATCCTGAGCGCAGGCGCTGGTGCCCGGGCGCAGACGCAGCGCCGCGTCCGCGACACGGGCGCATGCGGTGCGGGTGCCGGGAGGCTGGTGCGACGGTTCGGCTGACAGCGGAGCCGGTGCGACGGCCGGTCCAGCGGTGCGGCCGGCCACGAGCGCGGTCCCGGGTCGGAAATCCGCAACGGGTGGCCGGTCCCGGGCGTCGCGACGATCGTGCCGCACCGACACGCGACGTCAGGGCATCGGTATCGTTTCGAGATAGGTGATCGGAATCGGCACCTTGTTCTTGTATTCGTCCGCCGGCGGCAATCCCGGCATCATCTTGGTCGCTTCATTGCTGAAGAACTCGTCGATCCGGTCGCGATTGACCCGGACCATCGAGCGGAACAGGAAGTAGATTTCCGGCTGTCCGGTCATCCGCGACACGTCGGCCTTGCTGAGTGACTCGAAATCGGTCCAGTAGCTATATTTGCGGATTTCCGAGCCTTGTACCGCGCCGCCGTAATGAAACAGTTTGATCACCGGGCCATTGTTGCCGAGGACAGCCTTTTCCATTGTCGCCGCCTCCCTGACGTGCCCGTTGAGATGTGATCGATCGGGCAGGATGCGCCGCCCGGCCTGCCGCAGTCCAGCGGCGCATTGCTTATGCGGGTGGGTCGGCATGATCAGCCGAACCCGTCCATCGCTCAGCCACGTGCGGTCTCTTGACCGCACCGCGCGCCTGGACCTTGCTACGGCAAACGCATCAAACACGAATTGGACAGGGCATGGACGCGTTCGTGGACTCCACCGCGCTGGCCGGTGACGGCGCCGCTCTCGCCGACCGCATGCGGCGCGACGGCTATCTGTTCCTGCGCGGGCTGTTGCCGGCCGAACCGGTATGCGCGCTGCAACGGCAGATCGGCGCGATCGCGCGTGACGCCGGCTGGCTGCAGCGCGACGCGCCGGTGGAGGATGCGGTGGCCGACCTGGCGGGGTTCTGCGTCGATCCCGATCCGACCTACCTGGCGACCTTGCGCCGCATCAACCGGCTGGAGGCGTTCCACGCGCTGAAGCACCATCCCGCGCTGATGACGCTGTTCGAGCGCATGCTGGGCGGACCGGTGTTCCCGCATCCGCGCGTGCTGATGCGCAACATTTTTCCCGCCCGCGAGGCCTTCACCACCAAGGCGCATCAGGATTTTCCCAACGTGCAGGGCACCACCGAGGTGTTCACCGCCTGGTTCCCGCTGATCGATTGCCCGATGGAGGTCGGACCGTTGCAGGTCGCCGCCGGGACGCATACCGGCGAGGTCTACGACTTCGACATCGCCGCCGGCGCGGGTGGCATCGAGATCACCGATCCGTTCGACGGGCGTTTTGTGTCCGGTCCGTTCGCGGTCGGCGATGTGCTGATCTTCCACAGCCTGACGGTGCACAAGGGCGTGCCGAACCGGAGCGACAAGCTGCGCATGTCGATGGATGTGCGCTATCAGCTGGTCAGCGAAAAGTTCAATCCGGATAATGCGCAGGCGGACGGCCAGCCATTGTCGTGGCCGGAGGTGTATGCCGACTGGCGGTCCGACGCGTTGCAATACTACTGGCACCGCCTGCCGCTGGTGGAGCAGAAATTCGACCGGTTCTGGTTCGACAAACGCGACGCACGGGCGTTCGAACTGGCGGAAGCCGGCGATGCGCGGGCGCGTTCGGTGCTGCAGCGGATCGTCGCGCGTGACCCGGATGCGGCGAAGCGCGCGCGGGCGCAGCATCTGCTGGATGCGCTCGGCGGCTGAGATTTTCCGGCCCGGGTGATGCGAGCGGATTGGCGTTTATGGCCGCGTAAGGTCGCTTTGCTAAGTCGGAGCCTCGCCCGGTTCCGGGCTCGCTCAAACCGGGCTTGCCAGTAAGACCGTTAGACCCCGCCGGGACTTGACCGGGTCCCTTGGGTCGACCTCGCGCGCATCCGATCTACCCTGCTGGGCGGCCGGATATCTACGACATAATTCGGGACTTCGTCTCGTTAGCGTCTAGACCCCGTGTCCAGAGTCGTCTCAGGTAGAGAATTCCGACCCTACCGAGACAAGATATGTGCCTCACACTCGCGTCTCGTTGACGTATATCCCAATGCTAGCTGACCACAGGTCGCGCCTCATCGCGGTTACCAATGGCACCATTCAAAAACCACCTGCAAAGAAGGCCCACAGCGGCGCGGTACCGGCAAATGACAGAGTGCCAAGGACCAGCGATGCGCTAGCGTTCTGAACATAGACCTCAAAGCGGGAGGCAATAATCATGCAAGTGAATGCCGGCGACATGGCTGCCAGATAGATGAACTCGGTAGCATCCTCTTTCGACGCGCCCCACCATGAGAGCACGCCGAGCAGCGCCCCGGGCACGATCAGCATTTTTACAACCGTGTTCCACACGACTTCCGGATTGACCCGGAATGCGTGTGCCGAGATGGTTACACCAGCAGCGAAAATGGCCACTCCTGACGAGGTGCTCCCTAGGAGATCGAGCATCGATGCAAGCTCGACGGGTATCTTCCAGCCCGCGAGAACACCAATGACTGCGACTAGAGGAACCCATACGATCGGCTGGCGAACTGCGCCGAGCATCGCCTGACGGGAACTGGAGCCTGCTGGCGAGAGGAGGATCATCGCGGCGGGGACCTGGGTCACGTTCGACACGGTCGCCACGACTGCAACGGTGACACCGGCCTGCGGGCCGTAGAGCGGCGACAGCACTGCCATGCCGAGTAGCCCCGACGCCGGGAAACTACATAGCAAAGCCGCCACCGTAGCTTCGCGGCGGTCGCGATGAAAGACGAAACGAGCCGTGAAATAGGCCGCCGCCAACATCAAATTCAGAATGACAGCGGTGATTAAAGCCAATGCGAAATAGGGCACCATAGAGGCCCTGGACGTTTGAGTGACAGATGTGAAAAGCAGAGCCGGTAATGCGAAATCGAAGACAAGTCGATTGAACTTGCCTGCATCAGCCTCGCTGAACTCGTGAAACCACCCTGCCGCGTATCCGAGAAACATTGTGAAGAAAATAGGGAGGATATCGAGCGAAAGGCGAAGCATGGTGATGGCTCGGAGCTGAAGGCGTTGCTTTCACAAAGCGTCAAGGCAATTCCGCCCGTCAACTCCGGCGCGTTTGCATCTCGTGTCTGACGTAAGACCTATATCGGTTGGGTCAGTTGGCCGAGGCGGTCGGTGAGCTTGTTATTTTCGGAGTAATCCACGGGACAGGCGATCAGCGTGACATTGTGAGCGGACAGGGCCTTTTTGAGCGTGGGCAGCAACTCAGCTGCGTCGCGTATGAGATAGCCGGTTGCACCAAAGCTCTCAGCATACTTCACGAAGTCAGGGTTGCGGAAATCGACGTGGCAGTGGTGCTTCATCTCCAGGTCCATCTTCCACTTGATGAGGCCATAGCTCTCGTCGACGAAAATCAGGATGACGATCGGGACGTTCTCCCGCATCGCGGTCTCGATCTCCTGGGAGTTCATCATGAAGGACCCGTCGCCCATGACGGCTAGCACCTTCTTGTGCGGATACGCCAGCTTAACGCCGATCGCCCCGGGAAGGGCGAAGGCCATAGTGGCGAGGCCGTTCGAGATTAGGCAAGTGTTGGGCTCATAAGTCGGGTAAAGGCGCGCGAGCCACATCTTGATCGCACCGGTGTCCGCGAGCACCACGTCGCTCCGACCCATGGCTGCGCGGATGTCGGCAACGATCCTCTGCGGCTTCAGGGGGCAGCCCGATGCCATCTTGCCGTCATCGATCTCCTTGTCGAGCCGAGCCCGGATATCACAATGGTCCGACATATGGGTGCCCCGGGGCGTGATCGCTCTCGCCAGCGCGTCCAGCAACTCAGGAATATCGCCTATAATGCCGGCTGATATATTGAAGTTACTAACCAGTCGGCCAAATATGTATCACGGATGCGCTTACGCGGCATAGCGGACATCGGGTGCCTGGAAGAATGCGCGCACCTTATGTCGCCTGCCCTGTAGCCCGCGCATATGGGCTGTCAGCCCAGCCCTCATCGCGGCCTTGTTCATTGGCGTGCCACGCCGTGCCATGCCTTGTTTGACGTCGTTGTTGACGTATTCGTCTGGGTTCCGCTCCGGCGCGTACGGCGGCAGGTAGAAAAGTTTAATTCGATCCTTGTTCTCTTCGACCCACGCCGCCACGGTCCTGGCCCGATGCACACGTAGATTGTCGACGATCACGAACAGTTTCCGGTCCGTGTCTTTGATCAACCGGCGCAGGAATTTCAGAAAAATCGCTGCATTCAGTGCGCCATCATAGATCATGAAGCGCAACTTGCCCTGGTTGGTCACGCTGGAGATCATCGATTGGGTAAATCGCGTGGCCGGACGCGGTATCACCGGTGTCTTGCCCGCCGGCGCGAAGCTCCGGCCGTAATTGGCCTGGTTCGAGATGCCAGTTTCGTCCGACCAATGGATCTCAGCTTTTTCCTTTCGGGCTCGTCTCGCGATCGCCGGGTATTCGCGTTTCATCCATGTCTGGATCGCCGCCTCGCTCCTTTCCATCGCCCGCCGGATCGGCCTTTGTGGGGTCAGATTCCAGGCCGAAAGATGAGTACCGATGGCCGTCGGGGACAGGCGGATACCGGCTTTACGCTCGATCAGCTGGCCAACCGCTTCGCGGGTCCATAGTGCGAAGGGGAGTTTCAATTGATCGGGGCATCGCCCGACGATCAGCCGACGGATCGTCGCTTCCTGGCGCCGGTTGAGGGCTTTTTGCTCACCTGGCCGTCGGCCGCGCCGCCCACCGGCCAACGCCGCTTCTCCCGTGGCCTCAAAGGCACGAACCCATTCCCCAACGAAGCGTCGATTGACCCCGATCGCCCTGGCCACATCGATCCGGTTTGTCCCGGAGAGCACCATGTTTACCGCGACACGTCGCAGTTCGGCCTGGGTTGAGGACGGGAGTTTGCGGAAATCATGGTCCGACGGCATGACGACAGCATAACCGATTCCCATACGGGAGGATACCTATTTGTGCGTCTGGTTAGTAGCATCAACCTCCGCCGGAAAGCTGTTGATGTAGATGATCTTCTTATCCGCGTTCGGATTGATCCGCGCTGGCGGAAATTCCTGTAACTCGTAGCCAATGCACACTATGACGTCGGCCCGATCGAAGCCGAAGTTGGTATAGTCATGGACCATGAATCCGGTCGCGCCGAGGGAGTTCGGATGGTCATCGGGCATGACGCCCTTGCCGTGAAACGTCGTGGCCACGGCGACATTGTAAGCCTCCGAAAAGCGTACAATCGCAGCCTGCGCATTCGCGCGAGCGGCCCCGTGGCCGGCAAGCACAATCGGGCATTTCGCCTGCTGCAGGATCGCGGCTGCCTGATCGATTTTCTTCGCCGACGGCTCTGCGGGCTGGACGACGTTCACCTCAAGGGGACGGGCGTTACTATCCACCTTCATCGCCGCGATATCTTCCGGCACAGCTAGGAAATACGCTCCCGGGCGCTCGGTCTGAGCAACCTTGAAGGCGTCGCGGACCATCTCCGCCGTTGCACCCGGAGTTCTCGATTAGCCGCGAGCGTTTGGTCACAGGCTCGAACATCCTCACCAGATCCACGAACTGGTGCGTTTCCTTGTAGATGCGGTTGAGACCGACCTGAGCCGTGATCGCGACGAGGGGCGTGCTGTCAGCATGGGCATCGGCTACGCCGAGAAGCAGGTTGATCGCGCCAGGCCCCAGCGTCGCGGTGCACACGCCTGCCTTACCAGTCACGCGACCATACATGTCCGCCATAAAGGAAGCGCCCTGTTCTGACCGCGCCAACACGAAGCGGATAGAGGAGCCGTCGATTGCGTCAACGAGATGAATGTTTTCCTCGCCCGGGATGCCGAAAACGAACTCCACCTCCTCGTTCTCGAGGCATTGAACGATCAGTTCCGAAACGATGCGATCGGTCTGTGACATCTGAGCCCCTTGATTGCTAACGTCACCAATTGCACGTTAAGGGCTGGCGTGTGATTGTTAACAGCGCCGCCAAGAACACAAACTTTGACCGCCGCAGGCAAAATCATCGAGTCATTAGGCTCGAATGATGCCCGAAGCGAACGCGCACGTAGCCACGCGGGAGGTCGTTTGGATTTCGGTCTCCGGAGTGTTGAACTGTATTAGATAGAGCCGCCACTTTGTCGGTGGTCTGCCGCGCAGCCATCTGCAGTCCCCGCGATCCGACATCGATGCAGTTTAGATAGCGCGAAGCGCCAATGGCAAGCCATGAGTATTTGACACATGGAATATTTACGAGCCGAATGCGAGTGACCCAAATAAAATTGCGTTATGATAAAAGATGTTTCGTTGGTTCACTCGGAAGGCGCTCGCATTCGAGGTTTCCGTCAATTGACGCCGCTCAACCAGGTGCGTGCAATGGCAGCGGCTGGATCTAGTGCATACGAATGCATGGACCACCGGCATCCCTAGTCGTCCAACGCGCACATGGCTCACGAAAAACGACCCAGTTGCCCAAACAGAAGCGCAACATAAGGACGTTATGTTTCGTCAAGCCATCGTCCCGCGATCCCATTCCCGCTACAGGCCCATCACGGATCACGTCCAACTGCTACCCTAACCCCCACCGTCCCAGCCACCACCTAGGCTCAAATTCCTTGTCTAACCCGCGTGTTCCTGGTATGTTCCAAACTCCCTCTCCTGCATCGGAACATCCGCCATGACCCAGACCAGCCCCGCCGCGCAGCCGGAAAAACTCGACCCGGCCACGCTCGCCACCCTGCTCCGCACCACGCTGGACTGCCTGCCCCACCACCCGGACGCCGCGGACGACGAAAAAGCCACGCTCCGCCAGGCCGCATTGATCGCGATCACCGCCCTCGCCCCCCGCGACCCGATGGAGGCGATGCTTGCCGCCCGCCATGTCGTCGCCCACCACGCGGTGATGGAGGCGTTCCGCTGCGCCGCGCAGCCGAACCTGCCGCCCGGCCTGCAGCTTCGCTACTACGGAAGAGCGATCGCGCTGTCCCGGCTGATGGACGCGGCGATGAAGGACCTGACCCGGTTGCAGGCCCGCGCCACCGTCCGCCCGGTCGCGCAACCCCAGGCCATGCCGGCGCCCCGCCCGCAGCGCCCGCAAGCCGCGCCGCCGCCGGTTCCGGCCCGGTCGGCGCCGCCGGTGCGCAATCACCCCATGCACCGTGACAGCGCCGCCGCAGCGGCCGCCGCCGCGCCCCGTGGCGCACAAGCCGCCCCGCACGCCGCGGTCCGCCTGCCGGACCCGGCGCTGGACCGCATGCTGGGCGAGATCGCGGCCCGCGCCGCCGCCGGCACCCTGGTCTCCGCCGCGTGACGCCAACACCCCTTGCACCGTGACGTGCCACCGGTCGCCGCCCCGGCCACCCGGCAGAAGCCAGCCGCGCCACCCCGGTCGCAGCCGCCGCATCCGGGCCTGCGACCAAACCGCCATTGCCGCCGCGGCATTCACCCGTTTCGCCGGCGGCATCCGGCTTATCAAACCCGTCCCCACCGCCTAGGGTCGTGGCTCCGCTCAAGCTGCCCTGGTGTCATCACGATGCAATTATCCGGCTTCCGCGCGCTCAGCTTCGACTGCTACGGCACCCTGATCGACTGGGAGAGCGGCATCTTCACCGCCTTGCAGCCGCTGCTGGCTCGGGTCGCCACCCCGCCCGCCCGGGATACCGTGCTGGAGCGTTTTGCCCATCACGAGCAGCGGCTGGAAACCGATTCTCCGGCCCTGCTGTATCGCGACCTGCTGGCGCAGGTGCATGCGGACCTGGCGCGGGACTGGGGCGTGGCGCCGGATGCCGAGGCGGACCGGCGGTTCGGTGCCTCGGTGGGTGACTGGCCGGCCTTCCCCGACACGGTGGGGGCGCTGCGCTACCTGCAGCAGCACTTCAAGCTGGCCATCCTCTCCAATGTCGATCGCGACAGCTTCCGCGCCAGCAACCTCCGGCTCGGCGTCACCTTCGACCTGGTCTGCACCGCGCAGGATATCGGCTCCTACAAGCCGGCACCGGCCAACTTCGCCTATCTGCTGGCGCGGCTGGCGGAGCAGGGTCTTGCCAAGGCTGACCTGCTGCACGTGGCGCAGAGCCTGTATCACGATCACGGCCCGGCCAACGCGATCGGGCTGGCCTCGGCGTGGATCGACCGGCGGCATGCCGCGGGTGGGCTGGGCGCCACCATCGCGCCGCCGGAGGGTGTGCGCTACGACGCGCGCTTCACCAGCCTGGAGGAACTCGCGGCCGCGCATCGGCGGGAGAGTGCGGCCTCCGCCTGACTCCGGCGCGTTTTGGCCGGACGGCGGGCGGTTACTCGCGCATCGCCCGGGCGCGGCGTGCCGCCGGGCGGTCCCAGCAGCGCTGCAGCCAGGCCTTCACCTGCGGCCAGCGCGTCAGGTCCATGACCAGCCCGCGATACAGTGCCGCGGCGACGTTGAGGTCCGCCACGCTGAACGCATCGCCGGCGAGCCAGGGCGCCTTGCCGAACGCGGTCTCCAGCACGTCCATGGCGGGAACGATCTCGGCCCAGGCGGCTTCGGCCACCGCCGGCTTGCGTTCCGCCTCCGGCAGCACCAGCGCGTGGTTGGCGTAGGTCACGATCTGCCGGTCGAGCCGATCCACCTCCCAGAAGCTCCACTGCCAGGCCAGCGCCTCGTTGCGTGCGTCGGTCGGATAGAGCGTGGCGTGCTTCTTCGCGAGATACAGGTTGATCGCCATCGATTCCGACAGCACGAGCCCGTCATCCTCGATGGTCGGCACTCTTGCGTTCGGGTTCAGCGCCAGAAACTCCGGCGTGCGCGTGCCGGGGGAGCGCGGGGCGAGATCGATGTGCTCGTAGGGAATGCCGAGTTCCTCGACCATCCAAAGCGTGCGGATGGCGCGGGAGCGGGCGGAGCCGTGGATGCGCAGCATGGTTGTCTTCCCGTTATGAGTCAGTGCGCCAGCTTCTCCATGGTGTCGAAGTCCATGGCGGCGAGGAAGCTGCGCAAGGTCGGTTCCGGCGTCTGCTTGTTGCCGTCCACTTTCACGATCACCGTCTCGCCGATCAGCGTCATGTAGCCGTTGTCGTTCGTCGTGTAGGCCATAGGCCGGCCGCTGACCATCACGGTCTTGATGCCGGAGGACGCGGCGAGCGGGCTGTTCACCAGCGCGGCCATGCCCTGCAGCATCGGGCTGTCGGTGGTGATCTGCACCTCCACCTGCTCCTCGCCCTTGTGATAGACGCGGGTTGCCGAGGTGCCGCCGCCCAGCAGCGTGGCGCTGACGGCGCTGGTTTCCGGCGGGTCGCCCTGCCATCCCGGCGGCGGCAGCGGCAGCAGCGTCTTCAGCGAATCAGCCCGCCCCTGGCGCAGCAGGTTGGCCGCCGCATCCAGTGCCGCGATCGCGCCCTGGTGGTTGTGGTTCTGGTAGGCGGAGAGCGCCCGGTTGATCTGATCCGTGACATCGTCGGCGCGTGCCGTCGCAACGAACGCCACGCTCGCAAACCCCCAAAGCATCGCCTGGCGCAGTCGCATCATCGTCCCTCCGTGCCCGACAGATTACGGAGTGGAATGAATAGACACAAGCGAGGACTTGAGATTTGCCGCGCCGGCCGATACCGCCCGGACCGCGCAGCGATGCGGCACGGCCGCAACGAACCCGTCGTCGACATGCCATCCGCCTTGTTGACCCGTGCCGGTTTCGGCAAGTTGCGCGCCGGTGGAGCCGCCCCGGGATGGGCGATGGAGGGCCCATGCAGGAACTCGGCGCCGGTGTTTCATGTCCACACGCTGGGTGCGCTGGCGAACCAGATGATCCAGTACATGGTGGCGCTGAAGTTCGTCGACCTGATGCCGGAGTGCCGCATCTCCAACATCGACATGCCGCTGTGGGGTATCCGCCATCCACCGATCGACGGGCCCGGACCGATGACGCTGGAACGCGACCAGCAGCATATCGACCTGCCGCGCCTTGCCGCCGCCATGCAGGCCGGGGAGATCTGCCGCATCGACTGGCAGGGCTACGGCCAGCGGATGGAGAACTTCCTGCCGCGCGAGCGCTATCGTGCGGTGTTCGTGCCCCCTGCCGGCCCACCGCTGGGCTACGGGCCGGAGTTCCTGGTGTGCCATGTCCGGGTGGGCGAGAACCTGGACGGCTCCGGTCCGTTCTACCCGCTGACGCCGGTCGAGTTCTACGCGGACCTGATCGAGCGCACCGGGCTGCGGCCGGTGTTCATGGGCCAGACCGGCGCCAACCCCTACACGGACCGGCTGCGCGCCCGCTTCCCCAACGCCATCTTCCGCGCGGAACAGGATGTCCTGACCGACTTCGAAACTATTCGCCAGTCGAAGAACCTGGTGGTCGGGGTCAGCACCTTCACCTGGCTCGCCGCCTGGCTGTCGGACGCCGACAGCATCCACCTGCTGGTCAACGGGCTGTTCAACCCGATGCAGGTCCGCGTGGTGGACCTGCTGCCGTTCGGCGACAGCCGCTATCAGTTCTGGCTGTTCCCGGTGAACTTCGCCATGCCGCTGGCGGACTATGCCGACCTGCACCGCCGCCTGCAGCCATACTGGCGCTGGCTGCCGCACGCGCAGATCCAGCAACAGTTCGCCCAGGCGCCGCGCTTCGAGCGAACGCTGGAGATGATGCTGTCCGCGTTCGACGAGGCATTCTATGTCGCCGAGAACCGCGACGTCGCCCGGGTGCTGCGCGAGGGCTATGTCGCTTCCGGTCGCGACCACTACCAAGGTTGGGGGTTTCGCGAATGGCGCTACCCGTTCGCCCTCGACCGGCGTTGGTACGCCGCGCAATACCCGCTGGCCGGGTTCGAGCTGTCGCAGGGCGACTATACCGACTTCACGCACCACTACGTCGCGGTCGGCCGCGACCGCGGCTATCGGCCGGTGCCGCCAGGCCGCTGACGGCGCCGCTCACAGCCACACCATGATGGCCGCCACCAGCGAGACCGCGCTCACCCCGAAGCTTGGCGCCATCCCCACTGCACGCAGCACCGGGTGCCACAAGTAGCCGGCCCAGAACACCAGCCGCGCCACCGCGAACACCAGGCCGAGCGCCATCACCCGGCCGATCTGCTCGGGCGGCACCCGGGTGGCGAGCGCCGCCAGCGCCGGGCCCAGAATCGCCAGTTGCTCCACCGTGTTGCTGATGACGCGCTGGTTGACCTGCAGGAAGTGGTTGTCCTGGCCGGCGGTCGGATCGATCGAGCCGGTGATCGCGCGGCCGGCCATCTGCGCTACCACCATCGCCGCCAGCACCACCCCGGCCGGGAGCAGCGCGGCGCTGGCCAGGCCGATGCGGTCGCCAGGCGTGGCGGCGATCGTCGGCGCGAGCAGGGCCGAAAACCCCTGCCAGAGCGCCAGCGCGGCCAGGACCCCCAGAACCGACAGCAGGGCCGAGGCAGCGCGTGGGTTCACGCGAAGGTCTCGCGCCCCATCTGGAGGAACTTCTCCCGCCGCCGCGCCTTGCGGGTGGCGCTGTCCAGCTCCAGCAGCGGCGCCAGGGCGGCCTCGATCGCATCGCCCACCGTCTGGACGGCGGCGGCCGGGTCGCGTTGGGCGCCGCCGAGCGGCTCGGGGATGACGGCGTCGACCAGTTTGAGGCGGCGCAGGTCCTCGGCGATCAGCCGCAGCGCTTCGGCCGCCGCCGGCGCCTCGGCTGCGTCACGCCACAGGATGGAGGCGCAGCCCTCCGGCGAGATGACCGAGTAGATCGCGTGCTCCAGCATCAGCGTCTGGTCGCCGGCGGCGAGCGCGATGGCGCCGCCGGACCCGCCTTCGCCGATGATGGTCGCGACCAGTGGCACCGGCGCTTCCAGACAGGCCTCGATGGAGCGGGCGATCGCCTCCGCCTGGCCGCGCGCCTCCGCGTCGATGCCGGGGAAGGCGCCTGACGTGTCCACGAAGCTGAGCACCGGCAGGTCGAAGCGGCCGGCGAGCTCGATCAGGCGGCGCGCCTTGCGGTAGCCCTCGGGCCGCGCCATGCCGAAATTATGCTTCACTCGGGAGTCGGTATCGGCGCCCTTCTCGGTGCCGATCACCATGACGGCGCGGCCGCGGAACCGGCCGAGCCCGCCCAGCACGGCGGCGTCGTCGGCGAAGGCGCGGTCGCCGGCCAGCGGGGTGAACTCGGTGATCAGCCCGGCGATGTAGTCGCTCGCCTTCGGCCGATCCGGATGACGCGCCACCTGCGTGCGCTGCCAGGGGGTCAGCTTGGCGTAGGTCGCGCGCAACTGGCGGTCGGCCACCGCGGACAGCCGGGCGACTTCCTCCGCGATGTTGATCCCTTCAGGCTCCGACATGCGCCGGAGTTCTTCGATCTTGCCCTCCAGCTCGGCGATCGGTTTTTCGAAGTCGAGGAAATGTCGCATGGGGCGGGGGCTTAGCGGCAAATCGTCGCGGCGGGAAGCCGGGAGGCCGATGCGGGGTGTGGGCAGGCGCGTTGGGTGGCAGGGGGGAGGGAGCCGCCGCCCGGCCTGGTGCGCATCGCGGGGACGATCAAGCTTGCAACACGGAGGACGAACGAGGACGCCGAGGGCCGCGGAGTTGGTGGGCACGCCATGGCCGTCGTGCCGTCACCGTTTCCGCCGCGCTGGTTCGTGCGCCGTGTTGAAAACTTCGGCGTCGCTACGGTTCACGCCGGATCCGCGGCTTGCCGATCCTGGCTGCCGGCCGTCTGCGCCCGGCCGCCTTCGACGTATTGTCTGGGTGCGGTCAGGCTTTCGTGGCTGGCGTTGGCGGCGACGGGGGACGTGTCACGGTGCAAGGGGTGCTGGCGTCACACGGCGGAGACCAGGCTGGCGGCGGCGCGGGCGGCGACCTCGCTCAGCATGCGGTCCAGCGCCGGGTCCGGCAGGCGGACCGCTGCATGCGAGGTGGCGGGTGCGCCAGAGGGAGCCGCGGCGGCCGCTGCGGCGGCGCTGTCACGGTGCGTGGGGTGATTGCGCACCGGCGGCGCCGAACGGGCTGGTACCGGCGGCGGTGCGGCTGGCGGGCGCTGCGGGCGCGGCGCCGGCATGGCAGGCGGCTGCGCGATCGGGCGCACGCTGGCGCGGGCCTGCAGGCGGGACAGATCCCGCATCGCGGCGTCCATCAGCCGCGACAGCGCGATGGCGCGGCCCTGGTAGCGAAGCTGCCAGGTGGCCGGCAGGTTGGGCTGCGCGGCGCCGCGGAACGCCGCCATGACGGCGTGGTGGGCCGCGACGTAGCGGGCGGCGAGCATCGCCTCCATCGGGCCGCGCGGGGCGAGGGCGGTGATCGCGATCAATGCGGCCTGGCGGTCGGTGGCCCTTTCGTCCTCGGAGGCGTCGGGGTGGTGAGGGAGTGTATCGAGCGTGGCGCGGAGCAGGGCGGCAAGGGTGGTCGGGTCGAGGGCGGCGGCGAGCGGGGTGGCTTGGGTGTGGGTCATGGGTAGGGTGTTCCTTGTGAGGGTAGGGGTATCGGAACATATCAGGAACATGCCGCACAGACAAGGAATTTGTGCCTAGGGCGGTCGGGTGTGGACGCGGTCGCACGGCTGTCCCGGTCGCATTCCAGCCGTCCTGGCCGGGCCTGACCTCTGGTTGTGTCCGGACTTGGCCCTCCGTCCTGGCCGGCCTGACCCTCCGTCCTGGCCGGGCGTGACCCGGCCATCTACACCGGAACGATCGGGTCGTGCAGCAGCCTCTGCCGGCACGTCTGCTGGGGGTCAAACTCGGCCAGGACGCGGGACGTGTCAGGCAGATCCGCGCCATCTTGCGCCGACCACCCCGTGGGGTGCGGCAACGCCAGCGGAGCGGGCGCGTTTGCGCCGAATGGATGTCCACGACCTGGTGTCCCACCTGTATCAGGTGGTCCTGCCGCATCTGCGCGACCTGGCGATCGCCTACGCACTCGCGTTCCTGATTGGTTGGAACCGCGAGCGTGAGGACGACAGTGCCGGTCTGCGCACCTTTCCCCTGGTGGCTATCGCCGCCTGTGGGTTCATCCAGGCCACCGAGACGCTGCTGCGCAACCAGCCGGACGGCATGGCGCGGGTGGTTGAGGGGGTTATCACCGGGATCGGCTTCATCGGCGGCGGCGCCATCCTGAAGGGCGGCGGCGAGGTGCACGGCACGGCCACCGCCGCCTCGCTATGGGCGACGGGAGGAATTGGCGTCGCGGTGGGGCTGGGGAATTACGACGTTGCCCTGGTGATCTGCTTCTTCACCGCGATCACGCTGTACGTGATGAGCCGGCTGAAGCCGAAGGCGTTGCGCCCGGAGTCCCGGTCCGGGTCATGAGGCTGGCGGGCGGAATCGCGCTGGCGATCGTGCGGTAGAACCGAGCGATATGAGCGGTGGACAGGTAACTGCTCAACCCGGCTGCAGCACCGATGCGCCGCGAGTACGCCGCGAATGGCGTGAAATGCGTCAGCTCCGTTGCGTGCGGCGGTACCGACGACGGAGCGGACATTGGCGGACAACGCGGCGCCCCACCGTGATCGGAAGCCGCCGGTGACCTTCCGGTAGGGTGCGGTTGGCCGCAGTGCCTGCCTTCCACCGATGCTGCGCATCGGTGGAAGGCAGGCTCCGCCCAGTTCCAATGGGTGCCGTCGCTCGTCGTCGTCGAACCGGCCATGCACCACCAGCCCAAAGACGACGATCATCCCAACGCCACGATGTTCCGGGGCCAGACGTTCCTGCCGCGTGTCTATTCCGCAGTGACCGTGAACCCGGCGGTGCGGGCGAACACGATGTTCATCATCATCTATGACGAGCGGGGCGGATTCCAGGACCGCATCAGTCCGCCGATTGCTTACGTCTTCGAGGCGCCGCGCCCGTCGCCGCCGATCCGGGAACCCTCGCCAGCGCAATCAACGACGGCGGGTCCACAACGCCCCCATCCGGAGACGCAGGTGATCCGGCGAGATCAGCTTGTCGCGCAGAGACACAGTGTCATCGACGAAGGCGCCTGGCAGGACAGTCCACCTGCGGATCGTAACCGTGGATGAGGAGCGACGGCGACTTGACTGCAGAGGGTGGCCTCATAACACACTCCAATAGCTCAGCGCCGGACCGCCCCAATTCGGGGCGTAGCCGCTCCGGCCGCTTCTCTCTGGACCTGGCTATCGAGGCATAGAAACATTGCGGGCTCATCGGTAGTGTCTCAGTTTGAACGGCCCTGAATATCCTCCTAGCCGGTTCCGCTCGCAAGCCGTTCGGCCCGTTGCTACATTCACGGCATGACAAAACATCCCAAACGCCCCAGAGACCCAAACCAGCTTGCCAAACTCATTGTCGACCTGGCGAGCGGGGCGGCGACGGAGGAAAAGCCGTCCCAGCTTTCGCCGGCCCAGGAGTTCGCGCGATCTGGCGGATTGAAGGGCGGTGCGGCACGTCGAGATGCTCTGAACTCCAGAGCAGCGGAAAGAGATCGCTCAAAAGGCGGCGGCAAAGCGGTGGGGCAGCCGGCCAAAGTCGTCTCGTCACTGAACAGGCGGAGATGCCTCTGCTGGAGGCGTCAGGATAATCCATGGGGCTGTAACCTCAGTTTCTCCCGCCGTATGGTATATTTTAGTTAGTATTTTTCCTGGACGTAATTGGGGGGAGTTGATGCTGACGGGGAATTTTACATCCCACTTTGTCCACTTGCCCCCAGGGTACCAGGGGGACGGGGAGGATGCGGAACATCAGATACTTGAGGAAGCTCAATCCTTGCTGTGGCCTGATCGGGCAATGTTATCTCGACTGCCGTAGGAATGGCTTTTGTTTCAAGGTCGCTTTCGAGAAAAAAGAAGAATACTAATCGCCCTATAGGAAAGGGGTCGATCGGTATCGCAAGATGGTGAGTGTACACCCCGATAAAAATCAATTTTTGGCTGATCTCAACCCGGACATCATCGCAAACGAGGACCGAACCCTGCACCGGCATTTTTAGGCAGCCATCAGAATTATGCCTGTGTTGGTAGGCATTGTCCGAGGGGTTAAATTACCAGCCATATCTCTGGCGGCGATAGCGGTAGGGTCGTTAGCGTCTCCTGACGGAACGGAATGCTCCTGACGTATCGTGCCCACCTCACATGCATCGGCAATCTGCACATTGATGGTGCAGCCCAGCGCCCAGGCCATATCGGCAATCGTATCCAATTGCATGTTGACGCGACCTGTCAGGCGCCGATGAACAGCACTGCGATTGACGCCGAGCACCTTAGCGACGCTGCTTTGAGTTGCTTTCTTCTCATGGAACCTCCGATCGTAAGCCTCTCGCAACTGACGCTCCACCTGAGAGATCAATCGAAGAAAGACGATGCGGCGTTCGCTGGTCTTAGTTTGGAAAGAGATCACGGAAGTCTCCCTTCTGGATTGTCCACGCCAGACCATGCTGGGTCGCAAAACGCAACACTTCGTCGCGTTTCACGTCATTGAGTTTTTTGTCGTCCTTTGTGTCTTTTTCAAGAGCGCCACAAACAGCAATAAAGGCGTGCCGACTGGGGCACCAACCATAGACGCGCAGGCCGGGTGGATACATGTGCCAGATGCCCTTTTTGGTAGGCATCATCCTCTTGAGATCTCCGTGGCGCAGTTTTTGGCTACACCGAAAATCGCAGAACGTCTCCTCGAGATGCTCAAAGAGCGATCTGCCGCCGATGTTGGTCATATGAAGGGCCATTGTATTGTCCGCCCAAGCCAGCAAATCCTCCGTCACCCAAAGCGGCCGAATAGGTTTCCGGTTCTCCCACTCAGGAGGCCCGAATTCACCCAAAACGCCACCGCGCCGGATAACGTCGCTCAGTGTTGCCATATAAGTCAACAGCGCTTATAAGGGAAGAGGTGAATGAGTGCTTGATTCGCATGACAGCCTATCAGGGATAGCCGCCAAATGATAATGGTTCCTTAACCATTCATCTTGTTCTGAACTTTATGCTTGACAGTCAAGCATGGGGCGCAGCAAAAATCTTCATCCAGGATCTGGCCAGCCGTCTTTCCAATCGGGTGCAGCTCACCAGCGACGGCCACCGGGCTTATCTAGATGCGGTAGAAGACGCCTTCGGCGCGGACGTAGATTATGCCCAACTGGTGAAGATTTATGGCGAAGGGCCGCAGTCAGCGGGCCGCTATAGCCCTGGCATCTGCGTAGGCGCAGAGAAGCATCGAGTTGAAGGTCGCCCCGGTCCGGCGCACATCAGCACCAGCTATGCCGAGCGTGCCAACCTCACGATGCGGATGCACTTGCGCCGCTTCACTCGGCTGACGAACGGGTTCTCTAAGAAGGCAGAGAACCACGCGCATATGATCGCGCTGCACTTCATGGCTTACAATTTCGTCCGCATCCATGGCGCACTGCGTTGCTCCCCGGCTATGGCGGCTGGCGTCAGTAAGACGCTTTGGGATGTGGCGGACATCGTAAAGGTGGTAGAGGCTTGGGAAGCGTCTAAGGAAGCCTGATATGGTTCGAAACGCGCTCTACTATGGGGACAACCTCGATGTTCTGCGCGAATCAATCGCGACCGAAAGCGTTGATCTGATCTACCTGGACCCGCCATTCAACTCGCAGGCCACTTATAACCTACTGTTCCGATCTCCCGCCGGAGTCGGTTCGCAAGCGCAGATCGAGGCGTTTGAAGATACGTGGCATTGGGGAGGTGAGGCAGAATGAGCTTTTGATGAGGTAATGCGCTCAGGGAACACGAACGCAGCCGATCTATTGCGCGCTATGCGCAGCTTCCTCGGCGACAATGACATGATGGCGTATCTCGTTATGATGGCAGCGCGACTACTCGAATTGCATCGGGTCCTAAAGCCGATGGGCAGCCTGTATCTACACTGCGACCCAACTGCCAGCCATTATCTAAAAATCATGCTCGATAGCATATTCGGGAAAGACAAGTTTGGAAGCGAAATAGTGTGGAAGAGATACGGGGCGCATAGCAATTCCAACGCGTACGGTGCGGTCCATGACATCCTGCTGTTCTATAGGAAGGGCGCGACCTGCATATTAGACCCGTTGCGAAAATGAGTACGTTAGCGGCTCTCCGTCGGTGAGCTGAGCCGGCGCGGCCGAGCTTGACAGGTCACGGGACGATTCGATTCGTCGAGAACCTTCTTCATGAAGGTACCGGCCCGATGTCCCGTCCGTTCTCCGCTGCCCGGTTGCGCGCCAGCACGAGCTTCGTCCGCCTGACCGGGGTCAGCGTCGCCACGTTCGACAAAATGCTGAAGCAACTCGCGGACCCCTGGGAGAAAGCTCAGCTGCACAAGGCCAAATCCGGCCGCCCCTGGGACGTCGGTGGTTTGGAAGATCATCTTTTGATCATGCTGATCTATTATCGTTGCTACATCACCCAGGAGTTCCTGGGCTTCTTCTACAACGTCAACAAAAGCGCGATCTGCCGAGCGATCCAGCGGATCGAAAAGCTCGCCCGGCCGCTGATCGGGGTTGGACGGAAGCCCAAAATCAGTCGGAACGAGGCCGAGGCCCTGATCGTCGATTGCACCGAGCAGCCGATCCAGCGTCCTGACACGGACGCCAAACAGCGAGAGCATTACTCCGGCAAGAAGAAGCGCCATACGGTGAAGACCGAATACATCGTTACCCGGAATGGTCGTATCGTCAGCGCCTCGCCCTCTCACCCCGGCAGTCACCATGACCTGGCGATCCGTCGCAATGGACCAAAGCTGCCGAGGAAGGCACGGCTCTACGCGGACAGTGCGTACCAGGGGTACGACAAGGAACATCGGAACCTGGAATGTCCATACAAGAAGCCAAAGAACGGGAAACTCACTGATGAGGAGAAGGCATATAACCGTGGACTGAGTGGATTCCGTGTCAGGGTTGAGCACCGGATCGGACGAACGAAACGGTTCAGGATCGCTGCTGAGCGGTTTCGCAACCCACTTGGGACGCATCACACCAAAATCTCCATCATCGCGGGACTGGTGAACCTGCAAGCTGGGTTCGGACCGTTCTGATCAGGTGAGGGAAACGCCGCCGGTGAGAACGCGCCGGACACCGCTGACCGGGGGGCCGACTTTCGCAACGGGTCTATTCAACAAGCAGTATGCGGCATACGATGAAGCCTATATCAAAGAGCGATTTAAGTTCGCAGATCCGGATGGGCGGCGGTGGGCTGAACAGAACCTCGGGAACCCTGCTGTTCGACCTAACTTGATGTATCCCTTCACAGCGAAGAACGGAGTGACCTATGCGCCGCCGGTTAACGGGTGGAAGTACACACCGGAACGCATGGCGAAGCTAGACGCTGAGAACCGCTTGCACTACCCCATGAAGGCAGGAGGTCGGCTGCGACTGAAGAGCTACCAAGACGAATTGCAAGGCGTGCAATTACAGGACGTGTGGATAGATTTGGTCACAATCGGAGGCACGAGCGCCGAACGACTGGGCTACCCAACGCAGAAGCCGTTGGGGCTGCTGGAGCGCATCATAAAGACATCGAGCAACGAGGGCGATTTGGTACTCGACCCGTTCTGCGGGTGCGGAACGGCTGTTCACGCGGCGCAAAAATTGGGGCGCCGTTGGGTCGGGATCGACATCACCCACCTCGCGATAAGCCTTATCGAACGTCGCCTGAAGAACGCTTTTGCTGGCATCGCTTTTGACGTTCACGGCACGCCGAAGGACTTGGATGGCGCCCGCGACCTGGCCGAGCGGGACAAGTACCAGTTCCAATGGTGGGCCATTTCGTTGGTTGATGCGCAGCCGTACGCCGGTAAGAAAAAAGGCGCGGACGGCGGGATTGATGGCTGATCTACTTTCGTTCGGATGCCAAGACGACGGAGCGCGCAATCGTGAGCGTCAAGGGCGGCAGCGTTAGCGTTCCGATGGTGCGTGACTTGAAGGGCGTAATGGAGCGGGAGAAGGCGCCCATAGGCGTGTTCCTTACCCTGATCCCGCCGACGCGCCCGATGGAGGCTGAAGCCGCCTCGGCAGGCTTCTACACGCTGGGGGATCGCCAGTACCCACGCATTCAGATTATCACCATCAAGCAAGCGCTCGCTGGCACGAAGCCGGCCATCCCTCTTGTCGATACTGGAGCTGCCTTCCGCCGGGCGCCGCGTGAGGAAAGGGATATTCAGCCCAAGTTGGGGCTATAGGAAGTATGTCGGACGATCCGGATCTCAGGAATGAAACTGAGACACTACCGGCTCATCACCCTGCTTGCTTGGAGGTCCGGACGTGCCCGAAACACGCAATGCCGACCCTGACCGAACGGCGCTCGACCTGTTATTGAGAGGCTTCCAAGTCTCCCGCATGCTGCGCCTTGTGGCGGACTTGGGGATCGCCGATCGGATTGCCCCGTCTGGCCGTGTACCAGTAGAGTCGCTCGCCACCGACTGCGGGGTATTGCCAACGCAGTTGATCCGAGTGCTACGCGCGGTCGCCGCTTTCGGGATCTTTTCCGTCACGGCCGAGGCCGAGGTAGGGCACACGCCACGCTCCCTGCTGCTGCGCACCGACACGCCGGGCAGTTTGTACGCTGCCGCGCGGTTCTGGACCGCTCCGGGATCATGGAAGGCATGGGGCGAGCTCGACGCGGCACTCACCGGCGGCGTGCCACACGAGGCGGCCTGGGGCATGAGTCGGTTTGCTTACCTGCGCACCCATCCAGAGGAAGCGCGCGCTTTCGACGCGATGATGGCGGCCTTTCCGGACGACAGACATGCCGCGATTGCGACGGCCTACGACTTCTCGTCCGCAACGTTGATCTGCGATGTGGGCGGCGGTGATGGCGCCGCGTTGCGCCATATCCTGAGACGCTTTCCGAAGCCGAGCGGGCTGGTCTTTGATCTAGAGGACGTGGTCCGCGCCATCCCGCCCGAGGGGCTCATGAGCGGACGGATCACGACGGCGGGAGGCAGCTTCTTCGAAAAAATGCCGGCCGGAGCAGATCTGTACATGCTGGTCCGCGTGCTTCACAATTGGGGCGATGAGGACTGCCTGCGCATCTTGCGCGCCTGCCGGGCCGTCACCGGCCCAGGGTCGCGACTATTGCTCGGTGAGGAGCTGCTGGAGTCGGACCCGTCGCGCGGTCATCCGACGGCGTACCTGATCGACATGCAGATGATGACGATGTTCAACACTGCTCGGGCCCGCAACGAGGAGGAGTTTCGCACCCTGCTCGCGGCCTCTGGTTTCTCGCTACGAGGCGTGATTGAAACGGCATCGTCCGTGTCGATCATCGAGGCTGTCCCAGTGTAAATGTCCTCTCTGATTGAGGTTGCCAGGGTCAAGCTGTTCCTCACGCGTTTGCCGTTCCCGCGGGGTACTCGCTTCTCTTCGCGGTCGGCGCGTGGCCGCCGCGTGATGGGGGCAGCAGGACGAGGTGTTTCGATCTGTCCCGCGACCTTTCGGCGTCGCTCCCTCCCGGCTCGGGACACTCAGCGAGATCGCCTCGCCATCGTCCCCTCCGGCCAGAAGAAGCGCCATACGGTGAAGACCGAATACATCGTCACCCGGAATGGTCGTATCGTCAGCGCCTCGCCCTCTCACCCCGCCAGTCACCATGACCTGGCGATTCGCCGGCGGCGGTGCAGGCGGTTCCGCTCAGGACCGACCCGGTTGAGGTCACGATCGTCCGGTCCGCATCGGGATAGCCCAGGATGTCGGGCGAGAACGTGCCGCTGGCCGTGCCGCCATCGGAGAACACGACGTTATGCAAGGTCACCACGGTGAAGGCGGCCGCGGCCGGGTGGATGCCGGAGAACAGCGCGAGCAGCGACAGCAGGGCGAGCCGGCGGGCGGCGGCGGACATCGGGATGCGTCCTGCTAAGTCGTTACGTCCTGTTGATCAACGGCCCGCCGCGGATAGCTGTCAATCGACAAACCGGCAGGCCGGGCCTCGCTTGGCTGCGGGCGAAGCGGGTGCGGAATCAGATCGGTCGCCGCGCCAGCCAGGCGGGGACGGGTCCGTTCGGAAAGCAGAAGATTGTTGCGCCGGGTGTGGCCTAGTTCACTGTTCCGCCTCCGCATCCGTGGGAGAAACAGCGGCATGACCTGTTGCAGGAGAGCTGCGATGCCGACCGCTTCCCCCTCGTCGGTTGACACCATCCGCGCCGAACTCCGCCGCGTGCAGTATGGCCCGATGCTGCCACGGCTGTGGCATGGCGCGATGATGCGATGGCAGCGCGCCTCCGACCAGCGGACGGTGCGCAGCGGGCGCGAGCAGCCGGAGGCGTCGGCCGGGCTGCTGTCCCAGCCGGCTGACGAGGTCCCGGCGCTGTAGCCGCGTTGTTCTGGCGCCCCGAGCCCAGCCCGTGATGGAACCGTTTGCCGGCGGTTCCTATCCGATCGTCGTGGCCTGCATCCCTCCGGGTCACGGCGGTCGGACGAGCGGGGCGCCGCAAGCCGTGGATGGTGCGCCTGCGCGCAGCTTGACCCGAAGAGCCGATGGTCCGCGCCACAGTTCGGCGGCCCGCGCGCCGCGGACCCAGCCCGCCGGTTGCACCGCGCCACCGCCGCCCGGGCAACGCGCGCAACGCCCCCCTGGACGGGCCGGGGGAAACCCGCTAAATGCCCGCCCCTCACACGGAACGCGGGAGACGCGCGCCGCCCCATTTCCCGGGCGGATCGGGTCGTTGGCACCGCGGTCCCCGGGACAGGAAAGGACCAGGGATGGCAAAGAAGATCGTCGGCTACATCAAGCTGCAAATCCCCGCCGGCAAGGCAAACCCCTCGCCGCCGGTCGGCCCCGCGCTCGGCCAGCGCGGCCTCAACATCATGAATTTCGTCAAGGAATTCAACGCGGTGACCCAGAACATGGAGCCCGGCATGCCGGTGCCCGTGGTGATCACCGCCTATGCCGATCGCAGCTTCACCTTCATCACCAAGACCCCGCCCAACACCTATTTCCTCAAGAAGGCGGCGCAGGTCGACAAGGGCAGCCCCACCGTCGGCAAGGGTGCCACGGTCGGCCAGGTCACCATGGCGCAGCTCCGCGAGATCGCCGAGGTCAAGATGAAGGACATGAACGCCAACGACGTCGATGGCGCCGTGCGCATGCTGGTTGGGTCGGCCCGCTCGATGGGCCTCTCGGTGGTGGAGGGCTGAACCATGGCAAAGATCGGCAAGCGGCTGAAGGCGATCCGCGCCGGCTTCGACGCCCGCAAGAGCTACTCGCTGCCCGAGGCGATCAAGCTGGTGAAGTCGAACGCCAAGGCGAAGTTCGATGAGACGGTGGAGATGTCGATGAACCTCGGCATCGACCCGCGCCACGCCGACCAGATGGTGCGCGGGCTGACCAGCCTGCCGAACGGCACCGGCAAGACCGTGCGGGTGGGCGTGTTCGCCCGCGGCCCGAAGGCGGATGAGGCGACCGCGGCCGGCGCCGATGTGGTGGGCGCCGAAGACCTGGCGGAGAAGATCCAGGCCGGCGAAATCGCCTTCGACCGCTGCATTGCGACGCCGGACATGATGGGCGTGGTCGGGCGGCTGGGTAAGATCCTCGGCCCGCGCGGCCTGATGCCGAACCCGCGGCTCGGCACCGTCACGATGGACGTGCGCGGCGCGATCACCGCCGCCAAGGCCGGCCAGGTGGAATTCCGCGCCGAGAAGGCGGGCATCATCCACGCCGGCATCGGCAAGGCGAGCTTCGACGAGGACAAGCTGCTGGAGAACGCGCGCGCTTTGGCGGACGCGATCCAGAAGGCGAAGCCCGCCGGCGCCAAGGGCACCTACGTGCAGAAGGTGTCGCTGGGCTCCACCATGGGGCCGGGCGTGCGGGTGGATATCAGCACGCTGGGCGCCTAGTCGCGTAGGATCATGGCCGGCTGCGGCCATGACCGGTTTTTGGCCCGCCCCGGGCCGGACGTTTGGGTCGCGCGCCGGGGCCGGTCCTGCAGCATCGACACTCCAGCACGGGCGCATCCGCACATCGGACGCGGGACGGACGCGGTGCCCGCCGCGCCGGGGCTGTCGTGCGGCTGCCGCGGGGAGTGCCGGCGCGGCCCGGTCGGTGCGCTTCGCGGCTCCCTCGGCTTTCGCACCTCGCCCGACAACACCTCCGAAGCGACTTGGACCGACCCTGGGCTTGTGTGGCAGGGGTGCATCAGGGTGACGCTGACTCCCTCGTTCCGGCTCGCCGCCCCGATCATCTCGTCATTGCGGATGCCGGCCTTGTTGACCGGGATGCCGAGGCGCCCGAATTTCCTCCGGCCTCGTTGACGACCGCCGGGACCTGCCGCTTCGGCCCCACCGTCGGCCTGGCTGCGTAGGACATCGCCGAAAGGGCTGGGACAGAGATGGCGCCACATCCGCAACGACTGACCGTCATCCGCCGAACCTGGCCACTGGAGCGACCGGTTACGCTCGCCGGCGAGGTCAAGACCGCGATCGACGTCGTGGTCGCAGAACTCTCCGACACCGACTCACGCGGCCGCGGCGAAGGCGTGCCGCTGCCGCGCTACGGCGAGACCATCGACAGCGTCGCCGCGTCACTGGAGGCGATGAAGGGCGCGGTCTTCTCGGGACTGAACCGTGACACGCTGCAGGACGCGATGCCGCCGGGCGCGGCGCGCAATGCGCTCGACTGCGCATTCTGGGCGATCGATGCGGACCGCGCCTATTGCAGCGTCGCGGAGCTGGCCGGGCTTGGCGCGGGAGCGCCGGTGGTGACGGCCTGCACGCTCGCCTTCGATACGCCGGCCAGGATGGCCGAGACGGCGGCTGCCCGTCGCGGCTGGACGTCGCTCAAGCTGCAACTGGGGGGCGAGGGCGATGTCGAACGGGTGCGGGCGGTGCGGGACGCGGCGCCGGCGGCGCGACTGATCGTCGATGCCAATGAGCGCTGGACCGAGCGCCAGCTTGGCGAATTCATGCCGGCCCTGGTCGATTGCCGGGTGCAACTGATCGAGCAGCCGCTGCCGGCCGACGCGGATGACGCGCTGGCGGGGCTGGCGCTGCCGATCCCGCTCTGCGCCGACGAATCCTGCCGGACGCTGGCCGATCTCGACCGGCTGGACGGGAAATACGCGGCGATCAACATCAAGCTGGACAAGGTGGGCGGGCTGACCGAGGCGCTGTCACTGGCCGCGGAAGCGAAGCGGCGCGGCCTGCGGATCATGGTCGGTGGCGGGATCGGCACGTCGCTGGGGGTCGCGCCGGCGCTGCTGGTGGCACAGCTTGCCGAGGTGGTCGATCTCGACGGACCGTTGTTTCTGGCGTCCGACCGCGCCCCGGGCCTGCGCTATGAGGGCAGCACGATCCATCCGGCTGAGGCGAAGCTGTGGGGTGGGGCGGGGTGATATCCGTTGCAGGCCGGAGATGGCAGTCAGCCGCCACGCTCGGGTGCCTTTGTGCTACAAGAGGATCATGGACCGGCAGGATATCATCGCCCGGTTACGGGAGAACGAGGCGGCGTTGTCTACCCTGGTTCCGCGCAGCGCCGTTTGTCCGACCGCAAGAAAATTGGAACCGCGAAACACGCAAAACACGCAAACGGCGGCGGTGCCTCCTTACAGGCCCAGGGCGATGCGTTTGATCTCAAGGCGAGGCTTGCCGAAGTTGAGTAGCAGGCAGAGATGCAAGCCTGTGGCTTGCAGATAATTCAGGCACTGCGCGAGGTAAATCGCGTCGATCGCCTTCGCGACCTTCAACTCGACGAGGACGATGTGTTCGATGAGCAGGTCAACGGTATAGTCCCCGACCACGATCCCATCGTATCGAACGACCATCGGATGCTGCTGCGAGACGGCGAGCCCGGCCTTGCGCAACTCGTGGACCAAGGCGTTTTCATAGACTTTCTCAAGAAATCCCGTTCCCAGCGCATGGAGCACCGTCAGGGCGCAGCCAATGATGCGTTTGGACAGGAGGTTAATCCTGTCCTCGTCGGTATCCATTTGCGTGTTTTGCGGTTCCATTTTTCTTGCTGCCTTGACGTTATCCTGCACCACGCTTTCACCAGCCGCCGCGACGCGGCGCGCGTGAAACGGCGTGAAGACCGGGCCAGGGTAGATGGCGTTCAGCCGAATCCCCTCCGCCGCGTGGTTGGCGGCGAGCCTCACGCTATACCCGCGATCGCCGTCTGTCCGACCGCAAGAAAAGTGGAACCGCAAAACACGCAGAACACGCAAAGGGCGGTGGTGCCTCCTTACAGGCCCAGGACGATGCGTTTGATCTCAAGGCGAGGCTTGCCGAAGTTGAGTAGCAGGCAGAGATGCAAGCCTGTGGCTTGCAGATAATTCAGGCACTGCGCGAGGTAAATCGCGTCGATCGCCTTCGCGACCTTCAACTCGACGAGGACGATGTGTTCGATGAGCAGGTCAACGGTATAGTCCCCGACCACGATCCCATCGTATCGAACGACCATCGGATGCTGCTGCGAGACGGCGAGCCCGGCCTTGCGCAACTCGTGGACCAAGGCGTTTTCATAGACTTTCTCAAGAAATCCCGTTCCCAGCGCTCGGAGCACCGTCTGGGCGCAGCCAATGATGCGTTTGGACAGGAGGTTAATCCTGTCCTCGCCGACATCCATTTGCGTGTTCTGCGTGTTTTGCGGTTCCATTGTCCTTGTTTACTGCGGGCACAACCTTGCCAGTTCGTTAACGCCGGCAGTGCAGCAAAGACGCAGATGGCCGGCCTTCGCCCGCCATGGCGGTGGACTTGGTATGTGGGCGCCGGCCGGCTATCTGTCGCACGGATGTTCGATCAAACCGCAAAGGCCGCCAGCCTCAATCGAAATCGATCCCGGAATAGACCTCGGCAAATGAAAGCTCGATGCCGAATTCCGGCAGGCGAATTGGTCCGGCCGCGTCGGCGGCGTCCTGGCGCCACGCCTGCTCACCAGGTTCGCGCCAGAACGCACGAAATGACCGACTTTCGGATTCAACGACAACATACCGGAGGATAGAAGGAACCGATTCGTACTCATCGACCTTCTCCTCATCCCGTCGCCGATTTCCCCGCCCCGGCGAGACGACTTCAAAGACAACGATCGGCGCCGGCACGGCGACCGCGTTCCGGTGCGGCCTGGAACATGCGATGAAGGCGTCCGGCTCTCGCAGGGCGCCGCCGACCGTTTCGATCGCATCCTGCGGTCCATAGGTGTCGCACGGCGACCCTACCGGCAAGCTCGGGCGGATGGCCTCCCAGATGTTGCGACCAATCCGGTTGTGGCCAACGTTGGCTGGGGTCCTCGCGACTGGCCGGGAACCGTCGAACTCGTGGCGGCAGCCTTCCGGTTGGATCTCGGTCCAGGCGAGGAACCGGTTCTGGCTCCATGCCTCCCAATCGATCTGTCGAGCGGCGACCGGCATGACTTTGCGCCCCCTATGGCGGCAAGCGCACGTAAAGAGCAGGGGCATTCAATGCATCCGCGGTCA
>CAWBLP010000033.1:0-306496 GCA_963789495.1 uncultured Alphaproteobacteria bacterium
GCATTGGGAGTGGCTGTTGAAGACTTGAAATGGTACCGGCGATTGATGCGGCTGTCGTCAGCGCACGCTCTCCCGCGCTCGCACCACGTCGACGCCCGCACCATGGAGTTGGGTGCTTGAGGACCTCGATCGAGGTCTCAAGCACCAACTCCATGGTGCGGGCGTCGAGTGGTGCGAGCACGGGGGAAGCATGCGCTCACAAGACAGCCGCATCAATCGCCGGTACAATTTCAAAATCTTCGACGGCCACTCCCAATGCCTTCATATATGGCCACTTCCTCTACCATTGACCTACTCTTCGCGGCCGCGAGAGCTGTCCCATAGAAATCCCGCTTGACATCCATTGGCGCGCGTGACGATCATCGCCGCGGAGCCTGGAAAAACTCCATGCGCGGCGACCACCCCAACGGCTTGCCGCATCAGACTAATGGCCCAGGGGGCGGATGCGATGTTCAGGCCGCAAGCCTAAAGGCAGCCGCGCCGAACTTGAGCCGGGTTTACCACCCCTGGAGCCGCCGCCTCGGAAAGCGCAGCAGTCCAGCAACAGGAAAGCGCGGGAGCCCTCCCATGCCATCCGCACGCGATAACGCCCAGACACACCCCGAGCCATCCCGCCGCGCCTTGTTCGCCGGTGGCACTGCCGCACTGCTCGCGGCAGCAATCACCACGGAGGCACATTCCGCCCCCCTCGCCGCGCCCGGCGCCGATGCGGAGCTGATCGAGCGCTGCAACCGCGTGGTGGCGCTGTTCCGCGAACAGCAACTTATCAGCACCGCCGATGAGTGGGCGGCTGACCGCGGCCCGCTGCACGCCCGGTTCAAAGGTATCTGGCAGGAGCTGTCGGAGCTGCAGGAGGAAATCTACGACCTGGATGTCCCGACAACGCCGGCTGGCGCAATGGCGACGGCGCGGGCCGCGCTGGTCGAGGTGCAACGATACTCGGATGGTGAACCAATCACGGACAATTTGGCCGCCTGGCTTATGGTGCGACTGGTGCAGTTTTACGCGGGGCCGGATTTCGAGGCGGATCATGTGTGGCATGAGCGGGCGGCGACCCTGGGGGAGGACCGGGCATGAACGCCGTAACCCCCACATCGCGCCCGGCCCCGCGGTTGGACTGATCGAGGCCGTCTCGAATCACCTGCGCGGACCCATCGAAATCCTGATGATGCTGCGTGACAGACGGAAACGACTGGCGCGCATGTGCTGGCGGTAATCGAGAATCAATCGGCGATCAGATCGACACCCTTGAAAACCATCTGCTGCCGAGGGTGGCGCGGCAAACTCTCGCCCCCACCGGCGGCATGAGTGGCAACCGCAGGGTAACTACTGCAAGGCGGTAAGCCGTCGGCATCACGACAAGGGCGGGCCGCTCTGGCAATGGGGCGGCCTTTCTGCTGTCTGGAAGGCGCCCCGCAACGAACCAGACCGAGGGATGGTCAGCTCGTCATCCTGGGCCGGCTTCGCCAGCGGTTCTGTCGGCCGTATGTGGATGATGCGCCGCATTGGTCACCGCCGGATCAGACGTGCGCGCCGTGCGTAAGGCGTGTGGTGCTGCCCGACCATCGTTCGGCCTCATCGCGCGCCGCGCCGCATGGACATCATCCGAAGCCGCAGGCGCGAGCCACCGTGGCGATGAGGGCAAGTGAATTGCGCGCGCCGTCCTCCTCGCCCTTTTCGAAATCCCCCTCGATGCGCGCCAACTGATTGGTCACATGGGCGAAGCAGAGCACGGGATATCCGCGTGCCTGGGCGAAGGCATACAACGCGGCCGCCTCCATCTCGACCGCCAACGCGCCGTGCTGGTGCGCCGCGGCGATCGCGGCCTCGGTCTCGCGATAGGGAGCATCGGTGGTCCACGCCACGCCGCGATGAACCGGCACCCGCAGCGCCGAGGCCGCAGCGAAGCCACGCTCCGCCAGGGCGTGGTCAGCCGCGGCAAAGGTGGAGGGCGGCAAATAATGGTGGCTGGTGCCCTCGTCGCGCAGCGCCTGGTCGATCAGCACGAAATACGGGGTGGGGCCGAGCGGCGTGATCTGGCCGGCGGAAGTCACGCTGATCAGCAGGCGACAGCCTGAGGCGAAGAGCTGTTCCGCGACCAGGACCGCGAACGGCGCGCCGACCGCCAGTCCAACCAGCCCGATCGGCAACCCCACCTGCTCGGTCACGTCCATCTCGGTGTGGTAGCAGGCCCATCCGGTCCCCCGTCGCGAGCGGCCAGTTGCGCGCAGCATCCGCACCATGTCGCCATCCGGATCGAGCGCGCAGACGGCCGGCACGGGCCGGTCCGGCAGGCGGCGTTGGCGCCGTGCCTCCCGCAACAGGTTCTCTGGCCGGAAAACGGAGGGCGATCTATGGTCCTTCGGCCCCAGAATTGTCGGTTGCTGCCGTGGTGCCATCATGTCGGTTCCATACAGGTCTGTACCTCTTCGTCGAGGCCATGGGAGTGCGATCCGGTGACCTCCACCATGGAACGCTATCAGCGCATCGCCCCCTGGTATGATCTGCTCGATCTGCCGTTCGAATACACGCGCTACCGTCGGATCAGGCCATTGCTGTTCGACGGCCTGGCGGGCCGCATTCTCGACGCCGGTGTCGGCACCGGCCGCAACATGCCATTCTACCCGAGCGGGGCGGAAATCGTCGGCATCGATCTCAGCCCGGCCATGCTCGCGCAGGCCGAAGGCCGGCGCAAACTGTCGCAGGCTTCGGTCGCATTGCGGCAGATGGACGTGACGGCGCTCGATTTGCCGCCGGCCTCGTTCGACGCCGCCGTCGCCACCTTCCTATTCTGCGTGCTGGCCGATCCCTTGCAGGTGCCTGCCCTTCTCGAACTGCGGCGCGTGGTCCGTCCGGGCGGGACGATCCGGCTCCTGGAGTACGTCCGCCCCGGAAGCAGGCTGCGCCGCATCGGCATCGCCGCATGGAAGCCTTGGGTCGCCTGGGCCTATGGCGCCTCGTTCGGTAGGCACACCGCGTCACATATTTCCGCAGCCGGCCTCGACCTGGTGGATGCGCGATTTGTGGTGGATGACCTGATCGCAGTTGCTCACCATCCGCGTCCCTTTCGAGGGCGCCCAACCCAATCGCGAGATGGATCACAGGGAGACGCGCAGTCATGCGACCGAATCCGCTCGTTGATGCTCGGACACTTCCTGACCCAGCCGGACTGGTTCACGCCGGTGTTCTGGCTGTTGCTGCTGGCGAGTTGCGCGATCGCGGTGGTGGCCTGGCGCACTGATCTGGCGCAGCGCTCCGTCCGCGCCGGCGCGCTGTGGATTCTCCGCGTGCTGGTCGGCAGCATGTGGTGGCAGCAGACGCTGTGGAAGATCCCGCCCAATTTCGACGGCCTGCGCTACTGGATGGAGCAGGAAGTGGACCATGCCAGCGTAAAGCTGCTGAGCGCGTTCGTCGGCGACCTCGTGCTGCCGAATCTGATCGTGTTCGGGCCCTTGGTGTATCTGGTCGAACTCGTGATCGGCCTCTCGCTGCTGCTTGGCCTGTTTTCCCGCATCGGTGCCCTGCTCGGCGCGCTGATGGCGATCAACCTGTGGCTTGGCCTGTATTCCGCGCCGGGCGAGTGGCCGTGGACCTACATGTTCCTGATCATCATCCAGGTGGTGTTCGTCATCGACCCGCCCGGCCGCGTGCTGGGTGCCGACGCGCTGCTGCGGCGGCGGACAGGGCCTGCCCCCCAAAGCAACGCCCGGTTCTCCTGGGTCGCATGAAGCAGGCGGCGCGGGCCGAGGAAAGCCAGCCGGCGCCAGGCGCGTAGCACGGGCACTTGTGCAAACCGAAAAGCCGCTCCCGGGGATGGGGCGCCCGCTTCGCTTGCAAGCCTGGGGATGTCGACGGACACTACGCCGGCTTCTTGTTCAAGCACGATCCAGACACTGATGGCGGCGCTCCCCTTGGAGGCCGCCTTCTTTTTTATGCGGCTGGATCACGCAGTCGTTTCCCATGTGGGTGGCTCATTGCCGCCATAGCAATGCTCGTCCGCAGACGGAGCGCTGGCGTTCTATCAGGCCTATCCGCAATGAGACGATCTCGAATGATTGCATAGAGGGAATATCTGCGATATAAGAATATTCCGTTGAGGCACTTTCCGGGAAGATCCCCGCCGGAGGCTACACCATGGCCGATCGCCCGATGTCGGAAGCCGGCGAGACAACTATCACGGATCGCCGTAGGCCGGGCCGTGCCGAGTATCTCAACCCTTATCTGATTCGTCTTCTGCGCAGGCGCGCGCTCCCAGACAATGAGGAGACTGCGCCTGCAATCATTGATTCCGACCCGGAACACGACGCCGATCCGTTCGGACTTCGTCCCTCCCGAGGAATCGCGGTGGGGCTTGGGATGAGCGCTGTGATCTGGGCGGTCTTGGTGGGAGCTATATGGCTGCTAATCGCGTGATCCGTTCACAAAGCGCAGAAGCAGATCTTTTACCCGGAAGAGGCAGGATGTGGTGAACCCCTCCCGAAGCACCAGAGATGTTGGGAAACAAGACGCCATCGCAGAAGGGCGCGACCGTCATACCCGACCTCAGGCCTCGCATTTGAGGCCGCAGCAGATCGTTGAACTGGATGGGCTTAGCCACGACGTCCCGCCGCCGATGGGCATATTCCACGACTCCCAGTCGCCCGAGTTGCTTGCCCGCCAGCTACTGGCGCAGGCCGAAATGAATCCTTTGCTGTTGAGCCGTGAGGCCTACTTTAGGATGAATGCGCACGGGTCAGCTCCCCACGCGGAAGCAACCCGCATAGAGCCAAAGGCTCGTTATCGCACTCGGAGTGATCGGCTATGGTGATGGCGCATCGCGACCCGGCAGCGCCAACCGCACCAGCCCCGGAAACCGAACCCCACAGACGTCGTGCCACGCCTGCGCCACCATCCGCGGGCAGTCGGCAGCCACCACCTGCCGCAGCTCTGGCATCGGCATGGCCGGCCCATGCTCCGCCATCAAACGCGCGATGGACAGCCGGCCGCGGCGATCGCAGCGGCGGCAGTCCACCTCCAGCATCGTGAGCTTCGGCGCGACCTGGCCGAGCAGGATTGCGCCGCTCACCGGGGGCTTCGCCAGTCTTGCCATGAACGGTTGACCTCGCGCCGCGCATCATCCGGCCGATCGCGCGGTGCCTGGCACTACCCTGGCGGGCGGACGCCAGTATCCGCTGCGAACACCTTCCGGACCAGCCCGGTTTGCGGACACTGTGCGGACATTATTCAAAAGAAAATCGGGCTACGGACACCGGCCCCTCGAAAATCTTAGGCTTTTCAGGGTGTTCTTGGTGGGCGCACAAGGACTCGAACCTTGGGCCCGCTGATTAAGAGTCAGCTGCTCTACCAACTGAGCTATGCGCCCGCCCGTCGCATCGGCCATCATGCGGACCCGACGAGGGGCGGCTCATAGCAAGCACCGCCCGCCGTTGCAAATCCTCCGCGCCGGCTCCCTGCCCGCACTCGGCCCGGCCGAACGCCTCACGCCCCCGCCAGGATCGCATCGGCGCATTTCTCCGCCGTCATCAGCACCGGGAAGTTCGTGTTGGCGCATGGCACCACCGGAAATATGGAGGCATCCACCACCCGCAGCCCCGCCACCGCGCGCACCCGCCCGGCCGGGTCGGTCACCGCCATCGGGTCGTCCTCGCTGCCCATCCGGCAGGTGCAGGAGGCATGCCACACCCCCACCGCGGCCTTGCGGCAGAAGGCCTCCAGCGCCTCGTCATCCCGCATCAGGTCCGGCAGCGAGACGCCTTCCATGATCAGCTTGCGGATCAGCCAGCTGCGCAGCCCCGGCGGACCATCCAGCAACTTCGCCAGGGCGTCGGTCACCCATTTGTTCTTCCGGTTGATCAGCCCTACCTGGCGCACCTTGTCGCTGTAGCTGGCGGGGAACGGGTCGGCCGTCACCGCCTGCATGGTCGGCGTCAGGTGCATCGCGCCGAACCGGCGGACGCCGTCCATCAGCCGCTCCAGGTCGCGCGGATCGGACAGCAGGTTGAAATCCACCTCCGGCTCGTCGCGCCAATCGGCCGAGGCCAGCCGCACCTGCCCGGTCTCCGAGTAGGTCTTGTACACCGTGATGATGAACGAGCCGATCTGCTCGCCGACCGCGTGCCAGGAGGTCTTGTTGGTGATCACCGTCAGCATGTCGCCGGCAGGGATGTCCGGCAGGCCGGAGGAATAGCGCAGCGCCAGGTAGATGTGCCGGCGCGACCAGTCCTGCAGGATGCGGGCATGCGGCTTCAGATAGGCCGCCACGGCGACCGCCGGATGGTCCTGCAGCCGCTGCCCTACCCCCGGCACGTTGGCCCGCACCTCGATGCCACGCTCGCGCAGATGCCCGGCAGGCCCGATCCCGGCGCGCAGCAGATGCGCCGGCGAATGGATGGCGCCGGACGACAGGATAATCTCCTGCCCGCGGAATTCCGTCTCCCGCCCGCTGACCATGGCTTTCACGCCGACGCAGCGTATGCCATCGAAGATCAGCCCGGTCACCTGGGTGTCGGTGGAGATCGTCAGGTTCTCGCGCATCCGCGTGCCGGGATCGAGATAACCAATCGCCGCCGATACCCGTCGTTCGTAGAGGTTAGAAATGGTGATCGGGAAATACCCGTCGCGAAACGCGCCATTCTGGTCGAGCAAGTACTCGTAGCCCGCCTGCCGGAAGGTCTCGCCGACCGCCTTGGCATGTTCCGGCCATAGATCGGGAAAGATGCGGCGGACCGGAATGCGGCCTTCGCCGCCGTGCCACTCGTTCTGGAAATCCATGTCGCGCTCGACCTTCTTGAAGAAGGGCAGCACGGCATTCCAGTTCCAGCCGGTGGCACCGCGCGCCTCCCACTCGTCGTAGTCGGAGGGCGCACCGCGATTGGCGAGCTGGCCGTTGATCGACGACCCGCCGCCGAGCACCCGGGCCTGCTCGTATTTGCGCCGGGGCGGCGGGGGCGCATCCGGCCGGTTATGCGGAATGACCTCGGTGGTGACCTTCAGCTCGGTCCAGTGGAAGCGCGGGTCCAGATAGGCGGTGCCGGGATAGGAATCGAGGATCTCGGCCGGCACCTTGCCGTGCGGCGTGTCCTGGCCGGCTTCCAGCAACAGCACCTTATTGCCGCTGCGGGCCGACAGGCGGTTGGCAAGCACCGATCCGGCGGAGCCGCCGCCAACGATGATGGTGTCGTAGGTCATTCGTTTCTCCCGGTCGCAGCGCGCTGCTGTTCGCTATCTCGCTGGATGGATCGTTCTGGCATGGGTCATCCGGGTCAAGCCCGTAACCGCCAGCGCCACACATCCCGCTTGGTGATGCGATGCGGCAAGGGTCGGGGCGTCGCCCCGCCCCCATCAGAGGCGTTGCTTCCTGAACCTCGAGCAATGCCTCGCCCTTTCCAGCCGCCACGATCAGCCGATGCTCCGCTTGCACAGCGCATTCAGCTCCGGCCCATTTGCGTCACCTGCGTGCTGTTTGCGTGCATTACGCTAAGTCCTGCCGCCTCCCGCACCTGCCACCTCGAACGGCAACGCCACGGACAGGCACCGACTCACGGCTCTCCGCGCTGAGAACGCAGCCAACGGAAGCACCTGATAGCGCGTAACGTGATCGATCTCGCACCGGTCCGGAGCGTCACAGGACAGCCCACCGACACGGCGTCCGGTCCTCCGAGGGAGGTCATGGCCCCCCCTCGCGACTGGGTGTTGCGAGCTACCCCAGCTCCCCGTCCTGGCGCAGCATGCGGACGGATTCGCGGAACGCCTCGACCGTGTGGGCGACGTCTTCTTCTGTATGGGTGCAGGACAGGAAGCCGCCGATGCGACCGCCGACATCCACACCATTCACCAGCAGCGCCAGCCGCAGCTTGTTCACCAGGTCCTTCGGCTGCGACTTCAGCTCCTCCATGCCGATGACCGTCGGATCGAATTCGCGCGGCTGCACCACCCGTCCCTTCGGATTGAAGAACGTATGAAATCCGGAATAGGTGCCGTACACCGCCCATGGCACGCGTTCCGCCTCCAGCACGGTGTTCAGCGCCGCGCGCAGCGAGGCGGCCGTGGCCGAAGCCTGGTCACAAGCATCGCTCTCCGCGATGATGGTGAGCGCCGCCGTGCCCGCTGCGGCCGAGACGGGATTGGCGTTGAACGTGCCCTGATGCGCCACTTTCTCCCGCCCACGATCCGCCATGGCGGCGAAATCCAGCAGCGCCATGATGTCGCGCCGACCGGCCACCGCGGCGCCCGGCAGGCCGCCGGCGATGATCTTGGCAAAGGCGGAGAGATCCGGCGTCACGCCATACGCGCCTTGCGCGCCGCCGGGTGAGACCCGGAAGCCGGTGATCACCTCATCCAGGATCAGCAGGACGTCGTGCTCCTGGGTGACCTGGCGCAGCGCGCGGACGAACTCCGCCCCGATCGGCACCTGCCCGAATGAGGAGCCAGTCGGCTCCAGGATCACCGCCGCGATGTCACGGTTGCCGGCCAGCGCGCGGCGCACCGCGTCGATGTCGTTCGGCGGCACCAGCACCGATTTTTCCGCCACCCCCGGCAGCACGCCAGGGGTAGGCGAGCCGTCATAGTGGTTGGAGTAGCCGCTGGTCATATGGTCGTGCCAGCCGTGGAAATGCCCCTGGAAGCGCAGGATGGTCTGCCGCCCGGTGTAGGCCCGGGCCAGGCGCAGGGCCATCAGCGTGGCCTCGGTGCCGGAGGAGGTGAAGCGCACCAGTTCGGCCGACGGCATCAGGCGCTGCACCGCACGCGCCCAGGTGATCTCCCGCGGGTGGCTGGCGCCGAACTGGGTGCCATCGGCGAACGCCGCCTGAATGGCTGCGGCGACGGTGGGGTTGTTGTGGCCAAGCAGCAAGGCGCCGTGGCCGCCGAAGAAATCGACGTAGCGGTTGCCGTCGACGTCCCATTTATGCGGACCCTGGGTACGGGCAACGTAGATTCCGGTACGGGTCGAGCTGACGCGCATCATGGGTGATGCCGCTGGGAAACAGCGTGGCGGCCTCCCGTGCCAGCTCCGCCGAACCGGGCGTGCGCGTACGATAGGCGGCAACGATGCCGGAGTTGCTGCGGGTCTGGTCCTGTACGCTGTCCATGCTGCGCCTCGCTCGTCTGATCGAAGCGGCTATCTTGCGCCGCGACCGCGATGCGGGGGAAGGCCCGTTCGTGTCAGGCCATGACATCCACCGCCGGTTTCGGTCCGGCGTCACGAGAGAATTCCTGGCGCAACGCCTCATCCAACTGCTGCATCGTGAACGGCTTGCGCAGCACCACGAAATCCGGGTCGCGCAAGGACAGCACTTCGCTGTAGCCGGAGGCCAGCAGGATCGGCAGCGCCGGCATGCGTGCGCGAACCTGGCGGGCGAGGTCCAGCCCGCTCATGCCGTCCGGCATCACCACGTCGGTCAGCAGGAGATGCAGCGGCGGGTGCCCGACCGTCAGCCGGTCCAGCGCCGCCTGCGCCCGCTCCGCGAGTTCCACCGCATAGCCCAGGTTGCGCAGCATGTCGGCGCTGATCGACGCGACCTCGCGATTATCCTCCACCAGCAGAATACGCCGCTGCCCGGCACCGTCCTCTGCCGACGCCGGCGGCTCCGTTGCCTCGACCGTCAGCGGCTTGTGGGATCGCGGCAGATAGATGCGCAGGCAGGTGCCGTGGCCGGGTTCGCTGGTCACCGAGACCGCGCCGCCGGCCTGGCGAGCGAAGCCATAAACCTGGCTTAGTCCGAGCCCGGTGCCGCGGCCGATCTCCTTGGTGGTGAAGAATGGCTCGAACGCCCGGGCAAGGATCTCGCGGGACATGCCAACGCCGGTATCGGCCAGGGCCAGCAGCACGAACTCGCCGGATAAATCCGGGGCTTCGGCCACCTCCCCCGGAACGACGCGGGTATTGAGCGCCTCGATGGTGAACCCGCCGCCGGCGGGCATGGCATCGCGCGCATTCACCGCGACGTTCAACACGGCGATTTCCAACTCGCCCGGATCGACCTCGATCGGCCACAGCTCATTGGGTATACGCAGCGAAAGCGTGATGTTGCCCCGCAACGAGGGTTTCAGGATCTCCTGCATGCGGGGCAATTCGACCCGCAGGTCCAGCACGCGTGGCGCCACGGTTTGGTTGCGCGCATAGGACAGCAACTGCCTGGTCAGGGCCGCGGCACGCTGCCCGGCATGCAGGATGCTGTCGAGTTGACGGTCGATCAGACGCGGTGCCCGCCGCTTCGCCAGTTCGGCGCTGCCCAGGATGACGGCCAGCAGGTTGTTGAAGTCATGTGCAACGCCACCGGTCAGCTTGCCCAGAGCTTCCAGCTTTTGACTCTGGCGGATTGCTTCCTCGGCCTGCAGCCGCTTATGCGTCTCCACCTCGGCCAGGCGGGCCGCGCTTTCCGCCTGCGAGGTCCGGCGCATCGCGAGCAGGGTGATGGTGACCAGCGCCAGCGTCGCCGGGATGCCGAAATAGAGATGGGCGCGCACGGCCGCCAGCCACTGCTGGAAAACGGCCTGCTGCGTGACCGAGGTGAATACGATGATCCCGACATCGGGCAGGCGCCGCCAGGCGACCAGTCTTTCCTGGCCATCAATGACGGAGCGGACGCGAAACCGGCCGGAATCGGTGAACGGCGGGATGAAGTCACGGGCTGCCTGCGTGGAGGTCGTAACCACGGAGGCCGGAACCGGCGGCGAGCGGGCCAGCAGGACACCGTCACTGCGGCGGATGGAAACAGTCCGTTCCCCGGTGAACAGGCCGGACGCATCCATGCGGTGGAAATAGTCCTCGAAGAATTCCGGACGTACCGAGGCGGCGATCACGCCGCCATAGCGCCCGTCCGGCAGGCTGCGGCGGATCGACAGGTTGAAATAGCGCTGGCCGTCCGACCGCCTGATGCCGGGCGCACTGACATAGACTCCCGATCCCCCATCCGCGAAATGGCGCACATAGTCGCGGTCGGCGACACTCACCCCGTACGGGGCGGGATACTGGCTAGCGGTGACCAGCCCATGCCCATCCCGCCCGACGATGAACACGTCGCGCACATGCGGCAGATGGTGCAGCACCACGCTCAGCCGATCATGCAACATGGCTTCGTTCGCCTGGATCGTCGCGTCGTCCATGCCGCGCACCAGCTGCTGCGTCTCCTCCAGCACCAGCAATTGCGTGTCCATCAGCTTCGATACGGTCTCGTAAACGAGATCGGCGAGACGCGCAGTCCGCTTCCAGGCGTCCTCCTGCTGCTTGTACCAGGCGATCGTGCCGCCCGCGGCCAGCACCGACAGCGGCAGCAGAACGGCCGCCACCGCCAGCACACGCAGCAGTCGCACGGCATCCAGGCGGTGGTTCGGCTTGCCTTGGGTCAAGCGGGCGGCCACGCGGTTTCCTCATTCAATCTCCGGCTGCTCGTTCAGCCGCAGCCGGACCGGTACGGTAGTTTCGCAAACGGGTTGTCGCCAGCGTGTAATACGGCAAGCTGTTCCGCGCATTCACGTTGCTGTGGGTCTCCTCCGGGCAGGCAGTGCGCTTGCGCAACGGCGCCGCTGTGGCAGGCTGGCCCCGAAGGCGGCTGCCTCCCGTGCATGCAGGCCGGTTGCCCAGGCCCGCCGGCCGTGCTTGAAAGCGCTGCACTGGTAGCGCGAACATCCAGGCGAGGAAATGTATGAAGATCGAACGGGTCGAGACCTTTCAGGCCGATGCCGGCTGGCGGATGTTCTCTTTCCTGAAGGTCACCACCAACGACGGCATCATCGGCTGGTCGGAGTTCAACGAAAGCTTCGGTTCAATCGGTCTGTCGGACGTGATCCGTGGGCTGTCGCCGGTGCTGATCGGCAAAGACCCGCGTCGATTCGAGCAGATCACCCAGCATCTGCATGTGCTGACCCGCCAGTCGCGCGGCGGGCTGAACCAGCAGGCGATCGCGGCGATCGAGAACGCGCTGCTGGATGTCACCGGCAAGGCCTATGGCGTGCCGGTCTATGCGCTGTTCGGTGGGCCGATCCGCGACCGCATCGCGGTGTACTGGTCGCATTTCGGCACCTATCGCGTGCGCAGCGCGGCGTTGATGGGGATTCCGGCGCTGCACAGCTACGACGACCTGGCGCGCCACGCGGTGGAAGTGAAGCAACGCGGCTTTCGCGGCCTGAAGACCAATATCCTGCCGCTGGGTGAGGACGGGCTGAGCTCCTACGTGCCGGGCTTCGGCCGTACGCCTGGCTGGCCGGAGCTGAACTGGGACAACAAGCTGACCATCGGCCTGCAGCGGCAACTGGCCGCGATCCGCGATGCGGTCGGGCCGGAGATGGGCATCCATCTCGACATCAACTTCAACTTCAAGACCGAAGGGTTCAAGCGCATCGCCGAGGCGGTGGCGCCGGCCAACCTGACCTGGCTGGAGATCGACACCCACGACGCGCCGGCGCTGGCCGAGATCAAGCGCGGCGCGCATTGTCCGATCGCCTCCTGCGAGACGTTGCATGGGCGGCGCGAGTTCAAGCCGTTCTTCGACCAGTACGCGACCGACGTCGCGATCGTGGACGTGATCTGGAACGGGCTGAACGAATCGCTGAAGATCGCCTCGATGGCCGATGTGTACGAGGTGAATGTAGCGCCGCATAATTTCTACGGGCACCTGTGCAGTGCGATCAGTGCGACGTTCAGCGCACTGGTGCCGAACTTCCGTGTCATGGAGATCGACATCGACAGCGCGCCCTGGCGCGACGATTTCTATCTGACGGTGCCGAAGATCGAGGATGGGATGTTCGTACTGCCGGACGGTCCCGGCTGGGGCATCGACGTGAATGAACAGGCGGTCCGGGCGAGGCCGCCAAAATAGCCGAGGGCGTATCAGGATTCCTCTCCCCTTGCGGGAGCGGGACAAGACTTCAGGCCAACGAAGGAGATAGACAGTGGCGAAATTCAAGATCGCGACGCCTGCCGGGGCGAGCTTTACCGTTGCAGGTGGCGGCTACGACTTCGAGATGGAGCCGCTGGAAGGCATCGACGCGGAGATCGTCGAAGGCCCGACCGATGAGGACGGGTTCATCAAGTTCGCTCAGGATGCCGATGCGATCTACGCCAAGGGCATGCGCTTCACCAAGAAGGTGATCGATGGCCTGCCGGAACGCTGCCGCGGGATCATTCTCGGCAGCGTCGGCGTGGACAGTGTCGACGTGAAGGCGGCGACCGAGCGCGGCATTCCGGTGACGAACTGCCCCGATACCTTCATCGAGGAAGTCGCCGACCACGCGATGATGCTGCTGCTGTCGACGTTCCGCCGCACCATCGAGCAGGACAAGATGGTGCGCGAGGGCAAGTGGCGCGAAGGCCGTCCGGCGCTGCTGGAGATCCCGCGGCTGATGGGGCAGACGCTGGGCCTGGTCTCGTTCGGCCATGTCGCCCGCGCGGTGGCCAAGCGCGCCAAGCCGTTCGGCCTGCGCATCATGGCCTATGACCCGTTCATCGAGGAACTGGTCATGGTGGAACACGGTGTGATTCCGTCGACGCTGGAGGAAGTGCTGTCGCAGTCGGATTTCGTCTCGATGCACGCGCCGGCGCGGCCCGAGGTCGAAGGCATGCTGGGCGAGAAGCATTTCAAGCTGATGAAGAAGACGGCGATCTTCATCAATACCGGGCGTGGGCCGACGGTGCAGGAAGCGGCGCTGATCAAGGCATTGGAAGAGAAGTGGATCGCCTATGCCGGCCTCGACGTGCTGGAGATCGAGCCGCCGGGCAACAACAATCCGCTGCTGAAGATGGACAACGTGATCCTGAGTGCGCACACGGCGAGCGCGTCGGCGCGGTTCGATCCGGCGCGCAAGCGGCATGTCGGGCGTGAGCTGGCACTGGTGCTGGAAGGCGGCTGGCCGATGAGCTGCGTCAATCCGGCGGTGCTGATGAACAGCAAGCTGCGCCGCTGGCAGCCGATTTCGATGGAGCGCGGTCCGAATAGCTAGGGGTGCGCTAGGAGCTTTGCCCCTGGCCCCATCCGGGGCGTCGCCCCGGAACCCCCAGCAAAGGCTCGCCTTTGCAATCGGTCTGTTTGGAGCGGGGAGCGGGCACGACCGCCTCGGGACCTGGTATCATCACCACCGACCTCCCACCCCAAATGCGGTCGGTTCCAAGGGCCGGGCCCTTGGCGGGGGTTCAAGGGGCAGCGCCCATTGATGCGGGTTGGGGGCAACGCCCCCGCCCGTCACGCCGCGAGCGACACCGGCTGGGACAGCGCCGTCTCCCCATCCAGCACCGCCGCAGCGGCATGCACCACCGCGGCGATCCGCACCGCAGCCTGCACCTGCTCACTCGTCAGGCCGGCAGCACGCACCACTTTTTCGTGGCTCTCCATACACATCCCGCAGCCATTCACCGCGGATACCGCGAGCGACCACAGCTCGAATGTGGCTTTGTCGACACCCGGACGCGCCATCACGTTCATCCGCAGCTTCGCCGGCATGGTCGGATAATCGCCGCCGACCAGATGGGTGAAGCGGTAGTAGACGTTGTTCATCGCCATGATCGCCGCCGCCGCCTTCGCCGCGGTCAGCGCCTCCACCGACACTACCGACGCGAATTCCGCCAGCACCGCCTGGGTCACCTCCTGGTTCCGCGCGGCCAGCGCGGACGCGACGAACGTGCCGGCCCGCTGCTCCTCGGTGAGCACAGGCTCGCCGGCCAGCGAGCCGAGGTTCAGCCTGATGTCCCTCGCGTAGTCAGGCAGCCGGGCTTTCAGATGATCGAGCGACATGTCACGCCGCCTGCAGGACCGGCTGGCCCTTGTTCCAGTTGCACGGGCACAGTTCATCGGTCTGCAACGCATCCAGCACGCGCATCACCTCGGCCGGATTGCGGCCAACGTTCAGGTCGTTCACCGCGGCGAAGCGGATGATCCCGTCCGGATCGACCACGAACGTCGCGCGCAGCGCCACGCCCTCGGCACGGTCCAGCACGCCGCAGGCGCTTGCCAGCTCCCGCTTGACGTCGGCCAGCATCGGGATCGGCAGGTCGCGCAGATCCGCATGATGCAGGCGCCAGTTCAGGTGCACATACTCGTTGTCGATCGACACGCCGTACACCACGGCGTCGCGATCGGCGAAATCACCGGCCAGCTTGCCGAATGCGACGATCTCGGTCGGGCAGACGAAGGTGAAGTCCTTTGGCCAGAAGAACACCACCTTCCACTTGCCGGCATCGCTGGCGGTATTGATCTCGGTGAAAACGGAGGCGGGATCCAGGCCCTCGGCACCCGGCTTGACGGCAGTGACGGAAAATTCGGGAAAGCGGTCGCCGACGGTCAGCATGCTTGCAGCTCCAGTAGGTTGGTGTCGCCTGGGTATGGCGCGGCGCCTAATTTCATGCCAATGAATAACATCGGACATTTTGATCGATTGAGACGATGATCCCACTGCCCAGCCCACGGCAGCTCCGCTACCTCGTCGCCCTGGCCGAGTGCCGGCATTTCGGCCGCGCGGCACTGGCCTGCGCGGTGACGCAATCGACGCTGTCGGCGGGCATCCTGGCGCTGGAACGCCAGCTCGATGCGCCGATCCTGGACCGTGCCGCCGGCAAGCATGTGGTGTTCACCCCGCTGGGGCTGGAGCTGGTGGAGCGGGGCCGGCTGGCACTGTCGTCGCTGGAGGCCGTGGTGGAGGCGGCGACGGCCGCCCGCGCCCCGATGAGCGGACCACTGCGCCTGGGCGTAATCCCCACCATCGGCCCGTTTCTGCTGCCGCGGCTGATGCCGACACTGCGCGAGGCGTTTCCGCGGTTGCGCCTGTTCTTGCGAGAGGACACCACCGCGCGGCTGGTGGAGCGGCTGCACGCCAACCGGCTGGACGTGCTGCTGCTCGCGCTGCCCTGCGATTGCGGCGGAGCGGAAGCGGTGCCGGTGGCGCGCGACGAATTCCTGGTCGCATTGCCGCCCAATCACGCCCTCGCGTCGCAGGAACGTATCCCCGTTTCCGCCCTGGCCACGGAACGCCTGTTGCTGCTGGAGGAAGGCCATTGCCTGCGCGACCAGGCATTGGCGGTATGCGGCCTGCTGGCGGGCGACCGAGGCGGCGATACCGACGCCTTCCTCGCCACCAGCCTGCATACCCTGGTGCAGATGGTCGCCGGAGGCCTCGGGGTGACACTGCTGCCGCGCCTGGCCGTCGCCGCGGGTGTCGCCGCCGGTACTGGCCTGGTGCTCCGCCCCCTGGCCAGCGCTGGTGCCTGGCGCACGCTTGGCCTGGCCTGGCGCCCCAACACCCCTCGGGCGGCGGAGTTCCGCGCCCTGGTGCCGCATGTCACCGAGGCTTGCCGAGAGGCCGCGACCTGAGCCGCTGAAGCGCGCAGCAAAAAAGAAGGCGCGCCCCTTTCCGGAAGGGCGCACGCTGAAGGCATTCGATCAATTTACGGTCGCAGAGAAACTGGCATACGGCAAGGGGAGCGGGAAGGAACCTGGTGCTGTGTGCCTGTGGGATCAGGCCCGGCCGTCGATCCCGGAAGACCAGGCAGCGTGTGCTGCGCGACCCGATCGGTCCGGTGGAGATGGCCGGGTCAAGCCCGCCCATGATGCAAACCGGACCCGGCCACGGCACAACCCAACCTGACCATGGCGCAAGCTGGACGTGCCCATTCCGCAACCGGACGTGCCACTTCGCCAATTCATCGCGCGAACGGCCCGCTTCGACCATGCCCGCTTCGACCATGAAGGAGTGCGGATACGCCGAGCTCGATCCGCATGCGTCAGATCAACGGTCACCCGTGCAGCCTGGCCAGCACCGCCGCATTGGCGCGGAGCACCAGCATGCGGCGAATCTTCTGCGTCGGCGTCAGCAGCCCATTCTCCACGGTGAATGCCGGCACCACCGCCTGCTTCCGAATCCGCTCGGTCACCGACAGCCGCATATTGGTGCGGTTCACCGCGAGCGCGACCGCCACATCGTCATAGCCATCCGCGGGAACCACCAGCGCGGAGAGGCCTGAGCGTCCGTCGCCGGCGACCACGGCCTGTGCGATCTCGGCTTCCGCCATCAGCATCCCCTCGATCCGCGCGGGTGACACATTCTCCCCGCCCGACAGCACGATGATGTCCTTCTTGCGATCGGTGATGCGCAGATATCCGTCCCCGTCCAATTCGCCGATGTCGCCCGTGTGCAGCCAGCCGTCGCGGATCGCGTTCGCGGTCTCGGCTGGCCGCAGCCAGTAGCCGTCCATCACCAGGTCGCCGCGCACCAGGATTTCGCCATCCTCGGCCAGCCGCAGCTCGACGCCCTGCAGCACCCGCCCGACGGTATCCACCCGGATCGCATCGGGCGGATTGGCGCTGATCACCGGGCCGGCTTCGGTCTGGCCGTAGCCCTGCATGATCTTGAGGCCGAGTGCCAGGAAGAAGCGTCCGACCTCGGGTTCCAGACGAGCGCCGCCGGACATCGCCGCGACCAGCCGGCCGCCGAACCGCGCCCGCACCTTCGCCCGCACCAACCGATCGAGCAGCGAGTCCAGCAGCCGGTCTCGCAGCGACAAGGGCAGGCGGTCGATCCGCCGCAGCCCGATCGCCAGGGCCTGGTTGAAGAGACGCTGCTGCCAGGCCGGCTGCCGCGGCACCTGGGCGAGGATGCGCGCTCGAATCACCTCCAGCACGCGCGGCACCACGGTCATGATGGTTGGCCGCACCGCCAGCAGGTCGGCCGCCAGATGCTCGACCCCGCGCGCATAGACGATCTCGGTGCCGATGCTGGGCAGGAAGAACACGCCGACCGTGTGTTCGTAGCTGTGCGAGGTCGGCAGGTAGGACAGGTAGATCTCATCCTTCAGCCGCAACGGCCGCAGCAGCTCGAAAGCGCCGCGGCAGTTCGACAGGATGCAGCGATGCGGCAGCATCACACCCTTGGGCGCGCCGCCGGTGCCGGAGGTGTATATCAGGCAGGCCAGCGCAGTCGCCGGAATGCCGGACGCTTCCAGCGCGATGTCGTCCGGTGGGGCGGTGTCGGACACCAGCTCCGCCCAGGGCAGCAGGATCCCCTCCGGCAACTGAGCGGAGTGACCTGGCGTGCCAGTGGCCACCGCGTCCGGTCCGTCCATCACCACCAGCAGATCCAGCCCATTGGCGCGCTGCCCGGCCTGGCGCAGCCGAACCGCCAGGGCGGGCGAGGACACGATCGCGACCCGGGCACCGGAATCGCGCAGGATATGCGCGTGGTCTTCCACCGTGTTGGTGGTGTAGGCCGGCACCGGGATGGCGCGGATCGCCATCAGGGCGGTCTCAGCGATCGGGTATTCGGGCCGGTTCTCCGACACGATGACCACACGGTCGCCGGCCGACACCCCGGCCGCGCGCAGCCGTCGCGCGCAGGACGCGGCCATGCGGCCGAAGCCGCCCCAGGTGGTGCCGTGCCAGGCCCCGTCGCGATACGCGCGCAGCATCGGCCGGTCGGGCCAGGACCGCGCCAGCGCGAACATCATGGCGGCCAGATTCGGCCAGTTTGGGTAGCTCTCCACGTCTCCTCCCCGGCCTGCCGCCATCGCAACCCTTTGACGCTCGCCCCTCCTACCTTACATGGATGACGAACGCACCCAGCCGAGGACAAGCCGGCAATGACCAACGCCTCCCCTGCCCAGACCATGGCGACCGCATTGCCGAACTGGGACCTGAGCGATCTCTACCCTGCCCCTGACAGCCCTGCGGTCAATGCCGACCTGGCCCGCGCGGAACAGCAGGCGAAGGCGTTTTCTGCGGCTTACGCCGGCAAGCTGGCCAAGCTGCCGGGTGCCACCCTCGCCGCCGCGATCGCGGACTACGAGAAGATCGAGGAAATACTGGGCCGCCTGATGTCCTACGCCCAGTTGCTGTTCAGCGGTGATTCCACCGATCCGGCCCGCGGCCGGTTCTATCAGATGGTCAGTGAGCAGATCACCAACATCAGCTCGCATCTGCTGTTCTTTGCGCTGGAACTGAACCGGCTGGACGACGCGACGCTGGAACAGAAGCTGGCCGACCCGAAGCTGGCGCATTGGCGTCCGTGGCTGCGCGATCTGCGCGTGTTCCGTCCGCACCAGCTATCCGACGAGTTGGAAAAGCTGCTGCACGAGAAGGAGGTCACCGGCCACAGCGCCTGGATCCGCCTGTTCGACGAGACCATCGCCGGCATGCAGGTCACGGTGAACGGCGAGGCGCTGACCGTCTCCGCCGCCCTGAACAAGCTGTCCGATCATGATCGCAGCGTGCGCGAGGCGGCCGGCAAGGCGATCGGTACCGCGTTCGGCGACCGGGTGCGGCTGTTCTCGCTGATCACCAACACATTGGCCAAGGACAAGGAGATCATCGACACCTGGCGGCACTATCCTCGGCCCGGCAGCTACCGCAACCGCGCAAACATGGTGGAAGACGAAGTGGTGGACGCGCTGGTCACAGCGGTCAATGCCGATGTGCCACGGCTGTCGCATCGTTACTACCAGATGAAGGCGAAATGGCTGGGCCTGCCCAAGCTGATGCACTGGGATCGCAACGCGCCGCTGCCCGACGATGACGATCGCAAGATCAGTTGGCCGGAGGCACGCGAACGGGTGCTGACAGCCTACGGCGCATTCAGTCCGGAGCTGGCGAGCGTCGGCAAGCGTTTCTTCGATCAGCCTTGGATCGATGCGACGCTGGCACCGGGCAAGTCGGGCGGCGCCTTCGCGCATCCGACGGTGCCCAGCGTGCACCCGTATCTGCTGCTGAATTATCACGGCCGCACCCGGGACGTGATGACTTTGGCGCACGAGCTGGGGCATGGCGTGCACCAGGTGCTGGCGGGGGCGCAGGGCTATCTGATGTCCGGCACGCCGCTGACGCTGGCAGAAACCGCGAGCGTGTTCGGCGAGATGCTGACCTTTCGGGCCTTGCTGGATTCGGCCGACAAGAAGCAGCGGCGAATCATGCTGGCCGCCAAGGTGGAGGACATGCTGAACACGGTGGTGCGCCAGACCGCGTTCTACCGGTTCGAAATCACTGCTGCATGACGAGCGCCGCAGCGGCGAATTGCTGCCCGAGCGGATCGGCGAGATCTGGCTGCAGGTGCAGACCGAGAGCCTGGGGCCGGCGTTCGAGTTCACGCCGGAATACAACGTGTTCTGGGCGTATGTGCCGCATTTCATCCACACGCCGTTCTACGTCTACGCTTACGCTTTCGGCGACTGCCTGGTGAACGCGCTGTACGCGGTGTTCCAGTCCGGCCATCCCGGCTTCCAGGCGAAGTATCTCGACATGCTGCGCGCCGGCGGCACCAAGCGACACAAGGAGCTGCTGGCGCCGTTCGGGCTGGACGCGTCCGATCCGGCCTTCTGGAAGAAGGGGCTCGACGTGATCGCCGGCTTCATCGATGAGCTGGAGACAGTGGGGTGAATCGGCCGACCGAGCGTCCTCCCCTTCCCCCGCTCCTTGGTCCGCCTTGCGGCCCAAGCACGCAAGCGGAGGGGGAGTCTTCGCTGAACCCCACCGCCGATGTCTGACCGCAGCAATCTGTTCGGGGAGTTGCGCCGCTTCGCACGCACCTCCGGTGCGGTCGGCGGTATCGCGGCGCGGGTCGCCGGGGAACGCGTGTTCGGCTTCAAGACCGACCGCGCGTCGCATGCCGAGGACCTGCGCACCATCCTGGGCGGGCTGAAGGGCCCGCTGATGAAGGTGGCGCAGTTCCTTTCCACCGTGCCCGACGCCTTGCCGGCGGAATACGCCGCCGAACTCGCGCAACTGCAGTCGAACGCCCCGGCCATGGGCTGGGCCTTCGTACGCCGTCGCATGGCGGCCGAACTCGGCCCCAACTGGGAATCGCGTTTCACCGATTTCACCCACGAAGCCGCCGCGGCCGCGTCGCTCGGCCAGGTGCATCGCGCGCATCTGCCGGACGGCACCGAGGTCGCGTGCAAGCTGCAATATCCCGACATGCCGAGCACGGTGGAAGCCGATCTGCGGCAGTTGCGGCTGGCGATGGCGATCTACCATCGCATGGACAATGCGATACAGCATGAGGAGATCTACAAGGAACTCGCGGAGCGGCTGCGCGAGGAACTGGATTACCAGCGCGAGGCATCGCAGATGCGGCTGTACGGGCTGATGCTGGCCGGCAGTCCGACGGTGCATGTGCCGGTGCCGTTTGCCGACTTCTCCACCAAGCGTCTGCTCACCATGACCTGGCTGGATGGCCGCCCGCTGATGCGGCGACTGGAGGAAGACCCGCCGCAGGACGAACGCAACCGCATCGCGGAGGCATTGTTCCGCGCCTGGTACGTGCCGTTCTACCGGTTATGGCGTGATCCATGGCGATCCGCATCTGGGCAATTACCAGGTGCGCGCGGACGGTTCGGTGAACCTGCTGGATTTCGGTGCGATCCGCGTGTTCCAGGCGAAATTCGTGCGCGGCGTGATCGACCTATTCGAGGCGGTGCGCGACAATGACGACGCCAAGGCGCACCACGCCTACGAAACCTGGGGCTTTACCGATCTGTCGAAGGAGAAGATGGCGGCGCTGAACATGTGGGCGCGTTTCCTGTACGAACCGCTCGTGCGAGGACCGCGTGCGGCGGATCCAGGAAACCGACGATCCACAGTTCGGCCGCGAGGTTGCGGAACGCGTGCATGCCGGCCTGAAGCGCACCGGCGGGGTGAAGCCGCCGCGCGAGTTCGTGCTGATGGACCGGTCCGCCATCGGCCTTGGCGGCGTGTTCCTGCGCCTGAAGCGCAGAGCTGAACTGGAGCCGTATGTTCCACGAGCTGATCGCCGATTTCGATCCGGTGGTGTTGGCGGACCGTCAGGCATCGGGTACTGGCGCAGGCCGGGGTCCCACCCGCCGCCTGAACGACCCGGCGCGGCGGCGATCGGGTTGTCCGTGGCGGCTTCAACCGTCCTGCCAGATCCGGCACCCGGCGAGCAGGTCCGCGTCGTTCCCGGTGCGGCCTAGCCAGACGCCGGCCTGCAAGCTACATCTCCGGCAACGCCGCACGGCCACCAGCACCGGGAGAACGCCCATGACCGAAGCCTATATCTGCGACTTCGCGCGCACTCCGATCGGCCGCTATGCCGGTGCGCTGAAGGACGTCCGTACTGACGACCTCGCCGCGCACCCGATCAAGGCGCTGATGGCGCGTCACCAGAATCTCGACTGGGAAGCGGTGGACGACTGCATCATGGGCTGCGCCAACCAGGCGGGTGAAGACAACCGAAACGTCGCCCGCATGGCGGTGCTGCTGTCGGGCCTGCCCGCCACCATCTCAGGCTCCACGATCAATCGCCTGTGTGCCTCCGGCCTCGACGCGGTCGGCACCGCCGCGCGCGCCATCAAGACCGGCGAGGCCGATTTGATGCTGGCCGGCGGCGTCGAATCGATGACCCGCGCGCCATTCGTCATGGGCAAGGCGACGGAAGCCTTCTCCCGCGCATCGGAGGTCTACGACACCACCATCGGCTGGCGCTTCGTCAACGCGCAGATGAAGAAGATCTACGGCACCAATTCGATGCCGGAAACCGGGGAAAACGTCGCCGAGGCCTATCAGATTTCCCGCGCCGACCAGGACGCCTTTGCCTACCGCAGCCAGATGCGGACCAAGGCGGCGCAGGATGCCGGCTTCTTCGCGCGCGAGATAGCACCCGTCACCATCAAGGGCCGCAAGGGCGACACGGTGGTGGAGCACGACGAGCATCCGCGCGGTGACACGACATTGGAAATGCTGGCGAAGCTGCGCACGCCGTTCCGGGAGCCTGGAACCGTCACCGCCGGCAATGCGTCGGGCGTGAACGACGGCGCGGCGATGCTGATCCTGGCTTCCGAGGAAGCCGCGCGTCGTCACGGTCTGACGCCCCGCGCCCGCGTCGTCGCCATGGCGAGCGCCGGGGTGGAGCCGCGCGTGATGGGCATCGGCCCTGACCCCGCAGTGCGCAAGCTGCTAGCGCGCACCGGCCTCTCACTCGATGAAATCGACATCATCGAGCTGAACGAGGCCTTCGCCGCACAAGGCCTGGCGGTGCTGCGCCAGCTCGGGCTCGCCGACGACTCCGCCAAAGTGAACCCACATGGCGGCGCCATCGCGCTCGGCCATCCGCTCGGCATGTCCGGCGCGCGTCTTGCCCTGACCGCGGTCAATGCAATGGAGACCCTTGGCGGCAAGCGCGCCATCGCCACCATGTGCGTGGGCGTCGGCCAGGGCGTCGCGGCCCTGATCGAACGGGTCTGAAGGTCCAACCCAGGGCACCAGTCGAGCTGCGCACTGTCCGCGGGGCAGCACACGCCTGCCGTGGCGCGGCACGCTCCCCGCGTCTTGGCCGGGCTTGACCCGGCCATCTACCCGAGAAAGCGCATGCCGCACCTGCTGCGCGACCCGATCGTTCCGGTGTAGATGGCCGGGTCAGGCCCGGCCATGACGAAGGAGGATCCGGCCACGACACAAACGGGCCGTACCCGCTTCGCTCATTCAGCAGCCTGCGCGTAATCCTCCAGCGGCGCGCAGGTGCAGATCAGATTGCGATCGCCGTAGACATTGTCCACGCGCTTCACCGGCGGCCAGTATTTGGCCGCCGCCACCCAGGGCAGCGGGAACACCGCCTGCTCGCGCGAATAGCTGTGCGCCCAGGCCGCATCGATCGCTTCGCGCGCGGTGTGCGGCGCGTTCTTCAGCGGATTGTCCTTGCGGTCCAGCTTGCCCGCGCCGATCGCGGCAATCTCGGCACGGATCGCAATCATGGCGTCGCAGAACCGGTCGATTTCGGCTTTCGATTCACTCTCGGTCGGTTCGATCATCAGCGTGCCGGCCACCGGCCAGGACATGGTCGGCGCATGGAAGCCGAAATCCATCAGCCGCTTGGCGATGTCTTCCACCATCACGCCCGCTTCCACCTGGAAGCCGCGGCAATCAACGATGCATTCATGCGCCACCATGCCGCCCGGCCCGGTGTACAGGATCGGGTAATGCGGCGACAATCGTTGCGCGATGTAGTTGGCGTTGAGGATCGCCACCTCGGTCGCGCGCTTCAATCCGGCTGCATCCCATCATGCGGACATAGGCGTAGGAGATCGGCAGGATCAGCGCCGAACCGAATGGCGCGGCCGAGACCGGCCCGACGCCGGTGGCCGGACCGGCGTCATCACGCAGCGGATGGTTCGGCAGGTGGGGTGCGAGATGCGCCGCGACACCGATCGGTCCCACGCCGGGACCGCCGCCGCCATGCGGAATGCAGAACGTCTTGTGCAGGTTCAAATGGCACACATCCGCGCCGACCACCGCCGGCGAGGTCAGTCCCACCTGCGCGTTCAGATTGGCGCCATCCATGTACACCTGGCCGCCGGCCTCATGCACCGTCGCGCAGATATCGCGGATCGCCGCCTCGAACACGCCATGCGTGCTGGGATAGGTCACCATCAGCGCTGCCAGCCGATCGGCATGCTGCGACGCCTTCGCGCGCAGATCGACAAGATCGATGTTGCCGTCACGGTCGCAGCCAACCACCACCACGCGCAACCCGGCCATGGCCGCACTCGCCGGGTTGGTGCCGTGCGCACTGGCCGGGATCAGGCAGACATCGCGATGCCTCTCGCCCCGCGCTTCGTGATAGCCGCGGATCGCCAGCAACCCGGCATACTCCCCCTGCGACCCGGCATTGGGCTGCAGTGACACCGCGGCAAATCCGGTGATCGCCTGCAACCAGTCCTGCAATCGATGGATCAGCGCAGCGTAACCCTCGGTCTGATCTTCCGGCGCGAACGGATGGATGTCGGAAAAACCCGGCAGCGTGATCGGGATCATCTCCGCCGACGCGTTCAGCTTCATCGTGCAGGAGCCGAGCGGGATCATGCTGCGATTGAGCGCGACGTCCTTGTCTTCCAGGCGCTTCAGGTAGCGCAGCATCTCGGTTTCGCTGTGATGCTGACTGAATGCACCTTCCCGCAGGAACGGGGTGTTGCGCGACAGTTCGGCCGGAATGCTGGCCGGCGCATCAGCCGGCTCACCACCCAGCACGGCAGCGAGACGCAGCAGTTCCTCATGCGTGACGGTTTCATCGAGCGCAATCCCCACCGCGGTGGCATCGATGCGGCGCAGGTTGAAGCCCTGCGCCAGCGCCGTCTGCATCAGCGTGTCCGACTGGGCCGTTTCCACCACGATCGTGTCGAAGAACGTCGCGTGCCGCACGCGATGTCCGCCGCGCCGCGCGCAATCCGCCAGCAGTCGCGCCTGCAGATTGACCCGACGGGCGATCCGCTTCAGTCCCTCCGGCCCGTGCCACACCGCGTACAGGCCGGCAATCACCGCCAGCAGCACCTGCGACGTGCAGATGTTGGAGGTCGCCTTCTCGCGACGGATATGCTGTTCGCGTGTCTGCAGCGCCAGCCGCAATCCAGGGGCGCCCGCGGCGTCCACCGACACGCCGACCAGCCGCCCCGGCATGTGGCGCTTGAACGCATCGCGGGTGGCGAAAAACCCGGCATGCGGGCCGCCGAATCCCATCGGCACGCCGAAGCGTTGCGCCGATCCGACCACGACATCCGCACCCATTTCTCCCGGCGGCGTCAGTAAGGCGAGCGAGAGCGGGTCGGCGGCGACGATCGCCAGCGCATCGACTTCATGCGCCGCACCGATCTCCTCCGACAGGTCACGCAGCGCGCCGGTGGTGCCAGGATATTGCAGCAGCACCGCGAACGGATTGTGCGACCCGATCGCCGCCAGATCGCCGGGCGGCACGTCCACCAGCGTGATGCCGATCGGCTTCGCCCGTGTCGCCACCACGGCGCGGGTCTGCGGGTGCAGGTCGGCGGCGACCGCCAGCACGTCCGATTTCGTCTTGCTGACGGCATGCGCCAACGCCATCGCTTCCGCCGCCGCGGTCGCCTCATCCAGCAGCGAGGCATTGGCGATTTCCATGCCGGTGAGTTCGCAGATCAGCGTCTGGAAGTTCAGCAGCGCTTCCAGCCGTCCCTGCGCGATCTCCGCCTGGTACGGCGTGTAGGCCGTGTACCAGCCGGGGTTTTCCAGCACATTGCGCAGAATCACCGGCGGCGTGTGGGTGCCGTGATAGCCCATGCCGATGAGGGATTTCTTCAACACGTTGCGGTCCGCCAGGCCGCGCAGTTCCGCGATGACTTCCGCTTCGCTCAGGGCTGGCGGCAGATCCAGCGACTGGTTGGTGCGGATCGCCGCCGGCACCGTCCTGGCCGCCACGTCGTCCAACGTCGCCGCGCCGATCGCGTGCAGCATGGCGACGATGTCGGACTTCGGACGGGCCGATATGTCGCGCGGCAAAAATGTCCGCCGCTTCCAGTGCGGCGAGCTCAGCGAGAGCGTCCATCGTTCAAAGCGTCTCCAGGTACTCAGTGTAGGCTTCCTCGTCGAGCAGTGCTTCGAACGCGTCGGTGTCGTCGATTTCCAGGCGGAAGAACCAGCCTTCGCCCTCGGCGTCGGAATTCACCAGCGCCGGATCGTCGATCACCCCCTGGTTGATCTCCACCACCTTGCCGGTCAGCGGCGCATACACGTCGGAGGCGGCTTTCACGCTTTCGACCACGGCGCAGGCCTCACCGGCGACCACTTCGCGGTTGAGTTCGGGCAGTTCGACGAAGACGACGTCACCCAACTGTTCCTGGGCATGGTCGGTGATGCCGACGGTAACGATGTCACCATCGAGCATCAGCCATTCATGTTCCCGGGTGTAGCGCTTATCGGTGTTCTTGGCGGGCATGGCGGTCCTCTCAGCTTGCGTAGCGGTGGGGGACAAAGGGCAGCGGTGCGACGGCGCCGGGGATCGGCTTGCCGCGCACCATCAGGTGCAGATGCGTGCCGTCATCGGCCAGGTCCTTGCGGACATAACCCATGGCGACCGGTGCATTCAGCGACGGGCCGAACCCGCCGGAGGTGATGGTCCCGGCCGCGGTGCCGTCATCCGCCACGATTTCGGTCTGCGCGCGGGCGGGGGCGCGACCATCCGGTCGGATGCCGACGCGCAGCCGGTGCACGCCGTTGTCGAGCTGGTCGCGGATCACCGCGGCGCCCGGAAAATCCCATTCCATGCGGCGGCGCTTGCCGATGGTCCAGGTCAGGCCGGCCTCGACCGGGGAGGTCAGTTCATCGATGTCGTTGCCGTACAGGCACAAACCGGCTTCCAGGCGCAGCGAATCACGCGCACCCAGCCCGGCCGGCACCACCGCCTCATCGGTAATCAGCCGGTCGGCAAACGCCTCCGCCTGATCCGCCGGCAGGGAAATTTCAAACCCGTCTTCCCCGGTATAGCCGGAGCGCGACACCAGGCAGGCGATCCCTGCCAGCTTGATCGGCGTGACCGCCATGAAGCGCATCTGCGCCACCGCCGGGTTCAGCCGGGTCAGCACGCCAACCGCGTCCGGCCCCTGCAGCGCCAGCAGCGCGCGATCCTCGTGGACGGCCAGGTGCAGGCCGGACGGCAGGTGCGCGGCGAGATGGGAAAAATCGGTTTCCTTGCGGCTGGCGTTCACCACCAGGAACAGCCGGTCGCCGCCCAGATTGGCGACCATCAGGTCGTCCAGGATGCCGCCGACCTCGTTCATGAACAGGGTGTAGCGCTGCCGGTTCGGCTTCAGCCCCAGGATGTCGCCCGGCACCAGCCGCTCCAGTGCCGCGGCCGCGGTCGCGCCGGTCAGCGTGGCCTGGCCCATATGCGACACGTCGAACAGCGCTGCATGTTGGCGGCAATGCAGGTGTTCCGCCAGCACGCCGCCGCGGCAGCGGGACCCGAGCGGACCCGACAGGTCGTACTGCACCGGCATGGCATAACCCGCGAATTCCACCATGCGGGCGCCCTGGCGGCGATGCCAGGCGTCCAGCGGCGTGGTGTTTAACGGCTTGGGCGTGGGATCGTCCGGCAGTGCATTCTCAATCAAGGGTCCACTCCGCATGCGAGGTCACGACGTCGGCTGACATGCCAACGCTGGTGACCCCCCTCTGTCGCGGAACCTGAGAGATTCAGGGCGATGCCCCTTACTCCGTCGGTGCAGCCCGCAAGCAAGGCACGGGCCGGCTTTCCAGAGATCCTTGATCCCGACGCGGTCCTTTGGGCCTGAGCGTTTCCGGGGGCCGGTTGCGCCTTCGGCGGCGGTGTTGATGGTGCACCGCACTCTCCCGCGCCGGGCGGCTGGGACCTGGGCAGGATGCCGGAAAGCCCCGCAGGATACAATGAAAGCTTCATGGTCTGGGAAGGCTTGATGGCCTGGGAAGGCTTGATGGCCTGGGAAGGCTTGATGGCCTGGGAAAGCTTCATGGCCTGGGAACCCGTCCAGCCTCTGGGGAAGTCGCCGCAGCATCCGGGGCTGTTGCGGTGGCCGGTCCACCGCGGACGCTCGCGATGGAAGGAGTGCCTGCTTGCCAGGGCATGGACCCGGGCAAGCGTCACACCGGGACGGCAGCCGCATCATCCGAGGCGAGGGCACACCGGCAGACCGGCACAAGCGGGCGCGGCGCACGCGCATTGTCGGTGTCGAACACCAACAAGGTTGACGCAGACCGGGGCCACGCCGACCATGTCGTCATGGATGAATTCGCCGCTGGGTTGCTTCTGCTGCTGGCCGTAGTGGGCGGATGGGTGCTCGGGGTCGTCGGCTTCTTTTCGGCCCGCCGCGCCCTGCACGAGACCAAGGCACTGCGGCACCAGCTGGCGCAGCTGATGGCCACACGCGACACCCATGCGGTGCCAACTCCGGAAACCGCCCCAATGCCGTTGGCGGTAGCGGATCAGCCATCGCCGGAACCCGTGCCCGCTGACTTGCCCCAGGCCGGGTCACCCCAGATCGAGCCGTTGGAGACCGAGTCGCCCTGGATTGAGCCACCCTCGGTCGAGCCGCCCGAACCCGCGCCGCCACCCCCGATTCCCGCCCGCCCGGCCCGCCCGGACCTGGAAACCCTGCTCACCACGCGCTGGGGCGTCTGGCTTGGCTCCGCCGCCCTGCTGATGGCCGGCGTCTTCCTCATCCGCTACGCCGTGGACGAGGGCCTGCTCGGTCCCGGTCCCCGCTGCGTCCTTGCCGGCCTGCTCGGCCTGAGCCTGATCGGCGGCGCCGATTTCCTGTGCCGTCGCCGCGCCGCGCACCAGGCCGCGCTTGAGGTGGCGGCTCCGGGGCTGGCCGCGGGCGGCGTCGCGGTGCTTTTCGCCGCCGCCTACGGAGCGGGCGCGCTATATGGGCTGGTGCCGCCGCTGTTCGGCTTCGTGCTGATGGCCGCCGTGTCCCTGACCGGCCTGGCCTTGTCGCTGCGCCATGGCCGGCTGGTGGCTGCGGTCGGCATCGTCGGTGCCTTCGCGACACCGGCGCTGGTGCAGACCGAGGCACCGTCCCTGCCCGGCCTGTTCGGCTATCTGCTGTTCGTCACCGCCGCCGCCCTGGCCGTGGTGCGCTACACCGCCTGGGTCTGGTTCGGCTGGGCCACCACCTTTGCCGGCGCGCTCTGGGTGCTGCTGGCCATCCTCGACGGCCCGGCCACCGATTCCTGGGCGCCAGCGCTGTTCGTGCCGGCAGCGACCGCGCTGAACCTGCTCCTGCTGCCAACCGCCGCGCTGAACCACGCGATCGGCCGCCGGCTTGCCTGGGTGCCCGCCGCCAGTCTGGGTGTGGTCGGGCTGCTGCTGGCCCTGGTGGTTGGCGACTGGCCGACCCGGTTGGGCGTGCTGCTGCTGGGGCCGGTGATGGTGGCGAAAGCGGCGAGCGAACCCCGCCTGCGGCTGCTACCGGTCATCCCGATCGCCCTGTTCCTGGCCCTGCTGGCCGGCTGGTCGATCGTCATCACCGACTGGCCGGATGTCGCCGTGCCGGATGGTGCCTGGACGCCGGCGGTAGTGCAGACGCTGATGGCCACGGCCGCGCTGGTCGCCGGCCTGTATGCCGCGGCGGGACTGTGGGGGGAACGGCGTGCGTTCCACCCGCTCGCCTGGTCCAGCCTCACCGCCGCGGTCCCCGTGCTCACCCTCGCCGTGTGCTACGCGCGGGTGGAGGCGTTCCGGCCGAAGCCTTCCTGGGCGGCGGTCGCCCTGCTGCTCGCCGCCGCGCTGGTCGGTGTTGCGGCGGCCGCGCTGCGGGAGGGCGGTTCTGCCGGCCGGCCCCGCGCGGGCACCCACGCCGCGGGCGCGGTCGCCGCCCTGGGCCTGGGCTTTGCCATGCTGCTGACCGACCAGTGGCTGAGCGTGGCGATCGCGCTGCTGTTGCCGGCCCTGGCTTGGATCGAGTCCGCCGCCGACCTGCCGCCGCTGCGCCAGGTTGCACTGGCGGTCGCCGCCGTGGTGCTGACCCGGCTGCTGCTGAACTGGTACGTGCTGGATTACGCATTCGGCGGATTGCCGGTACTTAACAGTCTGCTGGCAGCTTATGGCGCACCGGCCGCATCATTCGCGCTGTCGGCCGCCTGGTTCCGCCGGCGCGGTGACGACCTGACGGTGGGCGTGCTGGAAGCCGGCAGCGTCGCCTTCGCCACCGTTCTGGTCGCGCTGGAGATCCACCAGTTCACTTCGGGCGGCGATCTCACGGTGCTGCCCGATACGTTCGGTGAGGCGGCCTTGCATGTCGCATCGCTCGCGGTGGTGGCCAGCGTCACGATGCGTGTCGCCACCCGGCTGCAGCGTCCGGTGCTGCACTATGGCTGGCGCATCCAGGGGGTGCTCGCGCTGACCGGGGCCATCGTCCTGCTGTTCACCGGGCCCCTGGTCATTCCGGCGACGGTCGGGACATCGCCGGTGCTGGATTCGCTGCTGCCCGCCTACCTGCTGCCGGCCGCGCTGGCCGTCATCGCCATGCGGCATCCGGCGACCGCGACACCGACCGGGCTGCGTCCCGTGTTGGGCGGCTACGCGGTGCTCGCCGGCCTGGTCTGGATCACTAGCGAGATCCGGCATCTGTTTCATACCGACATGATGTCCGCCGCCCCGGTAGACGATGCCGAACTATGGGCTTGGTCCGGCGCGTGGCTGGCCTATGGCGCATGCCTGATGGCAATCGGTATCGGCCTTGGCGCACGCAACCTGCGACTGGCCGCGCTGGGCATCATTGGATTGACCGCCGCCAAGGTGTTCCTGGTCGACATGTCGGACCTCGTCGGCTTGTGGCGTGTGTTGTCCTTCCTGGGACTCGGTTTGACTTTGATCGGACTTGGCGCCGGATACCGGCAATTTGCCGGTGGCCAAAGAATTTCAGATGAAACGACCTGAATCAGCGGACTCGCACTTGTTTGAAGCTGCATTGCGCCGGAACCTTATAGTACTGCCATTGACGCAGTTTGGCCGCTGTGAGTTTAGCGCGAAGTCGACGCGCTACTGACGCGTAGACTTTTCATACCAGTTGTTTACGTTCGGGAAGGAGCTGTTCATGACACACCGCATACAAGGCGCCGCATACAAGGCGCCGCGCGCCGCAATCTTCTGCTGTTCAGCGCACTCGCAGGGTCGCTTGGCCGGGCTGCCATGCAGCCGGTCAAGGCAGTGGATCCAATCAAGATCGGTGTCGTCAGTGAGCCGGCCGCGGTCGCCGGTGCATCGATCGAACAGGCGGCAAAGATGGCTGCCGACGAGATCAATGCCAAAGGCGGCATCAACGGCCGCCAGGTGCAGATCGTGGCCTACGACGATCACTCTTCCGCCGCGGAAGCCGTGCGTGCGTTCCAACGCGCCGCCCATCAGGACCAGGTGAATGCGGTCATCGCCAGCTATATCAGCGAAGTCGTTCTGGCGGTGGAGCCGTGGGCCGGGCGCCTGCACATGCCGACCGCGACACCGGCTGCATCGAGCAACGATATCGCCAAGCACATTCACGACGACTACGGCCATCTGAAATACATGTTCCATGGCTGGTTGAACTCCGCCTTCATCGCGCAGTCGATCTGCGACGCGTCGCCCGACACGCTGGTCGGCGAGCTGCACATGAAGTCCGCCGTGGTGATGAGCGAGGATGCCGCCTGGACCACGCCGTTGGATGCACGCTATTTCAATCCCGACACCACCGATTTCTCACCGATCTACCATCAGATCGAGGCCCAGCATCCGGACGTGATCATTGCCGGCATCAGCCATGTCGGCGTGCAGCCGACCCTGCAATGGCACGACCAGCAGGTACCGATGCCGATGGCGGGGATCGCGCGCGCTGATGATGAAGCCCAAACTGCTCATCCTCGACGAGCCGACGTTTGGCCTGGTGCCGGTGGTCCTGGAGCAGATTTCCAAGGCGCTCACCCTGCTGCGCCAGACGACGCCGATCACCGTGCTCCTGGGCGAGCCAACGTGACCTTCGCACTGTCGCCTGCAGATCGAGTCTCCGGTACTGGAACACGCACGCATCGTCCGGGAGAGGGACCCAGGCCGGTTCGAGCGCGAGATGGGCGAGGCGTATCTGTAGTCCGACCAGCGCCGCATGAAGGCGGCGGGACGGTGGACGCTGCACTGCGATGGGCCGGCAACCCGCCCGCCCGCCCGGCCGCCATCTCCGGTCGCAACGGCTCCCCCTGGAAACATCGCCGCCGTGAGGGCACTATCAGCCGCGAGGAGTGCCCCATGCACGTCGAGACCGAGGCCACCAGACACCTGCAGCGCGCCGCCCAGGCCGCGCGCGCGGCATCGCATGTGCTCGCCCGCACCAGCGAAGCGGAGCGCAACGACGCCCTGCACGCCATGGCCGCTGCACTGCGCCATCACGCACCGGCAATCCTCGCCGCCAACACCCAGGACCTCGCCACATCCAACGCCACCGCGGCCTTCCGCGACCGCCTGACATTGACCGAAGCCCGTGTCTTCGCCATGGCGCAGGGGCTTGACGACGTCGCCGCGCTGCCCGATCCGCTCGGCCGCCTCCTCGCCGACTGGACCCGGCCGAACGGGCTGAACATCCAGCGCATCGCGACGCCGATCGGCGTCATCGGCATGATCTATGAGAGCCGCCCGAATGTCGGTGCCGACGCTGCGGCGCTGTGCCTGAAATCCGGCAATGCCGTGATCCTGCGCGGTGGCTCGGAAAGCCTGCACAGCGCGCAGGCGATCCACGCCGCGCTGGCCGATGGATTGCGCGCCGCCGGACTGCCGGAGCCCTGCGTGCAGGTGGCCCCGGATGCCGACCGTGCCTATGTCGCCGCCATGCTGGCGGCCGCCGGGCTGATCGACCTGATCATTCCGCGTGGCGGCAAATCGCTGGTCGAGCGCGTGCAGCGTGAGGCACGCGTGCCGGTGCTGGCCCATGCCGAGGGACTTTGCCACACCTATGTGCACGAAGCCGCCGAACCTGCCATGGCGCGTCGGATCGTCGCCAATGCCAAGATGCGCCGCACCGGCATCTGCGGCGCCACCGAAACGCTGCTGATCGACCGCGGCATCGCCGCTGACCTGCTGCCGCACATCATCGCCGACCTGCGCTTCCTCGGCTGCGACTTCCGCGCCGATGCCGCGGCCCGCGACATTGTGCCCGACCTGCCGCCCGCCACTGACGTGGATTTCGACACCGAATGGCTGGACTCGATCCTGTCCGTCGCGGTCGTGGACGGGGTCGACGCCGCCCTGACCCATATCGCGCTACATGGCAGCGAACACACCGATGCCATCGTCACGCAGGATCGAGCTGTGGCCGAACATTTCCTGGCCGGCCTGAACAGTGCGGTGGCGCTGTGGAACGCGTCGACGCAGTTCTGCGACGGCGGCGAGTTCGGTTTCGGTGCCGAAATCGGCATCGCCACAGGGCGCATTCATGCCCGCGGCCCGGTCGGGTTGGAGCAGCTTACCACCTACCGCTACCTGGTGCGCGGTACGGGGCAGGTGCGCCCCTGAACGTGCCGCTCGCGTTCGATCCACTCCCGCGTTTCGGCGATCGGCGCCGCATGCGCGTGGGTCTGCTCGGGGGTTCGTTCAATCCGGCGCATGTCGGGCACCGCCATGTCGCCACGATGGCACTGCGACGGCTGCGGCTCGACCAGGTATGGCTGCTGGTCTCGCCGGGCAATCCGCTGAAGCCGCAACATGGCATGGCACCCCTGGCGCAACGCCTGGGCAGCGCGCGCCGGATTGCCGATGGCCGCCGCGTAGTGGCCACCGCGATCGAGGCCGTGCTGCATACGCGCTACACCGTCGATACCATGCGGCTGCTGCTGCAGCGCTTCCCGCGTGTGCGCTTCGTGTGGCTGATGGGAGCCGACATCCTGCCACAACTGCCGCGCTGGCGGCGCTGGCGCACGCTGCTGAGCGATATTGCCTTCGCGATCCTGCCACGTCCGGGCTACAACAACGCTGCCCTGGCTGGACAGGCCGCTCGGTTCATGCGCCACCAGCGGCGACCGGAACGCGCCGCACGGACATTGCCGGGTGACGCGCCTGGCTGGGTCTTTCTGCACTCGCCGCAGAATGCGGTGTCCGCGACTGCGATCAGAGCCTCCCGCAAAGGAACCGTGCCATAGCCAAAGTTGGTCCGCCTCCGTCTCCGGCGCGTCACAAACCGGCGCCGCGCAAACGCGGCAAGCCGCCATTGCCGGCGACCGACAAGACACCTGGCACGCCGCGCAAGAAGACCATTGCCGCGGGGCCAAAGACCGCCGCGCTGCGTAAGCGCGTCAAGCGTGCGGAGCCGTCGGCGCTCGATCAGTTGCAGTCGGTGATCGTCGGCAGCCTCGAAGACGACAAGGCCGAGAACGTCGTCACGCTCGACCTGGCCGGCAAGGCGACTTTCTGCGACCGGATGGTGATCGCCACCGGCCTGGCGGACCGCCAGATCAGCGCGATGGCAGAACATCTGGCCGAGAAGCTGCACGCGTCGGGATTGAAACGCGTGCAGGTGGAAGGCGCCGGTGGATCCGACTGGGTGCTGATCGATGCCGGCGACATCGTCGTGCATCTGTTCAAGCCTGACGCGCGCAGCAGTTACGCACTCGAGAAAATGTGGGGTGCCGATCTGGACGAGGCCGGCTGATGCCAATGCCCGGCGCGCGGCAGCAGGTTGTTTCGCTGTACCGTGCGCTGGCGCAACGCGGCATGAATGCCGGCAGTTCCGGCAATGTCAGCCTGCGCTCCCGGCGCGGCATGCTGATCACGCCATCCGGCTGTTCTGCGGAACAACTGCAAGCAGCGGAGGTGGCCGCGATGTCGCTCGCTGGCGACGTGCGCGGCAAGGCGACGCCGTCATCCGAATGGGCGATGCATGCGGCGATCTATCTGGCTCGTCCGGACGCGCAGTGCGTGGTGCACACTCATGCCGACGCCTGCACGGCACTGGCTTGCCTGAAGCAGGATTTGCCCGCCTTCCATTACATGGTGCTGCGGTTCGGTGGCGATACGGTGCGCTGCGCACCCTATGTGACGTTCGGCACGCCTGCCCTGGCAGACCTGGCGGTGGCGGCGCTGAGCGAGCGCAGCGCCTGTCTGCTGGCCAATCATGGGATGATCGTGCTCGGGCCGACTGCCGAGCAGGCATTGTTGGATGCGGTGCTGCTGGAGACGCTGTGCCGGCAATATCTGCTGGCACGCGCAGCCGGTACGGTGCAGCTGCTGAGCGGCGACGAGATGCAGGCCGCGCGGGAGCGGTTCAAGACCTACGGGCCCGCGGCCGTAGTGAAAGACCATCAGGATGGAGTCCGCTGATGCCGTTCACCATCGAGCTGAGCCAGCGCGTTGCCCTGGTCACCGGCGGCTCGCGTGGTATCGGTCGGGCCATCGCGGTGGCCCTGGGCCAGGCCGGTGCCGCCGTTGCGGTGAATTTTCGGACCCGTGCGGCTGATGCGCAGGCGGTGGTTGCGGCGATTACCACCGCCGGCGGTCGCGCTATCGCCGTGGGTGCGGACGTGTCGGAATCCGCCGCCGTCGCCTCCATGATGCAGACCATCACGGCGCAGCTTGGCCCTGTCGATGTGCTGGTGAACAATGCCGGCATCGCCATTCCTCGCGGCGTGGACGACCTGACCGAGGATGAATTCGACCAGACGATCGCGGTCAATCTGAAATCCGCCTTTCTGTGCACGCAGGCCGCGTTGCCGCATATGCGCGCGCAGCGCTGGGGCCGCATCGTCAATGTCAGCTCGGGCGCGGCACGCGGGGCCGGTGGAGTCGGCGTGCATTACAACGCCTCCAAGGCCGGCACGGAGGGACTGACCCGCGGCTATGCAGCGCGCCTGGTGAAGGACGGGATCACGGTGAATGCGATCTCTCCCTCGCTGATCGAGACCGAAATGCTGGCCGGCTGGGCCGACGACGCCGCCAAGCGCATCCCGATGGGCCGCACCGGTCGACCCGAGGAGGTGGCGCAGGCTGTGTTGATGGTGCTGGATAATGCCTACATGACCGGGCAGACCATCCCGCTCAACGGTGGAATGAATTTCCTTTAGTTCGTGACGCGATAAAACGAAATCTGCGCGCTTCCCGCCTTCGCCAGGTTCGACCTGGCTTTCTACCCACGAATGCGCATGCAGCGGGTGCTGCGCCACCCGATCGTTCCGGTGTGGATGGGCCACCGCGGTAGGCGGCACGCCACCGCAGACCCTGCGACTGACCGTTCCGCGCTGATCCAGGTCGAGCTTCCTCCTAGCTCTCGCCAGCAGGCTTCGCTCGTGTCGGCATCCCGGGCGGATGCCGGCGCCGGGCCTGCCACTTGAACACGCGACAAAATCGCGCCGATACTCAGCCGCCGAAAAGCAAATGAGGAACCGACCATGGCCAAAGCCGTAAGCAAGCGGAAGGCCGCATCCAAGGCGAAGCCAGCCGCCCGCCGTCCGACCAAGCAAGCCGCCGCCAAACCTGCAGTCCGCAGTATGAAAGCTGCCGTACCGCGCCGCGCGAAGGCCGCAGCGCCCAAGCGCAAGGCCGTGGCCAAACCGCGCGCTGCCGCCCGAAAGCCACCGCAACGCTTCACGGTCAGCCACCTCGAGGAATCCGACTTCAAGACCGAGGGCTTGCGCCCCTATGCGCAATACCGCGACCTCGGCATCGCCCTGGCCAGCGGCGGATTGTGCCAGGCCCATGTGATCCGGCTGATCCCGCCGGTCACCGACGAGGTGCGCAAGCGCCACTACCACGACACCGAGTTGCAGCTCATCTACGTCCTGAAAGGCTGGATGAGGAACGAGTTCGAAGGTCACGGTGAGCAACTCATGCGCCAGGGCAGTTGCTGGTTGCAACCGCCGGGCATCCGTCACACCGTGCTGGACTACTCTGATGACTGCGAGGTTCTGGAGATCATCGTTCCGGCGGATTTCGAGACCGTCGAGCTGGCCTGAATCGCCCAAGCTGCCTGATACATCACAAACGCCGCCCGGAACGAACCGGGCGGCAATCCATGGGGAGACCCGTCATGGCCACCACATCCCGCTTCACCCGTCGCATGCTGATCGGTTCGGCCACCGCCACGCTCGCCGCGCCGGCGCTGCTGCGCCACGCCCGCGGCGAAACCCCGATCAAGATCGGCATGCCGGTGGCGCTCACCGGTCCGGCCGGCGAAGTCGGCCTGCAAATGCGTCGCGGTGCCGAGTTCTGGGCCAAGCACGTCAACGGCGCGGGCGGCGTGATCGGTCGCGAGATCGAGCTGCACATCGTGGACTCCACCGGCGATCCCGCCACCTGCGTGCGCCGCGCGCAGGAACTGGTGGAGCGCGACAACTGCCACCTGCTGTTCGGCATGACGCTGTCGTCCGAAGCACTCGCCGTGGTGCCGAAACTGGCGCAATGGAACGCGATCTTCATGTCGTCCGACAACGGTGACGGACGGCTGACCGGCTCCTCCTTCGTGCCGAACTTCTTCCGCGCCAACATCTCCGGCCCGATGGATACCCGCACCGTCTCGCTCTATCTGCGCCAGTCGAAGCTGAAGAGTTTCTATGCGCTGGGCATGGATTATGCCTGGGGCCACAACAGCGTCGGCGTGTTCAAGGATGAGGTGAAGAAGGCCGGGAAGAACTATATCGGTGACGTGTTCTCGCCGATCGGCACCAAGGATTTCGCCACCTATATCACCAAGATCCGCCAGTCCGGCGCCGACGCCTGCTACCTGGTGCTGCAAGGTGACGACAACAACGCGTTCCTGTCGCAGGCGCACGAGTACCGCCTGGGACAGAAGGTGCAGCTGCTCACTTCGATCGTCGATCTGAACAGCATCAAGGCGGTCGGCGAGGCCGCGCTCGGCCTGACCGGCTCCACCCGCTATACCTTCACGATCGACAATCCGAAGAACAAGGAATTCGTCGCCGCCTGGCAGAAGGCGCACGACAACGCGTTGCCCGACGTGTTCGAGGGCGAGCAGTGGCAGTCCTGCCTGATGTTGCAGGCCGGCATCGAAGCCGCCAAGAGCATCGAAGCCGACAAGCTGCGTCCGGCGCTGGAGAAGGCCTCGGTGGACAGCATCAAGGGCCACGTGGCGATGCGCGCCTGCGACCACCAGGCGGTGCAAGGCGGCTACATGGTCCAGGTGACGAAGACGCAAGGCTACAGTTTCCCGATTCCGCAGATCATCGCCACCTTCCCCGCCGATCAGGTCACGCCTGGCTGCCGGCAGATGACGTTCGATAGCTGAGCCGAACGTGCGCAACGTCCCATCGATCGGCATGGCGGGCGAAGGCCCGCCGTCCACGATCTTGCCGCACCCACCACGGCAAGGTCGCGAATGCAGTCCGACAGCCGGGTGTCTGACGTGAACTTTCTCGCCTTCCTCATCACTCAGTGCCTCAACGCGTTCTCGCAGGCGGCTCTGCTGTTCTTCCTCGGCGTCGGACTGACGCTGATCTTCGGCATCATGCGCATCGTCAACTTCGCGCATGGTGCCTTCTTCATGCTCGGCGCCTATGTCGGCTATTCCGCCGTGCATCTGACCGGCAGCTTCTGGAGTGCCTTGATCATTGCACCACTGGCCGTCGGCGCATTCGGTGCCGCCTTCGAACTCGGCGTGTTGCGTCGTCTGTACCGTCGCGACGGCAGCGCCTTCCTGATGGTGACGTTCGGTCTGACGCTGATCATGGGCGAGCTGATCCGGCTCACCTGGGGCGTCGCCGCGCTGGAAGTGCCGGCGCCGCGCGCCTTGTCGGGTATCGTGTTCATCATGGATGAGCCGTTCCCGATCTACCGGCTGTTCCTCGCCGGCTCCGGCCTGGTGGTTGCGCTCACCATCTGGCAGTTCCTGGAACGCACGCGTCTCGGTCTGCTGATTCGCGCAACCTCACAGAACGCCGAGATGGTGCACGCGCTCGGCACCGATGTCCGCCTGGTGCGCTCCGCCGTGTTCGGCATCGGCTGCGGCCTGGCCGGCATCGGCGGTGTGTTCGCCGCCCCCTTGGTCACCGCGTCACTCGGCATGGCACCCAACGCGGTGATCGACACCTTTGTGATCGTCATCATCGGCGGCATGGGCAGCTTCCTCGGCTCCGCCATCGCCGCAGTGCTGGTGGCCTTCGTGCAGGTGTTCGGCACGTATTATTTCCCCAATCTGGCACTGGCGCTGATGTATCTGCTGATGCTGCTGGTCCTGGTCGTGCGTCCGGGCGGCCTGCTGGGCAAGGAGGCCTGAGCTCGTGACATTCTGGCGCGCCTTCCTGGCCATCGCCGTGTTGATGGCGCTCGCACCGTTCGGCCTGCCGCGCTACGCGATGACGCTGCTGACCGAAGCGCTGATCCTCGGCCTGTTCGCCATGAGCCTCGATCTGATGGTGGGCTACACACGGCTGTTTTCATTCGGCCATGCTGCGGCCTACGGACTCGGCGCCTATGCTGCGGGCAATCTGTTGCTGCACACCGGCGTGCCGATGGTGTTCGCCGTGCTGCTGGCGGCATTGTTCAGTGGCATCGTTGCGATCGGCATCGCCTGGGTGTGCACGCTGGCGACCGGCGTGTCGTTCTCCATGCTGACACTGGCGATTGCCCAACTGCTCTACGCCGTCGCGTTCAAATGGACTTCGGTCACCGGCGCGTCGGATGGGCTTGCCGGCATTCCGCGCACGCCCGGCCCATTCGGCGTCACCGTGTTTCAGAGCAAGGCCGGATTTTACTATCTGGTGCTGGCTTGTTTGCTGGGGGCGTTTTTGTTCTGCCGAGCATTGGTGAATGCACCGTTTGGGGCGGTGCTGCGGGGGATTCGGGAGAATGAGGCGAAGACACTCGCGCTGGGCTACAACACGCGCGGTTACAAGATCGCCGTGGTGGCGGTGGCCTATGCGCTGGGTGGCCTGGCCGGCGCGCTGTACGCACCGTTTGCCGGTTTCACCAATACCGAGCTGCTGTTCTGGCTGCTCTCCGGCCAGGTGCTGATCATGGTGATCGTCGGCGGCTCCGGCACGCTGGTGGGGCCGATCCTCGGCGCGATCTTCTTTCTGGTCGTGCAACAGCAACTCAGCAGATACACCAATTCCTGGGCGCTGTTCTTCGGCCTGATCTTCGTCGCCTTCGTGCTGTGGGTGCCGCAGGGACTCTGGGGCCTGGCCACCGGTTGGATCGGCCGGCGGCGGCAGACCGAGGAACCCACACTCGGTGGCCAGGCCGCCCGCCCGACGCAAGCGACATCCCGCTGATGGCCCTGCTCGAACTGTCCGATCTCACCCGCCGCTTCGGCGGCCTGATCGCGGTCAACGCGGTAACCATGCAGGTGGAGCCTGGCGAAGTGCGGGCGGTGATCGGACCGAATGGCGCCGGCAAGTCCACGCTGTTCAATCTGATCACCGGCGTGGTGCGCCAGACCGAAGGCGAGGTTCGTTTCGCGGGTGAACGCCTCACCGGATTGACCCCGCCGGAGATCTGCCAGCGTGGCATTTCCCGCACATTCCAGCTCACCGCCCTGTTCCCCGAGATGAGCGCGCGCGACAATGCGCGCCTCGCCGCGCAGGCGCGCCACACCCAGCGCTGGCGTCCGATTGGCGGCGGCACCGTATTCGCCGAGGCCGCGAGACATGGCGATGCGGCCCTGGAACGCCTTGGCCTGACCCATATCGCCACTCGTCCCGCCGGCCTGCTGTCGCATGGCGACCAGCGTCTGCTGGAAGTCGCGATGGCGCTGGCCCAACAACCCCGCCTGCTGCTGCTTGATGAACCGACGCAGGGCCTGTCGGTGGAGGAAACCGCGCAGGCGGTGGAGACGCTCGCCGGATTGCTGTCCGGTGGGACGCTGACCGTTCTGCTTGTGGAACATGACATGGAGGTCGTGTTCCGCCTGGCGCAGAAAATCACCGTGCTGCACAGAGGCGCGGTGATTGCCGACGGGCCACCGGATGAGGTGAAAGCCAATCCGGATGTGCAGAGCGCCTACCTCGGGGGGTTCGCCTGATGCTGAGCATCGCCGGCCTGAACACCCATTACGGTCCCAGCCACGTCCTGCAAGGCGTCGATCTCGACGTGCCGGATGGCCGCATCTGCGCGGTGCTTGGCCGCAACGGTGTCGGCAAGTCCACGACCTTGCGTAGCATCATGGGGCTGGTGCCACCCAGCGGCGGGCGCGTGATGCTGGATGGAATCGATATGGCCGGCTGGCAGCCGCATCGCGTGGCGCGTGCGGGGGTCGCCTATGTACCAGAAGGGCGTTTGATCTTTCCCGATCTGACAGTGATCGAGAACATCCGTGTGGCCGAACGCAGGCCGGCGCAGTCGTGGACGATCCCTCGGCTGCTGGACTTGTTTCCGTCCTTGCGAGAGCGAGCCCGTAACAAAGGCGCCCATCTGTCGGGCGGTGAGCAGCAGATGCTGGCGATCGCACGCGCGCTGGTCAGCGATCCGAAAGTGCTGCTGCTGGATGAGCCCAGCCAGGGATTGGCACCTTTGGTGGTGCGCGAACTGGCAGGCGTGATCCAGCGGTTATGCGGCGAAGGCGTTACCATCCTGCTGGTCGAGCAGAACATGAAGCTGGCCGAAGCGGTCGCGCATGAGTTGCATGTGATGGTGAAGGGCCGTGTGGTCTATGCCGCGACACCAGAGAAATTTCGTGCCGAAGAAAACGAAATTCGCACGCGGTACCTAACAGTTTGAGCGTCGAGGCGTGCCCGTTCACGCGGGGATAGGAGGTGGTTTGGCAGGTCACCCACTACCAGCACCGGTTTGCCGAGCAATGAAATGATCTGGCATGTTCCCGCTGCCTTGCAACGTGGACGAGGATCGCCGTGCCCGGTCGAGAACAATGGCCTCCGTCCTGAAGAAAGCCCCACGCCATGAGCGATGACGACCTGCCGATCGTGGATGCGCACCATCATTTGTGGAACCTCGAAGGCGCGCTGCGTTACCCATGGCTCGTCTCCGGCGAGCACATGTGGCTCGGCGATTATTCACGCATCCGCCGCACCTACCTGCCGCCGGAATTCCGCCGCGACAGCGCGTTGCACAGGGTCATTGCGACCGTGCATGTGGAGGCCGAATGCGACCGCCGCATGCAGTTGGCGGAAACCGAATGGCTCACCGGCATTGCTGCACAACACGGCATACCCAATGCGATCGTCGCGCATGCCTGGGTGGATGAGCCGAACTCGGAGGAAATCCTGGCCGGACACTGCAGGTTTCCGCTGGTACGCGGCATCCGTACCAAGCCGGTGATCGCCGACGGCCCGAACGGCAGCGTACGCGGCCAGAAGCGCAGCCTGCAGGATCCGAAATGGCGTGCCGGACTGGATCTGCTGCGCCAATACAACCTGTCCTGGGATTTGCGCGTGCCCTGGTACCACCTGGCAGAAGCGGCGGAAGTCTGCCGCGAGCATCCCGACCTGCGCGTCGTGCTGAACCATACCGGCTATCCGCTGGACCGCTCACCCGAAGCGCTCGCGGTGTGGCGGAGCGGCATGCAGGCGCTCGCTGCCTGCCCGAATGTATGGTGCAAGATCTCCGGCCTCACCGTGAAGAACCAGCCCTGGACGTTGCAATTGAACGGCCCGATCATCCACGACGCGCTGGCGATCTTCGGTGTCGAGCGCTGCATGTTCGCCTCCAACTATCCGGTGGATGGTGTGAAGGCGAGCTGGGATTGGATCTACTGCTGCTTCAAGAAGGCCACCGCAGACCTGAAGGACGCCGACCGCCGCAAACTGTTCGCCGATAACGCCATCGCCTTCTATCGCATCGCCTTGCCGTCAGGGGGAAACTGACATGGACCTGCATTTGCGTGGCCGCACCGCGCTGATCACCGGCGCATCGAAAGGCATCGGCTATGCCGCGGCGGAAGCGCTGGCGGAGGAAGGCGTCAACGTCATCCTGGTCTCCCGCACCCAGGCCGATCTGGGCGCCGCGCGCGACCGCATCGCGGCGCGCTGGAATGTCGGCATCGAGCTGCACGCCTACGACCTGTCGGACAGCGCCAATGTGGACCGGCTGGTGGCGCAGCATCCCGACATCGACATCCTGGTGAACAATGCCGGCGCGATCCCCGGTGGCAATCTGCAGGAGATCGATGAGGCGCGCTGGCGCGACGCCTGGAACCTGAAAGTGTTCGGCTACATCAACATGTGCCGGCGTTTCTACGCGGCCATGAAAACCCGCGGCCACGGCGTGATCATCAACATCCTCGGCATGGCCGGCGAACGCCTGGACGCGACCTATATCGCCGGCTCCACCGGCAATGCCGGGCTGATGGCCTTCACCAAGGCGCTGGGCGGCAATGCGTCCAACGACAAGCTGCGTGTCGTCGGCATCAATCCCGGCGCCATCGCCACCGACCGGCTGGTGACCATGATGAAGAAGCGCGCGCAGGACCGGTTCGGTGACGCCGATCGCTGGCAGGAACTGATGCAGCCGCTGCCATTCGGCCGCGCCGGCGATCCGGCGGAGATCGGTGCGATGGTCGCGTTCCTCGCTTCCGACCGATCGGCCTATACCACCGGAACGATCATCACCATCGACGGCGGCGCCGCCAATCGCGGCCCGATGTTCTGATCCGCCGCCAGGCGTCACACGCACCAGCAGCGAACGGCAAACCCCGCGCACGGGCCGCCACGCCACCGCACCCGCCCCATTGGCGGGCTTGGGGCAGGCCGAAACGTGTGGCACGCTCAGCGGGAAAACCTCCCGCATGCGGGAGCGACAACCCGCCATGGGAGCGACGAACAATGAGCAGCAACTGCGCGGACGTGAACTTTCTCGCCGGAATCCGCGTCGTCGACTTCACCCAGTTCGAGGCAGGTCCGTCCTGCACCGAAACCCTGGCCTGGCTCGGGGCCGAGGTGGTGAAGATCGAGAACCCGAAAATGGGCGATCCCGGCCGCCGCCTGCGGCCCGGCCAGCCGGATGACGACCCCTACTATTTCCACGTGTTCAACGCGAACAAGAAGTCCATCACCGTCAACCTGAAATCGCCGCGCGGGCTGCAACTGGTGCAGGACATGCTGCGCAAAGCCGATGTCTGCGTCGAGAACTTTGCCCCCGGCACCATCGAACGCCTGGGGCTTGGCTACGACGCGGTGCGTGCCCTCAATCCCGGCATCATCTATGCCTCGGTGAAAGGGTTCGGCGAAGGCAGCCCGTATGAGAAGAACCTGGCCTTCGACATGATCGCCCAGGCCTGCGGCGGCACGTTCAGCGTCACCGGCGATCCGGACGGCCCGCCGACCCGGCCGGGCATCTCGCTGGGCGACACCGGCACCGGCATGCTGATGGCGATCACCATCCTGGGCGCGCTGCACAAGCGGGCGGCGACCGGGGAGGGCCATCGGCTGCAGGTGGCGATGCAGGACGCGATCATGCACTACATGCGCATCAACTTCGCCACCCAGGGCCTGACCGGCAAACCGGCGGAACGCGGCGGCAGCAAGGTGGTGGGCGTCAACAACGCGCCGATGGGGCTGTATCCGTGCAAGCCCGGTGGACCGAATGATTACGTGTACATCATGACCAGCCGCGCCAATCCGGATCATTGGGACCGGCTGCTGAAACTGATCGGCCGTGAGGACCTGATCGGCGATCCGATCTACGCGACCCCGGCGCTGCGGCTGGAGCGCGAGGCCGAGGTGGATGCGATCATCGCGACCTGGACCCGCCAGCACACCAAGCATGAGGCGATGCAGGCGGTCGGCAATGCCGGCATTCCGGCCGGCGCGGTGCTGGACACGATGGAGCTGCAGAACGACGAGAGTTTCGAGCGCCGCGGCATCATGCAGACCATCCACCACCCGATCCATGGCGACTTCAAGATGCCGGGCTGGCCGGTGCGGATCGACGGCAAGCCACCGCGCACGGTTTCGTCCCCGGTGCTGGGCGAGCATGTGGACGACGTGCTGGCATCCTGGCTCGATATGAGCGCGGCGGAAATCGCGGCGCTGCGCAGTGAGGGCGCCGTCTGACCTCGCCTCGCTGCTGCTGACGCCCGGCGGCGACAATTGCATCGCCCCCGGGCGGTGGCTGCGCCGTCGCCGGGCGGCGACCCGGAGCAGTCTCGGCACAGAACCCTGCACCGGCTGGTCCGCCAGGATGACCGCGCCGGGACGTGGTTTACCGGCCGCACGCCGCCCGGACAGCCCTGACCGCTGACAGCGCCGACGGACCGCCATTTCGCAGTTGCAGCAGTGGCGCTACAAGCTGGCCGCGCATGGCGTCCCATCCCCCCCGCACCACCGCCCCGGTGCCGCGCTGGCTTCCGGTGCTGCTCGGCTATTTCATCGCCGTCGGTCCGGCTGCGACCGATATGTACCTGCCGGCCTTCCCGGCGGTGGAAGCCTCGTTCGGCACCGCGCCCGGCACCGCCCAGCTTACCCTCGCGGCCTGGTTCGCCGGGCTGGCGATCGGCCAGATCACCCAGGGCACGCTGTCCGACCGGTTCGGCCGGCGCGCGCCGCTGATCGGCGGCACGGCGCTGTTCACCCTGTCCTCGATCGGCTGCGCCCTGGCACCCAGCCTGGCCTGGCTGGCAGTGTTCCGTGCGGTGGGCGCGATCGGTGCCTCGGCCGGCATGGTGATCCCGCGTGCCATGGTGCGCGACCTGGCGGACGGGCATTCCGCGGCGATCCTGATGTCGCGGCTGGTGCTGGTGATGGGGGTGGCGCCGATCCTGGCCCCCACCATCGGCGGCGCGGTGCTCGCCTTCGCCCAGTGGCGGGTGATCTTCTGGATTCTGGCCGTCTATGGCGGCATCGGCTGCCTGATGGCCTGGCGCATCCTGCCGGAGACCCACCCGCCGGCGCGCCGCACCCGCCTGCGCCCGGCGGAGCAGCTCAGCCGCTACGCCAGCATCCTGCGGGAACGCGGCTTCGTGACGCATGCCGCCATGGGCGCGTCCGGCACCTTCGCCATGTTTTCCTACCTGGCGGGATCGTCGCCGGTGTTCATCCAGGGCTTCGGCCTGACGCCCTCGGAATTCGCGCTGATCTTCGGCCTGTGCTCCTGCGGGCTGATCGCAGGATCGCAGATCAATGCGCGCATGCTGCCGCGCTTCGGCCTGTCCTTTATGCTGCGGCTGATCGCCCGCACCTCGCTGACCGCCACCGCGACGCTCACCATACTGGCCTTCTCCGGCGTGCACATATTGCCGCTGATCGTGGCGCCGATCTTCCTGGCGATCAGTTGCCAGGGGTTCAGCAACGGCAACACCTCGGTCGGCGCATTGTCACACCATGCCGCGCATGCCGGCAGCGCCTCGGCGCTGATGGGGATGATCCAGTTCACCCTGGGCGCCACCAGCGGGCTGCTGGTGGGGCTGCTGACCGACGGCACGCCGCGCGGCATGGCGCTGCTGATGCTGTGCGGCTCGCTGGGCGCAGTGATTGCGGATTTGCTGCGGCCGCGTTCATAGTTGTCCGGAGAAGAAGGAATCTGCGGGATGAGTCTGGTTGTCGGCATTCCGGCCTGTGCCAAGCTGGTGGACGGCCATTTGCGCCACGACACGCCGGCCCGTTATGCGGCGGCCGTGTTCGGTGGCAGCGGCGCGCTGCCGATCATGATCCCGCCGATGGGCGAGGCGCAGCTCGCGGTGCTGGACCGCATCGACGGGCTGCTGCTGCCGGGCAGCCCCAGCAATGTGCATCCTGACCACTATGCCGGCGGCGACAGCCTGACCCCGGACAGCCACGACCCGCATCGCGACGCCACGACGCTGCCGCTGATCCGCGCCGCCGTCACGCAGGGCCTGCCGGTGCTTGCGATTTGCCGCGGCATTCAGGAGCTGAACGTCGCCCTGGGCGGAAGTCTGCATCAGGCGGTGCACGCCATGACCGCCCGGATGGACCATCGCAGCGGCCCCGGGACGCCGGAGCAGAAATATGGCCCGAAGCATCCGGTGCTGCTGTCCGGCGAGCTGGCGCGCATCGTCGGCGGCGTCGAGATTCAAGTAAACTCGCTGCACGGCCAGGCGATCGACCGGCTGGCGCCGGGGCTGGTGATCGAGGCCACCGCCGCCGACGGCACCATTGAGGCGGTACGGCTGGACCAGGCCGCCGGCTGGGTGCTGGGGGTGCAATGGCACCCGGAATGGCGCTACGCCGAGGACGCGGCGAGCGGCGCGATCTTCCGCGCCTTCGGCGATGCGTGCCGAAGCTGGCGGGAGCAGGGAAGAAGCGGACTGCGAAAGGCAGCATGAGATGGATCTGAAACTGGCCGGCAAGACGGCGCTTATCACTGGCAGCTCGAAGGGAATCGGCCGCGCCACCGCCGAGGTCTTGGCGGATGAAGGCTGCAACGTGATCCTGGTGGCGCGCACCGCCGGCGACCTGGAGCAGGCCGCCACAGCGATCCGCGCGCGGCGGCAGGTGAATGTACGGACCATCGCCGCCGACCTGTCGAACGACGCCGCAGTCCGCCGCGTGGCCGAGGAAGCCGGCGCGCTCGACATCCTGGTGAACAATGCCGGCGCCATCCCGCCCGGCGACCTGCTGGGGGTCGACGATGCGCGCTGGCGGCAGGCCTGGGACCTGAAAGTGTTCGGCTACATCTCGTTCTGTCGCGCGGTATACGCCCAGATGAAGGCGCGGCGATCCGGCGTGATCATCAACGTCATCGGCGCCGCGGGCGAGAAATTCCCCACCGGCTATATCGCCGGCGCGGCGGGCAATGCGTCGCTGATGGCGTTCAGCCGCGCGCTGGGCAAAGGTGCGCCGGCGGACGGGCTGCGCGTGGTCGCGATCAATCCCGGCCCGGTGGAGACCGACCGGCTGGTGATGCTGCGCCGAGCCGAGGCGGAGCAGAAATTCGGCGATCCGGAGCGCTGGCGGGAGCTGACGGCGAACATGCCGTTCGGCCGCGCGGCCTCGCCGACCGAGATCGGCAATGCGGTGGCGTTCCTGGCCAGCCCGCTATCGGGCTACACCTCCGGCACCGTGCTGACGATCGACGGCGGGGGTTGAGGCTCCCGTTCCATCCAACCCGTCAGGCCGGCTTGGCCAGCCCCAGTCAAAAGCCCGGCCACAGTCCCAGTCACCCGGCACGCGAACGCAATGCCTCGGCGGGGGCGGTCACCACGTCATCGACCCGGAACGGCTTCGCCAGCACGACTCGCGCACCGCCGTCCAATTGGTCCATCGCTCTGGGATCGCCGTTCATCCAGACCCGTGGCTTGCATCCAATTCGGCCCGTTCCGCAACCCCCAGGCCGTTGCCGCCCGGCAGATTGAGGTCCAATAGCATGCCAGCGGTCTGCCGCTCGGCGAGCGCCTGTATCGCCTGGTCGCCGCTGCTGACCACTGTCACACGGTCGTGCTCATTCAGTATTTCCCAGACCACCGTGCCGTCCTGCACCCAGCAGGACATGCGGGGGCGGGGGCAGAGCCACAGCCGGTGCCGCGCCGACCGGCTGCCGAATGCGGCGCAGCGATCCGCCATCCGTTCGACCGCTCCCATGGCGGAGCGCATCCCCGGCTGAACGCCGGAACCGAGCAGCACGTCCCTCGCCGTCCGCGATGCCATCTGCAGGACCAGGAATCGCGCGGCGCCACCCGGCATCCCCGCCGCAAACCTTGTTGCCCGGCGGCTTGCATGCCATCTGCAACGCTGGTTCCGTTTCCGATACCCTGTCCAATACCCTGGGAGAGCGCCGCCCCCGATGACCGACAGTTCCGCCTGGGTCATGCCCCGGCCCCTCAGCCTGTCACTGCGCGGGGTGACCCTGGCCCTTGCCCTGTTCGTCGCCTCCTGTGCGGCGACGCCCAACGGTGCGCAGGCGCGCGGCATGCCCGACACGTTCGCCCCGCTGGTGAAACAGATCCTGCCGGCGGTGGTGAACATCGCGGTGACCGAAACCGTCTCCAGCAATGATGTGGCCGCCGAACTGCCGCCGGAACTGCGCGATACGCCGCTCGGCCGCGAATTTCGCCGCCGCTTCGGCAATCGCCGCGAGCAGATGATGGGCGCCGGGTCCGGCTTCATCGTCGATGCATCCGGCGTGATCGTCACCAACAACCATGTGGTCGGGCACGCCGACAAGATCGTCGTGTCGCTGTCGGACGGACGCCAGTTGCCGGCGAAGGTGATCGGCCATGACGACCTGACCGATATCGCGGTGATCAAGGTAGAGGCCACGACGCTGCCGCACGTCACCTGGGGCGATTCGAGTCAGGTGCAGGTGGGCGACTGGATCCTGGCCGCCGGCAACCCGTTCGGCCTGGGCGGCTCGGTCACCGCCGGCATCGTCTCAGCGGAAGGACGCGACCTCGGCTCGGGTCCGTTCGACAATTTTCTGCAGCTCGATGCGCCGATCAATCCCGGCAATTCCGGCGGACCGATCTTTAACATGGCGGGCCAGGTGATTGGTGTGTCCACAGCCATCGTGTCGCCGTCCGGCGGGTCAGTCGGCATCGGCTTCGCCATCCCGTCGGAGATCGTCAGCCGCATCGTCAGCCAGTTGCGCGAACACGGCACGATCGAACGTGGCTGGCTTGGCGTTTCGGTGGAGGACGCGCAGACCGGCGTGATCGTGGCCGGGGTGGAACGCAGCGGGCCGGCCCTGCGAGCGGGCGTGCGCGCTGGTGACGTAGTGACTGCACTGAACGGCGAGCGGATCGACAGCTCGCGAGGCTTGATCCGCGCCGTGGCCGCCGTGCCGCCCGGCAGCGGTGTGCGACTGACGGTACGACGTAACGGACGGGAGCTGGACCTGCCGGTGACGGTTGGCCGGCGTCCGGCCGAGTCGTCCGGCTGACCTGTGACACGCCAGCAAGGCAAGGCGGAGGGAGAAACATGCGTATCCTGGTTGTCGAGGACGACAAGGACGTGGCGGGATTCGTCGTGCGCGGCCTGCGGGAGGCCGGGCACGTGGTGGAGCACGCGGATAACGGTCGCGACGGCCTGTTCATGGCGGCGAGCGAGAGTTTCGACGCGGTGATCCTGGACCGCATGCTGCCAGGCGGCATCGACGGGCTGAAAATCCTGGAGACGCTGCGCGGCCAGAAGAACAGCGTGCCGGTGCTGATCCTGTCCGCCCTGGCTGAGGTGGATGAGCGGGTGAAGGGCCTGAAGGCCGGCGGCGACGACTATCTGACCAAGCCGTTCGCATTCGCCGAACTGCTGGCCCGGGTGGAGGCGCTGGCACGGCGCGGCAAGACCGAAGGCCCGGTCACCAAACTGGTGGTGGAGGACCTGGAGCTCGACCTGTTGTCACGGCAGGTCCGCCGTGCCGGGCAGAAGATCGACCTGCAGCCGCGCGAATTCCGCCTGCTGGAATATCTGATGCGCCATGCCGGCCAGGTGGTGACCCGCACCATGCTGCTGGAAGGCGTGTGGGACTACCATTTCGATCCTCAGACCAACGTGATCGACGTCCATGTCTCGCGGCTGCGGCAGAAAGTGGACAAGCCGTTTCCGGTGCCACTGATCCAGACTGTGCGTAACGCCGGGTACATGCTGCGCGCTGAACACGCGTGACGGCACCGCCGACGAAGTCGGCACCGGATGAGGCTGCGTCGCCCGCGCCACCGGCACTGCGCCGCCGTTTCGCGCTGTTCCACTCGGCCGGCGTCCGCTTCGCCATCGTCTACGCGGTGCTGCTGGCGGCCAGCGCCGCCGCCCTGGCGTTGTTTCTGTGGTGGTCCACCGCCGGGCTGCTGGACCGGCAGACCGAGGCCGCGATCCGCGCCGATGCGCAAGGCCTGTCCGAGCGCTGGGACGAAGGCGGCCTGCCTGCCCTGGTGCTGACCATCGACGAACGGCTGAGCGGCAATGTCGATGACGATGCGATCTACCTGCTGACCGATTCCACCATGAGCCGCATCGCCGGCAACCTGCAGCGCTGGCCCAACAGCGTGCAGGAGACCAGCGCCTGGTACGAACTGCCGGTGCAGCGCGCCGGCCTCGCCTCCCTGGCGCTGGTGCAGCGCTATGACCTGCCCGGCAGCTACCATCTGCTCATCGGCCGCGACGTGAAGGTGCGGGCGCAACTCCGGCGGCTGCTGACGGATGCGTTGCTCTGGGCGTTGGTGATCGTGGCCGCCATGGCGACCGCCGGTGCGCTGCTGGTGCGCAGCCTGCTGCGTCGCACGCTTGCCAACGTCTCGGCCACCGCAACGGCGATCGCCGCCGGCGACTTCGCGCAACGGGTCAAACTGACCGGCCGCGGCGATGAATTCGACCAGCTGGCCGAAGTCATCAACGACATGCTGGATCGCATCGGGCGGCTGATGGACGGCGTGCGCCAGGTGTCGAATTCCATTGCGCACGACCTGCGCACCCCGATCACCCGCGCCCGCACCCGGCTCGAGGACGCGGCCCTGCACGCCGGGACGCAGGAGGATCTGCGGGCCGCGATCGAACGCGCGATCGCCGATCTCGACGGCATCGTCGCGGTGTTCCAGGCGCTGCTGCGGATTTCCGAGATCGAGGCTGGCTCACGGCGATCCGCCTTCGCACCGCTCGACGTCGCCCCGCTGCTCGCGGATGTGGCCGAACTCTATGGTGCCGTGGCGGAGGAGCAGAATGTGACCGTCGCCGTGGAGGCACCCGACCACTTGCCGGCCTATGGCGACCGGGATCTGATCCAGCAGGCGATCGCCAATCTCGTGGACAATGCGGTGAAGTTCTCGCCTGCCGGCGGCACGGTCCGGCTGCGGGCAGGCCCGCTGGGGACAGGTCTGGAGATCGCCGTCATCGATGAGGGACCCGGCATCCCGCTGAACGACCGCAAGCGCGCACCGGAGCGGTTCTTCCGCGGCGAGGCGGCACGCAGCACGCCCGGTGCCGGCCTCGGCCTGGCCCTGGTCCAGGCGGTGGCGCAGTTGCATGGTGGCATGCTGCATCTGGCGGACGCCGCCCCGGGCCTGGCGGCGACGCTGCTGTTGCCGACCACCGAGAAGCCGGCCGGTGCCTAACGAGCTTGTCACGCCTCCACCATTGGGATGAGAGGCGGCCTGCGGCATAACGGGGCAATGTCAAGTTTGCTGCGCTCCTCCAGCATGGTGGCCCTGCTGCTCGGCCTCGCCGCCGGTGCGGTGCTGCTGGTGCCGCCCGTGGTGGGCCGGTCGGAACCCGCGCTGGTGACCACCGACACGCCGCAATACTGCCTGCAGTTGCTCGACCGGGTCAGCGAACTGGTGCGCGTGGTGCCCTCGCCGCCGCCCGAGGTGACCAATCTGTCGACCGAGGGCCAACGGATGTGTGGCGAGGGTCAGACCAGAGGCGGGATCATGCGCCTGCGCCGCGCTCTGGTACTGCTGAAGCAGCATGGGACGGAGCCATAGCCGCGCGCAGCCCCCTAAGGGGTGCTGAAAAAGGCGGCGATCTCAGGGAAGTAGCTTGGCGCGCCCGAAGAGACTCGAACTCCTAACCCCCAAATTCGTAGTCTGGTGCTCTATCCAATTGAGCTACGGGCGCAGCCAGGGGGCGGGGTGTAGCCGAACCCCCTCCCCCCATCAAGCCCCTGTCGGAGCGATTGAGGCGGCATCCAGGCTGCGGCCGGTTCGACCGAACCAATCTTGACTTCCGGCCAGACGAACCCAGGACGCTGATCCCGGGTTATTGCGCGATGCTCCGCCTGATCCTGCTGCTGTTCGTGCCGGTCTCGCTCGCCGTCGGCTATCTGCTGAACGCCGGCGCGCTCGTCGTGTTCGGCCTCGGGGCGCTCGCCGTGGCTGTGCTGGCGGACTGGGTGCGGCGCGCCACCGAGCAACTCGCGGCGCGGGTCGGCGGCGCCATTGGCGGGCTGCTCAACGTTACCTTCGGCAGCATCGCTGAACTCGTGCTGGCACTGTTCGTTCTGGCGCGCGGCCATCCGGACGTGGTGCAGGCGCAGATCACCGGCTCGATCATCGGCACCAGCCTGTTCGGCCTGGGCCTGGCCATCCTGGTCGGCGGCCTGACCCACCCGCGGCAGACCTTCGACCGCGCCCGGATCGGGCTGCAATCCACCATGCTGTTCCTGACCGTGGTCGCACTGCTGCTGCCAGCCGTGTTCGACGCGACCGAGCGCGCCAAGGCACATGGCGATCCGACCGCCCCGGACGAACATCTTTCGATCGGTGTGGCGGTGATCCTACTGCTGCTCTACGCCGGCAACCTGATCTACACGCTGATCACGCATCGAGACATCTTCGCCCGCGACGAAGGCGGCGACCATGGTGCGACCTGGAGCCTCGGCCGCGCTCTTGCCGTTCTGGTAGGTGCCACCGTGGCGATCGCCGTCGAAGCGGAGCTGGTCGCCAATGCCCTGGAACAGACGGCCACGACGCTCGGCCTCGCCCCTGCTTTCCTTGGCGTCATCGCACTGGCCCTGGTCGGCACGTCATCCGATCTGATCGCTTCGGTCGCCTTCGCGCGGCAGGACCGGATGGACCTGGTGTTCGCCATCTGCATCGGCTCCGCCATCCAGGTCGCGCTGGTCGTGGCGCCGCTGCTGGTGCTGCTGTCCTGGGTGTTCGGCCACCCGATGGACCTGGTATTCGGCAGCCAGCTGGACCTGTTCGCGATCGCCGGAACCGCGATCATCGTCCGCGCGATCGCGGCCGACGGTGAGACCACGTGGTTTGAAGGGCTGCTGCTGATCGGCGTCTACGGCCTGCTGGGGCTGGCGTTCTTTTTTGTGGGCCCGGAGTGAGCAAGGATCCGCGGGGCGTTACCCCAGCCGGTTGAGTTAGGCACTGACCCGCCGGACCACGTCGGGCGCAAGGGCCTGGCGCGCCCGACCGATTGCAGGGGCCTGCGGGCATTGCCGCCCGGACATTCAAAGCATGCCGACGCTACGCCGCTCCTTGATTTGAGGGCGCCGGATTGTCGGTGTGTTCCAAGCCGGTCGTGGCGGGCGGGCCTGCCCACGCCGCGACGTGCTTGGCATCGTCATCGCCTATCCAACGACGCATGAGGCGCCAATCCAGGCCATTGGGCGCTGCCCGAGCCGGCGCCCGCCCCCTTCTCAGGCCACCTGCTCACCCAGGATCGGGTCGCCTGTCGCTCGGTAACGACACAGGCAATTCCCGGTGCCGTGATGTCCGCGGCACTCAGTCTTGCTTCTTCGGCGCTTCTTCCAAGGGGAGCGCGCCAGGACGAAACCCGCCGCCCTGCGGCGCCTTCGCCAACTGCTGCAGCGTCACCGCCAGCGCCGCCTGTGCCTTCTCGTTGCCTGCCACCGTCGCCTTGATTGATTCGACCCGCCCGGTCATCAGTTCCTGCCGGTGCGCCGCCATGTAGTCGGCCGAAGCCTTCTGATTGCGCGTGTATCCGTTGAGTTCTGGCACCACGTAGCGCGCGAACACCTCCCAGGAGCGCAGGGTCGCCTCGCGGTTGGCCCAGTCATGCGCGAAGCCCAGCACCACGCCGAAGCCGCCCGTTACCTGCTGAAGGTTGCGGATCATGGCCACCAGCTCGTCCGGCGTGCCGATCACGGCGGAACCGACACCGCTGCCGCCACCGTTGACCTGGTGCAGCAGCGCCCATTTGTCCTCCACGCGTACTGCGCCCGGCCGGCCGAGCACGCGGACATTGTATTCGTTATGCCACCACCACAGCCCGTCCACCGCCTCCTGCTCGGCCTGCTCCTTCGTTTCGGCCAGGTGGAACGATACCAGCACCCGCCAGTCGCCGCGGTCGACGGTCTTGCCGTGCTGGCGTGCCGCCTCCTCGGCGAACGACCATTGGATCGGCAGCGCCTGCAGCCCCTCGGTGGAGGTGGACGCGATCGACAGGACGCCCACGCCGTATTTGCCGGCAAGCTGCATGCCGGAAGGGCTGATCGATGACGCCGCCGCCATCGGCAAATGCTCTTGCAGCGGCAGCAACTGCAACTGGCTGTCGTTCAGCGAGAACCAGTCGCTCTGGTAGCTGAACCGCTCGCCCTGCAGCAGGCGGATGATGACGCCAAGCGCCTCATCCTGGCGGGCTCGCAGCAGCATCTGGTCCACCCCGAAGGTGCGCGCATCGGCTGGCAGTGCGCCCGGACCGGTGCCGAAAATCACCCGTCCGCCAGTCAGATGGTCCAGCAGCACGATGCGCTGCGCGACGTTGAACGGATGGTGGTAAGGCAAGGACGTCACGCCGGTGCCGAGACGGATACGCTGCGTCCGCTCGCCGGCGGCGGCCAGGAACAGCTCGGGGGAGCCGATCATTTCCCAGCCGGAGGAATGGTGCTCGCCGCACCAGAATTCGTCGAAGCCGAGCTGATCCAGATGGGCGACGAAATTCAGGTCGCGGCGAAGCTGCAGGGTCGGATGCTCGCCGACCGGGTGATGCGGTGCGAGGAAGGCACCGAATTTCATCCGCTTCACCGTGGTAGCCTCCTGGCAATCGATTGCCCCGGTCTTGAAACCGCCGGCCGCGACCCGTCAAGACGCGGCGCATAGCGAGCAGGCGGTGAAGCAACGGTCAGACGCGAGCGTATCGCCCCCTTGCCCGGTCCCCCAACTGGGTTCCCCGGGCCGTCCTGGAGGGCGTGACGTCGTTCAGGCCAGCCACCACCCGTCGACAGCAGCGACAGGCTGACCGGTGCGAGCGGATCGCGACTGCCGGCGGCACCGCCCCCGGCCGGTTGCCGGCGCAGCCCTCCGGCCAAGATCCTGAGACGCCGGCGCGGCGGTCATCCCCCCGCGTGCAGCTTGTCCAGCTCGCGCAGGATCAACTCGCCCATGACGTTGGTGCCGACGCGCGCGGTGCCGGGCGCCATGATGTCGGCGGTGCGCAGGCCAGAGGAGAGCACGTTGTTGCAGGCGCGCTCGATCAGCGCCGCGTCCTCCTCCATGCCGAAGGAGTACCGCAGCAGCATCGCAAAGCTGAAGATCTGCGCCATCGGATTGGCGATGCCCTTGCCGGCGATATCCGGTGCGCTGCCATGGATCGGCTCATACAGCGCATGACGCTTGCCTGATTGCTGCACCGCACCAAGCGTCGCTGATGGCAGCATGCCCAGGCTACCGGTCAACATCGACGCGAGATCGGACAGCAGATCGCCGAACAGGTTGGAGGTGACGATCACGTCGAACTGCTTCGGCGCGCGCACCAGCTGCATGGCGCAGTTGTCGGCGTACATGTGCGACAGCTCGACATCCGGGTATTCGCGTTCGCGCAGCGCGGTGACGGTCTGGCGCCAGAACAGGCCGGACTGCATCACATTCGCCTTCTCCACGCTGGTGACGCGGTTCTGGCGCTTGCGGGCGAGGTCGAAGGCGACACGGGCGACCCGCTCGATCTCGTTGGTGGTATAGGTCTCGGTGTCGTAGCCGCGCTTCTGTCCGTCCGGCAGCGTCTCCACGCCGCGCGGCTCCCCGAAATAGATGCCGCCGGTGCTCTCCCGCACGATCATCAGGTTCAGGCCGCGGACGACATCGGGCTTCAGGGTGGAGGCATCCACCAGCGGGTCCAGCACGATGGCGGGGCGCAGATTGGCGAACAGGTCGAGCTCTTTGCGCAGCCGCAGGATGGAGATTTCCGGACGAAGATCGAAGCCGAGCCCGTCCCATTTTGGGCCCCCGACGGAGCCGAACAGGATGGCGTCGGCGTCCCTGGCATTCTGCATCGTCTCATCGGTGATCGGCGTGCCGCGGGTGTCGATCGCGGCGCCGCCGACCAGGTCGTCCGACACGTCGAATGTGACCATGCGGCGACGGTCCATCCAGTCGATGACCCGCCGCACCTCGCGCATCACCTCGGGGCCGATGCCGTCGCCCGGCAGGATCAGCAGCTTCTTGTTGGCGGGCATCGGGCGTTTCCTTCTGGTCGTTCGATGGCTGAAACCAGCCACATGTCAGGCCGGAAGAACGTCCGGCCGCACCTGGTCCGTTTCAGGGGTAGGCAAATCATGGCCGGCCGAATCGCAGGTTGTTATGCCGGCATGGTGGAGGGAACCCAGGGCTGCTGCTGCCGCCGTGTCGTCTCATAGCTGTCGATCTTCGGCGTGTGTTGGAGCGTCTGGCCGATATCGTCCAACCCATTGAGCAGCAGATGCTTGCGGAACGGGTCGATGTCGAAGGGAACCTCGTCGCCGTTCGGACGCACCACGACCTGGCGCGCCAGATCGACGGTCAGCCGTGCATTGCCGCCCATCTTGGCGTCCTCGATCAACTGCTCGCACATCGCGCGCGGCAGGCGGATCGGCAGGATGCCGTTCTTGAAGCTGTTGTTGAAGAAAATGTCGGCGAAGTCGGGCGCGATGATGCAGCGGATGCCGAAATCCAGCAGCGCCCAAGGAGCATGTTCGCGCGAGCTGCCGCAGCCGAAATTCTCGAACGCGATCAGGATCTCCGCCTTGCGGTAGGGTTCCTGGTTCAGCACGAACTCCGGACGCTCCTTGCCGTCCTTGTCGTAGCGCAGCGTGTCGAACAGGTGGACGCCGAGGCCGGACCGCTTGATCGTCTTGAGGAAGCGCGCGGGGATGACCTTGTCGGTGTCGATGTTCTGCATCGGCATCGGTGCGGCGACGGCGGTCAGCGTGGTGAACGGATCCATTGATAGTATTCCCTGCCTGGGGCGATCTGGCGGTAGGCTCTTATGGCGGTCGCCGGAGTGGTTTGGCACGAAATCCCGCTACGTCAATCCTTGACCAGGAAAGCCGGGGAGTCCAATGCCCGACCCTGCTCGACTGTTTCCGGGGCTCACTCTGAGCCCGACCGAACAACGCTTCCACCAGGCCCTGCAGCAAGGCGAGCGGCTGGACCTGCGAACCCGCGATCCAACGCAGGATGAACCGTCGAACACCGCGGATTTTTGCCGGGCGGACCGTGCGATCCGCGCGGAGGTCGTCCGGCAGGCCTGTATCGCCGCGCAACACGAGGGCGGACGGAAGTCGCGCGGCATCCACATCACAGCCGGGTGGATCGTTGGCAGACTTGATCTGGCCGGAGAGAGCATCGCCTTCCCCCTGACATTTCAGCGGTGTTATTTCGATGCGCGGCTGCAGCTCGCTGAGGCGAACACCCGGCGGATCGATCTGTCGGGAAGCCTGTTGAGCGCGGGTCTGCAGGCCAACGGCGTCAAGATCGCCGGGTCGCTCGTACTCGCTAGAAGCAAGGTCCGTGGATCGATCCGGCTGCGCCAAGCAAAACTGGACAATGCGCTGGAATGCGACGGGGCAGAGTTCCGCAATCCGTTCGACCGGGCGCTCGATGCCACCGGTCTGCGCGCCCGGTGGGTTCTGCTGCGCTAAGGGTTCGCCGCCGAGGGTGAGGTGCGTCTGTTTGGCGCCGACATCGCCGGCAATCTCGAAATGTCAGGCGGCTCGATCTGCAATCCGTACGGAGTTGCCTGGCACGGCGACGGCATCCAGATCGGTGGGTCGCTGTATCTCCGGGCCGGCTTCTCGGCCGTCGGGGAGGTCCGGCTGATCAGCGGCAGGATCGGTGCGGACGTCGATTTCTCGCACGGAAGGTTCCGCTCGGCACGGGGTAACGCGATCGCCATCAATGCCGACGGCGTACGCGTCGCCGGGCGATGGCGATTTCTTGGCCGGAGCCTGTCCGAATGGGAAGACGCCTCAGCGACGGCGTACGGTGAGGTGCGGCTGACCGGCGCAGAAATCACCGGGGCAGTCGACTTCGGTGGCGGCAACATCATCAATCCCGGGGGCCGAGCCCTGTCCGCTTTTGGCCTGCGCACCAGCGGCAGCGTGCTGTTGAACAACCGCTTTGTAGCGCAAGGCACCTGCTCGCTCAGCACCGCGCGGATCGGGGGCGGGCTGGATTGCTCGGGCGGCCTGTTCCTCAACCCCGGGGAAACCGCTCTGTTCGCCGAGGCGGCCACGGTCGGCGGCTTCCTGCTGCTGCGCCGCCGCTTCCTTGCTGATGGTGCCATCCGATTGCTCGGAACGCAGATTGCCGGGGGGATGGATTGCGAGGGCGGATCGTTCAACGGCTCCGCACCCGACGGGCTTGCACTGGACGAACTGGCTGCTGGGCCAATTGATCGGCCATGACTACCGCCCGGGGCGTCCGCTGCAGCTCGCGCTGATCCTGGTCGTGGTCGGTTCGACGGTGTTTGCCGGTGCAGATCGCTGGGGTCTGATGGAATCGGTTGCCGCCCCGATCCGAACCACGCAGCCCAACCCGCCGCTCACCGGGGCGGAGCTTGTTGAGAACCGCCACGTTTACCAGCCGGCTCAGCCGGCGACCAACCCCTTCGTGGCACCGGTCTACGCGCTGGAGAATTTCCTGCCAGCGGTGGACCTGCAGCAGAAGAAGAACTGGCGACCGGTCAGCCGCGGCTGGGGTTGGGCGATCTGGACCTTCCTCTGGACCTACACCCTGGCAGGCTGGGGGTTGACGGCATTGCTTGTCGCCTCCTGGACGGGCCTGCTGAAGAAGGATTAGGCCAGTTCGCCGCTGTCCGGCTTCGGGTCAGGTCCGGAACACCGTCACCCCAACTGCCGCACATCCGCCAGCCGACCGGTGACGGCGGCGGCGGCGGCCATCGCTGGTGAAACCAGGTGGGTGCGGCCCCCCGGGCCCTGACGGCCTTCGAAGTTACGGTTCGAGGTGCTGGCGCAGCGCTGGCCGGGGGTCAGCTTGTCGGGGTTCATGCCCAGGCACATGGAGCAGCACGGTTCGCGCCATTCGAACCCGGCCTCCAGCAGGATCCGGTCCAGTCCCTCTTTCTCGGCCTGCTGCTTCACCAGGCCAGAGCCGGGCACCACCAGCGCCTGCACGCCGGCAGCGACCTTGCGCCCTTTGGCGACGGCGGCGGCGGCACGGATGTCCTCGATCCGCCCGTTGGTGCAGGAGCCGATGAACACCACGTCGATCGGCAGGTCCTGCAGCTTCTGGCCGGGTGTCAGGGCCATGTAGTCCAGCATGCGCTGCAACTGGGCACGCTTGCCCTCTTCCGGTTCCTCGGACGGGTCGGGCACCACGCCGGTGACCGGCACGACCTGGCCGGGGGTGGTGCCCCAGGTCACCATCGGCGCGATATCCGCGGTGCTCAGGGAGACCGTGGTGTCGTAGACGGCCCCTGCATCGGAGGGCAGCGTGCGCCAATAGGCGACTGCCTGCTCGAACGCCTCGCCCTTAGGGGCGAAGTCGCGGCCTTTGACGTAGGCGAAGGTGGTCTCGTCCGGTGCGATCAGGCCGGCGCGGGCGCCGCCCTCGATCGACATGTTGGAGATCGTCATCCGCCCGGCCATGTCCAGCGCGCGGATCGTATCGCCAGTGTATTCAATGACGTGGCCGGTGCCGCCGGCGGTACCGATCTTGCCGATGATCGCCAGCACGATGTCCTTGCCGGAGCAGCCGAAGCCCAGTGTGCCGCTGACATCGATGCGCATGTTCTTGGCCGGCTTCTGCAGCAGCGTCTGGGTGGCCATGACATGCTCCACCTCCGAGGTGCCGATGCCGAAGGCCAGGGCGCCCAGCGCGCCGTGGGTGGAGGTGTGGCTGTCGCCGCAGACGATCGTCATGCCCGGCAGCGACAGGCCCAGTTCCGGGCCGATGATGTGCACGATGCCCTGCCGCACATCCAGGATCGGAATGTACGGCACGCCGAATTCGACGACGTTCTTCTCCAGCGTCTGCACCTGGATGCGGCTGTCCGCTTCCTTGATGTCACCGGGGACGCGCGAGCCGATGGTGGGAATGTTGTGATCGGCCACCGCGATGGTGCAGTCGGGCCGGCGCAGCTTGCGCCCGGCCATGCGCAGCCCCTCGAAGGCCTGCGGGCTAGTCACCTCATGCAGCAGGTGCCGATCGATATAGAGCACGCAAGTTCCGTCCGGCAGCCGTTCAACGACGTGGCTGTCCCAGATCTTGTCGAACAGCGTGCGCGGCTTCGTGGCGGACATTGCTTTCCCCCGATCCTGGATTCACGACTGGCAGAATGACCCGCGCATTGCGGGCCATGCCGGCGTGATTTGGACGAAGCGCTGCGGTTAGGCAAGTCATGGCCGGGCTGCGCGCCGGGCCGGTGTGCCGGCATCCGGCGGCGGCGGACGACCGGCAGCGACCCGCGTCATGCCATTGATGCAGTCTGTATCGATGTCGTTTCTCCGCACGGAACTGGTTGATCTTGCGTGGCTGCCAACGCACAGTCGGGATCACCGAGCGGGAAGACCCGCCCAAAACGGGAGATTGCATGATGAACGCACGTATGTGCGCATTGACGTTGGCTGCCTGTCTGCTGAGCGGCGTGATGGCAGCATCTTCCGCCCAGGCGGAAGGATCCGGCTCCGCGACGCTGGATGCGATACGCGCCCGCGGTGAGCTGCTGTGCGGCGTTGCCGGCACGGTTGCCGGATTCTCGCTGCCCGACAGCCAGGGCGTGATGCGTGGGCTGGACGCGGATTCCTGCCGGGCCGTCGCCACCGCGGTTTTCGGCGACGTGAACAAGGTCAAGTTCGTTCCGACCACGACGCAGAACCGCTTCACCGCGCTGCAGTCGGGCGAGGTGGACATGCTGTCGCGCAGCACGACCTGGACGCTGGCCCGCGAGGCCAATCTCGGCCTCGAATTCGCCTGGGTGAACTACTACGACGGCACCGGCTTCATGGTGAAGAAGGCGTCGGGCGTGAAATCCGCCAAGGAGCTGGACGGTGCCACGGTCTGCGTCGCCCCCGGCTCCACTACCGAACTGGCCGACTCCGATTATTTCCGCCTGCACAACATGAAGTTCACGCCGATCCTGATCCAGGACCTGGCCGAACTGCGCGGCGCCTTTATGTCAGGTCGCTGCGACGCCTATTCGACCGACGCCTCGGCGTTGGCGACGTTCCGCTTTAGCCAGGGCGCGAAAGCCGACGAACTGGTTCTGCTGCCCGACATCATCAGCAAGGAGCCGTTGGGCGAGATGGTGCGCAAGGGCGACGACAAGTGGTTCGACATCGTGCGCTGGACCTTCATCGCCGCCATCACGGCGGAGGAGAAGGGTATCGACAGCAAGAACATCGACACCTTCATGGACAGCAAGGACCCCGACATCCGTCGCCTGCTGGGCCTGGAAGGCGACATGGGCAAGGCGCTCGGGCTCGACAACAAATGGGCCTATAACATCGTCAAGCAGGTCGGCAATTTCGGCGAGATCTGGGACCGCAACATCACGCCGATGGGCGTGCCGCGCAGCATCAACAACATCTGGACCAAGGGCGGTCTGCAATACGCGCCGCCGATCCGCTGACGCCAACACCGACTCGGGCCGTCCGGACGCATGTCCAGGCGGCCCGTCTACCGACGGCGGGCACCGGGGCGGACTGCGCGCGAGGATCGAGCGGCATGTTATCTCGGTATTGTATTGGAATTAGTATCGACACGATAACACGCTGTAGACTGGCGCCCCACGAGCAGGAAGCCGCCCAAGCACTACGGTGGATGTGGCGAAACAGTCCGCGAAACGGCATCGGGGCGGCCTGGCTCTAGCGGTTGCGCTCAGGCCATCGCATGCCGCAAAGTCCAATATGAAGAACGGCAAGCAAAACTAGGAGGCCGACTGGCCTCAGACTTGCATGCTAAATGACAACAACAGGGGGCACCGCATCGCAATGTCCAGCACGACGGCCGATCCACGTCTGGCGGGCGCCCGCGCGGCTCCGAAGCGGCGCATCCGCCTCACTTGGTCCGACCCGATCTTCCGCTCGATCGTCTGGCAGGTGCTGATCGTCGGCGTGGTGGTGCTGATCGCCTGGTATCTGATCGGGAATACCAACCGGAACCTGGCAGCGCGGCACATCGCCACTGGCTTCGGCTTCCTGGGCCGCGTTGCGGGCATCCCGATCGGCGAGGCACTGGTGCCCTACGACCCCGCCGTCAGCACCTATGGTCGCGCGCTGCTGATCGGCATCCTGAATACACTGAAAGTATCCGTGATCGGCATCGTGCTTGCCACCATCCTGGGCACGCTGATCGGCATCGGCCGGCTATCAGGCAACTGGCTGCTGGCACGCCTGACCGCATTCTATGTGGAGACGCTGCGCGACATCCCGTTGCTGCTGCAACTGCTGTTCTGGTACTCACTGCTGCACCAGTTGCCCTCACCGCGCCAGGCAGTGCAGATCGGCGGCGTGGCCTTCCTGTCCAATCGCGGCATGCGGGTGCCAGCGCTGCAATGGCAGCCGGCCGATAACTGGGTCGCGCTGGCGCTCCTGATCGGCCTGATCGGAACGTTCCTGTGGAACCGGCACTGCCAGCAGCGCCAGGCCGCAACCGGCGCCCGACCCCCGCTTTGGCCGGTGGCGCTCGGCCTGATCGTGGCATTCCCGCTGATCGTCTGGGCTGCGTTGGGCGCGCCGTTCACGCTGGATATTCCGGCACTGGGCGGCTTCAACTTCCAGGGTGGCATGGCCATCAGCCCGGAATTCTTCGCCCTGCTGCTCGGCCTGACCATCTACACCGCCGCCTATATCGCGGAGATCGTCCGCTCCGGCATCCAAGCGGTGCCATACGGCCAATGGGAAGCCGGCGGTGCGATCGGTCTTCGCCGCGGCGTGGTGCTGCGACGCATCGTGCTGCCGCAGGCCCTGCGCGTGATCATCCCGCCGCTGACCAGCCAATACCTCAACCTGACCAAGAACAGCTCGCTGGCGGTCGCGATCGGTTTCCAGGATGTGGTGTCGATCGCCAATACGACGCTGAACCAGACCGGCCAGGCGATCGAAGGCATCGCCTACATCATGGCGGTCTATCTCACCATCAGCCTGTCGATCAGTGCGTTCATGAACTGGTACAATGCGACACGTCATGCTGGTGGAGCGGTGATCCGATGAGCCAGAGCGTCGCTGCCCCCGGCTACACCGCCGCCCGTGAGCAGCCCCCCGCCGGGCTGACCGGTCCCTGGGCTTGGGCCCGCACCAACCTGTTCGGCTCCTGGTGGTCCACCGCCGTCACGCTGGTGCTGGGTTACCTGGTGCTGCGTTACGGCATCGCCTTCATCCTGTGGGCGTTCGTGCACGCGGTGTGGTCGGTGCCTTACGGCCCGCAAGGCCGCCCCAACACCACCGCCTGCCAGAACGCCCAGGGTATCGGCGCCTGTTGGGCCGTCATCGCGGACAAATACCGGCTGATCCTGTTCGGCCGCTATCCGTATCAGGAGCAATGGCGACCCGCCCTGTGCGTCCTGCTGTTCATCGCGCTCTATGTCGTGTCCGGCATCCGCTGGTTCTGGCGCAAGGAACTGGCACTGATCTGGGTCGTGACGCTTACCCTGATTGGCATCCTGATGTGGGGTGGCGTGCTCGGCCTGGGCTTCGTCGGCGAGGATGAATGGGGTGGCCTGCCCATCACGCTGATCCTGGCGACCTTCGGTCTCGCCTTCGCCTTCCCGCTCTCCATCCTGGTGGCGCTTGGCCGGCGCTCCACCCAGATGCCGGCGGTGCGCATGCTCTGCGTCGTCTATGTGGAGTTGATCCGCGGCGTGCCGCTGATCGCGCTGCTGTTCATGGCCAGTGTGATGTTCCCATTGTTCCTGCCGAACGGGGTAAACATCGACAAGCTGTTGCGCGCGCAGGTCGCCATCATCCTGTTCGCCGCCGCCTATCTGGCCGAGGTCGTGCGCGGCGGGCTGCAGGCATTGCCCAAAGGCCAGGCAGAGGCCGCGGACGCGATGGGCCTGACCTATTGGCAGAAGACCGGGTTCATCATCCTGCCCCAGGCGCTGCGCCTGGTGATCCCGCCGTTGGTCAACACCTTTATCGGGTTCTTCAAGGATACCTCGCTGGTGCTGATCGTCGGCATGTTCGATCTGCTGATGATGGGCAAGGTGGCGCTCAGCGACCCGCCCTGGCAGGCCTTCTATACCGAGGTCTACATCACCCTGGCGCTGATCTACATCGCCTTCTGTTTTGCCATGTCGACCTATAGCCGCAGCCTGGAGCGGGACCTCAACCGCTCGCAACGACGCTGACAGGGAATCCGCGCAATGAGCCAGACCCTCGAGACCGACCACCCGATCGCCCATATGGCGGACCCGAAAGGCCCCCCGGCCATCGTGCTGGACAAGGTGAACAAGTGGTACGGGTCACTGCACGTGCTGCGCGACGTGACCGATGACAGTGGCGGAGAAGGAACGCGTGGTGGTGTGCGGACCGTCAGGCTCCGGCAAATCCACCATGATCCGCTGCATCAATCGGCTGGAGACGCACCAGGAAGGCCACATCATCATCGACGGCACGGAGCTGACCGACGACCTGCGTGCGCTGGATACGATCCGCCGCGAGGTGGGGATGGTGTTCCAGTCGTTCAACCTGTTCCCGCATCTGACAATCCTGGAGAACTGCACTCTGGCGCCGATCTGGGTGCGCAAGATGCCCAAGGCGGAAGCCGAGGAACTGGCGATGTCCTACCTGGAGCGGGTGAAGATCCCCGAGCAGGCGAAGAAATATCCCGGTCAGTTGTCGGGCGGCCAGCAGCAGCGCGTTGCGATTGCCCGCGCCTTGTGCATGAAGCCGAAAATCATGCTGTTCGATGAGCCGACTTCCGCGCTGGACCCCGAGATGATCAAGGAGGTGCTGGACACCATGATCGGCCTGGCCGAGTCCGGCATGACCATGGTCTGCGTCACCCATGAGATGGGGTTCGCCCGCCAGGTGGCCGACCGCGTGGTGTTCATGGACCGCGGTGAGATCGTTGAAAGCGGCACGCCCGAGCGGATGTTCGAAAGCCCGCAGACCGATCGGCTGAAGCTGTTCCTGAGCCAGATCCTGCGCGGACACTGACCCCGCGTCAGTCGTGCTGGTCCGGCCGGTCGAAGATGCTGTTCGGCCCTGTCAGCCTCGCGGTCGCCACCGCGGAGGGTTTGGCATTGCGGTGGAAATGGCCGATCCGCCCGTGATACAGCGCCCGCAACCCCGCGGCGCTGCCGTTGTATGGGCTGTCGAGCCTGTGCCGAGAGGACGCGGAGGGCGAGCAGGTACGCCTCCCGCGTCTGGGGTAGGGCCTGGCCCGGCCACCTACTCTCGACAGCGCATACTGCGCGACCCGATCGTTCCGATGGAGATGGCCGGGTCAGGCCCGGCCAAGACGAGAAATCCTGCCACGCGGGCTACGCGTACCCCGTCGTGGGGGCAGGCCTTCCATTCACGGATTCTCCGGACAGAACACGGTAGGCTGCGGATCACCTACGACCGCACCGGCACCGCGACGGATGGGCGCTTTCGTCGGCATGACGGCGCCTGGTTCGGCTAAGACCCCGCCCTCGGACCGCTTGCCTTTACTCTGCCGCCGCCTGGTCGGAGGAACCGGCCTCGCCACCGGCATTCACCGTGCTGCGCGCCTTCTCGGCAATGCGCGCCGACTTGCCGCGGCGGCCGCGCAGATAATACAGCTTTGCACGACGGACATCGCCGCGCCGCACCACGGCTATTTCCGCGATGGTCGGCGAATACAGCGGAAACACGCGCTCGACGCCCTCGCCGTAGCTGATCTTGCGCACGGTGAAGTTGCTGTTCAGCCCCTTGTTGGACCGCGCGATGCACACGCCCTCGAACGCCTGGGTGCGGGTGCGCTCACCCTCCACCACCTTCACGGCGACCCGCACCGTATCGCCCGGAGCAAACACGGGCACCGGGCGGCTCTCACTGAGGCGGGCGATCTGCTCTGCTTCGAGCTGCTGGATGATGTTCATCGCGGTGGTCCTTTCGTCCTGTCCCTTACGGCGCGCCGGCCGAACTGGCAATCGGCGTCCGCTGCATGGTTGATAGGTAGCGCGCCCACAGATCGGGGCGGCGTTCCCGGGTGATCCGTTCGGCCTCCGCCTGGCGCCAGGCGGCGACCGCTTCGTGATGGCCGGACACCAGCACATCCGGAACCCGCCGCCCCTGCCACTCGGCCGGGCGGGTGTAGTGCGGGTATTCCAGCAGGCCGGTGGAAAAACTCTCCTCGACGGCGCTGTCGGCAGCGCCCATCACCCCGGGCAGCAAGCGCACCGTCGCGTCCAGCACCACCAGGGCGGCCAGCTCGCCGCCCGACAGCACGTAGTCGCCGACGGATAGTTCCTCCAAACCGGCGGCCTCGATCACCCGCTGGTCCACGCCTTCGTAGCGACCACACAGCAGGACCAGCCCGGGGGCGGCGGCGTAGCGGCGGGCGTCGGCCTGGGTGAACGGCCGGCCGCGTGGGGTGAGGAAGATGGCAGGCCTGTCGTCCGCGACCGAGGCCAAGGCCGCCGCCACCACATCCGGGCGTAGCACCATGCCGGCGCCGCCACCGAACGGCGTATCGTCCACGCTGCGGTGGCGATCGGTGGCGAAGTCACGGATGTTGCCGGGCTGCAGCGACCAGATCTCGCTGGCCAGGGCGCGACCGGCGAGCGACAGGCCGAGCGGGCCGGGGAACATGTCCGGGAACAGGGTGAGGACGGAGGCGTGCCAGGTCATCGGACAACCGTTTCCGTGTGGGATCGGGCGCTGGCCGCCTCCCCCGGTTCCCGTTCCGCCTCATCGGATGGCGGCTCAGGGGCATCGATAGACGCGGGCGGCACCACGGTGAGGCGCGCCGCCGCCAGGTCCACCTCCGGCACGCAGGCGCGGGTGAACGGCAGCAGCATCGGGGCCACACCGTCGCGGGCAATTTCCAGGCTGGCGCCGGCGCCGTAATCGTGCACCACCGTCACCGTGCCGATCCGCACGCCCGCTGCGTCCATTGCCGCGAGCCCCACCAGGTCGGCGAGGTAGAATTCCTCGTCATCGGGCGGGGGAAGCTGGGCACGATCGATGCTGAGCGCGGCGTTGGTCAGCCGCTCCGCCGCCGACCGGTCCGTCACCTTGACCGTGGTGTCGCCGACCAGTTCGGCGATTTCCGCCACACCCTGGCCGCGCCAGCGCAGCACGAAGCGCCGGCCCTTCGGGTCGGTCAGCGGACCGTACTCGGTGAGGTCGGCCGGATCGGCGGTGTAGCTGGTTACATGCACCAGCCCCCGCACGCCATGCGGCCGACCGATCACGCCCAACAGGATGCGGCTGTTCGACACGGAACCGTCAGGCCGGCGGTGCGGCGGCGGCCTGCTTGGCCCGCTCCTGCGCCTTCTTCTTCGGCGCCGACTTCACCGGCTGCTCGCGAAACGCGGGCATCGGGCCGAGACCGGCCTTGCCGAGGAAACGGGCGACGCGGTCGGTCGGCAGCGCACCCTGGCCGACCCAATGCTGGATCCGCTCGTCGAACAGGCGGACGCGTTCGGCATGTTCAGCCGGCAACATCGGGTTGTAGCTGCCCAGCTTCTCGATGAACCGGCCATCCCGCGGGCTGCGGCTATCGGCGACCACGATGTGGTAGTACGGCCGCTTCTTGGCACCCGCACGGGCAAGGCAAATCTTCAGGCTCATTCAGGGTCTCTCCTCTGGATTTCGATCGTCATGGCCGGCGGATTTTCATTGTCCTGACCCCAAGGCTCCCACTCCCCCGTCATGGCCGGGCTTGACCCGGCCATCCGCACACCGACGGGCGAGCGCATCGCGGAACGATCAAGCGGCCCGATCGTTCCGGTGGAGATGGCCGGGTCAAGCCCGGCCATGACGGTGAGGGCAACGATCATACGTGGCGCAATGCTCGGGCGTGTGCACAGCGGTCCAACGGCGGGCCGTGGTCGGACGTGGAACAGTTATCGGACATGGAACAGTTGTCGGAGGTGGACACAGCGGTCATGCCCTTAGCTCAGAACGGCCGCCGGCCCGGACCGGCGCTCATGTGTTTGGGCATCAGCGCCGACAGGCCGTGGCGCATCAGCCCCTTCTGCCCCAGCTTGTTCATGCGCTTCATCATGGTGGACATGTCGTCGAACTGCTTCAGCAGCTTGTTGATCTCCTGCACCGTGGTGCCGGAGCCGGCGGCAATCCGCTTCTTGCGGCTGGACTTGATGATGTCCGGCGTGCGCCGCTCCTTCATCGTCATCGAGGAGATGATCGCGGTCTGCCGCTTGATGAACGTCGTATCGAGATTGGCGTCGTCGAGCTGCGCCTTCATCTTGCCGACGCCGGGCAGCATGCCGAGGATGCCGGACAGGCTGCCCATCTTGGTGATCTGGCGGAGCTGGGCGGCGTAATCCTCCAGGTCGAATTTCCCGCGCGCCATCTTGGCGGCGAGTTTTTCTGCCTCCTCCTGGTCGATCGTCTCGCTGGCCTTTTCCACCAGCCCGACGATGTCGCCCATGCCGAGGATGCGGCCGGCGACGCGTTCGGGGTGGAAATCCTCCAGCGCGTCCTGCTTCTCGCCGACGCCCACCAGCTTGATCGGCGCACCGGTGACCGCGCGCATGGAAAGTGCCGCGCCACCACGGGCGTCGCCATCCATCCGGGTCAGCACCACGCCGGTGATCGACAGCGCCTCGTTGAACGCCTTGGCGGTATTCACCGCGTCCTGGCCGGTCATTGCGTCGACCACCAGCAGCGTCTCGGCCGGGTTGGCGGCGGCACGCACGTCGCGCACCTCGTCCATCAGCTCCTGGTTGATGGCGAGCCGACCGGCGGTATCCAGGATGACGACGTCAAAGCCTTCGCGCCGCGCGCTATCCATCGCACGCTTGGCAATCTGCACCGGGGTTTCGCCGGCGACGATCGGCAGGCTGGACACGCCCGCCTGGTCCGCGAGCTGGGCGAGCTGCAACTGGGCAGCGGGACGCTGGGTGTCGAGGCTGGCCAGCAGCACACGGCGGCGCATCCGGTCCTTCAGCCGCAGCGCGATCTTGCCGGCGGTCGTGGTCTTGCCGGAGCCTTGCAGCCCGACCATCAGGATCGGCACCGGCGGCGTGGCATTCAGGTTGAGCGGGACCGCGCCCTCCCCACCCAGCGCCTCGATCATCGCATCATTGACGATCTTGACGATCTGCTGGCCGGGGGTGACCGAGCCCAGGACCTCCGTGCCGATGGCACGGTCGCGTACTTGGCGATGAAGTTGCGTACCACCGGCAGGGCGACGTCGGCATCCAGCAACGCGACGCGGACCTCGCGCAGGGCTTCCCCGATATCGGCTTCCGACAGGGCGCCACGCCGGCGCAGCCGGTCGAACACCCCGGTAAGCTTGTCTGACAGCGCCTCGAACACGATGCGTTCACTCCAACGGCAGAAACGCCGCTGCGCGAACCTTCGCGGAGCGACGGAGTCCCCGCATACGGCGGGGACCGGGCGACCAAGGTGACCCGGAGGCGGGGGTTATGGGGAGGAACCCGACGGGAGTCAACGCGCGGGTCGCCGAGTAGCCCGGCGTGCCAGCGCCTGCGCTTTTCGGGCGGCCACCCGAATCCGGCGCGGCGGCGGCCCCCGGGGCAACGGGGCCGCCGCGCCTGTCGGGCCGGATTCGGGTGGCCGGACCGACCCGGCGCGCCGTCAGTGGCTTGGCTTGGTCACGAACGGCGTAAGCTGCAGCTCATGGGTCCAGCACGACCGGTCCTGGGTGTGCAGATAGTAGAACGCCTCGGCGATCTTGACCGGATTGATGACGAGGTCAGGGTTCGCCTGCGCCTTCGGCAGCGCCCGTGTGCCAGGTAAATCGATGGTGCCGTCGATCACCACATTGGCCACGTGTACCCCGAACTCGGAATATTCCTCGGTCAGCACCTGCGCCAGCGTGCGCATCATCACCCGCGGATAGTACAGAGATTCCCCGGTCTTGCGCTTGGTGCCGCGCAACGACTTGGAGTTGTTGGAGAAAAAGAAAGATCCTGCGCCTCGCTGCCGCATCGCCGGCAGCACTTCCTTGGCCACCAAGAACGGGCCGCGACTGGCGATATGCTGCGCGGTGTCGAACATCTCCACCGGAATGTACTCCAGCAGTTCCTGGTCGGGCGGCAGGTCACGTCCCTCCAGATAGCCGGCATTGTAGATCAGCACGTCCGGGTCGCCGGCCTCGCGGCGGATCGTGGCGAAGGCCGCCGCGATCAAGTCCTGGGATGCCAGATCGAGTTCCACGATCATGCAGGCGCCACCCTGCTGCTGGATCGCCGCCGCCAGGCCGGACGCATTGGCCTCGCTACGGGTGGTGAGCACGACAAAGAACCCCTCGCGCGCGAATTTCTGCGCGATGGCGCCGCCGACACCCCAGCGCACGCCCAGCGGCAGGTCGCTGTCATCCAAACTCCGGCCATGGGCCAGCAGGGTGTTGCGGCCAATCGACTGCCACTTGGAGGTGGCACCGACCACCACGGCGACCTGCCTTTCCGCCGCATTCGCTGTGCGATGTTCGCTCATTCTGCACGTTTCCCATCTTGTTTGCCGCGACTATGCGGATGGCCAAAGGACTGCTGCACGAGTCAAGTGGCCCAATTCCAGCCCCACCAGGCGCACAGCGCGTCGCCCATGATCAGCCGCTTGTCCTGCGCAGCGAGCCAGGGCAGCTCCTCGGTGAACATCGTCTCACATTGCCGCCAGGAACACGGCATCTTGGTGATGTCCGTGCCCCAGAACATGCGGTGCGGACCGAAGCCATCATAGATCTGGCGAAGATAGGTCTGCATGGTGGGAAACGGGTAGGCCTCGCTGGAATAGCCGGGCGCTCCGGTCGCCTTGACCGCGACATTGGGGAATTTCGCCAGTGCCAGCAGCGCCGGCATATGGGTCATGGCGGCCGCATCTTTCAGCGTGGTGAGACCACCCCGCCCTCCCAGGTGATCGATGGTCAGGCGGAGCCCGGGATGGCGTTCGGCAATCTGGCCAAGCTCCGCCAGCAAATCCGTTGCCAGGACTGCCACGGGAACCCCGGCTTTCTCGGCTTCCGCCCAAAGCCAGTCGAGTGTGCCCTCTGCCAGCCATTGCCGCGCGGGATCGTGCAGGAAGGTGTAGCGCAGGCCGAGCATGCCCGGCTGATTTCGCCAGGATGCGATGCGGGTCCGGGAGTCGGCGCGGTCGAGCGGCAGTGAGCCCATGATCGCGAACCGGCCCGGGTAGGTCCGCACAGCCTCGAACGCCATCTCGGTCGAATTCGGGTCCCAGCCCGGCGGGTGAATGACCGCGGCATCGACGCCGCCTTCGTCCATCTGGACGATCGCCTCCCGCGGGGTGAAATGGGTCACCTGCCGGTGCGAGAGGTTGCTTGGCAGGCCGGTTCCCCAGGTGTGGATCTGCGCGTCAACGATCTGCATGGCGTTCCTCCCCGGACGTCTTGGTATTCGGAAGGGTACTGCGATCTGCCGGTTCAGGATACTGGGCGGACCTGGGCGATGCGATGGCCTGTCCCGCATATCCCGCTTTGTGGTGGAGCGCAGCAAGGGGTCGGGACGTTGCCCCGAACTCCACCAGGAGGCTTTGCCTCCTCGACCTCCGGCAAATTCTCGCCTTTACGATCGATGCGGTTCCAAGTCGCCCAGCGTCCGGGCCCGCTCCGTTTTGGCAGTAAATTCTATTTAGGGCTGGATTTTTGGGAACTCCTTCTACACCCGCCGCTCACCACCTCTATCTACATGACAGGGCCCGGCCTCTGGGCGGGGATGCAAGGGGCAGCCCCCTTGATGGGGTTTCGGGCGCAACTGCCCCCAGCGTTTTGGGATGGATGGAACAGGCTGCGGAACGCTGCTCAGGTCAGCGCAGCCGCGCCATCACGGTGCGGTGCAACAGCCAGCCGAACCCGGTGCAGACGAGCAAGGCCCCACCCCACAGCGCGGCGGTCTGCCAGTCGCCATCCTGTAGCCGCTCCAGCGACAGGCCGGCGAACTGTGCCGGATAGACATGGGCCGGCGCCCACACCAACGCGGAGGAGACATTGGCGAGCAGAAATCGCGGCCGTGACATACCCGCCATGCCAGCGACGAGCGGCACCGTGGAGCGTAGCACCGGCACGAAGCGGCACAATGCGACGCTGGCGGTGCCGTAACGGCGGAAGAAGTGTTCGGCGCGCATCATCAAGGTCGGCCGGCTGCGGAACGGCCAGAACCCGCGCAGGCGCACATTGTAACGGTGGCCAACATAGAACGACACGAAGTCGCCGATCACGGCACCGATGATCGACACTATCAGGATCGGAGCCATCGGCAGCCCGGCGAGCGCCGCGGCGCCGGCCACCGCCATCAGGATGGGCGTGCCGGGAATCAGGATGCCCAGCACCGCCACTGCCTCCACGATGGCAGCGGTGAACGCGACCAGCGTGGCGAGCACCGGGTACTGCGCCACCAGATCCGCAGCCGTATTGATCAGCGACCACATGGCGTCCGGTCAACGGTCTCCCTAAATATGATCTCTGTTCCGCTTTTTTGGCGGCCGGTCGGCGGCCGAATCGCGTTCTACACGCGCGGTGTCGATAAAACCATACGAAACGTCATTTTTCCGCTCAAACTCTCGCCCGGCCGCAGCACATGCATGGGCTGTCCGGGGTGGTTGATCGCGTCGGGCATGTGACTGGTCGGCTCGACGCAGAAGAAATCCTGACCCGGCGGCGTATAAACCTGCAGGTGGCGGAATATCTCGCTCGTCTCCAGTTCCAGGCCGAAGGCCGGCCCCGCCAGGCGCACAGGCCCGCGCCAGCCGGTGAAACAATGGTCCAACGCGACACTTCCGATTGTGCGACCGGCGCTGTGATCCCAGGCTGCGGGTACCGCGGTATGCTGGATCGGCAAGGAGTTGGCTCCGTTGTGCCATACGCCCTCGGCATCGAACTGCATCGTCCGGTAGGTCGAGCGGAGGAAATACGGATGCAACCCCAGCCCCGCCGGAACCGCGTCCGGGTGGCGGTTGGTCATGCGCAGGGTGACCTGCAGCGCATCCTCGGCCAGGTCGATGTGCTGTTCGGCGGCGAAGGAAAATGGCCAGTGCCGCCCCTGTTCACCGCGCGCATCGTGCAGCAGGCTGATGGTCGCCGAGTTGGCAGTCACCGCATCCACGCGCCAGGCGGCCTGCCAGCCGACTCCGTGAATGGTATGCGGATGGTCACCGAAATTCCGGTCGAGATCGTAGTCCTGCCCGTCCCAATGGAACCGTCCGCAGGCAATGCGATTGCAGAACGGCACCAGCGGAAAACCTGCCAGGCCACGGACATGGCCGAGCAGAATTGCATCCGGCAGGGCTCGCCGCAGCACCGGCCGGGCGCCGTGCGACCAACCCAGGATTGCACCGCCGGTATCCGGCGCCAGCACCAGTGAGGATGGTCCGGCACGCAAAATCAGCATCCGATAGCTCCTCCCGACCCGGCAACCTAAGCAGAATCCGTCAGCTTGACCAACGGATGGTAGGTACAATTCGCTGCCGGCACCAATTCGCAGGGTGCAGGACATGACGGGCAGATCGCCCCTTTCAGCGAGCGAAGAGCAACAAGCGGCTCTGGTGGCGCTCGCCGGTTCGCGTGATCGTGGCGAGGCAGACCGCGCCCGAGCCGTTCGTCTGACATTGGCTGGCTGGACCAGCGCGCGGATTGCCGAGGCATTTGGCGTGCGCGAGGACACGGTCCGCCTGTGGCGGAGCGACTTCATGCGTGGCGGTATCGCGGCCTTGAAGGCCACCGTCGCACCCGGGCCGGCACCGATGAAGAGCGAGGCAGCCCTGCGTGTTGCGGTGCCGCTCCTCGAGGAACCTGTGGCGGATCGGCACAACTGGACCATTCCCCGGTTGCGCGCCGAAATCGAAAACCGCGAGGGCGTGCGTATCAGCCGCTCGCAATTGTCCAAGGCTCTGCGCAAAAAAAGTTCCGCTGGCGGCGTCCGCGGCACACGCTGAAGGGGCGCCAGGTTGCCGCCGATGTCGAGCGGGTTGGTCTGCGCCTGCAACTGCGCAAACAGCAGGCCACCGCTGGCGACATCGTTTTGCTTTACGGCGACGAGAGCGAGGCGCTGACGCATCCCTATCTCGCCCGGGTCTGGGCGAAGGCAGGCGCTGATTTACGTGTTCCTGCGCCAGGACAAGCCAGGAAGGTGGCGATGGTGGGTTCGTTCGATCACGTCACGCGCCAGCTCATCGTGCACACCAGTCCGACCAAGCGCAGCAGCGACTTCATCGCCCATCTCGAACAACTGGACCGGCTCTACGGGCCCAAGCCCGGACAGCCTGTCAAACCGGTGGTTCTGGTCGAGGACAATGGTCCAATCCACACCAGCAAACTCTCCCGGGCAGCGCTCGCCGCCCGTGCCCATTGGCTCACCGTCGAGTGGCTCCCTAAGTATGCGCCAGAGCTCAATGACATCGAAGGCGTCTGGCGGGACCTCAAGGCGCATCATCTCGCCCATCAGACCTTCGCCGATCCCGAGCAACTCGATGGGGCGATCCACCAAGCCGTGAGTGCGCTCAATCAGGACCGAGCGCCACTTCCGTTGGGCAACCAACAAATCTCTGCTTAGTCTGGCGGCGAGCCGCGGCGTAAATCAGGCCGTCGCGAGATGGGAGACCAGTGCGTGGAGGAAGTCGATTGCATCGTCGTCGGTGCAGGCGTGGTGGGACTGGCAGTGGCGCGCGCGCTCGCTCTGGCCGGCCGCGAGGTGATCGTGCTGGACGCGGCCGAGGGCATCGGCACCGAGACATCCTCACGCAACAGTGAGGTGATCCACGCCGGCATCTACTACCCGGCCAACAGCCTGATGGCGCGGTTCTGCGTCGCCGGCCGCCGCGCGCTGTATGCCTATTGCGCCGAGAAGGGCATACCGCACCGCAATTGCGGCAAGCTGATCGCCGCCACCAACGCCGAGGAAGACGCGATGCTCGCCGGCATCCAGCGCCGCGCCGAGGTCAACGGCGTCGAAGGCATGCGCATCCTCAGCACCGCCGAGGCGGTCGCGCTGGAGCCGAACCTGCATTGCACCAGCGCACTGCTGTCGCCCGCAACCGGCATCATCGACAGCCATAATTTCATGCTGGCACTGCAAGGCGACGCGGAAAATGCCGGCGCAATCTGCGTCTTTCTCAGCCCGGTCACCGGCGCCCGGGTCGTGCGCGGCGGGACGGAGGTGCATGTCGGCGGGTCGGAGCCGATGCATCTGCGCTGCCGGCTGCTGGTGAACTCGGCCGGGCTGCACGCACCGGACCTGGCGCGGCGCATCGACGGCATGCCGCAGGACCGGGTGCCCACGGCCTATTATGCCAAGGGCAACTACTTCACCCTCTCGGGCCGGTCGCCGTTCTCTCGGCTGATCTATCCGGTTCCGGTGCCGGGCGGGCTCGGTGTGCACCTGACCGTCGATCTGGGCGGGCAGGCACGGTTCGGTCCCGATGTGGAGTGGCTGGACACCATCGACTACACGGTGAACCCGGCCCGCGCCGACAGTTTCTACGCCGCGGTGCGCAAATACTGGCCCGATCTGAAGGACGGCGCGCTGCAGCCGGGCTATGCCGGCATCCGGCCCAAGACGGTGCCGCCGGGCAAGCCGGGCCAGGATTTTGTCGTACAGGGTCCGCAGACCCACGGTGTGCCCGGCCTGATCAATCTGTTCGGCATCGAATCGCCGGGCCTGACCGCGTCACTCGCCCTGGCTGATCATGTGCTGGAGGTCGCTGCCACCGGATGACCACGTCGCTGTCCCGCCGCCGGCCTGATGCCTGACCCGTCGCCGCCCACGCGCTGGATCGATCTGCGCCGCTTTACCGCAGCGCGGGTGGCGCTGGGGCGGGCGGGCAACGGGCTGCCGACCGAAGCCCACCTGGCGTTTCAGGCCGCGCATGCCGCTGCCCGGGATGCGGTGCACGCGGCGCTCGACGTCGATACGCTGCAGGCCGAACTGGCGACGGCGGCTCTGCCCAGCATCGCCGTACACAGTGAGGCGCAGGACCGGCAGAGCTATCTGCTGCGCCCCGACCTAGGCCGCCGGCTTCGCGCCACGGATCGAGCGCGCCTGCCACATTGCCCCGGGGCCATGCTGTTCGTGGTCTGTGACGGCCTGTCCGCCGTCGCGGTGCAGCGTCATGCCGCGCCGTTGCTCGCGCGCATCGTGCCCGCGCTCGGGACGGCGGCTCCGATCGTGATCGCCCGGCAGGGGCGCGTGGCACTGGGCGACGACATCGGCGAGGCCATGGGTGCCGAGGCGGTGGCAGTGCTGATCGGTGAACGTCCCGGCCTGACTGCGGCCGACAGCCTGGGCGTCTACCTCACCTGGCAGCCGCGGCGCGGCCGCAACGACGCGGAGCGCAACTGCATCTCCAACATCCGCCCGGACGGGCTGGAACTGGAGGCCGCGGCGGCGAAGCTGTGCTGGCTGATCGCGGCCATGCGCGTCGGGCGGCTGACCGGCGTGGGACTGAAGGACGAGCAACCGGCGATCACACGGGCAACCGATTGACCGCACCGCCGCCCGTGCCGGATGCTGCACGCGATCAACACATCCTGACGGGGAGGCGATCATGCCATCGGCGCCCACGCGGGCCTGTCTCGGTTTCGTCGCCGCCGTTCTCTCGGTGCTGATATTCCACCAGGGAGTCGTCGCGCTGCTGCATAGCGCGGGCCTCGCATCCAGCGCCTGGTCGATCCAGCCGGTGCGGCCGTTTGGCATACCTCGCCTGGCCGATCTGTGCTTCTGGGGTGGTCTCTACGGCGTGCCGTTCGGCCTGCTGCTGCCCCACTTTCGCCTGCCGCTATGGCTGTGCGGCCTGCTGCTCGGCCTGCTCGCCGCGCTGGTCGGCTGGTTCGTCGTGGCGCCCATCAAAGGCGCACCGATCGGCGCGGGGTGGGTGCCGGCGTCGATGGCCCGGTCGCTGCTGATCAACGGCAGCTGGGGTCTGGGCGTCGGCTTGATTCTACCCCTGCTGCTGCCGCGTCGCCAACGCAGACCGACCGGCGCCCTGCGGCATTGAACAATGGGGGTGTGGACTTCGTTGCCGTGTGGCGGGGCGGGCCCCTGGGCGGGCGACGCTGACCGCCATCCGGCAGGAAGCCTCCATGGGCGTTGAGATCGGGCAAAACGTGGCATGGGCGCTGCGCACGTCCCGTCTTGGCCGGGCTCGACCCGGCCGTCTGCGCTTGAGAGCACAGGCTGCGCGACCCGATCGTTCCGGTGGGAATGGCCTGGTCAGGCCCGGCCGAGACGGAAAATGGACCCCGCCATGACACAAAGCGGGCCCGGCCAAGGCGCCGACCGGACGTGCCCACCCCGCTACCTACGGCGCATGCAGTGCGGGCCCGCGCTTCCCGACTACCTAGACTGCATCATAGAACAAGCCGTGGATCCCGACCTGCGTCGGGCTGATACGGCGGCCGATCGATCGGCGTCAGTGCCCTACGCCAACTCCTCCTGCGGCTCGTCGGACGGCTCGTGCAGCGCCTCGGCTTCCCGGCGCAGACGGTGAAAGCTGCGCACGCTGAACGGCAGCATCCCGAGATAGATCAGCCCGCCCGCCGCCAGTGCGGCCCAGGGATCGGCGATCAGCAGGGCGGCGAAGGTGCCGGTCCCCAGCAGTAGAGGCAGCACGTATTCCGCCGGCATCTTGAAATTCTTGAAGCTCCACACCGGCAGGGTGGACACCAGCAGCAATGCGGTGCCCGCCAGCACCGCCGCGCAGAACAGCGGATACTGCGACAGCGTCAGCAGCCAGTCCCAACCCAGCGACTTTGCCTCCAGCCCCAGGAACAGGGGGAACAGCGCAAGCCCGGCACCCGCCGGCGCCGGGACGCCGGTGAAGAAGTTATAGGCATAAGCCGGCTTGGGCGCGCCCTCCAGCGCCGCATTGAAGCGCGCCAGGCGCAGCGCCATGCAGACTGCGAACATCAGGCAGGGCGTGTAGCCGAACGCGCCCGCGCGCTGCAGCGACCACAGATACAAGGTGAAGGCAGGCGCCACCCCGAAACACAGGAAATCCGCCAGGCTGTCGAACTCGGCGCCGAAGCGGGAGGTCGCCTTCAGCAGGCGCGCCAGCCGACCGTCCAGCCCATCGATGGCGCCCGCGACGGTGATCGCCACGGCAGCAGAGCCAAACCGGCCTTCCAGCGCGAAGCGCAGCGAGGTCAGCCCGGCGCACAGGCCCAGCAGGGTCAGCAGATTGGGAATGACGCGGTTGAATGACGGCCCCTTGTAGCGCGGCCGGGCGCGCGGGCGCAGCCGTCGCAGCCGTCGCATCGGCGACACCCGCCCGCCCGACCAGTTGGGTCGCTGCGACGAACTCATGCCAGAGCCTGAACTCATACCAGCCGCTCCGCGATCACCGTCTCGCCGCCGATCATGGTCTGGCCGACCGCGATGATGGGGCGCAATCCCTCCGGCAGATACAGGTCGGTGCGGCTGCCGAAGCGAATGATCCCAAACCGGGCACCCGCCTGCACGGCATCGCCTTCCCGCAGCGAGCACACGATGCGCCGCGCGATCAGCCCGGCGATCTGCACCACCGCCAGCTCGCTGCCATCCGGCAGGCGGATGGCGATCGCGTTGCGTTCGTTGGCCTCGCTCGCCTTGTCCATGCTGGCACTGACGAAGGCGCCGTGGCGATAGGCGATGCGGGTCACCGTGCCGTCCACGGGAACCCGGTTCACGTGCACGTTCAGCACGCTGAGGAAGATCGAGACGCGCCACCGCGGCACGCTGCCCAGCCCCAGTTCGGCCGGCGGCACACCAGGCGCGACCGAGACCACGCGTCCGTCCGCCGGCGCGAGGATGGCGCCGGGCCGACCGGGCGGCACCCGCTCCGGATCGCGGAAGAATGCCAGGCAGGCCAGGGTGAAGGCCAGCGCGAGCCAGGCGAGCCAACCACTGATCGCGAGGCCGAGCAGCAGCACGACAAGCCCGCTGACGATGAAGGGCCGGCCCGCTGGATGCGGCGGCGGAAGGGCCAAACGAAGGTCATCGGCGAAGGCCATGGTCTGCAGGTTTATGGATGGTTCATCATACTCGGGCAAGACTGGCGGCGAAGCCTGGGAGAATCCCAATGCCGTTCGACGCGCCATTCATGCTCGGTCCCTTCTCGGTCGATGCCGCCGGGCGTCTTGCACCCAGGGACGCTGAAGCCTTGCCCGCCTTCATGTTCCGCTGGCGCCAACGCGTGGTGCGCGCCCGCCTCACCCAGGCAGTGCCGGACACCGGCCGCCTGGTTCTGGGCGCTGTGCTGAGCCGGGTTCCCAGCACGGCCGACACATCAGACGTGAGCCAGCGGGTACAAAGCTTCACGGCGCTGCACTGGCTGCCACGCCAACTCCCGGCATGCTGGCGCCTGCTGCTCACCCCCGATCACCGTATCCTGCTGGAGGCGCAGACCGACATCGCGCTGCAGATTACCGCGACCGGGCTGCTGGTGGAGCTGAGCTGCTTCCTCCTGGCGCTCGCGCCCTATCTCGACCTGCTGGAAGCATTGGGCATGGCACCGCCGGCCACCGTCTTTTCAGGTGGTGATTCGTCCGAAGACGGCATGGCGAACACCTGACCCGGGTAGATCAGGTCGGGATTGCGGATTTGATCGCGGTTGGCCTGATAGATCACGGTGTAGCGGATGCCGGCGCCGTAGCGATGGCGGGCCAGCAGCCATAGGTTCTGGCCCGGCTGCACGACCACGCTGCCCACCGCCAGCGTGTGCGCGTCCAGCGCGGCGCGGGTGAAGGGCATTTCAACCCGCGCGGAGACCTTGCCCTGCCTGGCAAGCTGATCGAGCCGCAACTGGTGCAAGCCGGCATCAAGATCCCTACCAGGGGTCATGGTCCAGGAACCGCGGGCGTTTGCCTGTGCGTCGCCAACCGGATGGCTGTCCACGTAGACGCGGACGGTGCTGCCCGGGGGAGCCGTGCCGCCGAAACGCACCGCGCCGGTATCGCCATAGTCGACCGTGCCGAGCATGAGACGGGACGATCCGGGCGGACTGGCGGGACCCTGCAGGACCTGCGGAGCGGCGGCACCATCCGTCAGCACCGCCAGAGCGGGCTGCGCCGGTGCATTGAGCTTCGCCGGTGCATTGGGCTGCGCTGGCGACGCGGCGTCTGGCGGCTGCGGCAGCACCAACAGCACCGGCCCGTCGCCTTTGATTTCGTGCCCCTCGGGGGTGCGTTCGGCCAGGGTGAGAGCGCTCGCCCCAGGCGCAAGCTGCCGCGACGGCGTCAGCGCCCAGTCACCGCTCCGGTCGGCGGTAGCCCGGCCGACTTCCTGCTCACCCTGCCGGATCACCACCCCCGCGCCGGGGGTCGCGTGCCCGGCCATCACGCTGTCGCCCTGCGGATCGACGCGCACGATGTCGAAGCCGGGCTTGGGCAATGCGGTCGCCGCGGGTGCCGATGTAGAGGCGGCAGGTGCGGTCCGGGGAAGTGCAGCGGCGGGAACCGCGGCGGCTGGCGGGACGGAAGCCTTTGATGGCGCCGCCGCTGGTGGCATCGACGGCGCGGTCGGCCGTGTTGCGACCACAGGTCGATCTTGATGTGATACGATGAGCACGCCGGCCGTGCCTGCTACCGCCACACCCGCCAGGACAATAACGGCAGGGCGCATCAGGATCGGCCGGGACAAGGACAGGCTCGAACTCGCCATCGCCGGCTACTGTGAGCGGTTTTCGGCAACGAGACAATGCTAACGCAGATCATGCGATAAAAAATCGTGATCTGGCGTGGCCCTTCAGAGCGTGGCACCGGTATTGCCCCAACGACCGCGATCGTTCGCACGGCCAAGGAGATGACCAAAGACATGCGCCAAAGGTTTGCCTGGGTTCGCGTATGGGATGCCCCGACGCGGCTGTTCCATTGGGGCATCGTCCTGCTGGTGGGGACAAGTTGGGTCACCCAGCATTACGGCTGGATGCAGATCCACTTCCTGGCCGGCTACGCCACCGTCGCCGCCTTGCTGTTCCGGCTGGTCTGGGGGTTGATCGGCAGCGACACCGCGCGCTTCATCCGGTTCCTGCGCAGCCCATTGGCGGCGTTGCGCCATCTGGTCGCCGTCTCCCGTCGTCACCCGGACACCGAGATCGGCCACAACGCAGCCGGCGGTTGGATGGTGCTGGGGATGTTGCTGCTGCTCACCGTGCAGGCCGCCACCGGCCTGTGCGCCAATGACGAGATTTCGATGGAGGGCCCGCTGGCGCATGTGGTCGGCGAGGACACCAGCAACTGGCTCAGCCACATCCACGCGGTGAATTTCAAGCTGATCGAGGCCGCCATCCTGCTGCATCTGCTGGCGATCCTCAGCTATACCGTGCTGGGTCATGCGCTGGTTCGCCCGATGATCACCGGCTGGAAACGCCTGCCGGACGGATTGGCGGCGCCACAGATGGTCACCGGCCGCGTGGCACTCGTCGTGTTCCTGGTGGCAGCGGCGGCGGTGACGGTCGCGGTGCAGGCGCTGCGGGGGTAGCGACGGGGCGAATTGTCGTCGATCTCACTGGTAGTCTCCTGCGGGTACGGCCGGTACCGCTTGCGCCGACCGCAACGATCCGGCTCAGTCCTGGGCATGATGCCCCCAAGCAGATGCTCGGAAGCTGTGCCACCTATCCTGCCTTGCGGTGGGAGACGGCGGGAGTCGGGGGCGTCTCCCCCGACCCTTGCCGCATCCCACCACAAGCCTGGATGCGTGGCACGTGCCGCGGAACTCTGCCTGGGCCTGCGCCGCGCCCTGGCACCACTCCTGCTGCTGGCGGTAGCGCTGTGCGGCTGCGCCTCCCAGGATCGCTGTGCCCTGGTGCAACTGGCCCAGGCGAAGCTGCAGACCGGCAACCGCCTCATGGTGGTAACCGCCGGCATCAACGGCCAATGGGTCAGGATGCTGGTGGACACCGGCGCCGAACGCACCCTGCTGACCGAAACCGCCGTCAAGCGGCTGGGCCTGGGACGGGACCTGCATCAAACTCGCTCGATCGGCATCGGCGGCATGAGCGCGAGCTGGGATGCCAGCGTCCCCGGCATCGTCCTCGGCGAAACCCGCTTTCCGCTCGAGCGCGTTGCCGTCGGCCGATTCGAGATCACCACCAGCTTCGAGCAGCCGATCGACGGTCTGCTCGGCGCCGACATCCTGCTCGCCTTCGACCTGGACATCGACCAGCCGGCCGGCCAGCTCACCTTGTACCGCGTGCGCCGTTGCCCCGACGCCCGTCCGCCCTGGCCCGGCCCTGCCATGGAGATCGCTGACGTGAACACGCGGCGCGACCGTATGCTGGTGCCCATCACCGTCGATGGCGCCTCCGGCATGGCGGTGCTCGATACCGGCGCACAGCTCAGTGCGGTGTCGCTCGATTTGGCGCAACGCGCCGGCGTGTCCCGCGAACGTCTGGCGGCGGACCCGCAGATCACCTTGCATGGCGCGGCGCCGCAGTCGACGCGCGTGTCATTCCATCGGTTCCATGCGCTTCACCTCGGGCCTGAACAAATCTCCTCGCCCCGCCTGGCGGTCGTGCCGAACTTCGGCGGGCTCGGGGACGGAGTGATCGGCGGCGACTTCATCCGCGGCCGGCGCATCTGGCTGTCCTTCGCCACCGGCCGCCTGTTCGTCGCCGGACCCGACACGCCATAGCGGTCAAAGCGGCGCAGGATCAAACCAGTTTCGAACCGGACCGCCGCATCTGTGGCGGCGATCGTCGCGGTTTCGCCATGTTGCTGGCGGATCAGGCGGCACGCGCAGCCAAGGAGCGCTCCATGCGCCCGCAGTCCCTTTTATTTCGCCTGACCGCGACCACGGCCATCACCGGCTTGCTGCTCGGACCCACGCTGCCGACGGCCGCCCTGGCACAGCCCGCGCCTCCCCTCGCAGCCGCAGCGCAGCAGGACAATGGCGACCCGCCCATGCGCGTCGGTCGCGTCGCCCTGGTCGATGGCACGGTCTCCTTCCACACCGAGGACGCCGAACAATGGGCGCCGGCGACGCTCAACTACCCGGTCACCTCCGGCAACACGTTCTGGACTGAGCCGAACGCCCAGACGGAACTGCAGATCGAGGCCAGCCGCATCGATCTCGCCGGTGGCACGGAGTTTCAGGTTGGACTGCTGGACCAGACCGGGCTGCAGGCAACCCAGTCACAGGGTGAGATCTACCTGCATCTGCGCGGCATCGAAGGCGGGGAGGCATGGTCAGTGCAGACCCCGCGTGGGCTCGTGACGCTGGCGGGCGACGGTCGCTACGCGATCGACGCTGGCGATACCCAGACCCCAACGACAGTGACGGTGCTGGAGGGGCGTGCGCAGGTCAGTGGCCCGGATCTGGCGTTGCAGGTTGGGCCGGGCCAGACCGCCGCCCTGACCGGCACGGACAGTTTCCAGGGCAGCGTCGGTCCGGCGCGGCAGGACGCCTTCATCGCCGCCATGCTGCAGCGTGAACGCCCGGCTCCGGCCGTCGCGCCACCGCCCGTGGTGGCAACCATGCCCGGTGGCGCCGACCTCGCCGGATACGGCACATGGAGCCAAGCGCCGGAGTACGGCCAGGTCTGGTATCCCCGGGTTGCCAATGACTGGGTGCCCTATCGCGAGGGGCATTGGGCCTGGGTCGCACCCTGGGGCTGGACCTGGGTGGAGCGTGAACCTTGGGGTTTCGCCCCATTCCACTACGGTCGCTGGGTGCAGATCGGCGGGCGTTGGGGCTGGACCCCAGGCGTGGTCGCCGTCTCCGCCCGTCCGGTCTACGCTCCCGCCCTGGTCACCTTCTTCGGCGTCGCCGCCGGCGTCGGTCTCGGCGCTGCCCTCGCGTCCGGCTCGGTCGGCTGGTGTCCGCTCGGCCCGCGCGAGCCCTACCGCCCCTGGTATCGCGCCAGCGACCGCTACGTGCGGGAGGTGAACGTTCGCCACGTCACCAACATCACCACCATCAACCGGACCGTGACGGTCAACAACTTCGTCAATCGCCGCGCCGTCACCGTGGTACCGGCCAGCATCATGCAGGGGTCGCGGCCAGTGCGGCCGGGCGTGCAGCAGGTCGATCCGCGCATGCTGACCGCCGCACATCCCATGGTCGGCCGGCCCCCGGTCGCCCCCACCAGGGCAACCTTCGGAGTCACGCCCGGGGTTGCCCGTCACACCGCCCTGGCGCCCGCGCCTCCCGGCGCCACATCGGCCTGGCACGCCGCTCCGGGTCCTGCGTTCCACCCGGCCGCGGCGCGCGCCGCCTCGGACGACGGAGCCATGCATTCCGGCGCCCCGCCACGTCCCGCGCTGTACAACCCGCAACAACACCCGCCTGGCGGATCACCTCCAGGCCAGCCACCGGCGGCCCGGAACCACGCGCCCTCACCTGGCATCGCCGCCACGCCGCAATATCGGAATGGCACGCCCGCCGAAGCGCCACCGTTCGGCTCGCCCGGAGGCGCAACCGATCGGGCAAGGCCCGAGGGGGATCGCCACACCCCGCCCCTCGCCCCGCATGGCGGCGGCCGACCCATGGCCGAACCAGGCGACGCAACGCAGGCTGGATCGGCCAACCCACCGCGATCCCGGTTCCAGCCGGGCGGTCCGAACCAGGCCCCCCACCCACCTGGGATGAACCCGGGCGCACCCCCTCTGGCACCGCATGGCGGTAGCGGGCCGGCGCCGCTGATCCAGCAAAATGAGAGGCCGCAGGGTCAACCGGGTGCGATACCGCCGCCCGCAGCACCGCGGATGCCCACGCAGCCGACGGCGCCGTCCCTCGCCTCTCCGCATGCCGCTGCACCACCAGCGATGCCACGGATCGAGCATCCTTCCGGCCAGGCGCCTGGCCGAGACGCTGGATCCCGCGGCGCGCCGCCCGCGGCTTCACCATTCCATCCGCCTGCCCATCCGCAGAGCAATGCGCCGCCGCCGGCTCCACAGTATCGTGCACCGCAGCCTGCTGCTCAATTCCACGCCGCCCCTCCGCAGCAGCCGGTGCATGCCGCGCCGCCGCAAATTCCTGCGCCGCAGGCACCCCAGATGCACGCGGCACCGCCGCAGGTCCACACGTCGCAGCCGCCGCAAATGCGGGCCGCACCGCCGCAGGTCCAGACACCGCAACCGCCGCAACTGCGAGCCGCACCCCCGCCGCAGGTCCATGCTCCGCCGCCCCAGGCGCACGCGGCTCCACCGCCGCCGCATGCCGCGCCGGCTCAGCATGCGCCGCCGCAGCAGGACCATCGCAAACGGCCCGGCGAGCCGTAGCGAACACTATTGGCGCCAGGATCGGCGCAAGCGTCCCGGCAACCCGCGACGGACCCGGCCCGTAAGCCGGCGCCGCGACGGCCCGGGTCAGTTGATGATGATGCGCGGGCCGCTGCCGCGGGAGGTTGCCGCACCCGACACCTTGTCCCAGACCCGCGCGGCCAGAGCGGCAAAGGCCCGCGCCCCGTCGCTGTCCGGCGCCGCGGCGGAAATCGGCGTGCCGGCATCCGATGCAGTGCGGATGTCGAGCAGCAGCGGCACCTCACCCAGGAACTCCGTGCCGAGCCGTTCGGCTTCCAGACGTGCTCCGCCATGGCCGAAAATGTCGGCTGGTATGCCCGCAATTCGGGCAGTTGAAGAAGCTCATGTTCTCCACCAGGCCCAGCACCGGCACCTGGGTCTTCTCGAACATCCGCACACCGCGGCGGGCGTCGATCAGCGCGATGTCCTGCGGCGTGGAGACGATCACCGCGCCGGTCAGCGCGACACGCTGCGCCATCGTGAGCTGCGCGTCGCCGGTGCCCGGTGGCATGTCCACCACCAGGATGTCGAGCGGCCCCCAGCTCACCTGGCCCATCATCTGCTCCAGCGCGCCCATCACCATCGGGCCGCGCCAGATCATCGGCGTTTCCTCGTCCACCAGGAAGCCGATCGACATGCAGGACAGGCCCCAGGCCTGCAGCGGGATCATCTTGTCGCCCCGCACCTCCGGCTTGCGGCTCACCCCCAGCATCCGCGGCAGGCTCGGCCCATAGATATCGGCGTCCAGCAAGTCCGGTGCGATGCCCGGCCCGCGCCAGCGACACCGCCAGGTTGACCGCGACAGTGGATTTGCCGACGCCGCCCTTGCCGGAGGCCACAGCGACGATCGCCTTCACCTCCGGCAGCAGCAGCGCCGCCTTCTGTCCGGTGCCGGCATGTGCATGCGGCGGATGTCCGTGTCCCTGCTGCGCTGCGGCAGTGCGCGGCGGAGGCGCGGCGGCGGCGGCCGGGGATTTGTGTGCGGTCAGCACCGCGGTGGCATTGGTGACGCCGGCTCTGCCGCGTCAGCACCTGCTCGACCGCGCGGCGCACCGGCTCCATCGCCGCGGCGTGCGCCCGGTCGGTCAGCAGCGTCGACCTGCACCAGCCCGTCACGCAATTCGATCGGATTCCACCAGGCCGGCGGAGACGATGTCGCGGCCCGAGGCCGGATCTTTGATTTCCCGCAGCGCGTCACGCAACGAGTCAGGGGTTGCTGTCATCGCCTCGCACCTTGGTTGTTGCAATCGATCGCCCGGCATCGGATAAGCGGCCGCGCTACGGCGCCAGTGTCTAAGCATATGGCGCACCGCGCGGCTTCCGCCAGCGGTCCCCTCGTGCGCGTAGCATGCCAGGAGTAAAGCGCCACCATGTCTTGGAACAACGGTGGCCCCGGAGGCAACCCCAACCCGTGGGGATCATCAGGCGGCAGGTGGCCATGGTGGCCAACGTCCACCCGGTCGGCGGCCCGTGGGGCAACGGCGGAGGCCCGGAGCGGCCCGGTCCCGGTCGGCCCAGGCTCCGGGGGACCGATCCCCGATCTGGACCAGCTGATCGCCCGCCTGCAGGCCGCGATCCGTCGCCTGCTGGGCGGCGGCGGTGGTCCGGGCGGCCGGTTCACCAGCGGCCGCGGCATTCTGCTGCTCGGTCTGGGCGTGTTCGCCCTGTGGCTCGCCAGCGGCCTCTACCGCGTGCAGCCGGACGAGCTGGGCGTGGTGCTGCGCTTCGGCGCCTATTCCTATCGCACCCAGCCGGGCCTGAACTGGCACCTGCCCTGGCCGATCGAGACGGTGGAACGCCCGGCCGTCACCCGCATCAATCGCACCGAGATCGGCTATCGCTCGAGCTCCAGCAGCGGGCGCGACCAGACGCCGCGAGGTGCCGGTCGAAAGCCTGATGCTGACCGGCGACGAGAACATCATCGATATCAACGTCGCGGTGTTCTGGAAAATCAGCGACGCCGTGGCCTACCTGTTCAACATCCGCGACCCGGAACTGCTGGTGAAGGCGGTGGCGGAAAGCTCGCTGCGCGAGGTGATCGGCCGCACGCCGATCCAGCCCGCGCTGACCGAGCTGCGCGCTCAGATCGAGACCGACGTGCTGCACCAGACCCAGCAGATCATGGACCGTTACAAGGCGGGCATCGAGATCACCCAGGTGCAGTTGCAGAAAGTCGATCCGCCCGCCGCGGTGGTGGAAAGCTTCCGCGACGTGCAGCGCGCCAACACCGACGCCGAACGGATGCGCAACGAGGCCGATTCCTACCGCAACGACATCGTGCCTCGGGCGCGTGGCGATGCGGCCCGGATCGTCGCCGAGGCGCAGGGCCAGCGGCAGGCCGCCGATCGCCCAGGCGACCGGCGAGGCGCAGCGCTTCGACAGCGTGCTGAAGGCCTACCAGGCGGCGAAGGACGTCACGCTGCGGCGCATGTATATCGACACCATGCGCGATATCCTGACGCACGCCCATACGCTGGTCGTTGACGACCGGCTGAAGGGCCTGGTGCCGTTCCTGCCACTGAATATGCCGCAGACGCCACCGCAGGTTCCGACTCCGACCCGCAACCCGCCGCCGACCGGCTCGTCCGGCAGCCAGACCTCGCCGAGCAGCGGCACGCAGCAGACCGGGAGTTCGCGATGAACCCGCGCATCGACCTAGCAGCCGGTCGGCGGAGGAACCCAGCATGAGCCGCGCCCTGATTGCCGGCATTGCCGCGCTGTTCGTGTTGTTCGTGCTGGCCAATGCCAGCCTGTTCACCGTGACGCAGACCGAGCAGGTGCTGGTGACCCAGTTCGGCAAAGTGGTCAACGTGATCGAGAAGCCCGGGCTGCACACCAAGATGCCGTTCGTGCAGTCGGTGATTCCGTTCGACCGTCGCCTGCTGACGATCGAGCTGCCGGGTGAGGAGGTGATCCTGGGCGACCAGCGCCGGCTGATCGTCGACAGCTTCACCGTGTTCCGGATCACCAATCCGCTGCGCTACTACCAGGCGGTCGGCACGGTGGCGGAAGGCATTCGCGGCCGGCTGAATCCGATCGTCACCGGCAGCCTGCGCCGCGTGCTGGGCAACAACAAGCTGCTGGACGTGCTGTCGGCCGATCGCGAGCGGATCATGGCCCGCATCCGCGACCAGGTGAACACGGAGATGCAGGGTTTCGGCGTCTCGGTGGAGGATGTGCGAATCCGCCGCGCCGACCTGCCGGAAGAGAACACGCAGGCAATCCTGTCGCGCATGCAGTCGGAGCGGCAGCGGGTTGCCGCGCAGGCTCGGGCAGAGGGCGCCGAAGCGTCGCTGAAGATCCGTGCCGACGCAGACCGGGATCGCACGGTGCTGCTGGCCGAGGCCCGCGCCAACGCCGACAAGCTGCGCGGTGAGGGCGAGGCCGAAGCGACCCAGATCTACGCCAAGGCGTTCAGTCGTGACCCGAGCTTCTTCGCCATCTGGCGCACCCTGCAGGGCTATCGGGATGCGTTCGCGAACGGCAATGCGCGCCTCGTCCTGACGCCGGACAACGACTATCTGCGCTACCTGCAGGCACCGCCGCCGCCACCTGGACAATAGGCGCGCCGGCCGGGCCAACGCATCGCGCTTGTGGGGGAATGCGGCAGGCTATCGGGGCGTCGCCCCGACCCCCGCCAGGAGGCGTTGCTTTTTAGACCTCCAGCAAAGGCTCAGCCTTTGCAATCGGATTCGGTTCCAACGGCCGGGCCCTTTGCGGGTGTTCCGGGGGCGTTTCCCCCAAACGCTGCTCGCATCCCACCACATGCGTGCTATCGCATACGCAGGACCCACGCCTTGAAGGCGGCAAGATGGGCGGTGATGAAGTCCCGCGTCGGCTGGTCGGTCAGAGCGCCGTTGGCATCGAACTTCGCCATCGCACCAGGAATCATCACCTCCGGCCGATTCATCACCAGCCCATTGAGGAAGACAAAGCACTGCCGCAGGTGATATTGCGCGCGGCTGGTGCCCATCGCACCGGGACTTGCACCCATGATACCGATCGGCTTGCCGTCGAATGGCTGCTCCGGCGGACGTGACGCCCAGTCGATCGCATTCTTCAGCACGCCGGGGATCGAGTAGTTGTATTCCGGTGTCACGAACAGCAGCCCGTCCGCGGCCTTGATGCGGGCGCGCAACGCTTCGACCGGCGGCGGAAAACCCTGCTGCCGGACGTCCTCGTTGTAGAGCGGAATTGGCGCGATATCGAAGGTCTCGATCTGCATGCCATCCGGCGCGAGCGCTTGGGCTGCGCGCAGCGTTGCCGCATTGAGCGACGCCTGCCGAAGGCTTCCCGCTATGCCGAGAATACGGACGTGACCAACGTCGCTCATGATTGGCTCCCATCTGGCGATTTCTGCGGCGCATGATGCGATTGGACGGGAGACCGCGCAACGGCCGCCGCTGCCCCCGCCCCGAATTGCGGCAGACAAGGTTCGACTGACGGCCCTGGCGCGGGTTGCAGGCAATCAAAATGCCGATTGATGTTTATATGATGTCAAAATGACGACCACACGATCCCGGAATGTGTCATTTGTGTATCGGTCTGATAGGCTGCGACTGCCGGACCGCCGGCGGTCGCACGTCGCGAAGCTGAGTCATTTTTGTCGCCTCAGGACCAACGTCGCACTTCCAGCATTGATGGTCGGCAGGCACAACTTGAGGCTACCCCCCCAAATGCGCCCATTCATCTGGACAAAACACGAACTCTTAATATATTCGCCAACATGAAACTTGCGCGAAAAATGCATTGTCAGCGCCGGAATTTTGGTTCAACTATCTATAATCGATCCTATCTTGAGGACTGGGCTGCTCGGATTATCGACTGTCCATCAAAGGTAAACGGCCCATGGCAAAGCGACTTCTCATTGTCGACGACCAAACCGGCATCACCAAAGTTGTAGGCCTGATCGCAGGTCAGCTCGGCATGGAATTTAAAGCGCTGAACAGCTCCATGGATGCCACCGAAACATTCATCGATTTTCGGCCGGATGTGCTCATCCTCGACATGATCATGCCGGAGAAGGATGGCATCGACGTCCTGAACGAAGTGCTGCTGACCGGAATCCCCTCCAAGATCATTCTCACCTCAGGCTACAGCGACGCCTATCTACGCCTCGCCGAGGGCGTGGCCAAATTCCATGAGAGCGGCCACATATCGATCCTGAAGAAGCCGTTCCGCCGCGACGAGTTGATCGGCCTACTCACCCATTTGACCGAAGCGGTCTGCTGACTACCAGGCAACGTCCAGCAACCTCCGCACCGACGGTGGTCCCTAAATCGGCCGTGGATTGGTATGCACCCAGCGATCATGCATCGAATTCCACGGCAATCTGATCCAGCTGATCCGGCTTCACTCCGACATCGCGCAATCGTCCCGGCAGTCCCAATCCCGCAATCAGCGCGGCAACGACATCCGCGGCCTGTTCGCCCGGGTGACCCAAGGCCTCGCTGACCCAGGCCTGCCGATCGCTGTTCACCGGCTCGTTGAAGCGCAAAACATGCGGCAGCATGATGCAGGAGGTATAGCCGTGCGGCACCCCGGCCGTGCCGCCCAGCACATGGCCGATGCCGTGGCTCGCCCCCATGCTGACACCGGCCTGGCTGCCGAAGGTGGACATCCAGGCACCAAGCTGACAGTCCAGCCGCGCCTTCAGATTCTCGGGATTGGCCTTCACCGCCGTCAGGCCGGGGCCAAGCAGTCGCAGGGCGTGAAGGCTGGTACCGTCGGACAAAGGCTGGGCGTGCAGCGAGCAAATCCCCTCCACCGCATGATCCAACGCGCGAATCCCGGTCGACAGGAACAGCCATTCCGGCGTGTGCAGGGTGATCGCCGCGTCGAGGATCACCGTTTGCGGGATCATCAGCGGATGCGCGTAGCTCTGCTTCACCTGTCGGATCGTGTCGGTGCAACCGGCAAACGGATTGAACTCCCCCGCCGACAACGTGGTGGGAATGTCGATCGACCGCAGCGCCGGCGGTTTGGTATCCGGCCGTTCGGTCCGTCCGTCCGGCGTGACGCGGGCGGCGAACGCGTCGAGCTGCTGCGGATCGGTGACATCGTTACCCAGGCACAGCGCCACCATTTTGGCCGCATCGGTGACCGAGCCGCCGCCCACCGTCACCAGTAGGTCGGCGTTCAGCGCCCGCGCAGCATTGGTGGCGGCCACCACGTCGGTGCGCGGCGTATGGGCGCCGATCTTGGCACAGACACCCGCCAGCCGGTTGCCAAGCGCCACCCGTACCTGGTCCACCGCGTCGGTCTGCCGGTTCAGCGTGCCGCTGGCCAGGACATAGACCGCCTGTGCGCCAAGCCGCTGGACCTGTTTCGCGAGCGCGGCAGCGAACGGCTCGCCATAGATGACGCGGTCCATCTGCGTGAAGCGCCAGGTGCCATGGGGCATGTCGAACTCCTTCCGCGCCAGTCAGGCGTCAGACTGCCGGCGATGCTGCACCGTTGCGATCAGGCCTGCGGCTTGCAGAACGCATCCAGCGCCGCGGTCTCCTTGCGGTCGCCATCGAAGTCGTCGGCGATGCGCTGGTAGAGCTGTGCCGCGGCCAGATAGAATTGCCGCGCCGCCGGATCTTCCCCGACGAATTCAGCGATCTCCTCCATCTCCGCGACCCAGCGATACGCCTTGGAATACATGCGCGGCATCTGGCGGGTGAGCCAACCGACCAGCGCCGGCTGGCTGGCCAGCAGCTCCTGCTTCAGATCATCGGCGGTACCGGCGCGGCTTGCCGCCAGCATCATCGCCGCACCAAGCGCGGTGAACCCCTTGGTGATGCCGGCGTAGGACATCTTCATCGCGGAAGCGGCGCCGATCGGGCCGGGCTGCACCGGCATTTCGAGCCCGTACTGTTCCAGCGACGCCACGCGCGCTGCAGCCTCGCCCGACAGATAGATGCGTGTGCCCTTGCTGCCTGGGGCAGGCGGGCCGCCGATAATGCCGCCATCGACGAAAGTCGCACCGGCTTCCTCGATCACCCGCGCGATGCGCACCACCGTGCCGGGATGCACCGCGTTGCAATCGATGTAGATCGGCTTCTTTGCCGCGGCACGCAGTGCTGGCGCCAGCCGTTCGGCCAGGCTTAGCGCCTCCCCTGGCGGCACGATAGAAAGGATAAAGTCGCAGGCCGCAATCTGGGTTTCGTCTGCGCCCGTCATTCCGGCTGCCTTGGCGCGCTCGACACTGGCCTGGCTGCGACCGGCCAGCAGGGTGCGGACCTCCACCCCGTTCTCGGCCAGACGCTGGCCCACGCCGCTGCCCATCATGCCTGGCGCGATCACTGCAACGATCGGTGTCATGCTGCCCTCCCGGTGTGGATTGGGCTCAGCATGTCATGCCGATCCGGCATGCGCCAATCCTGGGCGTGACCCGGACGCCGATCAGCGCCTGGCTACGGCGATGCGTGGCCGCGCGGCGCGACGCTCCGCCGTCACCAGCAGCATGCCGGCCAGCAGGATCAGGCCGGCGCCAGCGAACACCGGGACGGCCGGAATATCGCCCCAGATTGCGTAGCCCAGCAGGAACGCCCAGAGCAGTGCCGTGTATTCCACAGTCGCCATCACCGAGGCCGGCGTCACGCGGGCTGCCTCGAAGATGCAAAACTGCGCCAGGCCGCCGAACACGCCGACCGACAGCAGCAGCAGAAACTGCCATCCATCCGGTCGTTCCGCGCTGAACAGGCAGGCGATACCGCTCACCACCAGGAACACGGCGTTGCTCGACAGCATCTGCAGCAGCGAGCTTTCCCTTCGTGCGATCTGCCGCATCAGGATGACGCCGTAGCCCCACAGGGCCGCGGCAATCAGGACCAGCAGAGCGGGCAGGCCGGGCCGGACGCCAAGCGGGTCGCTGGCGAGCAGCACGCCGACGAAGCCTACACTGACGGCGATCCACCGGGCCGGGGTCACGACCTCGCCCAGCAGTGGCACGGCCAGCATGGTGATGATCAAGGGTGCCGCGAAATACAGGGTCAGCAACTGCGCCAACGGCAGGCTGCGGGACGCCGTATAATAGCAGAGCCAGGCGGCCATGGTGATCAGGCCACGAAAGATCAGCGGCCATTTCATAGGCGTCTCGATCGCCCGTTCCAGCAGATGCCGCCGACCTATCAGGAGCGACGCAACAAGAATGGTGAGGCTGCGAAAGAACAGCACCTGCCAGACTGGCAAATGCTCGACCAAGAGCTTGATTGTGGCGTCGTGCACCGAGAACAGCCCGTACGCCAGAATGCCGAGCAGGATGCCGATCGTCGTTGCGTCGTGAGACATTGCCGCAATCTAGCATGGATGCGGCAGGCGGCAGGCGGCATGATGGCGGCAGCGCGAACATCTGCGGACGATGTCCCGCACTGCCGCCGTGGCGCGGTGTTCAGCGCTCCCCCGGTTCCGCCAGGCGCAACTTGATTGCCCTTGGGCCGGCGTCACCCTCGTCTTCGACATAGTGCACCACGTCGCCTTCCTTCACCGCGTCGAACGAGGCGTTGGTGATGCTGTCGCGGTGGAAGTAGAGTTGCGTCCCGCCAATAGTCTCCAGGAAGCCATGATCGGCGCCCGGTTCGATCATCAGCACCTTGCCGGTCAGTGCCGACGCAGTGGGAGCACTGGTGTCCTCGCGGAGATGTCCCTTGAAGGATTCGAGCTGCCGTTCCGCGGCATCGAAGACATCGCGGATCGATGTGCGCAGGTCCGGATTGGCATAGCGTTGCTTGGCCTTCTGCGGCTGGCGAGAGACCGCCAGGTCGCGACCAGGAACCGACAGGGTAATATGGACTTCGAACACATTGCCGGTGCGGTGCTGGTTGTGCAGCCTCTCCACCGAAACACGGCACCCCGTGAGATGGCGGTAACGGCCTGCCAGCTTGTTCACGCGCTGCCTGATCTCGGCTTCCGCGGAGGGCGAGGTGTCCAGGTTGTGGAACGCGATTTCCAGCGGTCGGTCCATACTGTCTGCTCCCTCGTCTCGATCATCTGTAACAACAGATGATCCGCACTCCAGGTTGCGCTTCGCTGCCGGTTCGGCCACGCGCCGTCCGCATCGCCCGGCGCCTGATGGCCGAGAGCCGAGAGCCGACCCAGATGCGGCGCACGCAAATCCCGCGTAGGCTCGCGGCAATACAACCAGGGAGGGGGCGGACCATGGATTTCGGTGCGGCGATGTTCTTCACCGAGTATGCGATGACCGCCCCTGATTTCGCGGTTGCTCTGGAGCAGCGCGGCTTCGAGTCCGTCTGGGCACCCGAGCACTCGCACATTCCGCTGTCCCGCCGCTCACCGTTTCCGCCTGGTGGCGACCTGCCGAAGAAATATTACGACGCGATGGATCCGTTCGTGTCGCTCACCGCCGCGGCGGTGGCGACGCAACGGCTGAAACTGGGGACCGGTGTCGCCCTGGTGGTGCAGCGCGACCCGATCCAGACCGCGAAGCTGGTGGCGTCGATTGACCAGGTGTCAGGCGGCCGGTTCTTGTTCGGCATCGGCGGCGGCTGGAACGCCGAGGAAATGGCCGATCACGGAACCATCGACTTCAAGGGCCGGTTCAAGTTGATGCGTGAGCGGATCGAAGCCATGAAGGCGATCTGGACGCAGGACCGGGCCGCGTATCACGGGGAGCTGGTCGGCTTCGATCCGCTGGCGGCCTGGCCAAAGCCGGTGCAGCAACCGCATCCGCCGGTGATCATCGGCGGTGCCTTCCCGTACGGCGCGCGACGGGCGATCGCCTATGGCGACGGCTGGGTGCCTCACCGCTCACGCCCGCAATATGGCGATGTCAGTGAATTCCTGCCGCAATTTCAGCAGATGGCGCGTGACGCGGGGCGTGATCCAGCTGGTATTCCGGTGACGCTGTTCGACGTGAAGCCGGATCTGGACCTGCTATGCCGGTACCGTGACCTCGGAATCGCACGGGTCGTGGTGAGCCTGGATTCGGCCGGACCGGAGAAGATCCTGCCCGTGCTGGACCAGTGGTCGGCGCTGGCCGAACGGATTCGCTGACGACCGGTGGCTGCAGGCGTCGCGGCAGGCGCCCGATACGCATGAGCGTAGCCGGCGACGGCGCCAACGACGTCGTGGCGGGCGAAATCCCGCAACCCACGATTGGCTTGGGACAGACCGGCCTCTCGCGCGCCCTGATATCAGAAGGCCGCGTAGCATCGGCATTCCTTTCATGCCGGGTCGCGATGCCCATAGTCGACCGCTACCGGTTCCGGGGAACTCTGGCCTGCGCCCGGCACGACGCTGGATCGTCGGTCAGCTTCTATCCCGACCCGCACCGAGGCGGCGCCCCCGAAACCTGCTGCTGGCGAGCCTTGTTGCCGGATCAGGCGACGCCCTCCGGCGGCCGCACCACATCGGCGATCAGCGCGCACAGATCGTCCACGACCTGGCCCACTGCGACTTCGTCCTCGCCTTCCGCCATGACGCGGACCAGCGGCTCGGTGCCGCTTTCCCGAATCAGCAACCGGCCGCTACCGTTGAATGCCGATTCCGCGCTGGCGATCGCGTCCTGCACGCGCGGGTCCGTCAGCGGCGAGATGCCGGCAAAGCGGACGTTCTTCAGGCGCTGCGGCAACGGTGTGAAGACGCGGCAGGCATCGCTGGCCGACCGGCCCTGCTCCACCAGCACGGCCAAGACCTGAAGCGCCGCCAGCAGACCGTCGCCCGTGGTGGCGAAGTCCGACAGGATGACATGGCCGGATTGCTCACCGCCGACATTCATTCCGGACTCGCGCATCATCTCAGCCACATAGCGGTCGCCGACGCGGGCCCGGTGCAGTGTCAGGCCAAGGCTTTGCAGAAACCGCTCCAGCCCCAGATTGGACATCACGGTGGCGGCGATCCCGCCGCCGCGCAGCCGCCCCGAGTTCGCGCCAGGACGCAGCGATCAGCGCCAGGATCTGGTCGCCATCGATCAGCTCGCCGTGCTCATCCGCCAGCAGCACCCGATCGGCGTCGCCATCGAGTGCGATGCCGAAATCCGCCCGGTGCTCCACCACCTGCGCACACAGGAACTCGGGCACGGTCGATCCGCAGCCCTTGTTGATGTTGAAGCCGTCCGGCGCGACGCCGACCGGCACGACATTCGCCCCCAGTTCCCACAACACGGTGGGTGCGACGCGATAGGCGGCACCGTGCGCACAATCCACCACGATTTTCAGATCGTCGAGGCGCAACCCGCGGGGGAAGCTTCCCTTCGCCGCCTCGATGTACCGGCCCGCCGCATCCTCCAGCCGCGCCGCTCGGCCCAGCGCAGCAGGCGGCGCCATCCGACTCGCCAGCTTGCTTTCCATCAGCTTCTCGATCTCGCTTTCCATCTGGTCCGACAGCTTGGTGCCGTCCGGGCCGAAAAGCTTGATGCCGTTATCCTCATACGGGTTGTGCGAGGCGGAAATCATCACGCCCAGATCTGCGCGCAGGCTGCGGGTCAACATGGCGACCGCGGGCGTTGGAAGCGGGCCAAGCAGGGTGACGTCCATGCCGGCACCGATGAAGCCGGCGGTGAGGGCAGGCTCGATCATATAGCCGGAGAGGCGCGTGTCCTTGCCGATCACCACGCGATGCCGATGATTGCCGCGGGTGAACATCAGGCCCGTCGCCTGGCCGAGACGCAATGCCGTCCCCGCGGTCATCGGATCGCTGTTCGCGGTCCCGCGAATGCCATCGGTCCCGAACAGACGCCTCGACTTGATCAATCCCGCCTCCGTCACATTGCCGATTCCCAAGGTGTAGCGCGTTGCGTCCACGTGGCCCAAGCTGCAACCTTTGTCAGCCACTCAGAGCCTGCCACACCCGTATCGCCTGGATGGTCTCAGCCACGTCATGCACGCGCAGAATGCGCGCACCCCGTTGCAGTGCGAACAGGGCCGCGGCGACCGACGCGGGAAGTCGGCGACCGGGATCGGGCTCGCCGGCAATCCGACCCAGGAAGGATTTGCGCGACACGCCGACCAGCAGCGGGCGCCCGAGTACCGCCAGCTCCGGCAGGCGGCGCAGCAACTCCACTGAATGCTCCGCCAATTTTGCGAAACCAATCCCCGGATCGAAGGCGATCGCGGCACGGGCGACCCCGGCGCTTTCCGCCGCGGCGCCGGCGGCAGCAAGTTCCTGGCTCACCTCCCGTGCCACGTCAGCGTAGCGGGCCATCGCGTTCATCGTCTCCGGCGTGCCGCGCATATGCATCAACACGACCGGACAGCCGTAACGGGCCACCATAGCCGCCGCATCCGGGTCGTGGCGCAAGGCGGAGACGTCATTGACGATCGCGGCGCCGGCGTCGAGTGCCGCCTCCATGGTCGCTGCATTCCTGGTGTCGATGGACACGCGCAGACCGGCTGCGGCGAGCTCCCGCACGACCGGAACCGTGCGCGCCCGTTCGACGTCGGCGGCGATCGGCTGCGAGCCCGGGCGAGTGCTCTCACCGCCGACATCAATGATGTCGGCACCGGCCGCCGCCATCGCGAAGCCGGCATCGATGGCGGCTCTGGCACCGCCATAGCGCCCACCATCGCTGAAACTGTCCGGGGTGGCGTTCAGCACACCCATGACGCGGATGCAATCAAGGGAGAGACCCGCCCAGTGAGCGGTCTCTCCCTTGATAGGTGGTGCCTCGTGAGGCGGGATCGTCGTCACACGGCAGCCGTTACCCCGGCTGGGGAGCAGGGGCCGGACCTGTCGACGGGGGAATTGGGCGGCCCGAGGTCGGCACCGACGCACGACGGTTCTCCGGGGCAGGCTCGTCCACCACCTTGCGGATGACCGGCTCGCCACGCAGCACGGTGCGGATCTCGTCGCCGCTCAGCGTCTCGTGCTCCAACAGGCCGCGTGCCAGGCGATGCAGTTCCTCGATGTTCTCGGTCAGCAATCGTCGGGCCTTGGCATAGGCGCGGTCGATGATGTCCTTGATTTCGGCATCGATTTCCCGCGCCGTGGCCTCAGAGACATTCTTGTTCTGCGTCACCGAATGGCCGAGGAACACTTCCTGGCTGTTATCGCCATAGGCAATCATGCCGAGTTTGTCGGACATGCCCCATTCGGAGATCATCCGCCTCGCCTGGTCCGTGGCCATCTTGATGTCACCAGCCGCACCGTTCGACACCTTGTCCGGGCCGAAGATGATCTCCTCCGCCGCACGGCCGCCCATCGCCATGGTCAGTTCGGACAGCAGCTTGGACTTCGACTTGGAGTAGCGGTCGCCCTCCGGCAGGCTCATCACCAGACCCAGCGCCCGACCGCGCGGGATGATGGTCGCCTTGTGCACCGGATCGCATTCCGGCTCGTGCATCGCGCACAGCGCATGGCCGGCCTCATGATAGGCGGTCATTCGCTTTTCGGCTTCCGACATCACCAGTGAGCGCCGCTCACTGCCCATCATGACCTTGTCCTTGGCGGACTCGAATTCGAGCATCGCCACGACACGCTTGCCCATGCGGGCGGCCAGCAGCGCGGCCTCGTTCACCAGGTTGGCCAGGTCGGCGCCAGAGAAGCCCGGCGTGCCGCGCGCAATGACCTTCGGATCGACGTCGGAGGCCAGCGGCACCTTGCGCATGTGAACCCGCAGGATCTTCTCCCGCCCATTAACGTCGGGATTTGGCACCACCACCTGGCGGTCGAACCGGCCAGGACGCAGCAGCGCCGGGTCGAGCACGTCGGGGCGGTTGGTGGCGGCGATCAGGATGACGCCTTCGTTGGACTCGAACCCGTCCATCTCGACCAGCATCTGGTTGAGCGTCTGCTCGCGCTCGTCATTGCCACCGCCGAGGCCGGCGCCGCGATGCCGCCCGACCGCGTCGATTTCATCGATGAAGATGATGCAGGGCGCGTTCTTCTTGCCCTGCTCGAACATGTCGCGCACGCGGCTGGCGCCGACGCCCACGAACATCTCGACGAAGTCAGAGCCCGAGATGGTGAAGAACGGCACGTTGGCCTCACCCGCGATGGCGCGGGCCAGCAGTGTCTTGCCGGTGCCGGGCGGGCCGACTAGCAGACAGCCCTTCGGGATCTTACCGCCCAGGCGCTGGAATTTCTGCGGGTCCTTGAGGAACTCGACGATTTCCTGCAGTTCGCCCTTGGCCTCGTCGATGCCGGCGACGTCGTCGAAGGTGACCCGGCCCTGTTTTTCGGTGAGCAACCTCGCCCGGGATTTACCGAACCCCATGGCGCGCCCGCCGCCCGCCTGCATCTGGCGCATGAAGAACACCCAGACGCCGATCAGCAGCAGCATCGGGAACCACGACAGCAGGTAGTGCAGCAACGGATTGACGTCGCTGTCCTCCGGCTTGGCGATCACCCGCACGCCTTTGTCGGTCAGGCGGGACACCAGGCTCGGGTCCTCGGGCGTGTAGGTCTGGAAGGTCCGGCCGTCGGTCAGTTGACCGGAGACGGTTCGACCCTGGATCACCACATCACGCACACGGCCGGAATTCACCTCGGAGATGAAGTCCGAATAGGCGACCTGCGTCGCAGCAGTACGCTGGGTACCGGGCTGGAACAGGTTGAACAACACCACGAGCAGCAGGGCTATGATCACCCAGAGCGCGAGGTTACGGCCGAAATTGCTCATCTACGTTTGCTCGTCCAAGGCCTAGAGCTGCTGCGCCGGATCCCGGAAAAGGCGGAACAAGGCGCCAGATCAGGAACAAGATAGGGTGCCGTACGTCTCCCCGCATCCCCATTACACCAACTCCCCGCTCAGATCGGCAGGTATGGGGCGCCCGCCGCGGGCCGTCCGGGGCTGAAACCCATCGTGACGCGGGCACATCCCTCCGGGTCAGGATAATCCAGGTGCGGCACCGCGACCAGCAAATTGCCGCTGCGGATGGCAGGAAGCACCTGCAAGACTGCGGCCGGCAGACTGGACTGCCGTCGCAGACCGGCGGAATCGCGACCCAATGCGGCGATCGAGGCATGGTGCGACGGACTGGCATCCAGCGCCAGGCGGAACCGATGGTCCCATACAACACCGGGTGTAGCGGGAACCGGCGGGCCGACCGCGGCGGCCTCGCGCACCAACAGCCAGCCGCGGCCTGATCGACCTGCCGGCAATACGCGAACTCCCGCCAGCGTGGCGGGACGCAGCCGCTCGGCCAAGGCCGCAATCGAGGCCGCCGGCGGAGGGTAGGCCGCACCTGAGATCGTCTGGACCAAGGCAGACAGAGCAGCGGGCTCGATGGCGCCATCCGACAGCCGCGCGAAGCCTTCCGGGTGGATCGCCGCCCGCTCCGCAAGGATCTCAGCCACATGCAGATCCTGCGCGGCTCGATCCCGCCCGGCAGTTCGCGCGGCTTCACACAGCCGAACGATGTCCGGTCCGGTTCCCGCCGGATCAGCCAGGCCACCACGCAGGCGTCCCCGCGTCGTCCGGAGGTCGGCGTTCGACGGATCCTCCACCCAGCCCATTCGTTCGGCGTGCAGCAACTCGCGCAACGGCCCGGGCGGCATCGCCAGTAGCGGACGCAGCAGGCGCAACCCATCCTGTTCCAACAGCGCGGACATCCCGGCCAGGCCACGTTGGCCGCTGCCACCCTCCCGACGGAGCAGGACCGTCTCCGCCTGGTCCGCGGCATGATGCCCGAGCAACAGGTGTAGCCGCCCATCCGCCAGACAGGCCGCCCGCAAGATGGCGTAGCGGGCGACGCGCGCGCGGGCGGCGAGAGCCGGTCCCGCGGTCAGGTCGGTCAGCCGCAACAAGATGGCCGGAATGCTGCGCGAGGTCAGCCGCGCAACCGTCAGCGCCGCTTCCTGGGACGACGCCGCGCGCAACCCGTGGTCGACGACGAGCGCCAGGAGATTGCCGGCCCGGGCCAAAACCCAGTCTTGCGCGAGCAGCGCCAGCGCCATGCTATCGGCGCCACCGGAGACGGCTACGGCCAGGCGGGGGGCTGGCTCGAACGGGCCAAGGCGCTGCATGGCCGCGGCGAAGCGAGAGGGAAGGCTCATGCCGAGGTCGGGAGCGCTGCCCCCGGCCCCCATCGAGGGCCGCTGCCCCTCGAAACCCCGCCAAGGGCCCGGCCCTTGGGACCATAAGCTGTTCGGGTTTGGGAGGGGACGTGACGGCCTAGGGCCAGGGCGCCACCATGGACCGCCCGCTCCCCAACCCCAACAGAATGGTTTGCAAAGGCAATGCCTTCGCTGGGGGTTCCGGGAGCAAAACCCCCGGATGGGGTCCGGGGCAACGCTCCGCCTAGCGGCACCCGGCGCGCTGGTGCAGGGTCGCGGCAGCGTCGCGCACATCGCCCCGCGGCTGCGGAAACTCCGAACGCAGCTTCCCCAAGGTGTCACAGGCGGCTTTCTTTTCATTAATCGCACTCAGCGCCGTGGCTAGGCCCAACAGCGCATCCTGCGCATGCGCCCCCTTGCGTGACCGGTTATAGGCATCGTCGTACGCGATCGCGGCTTGCGGAAACTGCCGTTGCCCCGCCAATGCCTGCGCCAGAAGGAACTGCGCGTCGTACGCCCGAGGCGAGGTCCGAAACTTGGTCAGCACCTCGCGCGCATCGGCCTCAGCCGTCCGATAGTCCCGCCGCGCCAGGGCAGAATGCCCTTCCTGAATGGCTGCCTCCGGCGTGCGTGGTGGCGAGGGTGCGGATGACGGAGGCGGGGGCGGGGGGGACGTGGTCCCGAGCACCGCCGGCGGCGGGCTGGTGGTCGGCCCGATGGGTTGTGTCGCTGCCGCTCCCGGATTTTGCATCTGAAACGCCAGATCATCGATCCGCTTGCCGAGTTCGGCCCCCTGACGATCAACCTGGTTCGCGGTCTCGTCGATGCGACCGCGCAGCTGACGCACTTGTTCCTCCAGCGCGTCCACCCGCGCCAGCAACTGGGCCACGAGGTCGTTGCCGCCGGTGTCCTGCTGCCCGTAGCCGCCGCCGCGTCCGAGATAGGTCGGGGTTCCGCCACCGCCACCCCGTGCGACCTGCTGCTGCAGGTTCTGAACCTGCTGTTGCAGCTGATAAATTTCATTGCGTAGAGCGATCGCCTCACGGCTCTCCAGCTGCGCCAGGGCCGGACTGGCTGCCGTTGTCACCAGAGGCACCACGACCAGCACGGCCTGTGCCACCGTCCAAAGCCTCGGAAGGCGCATGCGCATCTCCTCGAATCCATTGCGAGCAATGGCGCAAGATGGCGGCAGGCTCAAGGCACGGCCGGCGATGGCAGGCCGCCAAACGGAAACCGGCGGCCCAACAGGCCGCCGGTTCCCATCACTGCTCGTCGCGTCAAGCCCGACTCAGCGTACCGACGTGATCGCGTTGCGGTTCTGTGCCCAGGCCTGCTCGTTGGAGCCCATGGCGGTCGGACGGTCCTTGCCATAGCTGATCGTGGACAACCGCGCACCGGAGACGCCCTTGGCCTTCAAGTAATCGGCCGCGGAATTGGCACGACGCTGCCCCAGCGCCAAATTGTATTCTTCGGTGCCGCGTTCGTCGCAATTACCGGCGATCTGGACGTTGACACTGCCGTACTTGGCGAGCCAGGCGGACTGACGATCCAGCGTGGCACGCGCATCCGGCTTCAGATTCGACCGGTTGAAATCATAGAAAACGCGGTCGCCCACATTGGCAACCAGGTCCTCCTCGCTGCCAGGCACCGGGCCGGCAACGGTTGCTGCCGCGCCGGTTCCGGTCGAGGCAGCCTTTTCCTGGTTCGAGCACGCCGCCAGCAGGGCGACGGCAGCAAGAACGCCGACTGTATGGAGTTTCATGTCTATTTCGTCCCTGGGATGAGGGTGCGTTCGGAGGAAGTAGGCAGATGGACGGCAGCCGCGACGGTAATCCGTTCCGCGCGCGCTGGCGATTAGCTTGTTGCACTGAATAAGGTCAAGTTCGCGAGACCTAGCGTCGCGAACATGGCTTCCATGCAATTCCGATAGGGACGGCCACCCTCGGCGCATTTTTGCGATAATCCGCCTGGCACGCACCACCGAGCTGGCACGGCCGGTTGGTGTCAGGGCGTGCGGTTTGGATCTTGGCCAGCGCTTCCCCGATAGGGGTCGGTCCTGACCCGGCCATCTCCACCGGAACTATCGGGTCGCCCAGCAAGGGCTGCATGCCGTATCGGGGCGGCAGATGACGGGGTCAAACCCGGCCAGGACGCGGAAGCGGCCTGCTTGCAAGCCGCGATCGCTCGATCCTGGAGCGCATGCCGCATCTTCGGGCATCCGCACCCGCTATGAGGCCAGTGGCGACCAGGCTGGATCGGACGCATCTGTGGGTGTCGTTGCCACTCGCTCGTTGAACCCGGTGATGTCGATCGACACCAGTCGCGACGAGAAGCCTGAGCCCCGCGCATCCCGCGCCCTTGTCTCGCGCCAGAACATCAGCACCCGGCCATTGGGGGCGAAGGTCGGGCCTTCCACTTCCCAGCCCTCCGACAGGATGCGCTCACCCGAACCGTCCGGATGCATCACACCGATCGCAAAATTGCCATTCTCGCCGGCGAAGCGGGTGAACGCGATCAGGTCGCCGCGGGGCGACCACACCGGCGTAGCATAGCGCCCGGAGCCGTAGCTGATCCGCTTCACGCCGGACCCGTCGGCGCCCATCACATAAAGCTGCTGATCGCCGCCGCGATCGGAGTTGAAGGCAATCTGCGCGCCGTCCGGGCTGTAGCAGGGGCTGACATCGATCGACCCCGAATCGGTCAGCCGGCGGGTGGCGTGGTTTGCCAGATCCACCGTTATGATGTCGGACCCGCCGCCGCGGGTGACCGACATGATCACGTGGGTGCCATCCGGCGCAAACCGCGGCGCGAAGGTCATTCCGGCGAAATCGCCCAGGACGCTCTGCCGGCCATTGCCGAGGTTGAACAGATACACCCGCGGACGGTTGTTCGCGTAGCTCATGAAGGCGATTTCGTCGCGCGTCGGATGGAAGCGTGGCGTCAGCACCATCCACGACCCGTCGGTCAGGAAGCGGTTGTTCTCGCTGTCCTGGTCCATGATCGCCAGGCGCTTGGTCCGTCGATCGCGCGGCCCGGTGGAAGAAATATAGACGATGCGGGTGTCGAAATAGCCTTTCTCGCCGAGCAACCGCTCATAGATGACGTCGGCGATGATGTGGGCGATACGGCGCCAGTTGCTTTGGGTGGTGGTGTAGGCGGTGCCTTGGATCTGCGCCTGCGGCAGTACGTCCCAAAGGCGGAACTCCACCCGCAGGTTGCCGCCGGGCTGCACTTCCGCCCGTCCCGTCACCAGCGCCTGTGCGCCAACGCCACGCCAGTTCGAGAAATTCGGCACCTCGCCCTGGGCGCCCGCCGTCTGGATGAAGGAAGCCGGCGGCAGCGGACGGAACAAGCCGCAATTGCCCAGATCGTTGGTGATGACTTGGGCGATGTCGCGGCCGAATTGCGCGGACGCGCCATCGCCGCCGCCGAGATCGGTGATCGCGATCGGGATCGGCTCGCTGCGCGCACGATTGACGTCGATGACAGCGGTTGATCCGGCACCAGCCGGCGTCGCCGGTGGTGCGACGGCCTGCGCGCGCACCGCGGCGGGTGCGCCCCACCAGGCAGTGGATCCAGCGGCCCCGGCGATCAGTCCGCGGCGGCCCACAACAGGTCGGATGATATCGATCATGGCTGTGTCTTCCACGGTTGGCGGTCACGGTGCAACGCAGTAGGCGCCGCATTCGCTCGGATGTGTCGGTCCCCGCCCGATCGGCGATCCGACATGGTCCGGAAACGGCGGCCGGAGTTGATCCGAGAGTCGATCATGGCCTGAAGCGGAACGTCAGCATGGCTGTCTTGCCGAGCATCGTTTCCGGGAGCGGCAGCTTGGCGCATTGCGGATCGAGCACGGCGCGGACCGCCCGTTCGGAGAACACGCGCAGGCGCGGATTGGCGGCAACCTGGGCCTGGTCCTCCGGCGCGACCACGGCCTGTCGCGCCGTTCCGCTCGCGTCCGTGGTGACATTCAGCATCACCTGCATCTTGTCCAGATCGAGCATGCCCGGATCGGTGGTCCAGCACCGGCGCACCTGTTCGCCGATCGCGCCGCGCTGGCCGACACTGAGCGACGCGGTGTCATCGCCGTGCGGATTGCCGCCAGCCTTGGGCGCACCGCCCGCGCGCGGATTGGCCCGCGCCTTCGGCGGCTCCTTCTGCTGCACCATCTGACGCAGCTTCTCCAGCGTGTTGTCCAGCGACGGACTGTTGGGCGCCGGGTTCTTCGTGACGTTCGGCTGTGAGGTCGTGCTGGGCGGGCTCGGCGGCGGCGGTGCGGGCGGTGGTGGCAGCGGCAACGGCTGGGTCTGCTGCGGCGGATTGGGTTGCGGCGGGGTCGGTGGCGCCTGTGGCGGTGGTGGCGTCGGTGGAGCGGGCGCGGGAGTCGGCGGCGGGGTCGGTACCGGCGGTGCCGGTGTCGGCGGTGCGGGGGCCTGCGGCGCTGGCGGCGGCGGAGGAGGAGGAGGGGGTGGCGGGGGCACTGCCTCGGGCGGCTCAGGCTTCGGTGGCTCGCTCACCGGCGGCGCCGTCGGGGCCGGCGGCGCAGCAGCCGGGGCCGGCACCTCCGCCGGTTGCGCCCCCGGCACGGAGGATTGCGCGGCGCTATCGAAAACCATTGCAACCGTGGTTTCCTGCGGGATGTCCGGCGGCCGGCGCGTCGGAATGCCGATCAGCAGCCCCGCGAACACGACAACGTGCAGACATGCGGAAATGATGGCGCCCCGGCGCATCGCCGGACTCATGCGCTGGCGTCGCCCGCCGAGCCGCTCATCGCCATGCAACACGCGTTGCAGCACGATCGGGGGTCAGCCGGCCTTCGGCCGGTTGGGCGCTGGTGGCGCAGGTGACGCCGGCGCACCCTTCGACCCGGTCGGTGCCGCCTGGATCCCCGTCTGCTCGGCCAGCAACGCCACCCGAGTGAAGCCACCCTGCGTGATGGTCCCCATCACCTGCATGATGCGCCCGTAGGCCAGATCCTTGTCGCCACGGACAAAAATGCGTCGCTCCGGATTATTCTGCGCGATGGCCTGCAGTTTGGAGACCAGATCAGGCAGGTCGACCGCGGCGTCCTGCAGGTAGATATTGCCCTCGGCATTGATCGAGACCGTCAAAGGCTCACTGTCGTTGTTCAGCGGCGTGGCATTGGTCTTGGGCAGATCGACCGAGACGCCGGTGGTCATCAGCGGCGCCGTCACCATGAAAATGATCAGCAGCACCAGCATCACGTCCACCAGCGGCGTGACGTTGATTTCGGCCAGCGGACGGTAGCGACCGCGGGCGGTGCGATTGTTCAACGAGAAAGCCACAACCGGCGCTCTCCCCTGTTCGATAAACCGCCCCTGTTGCGGAACGCTATGCCGCGAGGCGCCAAATCGGCTGGATCCCGCGCCATCAGGTGCGCTCCTCGGTCTGGCGCGACAGGATCGCGCTGAACTCGGCGCCGAAGCCCTCCAGCCGGCCGGCGAAGCGGGACAGGTCGGTACTGATCTTGTTGTAGGCGAGTACGGCCGGGATCGCCGCCACCAGGCCGATGGCGGTGGCGAACAGCGCTTCGGCGATGCCGGGGGCGACCACGGCCAGGTTGGTGTTGTGCATGGCGGCGATCGCCGAGAACGAGTGCATGATGCCCCACACCGTGCCGAACAGGCCGATGAACGGGGCGGTGGCGCCGACCGAGGCGAGGAACACCATCCAGCGCTCCATCCGGTCCATTTCCCGCTGCACCGTCACGGCGATGGCGCGATCGACGCGTTCGCGTACGCTGGTATGACTGACATCGGCGCCGGCGACTCGCACGGTGCGTCGCCATTCGCCCATGGCCGCGCCGAACACCGCCGCCATCGGGTGGGTGGGATTGGTGCCCTCGTGTTCGAACAGTTCATCGAGGCTGCCGCCTGACCAGAACCGGTCCTCGAACCCGTCGGATTCCTTGCTCACCCTGCGCAGGGAGGACCACTTCTCGAACACCACGGCCCAGACCCAGACGCTGGCGGCCAACAGGCCGAGCATCACGATCTTCACGACGATATCGGCTTCGAGGAACAGCCCCCAGAGCGACAGGTCGCCGCCCGCCGTTCCCAGATTCACCGCTTCAACCGCTCGATCCACCCGATACCCCCTATCCTGGCCAAACCGCCACGGATCAACATCGACCTGTCCGCAACGACGATGGCGGGATTACGGCCTGGCGTCCTGCGCCACGCCGCCCGCCCGCGCGTCGCGCAAGGCCTGCAACACCGCCCGCCAGCGTGCGGGAATCCGTCCTGGCTTGTTTCCCCCGACCTGCACGCAGGCCAACCGCACGATCAGCGTGGCGCAGGAGCCGGCCGCGCCCCGGACATCCTGGCGCAGCAGCACGGTCGCACCCCCTACCGCCAGCGCCTCTGTCACAATCGTCAGTGATTCGTCGAGTCGCGCCGCACGCAGATAGTCCACTTCGACGCGCCGCACCATGAACATCAAATTGAGTCGTTCGACCAGTTCGGCGTGCGGGATGCCCAGATCGCGCAATGCTTCGGTGCGCGCCCGTTCGGCGAAGCGAAGATAGGTGGCGTGATAGACGACTCCGCCGGCATCGGTGTCCTCGAAATAGACCCGGACCGTGTAGCGGTGCTGGCCCTCCACCGGCATGGCGGGAAGATGGGGGTTCATTCATCCACCGCCGTCATCCACCACCGGCGATTCGTCGCGCAGCAGGTCGAGCTGGTTCGGCAGGGTTGGCGGCGGGACGAGATTCAGGTGGCGCCAGCCTGGCTCCCCCAGCATCCGGCCGCGGCTGGTGCGCAGCACAAGCCCCTCCTGGATCAGGAACGGCTCCACCACGTCCTCCAGCGTATCGCGCGCTTCGGCCAGGGCCGCGGCGAGTGTCTCCACCCCGACCGGTCCGCCGGCATGGTGTTCGGCAATGCGGCGGAGATAGCGGCGGTCCATGGCGTCCAGGCCAAGCCGATCCACCTCCAGCCGGTTCAGTGCCGCATCCGCACTGGCGCGATCAACCGCCCCGGTGTTCTGCACCAGGGCAAAATCCCGTACCCGCCGCAGCAGGCGGCCGGCAATGCGCGGCGTGCCGCGGGACCGGCGGGCGATCTCGGTGGCGCCGTCCTCGGTGAGCGCCAGGCCGAGCTTGCGGGCGCCGGTGGCAATGATGATCTGCAGCTCCTCGGGGGTGTAGAAGACGAGGCGTAAGGGGATGCCGAAGCGATCGCGCAGCGGCGTCGCCAGCAGCCCGGCCCGCGTGGTGGCACCGACCAGCGTGAAGGCCGACAGATCGATGCGCACGCTGCGGGCCGCGGGTCCCTCGCCGATGATCAGGTCGAGCTGGAAGTCCTCCATCGCCGGGTACAGCACCTCCTCGATGGCAGGCTGCAGGCGATGGATTTCGTCGATGAACAACACATCGCGAGGCTGCAGATTGGTCAGGATGGCGGCCAGATCGCCGGCTCGCTGGATCACCGGGCCCGAGGTGGCACGGAAGCCGACTCCAAGCTCGCGGGCGACGATCTGGGCGAGCGTGGTCTTGCCGAGGCCGGGGGGGCCGTGCAGCAGGACGTGATCCAGCGCTTCGCCGCGGGCTCGGGCCGCCTGGATGAAGATCGCGAGATTTTCCCGCGACGCGCGCTGGCCGATGAACTCCGACAATGTTTGCGGGCGGAGTGAGGTTTCCGCCGCGTCCTCCTCGCTGCGCGCCGGGGAGATAACGCGGTCGTCTCCCTCCGCTTGCGCGGCTGGGATGGAGGCTTGGGTTGGGCGCTTTACCATGACGCGAACTGGACGGGGGTGGAGGCGGTGGCCCGGCGAGTTCCCGGGCTACGTGGCGAAGCCATGGGTGCCGGGCCGTCGGAACTGTCATTCAACCTCAGTTCCCCGCCATGGCCCCCTTCCCCGTCATGGCCGGGCTTGACCCGGCCATCTGCCCGAGATGATCGGGCATCGAGGCCCCGCGGCGACCCGATCGTTCCGATGTAGATGGCCGGGTCAGGCCCGGCCATGATGGGGGGGCAGGCCATGACGGGGGGGCAGATTGGGTTCCGACCTCCTTCGCCCGGGATGACGGGGTGGGAGGCCCCCGGGGAACCTGCTGTGGGACGACGTGGCCCGCTCATCCCGGGGCCCTCTGCGCGAGTTCCTTCAGGCTGTCGCGAATCACCGCATCCAGCCCGGCTGCGTCCCCCAGTCGCTCCACCACGCGCGCCACGGCCGGCTGCGCCTCCGGCCGGCGGTACCCCAGGTTGATCAAGGCGGACAGCGCGTCTTCGGCCACACCGGCAGGCCGCTCCGCCGGAATGGCGATGCCGGCAGAGGACGGCATGGCGCCCGCCTTCTCGCGCAGCTCGGTCAGCAGGCGAACGGCCAGGCGCGGACCAACGCCGGCCGCTCGGGTAATGCTGGCGCGGTCGCCGGAGGCGATGGCAGTGATCAGGTCCCGCGGCGACAACGCCGACAGGACCGACAGCGCGACCCTGGCGCCCACGCCCTGCACCGTGGTCAGCAGGCGGAACCAGTCGCGTTCGGCGGAATCGGCAAAGCCGTAGAGCAGGATGGCGTCCTCCCGGACATGGGTTTCGATCAGCACCCGCGCGATGGCGGGCGGCTGCGGCAGCGTGCCCAGCGTGCGGGTGGAGGCGTGGACCAGATAGCCGACGCCGTTCACGTCGACGATGCAGCTGCCCTCGGCGAGCGAGTTGATCCGGCCGGTAAGCTGGGCGATCAAGGAGCGTGTCCTCCCGCCGGAACCAGCGGAAGCTGCGCCGCGGTTTCACCGGCACCCGGCCATCCGACCATGATCGCGCCCACTGCTGCTCCCGTCGCCGATTCGCCGCCAGCATATACGAGCGGCACCGTGTCGGGGCAGGCTAGTGACAACAGCGTTGCGGGCATGCGTCCCCGGCGCAGCCGCTCCATGATGCGCGCGGCGGGGGTGGCAATACGCAATCCGCGCGTGCGGCGCCGGACCTCGGCCCGCCGTTGCGATTTTCGCTCCGGCCGGTGGGCGCCTATCATCCTCGCCACAATACGGAGGAAACCCCATGCGCATCGCCAAGATCGAAGACCTGCACTGTGCCGCGGGCTGGCGCGACTTCTCGTTCCTCAAGATCACCACCGATGACGGGCTGGTCGGCTGGTCTGAATTCCTCGAAAACTTCGGCGCCGAAGGCCTCAGCACGGTGATCCAGCGACTGGGCGAGCGCATCATCGGCATGGACCCGCGTGGGGTGGAACGGATCACCGCATTTCTGCATGGGCTGACCCGCCAGTCGCCCTACGGCATCAACCAGCAGGCGATCGCGGCGATCGAGAATGCGCTGGTCGATATCAAGGCCAAGGCACTCGGCATCCCGGTCTATGAGCTGTTCGGCGGCCCGGTGCGCGACCGGCTGCCGCTCTATTGGTCGCATTGCGGCACCTGGCGCGTCAGCTTCGCCGAGACCATCAAGGAGTGGACCGGGTTCGACCCGATCCGCTCGCTGGCGGACGTGGAACAGGCGGGTGCGGAGGTCGCGCGCCGTGGCTTCAAGGGATTGAAGACCAACATCATGCGCTTCGATACCGATCCGCCGACCATCCACATGCCGGGCTTCAATGGCCCCGGCTGGCCCGCACTGAACATCGACTCGGCCTTGGTCGACGGCCTGGTCGCACAGATGGGTGCGTTCCGTGCCGGCGCCGGGCCGCGGGTCGGCCTGCATGTCGATCTCAACTTCAACTTCAAGACCGAAGGCTACATCCGGATGGCGCAGGCGCTGGAGCCGTTCGATCTGGTGTGGCTGGAGATCGACAGCTACGACCCCGCCGCGCTCGCCACCATCCGCCGCAGCGCGCGCACCCGGATCGCGTCCTGCAAATCGCTGTACGGCCGCCGCCAGTTCCGCCCGTATTTCGAACAGCAATCGGTGGATGTGGCGATCATCGACGTGGCGTGGAACGGCATCCTGGAATCGATGAAGATCGCCGCCATGGCGGACGCGTATGAAATCAACGTCGCCCCGCACAATTTCAACGGCCATATCGGCTCGCTGATGAGCGCGCATCTGTGCGCTGCTGTGCCGAACTTCCGCGTGATGGAGATCGACATCGAGGACGTGCCCTGGAAAGACGATCTGGTCACCACGCCGCCGCTTATCGAAAACGGCGAATTGCTGATCCCGACCGGTGCCGGATGGGGTGCGGAGGTGAATGAGGACGTCGTGCGCGCGCATCCGCCGCGTCGTCCGGTAAAATGGCAGACCTGAAACAGATTGTCCGGCCCATTCGCATGCACATCATGGGCGGACTGATCCTCACAAGTGAACGTCACGATTAACCGGGACACACGCCATGGACGACTCATCCAAGCCACGCCTGCTCGGCATCAACCATGTCGCGTTGGAGGTCGGCGACGTGGAGGCTGCACTGACCTTCTACGGCCGCATCTTCGACTTTACCTTGCGCGGCAAATCCGCAGGCCAGGCCTTCATCGACCTTGGCGACCAATTCATCGCGCTGATGCAGCGCGATACGCCGCATCGCGATGCGACACGGCATTTCGGCGTGGTGGTCGACGACCGCTCGCGGGTCCGGGAACTGGCTGTAGCGGCCGGCGCGGAGCTGGTCGATGGACCGTTCCTCGACTTCCTCGACCCCTGGGGCAACCGGATCGAGGTGGTCGAATATGCCAACGTGCAGTTCAGCAAGACGGAGCCTGTGCTGCGCGGCATGGGGCTGGCGCACCTACGAAAGAACGAGCGGGCACGAGGTGAACTTCAAGCCAAGGGTATGGGGCCGGAGGAGCCGTCAGCGTAGCGGCAGCGAGCATCGGGGCGTTGCCCCGAACCCCACCAGGAGGCGTTGCCTCCTAGCAGGCTGCTGAAAAAGGATTTTCGGGACCCGGCCTCGCAACGATAACTTGCGAAATCGATCCTGAGCGCAAGATTGATTCGCGGCGACCGGCACTGCGATTCTTTTCGTTCATTCGTTGCGGAGTCGCTGGACTTTTTCAGCAGCCTGCTAAACCTCCAGCAAAGGCTTGCCTTTGCAATCAATTCCGTTCCAACAGCCGGGCCCTTGGCGGGGTCTCAAGGGGCAGCGCCGCTTGATCTGGGTTGGGGGGAAACGCCCTCGGCTACCCGCCGGCGAACTTCGCCAGGAGGCGGGCATGCGACCGAATGCCGTGATAGAAACAGCGCTGCTCGAACTTCTCGTTCGGGCTGTGCACCTGGTCGTCATCCAGGCCAAAGCCAATCAGCAGGCTGTCGATCCCCAGCACCTTCTTCAGCGACATGACCACCGGGATTGATCCGCCGCTGCCCATCAGCACCGCCGGCTTGCCATATTCCTCGGCCAACACAGTCTGCGCCGCGCGCACCCACGGCGTATCCAGGTTCATCTCGATCCCGGGCGAGCCGGAATGCAATGCGAACTCCGCCTTCGCCCCCACCGGCAGCCGCTCGGTGACGAAGCGCTGGAACTGGTCGAACACCTCGTCCGGGTCCTGACCCGGTACCAGCCGGAACGACACCTTGGCGCAGGCCTCGGCGGCGATCACCGTCTTGCTGCCCGGTCCCGTATAGCCGCCCCAGATGCCGTTGATGTCAGCGGTCGGCCGCGCCCAGAGCCGTTCCAGCGCCGCATAGCCACGCTCGCCGACGGGCGCGCTCAGGCCGATGCTGCCGAGGAACGCGGCCTCGTCGAAGCCAAGTGAGTCCCATTGCGCGCGCTGTGCGTTAGTGACCGGTTTCACCCGATCGTAGAAGCCCGGCAGTTGAATGCGCCCGTTCTCGTCATGCAGTTCTCCGAGAATATGGGTGAGCGCGTTGATCGGGTTCAGCGCCGAACCGCCATACAGCCCGGAATGCAGATCGCGGCTGGCGGCCTTCAGTGTCACCTCGAAATACGCCATGCCGCGCAGCCGCGTGGTGATTGCCGGCGTGTCCACGTCCCACATGCCGGTGTCGCTGATCAATGCCAGGTCGGATTTCAGATCGTCGCGCTGCGCTGCCAGGAAGGCTTCCAGGTTGACGCTGCCGACCTCCTCCTCACCCTCGATCAGCACGGTGATGCGGGCCGGAATCCCACCGCCGACGCTGCGCCAGGCGCGCAACGCCTCCAGGAACATCAAGGTCTGGCCCTTGTCGTCCACCGCGCCGCGCGCGACGAAACGCTTGCCACGCGGACCATCGACCAGTTGCGGCTCGAATGGCGGGGTGGTCCAGAGGTCCAGCGGATCGACCGGCTGGACGTCGTAATGCCCGTAGAACAGCACGTGCGGGCCCTGATAATCCGCCGGCCCGTCGCAATGGCCCACCACAACGGGATGTCCCGGCGTCGGACGCAATTCGGCGCGCAAGCCAAGCCCGGTGAGCTGCTCTCGCCACCATTCCGCGGCCCGCACGCAATCTTCCTTGTGCGCCGGCTGCGCGCTGATCGACGGGATGCGCAGCAGCGCGAACAGATTTTCCCGCGATTGATCGAACTCGGCCTCCGTCTGCTGCAGGACGGCGGCGACGGTATCGGGGCTGGGCGCTGGCATGGCTGACTTCCCCTTTGACAGGACCGGCAGTGTACACCGCCTCCACCCTGGAGCAGCAAGACCGCCAGCGACCTGCACCGGAAAAGCCCGCCGTGAGCGGGCAACCGGACGCCAGCCCCTTGTCATGGCGGGCAATTGGCCCGATGTAGCGGTTTACCTCGTCCGGACCGCTGCGGTCCTCTTTCTTTCATTCTCGTGAGGTCAGGCCAGACGCCATGTTCATTGAGACCGAAGGCACACCCAATCCCGCCACGCTGAAGTTTCTGCCCGGCTGCGACGTGATGGGGCTTTCCACCGCCGATTTCGCGTCCCCGGCCTCGGCCGAACGCAGCCCGCTCGCCGCGGCGCTGTTCGCCCTGCCAGGTGTGGCCCGGGTGTTCCTGGGCGGCGACTTCATCACCGTCACCAAGACGGATGAGCTGGCCTGGACAGCGCTGAAGCCCCAGGTGCTCTCCACCGTCATGGAGCATTTCGTCGCGGGCCGGCCGGTGATCGAGGCCGGAATGGACGACGACCTCCTGGACGAGGACACCGATCCAGCCGACCAGGAGATCGTGGATCAGATCAAGGAACTGCTGGACACGCGGGTGCGCCCGGCGGTGGCCGGTGACGGGGGCGACATCGTGTTCCGCGGCTATCGCGAGGGCATCGTCCGGCTGCACATGCAGGGCGCGTGCTCCGGCTGCCCGTCATCCCGGGCGACGCTGAAGCACGGCATCGAGAACATGCTGCGCCACTATGTCCCTGAGGTTGTGGCAGTGGAGCAGGTCGAGTTCTGAGCCGGGAGCGCGGCTTGACCGGTGGCGCAGTCGCGCGCGTCTGCCGGCCCGCGCCCGTTCAGGTGACCGGCTGAGGTCCGACAGGGCGGGGGTGCCGCAGCGGCGTGTCCCGCGCTATGCTGCATCGCACACCAATCCAGGAGACCATCCGCCATGCTCGATGCCGCCGGGCTCGACCTGCTGTTCCGCGAGGCGCGCAGCCACAACAAATTCACCGACGAACCGATTTCCGACGAGACGCTGACGGCGCTGTTCGACCTGCTGAAGATGGGTCCGACCTCGGCCAATTGCTCGCCTGCACGGTTCCTGTTTCTGCGCACCAAGGAAGCCAAGGATCGGCTGGCGCCTGCGCTGTCCTCCGGCAACCTGGCGAAGACGATGGCGGCCCCGGTGACCGTGATCGTGGCGTACGACCCGAAATTCTACGAGAAGCTGCCAAAGCTGTTCCCGCACAATCCGGACGCACAGTCCTGGTTCACCAGCAACGATTCGCTCGCAGCGACCACCGCCTTCCGCAACGGCACACTCCAGGGTGCGTATCTGCTTCTGTCCGCTCGCGCGCTGGGCCTGGATTCCGGGGCCATGTCCGGGTTCGACAATGCCAAGGTCGATGAGGAATTCCTGTCGCACCGCGGCTGGCGGTCGAACTTCCTGGTCAATCTCGGCCGTGGCGACGAGTCTGGCCTGTTTCCCCGTTCACCCCGCCTCGACTTCGACGAGGCCTGCGTCCTGCTGTAACCCTGACGCGCTTCCTGGGCGCGGCGTCCTGTCCGGGCGCCGCGGGAATTACGACTGCATGCTCATTCTGGCGCTCGATTCGGCCCTGACACGCTGCGGCGCCGCCGTGCTGCGCGACACGGCCGTCCTGGCCGCTTGCCATGAGGATCTGCAGCGCGGCCAGGCGGGCCGTCTGCCGGTGATCGTGCAAGCGGTGCTGGATCAGGCCGGCATCGTCGCCACCGAGCTGGGGTTGATCGCGGCGACCGTCGGGCCCGGCAGCTTCACCGGCATCCGCGCCGGGCTGGCGCTGGCGCACGGCATCGCCTTGTCCGCGGGCTGTCCCCTGGTCGGGGTCACCGTCGGCGAGGCGCTGGCCGAAGCACTGCCGCCGCTCGCCCCGCGCGCGTTGTGGACCACCATCGACAGCCGCCGCGGCCGGGTGTTCCTGGAGCGCAACGGCGCGGTCGCCACGTTTGCGTTCGAAGCCCTGCCGCGCCCCGATGGCCCGATCGCGTTGGCCGGCGACGCCGCGCCGACCGCTGCGGCCTGGCTCGCCGCGCGCGACAGCGACGTGATGCTGACCCGAGCACGGTTGCCGACCCCGTCGCATGTCGCGCTGGCCGGCCGCCGGCGTAGTCTTGGGGAATTGCCGCCGCGTCCCGCCCAACCGCTGTATGTGGACCCGCCCGAAGCCCGATTGCCGGCTGGTGGCCTGCGCCCGCCGCCCGTGGCGGCATGACCTGGTCGCTCGTCCCCGCCAGCCCGGCGCAGGCTGCTGCATTGTCCGCGATTCACCACGAAGCCTTCCCGCCAGCGGAAGCCTGGGGGCCAGATGCAATCGGTTTGCAGCTTGCCCTGCCCGGCGTGTTCGGCTTCGCCGCGATCGAAGGCGGCCTGATCCTGGCCCGCGTCGCGGCCGACGAGGCCGAGGTGCTGACCCTGGCCGTTCTGCCCGGCTTGTGGCGACAGGGTCTGGGTGGAGCGTTGATGTCGTCGGCGATGGTCGAGGCCAGGCGCCGTCAGGCCTTCACCATGGTGCTCGAAGTCAGCGTCACCAACAATTCGGCGTTGCGCCTCTACAGCCGGTTCGGCTTCAGCCCGGTCGGCCGCCGGCGCGGCTATTACAGCGACGGATCGGACGCTCTGGTATTGCGTGCGTACCTGTGACCGGCCGCGCACACCGCCCGGTCACGCGCCGCGCCGCAACCGCAACACGCCCACGCCCTCCGGCCCGATATCCAGCGACAATACAGTATGGCCCTGCTCGGCAGCCGTGCGTGGCACATTATGCAACGGCTCTTCGCCCTTCAGCCGGACCAGCAGAACTTCTCCCGGAGCCATCCGATCCAATGCCAGGCGCGTGCGTACAAAGGTCATCGGACAAACGTCATTAGTGATGTCAAGCTCCCGGGTCACATCTTGCACGTTTTTCATGTTTGTCTCGGTCCTGGCAGGCATTCAACTTATTCACGGCAATATCATTGCGAAATGGCATATTTTCGGCTAGCGTCATTGCCGTTGAACTGAGAGAAGCTCCTGCTATGGTAGACTCGGCGGTCGACAACAAAAGACTTAAACTGACGGCACAGATTGTCTCGGCGTATGTATCCAACAACCCCATTGATATGGACGTCCTGCCGCCACTGATTCAGGATGTGTACCGGACGCTGACCGAGATCGGCAAGACACCGACTGAACCGGATCGGCCGACGCCGGCGGTGCCGATTCGCAAATCGGTGTTCTCGGATCACATTGTTTGCCTGGAGGACGGCAAGCCGCTGAAGATGCTGAAGCGGCATTTGAAGGCGGTCTACAATCTCAGCCCGGAACAATATCGCGAACGCTGGGGCCTGCCGCCCGACTACCCTATGGTCGCACCGGATTACGCAGCCCTCCGATCCGATCTTGCCAAGCAGATCGGGTTGGGAACCCAGTCGCGCGGCCGACGCTGACCCGCTCGGCCGATCGCTCCCACCGCACACACCAACCACCACCGACCGACGGCCCGGCCTGAACGCCATTCGCTGCGCCCGCCCCCCACGCGCCCCGTGAAGTTGCCCATGGAGCGGTCCTGGGAGGTCCCTGGGACCGCTCCCAGAGGAGGCTCCCCGGGAATGCGCCGAGGGGATTGGACAGGGCGGACCCGGATCGGCTACGCCGACGCTGCGCTGACATCAGGAAGGCGGCGACCAACTCCGCCGGCGGTCAGCACAGCCCAGGCCGAGCAGCATGCCCTGCACCAGTCGCCAGGGCCGGTGTGCGTGTGGTAGCAAGGGGTCGAATGGAATCGCGGATCGAGCGCCTGTGCGTCGAACGAGGCCTCAAAATGACCGGCCAACGCCGGGTCATTGCCCGTGTGCTGTCCGAGGCCAGCGATCATCCGGACGTGGAGGAGCTTTATCGCCGCGCCGCCGCCCTGGATGCCCATATCTCGATTGCGACCGTCTATCGTACCGTCCGCCTGCTGGAGGAGAACGGCATCCTCGAGCGGCGGGATTTCGGGGGCGGGCGTGCCCGCTATGAACCGACCGAGCACGGCCATCATTATCACCTGATCGATGTAGACACCGGCAAGGTCATCGAGTTCCAGGATCCGGAGTATGAGCGGCTGATGCAGACCATGGCAAAACGGCTGGGATTCGACCTCGTGTCCCTCCGGCTGGAACTGTTCGGTCGCCGGCGGGACGATGCGGGCCTGCCCCGCGACGCGCGTCCCCGTGCCACCGCAAGGATCAACGGCAGCCCCGAGGACCATGACGGCGCGGAAGGTGGGGTGTCGCGGTGACCGCCGAACAGCCGTTGGGCCGTTCGGCCGCGACGGCGTTGCCATTCCCCGAGCTGCGAGCCGGCAACCTTGGCGTGCGGATCGCTGCCAATGCGGCCGAGATCGACGCCGTCCAGGCACTGCGCTACCGCGTCTTCTACGCCGAGATGGGCGCCAGCCCCGATGAAGACGCGGCGCGCAGCGAGCGCGATCGCGATGCGTTCGATGCCGTCGCCGACCATCTTCTGGTGGTTGACCACGCTATTGGCTCCGGCGCCGAGGGCGTGGTCGGCACCTATCGCCTGATCCAGCGTGAGGCGGCGACCAAACTGGGGCGATTCTATTCGGCCGACGAGTACGACATCAGCCCGATCGTCGAATTCCCCGGCCGCGTGCTGGAATTGGGACGTTCCTGCGTGGACGCAACCTACCGCAACCGCGCCGCCATGCAGCTGCTCTGGCGCGGCATTGCGGCCTATGTCTTCCATTACCAGGTCGACCTCATGTTCGGCTGCGCCAGCCTGCCCGGCATCGACCCCGACGCACTCGCCCCCGAGCTGACCTATCTGTACCACAACCATCTGGCGCCACCTGCGGTGCGGCCACGGGCCCTGCCCCACCGCTACGTGGAGATGCGGCGGATGCGGCCGGACAGCCTGGACGCTCGCCGTATCCCGATGCAGCTGCCACCGCTGATCAAAGGCTATCTGCGACTGGGCGGCTTCGTCGGTGACGGCGCGGTGATCGACCGGCAATTCAATACGACCGATGTGGCGGTGGTGGTTAAGACCGACCTGGTGACCGATAAGTATTACCGTCACTACGAGCGACAGCTGCGAGACGCGCTCGATTGAGCATGACCGACGGCGCCTGCAGACCTTTGCCATGGCCGGAGCCGACGGGCCACGGCCCCAACCTCCCCACCCGGTTGCGCTGTGAACTCTGACGGCGCCGCGGCGCCTCGGCCGGACTTGCCCCATTCAGCCGGCGGTTCGGCGCTGCTGCGGCGTGCCGCTTTCGTCGGTCGCCAGCGGCCGCTCGCGTGGCTGACGCGGCAACGGGGCTGGCGAGCGGATCTGGCGGCCATGGCGTCCGGAGCCCTGGCCGCGCTGGCCCTGCCACCGCTGTTCGTCCTGCCGGCCCTGTTGCTGGCCGTCCCCGCGCTGCTCACCCTGGTCGATGCCGCCCCCCGACCGTTGGTCGCTGCCCGGCGGGGCTGGTGGTTTGGCTTCGGCCTGCATCTGATCGGACTTTACTGGATCACCGAGGCGATCCTGGTGGAAGCCGCTCAGTTCTGGTGGCTGGTGCCGTTTGCCGTGCCTGCCCTGGCGGCCGTACTGGCGGTGTTCATCGCGGCCGCCACCTGGCTGGCCCGTTTCGCACGGCCGGGCTGGCCGCGTGTGCTGGCATTGGCCGGCGCCTGGGTGCTGGCGGATCTTGCCCGCCAGTTCGTCGCTACCGGCTTTCCCTGGAATCCACTCGGCAGCGTCTGGGAATTCCCCGGCGCCGTAGGGGACGTGTTCATCCAGCCAGCCGCCTGGGTCGGCGTTCACGGACTGACCCTGGCAACCCTGCTGCTCGCCGCCTTGCCGATACTCGGCAGGCGTTGGCGCGTTGCGGGGGGCGTCGGGCTGGCAGCCTGGGCATGCTTTGGGGTGCTGCGAACCCAGACGGTCCTGCCGATTGCTCCCGACCTCAAGGTCATCCTGGTTCAAGGCAATGTGGCGCAGGGCCAGAAATGGGATCGCGCACTTGTGATGGATATTTTCAGCCGCTATTTGCGGCTGACCCGCGACGGCGTGGCCCAGGCTGGCAGCGCTGCACCCTCCGTGGTGGTCTGGCCGGAGACCGCCAGTCCCTTCCTGTTACAACAGGACGCCGCCGCGCGAGACGCCATCAGTGGCGCCGCCGATGGCCGTCCGGCGCTGGTTGGCGGGGTGCGGTTCGGCGGCGACAATCGCCCGCGCAACACCCTGTTTGCACTTGCGGCCAGCGGCACCATCGTCGGTCGATACGACAAGTGGCACCTGGTGCCGTTCGGCGAGTATCAGCCGGACTGGCTGCCGATCGGCGTGCAGGTGGTGCCGGGTGGCGGCTTCGCACGCGGGCCGGGGCCGCGCACACTGCATGTGCCCGGGCTGCCGCCGGTCGGCGCATTGATCTGCTATGAGGCTATTTTTCCAGCACAAATTGTCGATCCGCGGGATCGACCGGCGTGGCTGGTCAACGTGACCAATGACGCTTGGTTCGGCAATTCGAGTGGGCCGCGCCAGCATTTGGCGGCCGCCCGAATGCGTGCGGTGGAGCAAGGACTGCCGCTGATGCGTGCCGCGAATACCGGTATTTCCGCCGCCTTCGATGCGCGTGGACACGAAATCGCTCGGCTCGGCCTGAACCGCAGCGGAGTGCTGGTGGTGGCACTTCCCGCCGCCTTGCCGCCGCCGCCATTCGCGCGATTCGGCCTGCTGGTTCCATGTGCGCTCGCGACGTTGGCATGCGGGGCAGGGATGCTAGGCTGGCCAATGATACGTCGGCGATTGCGACGCGTGGGATCTTTCCATCTAAAATGATACTGCGTCCTATTTTATATACTATTGTACTCAAATTAATTCGGACGTTGACTATTCCTGGTTGTGAGGTTAAAACTCTCCTAACGCAGCTCTGGGAATCATGCCTATTAGGCAGAAGGCACCGAGCTGCGCGAGGAGGCCGCAATGCTGGATGGAACACAGGGGAATGCGCGTATGTCTCGCGCCGAACAGGGCAGCGCAACCGACCGCGAGGGCCGACCAAGCCCGATCGATGTGCATGTCGGGTCACGCATTCGTCTCCGGCGGACCCTTTTGGGCATGTCGCAGGAGCGGCTGGGTGAGGCACTGGGTCTCACCTTTCAGCAGGTTCAGAAATACGAACGCGGGGTGAACCGGGTCGGCGCGTCGCGCCTGTTCGACCTGTCGCGGGTGCTGGACGTGCCGATCAGCTTCTTCTTCGACGACATGCCGGAGAGTGTCACTGGTGCATTCGGCAGCCATCCGGCGCGCCGCTCCGCGGGATTTTCCGACCAGTCCGAAGGCGTGCCCGACGATACGCTGAACCGGCGGGAGACGCTGGAGTTGGTGCGAGCCTATTACCGCATCACCGATCCGGGACTGCGCAAGCGCGTTTTCGACCTGATCAAGTCCATGGGCCCCACCGAGGCGTAAGTCCGGCCTCCACACACCGGTGAGCGCCCCAAGCCAAGCTGACGGGCGTGCTCCATAGTCTCGTTCGATCCCATCGCCGGAGACGCCGGATTCCTTCGACCGGCGTGCCTCCCGCTACCGAAGCTGCGGATTGTCGAATCTCGGATTGCGCGCCTTGTGCAAGGCGGAACGCAGCGACTCGGCCAACTCCCGCTTCGCGACCTCGCCCAATACCTGGCCGATCTCCTCCCGCCCCTCGCGCGTGCTCAACAGCAGTTTGGGGATGCGGCCGGGCGCCTCCTCCATTACCACGTTCAGCCAGGCCGAGGGCAGTTTCCGCTCCTCGCGCCGCCCCTTTGGGTCGGTCCGCACAATCCGCAGGCTGTGCTCCGCCAGCAGCACCAGCTCACTGCCGCGGGCCTGCGTCACGTTCATGCGCAGCAGGACTGCGACCAGGCCCACTTCCAGTATGCTGAAACCCGCCACCGGCCAGGCGCCGATCAGCCAGAACCGCAGCGCCACCAGTGCACAGCCGCCGACGATCGAGGCCAGCAGAATGCGCAGACCGCGCGGCGACAGGCTGCGATGTGGTACGATCACCGCTTCGAACAGCAAGGCCCCCGCGGTCTGCCGCACGTCATCTGACATCCGCCAGATATAGCGCATTCCTCGCGCTGACAAACCCCTGTCCCGGGGTGATACCGGGCAGGCCGGTCCCGCGTCGCGGGCAGGGCCTCCACTGGGTTCGCCACCGCGGCGTTTCCGCCCCAGGGTTCAGTGCATCAGTTGATACGTTACCGCGGCGAGCAGAAACCCGATCGACTGGTCCAGGATCACCAGCCAGGCGGCGACGAACCCGTTGGTCTGCAGCGCCAGCCGGATCGCGAACCATTCGATCCACAGCGCCCAACCAATGGCGAACAACTGCGCCGCCTGATCGAGTACCGGCGGGGCGCCAAGCAGCCCGGGAATGCTGCCAAGCACCAGCAGCATGTTCTCCAGCACGTTGCACCAGTTCCAGGCAGCGATGAAACGAGGCCAGTGGGTGGCGTCGCCGAACCGCGTGAGCACATGGAAGGTCACCACCGCGAAGGCGAGCCAGCCCACCGAGAAGCTCACCAGGTCCAGCGACAGGACATGGCCTGCATTGCCTGGCGCGCCGGACGGCAGCCAGTCGATCAGGCGCAGACAGATCACAGCGGGCAGCGCCAGCGGCAGCGCCCAGAAGCTGCGGGTGGCGCCAGCCTGGTCGGGTGGCACATAGCGCAGCCCCTCGGTTCGGCCGCGGGCGAACAGCAAGGCAGCATACAACCCGGACGTGACCACCCCGACGACGCTCATCCCGGCTCTGCGGCGAGCAGACGCGGTCCCACCACGATCAGCACCGTCCCGAGGTTGACCGCGAACACCAGCAAGGCCGCACGCAGGCCCGACAGCTGCAGGCCGTGCCGCGCCAGGAACCAGTGCAGCCATAGTCCGTACCCGCCCAGGCCGATCACCAGCAGCGGACCGATCATACGGGACGGCAGCCCGACGGCGCTCGCCGCACCCAGCAGCAGCATCAGCAGCGCTCCCAACAGTGGTAGCAGCCATTGGCACCAGTTGAAGGCGGTTGCAAAGCGCAGCCACAGCGCGTCGCGCGCCCATAGCCGCGCCACCTCATAGGACAGCACGGAGGGTGCCAGCAGGGCGCATACCGTGGCCAGCAGGTCGGTCAGCGCCTCCAGCCCCTGTCCCCGCGTCAGCATCAGCAGCACGCCGACCAGCGGAAAGGCCAACAGGGGAGCCAGACTGGCGAGGAAGGCCTGCAGGGTGCCACCAAACTGCGCCACCCCGTCCGGGCGGCCCCGCGCGACGCGCGCCATCCCCAGCAGGATGTTGCCCGATCCTGCCCGGCCGGACGGCGAGGGCCGGGGCGGACGCCTCGGCGCCATCGGGTTCACGCCAGAAACGCCGCGATGATACCGCGATAGATGCGGGCCAGGTCGCGCAGTTCGGTCACCGGCACGCGCTCATCGGCCTGGTGCATGGTGGCGCCAACCAGGCCGAATTCTGCCACCGGGCAATAGCGGGCGATGAAGCGCGCATCCGACGTGCCGCCGCCGGTATCGAGCTTTGGTTCCACGCCCGCCTCGCGCACGATCGCGTCGCGCAGTTTCGTCACCATCTCGCCGGGCTCGGTCAGGAACGACTCGCCACTGATCGCCACGTCCAGATCGAACCGTTCGGCGTACTGGGCGAGCGTGGCGCGCAGCCAGGCGGTCAGCGAGGCGCCACTATGCCGATCGTTGAAGCGGATGTTCAGCATCGCCCGTGCCGAGGATGGGATTACGTTGGTGACCGTGTTGCCGACATCGATCGAGGTCACCTGCAGCGTCGAGGGCTGGAACCAGTCGCTGCCCGCGTCGACCGGGGCCGCGGTCAGCGCCGCCAGCGCGCGCACCATCCGGTGCACCGGATTGTCGGCCCGATGCGGATAGGCGACGTGACCCTGCGTGCCATGCACGGTGATGGTCGCGTTCAGGCTGCCACGGCGGCCGATCTTTACCATGTCGCCGAGCTGGACGGGGCAGGTCGGCTCGCCGACAAGGCAGAAATCGGGGATTTCTCCTTGTTCCTGCATCCATTGCAGCACCTTCACGGTGCCATCGGTGGCGATGCCTTCCTCGTCGCCGGTGATCAGCAGGCTGATGGAGCCGCGCAGCTCGCCGGATTGAAGATGGTCCGCGCAGGCCGCGACGAAGGCGGCGATCGCGCCTTTCATGTCGCAGGCGCCGCGGCCGTACAGCACGCCGTCACGGACCTCGGCCGCGAACGGATCGCCGGTCCAGGCCGCCGCGCCCGGGGGCACCACATCCGTATGGCCGGCAAAGCAGAGATGCGGGCCGGATGTGCCGATGCGCGCCCAAAGATTTTCGATCGCGCCGTAGCATAGCCGGGTGACGGTGAAGCCAAGGCGCTGCAGGGCGTCGGCCAGCACGTCCTGTGCGCCGGCGTCCTCGGGCGTGACGGAGGCGCAACGGATCAGCGCCTGGGCGAGCGGCAGGGGGTCGGTCATCGGCACAGCGCAGCGCAGGACACAGGCAGGTCCCGAACGCTCCCTCCCCTCTTGCCGGGGAGGTTTGGGGTGGGGGAATCGCCCCGCCCCCAGATTAGTCGGGGTTCGAAGGACTCCTCACCCCAACCCTCCCCCGCAAGCGGGGAGGGGGTGTGGACTGGCAGGCTCGCGACGCCGTTCATCCCGGTCAATCGCGCAGCAATTCGTTGATCGAGGTCTTGGCCCGCGTCTGCGCATCCACTGTCTTGACGATCACTGCACAGTACAGCGATGGGCCGGGCGACCCGTCCGGCAACGGCCTGCCGGGCAGCGAGCCGGGCACGACCACGGAATAGGCCGGCACCCGGCCGATATGGATCTCACCGGTGGCGCGGTCGACCACCTTGGTGGAGGCACCGATGAACACGCCCATCGACAGCACGGCGCCCCGCTCGACCACCACGCCTTCCGCCACTTCGGAGCGTGCGCCAATGAAGCAGTCGTCCTCGATGATCACCGGATTGGCCTGCAGCGGCTCCAGCACGCCGCCGATGCCGACACCGCCCGACAAGTGGCAGTTGGCGCCGATCTGCGCGCAGCTTCCCACTGTGGCCCAGGTATCCACCATGGTGTTGCGTCCCACCCAGGCACCGACATTGACGAAGCTGGGCATCAGCACCGCACCCGGTGCTATATAGGCGGAGCGGCGGACCACCGCGCCGGGGACGGCCCGGAAGCCGGCCTCACGGAACCGGTTCTCCCCCCAGCCGGCAAATTTAATCGGCACCTTGTCCCAGACCGAGGCGCCACCCGGCCCCTGCATCGGACCGGAATCGGTTAGACGGAACGACAGCAGCACCGCCTTCTTGAGCCACTGGTTCACCTGCCAGCCCTGCCCCGTCGGCTCCGCCACCCGCAGCGCACCGGAATCGAGCGCCTCCAGTGCGGACTCCACCACCTCGCGCGCCTCACCACCGGTGCTGGCCGACAGGCCATCGCGCCGCTCCCACAACGCATCGATCGGTTGTTGCAGTTGGTGTTCGGTCATCGAGCGGCGGCCCCCATTTCAGCGCGGCCGGACGATGCGCAGCGGACCGCATCCTGTCAACGCGAGGAGGGAACCTGGCGCGGCGGGCAGCGATCGGCAGCTTCTGAATGCGGCACACCCCGACCCTGCCGCCGAGTGGCATCCCGGTGCGTGGGCAACTGGTTGTGGCAGCAATCCAACCATCGGCGGACGTCCGGCGCGGACCGCGACTTCGCACCCGCCATCTGCAGGTGTATGTTGGCACTTCGCGATGACTCCGCTCCGCATCCCCGCACCCGGTCTGCTGCTTGCCCTGCTGGCGCTCGTCGCCCAGCTCGCATTCGGCGCCGTGGTGCCGCGGCCGGAGGTCGGGCTCGCGCTGGACGAACTCGGCCTCATCTGCCATGCGCCGGCGTCGCAGGGCGGCCCGCAGTCGCCCGCCCCCCACCGCACGCCGGACTGCCTGTTCTGTCCGCTTTGTGTGTCGCTGGCGACGCCGGGCCTCGTGCTTCCCGCGACAGGCGCGTTCCTGCCATTGCCGCAATCGGTCGCCTTCCGGCATGCCGGTGTGCCGCGGTCCGGCGCACCACAGGTGTACCCGGTCGGGCCGCTCAGCCACGCGGTCCCCCTCCGCTGCTCTGAGGCTGGACGTTCGATTTCGGCGCCTGGCGCCGGTGTTGCCAATCAGGTTCGTTGCCAATCAGGGTCAGGGAAAGCCCCCACACGCACCGCTCAGGCTGCGCGCCGTATCATCTGGACGGTCGGCCATGCGCGGGCGGCGCACGGTCCCTGGCCCGGCACCGGTGCGGCCGGCCAGGCGACCGGTGCGGGCCCCTTTCCTGAACCGCTGCTCTCGAAGGAAACAAGCTCATGCGTACCCTGCTAGCTGCCACATTGATCGCAGTGCCACTTGCCGGCTTCGCCCAGACACCGGGCCCGCAGGTCAACCACGCCTGGTCGCGCGCCGCGATGGCAGGACATCAAGGCGTGGTCTACCTGACCATCACGGATAGCGGCTCCCCCGACACGCTGACCGGCGCGACGACACCGGTGGCCGAGAAGGCCGAACTGCATGAAAGCTTCAATGACCATGGCGTGATGAAAATGCGGGCGGTGAAGAGCCTGCCGGTCACGCAGGGCGCTCCGGTGACGCTGGCGCCGGGCGGCTATCACATCATGCTGGTCGGGCTGAAGCAGGCGCTGAAGCAGGGCGACCATTTCACCGTTACGCTGAAGTTCGCGAAGGCGGGTTCCGTTGCCGCGACGGTGGAAGTGGAGAAGGCCGGCGCCGCCATGCCCGCGATGGATCACGGCAGCATGGGAGCGATGCCAAGCCACAAGCAGCCCTAGGCCGGCACGCCGGGACCGCCGGCCAGCCACATGGGCGCAGTCCCGGCCAGCAGCGGATCATTGCATGTGGCACGCCTGCCAGCGCATGTGGCGATGGTCAACGCCAGCGGCGCCACCCCTCAGCGCCAGGCCGGGCAATTGCCTGCGACCTCGGCGATCGGCGATTGCGGCTACTGCCCGGTTTGGCTAAGCGCCACGCATGCACCCATTGCTGCTTCGCCTGGCTGCCCAGCTCCCGCCACCGGCCAGGAATTTTGCCACCGAGGCTCGGTTGCAGCTGCTGGTGCAATTCCTGATGTTCGGCACGGTCGGAACCCTCGGCTGGATGGTCGACACAAGCGTCGTATACTCACTTCGGTACCCGCTGGGCCTCTATTGGGCCGGTCTGGTGTCGTATCTCGCTGCGGCCACCTGCACGTGGGGCTGCAACAGGTTATGGACGTTCCGGGGCCACGGCACTGGCGCAGCACACCATCAATGGATGCGCTTCCTCGCGGTCAATGCGTTCGGCTTCGTGCTGAATCGCGGCACTTATGCGCTGCTGGTCACCTTCGTGGCGCTGTGCGCGCGGCAGCCAATCTTCGCCACCGCAGGCGGCGCCGTGGCCGGCATGTTTCTGAATTTCACGCTGTCCCGCCGCCTGGTGTTTCGCTGATCGCGGAGCCGCCAGGGTATCGGCGCTCACCATTCGATGTTGCCATTTTGTTTTAGGGCCAGGCAGGAATAGCCGGGTTCTCCTGGCATTTTTTGCCAAGCGAAGGTCGCTGTTAACCGGACCGTCATGGTTCGGAGTCAGAAGTTAACCACCGGGTCCCAACTGGGAGGACCCGCATGGATAAGCTGGCCTGACCATGTCGGATGCGCTCGGGACAACCCTCGGACTGATTCAGTTCAGCGACAGCAGCGCTGCGGTGCAGGAGCTGTCGCACACGGAACGGCTGCGCCATCGCGTCGCGCAACCGGGATGGTCGCCGATCACAGGTCCAGGCCCCCGGCTCAAACGGGGTCTCGACATCATCATCGCCTTGGGTGCGCTGATGTTCTGGGCCATTCCGATGTTGCTCGCCGCCATCGCGATCAAGCTGGAAAGCCCTGGGCCGGTGCTGTTCCGCCAGCGTCGCATTGGGCTGAACAACCGCAGCTTCGAGCTGTGGAAGCTGCGCACCATGTATCGCCACAAGCCGGAACGGGGACGCCTGCGGCAAACCACGCGGCGCGATCCGCGGGTGACCCGCGTCGGGGCATTCCTGCGTCACCGCTCGCTCGACGAGGTGCCACAGCTGGTGCAGGTCCTGCTTGGCGACATGTCGCTGGTCGGGCCGCGCCCGCACGCACCAGGCACCTGCGCCGGCGGCATCCCGTTCGAGCTGATCAGCGACCGCTACCGGCTGCGCCACCAGGTCCGCCCCGGCATGACCGGGCTGGCCCAGGTCCGCGGCTGGCGTGGTGAGACCGACACGCCGGACAAGCTGATGCGCCGACTGGAGAGCGATATGGAGTACATCGAGACCTGGTCGGTCTGGCTCGATCTCAAGGTACTGGCGCGATCCACAGCGTCCGGTACTCGGCATGCCCAACGCTTATTGAGGGCGCAGATCGTGACCATTATTCTTGAACAACAGGCCGACGCGGACGTGTTCCAGGATGTTCGACGGGACTGGCAGTTCGAACCCGCACCCTTTCCGCGCCCGCTGATCTTTCCGCCGAACGATCCGCCGGTCGCGGTGCTGATCCCATGCTTCAACGAAGAAGCCACCATCGGAAAAGTGGTCAGCGACTTCCGCGCCAGTCTGCCAAACGCGACCATTTATGTGTACGATAACAATTCCCGCGATCATACCGCATTGGAAGCCCGCGCTGACTGCCGCGGTCCGCCTGGCACGACAGGCCCCGCCGCAGATCCTGCCGCCTGCGGCCCGCGCCTATCTGCGGCATAACGATAGCGCGCATCGCGGCAACTGGATTGCCCGGCTCCGACACGAAGTGTTGGCAATCCTGCCGAACGGCTGAGCGCGACGATCGCCGAACCGTTCCAGCATCGACCGGTTCCGCGGCGCAACGGCGGAATGACGCCGCGCGGTCGATCGCCGGCCCCAGCATCCGGCCCCGACATGCGCTGACGCACGCCGGCCATCCCTCGCGCCCGACGTTCGCTTTCAACACCAGGGCCGCCAACTGCATTGCCGCGCTGCGAGCGACGCAAGAGAAACCCACCGGGCGCTTGATCGAGATCATGGCCGGCTGTGCCGCAGCCTGAAACCATATCTGGCGCAAGGGAGACAGACATGGCCAAACACCCCATTCTGAGCATTGTCATCGCCGACGGCGGACGTGCCCGCTTCGTCACTCCGGCTGAAAACCACGCTCTGCACACGGGCGAGACGCTGGAATCCGCGACCGTTCACCAGCCGACCTCTGCTTTGGTGTCGGACCGGCCGGGCCGCAGCTTCGAAAGCGCCTCACCGACCCGTCATGCCATCACCGCGCGGCACGATCCGCATGAGATGGAGAAGCAGAAATTCGCCCATGAAGTCGGCGGCCGCATCTGCGCCGCCGCCGCGGCCGGACAGTTCGATGAGCTGGTGCTGGTCGCCCCGGCGCCGATCCTGGCGGAGCTGGAGGCGAAGCTGGATACGCCGACACGGGCCCGCCTGATCGGCCGGCTCGCCAAGGATCTGGTCGGGGTGCCGGACCACGAGCTGCAACCGCATCTGGCCTCCTGGGTCCCCCCACCGCATCGGGCTTGACGTGGATCAATGCGGCCTGTGAGCGCCAATTGCAATTTCGCCGACGCTGGGTTTCCGGCAAAAAAATCTGGAAACAGGAGAAAACGATGGCAACGGCACCTGTTGAAGTAAAGAAGAATGCCACCCCGCTCGCCGCTCCTGACGCATTGTGGTCGCTGCGCGGCGAAATGGACCGCCTGTTCGATCGATTTGCCGGCGGGTTCGCAATGCCGTCACTCAGCCGCGCGTTCGACATGCTGCCCGGCGCCCGGTTGGGGTCGTCGCTCACCATGCCCGCACCGGCCGTGGACATCTCGGAAGACGCCACGGCCTACACAGTGACAGCCGAACTACCAGGCATGGTCGAGGGCGACGTCGAGGTCGCAGTGACCGGCGATACGCTGACCCTGAAGGGCGAGAAGAAGCAGGAGACCGAAAAGAAGGACAAGAATTTCTTTCTGTCCGAGCGCACCTATGGCTCGTTCCAGCGTAGCTTCACATTGCCAGATGGCGTCGATCGCGATGCGATCAGCGCCGCCTTCGCGAAGGGCGTGCTGACGATCAGCCTGCCCAAGACGCCCGAGGCGAAGCTGGAGCCGAAGAAGATCGAGGTGAAAGCGGCCGCCTGACGCGCCGCGACGGCTGCCACGATCGCCGTGGGCGTCATGGCGATCGTGGCCATGCCCGGGGGTTGGCCTTGATCCGCGCCCGGCTGTGACCGCCGTACCGGAGGCACAAGTCGGTCCCGGTCCGATAGGCAGGCGCTGCTAAGCAGAATCCGCCAGCTTGACCAACGGATGGTAGGTACGATTCGCTGCCGGCACCGATTCGCAGGGTGCAGGACATGACGGGCAGATCGCCCCTTTCAGCGAGCGAAGAGCAACAAGCGGCTCTGGTGGCGCTCGCCGGTTCGCGTGATCGTGGCGAGGCAGACCGCGCCCGAGCCGTTCGTCTGACATTGGCTGGCTGGACCAGCGCGCGGATTGCCGAGGCATTTGGCGTGCGCGAGGACACGGTCCGCCTGTGGCGGAGCGACTTCATGCGTGGCGGTATCGCGGCCTTGAAGGCCACCGTCGCACCCGGGCCGGCACCGATGAAGAGCGAGGCAGCCCTGCGTGTTGCGGTGCCGCTCCTCGAGGAACCTGTGGCGGATCGGCACAACTGGACCATTCCCCGGTTGCGCGCCGAAATCGAAAACCGCGAGGGCGTGCGTATCAGCCGCTCGCAATTGTCCAAGGCTCTGCGCAAAAAAAGTTCCGCTGGCGGCGTCCGCGGCACACGCTGAAGGGGCGCCAGGTTGCCGCCGATGTCGAGCGGGTTGGTCTGCGCCTGCAACTGCGCAAACAGCAGGCCACCGCTGGCGACATCGTTTTGCTTTACGGCGACGAGAGCGAGGCGCTGACGCATCCCTATCTCGCCCGGGTCTGGGCGAAGGCAGGCGCTGATTTACGTGTTCCTGCGCCAGGACAAGCCAGGAAGGTGGCGATGGTGGGTTCGTTCGATCACGTCACGCGCCAGCTCATCGTGCACACCAGTCCGACCAAGCGCAGCAGCGACTTCATCGCCCATCTCGAACAACTGGACCGGCTCTACGGGCCCAAGCCCGGACAGCCTGTCAAACCGGTGGTTCTGGTCGAGGACAATGGTCCAATCCACACCAGCAAACTCTCCCGGGCAGCGCTCGCCGCCCGTGCCCATTGGCTCACCGTCGAGTGGCTCCCTAAGTATGCGCCAGAGCTCAATGACATCGAAGGCGTCTGGCGGGACCTCAAGGCGCATCATCTCGCCCATCAGACCTTCGCCGATCCCGAGCAACTCGATGGGGCGATCCACCAAGCCGTGAGTGCGCTCAATCAAGAGCGAGCGCCACTTCCGTTGGGCAACCAACGAATCTCTGCTTAGGAATCCTGCTTGGTTGGCGCGGCTCCAGGCCTGCCTGCGCCGCAATTCCGTCTGGCGCGGCAAACGAAGGTCGTCGCTGCAGCCAGACGGGGCCGGGCGAACTATTTGCCCTGCTGCAGGCAGCGGAAGGCCGGACAGGTTATGCTGCCGGAGCGATGCTGATCCGACGGTTCTGTTTGCCCTTGTTCTCGATCTTCAGCACGGCGATGCGGCCAATCTCGCCGGTGCGGGCGACATGCGTGCCGCCACAGGGTTGCAGATCCACCTGGGTCTCCCCTTCGCCGATACGCATCAGCCGCAGCCGGCCCATGCCGCGCGGCGGCTGCACCGACATGGTACGGACCAGCGCCGGGTTCTCGTCCAACACTGCCTCATCGACCCATTCGATCCGCACCGGATGGTCCGCCTCGATCAGCGCGTTCAACTCGGCCTCGATCTGCTCCTTGGGCGGCGGATTGGGCAGGTCGAAATCCAGTCGGGACCGATCCGCGCCCACCGCACCGCCGGTGACCGCTGCGCCCTTGATCAGGCTGCACAGCAGATGCAAGGCGGTGTGCATGCGCATCAGCCGATGCCGGCGATCCCAATTGATCTCGGCCTGCACGGTTGCGCCCACCGGCGGCAGGGCAGCACCGGGAGCAGGGACATGCAGGATGACGTCCCCCTCGCCTTTCACCGCGTCGGCGATCGGCGTCTCACCGCCCTCCCAGCGCAGCACGCCGGTATCGCCAGGTTGCCCACCGGAGCGGGCGTAGAACACGGTGCGGTCCAGCACGATACCCTCCGGCGAACTGGCCTGTACCGTGGCGGCGGCAGCAGTCAGGCGTGGGTCATCCAGGAACAGTCTCTCGGTCATGTGCGTCTCCAGGCAGCGCGGAGGTGGTCGCGGCGTGCGGCGAGCCAAAGCAGAGCGATGGCGGTGACGGAATTGGTGAACTGCCCTGCCACGGCGGCATCGATTGCCTGACTGGCTGGCCAGACCCGGGTGCGGATGTCCTCATCCTCCTCGGCGATCCCGGCATGGCCGGCGATGCCTTGCGCATCGGCGGGTGGCGCGACCACGCGGCCGACATAGAGCTCGCACACTTCATCCGCGCCGCCGGGGGTGAGCAGAAATCCGCCGATGCGGATCAGGTCGGCGACGGCGAGCGCCATCTCCTCCTGCATTTCCCGCCGCGCGGTCTGTTCGGGGGTTTCCCCATCGTCACACAAGCCGGCAGGCAGCTCCACCAGAACCGGGTCCAGGCCGGCGACCAGGGCCGGCAGGCGGAATTGCTCGATCAGCACGACGACATCGGCCACCGGATCATAGGGCAGCACAGCGGCGGCGCGTCCGCGACGCCAGACTTCCCAGATGCGCGGGCCCGACAGGCCGCCGTCGAAGCGCCGGTGGCGGAAATGCACCAGGTCGAGCGGGAACCGGCCGTCCCATACTCGCTGCTGTGAATCGAGTTGCAGGCCGGGGTGCGGCGGGATCGGGGGATGCGTGCGACTTGTCATGGTGGGAGACTTAAGCAGAGTCCGCGGCCTGTGCCACGCATCGGCGCCTGTGGTGGAATGCGGCAAGCACCGGGGGCGCTGCCCGGTCGATAGGGTTATCCATGTGGCCGCCTGAAAAGGCAACGCCCCCGACGCTTCCCGTCCTCCCACCACAGCGCATGCATGCGTCGGCATGGTAGGCAATCCGGCCCGTCCCCGCTTAGGGTGCGGCTTCAACAGTTGCCCCATACCAGCGAGGCTCGGATGACCGCGACCCTGTTCCACAATGGCCGCCTGCTAGACCCAAGGCGCGACGAACTGCTCGAGGGGATGCAGGTCCTGGTCGAGGATGGGCTGATCAAGGAGGTCGCCGATCGTCCGATCACCAGCAGCACCGCGACGCGCATCGACCTTGGCGGGCGGACGCTGATGCCGGGGCTGATCGACGCGCACATCCACCTGGTGCTGCTGGAGGTGAACCTGCGTCAGCTCGACGACGTGCCGCTGACGTTGCTGTCGGCGCGCGCCTCAGTGGCGATGCGGGAGATGCTGCTGCGCGGCTTCACCACGCTGCGCGACACCGGCGGCGCCGATTGGGGCCTGAAATCGGCGATCGAGCAGGGGCTCTTCGTCGGCCCGCGATTGTTCATCGCCGGCCAGCCGATCAGCCAGACCGGCGGGCACGGCGATTTTCGCAGCCGCACGCAGACCCAGGTGTTCTGCGCCTGCTGTTCAGGGCTGAGCTGGGCGTCCCGCGTGGCTGACGGCGTGCCGGACGTGATCAAGGCGGTGCGCGACGAGCTGCGCAAGGGGGCCGACCACATCAAGATCATGGCGTCGGGCGGCGTCGCCTCGCAGGCCGACCCGCTGGAGAGCCTGCAATACCGCACCGACGAGATCGAGGCGGCCGTTGATGAGGCCACCCGCTGGGGCACCTATGTCGCGGCGCATGCCTATACCCCCAAGGCGATCGAACGCGCGGTGCGCGCCGGCGTGCGCACCATCGAGCACGGCAACCTGATCGACAGCCCGACCGCACGGCTGATGGCGGAGCGCGGCGCCTACATGGTGCCGACGCTGGTGGCGTACGACTCGCTGCAGAAGCGCGGCCCGGATTACGGCCTGACGGAATACAGCCTGGCGAAGAACCAGCTGGTGCTGCATGCCGGGCTGCGCTCACTGGAGATTGCCCGCACCGCCGGCGTGCAGATCGGCTTCGGCAGCGACCTGCTGGGCCAGTTGCAGAACGACCACATGAACGAGTTCTCGCTCCGCCGCGAGGTGATGAGCGCGCCGGAGATCATCCGCTCCGCGACGCTGGTCAACGCAGAGATCGTGCGCCAGACCGGCAAGATCGGCGAGATCGTGCCCGGCGCGCATGCCGACATGCTGGTGGTGGACGGCGATCCGTATCGCGACATCGCGGTGCTGAAGGATGGGCGCCACATGCCGGCGATCATGCTGGGCGGGCGCTTCGTGAAGCACGATGTTTGGTAGCATGGGGCCTGGCAGAACGCGGCTTAGTAGCATCCGGCCCGGTGGCACACCGCCCGGTGACGTGCGGCATGGCACGGATGCGCTGCCGGCCCGCCGATCATGGTAACCTGCGCGCTGGCGCTGCTGCTGACTCTGCTTGCCGGCGGGGCCGTCGCAGTCGCAGGCGAGAAAGGCGGCGCTGTCGCCGGCAAGGAGCGCCCGCCCTGCTCCGACGCGACGACCTGCCAGGCGCGCAACTGTACCGGCAGTTTCGGTCTGGCGCCGGCGCGGCGCTACCAGATCGCCATGCGCCGCAATACCGATGTGTGCTCAGCCAACGTCGGCGCACTGGAGCGCGCCACGCGCATCCCGCGGGAGAGTGCGCTGGATCGCGACGCCAGGACACCGGCGGGCGCGCCGATGAACAACCCGCTGTTCGGCAGTCCGCTGTTCCTGCTCCGGCACGCCGGCTCACATGCGAAGGACAGCGGCACGCGCTGGCTGGTGGCGTCCGTGCTGAGCTACGGCAAGCCGGTGCTGGTCGTGCTGACCCGCAGCGAGGCGACCGAGGCCGATCCGGCACCGCAGCCGGTCACCCTGTGGCGTGTCCCGCCCGGCGATGCCGGCGCGGACTGGTCCGACCCGGCCGCGCGCGCCAGCCTGTCGCCGCTGTCCAAGGCGCTGCGGCCGGAGGAGGCCAGCCGCACCACCCCGCTGACCGTGCAGGACCGCGACGACACGCTGTTCCGCACCTTGCGGATCTCCGGCTGGCCGAATGCCGCAACCTCGCCGGCACCGCCGAACATGCTGCCCGCGCTGCCGCCGGAGTGGCAGATCGGCTTGTGGCAGCGCGACGGCCACCGCGAGGTCGGTGCGGAGATCAACTTCGCCCGCTACGACAATAGCGACTACGCCATCGCGACCGGTGCTGCATTCGACGTGTTTCTGGTGTTCAAGCTGCATCCCGACGCACCTGGCGAGGACACCTGCTACCTCAACTCCGACATCTCGCAGCGGCAGAGGCGCGCCTATGTCCCGGCCCGGTGAACGCCGCGACAGCGGCTCGTTTCTCGAAGTGCTCCAGGTGTTCCTGCGCCTGGGCCTGACCTCGTTCGGCGGACCCGTCGCCCATGTCGGCTACTACCGTAGCGAGCTGGTCACCCGCCGGGGCTGGGTGGACGAGCCCGTCTTCGCCGACCTGTTCGCCCTCTGCCAGTTCATGCCCGGCCCCGCCTCCTCCCAGTTCGGCATGGCGGTCGGCCTGCTGCGCGCCGGCCCCGCCGGCATGGTCGCGGCCTGGCTGGGTTTCACCCTGCCCTCCGCCCTGCTGATGGTCGGATTCGGCTACGGGATCGACGCGCTGGGCGATGTCAGCCAGGCCGGCTGGCTGAAAGGCCTGAAACTGGTCGCTGTGGCGGTGGTGGCTCAGGCGGTGTGGGGAATGGCGCGCAGCCTGGCCCCGGACCGGCCGCGAGCGACCCTCGCGGTGGTTGCAGCGCTGGTGGCGCTGGCCGTCCCGTCGTCGTTCGGTCAGATCGGCGCCATCGTGTTGGGCGGCGTGGCCGGCCTGACACTGCTGCCGCAGCCGGAGCAGCGGAGCGAGGTGCCCGATGCGCTGGGCGTGCGGATTCCGCGTGGTGTGGCCCTGCTGCTGCTGGGCCTGTTCCTGGTTCTGCTGCTGCTGTCGCCGCTGGCGCAGGCCGTCGGCAGCCAGGCGCTGCGCATCGTCGGTGCGTTCTACCAGGCAGGGGCGCTGGTGTTCGGCGGCGGCCATGTGGTGCTGCCCCTGCTGCAGGCGGCCGTGGTGCCGCCGGGCTGGGTCAGCAACGACGCCTTCCTGGCGGGTTACGGCGCGGCGCAGGCGGTGCCGGGCCCACTGTTCAGTTTCGCCGCGTTCCTCGGCACCGCGATGCAGGCGCCGCCAAACGGTTGGCTGGGCGGATTGATCGCGGTGCTGGCGATCTATCTGCCGTCGTTCCTGCTGGTCGGCGGGCTGCTGCCGTTCTGGGATACGCTGCGCCATCGCACAGGCGTGCAGGCCGCACTGCGCGGAGTGAACGCAGCCGTGGTGGGCGTGCTGCTGGCTGCGCTGTTCACCCCGGTCTGGACCAGCGCGGTGCACACCCCGGCCGATTTCGGTCTCGGCATCACGGCATTCCTGCTGCTGACTCTGTGGGCCGTGCCGCCCTGGCTGGTGGTCGCCTTCGGAGCGGCCGCCGGCGCCCTGATCCAGGCCGTGGCGCCGGTGCTGTGACGCGGAACGATCAGCCCGCTCGGACCGACCGGAAGCCGCCCCACAAAGCAGGCAAATCGTTCCGAGGTCGCCTGTTATGGCACAATCACAACCAGTACGGGTAACATCACACGCCATGAGTGCATCAGGGGTGTCCGGCGCACGAGAGTGTGTCTACCGCCCCCGCGAAATCCCGCCACTAGGCTGCCGCCGCCAACCGAGGGGGCCTGCGTGCCGGAGTTCCGCTACTATTGCCTGGACGTGCAGGACCGTATCGTCATCGGCGACAATCTGGTGGTTTCCGATCTCGATCGGGCGATTGAGGCGGCCTATGAGGCGTGCCGCGACCATCCGCATTTCCCGTCCACCCGAATCGAGATCTGGCAGGGCACGGTGCGCCTTTATATGAGCCCGCATGCCTGCCCGGCCGATGGCTCGAACGGCCAACAAGCCCTGCACTGATGCTGCGGCGCTAAGCAAAGCACCGGGCGTCGCCTCGAACCCCCACCGAGGGGCGCCGCCCCTTGAACCCCGCCAACGCTTCCGCCCTTACAACCGACTCTGTTTGGGGTGGTGCGGGGGCAGGGCGTGATGATGCCCGGGTCCGGGGCGTTGCCCCGATGCCTGCCTAACGCCGCAGTTCGCCGGCCTTCACACTGGCGATGGCGTTGTTCAAGATGTTCACGATCGCATCATCCGCCACGCTGCGTGCCAGCAGGGCCATCGCGCCGCCCAGCAAGGCCGAGGCGATCGACAGCGTCGCGATGTTCTGCCCGATCATGTATTCGACCGCTTTGTCCACCACCGCGCCGGCGTGGCTGAGATCGGCGGGGGCGTCATCGTCAGGGCCGGATTGCATTCTGTCTCTCCTTCGCATGCCTGTCAGTCAGCGATGGCGGTTTCCGGTTCGGGTTGTTCCTGCTCGACCACCTGCAGCGCCCACATGCGGGCATAGAGTCCGCCTTGCGCCAGCAGGTCGACATGGCTGCCACGCTCTGCAACGCGGCCGCCGGACAGTACGACGATCTCGTCGGCATCCACCACGGTCGACAGCCGGTGAGCAATCACCAGCGTGGTGCGATGATGCGCGACCGCCCGCAGCGCCGTCTGGATATCCTGCTCGGTGCGCGTGTCCAGCGCACTGGTCGCCTCGTCCAGGATCAGGATGCGCGGGTCCTTCAGGATGGTGCGCGCAATCGCCACCCGCTGCTTTTCGCCGCCCGACAGTTTCAGGCCGCGCTCGCCCACCCGCGTGTCGTACCCCTCCGGCAGCCGCATGACGAAGTCATGCACCTGCGCCAGCCTGGCGGCGTGCTCGACCTCCGCCTGGGACGCGTCGGGGCGGCCATAGGCGATGTTGTAGCGAATGGTGTCGTTAAACAGCACGGTATCCTGCGGCACCACGCCGATCGCCGCGCGCAGACTGTCCTGCGTCACATCGCGCACGTCCTGTCCGTCGATTACGATGCGCCCGCCATCCACGTCGTAGAAGCGGAACAGCAGGCGGCTGATGGTGGACTTGCCGGCCCCGGTCGGGCCGACGATCGCGAGCTTCCGCCCGGCGGGCACGGTGAAGCTGACGCCCTGCAGGATCGGGTGATCCGGCCGATAGCCGAACCGCACCGATTCGAACCGCACCGCACCGGCCGCACCGTCCGAAAGATGCGCCGCCAGCGCCACCGCACCCGGGAGATCCGCCACCTCGCGCGGCACACGCAGCAGGCTGAACATCTGCTCCATGTCCACCAGCCCCTGCTTGATGGTCATGTAGACCATCCCAAGGAAGTTCAGCGGCTGGTAGAGCTGCATCAGATAGGTGTTCACCAGCACGAACTTGCCGACCGTCAGTTCGCCGCTCGCCACGCCGCGCGCCGCCATCAGCATGATCACGGCCAGCCCGATCGAGATGATCACCGCCTGGCCCAGGTTCAGCACGTTCAACGAGACCTGCACCCGGGTCGCGGCGCGCTCGTAGCGCGCCAGCGCGCCATCGTAGCGGTCGGCCTCAAGCGCATCATTGCCGAAATACTTCACCGTCTCGTAGTTCAGCAGGCTGTCCAGCGCCTTGGTGGAGGCGTCGTTGTCGGTGTCGTTCATGCTGCGCCGGAACCGCGCGCGGCGCTGCGCGAACGCCATGGTGAACGCGACATAGACCAGCACAGCGGACAGTGTGACGGCGGCGAATCGCCAGTCGAAGATGCGCCAGATGATGATGGTGACCAGCGCGAGCTCGATCGCGGTCGGGACGACGTTGAACACCGCCAGCCGCAGCACCGACTGCATGCCCTGGGTGCCGCGGTCGATCACCCGCGACAGGCCGCCGGTCTGCCGGTCCATGTGGAAGCGCAGCGACAGCGCATGCAGGTGGCGGAAGGTGCGCAGCGCGAGCAGCCGCACGGCGCGCTGCTGCACCGAAGCGAACAACGCGTCGCGCATTTCGCCGAACCCGGCGGAGCTGATGCGCAGCAAGCCGTAGGCACCCACCAGCGCGACCGGCACCGTCAGCATGGCGGCGGTGGAGCCCTGGGACGACCCCGGGGACGGTGCGAGCGCATCGACCACGCCGGCGTAGACGATCGGCACGTAGACCGTGGCGACCTTGGCGAGCACCATGAACAGCAACGCAATTGCCACCCGCACGCGCGCCACCGGATTTCCGGTCGGCCAGAGATAAGGCAGCAACGACATAACGGTCTGCAGGCCAGAGCGTTGCACCTGCAATTCAGCCGGCAATCTCGCCGGCGCCGGAAGGGCGGACGTTCGTCTCATGGCGCAGGATGTGGCATGCTGACCAGGCATTTGAAAGGCGACACGTGTGGTTTGCGACACAACCCGGTCCGGCTTTCTACGCCATATCCAGGCCTGCCAGACCGCCCGCCTGCCCGGCGACCGGCTGGCGTTCCGGCTGGTCGATGACCCGGTCGGCTGGGTCCGGCCGGCGCTCGCCGCTGTGCTGGCGACATATCCCGGCATCCGCTCGGAGCCCGATGGAGTGACGCTGGCCGACCCCGCCGCGCTGCCTGGGATCGCACGGATGATGGCGGATCAGGGGCACTGCCGTTGGCGGGCGGAAGCGTTCGACGTGCGGGCAACGGCCGATGGACCGGTCCTGGCGCAGGTCGATCGCGGCGCGATCCCCGCCCTCGGCATGCTGTCGATCGGGGTGCATGTGAACGGGCTGGTCCGGCGCGGGGATGGGCTGCATCTCTGGATCGGCCGCCGCGCCGCCGACAAGGCGCTGGACCCGAACAAACTGGACCACATCACCGCCGGCGGCGTCCCGGCCGGCCTGTCGCCCTCACAGACCCTGGTGAAGGAAGCCGCGGAGGAGGCCGCCATCCCGGCTGTGCTGGCCAGCCAGGCGCGCCGGGTTGGTCAGATCGAATACGCCATGGAGCGCAGCGAGGGCCTGCGACGCGACCATCTGCTGTGCCACGACCTGGAGCTGCCGCCGGATTTCACCCCGTCGCCGAACGACGGCGAGGTGGCGGCCTTCGAACTCTGGCCGATCGGGCGCGTGCTGGAGACGGTGCGCGATACGGATGACTTCAAGTTCAACGTCAATCTGGTGCTGATCGACCTGTTCCTGCGCGAGGGCCTGATCGCGGGCGCCGACGCGTCCGCGCTGCACGTGGCGCTGGCGGCGGGCGTAGCCTGACCCCCGCATCCGAGCCTGTGGTGGGCGCAGCACAGGTCGGGGCTTTGCCCCGAACCCCATCAGGAGGCTTTGCCTCCTTGTATCTCTCCCGCGCTCGCGTCCCGTGGTAGAAGTGCGGTGTCGGGTGCGGATGGAACCCCGTTGCCTCCTTGGGCGAGCGAGCCCGTGGTCCAGCGCGGGGTGCCATCCGCCACGTCATCCCTGAGCCCGAACAGTCGCCCGGGCCGCTGGACCCCCAGCAAAGGCTGGCGTTTGCAATCGGATACGGTTTGGGGTGGGGAGGGAGCGCGGCGTTCCCGGACCGGCGCATCATCACGACCGGCCCCCTCCCCACCCTAAACAGAGTTGGTTCCAAGGGCCGGGCCCTTGGCAGGGATTCAAGGGGCAGCGCCCCTTGATGGGGGTTTCGGGGGCAACGCCCCCGACGCTTGCCGCACCCCACCAAAAGGCGGCAGCCGGGATACAGACCGCGGACGCCTACCGAGGTGACCGGGCCATCCGGCGTGCCCGGCGTTGCCGCAGGCCCAGCCGCAGCCGCCCCGCAGCCTGCATGCATGTCACCGTCGCCCCATGCTCCGCGTTCGGGAGCATCACCCAGTACAGCGTGCAGGCGATCGGGCAGATCAGGCACCACGGGGCGATCGACGCGAGCCATCCTAGCCCGTCGAGCATGTCCAGTAGCGTGTGCTGCAACATCCAGAACAGCCCGGTCGCAGCCAGCGGGCTGGCGACGGTCGCCAGCAGCACGCGCATCAGCGACAGCCGGCATCCCGTCAGCAAGGTCAGGAAGGCAACCACCAGCAGTCCGGCGAACCCGGCGAGCGTGATCCAGTCGCCGATACTGTTGCTTTGCTGGTAAATCACGATCAGTGTCGCCGGCGCGGCCAGCGTGATTTGCAGCAGCGCCTGCAGACCGAGTACCAGATTGGGCAGCGCCCCCGAGCCGGCCTGATACACTACGCTGGCAATCGCCATCGTCGCCTCGCCGCGATACACCTCCCACAGGCCGAACGGTGTGAACCGTCCCACCGCGGCGCGCAGGTCGTTCAGCCAGTCCAGGCTGGTGCCATCCAGTCCGGGTGGCGAGAGAAGGCTGGCAATCGTGATGACCAGCAGCAGGCTCACGGACAGATCGGTGGCATAGGCCCCCGCGACCCGCCACACTCCGCCGAACCGGGCGGGTTCGGCGCCGTTCGGCCCATGTGCCAGCGATGCCGCCATTGGGCGATGCTGCGCCGCCGCTGGTAACGTCCGGGTATCAGCTGCGGCTTATCGGCGGATCGGCTGGGGAGTCATGGTCACGCCGCGGTCACGCCGGGACGTCACCTTGCAGCATGACCCGATACAGATAGCGCGTCTGGTCCATGTCGTAGTCGCCGTTTGCTTTGTGCAGCAGGCAGCGATTGTCCCACAGCACGACATCGCCCTTGCGCCACTGGTGGCGGTACTGGAACTGCGGCTGCGTCGCGTGCGCCAGCAGGTCCTCCAGCAGCGGCAGGGCTTCCTTGTGGTCCTTGCCCAGAATGCCCTCGATGCGGATGGGATTGAGGTAGATCGACTTGCGCCCGTTCTCCGGATGGGTGCGCACCAGCGGGTGGATCACCGCATTGGGCACGCGGGTGCGGTTCGCCTCCGACAACGCCATCAGCTTCCGGGTGCTGTGGCTGCTTTGATAGACGTGGATCGCCTGCCATCCGTCGATGTGCTGCCGCATGGCGTCGGGCAAGGCCGCATAAGCGGCGTGCATGTTGGCGAATTGCGTGTCGCCGCCCTGGTCGGGCAGTTGCACGGCGTGCAGCACGGTGGCCTTGGGGGGACGCGCGTCGTTGGAATGGTCGGTGTGCCAGCCCTCACCCGGGATGTAGCGCCGTCCGTCGGGGAATTTGTCCTGGTTGGAGATGTAGTGGATCTGCGGACAGTCCGGCACGGCGAACCGCGTATTGTGTTGCGGGAACACGTCGCCGAACAGCTGCACCGCCGCCAGCAGTTGCGGCGCGCTCAGTGCCTGGTCGCGCAGCACCAGCACGCCGTGCTCGACGAAGGCGCGGTTCAGCCGATCCCGCGTCGCCGCGTCGATCGGCTGGCTGACATCGATGCCGCGCACCTCGGCGCCGGTAAGGTCGGACAAGGGTGTGATCGTATAGGCCATGCGTCATCTCCTTCTCGCGGCCTGTCGCGACGCCGAGATGCTAAGACCGGGGCGGGGAATAATCGAATCCCCGGCCGGGTCGAACGCGCGCCTTTGGTCACCGCCAGGCGTGGTTCGATAGCGAGGAGAGGGCTCGCTGCCGTCGGTGACGATCTGCGATCAGTGAACGCGGTCGCCGGCGATCTGGGTACGCCGCATGATGCGGCGGAATGGACCCGCGTCATGCACCGCCAGGTGCTTGGTGCAGCGGTTGTCCCAGAATGCGATGGACCCGTTGGCCCAGCGGAAGCGGCAGGTGAACTCCGGCCGGTGGCCATGTTCCAGCAGAAAATCCAGCAGCGGCCTGCTCTCCGCCTCGGTCCAGCCCTCGAAGCCGACCGTGTAGGAGCGGTTGACGAACAGCAGTTTTCTCCCCGTTTCCGGATGGGTGCGCACGACCGGATGGACGCTGATCGTTTCGCGCCAGTTGGCGTCCTCGCGCACCTTGGTGGAGCGCTGCGCGTTCATCCCGGCCTGCGGACCTGCCACCATGCGGTCGGTGTGCACGGCGCGCAGGTTTTCCAGCGTGCGCTTCAGGCCGGGCGACAGCGTTTCGTAGGCGAGATACTGGTTGGCGAACAGCGTATCCCCGCCATAGGGCGGCACCTCGATGGCGTAGAGGATGGCGCCCATCGGCGGTTCCGCCACCATGGTGGTGTCGGTGTGCCAGTCCTCGCCGACGATCTTCTTGTCGCCGGGTTCGCGCCTGATATCGACGATCTCCGGATCGGCGCTGACGCCGTTGTAGTTCGGGTGGATGAAGATCTTTCCGAAGCGGTGGGTGAATGCCTTGTGCTGCTCGCGGTCGAGCTGCTGGTCGCGGAAGAAGATCACGCCATGGTCGAGCAGGGCCTGGCGGATTTCGCCGATCACCGTATCGTCGAGCTCCTGCGCGACATCGACGCCACCAATCTCGGCGCCGAGTGCTCCGGCAATTGGCGAAATTTCAATCTGGCTGTTGCGCATCGATGTGTTCTCCCTCGCGCGGACGTTGAGCAATGCCGGGAGGCGGGTCAAGCTGGGCGGACCATGGGGCCAGAGCGGCATGAGGAGCCATGCCTCCCCATCGCCATGGTCGGTGCAGGCCGGCCAGCCACGTCTTCGAGTGAGGAACCATGCCGGATCGGATTGCCTACAAGATCATGTCTGCCACGGAACTGGAGCAGATGCGGCGTGAAGGCGTGTTCCACGGATCGGCGGTAGATGTGGCGGATGGCTACATCCATCTGTCGTGCGCTTCCCAACTTGCCGCGACGCTGGACAGGCACTTCAGTGGCGCGGAGGGGTTGATGCTGGTCGCGGTGGACCTGGCGCGGCTGGGCGATACCGTGCACTGGGAGCCCGCGCGCGGCGGAGAGCTGTTCCCGCACATCTACGGGGTGTTGCCGGCCGAAGCCGTGATGGCGGTTGCGGCGGTGGAGCGGGCCGCGGATGGGTCAGTCACGCTGCCGACGTGAGGGCATCCTGTGGCCTTGCGTCGCTCGCCACTCGTCGGCGCCGCTGTTGACGTGACGCGGCCTCGTGGCGAGGGGGGCCCTGCTCATGGCGCACCGGCGGCCACGGCGCGCACCGGCCGCACCCATCCCAGAGCTCGTCTCACGGCAGGTCGTTCTCCGCCGCTACCGCGGCGCGCAGCTACGCGCACGCCGCGGTAGCGCCGGGTCAGGAGCGTCCCGTGCCAGCGTCAGGTCGCCTTGGCCTTCAGCTCGTCGAGCTGCATGCGCGCCCCGGCGACCATGCACGAGAGGTCGGAGGTCAGCATCACCATGTCGAAACCGCGCTTCACCGCGCCCGCCGCGAACGTCGCGCCCGCACAGTGCATCACGCATTTGATGCCGAGCTTGTGCGCCGTCTCCCGGATCTTGTCGCAGGTCGCGAGGTGCAGCGGGTCGGGGTTGTCACCGCGCGGCGCCAGGCCCAGCGCGAACGACAGGTCGGCAGGCCCGATATAGACAGCGTCCAGGCCAGGCGTGGCGCAGATGGCGTCGAGGTTGGCGATGCCTTCCTTGGTCTCGATCATGGCCATGATGACGATCTCGTCGTTGGCCTTGGCCTGGTAGTCGGCGCCGCCATAATGCACCGCCCGCACCGGTCCGGACGAACGCATGCCCACCGGCGGATAGCGGCACGCAGCCACTGCCATCGCCGCTTCCTCGGCCGTGTTGACCAGCGGCACGATGATGCCGTAGGCGCCCAGATCGAGCGCCTTCATGATCGCCGCCGGCTCGTTCCATGCGACCCGCACGACCGGCACCGTGTCGGTCTGCGAGATCGCCTGCAGCATGGGGGCGACATCCTTCATCTCAGCGGTGCCGTGCTGCAGATCGACGCACAGGGCATCGAAGCCCTGACGCGCCATGACCTCGGCCGTGAACCCATGGGATACGGAGAGCCAGCCGAGCGTCACGCACTGGCCGTCGCGCCACATCTGCTTGATTTTATTGGGACGCATATTGTTGCACCTCTGACAATGGTGATCGGTGGGTGGTAGCCGGAGGCAACTTACCCCGCCTCGCGGAAACACGACACCGCCACCGGCACATCCGCCCGCGCCGCGGCAAACGCCAGGAGCCGGCGCATCAGCCCATGGCGACGGCGCAAGGTTCGTCGTCATCGCGGGCCTCCTGACCGCGGCATGGCCGCTTCACGCCCGCAGTTGCCGCATCCGACCGGTCTGACCAATACTGCCCGGGTTCAACATAGACCGGCCCGGACATCCGAGGCCGGCACCGGGAGGAGATACGGATGCCAGCATTGAGCCGTCGCGCCGTCATGGGCGCGGGCGTCGCCGCAGCCTCGACCGCCGTGGGATGGCGCTCCGCACGCGCCCAGCAGAAGCCGATCCGCATCGGCGTGCTCACCGACATGACCGGCGTCTACGCCGCCAATACCGGCCCGGGTTCCGTGCTCGGCGCGCAACTCGCCATCGAGGACTTCACCCAGGCGCATCCCGACATCAAGGTGGAGCTGGTGCAGGGTGATCTGCAGCTCAAGCCCGACGTGGCGCTGGGGATCGCGGCGGACTGGTACGACAACCAGGGCGTTGATCTGATCACCGATGTGCCGCTGTCCTCGGCGGCGTTCGCGATCGGTGACCTGGCGAAGCAGAAGGACAAGCTGGCGATCTTCACTGGCGGCGCCTCGGCCGCGATCACCGGCGAGCATTGCGGGCCGAACCATCTCCATTGGGTCTACGACACCTGGTCGATGCCGCATGGCGTGGTGGATGCATCGGTGAAGGAAGGTGCCGACACCTGGTTCTTCATCACGGCGGATTACGCCTTCGGCCATTCGCTGCAGAAGGACGCGGCCGGCTTCGTCACCGCGGCCGGCGGCAAGGTGCTGGGCCAGGCGCTGGCGCCGTTTCCCGGCACCACCGATTTCTCCGCGTTTCTGGTGCAGGCGAAGGCGAGCGGCGCCAAGGCGATCGGCCTCGCGAACGGCGGCGGCGACACAGTGAACTGCATCAAGCAGGCCGCGGAGTTCGGCATCATGAAGGGCGGGCAGCACGTCGCCGGCCTGCTGTTCCTGATCCACGATGTGCATGGCGTCGGCTTGCACGCGGCGGGGGGTGTTCTGCTGACCGAGCCGTTCTACTGGAATCTCAACGCAGGCACGCGGGCGTTCGGCAAGCGCTTCGCGGCGCGATTCAACGCTGTCGTTCCGGGGTCGGTGCATGCCGGCCAATACTCCGCGGTGACGCATTATCTGAAGGCGGTCGCGGCCATGGGGCCTGATAAGGCGAAAGCCAGCGGACGCGCGGCGGTGGCGCAGATGGAGGCGACAGCGACCGATGATCCGCTGTTCGGCAAGGGCCGGGTGCGCAAGGATGGGCGGGTGATCCACGCCATGCATCTGTTCGAGGTGAAAACGCCCGAACAGTCGAAGGAGCCGTGGGATTACTACACGCTGAAGCGGACGATTCCGGCCGAGGATGCGTTCCGGCCGCTCAGCGAGGGCCATTGCCCGATGGTGAAAGCGTAGGCGAGCGGGCGCGGCGGTCCCGGATCAGGGCATCATCACGACCGGCCCCTCCCCACCCCAAACTGGATCGGTTCCAAGGGCCGGGCCCTTGGCGGGGTTTCAAGGGGCAGCGCCCCTTGATGGGGGTTCCGGAGGCTACGCCCCCGAAGCTTGCCTGCCGCGCCACTGGCAGATCGGCAGAGAATCGCGGACAACAGCGCACTGACCGTGACATGGAAGTGCCCCGATGGTGCTGGGTTTGCCGCCGATCTATCTCGCCCTGCCGATCCTGATCGTGACCTACGTGCTGGTGATGGTCGATCGCTTCGACCGCTCCATCCTCGCCCTGTTGGGCGGCGGCGCCATGGTCCTGAGCGGCGTGCTGACGCAGGACCAGGCGATCGCCGGCATCGACTTCAACACCATCGGCCTGCTCACCGGCATGATGATGCTGGTCGCGATCTCCCGCCGTTCCGGCGTCTTCGAGTACCTGGCGATCCGCGCAGTGCAGATGGCGCGTGCGTCACCGGCCGGATTGCTGGTGTCGCTTGCGTTGGTGACCGCGGTGCTGTCCGCTTTGTTGGACAACGTCACCACCGTGCTGCTGATCGCGCCGGTGACGATTTCCATCTGTCGTCGCCTGGAGATACCGGCGTTCACCTTCCTGCTGACCGAGGTCATGGCGTCCAATTTCGGCGGCACCGCCACGCTGATCGGTGACCCGCCGAATATTCTGATCGGCAGCGCCGCCGACCTCAGCTTCAACGATTTCGTGGTGCACCTCGCACCGTGCGTCGTGATCGTCATGATCGTGCAGGTCGCCGTGATGCACCTGACCAATGGACGCGGGATGACCGCGAGCCGTCAGGCGCGCGATGCGGTGATGGCGATCCGCGCCGCCGAATCGATTTCCGATCCCCGCCTGCTGCGCCACTCCATGCTGGTATTTGCCCTGACGCTGCTGGGCTTTTCCACCGCGCGCATGACCGGCCTGGAGCCGGGCGTCATCGCCCTGATCGCGGCGGCCTCGCTGATGCTGCTGGAGAACCTGATCCATCCGCGCGACGAGCAGTTCGAGAAGATCTCCGCCACCTACGGCGAGATCGACTGGATCACCATCTTCTTCTTCGTCGGCCTGTTCATCGTGGTGCGCGGCGTGGAGGTCACCGGCGCGCTGGCCTGGATCGCCCGTATGGTGACCCAGGCAACCGCGGGCGACCTGGCGCTGACCGCGAGTGTCGTGTTGTGGACCGCGGCCATCCTGTCGGCGATCATCGACAACATCCCGTTCGTCGCAGCAATGATCCCGGTGATCCATGCGATGGCGCCGAGCTTCGGCGGCGAGGGCGCTATCCTGCCGCTTTGGGTTGCGCTGTCGCTCGGCGCCTGCTTCGGCGGCAACGGCACGCTGATCGGTGCGTCGGCCAACCTCACCGTTTCCGGCATCGCCCAGCGCGAAGGCATCCCGTTCGGTTTCGGCATCTACACCCGCCGCGCCCTGCCGCTGACCCTGGTCGGCGTGCTGATCGGCCAGGTCTATCTGTGGCTGCGATATCTGTAGCTGCCCAGAGGCGGGTTCGCACTGCTGCCGGCTTGGCACTTCGTTCTGATATGTTATGAGGAGCGCCAGGAGGCCAAGGCTGCATGCTGCATGCCGGATGGCCTGACCCGAGGAGATATCAAAATGGAACGACGCCGGTTTGTCTCCGCCGCCGCGATCGGCGGCGCAACACTTGGCGCGGCCGCTTCCGTGCTGCCGAAACCCGCCATCGCGCAGAGCATGCCCGAGATCAAATGGCGCATGCCGTCGAGCTTCCCGAAAAGCCTGGGCACGCTCTACGGCGGTGCCGAATATTTTGCCGCGCGCGTGGCGGCAATGACCGACAACAAATTCCAGATTCGCCCGTTCGCCGCTGGTGAAATCGTTCCGGCCCTGCAGGTGCTGGACGCGGTCTCCAACGGCACCGTCGAAATGGGCCAGACCGCGTCGTATTACTACGTCGGCAAGGATCCGACATTCGCTTTCGGCTCCACCGTTCCGTTCGGCTTCAATACACGCCAGCAGCAGGCCTGGATGTTGCGCGGCGGTGCGTTGGATCTGATGAACAAGTTCCTGAAAGACTACAACGTCACCGGCCGTTTTGCCGGCAACACCGGCACCCAGATGGGCGGCTGGTTCCGCAAGGAAATCAAGACCACCGACGATATGAAGGGTCTCAAGTTCCGCATCGCTGGCCTGGCCGGCGCGGTGATCTCCGAAATGGGTGGCGTGCCGCAGCAGATCGGTGGCGGCGACATCTACCCGGCGCTGGAGAAAGGCACCATCGACGCCGCCGAATGGGTTGGTCCTTACGACGACGAAAAGCTGGGTTTTTATAAGGTCGCCAAATACTACTACTATCCGGGCTGGTGGGAAGGCAACGCCATGCTTTGGATGTACATGAACCTGGACAAGTGGAAAGAACTGCCGCCCGCCTACCAGGCCGTACTGGAATCCGCTGCCGCTGAGACCAACACCTGGATGCAGGCGAAATACGACGCGGAAAATCCCGCCGCGCTGCGTCGCCTGGTGGCCAACGGTACCGAGCTTCGTCCGTTCTCGCGCGAAATCATGCAGGCTGCCTATAAGGCATCATTCAAGGTGTACGACGGCATCGCGGCGAAGAACCCGAAGTTCAAGAAGGTCTACGACTCGTGGAAAGCCTTCCGCGAGGAGGAATATCTGTGGTTCCGGGTCGCCGAGAACACCTTCGAGAACTTCGTCTACTCGGAGAACGCGGCCGAGCGGCGCAACAAGGGCTGAACGCAGGATTGTCGATGTCTGTCCGGGACCGGCGGCCCCGGGCAGGCTTCACCCCAGCATCGCCCAATATTCATGGCGTTGCAGCGCGGCAAAGCAACCGGACAGCAGGCGCCGTGCGGCGTTCCCGTCGAACGCCTGCAATGGGATCGGCCTGAAGCCGAAATTGACCAACGGCGTCCCCGGCGGAATCTCCCGCCCCATCAGCGGCGTCAGGAAGCAGCGCAGCTCGCCGCCGGGGGTCACGTCCAGCAGCAGGCAGGCGCTCAATGGCTGCCCGTCCTTCACCACGCGATACAGCACTCGGTTGGGACTGCTGGACACGTCCTCCGCGAGGTCCAGCAGCGACCAGTGGTTAGGCAGGTTCAAGCGAATCAACTCACGAACCTGGTCGCCGAGCGGGCGGTCGATCCTGCGGGAAACCGGGGCGCGTCGCTGGATGTGTCTTCCAGGACGTCGATGGGCCGCAGATCCGATGATCCGTTTTGGATTGAACATCTGGAGTCCCTCCGCTCCCCAGTCTTCACCCTTTCTTCATTGTCGGCCTTGATCTGGATCAAAGTCAGCCCGGACAGGGATCGCGCGGTGAGGGGGCAGTCTGCGCCAGCCGCTATTTAAACTCCACCGGCGGCGGTTCAAATCCGCTGGTGTCCGGCGGCGGCAGGTTGATCTGCACCTTGCTGGGATCCTTCCCCGCGCCATGATCCAGTTCGCCGGTCACCAAGCCGGGGAAGCTCATCACCACCGCCACCATGATCAGCTGGATCACCACGAACGGGATGGCACCCATGTAGATCTGCCCGGTGGTGATGCCTGCCGTGCGCCGGCGGGTGACGCGGTCGAGATACGCTTCCACCGGTGCCACGCTGCGCAGGTAGAACAGCGCGAAGCCGAACGGTGGATGCATGAACGAGGTCTGCATGTTCACCGCCAGCAGGATGCCGAACCAGACCAGGTCGATGCCCAGCTTCTCCGCGGCCGGTGCCAGCAGCGGCACGATGATGAAGGCCAGCTCGAAGAAGTCGAGGAAGAACGCCAGCACGAACACCATCAGGTTGACGACCAGCAGGAAGCCCAACTGGCCACCCGGCAGGCTGGTCAGCAGGTGCTCGACCCAGAGGTCGCCGTCCACGGCGCGGAAGATCAGGCTGAACACGGTGGAGCCGACCAGGATGAACACCACGAAGGAGGACAGCTTGGCGGTGGTATCGATCGCCTGGCGCAGCAGCGACCAGTCCAACCTGCGGTTGATCAGCGCCAGGACCAGCGCTCCGGTGGCGCCCATCGCGCCGCCCTCAGTCGGGGTCGCCAGGCCGATAAAGATCGTGCCCAGCACCAGGAAGATCAGCAGCAGTGGCGGGACCAGTGCGACCAGGACACGCCACACCAGGCGCCAGCCGCGCAGGGTGCGGGCTTCCGGTGGCAGCGCCGGCGCGGCCGCGGGGCGCACGAACGAGACGATCAGGATGAAGCCGGCATACATCGCCGACAGCGTGAGTCCGGGCAGGAAGGCACCGGCATACATGTCGCCGACCGAGCGGCCCAGCTGGTCCGCCAGCACGATCAGCACCAGGCTGGGCGGGATGATCTGGGCCAAGGTGCCGGAGGCCGCGATCACGCCCGTGGCGATGCGCCGGTCGTAGCCGTAGCGCAGCATGATCGGCAGCGAGATCAGCCCCATCGAGATCACCGAGGCGGCGACCACGCCGGTGGTTGCCGCCAGCAATGCACCGACGAAGATCACCGCATAGGCCAGGCCGCCGCGTACCGGCCCGAATAACTGGCCGATCGTGTCCAGCAGGTCCTCGGCCATGCCGCTGCGTTCCAGGATCAGCCCCATGAAGGTGAAGAACGGAATCGCCAGCAGCGTCTCGTTGCGCATGATGCCGAACACGCGTTCCGGCAGCGCCTGCAGCAATTGCGGCTCCAGCAGGCCGAGATCGAGGCCGAGCGCGCCGAAGCCCAGGCCGACCGCGGCGAGCGAGAAGGCGACCGGGTAGCCAAGCAGCAGCACGACCACCAATGCTGCGAACATCAGCGGTGCCATGTTGGCGATGACGAAATGCATCAAACGGCGTGCTCCTCGCCTTCGATGCTTTCCAGCGGTGCATGGGCGGCGCGGCTGGCTGGCGGCGGGGCATGGCCGGTCAGGAAGCCGATCCGTTTGATCAGCTCGGAGATGCCCTGCAAGGCCAGCAGCAGGAAGCCGATCGGGATCAGGATCTTCACCGGCCAGCGCAGCAGCCCGCCGGCATCCGACGACATTTCGTGACGCTGGAAACTGTCCAGGAACATCGGCCAGGACAGCGCCATGATCAGCAGCGACACCGGCAGCAGGAACAGCAGGCCGCAGACGATGTCGATCCAGGCTTTCACGCGGACGGAGCAGCGTGCGGTCAGGATGTCGATGCGGATATGTTCATTGCGCAGCAGCGTGTAGCCGGAGCACAGCAGGAAGACGGCGGCGAACAGATACCATTGCGCCTCCAGCCAGGCATTGGAGCTTTGGTCGAACAGGTAGCGGACGGTGGCGTTGCCGGCGCTGATCAGGACGTCGACCAGGATGAGCCAGCCGACGGTACGGCCGACCCGGTCGTTCATGTCGTCGATCAGGCGGCTGACCGCCAGCAGTCCTCGCATGCGTTTCCCCCGGATGGTGCCGGTGCCAGGCGGGAAGCGCCCGATTGGCCGGCAGGCTTGCGTTGCGCGCTAATGACAGAACCTCGCGCAAGATCAAGCCCGTTTCGGCCTGGGCGGGGAAGGGCCAGTCGTCGGGCTGTGCTTCGGGATGGTGGCCGGTCCTGGGCGTCAACGAGCAGACGCGGTCTCCACCAGCCGCAGATAGACCAGCTCGAGCAGCCGCTCCCGGGCGCGTTCGGCGATCTCGTCCAACGACGGGGTCTGCGCCAGGCGGGCGCGGGCGTAGCGGCGCACATCCTCCAGCGTCGGCACCTGCGGCAGGTCGAATTCGTTCCAGAACACCTCGGCATGCAGTCGCGCCGAAGTCAGGCGGGACCGCAGCTCGGCCCATCCCGGACCATGCGCCAGGGATTCGAACACCTGCCCGGCGATGTGGTTGACCGGGAAGGAGGCCGCAAGCTGGGTTGCCGCCTTGTCGATCACCAGTCGGCCGAGACGGTGTTCGCCGCGTATCACGGCAGGCGGTGGGACGTGCAGGTCCCAGACGATGCCGCACCACGACAGCATCCGCAGCAGATAGTAGGTCGGATCATATTCCCACCAAAGGAAACCCTGCCGGACCGATGCCTGATAGGCGTGATGGTTGTTGTGCCAGCCTTCGCCCATCGTCAGCAGGGCAAGCAGCCAATTGTTACGGGAGTGATCGCCGGTGACGTAGCGCCGCCGGCCGATCACATGGGCAAGCGAATTGATGCTGAACGTGGCATGCCAGAGCACCACGGTACTGCAGCAGAAGCCGACAACCAATCCAGGCCAGCCTGCGATCAACCAGGCCGTGACGGCCAGCAGCGCCGCCGGCAGATAGGGCTGCCGGTTCAACCACACCAGTTCCTTGAACCGGGCCAGATCCTGCACGGCAGTGTAGTCGGTGACGTCGTTGCGCGGCACGAAGATCCAGCCCAGATGCGAGGTACAGGAAGCCGCGTTGCACCGGCGAGTGCGGATCGAGTGCGCCGTCGGAATACTTGTGATGCAGCCGATGTTTTGCCGCCCACCACAGCACGCCGCGCTGCGCGGAGGTCTGCGCCAGGAACGCCAGGCAGAACTGGAACACCCGGCTGGTGCGATAAGCGCGATGCGAGAAATAGCGGTGGTAGCCGGCGCCGATTGCGACGATGCGCAGCAGGTACAACGCCACCGCCACGATCAGCGAACCCGGTGTCACCCCGGTCCAGAACACGGCGAGGCAGCCGAGGTGGACCAGCACGAACCCGACGCTGGATGGGTAGGCGATGTCGTCTGCCTGGTCTCGCTGGGCCTCGTGCTTCGAGGGCATGGTCTCTCCCGGATTCAAAAACATGCGGCCGCATGGCTGGCCGAAGCAGTGTCGGCGGTCCGGCGGCCACACGCCTGTCGCTGAAATACTTCGCACGGCGCGCGACACACCATGCGCGCGAAACGCATCGCGCTTCATACCGAGTTCGGGTCTGGCTGCCTCGACAGCGGCCTTCGCCCGACCCGATTGTCGCCGGGCGATCCTCGCCGGCAACTCCCGCCAACAGGCTCGGACGCCGCTCAACCCGCCCCAGGAAGCATGGTCGTGTATCACCTGGACCCGGGGCTGCCCGCAAGCCGTTTCTGCGGGTCGCGACCTCCAATAACGGCAGCCTAGAGGTTAATTTGTGGCAGCACGGTGTAACTGCGCTGCGAATCCCCATTTCATCGAGACAGGTCTGGACGAGTGGGTGGAAATCAATCCCCTCACAGCGCAAAGTATAATCACAAATGCAAATTCCTGTTTGGCTGAAGCCGACCCTTTGGGGGGCGGCTGGCGGCGCGGTCGCAATGGCGATTGTTGGCTTTTCGCAACTCGGATGGAAAACATCGGGTTCCGCTGAACTGATGGCGCAGCAACGCGCTGACACGGCCGTGGTATCGGCACTGGTGCCGTTCTGCATCGCCAAGGCCGAACGCGATCCGAACCAGGCTGCGCTGGTGAAATTCCGTGCCGAGGAATCCTCCTACTCGCGCCGCGACCTGGTCATGAAGGCCGGCTGGGCGACGATCGGTGGCATGGAGACGCCCAGCAGCGATCTTGCGCGCGCCTGCTCCGACAAGTTGCATCACACCAAGACCGGCTGATCCGAAGCGTCAGCCAGCGACGTTCCACGACGCTGGCAGCCGGGGACCTCAGACCGTGACGAGTGCGTCACGGTCTTGTCCGTTGAGTGACATGCGAAGGACTCTGCCATGCAAAGCGCTGCGTTAGGAACGAAGTGCACCTGTACGGGGTGCACTGCGCGGTTTTACGACCTGCAGCGCTCGCCGGCGGTCTGCCCGAAATGCGGCGCGGAGCAACCGCCGGAGAAGCCGGTGCGGCCGCGGGCCACCCCTGTGGTCATGACGGCGCGACGGCCGTACCGCCAGCCGGTGCCGGTGGTCGCGGAAGACGATCCGGTGCTGGAACCCGCCTTCGAAGCGGAGGATGAGGAGGATGGCGATGACCGCGAGGGCCAGGATGCCGACGCCGATGCCGATGCCGATGCCGATGCGGAACATGAGACCGTGGCCGGTTGAGGCCACCCTCTGAGCGTCAATCACACTACCTCTGCCTGGCGCACCAACTCTCTGGCGCAACCAGCCCCTCCGGCCCACACCGGCGCTCTCTGGCTCGTCAGCGGCCGGCTGGAAGAGCGGGGAGCGCATGGGACAGTCTCGCCATGCGCCGCCGCCGCCATCCCCAGCGTCAACCGGTGAGTCGCATCCAATGACCAAGGCAATCCAACTCACCGTTCCGCAGGTGAATTTCCTGAAGACGCTGCGCGGAGCCGCCTGCCGCGCGGCCGCGCGGATCGACCCGCGCGGCCGCGCGGATCGACGCCAGCATGGTCGGCCCGCTGATACGGGCCAATCTCGTGCGGTGGGACGACGATGTCAGCGTGGTCGCCCGTCGCCGGCTGACTGCAGGTTCGACCTTCAGCCTGAGCGGTCTCGGTGCGCAATGGCTGGCCGAGCACGACGGCGCCGCTGGTCGGGCCGCCTGAACCCGGCTGCCTGACGTCCGGGCGCCTGCCCCCCGGGGCGGTCGAAGCACAAGCCGGGCATCACATCATCGATATTCACCCCGGTTCGTTTGGCGTTTTTGTTGCCTAGGCAGTTTGGCTCCTCCGGCGTGACCGGAACAGGCCGGCCCACGACAGATGGGTGCGGCAGGCGGCCCGATCAGGCAGCCGCGAACTGGCCGCGGCCGAACACCTTGTCCAGTGCCTCCGGTTGCGCCTTGTCAAACTGCGTGGTGCGCGCCCGCACCTCGTCCACCGCCGCCAAGGCCCGCTGCACGGCCGGTCGCTCGTTGATGGTGCCGACCCAGCGCATGACGTTGGGGAACTTCGCGCCCGCCTCGGCGCCCAGCAGGGCGGGGATGTTGCGCGCCCAAGGATAGGTCGCGATATCGGCAAGCCCGTATTCCGCACCGCCCAGCCACGGTGAGGCTGCCAGGCGCTGGTCGATCGCCTCGAAGGCGCGATGCACCTGGGTGGCGTAGCGGCTCTTGGAATACTCATTGCCGGCCGGTGCGAAGCGCATGAAATGCACATGCTGGCCGAACATCGGTCCGACCAGCGTCATCTGCACCATCATCCACTCGATGGCCTCGTATTTCGCCGCCATGTCCCTGGGCAGCAGCTTGCCGGTCTTCTCCGCCAGGTACTGCAGGATGGCGCCGGATTCGAACAGCGTAATGGGCTTGCCGCCAGGGCCGTCGCTGTCGGTGATCACCGGCACCTTCGCCAGCGGATTGAGCTTGATGAAGTCCGCGTCGAACTGCTTGCCGGTGAACACGTCCACCGGTTGCACGGTGTAGGCGAGGCCAAGCTCCTCCAGCGCAATGTAGACCTTCACGACGTTGGGACTGCCCATGCCATAGAGCGTGATCATATTGGGTCTCCTCTCCCGGTTGCGGCGAGTGTCGCCGTCCTGCGCCTGCCGCTCAAGCCCGCTGCAATGACAGCCGCCCGATGCCGCCTGACCCGCTGTCGGCTTGCCGCTGCGGCCGGGCAGCACCTACACAGGTCCGGGCGCTGGTCCGGGCACAGGTCCGGGACTTCGCCCGGTCGTACCGTCCGGATCATGCGGACGGCGTTCGGCCGCGTTTGGCCAGGTCCGACCGATGCGGGAGGCAGGATTGAGCACTACCACAGATCGCAACCCGGGCGGACCCGGCAAGCCGCAGCGGCCCGCCACCTTCGTTATGGCCGTTGTCGGCCTGGTGGTGACGGTGCTGCTGTTCGGTGCCGCCGGCTTCTTCTGGCTGAGCGGCGATTCCGGGCCGACCATCGGCGGGCCCTTCACGCTGGAAAACGACGCCGGCAAACCGGTGACCGATCGCGATTTCCGCGGCAAATACATGCTGGTTTATTTTGGCTACACGTTCTGCCCGGATGTCTGTCCCACCACGCTCAACGCGGTCGCCGATGCCCTGGACAGGATGGGCGCGAAGGCGGACCAGGTGCAGCCGATTTTCATCACCGTCGATCCGAAGCGCGACACGCCGGATGTGGTGAAGCAATACACCGCTGCCTTTTCGCCGCGTCTGATCGGCCTGACCGGCACGGCGGAGCAGATCGCCACGGTGGCGAAGGAATACCGGGTCTATTACGCGGAGCATCGCACCGGTCCCGGGCCCGATGATTACTCGATGGACCACAGCTCCGTGCTTTACCTGATGGGTCCGAACGGCCAGTTCGTTGCACCCGTGCGGGCCGATCAGTCAGGTGACGAACTCGCCACCGCGCTGCAGAGAACTCATGTCCTGAGCCTCGGAACGGCTCGCAACAGCATCGTTCCACAACCTGGGATCATCACGTTCACCGGAGAATGCTCGCCACACGCGATCGCGAATGATCCGAAGCGGATCTCATGCGTCATGGTCGCATTGTCGCCGCAATCACGGGTGCCCGACCGATGCCGATACCGCTCGACCTCAATGGCCCTTGCGCGCAACCCTTCGAGGCATGGCCCGACCAATGGGTGCAGGAGGGTCTCGTCAGCCGCTTCAATGCCGTCGTGGCGGCGATGCCCGATCGGGTCGCGCTGGACGATGGCACGCGCCGGATGCGTTACGCGGCCCTGGCGGCGGCGGCGGGCAGCCTGGGGGCGCGGATCGATGCCGACTGCAGGCCGGGGGCGATCGGCATCATGCTGCCGCAGTCGGCGGATTTCTGGATCGCGATACTGGCGTGCCGGATGGCCGGGCGCAGCTATGTCGGGCTGGACCTGCACCATCCGCCCGGCCGCAACGCGGGGATCCTGCGTGACGCCGGGTTGGCGGCTGTCATCATGCCGGCGGGGGTTTCTCCCGATCCGTCGGTAGTTCCCGATGAGCTGCCGATCCTCGGCTGGGATTTTTCCAGTGACGCGGCGGCTCCGGCGCAGTGCGACTTGCCGCAGGCGGCCGATGATGCACCCGCGGTCGTGCTCTACACCTCCGGCAGCACCGGAACGCCGAAAGGGATCGCCAACAGCGAGGCCGCCTTGCTGCAGCGCGTCGCGCAATATGTGAACGCGTGCCATCTGCACGCGGATGATCGGTTGCTGACGGTCAGCTCACCGTGCACGATCGCCGGCACGCGGGAAGGGCTGACGGCGCTGCTGATCGGCGCCACGCTGCATGTGATCGATGCCCAACACGCCGGCTTAGGCGACATCATGCGCGTGATCCGCGACGCGCGGATCACCGTCTTCAATTCCGTCCCGAGCGTGCTGCGGGCCTTGGCGGACGGACAGCCCGACGCGGCCGGGGCGTTGCGCAGCCTGCGGATCGTCCGCATCGGTGGCGAGGTGGTGTTCTGGACCGACATCGCCCTGTTCCGCCGGGTCCTGCCGGCCGACTGTCACATCCAGATCGGCTACAGCTCCACCGAGGCGACCGGAACGCAGTGGTTCGTGCCACGCGATGCGATGCCGAGCGGTCCGTTCGTTCCGGTGGGGTATGTGCTGCCGGGCAACCTTGCGTCGGTGCTGGACGAGACCGGTCGGGCGCTGCCACCGCATGAAGTCGGCGAGCTGTTGCTGCGCAGCCGCTACATCGCGCTGGGCACCTGGCGGGACGGGCGGGTGGCGGATCGCATGCCGTCCGATCCACAGGACCCGAAGGCCCGCCTGCTGCACACCGGCGATCTCGTGCATGTCGATGCCGACGGCGTATGCACCGTGGTAGGCCGCAAGGATCGCCAGGTGAAGATCAACGGCGTGCGCGTCGAACCGGCCGAGGTCGAGGCCGCGTTGCGCAGCCTGCCGCAGATTGCGGACGCTGCGGTGATCGCACGCCGCACCGACAAGGCGATGTCACTCGCGGCCTTCGTCGTGCCGCGTCAGCCGGAACTCCATCACCGCCGACCAGATCCGCGAGGCCCTGCGCAAGACTCTGCCACCCGCTCTGAGGCCGGCCCGCGTCCAGGTGGTGGCGGCCGTGCCGCGGCTGCCCAGCGCGAAGCTGGACATGCGCGCCCTGGAAGCGCTGGACCGTGCCGTGGGTGACCCCGTCGCCACACCCGAGCCCAGCCTTGCAGCTCCGGACAGCATCGCCCACGCGGTGCAGCAGAGCTGGCGCAGCGTGCTCGGCCGCCGTTCGCTCGACACCGAGGTCAGTTTCGAGGCGGCCGGCGGCGATTCCCTAGGGCTGCTGCAATTCGTGCTCTGGCTGGAGACCCTGCTTGGCCGTCGCCTGCCGCTGGACCTGTTCACCGGCAATATGCGGCTGGCTGAGATGGTGGCGGCGGTTGAGCGGGCAATGCAGGGGCCGTCCGAGGCCACGTCGGGCGGGCGGCGTCCCACCGTGTTTCTGTTTCCAGGGCTGGATGGCGATGAGCCGCGGCTGGCGCAGTTCCGCGCCGGCCTGAAGGAGCGGATGCGCTTCGCGCTGATCGAGTATCCGGATTGGCCCGACATGGTCCGCCGCGGTTGTCGATTCGAGACGCTGGTGGAGCTTGCGGTTTCCCAGGTGACCGCAACCAGCTCCAGCGGGCCGCTGCTGCTGGCGGGGTATTCCTTCGGTGGCGACGTGGCATTCGCGGCGGCCGTTCGGCTGCGCGAGCTGGGGCGTGTGGTGTCGTTCCTCGGCATCCTCGACACCGATCCCGAGCAACTGGCCGCTGACGCCGCCCCCGGGCCTCGGGGCGATCTGCTGCCCTATCTCCGGCAGGTGCTGCGGGAAACCGCGCATGATTCGTTGAATGCGGGGGCCGGGTTCATCCTGGCAAAATGCGCGCGCGATCTGGTCGGGCTCGACCGCACGCTGCGCCATACCGGCTGGTGGCGCCCGCTGCTGCCGACACGCATGGCGTTCGCCTTCGACCGGCGCATGAGGACAATCCTGCGGCTGCGGGCCCGCTGGCAGTGGTACCAGTCGGTCCGCCTGCGCGCCCTGGAGAGTCCCACCGTGCTGTTCCGTTCGGAGGCGCATGCCAGCGCCACGTCTCCCGACCTGGGCTGGCAGGCCCGCTGTCCGAGCCTGTCAGTGGTGCGGGTCGAGGGCGATCACCGCTCGATGCTGGATCCGTCCCACCGCGCAGCGCTGTGCGATCACTTTGCCGAAGCGGTCGAGGCACGGGTTGCCGCCGGGCGCATCGTGGCGAGGGCGTAGCGGAGGCCCGCCTGCTACGCCAGTGAACCGGATTTTTGCCAGCGAGCCTTGGCCTTCGGGCCGCCTGCCACAGCGCGCACGCCAGGATGCGGTGCCATGGCCTCAGACCAGGCGGACCCAAGTGGGCCAGGCGGACCCGAGTGTTCCAGGCGGACCCGAGTGTTCAGTCGTCGCGGTGAACCCGCTCCATGCGCTCATGGCGCTCCTGCGCCTCGATCGACAGCGTGGCGATCGGTCGCGCCTCCAGCCGGCGGATACCGATCGGTTCGTCGGTCTCCTCGCAATACCCGTAGGTGTTGTTCTCGATCCGCTGCAGCGCCTGGTCGATCTTGGCGATCAGCTTGCGGGCCCGGTCGCGGGTGCGCAGTTCCAGCGCCCGATCGGTCTCGACGCTGGCCCGGTCGGTGATGTCGGCCTCATGGATGCCGCCTTCGGACAGGCTGGCCAGGGTGCCATCGGCTTCCTTCAGCAGATCGGTCCGCCAGCGCAACAGCTTCTGCCGGAAATATTCGACCTGGATGGGGTTCATGAACTCCTCATCCTCGGAAGGGCGGTAGTCGGGGGGCAGCGTCACCATCATATGCGTCAGGTCCTGCGCTTCCGTTTCTCGCCTGTCCGCAGGTCACCGCGGCAGTGGCATCCTCCCCGGCCCATTCCGGGTCGTGAACGCGCGGGCTTATAGCCGCGCCTCCCTGCCACGCCAAGGGCGGATGACAAAACTTCAATCATTTGAAACGAAGTGGTTCCGCAAGGGTTATCGCCCGCGGCGTGCCAGCTCTATCCGCGCGCGCAGCGTCACCGCGTCCACCGCGGCGGCCAGGGCAGGGTCGGTGGCGCGTGGCATATGCGTGACCAGTTCGGCCAGCTTCGCCAGAGTCGCCACGTCGTCGTCATTCGCCAGCAAGGTGCGCTGCAGCTCCGCCAGGGCGGTCAGCATGGCACGCCCGTGGCGGCGCGCGGCACGATCCTGCACCGCCCCGCCCTCGTCCTCCTGCAGCGCCAGCATCCCGGCCGCGGTAACCGCGGACGCCGATTCGGTGGGACGAGCCGGCGCGGCATCAGCCGGCGTCGAAACGCTGAACCCACCGCCGCTTCGGGTTCCGCCGCGCCGAGCGGTCCAGCCGACCTCGCGCGGTCCTATTCCATCGATCCCCGACATGATCGGCTCCTTTTTCCTACCGCTTTCCGCAGCCCGGCACATTCTGCCGCCGGGTGTCACCCCGTAGCCCGCGGATGACGGCGCTTTTGGTCTGGCACACGACTTGCGCCAGGGAACCCAGAGTGACCGCAAAACCTTTCGAGCTTGCTACTGTGCCAATGCCCCGCATCCTGATCCTGTTGTTCCCGCTGCTCCTGCTGCTGACCGCCGTGCAGGCGGTTGCGCAGGTCCGCATTAAGGATATTACCGACGTCGAGGGCATCCGCGAAAACCAGCTGATCGGCTACGGTCTGGTGGTCGGGCTGAATGGCACCGGCGACAAGCTGGACAACGCCATCTTCACCCGCGAATCGCTGGTCGGCATGCTGGAACGGCTGGGCGTCAACACCCGCGACCAGGTGGCCAAGCTCTCCACCAAGAACCTCGCCGCCGTCATGGTCACCGCCGAACTGCCCGCCTTCGCGCGCAGCGGCAGCCGGATCGATGTGGCGGTCTCGGCACTCGGCGACGCCACCAACCTGACCGGCGGCACGTTGCTGGTCACGCCCTTGCTCGCCGCCGACGGCGAGGTGTTCGCCGTAGCCCAGGGGGCCATTGCCACCGGCGCAATCGCGGCGCGGGGCGCGGCCACCTCGGTGACCCGCGGCGTGCCCACCGCCGGGCGGATCGCCAATGGCGCGACCGTGGAGCGCGAGATCCCGTATCGCTTGGACCGGGTTGCCTCCCTGCGGCTCGGACTGCGTAATCCGGACCTCACCACCGCGCGTCGGATCGAAACCGCCATCAACAACGCGCTGGGCCCGATCAGTCACGCCACCGATCCGCGCACGGTGGAACTGAATCTGGCCAATCGCGACCCGGTCGCGACGCTGGCCGCGCTGGAAGACCTTCGGGTGGTCCCGGACAGTCCGGCCGTGGTGATCATCGATGAGGCGAGCGGCACCATCGTCATGGGCGCCAATGTGCGGATCAGCACCGTCGCGATCGCACAGGGCAACCTGACGATCCGGGTCACCGAAACTCCGCAGGTGAGCCAGCCAGGGCCGCTGTCCAATGGGCAGACCGTCGTGGTCCCGCGCACCCAGGTGCAGATCGATGACCAGCACGACCGCAAGCTTGGCATCCTCTCCGCCGGCGTCAGCCTGCGCGACCTCGTCGCCAGCCTCAATGCGCTCGGGATCGGGCCGCGTGACATGATCAGCATCCTGCAGTCGATCAAGGCGGCCGGCGCGCTGCAGGCCGACCTGCAGGTGCGCTGATGGACGCAGCGACCTCCCCCGGCCGGCTGCCTTCCCTGCCATTGTGGGGCGAGGCCGCAGCGGCGGGGCGGGCGGTCACGCTGCCCGGCGGTGGCGCCGCGGCGGCCCTGATCGACCGGGCGAGCGGCCGTGGTCAGGCCGGCACCGGCACCCGCACTGGCATCGGCATGCTGCAGGGCGCCGGGGCAGGCCCGGCCACGACGCAGGCGGGCGCCGCTGCCCGTCCTCAGGCGGCGCGCCTGCAACCGGCCGGCAGTGGCCGGAGCCTGGCCAACCTCACGAAATCCGCGCACGACTTCGAGGCCATGGCGATCGGCCAATTGCTCGCCCCGATGTTCGACACTGTGAACACCGCGCAGGGCCCGTTCGGCGGCGGTTCGGCGGAAACGGCCTGGAAGCCTCTGCTGGTCGACGCCATAGGCAAGAAAATCGCAGCAAGCGGCGGGCTGGGCCTGGCGGGTTCGGTCTACCAGGCGTTGCTGCGGGCTCAGGAGCAACCGACCCGGAGAACAAAATGACCCAGGCTCTCATTGCTGCCGCATTGCGCCTCGCCGACCGGCTGACGGCGGAAAATGCCGCCCTGGCCGCGCTCGACCTGTCGGCCGCCGCCGCCTTGCTGGCCGACAAGCAGCGCGCCGTGCAGGACCTGGTTGCGATGCAGACCGCCACCACCGGCGCGACGCTGCCGCAGGATCTGGCGATCAACCTGCGCAAGCTCGCCGAGGAGAACCGTCGCCTGCTGGAGCGCGCCATCGCGGTGCAGGGCGAGGTGGTCAGCCTGGTCGCCGGCGCTATCCGCCAGGTCGCCGCCCCCGCCGGCTACGTTGCCGCCGGCACGCCGACCACCGATCGCCGCGCTATCCCATTCGCGCTATCGGCCCACGCCTGAGCTACCGGGCACCCCCCGGGCGTGTTAGTGCCGCGTCATGGATGCGCTGGCTCCGGAGCTCTGGCAGCGCCTGCTGCTCCGCTCACCCGCGGATGCGGCGCTGTGCCCGCTCTACGGCCCCTTGCTCGCCCCGGCGACCGCCGCCGACGGGTGTTTCGTGCTGGGCCGCATCGCCCAGTCGCTGGATGGCCGCATCGCCATGAGCAGCGGCGAATCGCAATGGATCAGCGGGCCGGCCGATATCCGCCACACCCACCGCCTGCGGGCGCTTTTCGATGCCGTGGTGGTGGGCGCCGGCACGGTGCGCGCCGACGACCCGCAACTGACCACGCGTGAGGTCAGCGGGCCCTCCCCGGTCCGGGTGGTGCTGGATACCGAGCGGCGGCTGGACGCGGGCTACCAGGTGTTCGCCGGGCCGCCTGCTACCCTGCTGCTCTGCGCGCAGGACGCTGCCGGCGGCGACCGAGTGGGCACCGCGTCCGTCCTGCGCCTGCCGCGCGCGCCGAACGGCGAGGGGCTCGACATCCCGGCGGTGCTGGACGCGCTGGCCGAACGCGGCCTGCGGCGGATCTACGTCGAGGGCGGCGGCATCACCGTCTCCCGCTTCCTCGCCGCCGGCGCGCTGGATCGGCTGCATGTCACGATCGCGCCGCTGCTGATCGGCTCCGGCATTCCTGCCTTCACGCTGCCACAGCCGCCGGCGCTGACCGACAGCCTGCGCTTCACCTGGTCGGTGCATACGGTCGGGGCGGACCTGCTGGTGGATATCCCGCTGGTGCGGCGTTCGACACCAAGCAGCGCGTGACTGAGGTGCGGGCATTCTGGACCGTCGCACCGGGCCAGGGGGAGCTGCGATCGGAAGCCCTGCGTGATCCGCAAGATGGCGAAGTGCTGGTGCGGACCCTGGCAAGCGGGGTGTCACGCGGCACCGAGGCGCTGGTGTTCGCCGGCCGGGTGCCGACCAGTCAATACGACGCCATGCGTGCCCCGCTGATGGACGGGAGCTTCCCGTTTCCGGTGAAATACGGCTACAGCGCAGTCGGCCGCCGGCCGGACGGGCAACGTGTCTTCGTCCTGCATCCGCACCAGGATGTCTTCATCGCGCCGGCCGCGATGTGCATCCCGGTGCCGCTCTCGGTGCCGACCCGCCGCGCCGTGCTCGCCGCCAACATGGAAACCGCGCTGAACGTGGTGTGGGATGCCACCCCGCTGGCCGGGGAACGCATGCTGGTCATTGGCGCCGGCGTGGTCGGTCTGCTGACCGCGTCGCTGCTGGCGCGGTTCCCGGCGGCGCAGGTGACGCTGGTGGATGTCGACCCGACCCGGGCGCCGCTGGCGGAGCGGTTTCTCTGCCGGTTTGCGACGCCCGAGACCGCTCCGCGCGAGCAGGATCTGGTCGTCCACTGCTCCGGCAGCGAGGCCGGATTACGCCTGGCGCTGTCCTGTGCCGCGTTCGAAGCGCGCGTGGTGGAGGCAAGCTGGTTCGGCGACGCGATGCCCGCAGTGCCGCTGGGCGAGGCGTTCCACGCCCGCCGGCTGCGCCTGGTCGCGTCGCAGGTGGGTGCCGTCGCAGCCCCGATGCGCGGCCGTCGCAGCCATGCGGCGCGCCTGGCGACGGCGCTCGGCCTGCTCGCGCACCCGGGCTACGACACGCTGCTACAAGGACCGACCGCATTTGAGGCCTTGCCGGCAGCCATGCCCGGCATCCTGGCGCCGGGCGGCCTGTGCCACGTGATCAAATATCCCGAGCCCCCCGCCTGAGCAGCTTCCCGCCGCGTGTCCTCCGCATCGCGCGTTGTGGTGGGACGTGGCAAGCGTCGTGTCGCCTTTTCATTGTCCGGCGCGGGCGGCGTCGCCTCAAGACTGGCGCTGCGCGCCATCGCCTGCGGCGACTTCGGTCTTGACCCGACGTCACCCGCCCCAGGCCTGGCTTCAGTCGGCACGACAGCGTCCTTCACGCGGCGCGCCATGGCGTGTTGTCCCGTACCATCGCGTTGAGGATCGTCAGCAAGCGTCGCATGCACGCAACCAGAGCCACCTTGCGCGGCTTGCCGGCCGCCCGGAGGCGCTGGTACGTCTCCTTCAGCACCGGGTTCCATCGGCTGCCGATCCAGGCGGCCATGTAGAGCGCCGCTCGCACCGCGCTGCGCCCGCCGCGGATATGCCGCGCGCCATGGTGCTGACCACTGTCATGCGCAACCGGAGCGACACCCACCAGCGCAGCGATGCGACGCCGGTCGAGGCTGCCCAGTTCAGGCAAATCCGCCAGCAGCGTCCGGGTGGTGGCAGCGCCGACACCGGGCACCGACAGCAGCAGCGCCGCCCGCTCGCACCACGCCGGGCTCGCCCGCACCGCGGCGTCCAGATCGGCGTCGAGCTGGCCCAGCTCCTTGTTCAGCCACGCCAGATGCGCCGCCAACTGGCGGCGGACCGCCGCAAGCCTTGCCTGCTGCGAGCGCATCGTCTCGGTGCTGATCATCTCCACCAGTTGACGCCGGCGCGCGACCAGGTCGGCCAGCTCACACGCCGCCGCGTCCGGTTGCGGCCGTTGTTCCGGTCGGATCGCCGCAGCGAAACCGGCAATGACCCGCGGATCCAACCGATCGGTCTTGGCCAGACAACCGCTCGCGCGGGCGAAATCGCGGATCTGCCGCGGGTTGACCACCGCCACCGGCAGGCCGGCACCCCACAGCGCCGCCGTCACGACCCGCTCGAAGCCGCCGGTCGCTTCCAGCACGATCAAGGTCGGCGCGCACGGTCGCAGCCGCACCAGCAGATCGTCGAGGCCCGCTGCATCGCGGTTCAGGCGAAACGCTGCGCCGGAGGGGTGAACGAAAACGTCGATATGCGCCTTGCCGACATCGATGCCGACGAAGCACGCAGCGGAGTGTGTCGCATCCATGGGATCCCGTCCTTGCTGATGCGGGCTCGACGAGCGGCCCGGGCGACTGTTCGGGCTCAGGGATGACGTCGCGGATGGCACCCCTCGCTGGACCACGGGCTCGCTCGCCCCAGGAGGCAACGGGGTTCCATCCGCACCCGACACCGCACTTCTACCACGGGACGGGAGCGCGGGAGAGATACAAGAAGGCAACGCCTCCAGTGGGGTTCGGGGCAACGCCCCGACGCTTGCTCAGGCCCGCGCTTCGGTATCCAGCGTGGTCTCGTAAACCCGGATCATTGCACAGGAGTCCGAGCTGCCGAGTCCCATGCCACGCGCCATGCGCATCAGGTTCATCACCTGCGGCGCGATCATGCCTGGCACGCCGAGCTCATCGGCCATCTCCAGCGCCAACCGCAGATCCTTGTGCGCCAGGTCCAGTGCGAAGGTCGCCTGGAACTCGCCCTTCAATGCCTTGTTCGCCATGTTGGCATAGCCGGTGGAGAAACCGGACGCATTGCGGATCACCTGGTCCAGCTTCGTCAGGTCGATGCCGGAACGCTTGCCGATCATCAGCGCCTCGGCCGCGGCGGCCGAGTTGCAGAAGGCCAGCATGTTGTTGATCAGCTTGGCGGTGGAGCCGAAGCCGATTTCACCGAGATGGATCACCTCGCCGCTGAACGATTTCAGCAGCGGCAGTTGGGATTCGAACACCGCTGCATCGCCGCCGACCATGATGACGATGGTGCCGTCCTTGGCCCGCGCGGTGCCGCCGGACACCGGCGCCTCCAGCATCTCAATGCCCTTTGCCTGCATGCTCCTCCGCGAGGCGGCGCGCGGTGGCGGGTGCATTGGTGGAGAGATCGATGAAGACCGTTCCGGGCCTGGCGTGGGCGGCAATGCCGTCGGCGCCAAGCGCCACCTCCTCGACGATGCGGGGAAGTGGCAGCGAGGTGATGACGACTTCGCATCCGGCAGCGACGTCGGCGACGGAGGTGCCGGCGGTGGCGCCGAGTGCGGTGCAGGCGGCGACTGCGTCGGGGCTGAGATCGTAGACGACAACCTCATGGTTGGTGTTGCTGATGATGTTGCGGCACATCGGGCCGCCCATGTTGCCCACGCCGATGAAGCCGACCTTCATGCCTGTTCCCTCCACACGCGCCGCGACGATGCGGGTCGTCACGTTGCGCGGCGTAGCGTGCGGGATGGTGCCGGCGGTGTCCAGCCTGCGCCACGCCGCTTTCAATCTCGAGCCGTTTGCCAGTCGCCGCGCGTCACGCCGCCACCACGCCGGTTGACGGCGTGACGGCGTGACGGCGTGACGGCGTGACGGCGTGACGGCGTGACGGCGTGACGGCGTGACGGCGTGACGGCGTGACGGCGTGACGGCGTGACGGCGTGACGGCGTGACGGCGAAGCGTCGCAGCCGGTCCGTCAAGTCGCCAGATAGCCGCCGTCCACGTAGAGTTCGGCGCCGGTGATGTAGGATGCCTCGTCGGACGCCAGGAACAGGATCGCGTTCGCCACCTCGTCCACCTCTCCGGCGCGGCCCAGCGGCACGCTGCGCAGCATCTTCGCACGCACCGCGGGATCGGCCGTCGCGCCCGATGTCCGCATCGGCGGCATCAGTCCCGGATGGATCGAATTGGCGCGGATCCCGTCCTTGCCGTACTGCACCGCGGTGGACTTGGTCAGCGTGCGCACCGCGCCCTTCGACGCATTGTAGCCGGGATGCGTCATGGTCTGGCCGGCATTGCCGGAGATCGACGACAGGTTGACGATCGAACCGCCACCATTCTTCTGCATCTGCATCACGGCATATTTGGTGCCCAGGAACACGCCGGTGGCGTTCACCAGCATCAGCCGGTGCCAGGCATCCGAATCCAGCAGGCTGGAGACCGCACTGCCGCTGATGCCCGCATTGTTCACCATGATGTCCAGCCGGCCCCATTTGGCCACCGTGGCATCCACCACCGACTGCCAATTGGCTTCGTCGGTGACGTCCAGGCGCATGAACGCCGCGGCGCCACCCGCTGCATCGATGTCAGCCGCAACCTTACGGCCGTCATCCTCCAGCATGTCCGCAACGACCACCTTCGCGCCTTCCTTGCCGAAACGCCGCGCCGTTGCCGCACCCATGCCGGACGCCGCACCACTGATGATCGCCACCTTGCCTGCCAACCGCATGCTGCGTTCCTCCCGATTGCATCCGTTACCGGCAGGCTGCCACGCCACCTGCGACTTGGCTATCTCTCGCGAAGCAGGCACGATGGCAGGGATTTTATCGGGAGAGCGTATCAATGGCTCATCGCGGCATGACGTTCGGCATCTTCCTGGCGCCGTTTCATCGGTTGGGCGAAAACCCGACGCTGGCGATCGCACGCGACGTGGAGCTGCTGGAGTGGCTCGATTGGCTTGGCTACGACGAAGCCTGGATCGGCGAGCATCATTCCGCCGGCTGGGAACTCATCGCATTGCCGGAACTGATCATCGCCGCCGCGGCAGAGCGCACCAAGCACATCAAGCTCGGCACCGGCGTCACCAGCCTGCCGTATCATCATCCGTTTCTGGTCGCGCAACGATTCGTCCAGCTTGACCACATGACCCGCGGGCGGGCGATGATGGGCTGCGGCCCCGGCGCGCTGACCTCCGATGCGTATATGCTGGGGATCGAGCCGTCCACCCAGCGCCCCCGCATGCTGGAGGCGATGGACGCCATCATGCGGCTGCTGAAATGCGAAGAGCCGGTCACCATCAAGACCGACTGGTTCGAGATGCGCGATGCGCGGCTGCATATGCGCCCGTATACCGATCCGCATTTCGAGATCGCGGTGGCCAGCACCATCACGCCGTTCGGCATGATCGCCGCCGGCACGCATGGCGTGGGCGTGCTGTCGATCGGCGCCGGCCTGCCCGGCGGTCCGGAAGCACTCGGCACCCAGTGGAAGATCGCCGAGGACGCGGCGGCGAAGAACGGCAAGACCATGGACCGCAAGAAGTGGCGCGTCGTGGTCAACGCCCATATCGCCGAGGACGATGAGCAGGCGCTGGCCGAGGTGAAGAAGGGCGAGCGGGTCGAGACGCAAACCTATTTCGAGGACACGCTGGGCCGTCCGCCCGGCCGCGCCGACGATCCGCTGCGCGACGGCGTGAAGATGGGCACCACCTTGGTCGGCTCGCCGGAGACCGTCATCAAGGGCATCAAGCGGCTGCTGGAATACAGCCAGGGCGGCTTTGGCGGCATTCTGTTCCGTGCACATGAATGGGCCAATCGTGAACAGACCCTGCGCAGCTTCGAGCTGTTCGCGCGCTACGTGATGCCGGTGTTCCAGGGTTCGCTGGACCCGATCGCCGGATCGAACCGATGGGCGCGGGAAAACCGCAAGCAGGTGTTCGGCTCCACGCCGGAGGCGGTGAAGCGCGCGTTCACCGATTTCGGCCACGCGGTGCCGGAGGAATTCCGCAGCCGCACCATTGGCGCCCGAGACGACGAGCCTGGCCGGTAAGCAATCGGGGCTTTGCCCCCTGGCCCCCCAGTAAAGGCTCGCCTTTGCAATCACATATTGTTTTGGTTGGGGAGGGGGGGCGACCGCCTCGGACCACCCGGCCATCACGGAACGCCCCCTCCCCAACCCAAACAATATACGGTTCCAAGGGCCGGGCCCTTGGCGGGGATGCAAGGGGCAGCGCCCCTTGCTGGGGTTCGGGGGGCAACGCCCTCGTCGCTTGCCGGCGCCCCCCGACAGTTGAGTGCTGACCGGGACCACGGCTAGGGTCCCGGCGAAAGGCCGCAAAGGTCAGCCCGTGAGGAACCGTCCATTGGACCCGGCCACCGCCCGCCGCCGGCGAGGCAGCTCGTGCCCGCGCCCTGCCGCCACCCCCGCACGCCACCCCGCCAGGCCGCGCAGCTTCAGCCGAGGCGGGGTGTTCGCGCCGTTCCAGGTGCGCAGCTTCCGCTTTCAGTTCCCCGCCGACCTCAGCACCTCCTGGGGCTTCGAGATGGAGAACGTGATCCTGGGCTGGTACATCCTGGTGCAGACCGGCTCCGTGCTGCTGCTCACCGTGTTCGGCTCGCTGCAATACTTCGGCACTCTGGTTGCCCCGCTGCTCGGCGTGGCCGGCGACCGGATCGGCCATCGCACCATGCTGTGCGGCATGCGGGCGATCTACGCGCTGCTGGCCATGGTGATGCTGCTGCTGGTGATCACCGGAACACTGCGCCCGCTCTACGTGTTCGTCATCGTCACGCTGGCCGGCGTGGTGCGCCCGTCCGACCTCGCCATGCGCAACGCCCTGGTCGCCGAGACCATGCCGGTCGATCGGCTGATGGCGGCGATGGGGGCGTCACGCACCACATCGGATTTCGCGCGCATCACCGGCCCGCTCGCCGGCGCCGGGGCGTTTGCCGCATTCGGCATGGGTCCGGCCTACGCCATCATCGCCGTCTGCTACGCCGTCGCCTTCCTGCTGACGCTGGGCGTTGGCGGCGCGCGCCCGGCCGTGCTGGCGGGGGCAGCGCCACTGCCGCCCCGCCGCTCGCCCTGGCGCGACCTGCGCGACGGGCTGGCGTATGTCTGGGACACGCCCAGCTCGCTGGCAGCCATGTGGCTGGCGTTCCTGGTCAACCTGACCGCCTTCCCGATGACCAGCGGATTGCTGCCCTATGTCGCGCGCGAGGTGTACCACATTGGCGAAACCGGCCTCGGCAGCCTGGTCGCGAGCTTCGCATCCGGCGCGCTGCTGGGCTCGGTCATCGTCAGCCTGGCAGGGCGCGTGCTGCAGTCCGGCCGCATGATGATCGGGTTCGCGCTGGTCTGGTATCTGATGCTGCTGGTGTTCGGCCAGATGCAGAACCCGCTGACCGGCCGAACCGTGCTGGTGCTGGCCGGCTGCGCACAGAGCCTGAGCCTGGTGCCGATGGCCGTGCTGCTGCTGCGCACCTCGGCCGACCGGTTTCGCGGCCTGGTGATGGGGGTACGCATGTTGGCGATCTACGGGCTGCCAATCGGGCTGCTGGCGGCCGGCGCGCTGATCGAGCGGATCGGGTTCGCCCAGACCGTGACCCTGTACAGCGTCTGCGGCCTGCTCCTGACGGTGACCATCGCGCTGCGCTGGCGGGCCCATCTCTGGGCGGTCGGCGCAACGGCAAACGCCCGCTAGCCCACGTCTCCACGTGGCGTGGGGGGAGGCAGCAAGCGATCGGGGACGTTGCCCCCGAATCCCCGGCAAGGGGGAACTCGCTGCCAACCGCTATTGGCGAGGTCGCATGTCCGTGTTACGAGTTTGGGGCATATGTCTTGCTGCCGTGGTGATTTGCTCGGCGCAACGGCACACCCGATGCAGGGCTCTCAATGTACGCCTCGCCTTGCCGCAGGCCGTTCCAGAAGCGTCCTGCCAAGCAAGGAGTGAGGAAGGATGGCGTCCCTTCGCCGATTGAGTCGATTTGTCTTGTGCAGCATGGCCGCCCTTGGCCTCGCAGGCGGTCCTGCCGCGATCGCCGACGAACCGCAGCACGGCGGAACCCTGACGATCTATCAGCGCGACAACCCGCCAAGCGCGTCGATCCATGAGGAAGCGACGTACTCGGTGAACCTCCCGTTCATGGCGGTTTACAACAACCTGGTCATTTTCGATCAGCACATCCCGCAGAACAGCCTGGACGACATCCGGCCGGAGTTGGCGGCGTCCTGGAAATGGAGCGACGACTACCGCGCGCTCAGCTTCAAGCTGCGCCAGGGCGTGCACTGGCACGACGGCAAGCCCTTCACCGCCGAGGACGTCAAGTGCACGTTCGACGCCCTGCAGGGCAAGTCGGAAGACAAGTTCCGCAAGAACCCGCGCCGCACGCTTTACTGGAACCTGCAGGACATCACGATCGACAGTCCGGACCAGGTCACGCTGCATCTCGGGCAGCCGCAGCCCTCGATGCTGGCGCTGCTCGCATCCGGCTACTCGCCGATCTACCCGTGCCACGTATCGGCGCACGACATGCGCATCCATCCGATCGGCACCGGGCCGTTCAAGTTCGTCTCCTATGATCGCAACAAGTCGATCAAGCTGGAGCGCAACCCCGACTACTGGAAGAAGGGGCTGCCGTACCTGGACGCGATCGAGCTGCCGATCATCACCAACCGTTCGACGGCGATGCTGGCCTTCATCGCCGGCAAGGTCGATATGACCTTCCCGAACGAGGTGACAGCGCAGATCCTGAAGGACATCCACTCCCAGGCGCCGAAGGCCGTCTGCGAGGAGGCCCCGACCAACGTCTCCACCAACCTGATCGTCAACCGCGACAAGCCACCGTTCGACGATCCGGACATCCGCAAGGCGATGGCACTGGCGCTCGACCGTTCGGCGTTCCTCCAGATCCTGTCGGAAGGCCACGCACGTGTCGGCGGCACGATGCTGGCGGCGCCGGAAGGGGTGTGGGGCATGCCGAAGGAGATGCTGGAGAAGCTGCCGGGCTACAATCCCGACAAGGCCAAGGACATCGCCGAGGCGCAGGCGCTGATGGCGAAGCACGGCTACGGGCCGGATCATCGCCTGCAGGTCAAGGTCTCCACCCGCAATATCGCGGCGTATCGCGATCCGGCGGTGATCCTGATCGACCAGCTGAAGAAGATCTACATTGACGGCGTGCTGGAGGAGGTCGAAAGCGGCAGCTGGTTCGCCAAGGTCGCCCGCAAGGACTACTCGGTCGGGCTGAACCTGACCGGCAACTCTGTGGACGATCCGGATCAGGCGTTCTTCGAGAACTACGCCTGCAAGTCCGAGCGAAACTACACCGGCTACTGCAATCCGGCCCTGGAAAAGATGTTCCTGGAACAGTCGCGGACGCTCGACGTCGCCAAGCGTCGCAAGCTGGTGTGGGACATCGACGCCAAGCTGCAGGAGGACGTCGCCCGCCCGATCATCCTGCAGGGTGTCGAATCCACCTGCTGGCAGCCCTATGTCCATGGCTACTCGCCGATGGTGAACAGCTCCTACAACGGCTACCGCTTTGAGGATCTCTGGATGGAGAAGCACTGATCCGCTTGCCTTGGGTCTGATACTGATGGGGCCGGTGCTGTGATGGGCTGTGTCGCACCTGGGCTTGTCCCGGGCATCCACGACTTGCGGCTTCCAGGCAATTCGTGGATGGCCGGGCCAGGCCCGGCCAAGACACGGAAGCGTCAGGGCGTCCCCGCCTTGGTATGACAGGAACGGCGGCGGGTCACAGCCCGCCGCCGTTCGCCTTGCCGACGAACGCCGCCAGCCGCATCGCCAAAAGGGAACCTTCCTTGGCCGCCTATCTGATCCGCCGCTTCGCCCTGATGCTGCTGACGCTGTTCGGCATCTCGGTGATCATCTTCGGCCTGCTGCGCATCGTGCCCGGCAACATCGTCGATATCCTGTTCGACTCCGCCGGCATGGTCGATCCGGCGGGCAAGCTGCAGATCGAAAAGGAGCTCGGCCTCGATCAGCCAATCATCGTGCAATACGCCGATTGGATCGGCGGCCTGGCACACGGCAACCTCGGCTATTCCTATATCGACGAGAAGCCGGTACTGAGCGAGATCGCACCGCGCATTCCGGTCACCGCCGAACTCGGCCTGCTGGCGCTTGGCTTCTCCATCGCGTTCGGCGTGCCGCTGGGCGTCATCAGCGCGGTGCGGCAGGATTCCAAGCTGGACTATCTGTTCCGCATCATCAGCCTCAGCGGCCTGTCGATCCCCGCCTTCTGGCTCGGCCTGCTGATCCTGATGGCGATGGTCGCCTGGTTCGGCAACCTGCCGACCTACACCGACCTGCCGCACGCGTTCTGGCCGCGGCTTGGCCTGCTGGCAATTCCCGCCGCCGCCGTCGGCTTCCGCAGTTCCGCATTGATCATGCGCCTGACGCGATCATCGATGCTGGAAGTGATGCGCCAAGACTACATCCGCACCGCCCGCGCCAAGGGCGCCTCGGCGCAAAGCGTCAACTATAATCACGCTTTGCGCAACGCGCTGCTGCCGGTCACCACCGTCATCGGCATCGAGGCCGCGTTCCTGATCGGCGGCCTGATCGTAACCGAAACCGTGTTCAATATCCCCGGCATGGCGCGCTTCCTGGTGGAATCGATCCGCGTGCGCGACTACCCGGTGGTGCAGAACCTGGTGATGGTCATCGCCGTCGTTGTCGTTCTCATCAACTTCGTGGTCGACCTGCTGTACGCCGTGATCGATCCGCGCATCAAGATTGCTGACTGAACCATGGCCACCTCCGTTGAATTCAAATCCGAGCTGGCCCGCGCCGGCGCGCGCACCGACACGCTGTGGGGCAAGACCGTGTTCTTCGCCCGTCGCTACCCGCTGGGGGCGATCGGCGCGGTGATCATGGTCGTGTTCATCGGTTCGGCGATCTTCGCCGACTTCATCACGCAATGGTCGCCGCTCACCACCAACCCGACGCTGTCGCTCGCCCCGCCCACCACCGCCCACTGGTTCGGCTCGGACTTCATGGGCCGCGACATCTTCAGCCGCATCGTTTACGGCGCGCGCATTTCGCTGGCGGTGGGGCTTGGCTCCACCGGCCTGGGCTGCCTGCTGGGCGTGATACTGGGCCTGCTGTCCGGCTATGTCGGCGGCTGGCTGGACCTGGCGGTGCAGCGCATCATCGACATCTTGCAGGCGCTGCCACTGCTCGTGCTGGCACTGGTGATGGCAGCGGCGCTCGGCCCGTCGCTGCAGAACACCATCCTCTCCATTTCGATTCCGCTGGTGCCCTACGTCGCCCGCGTCATTCGCTCCAACACGCTGACACTGCGGGAACTGTCCTTCGTCGAAGCGGCGCGCGCCATCGGCATGAGCGAGTTCCGCATTGCCGTGCGCCACATCCTGCCGAACACCATCGCGCCGCTGATCATACTCGGCACGGCGCAGCTCGGTTCGGCAATCCTCACCGAGGCATCCCTGTCCTTCCTCGGACTGGGCGTGCCGGAACCATACCCATCCTGGGGCCGCATGCTCTCCGCCTCCGCCGCCGAATATGTCCGCACCGCGCCCTGGCTGGTGATCTTTCCCGGTCTCGCCATCAGCGTCGTGGTGTTCGGCACCAACCTCCTCGGCGACGCGTTGCGCGACATCCTCGATCCGCGGCAGCGCGGCTGATGAGCGCGCAGATGCAGGACCCTGTGTTGCAGGTGGACGGGCTGCGCACGGTGTTCTTCACCCGCGCCGGCCTGGTGGAAGCGGTCAGCAATGTCTCGTTCTCCGTCGGCCGCGGCGAAGTGCTGGCCGTGGTCGGCGAATCCGGCTGCGGCAAGTCGATGACCGCCCTGTCGCTGATGCGCCTGGTGCCGAACCCGCCCGGACGCATCGCCAACGGAACGGTGAAGCTGGAGGGCCGCGACCTGCTGAAGCTGGACGAGTCGGAAATGCGCCGGGTGCGCGGCAACGAAATCTCGATGATCTTCCAGGAGCCGATGACCAGCCTCAACCCGGTGGTCACTATCGGCAAGCAGATCAGCGAGGCGATCCGGCTGCACCAGGACCTGTCCCGCAGCGCAGCGATGGAAAAGGCGATCGAGATGCTGCGCCTGGTGCGTATCCCCGAGCCGACGCAACGCGCGCGAGAGTACCCACACCAACTCTCCGGCGGCATGCGCCAGCGCGCCATGATCGCCATGGCGGTGGCCTGCAATCCGAAAGTGCTGATCGCCGACGAGCCGACGACGGCGCTGGACGTGACCATCCAGGCGCAAATCCTCGACCTGCTATTGCAACTGCAGCAGGATCTGGGGACGGCGATCATCCTGATCACCCACGACCTGGGCGTGGTCGCGGAAATGGCGCATCGCGTGCTGGTAATGTATGCCGGCCGCAAGATCGAGGAAGCGCCGGTTGCCGAACTCTTCGCCCGCCCGATGCATCCCTACACCCACGGTCTGCTCGCTTCGGTGCCACGGCTTGCCAGCATGCGCGACGACGCAACTGCGGCCGACGAACGCCTGCAGGACATTCCCGGCATGGTGCCGGCGCTGACCAACCTGCCGCAGGGCTGCGCCTTCGCGCCGCGCTGCCCGTTCGCCGACGAGACCTGCCGTTCAGCGTATCCCGACTATGTCGCGCGCCGCGAGGGACATTCGGTTGCCTGCTGGCACGCCGACAAACTGTACGGAGCCGCGGCATGAACACCATCCCGGTGATCGAGGTCGACGGCCTGAAGAAGCATTTTCCAATTCGCCGCGGGCTGCTGCGCAAGACCGTCGGCCAGGTCTACGCGGTGGACGGCGTCAGCTTCGCGGTGCGTGAAGGCGAGACGCTCGGCCTGGTGGGAGAATCCGGCTGCGGCAAATCCACCGTCGCGCGCACGGTGATGCGGCTGATCGAACCGTCCGCCGGCAGCATAAGGCTGGACGGCAAGGACATCACCGGCCTGTCGAAGCCGGAGCTGCGGCCGTTCCGCCGCCAGATGCAGATGATCTTTCAGGACCCGTTCTCCTCGCTCAACCCGCGCATGAAAGCCGGCGCGATCGTGCGGGAACCGCTGCACGTTCATGGCGTCGTCTCCGGCAAGGGGGCCGACGAGCGGGTCGCCGAACTGTTCGAGCTGGTCGGTCTGCGCGGCGAGCAGATGGACAACTTCCCGCACCAGTTCAGCGGCGGTCAGCGGCAACGCATCAGCATCGCCCGCGCTCTGGCACTGAACCCGCGACTGATCGTCGGCGACGAGCCGGTCTCGGCGCTCGACGTGTCGATCCAGGCGCAGGTGATCAACCTGCTGATGGATCTGCAGCAGAAGCGGAAACTGTCCTATCTGTTCATCGCCCACGACCTGGCGGTGGTCGAGCATATCAGCCACCGGGTCGCGGTGATGTACCTCGGCAAGATCGTCGAGTATGCCGACAAGCGCACGCTGTTCCGCAGCCCGCTGCATCCCTACACCGAGGCGCTGTTGTCGGCCGTTCCGGTGCCGGATCCGGCCATGAAGCGCCGCAAGCACCTGCTGGAAGGCGACGTGCCGAGCCCGGTGAACCCGCCGCCAGGTTGCGCGTTCCATACGCGCTGCCCCTATGCCGAGGCACGCTGCAAGCAGGAGCCACCGGCGTTGCGCGAGGTCGCGCCGGGGCACTTCGTGTCCTGTCACCTGCGTGCGGGATAGGGGCAGACTGTCCGGCCCAGTGCCTTACGGGAGTCCGGCAGGCCGGCGCGGCGTCCCTAGGCGAAGCTCGCGCAGCGCTCGGAAATCTGCCGCCAGAACCAGCCATGTGGTGCCCCTGGCAGCGCGTCGCCTCGTTCCACGGCCACACGGTGCCCGGTCGGCGTGCCGAACAGGTTACACAACTCATACAGTCCGCCACAGGGCGCCGGATCACCGCCTGGTGTTTCGCGCGCCGAGTGCCGCGGACCTTGCCCGCGATTGGTCACACGAGGCTCCTTCCAATACGGCGAAATCGGAAACTAGGCTTTCGGCAAAACGGCTGCTATCCGTAAATTCCCCTATCGCGACCCGGTTAACGCAACGGCAGCTGCCAGGTTTCGCCGACAATGGTCGGGCCGAAATCCTGATGCGGCTTGCTGTCCACCAGACGAAACCCGGCCGCCTGATAGATGCTGCGGGCAGCGATCAGGATGTCGTTGGTCCAGAGGTCGAGCCGGCGATAGCCGGCTGCGCGGGCGAAATCGATGCACGCAGTCACCAGCCGCTTGCCCACTCCCAAGCCGCGCGCGTCTGGCTCCACCAGCAGAAGACGCAGCTTGCCCACGTCGTCACTCTGCCGCACCAGGAACACCGACCCGATGTTCACGCCGTCCCGCTCCGCGATCCAGCAGCGTTCGCGTGCGGGGTCATGCTGCGCGAGAAAAGCGCCGGCCACCTGTGCCACCAGCGCCTCGAACCGCGCGTCGAAGCCGTATTCCGCGGCATACAGTGCCCCGTGGCGCGCCACCACCCAACCGATATCGCCCGGGTTCGGCGCCCGCAGCAGCCAGGGCGTGGCGCGGTCGGGCTGCAGCAAGGCGCCGATGCGGTTCATTGCCGCCACCAGCTCCGCCTGCACCGGTTCGGCGAACTGGCGAAGCAGCGCACCAATCTCCTGCCGGGATGCGGCATCGAGCGGGGCAAAGGCGGCGTGGCCGCCTTCGGTCAGCGTCAGCGTCTGCTGCCGCCGGTCGTCGGCCGAGGTGGTCCGTTGCAACAGGCCGTTCTGGGCGAAGCGGCGCAGGATCCGGCTCAGATAACCGGCATCGAGGTCGAGATCGCGGGCCAGCGCAGCGGCCGTCAGGTCCGACTGGTAAGCCAGTTCGTACAGCACGCGCGCTTCGGTCAGGGAGAATCCCGAGTCATGCAGGCCCTCGCGCAAGGCGCCGATTGCGCGGGTGTACTGCCGGCTGAACCGTCGGACCGCGGCGACGCGACGCTCGAACTCCGGCGGCGAGAGGGATTCCAGCATAATGGACCTCGTCAAGTCGATTGATGACTCAGTCAATCATCTTCACGGGATGCCCGTCAATACAGCCCGGCCGGTCACCCTGCCATCGAGTATCGGGGTCGTGATGGCGGCCTTCTGCCAATATTTACGGGCGCGCGAGCAATCATTCGCTTGTGATGGGGAGGTGTATTCCACATCCAAACGTTTGCCCCATTTCAAGTCCACCTGTTGAGCAGCCGAAATCAAGCACTGAATCGGCCTGATACTGACGTTGTCTGGCACATTCTAAAGGAGAAAGACCATGGCTGGTCGCACCGTTGCTTGCCTTGCTGCCATGAGCCTGGCCGCGCTCGGCCTGGTTGGCACCGCCCCGCCCGCCTCGGCGCAATCCTCGACCGTGATCATCGCCCCGAGCGCGCCACCTGCGCCGCGGACTGAGACGATCCCGCCCCCGCCGCCTTCGCAGCCACAACCGCAGATCATGACCTGGAAGCCCGGCCATTGGGCGTGGAACGGCGCAAGCTGGGTCTGGGAAGAGGGTGCCTACGTGCAACGCCCGGCGCCGACCGCGGTGTGGCAGCCCGGCCACTGGACGACGCAGGACGGCGGCTATGTCTGGGTTGACGGCCATTGGAGCAGCTGAACGGAGGAAGCGCATGATACGTCCACAGTGGGCACTGCTGGTCGCACCGCTGGCCTTCGGGCTGGCGGCATGCGGCCACGACGAGGCGCCGCCGTCGAACACGACCTTCATCGTGCAACCTCCGGCGCAGACCCAGGCCATGCCGGCGATGGCCCCGCATCCGCCACCGCCACCGCATGCTGAACTGGTGCCGCCGCCACCGCCCGGGCCTCCCTCGGCGTGGCGGCCCGGTCACTGGCGGTATTCCGGGGATCCGGGGAACCCGTGGCAATGGGTCAATGGCCGCTACGTCCAGACGCCCGCCGGGGTGAATACCTGGGTGCCGGGACGCTGGGCGCAGCAACCGAACGGCGGCTGGACGTGGGTGGAGGGCCACTGGGCATAATCCATTGGGGCCTGATCCATTGGGGCCTGATCAATCGCGGCCCTGATCCATCGACGCCTGATGCATTCAGGACCCGATAACCAACCGGCCTGACCGGCGGCAGTGCACGGTGCGGTAGCGTGTATTACCGTCCGACATGCCGCGTCGGGGCCTCCATCCGGCCGGTGACCGCATCCGCCGCGGGTTGACGAACCCGCCAGTTGCCCCGGCATACTCCTGGGTAGTGATCCGCACCCAAGGGAGCGCCGGCCATGAAGCTGCTCTGGTTCCACCTGATGCCGTACACCGAGCTGCCGGACGATTTCCGCGAGCAGCATCGTTCCGTATGGGTCGATATCCATTCGACGCTGTTCGACCCGAAGCGCGCGCATCTGATGTATAACGACTTCATGGATGAGATGGAGTTCGCGGCGGAATGCGGCTTCGACGCGATCTGCTGCAATGAGCATCATTCCAACGGCTATGGGCTCATGCCGTCCCCCAACCTGATCGCATCGGCGCTCGCGCGCCGCACCCGCGACACGGCGATCTGCGTGATGGGCAATTCGCTGGCGTTGTACAATCCGCCAACCCGCGTGGCGGAGGAATTCGCCATGCTGGACTGCATCTCAGGCGGGCGCCTGATCGCCGGGTTTCCCGTCGGCACGCCGATGGATACCTGCTACGCCTATGCACAGAACCCGTCCTTGCTGCGCGAGCGCTATCTGGAAGCGCATGATCTGGTCATGAAGGCCTGGCAGGAGCCGGACACCTTCGCCTTCAACGGTCGCTTCAATCAACAACGCTATGTGAACATCTGGCCGCGACCGATTCAGCGCCCGCATCCGCCGGTGTGGATTCCCGGTGGCGGATCGGTGGAGACGTGGCAGTGGTGCGCGAAGATGGACTACGTCTACGCCTACCTGTCGTATTTCGGCTACAAGGACGGCAAGGCGACGATGGACGGGTTCTGGAACGAGATGGCGCGTCTCGGCAAGGACCGCAATCCGTATCGCGCCGGCTTCCTGCAATTCGTCGGGGTCGCGGAAACCCGCGAGAAGGCGCTGGAGCTGTACCGCGAACCCGCTGAATATTTCTACGGGCGTTGCCTGCACACCGATCCGATGTGGGCGACACCGCCTGGCTACGTCACCGAGGCAACACAGCGTGCCGGAATGCAGAGCCAGGTCGGCCGAGCGGCCGCGAATTCGGCGCGGTCTCGCCAGCGGGCCACTGAAATGCAGGACATCGTTGATCTGGGCTATGTGATCGTCGGCTCGCCTGACGAAGTGGTGGCGCAGCTGACCGAAGTGGCCAGTGAACTGAATGTCGGCCACCTGATGCTGCTGCTGCAGTTCGGCAACATGGGCAAGGGCCTGGCGAAGTACAACACGCAGCTATTCGCCGAACAGGTGATGCCGCGGCTGCAGCCGTTATTCGCGGACTGGGAAAATCGCTGGTGGCCGCAGCCGATGGCACGGGACGAGCGTGCGGAAGTGCCGGCTTTCGCACCGGGGCTGGCGGCGGAGTAATGTCAGCGGCCGGCAGGTGAGACGCTGCTGGCTGGGGGGCTGGCCGGCGCAGAATTCGGCTTGCACGACTTGACGGCTCCCGGCCAGGGGCAGTCCCGAGCGATCGGGCCGAGCGGATCGCGATACGGTCGAACCGTGTCCGGTCCGCATCCAGCCGCCGCGCCTCGCAGCTACCGGACGCTCACCGCCGGCGATGCTTGCCGATTGACCGTGGCGCGCGGGGCTGCGACAGCCTGACACGCATCCGCACCCGGGGGGAAAGCCGGGAGGCGACAGGACGCGGCGGCGGTTCGCCAGGCCGCCGCAGAGCAAGGAACCAAACCCGCATGGATGATTCGGAATTGCGTAGCGGCGGCAAGCGGATCGGCCTCGCCTTGTGGCCCACCGAACCGGTTGCGCAGCTCGCCCGCCACGCGGCGCTGGCGGAACAGGTCGGTATCGACAGCATCTGGGTGATCGATTCCCAACTTCTGTGCCGCGAGGTCACGGTCACGCTCGCCGCCTGCCTCGCCGCCACCACCCGGCTCCGCGTTGCCACCGGTGTCACCCAGCCCAGCACGCGCCATCCCAGCGTGCTCGCCAGCGCCATGGCGACGCTTGCTGAACTGTCCGGCGGGCGGGCGATCCTGGGGGTCGGCACCGGCTTCTCCTCCCTGCGCACCATCGGCCTGCGTCAGGCCCGCATTGCCGAGGTCGAGACCATGGTCGCCACGATCCGCACCTTGCTGGACGGCGGCCGGGTCAGCTTCAACGGCACCGAGGCGCAACTCTCCTGGGTCACCGCCCCGGTCCGCGTGCCGATCGTGCTCGCCGCCACCGGCCCGCGCATGACCCGAGCGGCCGCCCGGATCGGCGACGGGGTGATCCTGCACCAAGGCCTGTCGGACGACCTGCTGGACCGGGCTCTGGGGTGGTTGCGGGACGGGGCGGCAGAGGCGGGGCGCGATCCGGATGGGATCGAGGTTTCGGTCTGGGCGCCCTATTGCCTCGCCGCTGATCCGCAGGAGGCACGCGATCGTGTCCGCTCCCGCGTGGCCGGCGCGCTGGCCACCGCGCAGCCCGGGTGGTTCACGGGCGCGGAACGGGAAGCGGTGGAGCAGTTGCAGGCGCGCTACGATGTCAGCCACCACGCCACCGCCAATACCGACCACGCCGCACTGGTGCCCGACAGTTTGGTGGACCGCTATGCCCTGGCCGGAACCGCTCCGCAGATAAAGGACCGGCTGGCGGCGCTGCTCGCCCGGCGGGGGGTGCACCGGGTGATCCTGAACCCCCAGGTGATGGGCGCCGGAGCCCGCCCGTTGCCCGAGGTGCTGCAGGAATTCCACGACCAGGTCCTGGCCGCCTGAGCCAGCGGCGCTGGGGGACGCGGCGAGCCGCAGAGCCGGGGCACAGCCCATTTGCACCTGACTTAATCGGGTGCAGACCGTCCCCGTCGTTGACCAACACGCCCCCGGGTCCTATCTGAACCCTGCCCGCTCGGCCCGGCCATGGCCGGGTCGCCTGATGCTGTCCGACAGGCACCGTGTCCGATCGGCACCATGGGCGGACCTGACCGGCGCCGGACCGCGCTGTCCTGGAAGGTTTGCATGTTCGCCTCGATCGCCCGCGCCGTCTTCGGCTCCGCCAACGACCGTTCGCTCAAGTCCTATCAGCGCCGGGTGCCGCAGATCAACGCCCTGGAACCGGCCATCGCCGCGCTGTCCGATGAAGCATTGCGGGCGAAGACCGACGAATTCCGCCAGCGCATGGCGGACGGCGCCACGCTCGACGCGTTGATGCCGGAGGCCTTCGCCGTCGTTCGCGAAGCCGGCAAGCGCGTGCTCGGCCAGCGCCATTTCGATGTGCAGCTGATCGGCGCCATGGTGCTGCACGAGGGCAAGATCGCCGAAATGAAGACCGGCGAAGGCAAGACCCTGGTCGCCACCCTGCCGGTCTACCTCAACGCACTCGCCGGCAAAGGCGTGCATGTCGTCACCGTGAACGACTACCTGGCCCGCCGCGACTCAGAGTGGATGGGGCAGATCTACGGCTTCCTGGGCATGAGCGTCGGCGTCATCGTGCACGGGCTGGACGACGAGCAGCGCCGCCAGCAATACGCCGCGGACATAACGTACGGCACCAACAACGAGTTCGGCTTCGACTACCTGCGCGACAACATGAAGTACCGGCTGGAGGACATGGTCCAGCGCGACTTCAGCTACGCAATTGTCGACGAGGTGGATTCGATCCTGATCGACGAGGCCCGCACGCCGCTGATCATCTCCGGCCCGGCGGAGGACAGCTCCGATCTGTATCGCAGCGTCGATGCCGTGGTGAAGGAGCTGGTGAAGGACCCCGATACCTACGAGAAGGACGAGAAATTCCGTACCGTCTCGCTGACCGAACCCGGCTCCGAGCGTGTCGAGGACATGCTGCGGGCCGAGGGCATCATCACCGAAGGCAATCTGTACGACATCTTCAACGTCTCGGTCGTGCACCACGTGCAGCAGAGCGTGCGCGCACATACGCTGTACGCCCGCGATGTGGACTACATCGTGCGTGAGGATCAGGTGATCATCATCGATGAGTTCACCGGCCGCATGATGCAGGGACGGCGCTATTCGGACGGCCTGCACCAGGCGCTGGAGGCGAAGGAACACGTCACCGTCCAGGCGGAAAACCAGACGCTGGCCTCCATCACCTTCCAGAACTATTTCCGGCTTTATCCCAAGCTCGCCGGCATGACCGGCACGGCCATGACGGAAGCCGATGAGTTCGCCGAAATCTACAATCTGGACGTGGTCGAAATCCCCACCAACGTGGCCGTGGTCCGCAAGGATGAGGACGACGAGGTCTATCGCACCGCGCAGGAGAAATATGAGGCGGTCGCCACGCTGATCGAAGAAGCCCGCAACACCGGCCAGCCGGTGCTGGTCGGCACCACCTCGATCGAGAAGAGCGAAACCATCAGCGAACTGCTGAAGAAGAAGCGCGTGCCACATGCCGTGCTGAACGCCCGTTTCCACGAGCAGGAAGCGGAGATCGTGTCGCAGGCCGGTGCACTCGGCGCGGTGACCATCGCCACCAACATGGCCGGCCGCGGCACCGACATCAAACTCGGCGGCAACCTCGAAGTGCGGCTCAAACAGGAACTCGCCGGCATTGAGGATCCGGGCCTGCGTGCCACCCGCGAGGCCGAGATCCGCGATGAGATCGCGACCGCCCATGAAAAGGTGAAGCAGGCCGGCGGCCTGTTCGTGATCGGCACGGAACGCCACGAAAGCCGCCGCATCGACAACCAGTTGCGCGGCCGGTCAGGCCGCCAGGGCGACCCCGGCCGGTCGCATTTCTTCCTGTCGCTCGAAGACGACCTGATGCGCATCTTCGGCTCCGACCGGATGGGCGGCATGCTGCAGAAGCTCGGCCTCAAGGAAGGCGAGGCCATCGTCCATCCCTGGATCAACAAGGCGCTCGAAAAGGCCCAGAAGAAGGTCGAGGCACGCAACTTCGACACCCGCAAGAACGTGCTGAAATACGACGACGTGATGAATGCGCAGCGCAAGGAGGTCTACGCGCAGCGCAAGGAGTTCATGAAGGCACCCGACGTGACCGAAACCGTCGCCGAAATGCGCGCCGAGGTGATCAGCACCATGGTCGCGCTGCGCGTGCCGGAGAAGGCGTTCCACGAGCAGTGGCACCTGAAGGAGCTGGCCGAGGATGTGCAGCGGGTTCTGAACACCGACCTGCCGATCGAGGAATGGGGCAGCGAGGAAGGCATCGACGAAGGCCACCTGCGCGAACGCATCGAACAGGCCGCGGACCAGATGATGGCGGCGAAGGCGGCCAATATGGGCCCCGAGTTGATGCGCTTCATCGAGAAGTCGCTGCTGCTGCAGGTGCTGGATGCGGTGTGGAAAGAGCATCTTTACGCGCTTGACCATCTCCGCCAGGGCATCGGCCTGCGCGCCTATGGCCAGCGCGATCCGCTGAACGAATACAAGTCCGAAGCCTTCGCCCTGTTCAACGCCATGCTGGACGAGCTGAAGGAGCGGGTCACCATGATGCTGGCCCGGGTCGAACTGGCGCCGGAGCGGCCGATGGAACCGCCGCCGATGCCGCAGGGCTTCATGGAACTGCATCCCGAACCCGAGGCGTTCGGCGGCGAGCGGGAGATGGCGCTGGAAATGGCGACCCCACCGGCCGCAGGCGTCGACGTTGCCGCCCAGCCGATGCGGCTGTCGGCGATTGATCCGGACGATCCCGCCACCTGGCACAATGCCGGCCGCAACGCCCCCTGCCCCTGCGGCTCCGGGCGGAAATACAAGCACTGCCATGGCCGGATCGGTGCGTAGTCTGCCGATGTCCAAGCATGGAGCGACACGCTGCCCACCCCTGCCTCCAGAGGGGACAAGTCCCCCCTCCCCGGCCCCCGCTCATCGCAACTCCTATGCCTGACGCGGCCCCACCCGCGATGCACGGCCTGATCGATGCCATCCGCGACGTGGTTGGCCCGCGCGGGCTGCTGACCGAGCCCAGCGATACCGCCCCGTACAGCGAGGACTGGCGGCGCCTCTATCAGGGCCGCACCCCGGCCGTCATCCGCCCCGCCAACACGCCAGAACTCGCCGCGGTGGTGCGGCTCTGCGCCGAGGCCGGCGTTCCGATCGTGCCGCAGGGCGGCAATACCTCCATGGTCGGCGGCGCGGTTCCGGCGGAGGACGGCTCCCAGCTCGTGGTCAGCCTGGCGCGGCTGAACGCGATCCGCGCCATCGATCCGGTCGATCTCACCATGACCATCGAGGCGGGAGTCACGCTCAAGGCCGCCCAGACCGCCGCGGACGACGCCGGCTGCCTGCTGCCGCTGTCGATTTCGTCCGAGGGCACCGCCCAGATCGGCGGCGTGCTGGCAGTGAATGCCGGCGGCAACAACACGGTCCGCTACGGCAATGCCCGCGATCTGGTGCTGGGGCTGGAGGTCGTGCTGCCGGACGGCACGATCTGGAATGGCTTGCGCCGGCTGCGCAAGGACAACACCGGCTATTGCCTGCGCCAGCTTTTCGTCGGCTCCGAGGGCACACTCGGGATCATCACCACCGCGGTGCTGAAACTGGTGCCGCGGCCGCGCGAGACGGCGGTGGCGCTGTGCGGCGTCGCGACCGTGGACGCGGCGCTTGATCTCTTCGCGCGCTTCCAGGCGCATGACCCCGCAGCGATCAGCGCGTTCGAGCTGATGTCGGGTCTCGGCATGGCGTTCGTGCTGCGACACATTCCGGGCGCGACGCTGCCGCTGTCGCAGCCGGCGCCGTTCTACGTGCTGGTGGAGCTGGCGACCCCGCGCCCCGATGCCGGGCTGCGCGCCGCACTGGAAACCGTGCTGGAGCAGGCGCTGGAGACCGGAATCGTCCAGGATGCCGCGATCGCCGAGAGCGAGGCGCAGCGGGCCGCGATCTGGCGGCTGCGGGAGGAGCACTCGGAGGCGCAGAAACGCGAAGGCGCCAGCGTGAAGAACGACGTTTCGGTGCCGGTGTCCAAGGTGCCCGCCTTCGTGCGGGAGGCGACCGAGGCCTGTGAGGCGCTGATCCCGGGGGTCCGGGTGGTCCCGTTCGGCCACATGGGCGACGGCAATATTCATTTCAATCTCGAACAGCCGATCGGCGCCGATCCGGCGTGGTTCCTCGGGCAGGACCACGCGATCATGGATGCCGTGAATGAGGTCGTGCGGAAATACGATGGCAGCTTCTCGGCCGAACACGGCATCGGCAAGTTGAAGCCGTATATGATGCCGGACTGGCGGGGCGGTGCGGAGCTGGTGCTGATGCAGCGGATCAAGGCGGCGCTCGACCCGGCCGGGCTGATGAATCCCGGCAAGGTCCTGCCCTAGGCAGCAAGCATCGGGGCGTTGCCCCGAACCCCACCAGCAAAGGCACAACCCTTGCCATCGAACTTTGTTTGGGTTGGGGAGGGGGCGTGAAGGGGTCCAGACCGGATAGAATCCTGACAGGATGGACCGGATAGATGCCTGACAGTTTGATCCTGGCGGCAGGGAGACCTGCCGATGCCATGGAAAGAACAATCAGTGTCGGATGCCAAGCTGCGGTTCATTGCCGACTGTCTTCGGGAGGAATTGCCGATGACGGTGCTGTGCGAGCACTACGGCATCAGTCGCGACACCGGGTATCGCTGGAAGCGGCGCTACGAGGAGGCAGGGCCTGCCGGGCTGGAGGAACGCTCGCGCGCGCCGCATCGGCATGGCCGGGCGACGGAGGCGGAGACGTGTGAACGGTTGATCGCGCTGCGCCGCCAGCGTCCGCACTGGGGCGCGCGCAAGCTGCTGGCGACGCTGGCGCGGGCGGAGCCGCAGGCGGCGTGGCCGGCGGCCAGCACGGCGACCGATATCCTGCGCCGCGCCGGCCTGGTCGAGAGCCGTCGCCGGCGGCGGCGGGCGGTGCCGGTGGAGCAGCCGTTCCAGGCGGTTGAACAGCCCAATGACACCTGGTGCATCGACTTCAAAGGCTGGTTCCGCACCGGTGACGGCACCCGCTGCGACCCGTTGACGGTGACGGACGCACACGCGCGCTATCTGCTGTGCTGCCGGATCATGCCGGAGCGCAGCGAGCCGGTGCGCGCGGCGGTTGACGCGGTGTTTGCGGAATACGGTTTGCCGCGGGCGATGCGCAGCGACAACGGGGCTCCGTTCGGCGCTCCTGGCCCGGCAGGTCTGGACCGGCTGTCGGTGCATTGGGTGACTGGGCATCCGGCTGGAACGGATTGTTCCGGGGCAGCCGCAGCAGAACGGTCGGCACGAGCGGATGCATGGCACGCTGAAGGCGGAGACCAGCCGGCCTCCGGCAGCGAGCGCGGCGGAGCAGCAGGCGCGCTTTGACAGGTATCGGCATGATTTCAATCACAACCGGCCGCATGAGGCGTTAGGCCAGACGATGCCGGCGGAGCACTATCGCCCCTCGCCCCGTCCGCTGCCGGCGATCGTCGGGGATCCCTGGTATGACGCCGACCACATGGTGCGGCGGGTCCGCACGGACGGCACGATCAAGTGGAGCGGGGAGCGGGTGTTCATTTCCGAGGCTCTGGCCGGCGAATTGGTGGGCGTTGCCGAAACCGAGAGCGGCAATTCGCTGGTGCGGTTTGCCGACATTGCGCTTGGGGTGATCGACCGGCGGACGCGCAAGCTGGTTCATTTCGGTGCTGGCCGGCCCCCGCGGGGGCCGGCCAGCACCGAAATACATCCTGCAACATAACCCGGAGAGACTGTCAGGCATCTATCCGGTCCAATCTGTCAGGCATGTTCCCGGTTGCACAAGGCATCGGACCAGGGGTTCATCACGACTGGCCCGCTCCCCAACCCAAACATGTATGGTTCCAAGGGCGAGCCCTTGGCGGGGATGCAAGGGGCAGCGCCCCTTGCTGGGGGTCCGGGGGCAACGCCCCCGCCACTTGCCGCCGAGTTGTGAGCGGCGCCCCTATTTCATCCCGCACACCGACCCACATTGCGGGAATGACCGGGCCCACCGCCGCGTCTCTCGCATCGACCAGCAGTAAGGACTTCCCCACGGTGACCCAGGCCTGGCTCAACCGCATCGGCACAGCGGTGCCGCCGTACGACATCCACGAGGAATTCGTCGACTTCGCCCGCTCCGCCCTGGTCGATTCCCATGCGGTCGCATTGTTCGACCGCATGGCCACCTTGTCTGATATCGAGCATCGGTTTTCCTGCTTCGAGCCGGGACCGAAGCCGCGGGATCGCTACCTGGATCGTGAGCGGTTCTACCAGCGGGGTGCCTTCCCCTCCACGGACGCACGCATGACGCGGTTCCAGCCGGAGGCGCTGGCGCTCGCCAGCCAGGCCATCGATGCGCTCGATATCGCAGGCGAGCGCGACTCCATCACCCATCTGATCGTGGCGAGTTGCACCGGTTTCACCGCGCCGGGACTGGATTTCCAAATCATGCGCAAGCTCGGCCTGGCCAACTCGGTGGAGCGCACGATGGTGGGCTTCATGGGCTGCTTCGCCGCGGTGAACGCGTTGAAGCTCGCCCGTCACATCGTTCGCTCAGAGCCGCATGCCAAGGTTTTGGTCGTCAATCTGGAGCTGAGCAGCCTGCACCTGCAGGAAGATTGGCGCATCGAGAAGATGCTGAGCTTCCTGCTGTTCGGCGACGGCGCCGCGGCCTGCCTTGTGTCGGCCGAACCGACCGGGCTCGCCCTGGGCCGGTTCAACGCCACCGTCATTCCGAACAGCGAAGGTCTGATCACCTGGGACATTCGCGATTCCGGCTTCGAGATGCATCTGTCGGGTCAGGTGCCGGGCCGCATCCGCCGCTGGCTGCCGGTGCATGGCGCTACATTGCTGGGCAACCACGCCGTACGCGACATCGCGTTCTGGGCCGTGCACGCCGGTGGCCGGTCGATCTTGGACGCGGTGCAGGCCGGGCTTGCGCTGCCGACCGAGGCCTTGCGCTTCTCGCGCGACGTGCTGCGTGCGTTCGGCAACATGTCCTCGGCCACGCTGATGTTCGTGCTCGACCGCATCCTGCGTCAGCCGGCGAGTCCGGCAGTGGCATGGCGATGGCATTCGGGCCTGGCCTGACTATCGAAACCTTCGCGTTCCACCGCGGATGAGCCTGTCGGTCCGCAGCACCGCCGGCGAACGCATGGACACCGACTGCGTCGACTATGAGGACTACCGGCGCTGCCTGCGCGACCTGTCCCGGGTCAACGTCGTAACCCTGACCTATCGCCCCACCCTCGCCTGGCTGGCGCGGGAGACGCGTGGCCTGTCATCCTTCAGCCTTGCTCGACGTCGGCTGCGGCCATGGCGACATGCTGCGTCGCATCCAGCGCTGGTGCCGCCGCCGCGGCATCGCTGCGCGGCTGGAGGGGATCGACCTCAACCCGTGGAGCAGCCGGACCGCTGTCGAAGCGACACCGGCCGGGGCGGAAATCCGCTACCGCACCGGCAATGTGTTCGACCTTCGAGCCGGACGACCCGGTCGACTTCATCATCAGCTCTCAGTTCACCCATCATCTCGACGCCGGGGAAATCGTCGCCTTCATCCACTGGATGGAGGCGCATGCCCGGCGTGGCTGGCTGATCAGCGATCTGCATCGCCACTGGTTCCCCTATTATGGCTTCGGCCTGCTGGCCCTCGCGGCCCGCTGGCATCGCTTCGTGCGGCAGGACGGCCGGATCTCCATCGCCCGCGGCTTCGTGGCGGAGGACTGGCGGCGCCTGATCGAAGCGTCGGGCCTGGCTCCCGAGGCCGTGGACCTGCGCTGGCATGTGCCGTTCCGCCATACCATCGCGCACCGATGCGGCCCGCCGCTGATCCTCGGCGGAGGGCCGTCGGGCGCCGCCGCGGCCTGTCTGATCGCGGAAGCCGGTGATCCCGTTACTTGCTGGAGCGGCAGGACGGACCGTCGGACAAGGTGTGCGGCGATTTCCTCAGTGCCGAGGCGATCGAGGTGATCCAGCGTCTTGGCGTCGACCTGGCGCCATTGCAGCCCGCGCCGATCGGCATGCTGCGGCTGGTGCATCGCGATCGCGTCGCCCAGGCGACGCTGCCCTTCCCGGCGCTGGGGCTGACCCGGCGCGCGCTGGATGAGGCCCTGCTGCAACGCGCCACGGCGCTGGGAGCGGTGGTTCTCCGCGGCCATGCGGTGCGCAGCCTGTCCGTCTGCACAACGAGGCTGGTCGCGAGCTGCGACTGTGGGTTCGCTGGAGGCCGCAACGGTGTTTCTCGCCACCGGCAAGCACGATCTGCGCGGGGTGGCCCGACTGGCCCCGGCGGGCGGCCCGCTCGGGCTGAAAATGTATCTCGATCTCTCCCCCGGCCAGCAGGCCGCATTGCGCGGCGCTGTCGAACTGGTGCTGTGCTCCGGCCTGCTATGCCGGCCTGCAATGCGTCGAGCAGGGGCGCGCCGTGCTCTGCGTGCTGGTGGAAGCCGGACGGTTCCGCGACGCCGGCCATCGTTGGGAAACACTGCTGGAGGCGCTGATGCAGGAGGCGCCGCATCTGGCGCTGCGGCTGGGTGACGCCCGCCCCAGCCTGGCCCGTCCCCTCGCAATCGGGCGCATCCCCTATGGCCACCGGTGCGCCCGGACGGGGCACCACCCGGATTGTTCCGCCTCGGTGACCAGGCCTGCGTGATCCCATCGCTTACCGGCGACGGCGTCGCCATTGCTCTGCACAGTGCCGCCGACGCGGTCGCGGCCTGGCGGCAGGGTCGGGACGCCACGCAGTATCACGCCACCTTCGCCAATCGGGTGCGGCGCCAGATGCGGACCGCTTCCCTGCTGCATTTCCTGCTCCGGGCGCGCCGACTGCAGGGCCTGGCGGTCGCGGCCGGAACCGCCTGGCCACGCGGCATGGCACTGGCGGCCGCGGCAACCAGGTTGGCGGAAGGCGACCGGCCGGTGCGGCCAGGTTAGTTTCCAATCAGCGGGTTGCATCGCCTGCGCCGCTGCCGCAGAAACGCCGCGCAGCAGGAGACCGCCTCCCCCCATGCGAACCGGCAAACTCATCACCCGGCTCGACAGCTACATCTTTCGTCAGCTTGCCCTGGCGCTGATTGCTGTGACCGGTGGGCTGACCGCACTGATCTGGCTGACCCAATCGTTGCGCTTTGTCGAGCTGGTGGTGAACCACGGCCTGTCGTTCGGCGTGTTTCTGCGGCTCACCGTGTTGCTGGTGCCCAGTTTCATTGCCGTGATCCTGCCGATCACCACCTTCATCGTGATCCAGTTCGTCTATCAGCGGCTGGCTGGCGATCGCGAACTGACCGTGATGCGCGCCGCCGGCCTGTCGCCCTTCACGCTGGCCCGTCCGGCGCTGGTGCTCGCGACCCTGGTGGTGTTGACCGGCTACGTGCTGAACCTTTGGCTGGTTCCCATCAGCCTGTCCGGGTTTCGCGAATTCCAGTGGGAAATCCGCAACCAGATGGCCGCCTTCCTGCTGCAGGAGGGCGTGTTCACGCAGATTTCCGACGATCTGACAGTCTATGTCCGATCGCGTGATCCCGACGGCACGCTGCATGGCATTCTGGTGGATGACAGCCGCGACAAGGGCGCCCCCGCCACGATTCTGGCCGAACGCGGACGGATCCTGGAGGGGCCGCGCGGGCCCCGCGTGTTGCTGATCGACGGCAGCCGACAGGAAATCGATCGTCAGACCGGTCGGCTCAATCTGCTGACCTTCAGCCAGAACGAGGTCAGCCTGTCCGACTCGAACCGCAGCCAGGGTGCGCGCGCCGCCGACATGTCGGAGGTGTCGCTGTCTGCCTTGCTGAACCCCCATCCGGCCAACCCGAAAGACGAGCCGAAATGGATCGCCGAGGGCCATAAGCGGCTGGCCAGTCCGCTGACCGCCTTGTCGTATTCGCTGGTTGCCCTGCTCTCGGGCCTGACCGGTGCGTTCCGCCGCCAGGGCAGCTTCCTCCGGCCCCTCGTCGCGATCGGTGCGGTGGTCATCCTGCTCGCGCTCGGTCTGGCCGTCGACAACCTCGCCGCCCGCGACAATTCGGTCGTGCCGCTGATCTGGGTGCAAGCCGTGCTGCCCGGGGTGGTCTGCGCCTGGGCGCTGCTGGGACCGCAGCTCATATCGAGCCGGAGACGCCCGACCGCCGCCCCGCATGAGGCCGCGGGTTAGGCCATGACTCCCGCCGTCACCCTGTCGATATACATTACGCGACAATTCGCCCTGTGGGTCAGCGTGATGCTGCTGGCACTGTGCGGCCTGGTGTCGCTGTTCGACTTCCTGGAATTGCTGCGCCGTTCCGCCAGCAAGCCGGATGCGACGTTTGGCCTGGTGGCGGAAATTGCCGCCTTACGGCTGCCGTACATCGCCATGCAGATCCTGCCCTTCGCCGTGCTGCTGGGTGGCATGTTGTGTTTCTGGCGACTCACCCGCTCCTCCGAACTGATCGTGGCCCGCGCCGCTGGCGTTTCGGCATGGGAGTTCCTGGCCGCCCCGACCCTGTGCGCCCTGATGTTCGGTGCCATCGCCACCACAATCGGCAGCCCGCTCTCCTCCGTGATGCTCGGCCGCGCCGAGACACTGGACAGCACCTATCTGCGCACCGGCGGCGGGCCGCTCGCGTTGAATGGCGGCCAGCTCTGGCTGCGCCAGTCGGACCACATGCTGGTGCCGCAGGGCGTCGCCATCATCCATGCGCACCGCGTGCAGTTGCATGGCCGACAGTTGACCGCGCAGGATGTCAGCGTGTTCCGGCTGGATGCCAACGACAGGCTGCTGGCGCGCATCGAGGCCAGGCAGGCCGTGTTGGTCTCCGGCAATTGGGAGCTTGAGAATGCCCGCAGCATCCGACCGGAGCAGACGCCGGAAGAGCCGCAGTCCATCGACCTTCCAACCGACCTGACGGTAACGCGCGTGCAGGACAGTTTCGCTTCGCCGGACACGCTGTCGGTCTGGGCGTTGCCGGATTTCATTTCCTTGCTGGACCGCTCCGGATTTTCGTCGATCCGGCACCGTCTGCATTTCCAGGCGCTGCTCGCCTTGCCGCTGCTATCGGCCACCATGGCTCTCGTGGGGGCCGGGTTTTCCATGCGCCCGGCGCGGCGCGGCGGTGTCGCCCGCATGATCGGCGGTGGCGTCGCGGCGGGATTCATGCTGTTCCTGGTCTCGAAGGTGGCCGAGGAATTCGGTCAATCCGGCGCGCTGCCCGTGGCGCTCGCCGCCTGGGCACCGACGGCCGCGGGCCTGATGATGGCGGTTGCCCTGTTGCTGCACATGGAAGACGGTTGAGGATGACACGCACGATCCTGGCCGGGCTTCTGCTGGCCCTGCTGCTGCTCGCCACGCCGGTGCAGGCCCAGTTCGGGGCGCTCACCGGGGGCGGCAATCGTCCGCCGGTCTCGCAAAGCGAACCGGTCACCTTCACCGCGGATCAGGTGGAGTACGATCGCGAGCATGCGCTGGTGATCGCACGTGGCCATGTCGAGGCCTGGCAGAACGACCACATCCTGCGGGCCGACGAGGTCACCTTCAATCGCAACACCGGCACTGCGGCGGCCAAGGGCAACGTCGTCCTGCTGGAACCGGACGGCGAAGTGCTGTTCGCCGACTACGCCGAGATGACGCAGAACATGCGCGAGGCGGTGCTGAAGGACATGCGCGCCCTGCTGGCGGAAAATGGCAAGCTGGCAGCCAATGGCGCTCGCCGCACCGCCGGCGTGATCAACGAAATGTCGAAGGTGGTCTATTCGGCCTGCGATCTCTGCAAGGATGATCCATCGGCGCCACCGCTTTGGCAGGTGCGCGCCTCCTCCGCGATTCAGGACCTGGAGCACAAGCGCATCGAATACGAAAACGCCGTGCTGCAGATGTATGGCGTGCCGGTGGCCTATTTCCCGTATCTGTCGGCGCCCGATCCGTCGGTGAAGCGGGCATCCGGCCTGCTCATTCCATCGGCCGGCGTGTCGTCCCATCTCGGTGCCTTCGCGACGGCGCCGTATTACTGGGTGATCGACGACCAGTCCGATGCCACCATCACGCCGGTGATCACCAGTCGTGCCGGACCGCAGTTGGAGGCGGAGTATCGCCGGCGGTTCAATAACGGGTTCCTGCAGTTCAACGGCACCGCGGGCTACCTGGATCGCTCCCCGCAGGGCACGATCAGCACCAAGGGCCAGTTCAGCTACGACGACACCTGGCGCTGGGGCTTCGACGTCAATCGCGGCTCATCAGCCGACTACATCCGCAATTTCCGGGTCGGCGATGCCTATCGCGGCGATGCCAATATCCTGCCGAGCCAGCTCTATGCCGAAGGCTTTGGCGAGGGCGCCTATGCACGTCTCGACACCAAGTTCTACCAAGGCCTCGGCGGATCGGTCTCCAGCAGTCGGCTTCCCGTCGTGCTGCCGCGCTACGAGTACAGCTATTTTGGCCGCCCCGATGCCTGGGGCGGGCGGCTGTCCCTGGATGCCGGCGCCTTCAACGTGATGCGCACCGACGGCACCGATACCCGCCGCGCCAATCTGAGTACCAGTTGGGAGCGGCCGTTCACCGGCAGACTGGGTGATCTGTGGAAGGTCACCTTGCATACCGACGCGGTCGGCTACGACGCCTCACAGTTCGATCAGCAGCCAAATTTCGGCACCCATGCGCGGGTCGATACGGCGCGGGTCCTGCCCCAGGCCGCCGTGGATGTCCGTTGGCCGTTCATGCGGGATTCCGGCAGCTGGGGCATTCAGGTGATCGAGCCGATGCTGCAACTGGTGGTTGCGCCACGCGTCGGCGATAGCCAGTGGAACCGCTACCCGAACGAAGACAGCCTGGATGTGGAGCTGACCGACGCCAACCTGTTTGGCTTCAACCGCTTCTCCGGGGTTGACCGGTTGGAGGGAGGCGTTCGTCTCAACGCCGCCCTGAAGGGAACCTGGTATCTCGGCGGCACCACCTTCGATGGCTTCGTGGGCCAGTCCTATCGGACGGCCAAGGATACGTCGTTTCCGCAATATTCCGGGCTGCGCGACCAGGTCTCCGATATCGTTGCGCGGGCAACGTTCTCACCCACCACCTGGCTGGACCTGACCTACCGCACCCGGCTGGACCATCGCACGATGCAGACCCGCATGGCGGACGCCGTCGTTTCCGTGGGTGTGCCGAAATTCCGTGTCAACGCCGGCTATATCTACACCACCTACGATCCCTACACCCTGTACGACCAGGCGCCGCCACCGCCCGCCGGCTCGGTTTACTACCGACCGCGCGACGAAATCACCCTCGGTGCATCCTCGACCTGGGGTCACTACCGTGTCGGTGCCTATGCCCGTCGCAACCTGAGCACCAATCAGATGGTAGTCATGGGTGCGAATGCCGCATACGAGGATGAATGCTTCATATTCGACGTCATCCTGTATCGCCGCTACACGTCTATCAACAACGACAATGGATCGACGGCCGTGCTGCTGCAATTCACCCTCAAGACCATTGGGCAGTTCGGGTACCGCGCATTATGAGATCGGGAGTTTCGGCCATGTCCCTGCCCGTCCTGCGGACGCCGCGCGCGATCGCCGCCGCGCTTGCGGTGCTGCTCGCCGCACCCTGCCAGGCCGCGCCCGTACCGCCCGCCAAGCCTGGCCCGTCAGCCATGGCCAGCCGGATCGTGGCGGTGGTGAATGGCGACGTCGTCAGCAATATCGACGTCGACAACCGCGCCCGCCTGTTCGCGATGTCCACCGGCCTGCCGATGTCGCCCGAAGTGCTGGACCGGCTGAAGCCGCAGATCATCCGCCAGCTGGTGGATGAACGGCTGCGCATGCAGGAGATCCAGCGGCGCCACGTGGTGGTGCCGGACAAGCAGATCGCCGCGGCCATCCGCGAGATCGAGGAACGCAACGGTCTGCCGCCAGGGGCGCTGCAACAGCGGCTGGGACGGGCCGGCATCAGCCAGCGCACGCTGATCGACCAGATCCGCAGCCAGATCGGCTGGACCCAGGTGCTGCGGGAGCAGCTCGGCGAGCAGGCCAATATCACCGACGCCGATGTCACGGAGCGGCAGCGCATCCTGCATCAGGAAATCGGCAAGCCGGAATTTCGCGTCGGCGAGATCTTCATCCCGATCGACGACCCCTCCAACACCGCGGATGTGCAACGTTTCGCCGAAACCGTGATCACCGAGCTGCGCGCCGGCGCATCTTTCCCCCTGGTGGCCGCGCAGTTCAGCCAGAGCCAGTCCGCCCTGTCCGGTGGCGCGCTGGGCTGGGTGCAACCGAATCAGCTCGACCCCGAAGTCGCCCGCCTGGTGCAGGAGATGCCGATCGGCGCCATCAGCAATCCGGTCAAGGTGCCGGGCGGACTGGACATAGTCACCCTGCAGGGCAGGCGCGAAGTCGGCCGCGACATGGGCACGATCCTGTCGGTGCGGCAGGTGTTCCTGCCGTTCAGCACGCCGCTGAACCCGCAGGATCCAACCGCCCAACAGCGCCAGATGCTGGACAAGGCGCGCGGCATCAGTGCGAACGTGCATAGCTGCGAACGGATGGAACAGGTGGCGAAGGAGAGCGCCTCGCCCCGTCCGGCCGATCCTGGTGACGTGCGGCTGGAAGGCGTGAATCCGCCGGCCTTCCGAAAGATTCTGGCGACCCTGCCGATCGATCGTGCGACCCAGCCGCTGGTGACCTCCGATGGTATCGCGGTGATGATGGTGTGCTCGCGGGAGGAAAAGAACCTGGCGCAGCAGACCAAGCAGGAAGTGCACGACCGGCTGCTGTCCGAACGCATCGAGCTGGCCTCGCGGCAGCTGCTGCGCGATCTCCGGCGCCAGGCGCGGATCGATATCCGTCAGCAGAGCGGCGCGTAACCCCGACCGGGATCGCGGCCAAAGCTGACCGGTGCAGATCTGCCGTTATCGCCGGTCGTTATGGATCTGATCGCATACGCCCGGTCGTTGCAGGCGGATCGTGACGCGCGGATCATGACGGGCGCATCGTGACGGGCGCATCGTAGCGATCCAATCGTCGGGACCTGATTGCTACAGCCCTGGTCGGAACACGCCGATCATTACGCGCCTGATGGCCGCAGCCTGGCCTGCTGCGTCCGTCGCACTCCATCATCGTCGAGGAAGACCGCGCGCACTCCGAGCTGGTCGATGACCGACTGGCTCCGCTCCAACGGCATCACGCTGAATGCGGTGGACAGCGCGTCCGCGGTCGTTGCGTCGGCTGCGATGACCGACACCGACCGAAAACGCCAGCTCGTCCTGCCGGATGCCGGATCGAAGATGTGGTTGAAGCGACCGGCGGGATCGAGCGGCGTGCCGTAGCCGCCGGAGGTTGCGACAGCCTGGTCCAGCAACGGGATCCGGTCGAATGGCCGCACCGGATTGCCGGGGTCGGCCAGTCCGACCTGCCACGCGCTGCCGTCCGGATGACCGCCGATCGCGCGCGTTTCGCCCATGTCCACCAGGGCGTGCGCCATGCCGGCATCCTTCAGACGCTCGACCACGCGATCGGTGATGTAACCCTGGGCGATGCCGTTGAGCGTCACCGCCATGCCGGGACGGATGAAGCGGATGCGGCGCGGCGCAATCTCCACCCCGTCATGGCCGACGCTGGCGAGCGCGGCGGCCAGGTCGGCCGGAGACGGACCCGCCGGCGTCAGGCGGCGCGCGGCATACACCGCCCATAGCGGCTGCACCGTGGCATCGAACGCGCCGCCCGTCAGTGCGTTGAACTGCGCACTTGCACTCAGCAATCGCACCAGATCGGTCGGCGGATTTTCCAGACTGCCGTGCCGGTTCAGCTGCACCAGCGCCGAATCCGGCCGGTAAAGGCTGAACACACGCTCAAGCCGAGCCACCTCCGCCAGGCTCATCGCGATCAGCCGATCGGCTGTCGCCGGGTCGGGATGCTGGATTTGCAGCATTGCATCGGCGCCGAGCGCGCTGCCGGTCCAGATTCGCAACGGGGTGGCGTGGGCGACGCTGCCGCGCGACAACGACAGCGGCAGCCCGGCAGCCGCGGCGGCGATGGCGATGAAGCGACGGCGCCGTATCGGCGTGGTGATAGGACTCATCATCCGCTGGCACCTGATCCAAGAACATAGGAACGCGGGATATCCGCGAACGGGACGACGTCGCCGCCATTCTGTGCGGCGAACGCGGCGGCCGCCTTGGCATTGCCGAACGGCACGGCTTCGTCGGTGTCCATGCCGCTTTTGCGCCGGCTGCCGATCACGTAGAGCGCCTTGTGGGCATCGACCCACGTACCGGGCTCCGGATGATCCCAATGTTGCGCACGCGCCATGTCGGTGACGTAGATCGCCGTGATCGTCTTCGGCATTTCCGGCAGCATGGTGAACGCTACGGCGTCGCGCACCGAGGCGAACCAGAACGGCTTGGCCTGGCCTCGCACGAACAACTGGCCCTTCGGTCCGGGATGCTCCGTGAGGTCCATGCCGCAGAACTGCGCCACGGCGGAGTCGCCGATTTCCTGCGGCGGCGGGGCGGCGGCCGTGCGGTCCGCGTCCTTGCAGCCGGCGAGACTGAGCAACACCAGCACGGCTGCGATGGCGTGCAGTTTCATATCGGTCTCCGGGAGAACAATGCGACCGTTCCGGCCAAAGGTGCCGCGACCCACAGCACGAGGGCAGCAATCAGCAAGGCGGGATCGGGCTGCACCTGCGCCGCCAACCCGGCCAGGCCGGAAAAGCTGGCAACACCGGGCGTGCCGGCCAGGTTGAACAGGCGGAACGCGTCGGTCGGATTGGCCAGCAGCAGCCAGTTCAACGCGCCGGCAATCGAGCCGCTTCCGCTATCCGCGACCAGCGCACCCAGCAGCGCCATGTCGTAGACCAGCACGAAGAACAGCCAGATGCCGACGGCAATGCCGCCCGCCGTGCCGCGGTCGCGCACCAGGGCGCTGACCAGGTAGCCAAGCGCGACGAAGCTGCCACCGAGCAGCACCGCGGAGGCAATCAGCAGGCCGAAGGCGCGCCAGGTTTCGGGGTCGCCCCCGCCGGTGAGGCCGATCGCCAGGCCGGCCGCGCCGTAGCCGAGGGTCGTGGCGATCGCCAGGATGGTGCAATGGCCGAGGAACTTGCCAAGCACCACCTGCCAGCGCGTCACCGGATAGGCGAGCAGCAGCCCCATCGTGCCGCGGTCGATCTCACCGACGATCGCATCATAGGACAGCAGCAACGCGATCAGCGGCAGCAGGAACACGGTGAGGCTGGACAGGCTGACGATGGTCACCGCCAGCGGGCTGACCTTCACCACGCCGGTGGGCGCCGCGCCGAGGAAGGCGAGGGTCAGCGAGAATGCCGCCAGCAGCAGCGTGATGGCGACCACCCAGCGATTGCGCAGCCCGTCGCGCAGTTCCTTGGCGGCGATGATGGCGATCTGTCTCATGTCGATACACCCCCGCCCTCGCCGCGCAAAAACGCCGCATACACCTCGTCCAGGCTCGGCCGTACGATTTCCACCGCCTGCGCATCGGCCGGCAAACCGCGCAGCAGCGCCGCGATGTCCGCCTCATCGCAGATGAGTTCCAGCATCTCCCCCGGCAGCCTTTGCCAGTTCGCCCACGGGTCGCCGCCATTCACCACGGCACGCAGCGTGCGCGGCAGGCGCAGGCGGATGCGCGGGCGAATCCCGGCCAGCGCGCGCAGCGATTGCAGATCGCCGTCGGCCATCTTGCGTCCGCGGTTCATCACCACCACCCGATCCACCTCGCCGGCCAGTTCGGCGAGCGCGTGCGACGACAGCAGGATCGCCGCCCCGTCACCGCGCAGGTCGCGCAGCATCTCATAGAAGCTTTGCCGCAGGGCCGGATCGAGCCCGGTGGTCGGTTCGTCCAGCAGCAAGGCGCGCGGCGTGCCCAGCAGCGCCTGGGCGAGCCCAAGACGCTGGCGCATGCCCTTGGAATAGGTGCCGACGCGGCGGCGGGCCGCGTCCCCCAGGCCGACACGCTCCAGCAGCGTGACGTTGCGGCGGCGATCGGCGCGCTTCAGGCGGGCATAGAAATCCAGTGTCTCAACGCCGGTCATGGCGGGGTGGAAGGCGACGTTCTCCGGCAGGTAGCCAAGCGCCTGACGCACGATGGCGTGGCCGGTGGCGGGATCCTCGCCCAGCACGCGGACATGGCCGGTATCGGGCCGCAGCAGCCCCAGCATCAGCTTGATCAGCGTGCTCTTGCCGGCACCGTTATGGCCGACCAGGCCGACACAGGTGCCTTCCTGCAATGCCAGATCGACCGCCTGCACCGCCCATTGCGTGCGGAAGCGCTTGCCGACATCGGTCAGTTCGATGGTGGCGGCGGTCATCGCGTCGCCTCCGCGGTGTTGCGGCTCAGCGCAGACGGATGTGGCGGCGCCATCAGCGGCGCGCTGTCGATGACCCCGCCCGGATGCAGCGCCGGAAACTGCGACTGCGCCCAGCGTACCACCTGCACCGCCGGGCTGTTCATCAGCAGCTTCGCCATTGGCGCACGCCAGACGACCTGATCCATCACGTCGTTGGGCCGATAGGCCTCGTCGGCGATGCCATCGCCATTCAGGTCGAACGCGGCATTGTCGCTCCAGTAATTACCGTGTCCGTTCACCGCCCAGTCCAGCGAGCGGGTCCCGACATACATCACCTGCGTGCGGTTGCCGACGAAGGCGTTGCCGGTGATCTCGTTGCGCTCGGAGCCGGCGGTGAAGTGCACGCCGATATCGCAACCTTCGAACCAGTTATTGGCGAAGCGATTGATGTTGGCGTTGTAGATGAATACGCATTTCTCGCCGCCACGCACGACGTTGCCGGTGATCAGCGAATTGTTGGCGTAGTTGAACAGCAGGCCGTGATCGCGGTCGTGCTGCGACATGTTGTCCAGCACACGCAGATGGTTGGAGAACATCAGCACATAGCCGACATCGTTGCCGACGGAGGTGTTGCCCGACACCTCACTGTCGTTGGTGTACATGAAATGCACCGCGAAGCGCAGGTCGCGAAAGCTGTTGCCGCGCACGACATTGCGCTTGCTGCTGACACTGAACACGCCGTCACGACCGGAGATCACATCGTTGTCGATGATCCGCGTGCCGGGTGTGTTCCACAGCGTAATGGCGCTGCCACGCTCGGTACGGCGCAGCGTGGTGAGGCCGCGGATGCGATTGTCACGCACGAGCGCATCATGCGGCCCCCAGACATAGACCGCGATCAGATTGTCCTCGAACACGTCGTTCTCGACCACGGAACGGTCGGCGGATTTGTCGAGGAACACGCCGGCATCCATCTCGGACAGGCTGATCCCGGAATGTCGCACGGTCAGATGGCGCAGCGTGACATCGGCGGCCTTCACCCAGATCACCCGCCCCTGCGTCGCGCCATCGACCACCGCACCGGGTTCGCCTTCCAGCGTCAGGTGCGGCGTGTCGATCACGGTGTTGCCGGAATGAATGCCGGCAAGCAGATGCAGCGTATCGCCCGGTTCGGCATGGGCGAGCGCCTCGCCCAGCCGGCCCGGTGCGACGTCGATGGTGGCCGCCTGCGCTGCGACACTGGCCAGTGCGAGCCCGGCAATCAGGCTGACTACGCGGGCGATCATGCGGGCGACGGAGGCCGCTGCGGGAGAATTTCCCCTCCCACTTCCCGTCATGGCCGGGCTTGACCCGGCCATCCGCGCGAGATGATCGGGCATCCTGGCTCCGTGGCGACCCGATCGTTCCGGGGTAGATGGCCGGGTCAAGCCCGGCCATGACGACGGGAGCCACGGGCCCGACGGGGACGACGGGGACGACCGGCCCAACGGGGAAGGCATGGCCGGTGTCAGCGGCACAACGTATCGCCCCCGCTTGCGTCGGCATTCCGCGTGATGAAAAGGCCGCCGTGCATAGGTCAGGCCTTCGCCTTCGGATGCACCAGCATGCGCCCGGACATTTCCATGTGCAGGGCGTGGCAGAACCATTGGCAATACCACCAATGCACACCGGGCCGATCGGCGGTGAAGGTCACCGACGCGGTCTGCTGCGGTCCGACCTCCATCGCGATGCCGTAGCGCACCATGGTGAAGCCATGGGTCAGGTCGTCCACCTCGTCCATGTTGGTGAGGAAGACGGTCACCTCGTCGCCCTCGTTCACCTCGAACTTCTCGAGGCTGTAGGTGGGCGCGATCGAGGTACATGTAGACCCGCACCTTGTTACCGTCGCGAATGACGTTGGCGGCTTCCTCCAGCTTCACGCCATCCTTGGCAGCGGAAGCCCGCGCCTCGGCGAACATCGGATCGTCACGCTTCCAGATGCTGATCGGCTTCACCTTGGAGCGATGCACGATGCAGATGTCATGCGGTTCGGCATAGACCGGGCCGTCATGCACCAGCTTCATCTCATCGCCGGAGATATCGATCAGCTGGTCGTTGTCCGGCTTGCTGACACCGGTATCCAGGAACCGGTCCTTGGAGAACTTGTTCAGCGACACCAGCCATTTGCCATCGGCCTCCTTGGTCTCGCCCATCGAGGTGTGGTTGTGGCCGGGCTGGTAATGCACATCGATCTTCTGCAGGATCGGATCGACCTTCTCGCCGTCGAAGGCGCGGCGCGCCTTGTCGATGTTCCACTTCACCAATCTGGCTGTCGATGAACAGCGTGGTGAAGGCGTTGCCCTTGCCATCGAACGCGGTGTGCAGCGGGCCGAGGCCGAGTTCCGGTTCCGCCACGACGATGTCGCGTTCCTTGATCTTGCCGTCGAACAGATCGTCCAGCTTGCGCACGTCGATCACCGTGCAGGTCGGCGACAGCTTGCCGTTGAACACGATATGGATGCCGTCGGGCGCGGTGTTGGCACCGTGCGGAGAATTCGGCACCGGCAGATAGCGCGTGTATTTCGAGCCTTTGCGGCCATCGACCACCTTCACGCCGTTCATCATCTTGTAGTCGCCGCTGCGCACCGCTTCCTCGATGCGCTTGAGGTTGAAGATCACCGCCCAAGCCTGCTCGTGGTCGGTCATCTCGGCGACCGTGGTGCCCTTGCCGGGATTGTAGCAGGTGGAGAAGCTGTACTTGCCCTGGTAGTCGGCGTCCGTGTTGTCCAGATTGCCATCGACCAGCACCTGCCAGGCGACTTCCATCTTGTCGCCGTCGATCGCGGTATACACCGACCAATAGTTCTTCGGATCGTCCAGCACCGAACCGTCGTTCGGAATCGGGATCACGTGCTCGCTGTTGGCGAACACGTAGCCGGTGCGGGGGATATTTCTGCGGCCGCAGGCCGTGGATGTCGGACGCGTTGGGGATCTCGATGATCTTGTCGGGCTTCATGATATCGCAGCGGATGCGCGCCACGCGGCAGTTCGACTTGTCATTGACGAAGATGATAGCGCCCGTCATAGGTGCCGTCGGTGAACGACATATGCGGATGATGAGTATCGCCGTTGTAATAGTCGTAGCCGCCACCGCGCTTCTCAAGAAAGGCCTTGGTGGCCGGCAGCATGCCGTCGGTGAGGATCTTGCGGCTTTCGTTGGTGATGCCCCAGCCGGTCGCGCTGCAGCGGTTGAACACGGGAATGCGCAGCAGCTCACGCGACGACGGGAGACCGATGATGCGCAGTTCGCCCGACTGCCCACCCGAGGAGAATCCATAGTATTCATCGAGGTCACCGGGCTTCACCTCGGCGCTGCTGCCGCGCGGCTGCGCCATCGCCTGGCGCATCAGTGCCACCGAGCTGCCACCGGCGGCCAATCCGGCCATGCCGGCGAGGGTCGCCGTGCTGCCCAACAGGCCGCGTCGGCCCAGCCCCTTGTGATCGCGTTCGCTCGTTTCGGTCATCAAAATCTCCTGATGGCTTGGGTCATGAGGTCGCGTCATCGAGTTGAGACATGCCGCACGAGGGTGGCCGGCGCCTTCGGCACGGCATCGACCGGCGAGGCGATGGCAGCTCGGCGTTCGCGCTTCGTGCGTTTCGCGATCATCACCGGGCATTTGTGGTCGTGGTGGTACAGCATCTGGCAGTGCAGACACTGGATGCACTCGTTCGGGTTGATGTGGCCTTCCGGATGGATCGCCTGAACCGGACATTCGGTGCCACAGCGCTGACAGGGATTGCCGCATTCGCGATAGCGCCGCAGCCAGTCGAACATGCGCAGCCGCGCGGGAATGGCGAGCGCCGCACCCAACGGACACAGATAGCGGCAGAAGAATCGTTCGACTGTCAGGGTGGCGGCGAGCAGCGCCGCGGCATACAGCACGAACGGCCAACTGCGCGCGAAGTGCAGGATGATCGCGGTCTTGAACGGCTCCACCTCGGCGAGTTGTTCGGCGGTGGACAGTGCGCTCAGCGAAATGCCGAACAGCACCAGGAAGATGACGTATTTCACCGCCACCAGCCGCTGATGCATGCCGAACGGCACGCGGAGCTGCGGGATGCCGATCTTGCTTCGCGGCACGACTCAGCAGTTCCTGCAACGCGCCGAACGGGCATAGCCAGCCGCAGAACGCGCCGCGGTTCCAGAACAGCAGCGACGCCGCGGTGGCGAACCACAGGATGAAGATCAGCGGCGCCATCAGGAAGTAGTCCCAATGGAAGTCGGTGCGCAGCGCGTTGAGGAAGGCGATCACGTTGACCACCGAGAGCTGCGCCTGCGCGTACCAGCCGATCCAGACCAGCGCGAAGACCAGATAGGCAAGCCGCACCCGGTCGTACAGCACCGGCCGCTGCGCCAGCCAGTCCTGGAAGAAGAAGATCACGGTCAGCACCAGCAGGCCGAAGCAGAGGATGCCGATCTGCACCGGATGCGCCAGCCACATGCTGTGCCACAGCGGCGGCTCGTCGGCGTCGGCTGCGACCGCCGGTGCTTGCGGCTGGGCCGGCGCAGCGGCAACCGGCGGTGTCGGCGGCGCGGCCAGCAGGTATTTGTCCGGCACCTGGTAGCCAACATCGAAGGTCAGGAACGCCTTGTCACGCGCACCCCAGGCGCGCTGCACCAGAAGCTGCAGCCGCCAGGCCTGGCCGGCTCCAGCGTCATGCCCTCCGGCACGATGAACAGGTCGACATCGCGGAACGACGGCGCACCCGCCGCGGCAAGGTCGCCGATCCGGACGTGGTTGCGGTCGCGGAAGCGGATGCTGGTCTCGCCCTGGATCAGCTCGATCCGGTCGAAGATGCCGCCGCGCACATAGCCCGAGCCCTTGAAGGAATAAGCGCCGCCGCCGGCGATCACGATCGCCTGCTGGTTCGGCTTCAGGCGGTCGCGCAGCCGGCGATAGCCGTCTTCGCCCAACAAGCTGCGGCCGATCGACGGCACGCTGGCCAGGCCGACATAGAGATCGACGAAGCTGGCACCGGGATCATCCGATTCCGGATGCGCCGCGGCAGCCGGATTGTTGGCGCGGGTGAAGGCGTCGTTGACCTCGCCCACGGTCAGCGCCAGCCGGCGCACGGAGCCGTCCCCGGTCAATGTCTGCCAGGTCTCGATGAGCGCCACATCGGGATCGAGGCTGCGCTTCGCTTCCGTCGGCGGCGCGGCACTGTCCAGTCCGCGAGCCCGGGCAACCCGGATGGCGGAGCGGATGATACTGTCGCCGATCACCGTGACGGTGACGGTGGCGCCGCTGACGATGTCCACGGTCGGCCGCCCGGTGGGGCCGGCATGGGCGATCTCCAGCGCATTGCGCCCGACATAGCCGTGGATGAAGGCCGCGATTCGCTCCGGCGGGATGCCGACCAGCACGATCGGCTCGTGATGGTCCATCAGGCGCGCGCCGGTGATCCGCCCATCGGTCGCCAGGCCGACCAGGATCTCGATCGGCCGGCCGGAATACCCGGTGGCGTTCACCCAGTCCGCGTTGACGAAGACATAGCCAAGCAGCCGCGAGCCGGCCATGGCGGCGACCACAGGCGGCTGGCCCTGCACCGGGCCGAACCGATCGGCGCCGGGCACCAACTCGGCCGGCTGCACCTTCGCCAGAAACTCCGGCAGGCGGCTTTGTGCCTGCGCGGCCGCCGTCAGAAACAACGCCAGCACGCACATCAGCAGGGCGCCCAGGACTTTCCCTGCGCGACCAGCCGGCCGGATGCGGCCCTCGGTCGCAGTTCGACCGGACCGGCCCGCGGGTGCGCGGACGGGACGACCGGCCTCACCGCCCGGCCTTACGTCCCGGGCGACGCAAGACCAAGGCGCATCATCGGGGATGCCGGCGGTTGCGGCATCCGGGACAGGGCGGAGGTTCATCGGCGCACGATCCGGCGGCTCCGCTCAGCGTGAGGCGGTGGTCTGCGAGTCCAGCGTATTGAACAACTTGGCGAACACCTTGGCGGCCTTGCCCGGCTGCGGCAGAGCCTTGGCGGCGTCTTCATTGTCTGGTTTGCCAACCACGATCAGGGCGACCATGCCCATCGGATAGTGCGGGTGACAGCGCACGCCGTAGACGCCGGCCTGGTCGAAGGTGACGGCCACGCTCTCATTCAGCTTGCCCGCGAAGGGTTTGGCGCCATCGGGCAGCATGCCGGGCACTGACTCGGCATTGTGACCCTTGTCGGCGGCGATGAAATGCACCGTGTCGCCCGGGGCGATCCGCACCAGCGCCGGTTCGAACACCATCATCCCGCCCTTGCCGAAATTGCGGGCCTTCACCTCGACATCGGCGGCATGGGCCGCACCGGCGACGAGCAGCCCAGCAACGGCAGCGAAAGCGATACGACGAAACATGGCATGACCTCACAGCAACCGAACAAAACATCATTTACGATCCTGGTTTTGCCGCATGCCGTGTCGGGGCTCATTGAGCCAGATCAATGAGGTATAAGAAATACCTTAAATCGAGCCAATTCTGTCCCGACAGACGCGCGCAGCCGGTCTCGCCATATCTATGCGGTGCTGTGGGAGTGAGCCACACAATGCAGTGGTGGCCAGGAAGGAGCGGCGCGTTGGCGTCGAACCTCGGCAACGTCCCCCGGACCCGTCGTCATGGCTGGGCTCGACCCTGCCACCTTCCCCTCAACGGCAGCGCACGGATGAATCGTGGCTCGGTTGCCGGGGGGTCGATGGCCGGGTCAGGCCGGGCGGAGCCGGGGTGATTGGAGGCAAAGCCGCAACGCTTGCCGCATGCAGTCGGGGAACCTGGCGGCTACTCGCCCATTTCCGACCCGCGGTGACGGTATTGCAGCGCTATCAGCGCAGCCTTGGCGGGCCGCATCATCAGCACCGCCAGGGGCACGGTGACCACGGGCCACAGCACGGCATGCACCCAGAGTGGCGGGAAGAAGGTGAATTCCACCCAAAACGCCAGGGTGACCACGATGGCGCCGAGCACCAGGATGGCACCAACCACCGCACCGTCACCCGCATCGCTGGCGCGCAGATCGAGACCGCAGACCTCACAGCGGTCGCGCACCTCGAGCAGATTGCGAAACAGCCTGCCACGCCCGCAACGCGGGCAACGGCAGGCGAACGCTGCGTACCAAACCGAGACGGCCGGTTCGGCCATGGGTGGATTACTCGACGGCGATCTGGCCGGCGCCGTACCAGTAAATGCAGACGAACAGGAACAGCCAGACCACGTCCACGAAATGCCAGTACCAGGCAGCGGCCTCGAAGCCGAAATGGCGTTCCGGGGTGAACTGGCCGCCGCGGGCGCGGAACCAGCAGACGATCAGGAAGCAGGTGCCGACGATGACGTGGAAGCCGTGGAAGCCGGTGGCCAGGAAGAAGGTCGAGGGATAGACGCCGCCGCCGGAGAAGGCGAACGGGGCGTGCGCATACTCGATGCCCTGGCACAGCGTGAAGGTCATGCCGAGCAGGACGGTCAGGCCGAGGCCTGTGATCAGGCCCTTGCGGTCGTTCTCCAGCAGCGAGTGGTGCGCCCAGGTGACCGTGCAACCGGACAGCAGCAGGATCATCGTATTGAGGAACGGCAGGTGGAACGGATCGAAGGTGTGGATCGTGCTCGGCGGCCACACCGTCTGACCATTGCCCTGGGTGTCCGGGAAGATCAGGAAGTTGAAATAGGCCCAGAAGAAGCCGACGAAGAACATCACCTCGCTGGCGATGAACAGCATCATGCCGTAGCGCAGGCCGAGGCGAACGATCGGGGTGTGCAGGCCGGGGGTACGGCTTTCGCGCAGCACGTCGCGCCACCACATGGCCATGGTGAACAGCACGATGACCAGGCCAAGCACCAGGACGATGTAGCTGCCGAAATGCGCGGCCAGGATGATGCCGAACACGGTGCACAGGCCACCGAAGGCGCCGATGATCGGCCACGGGCTTGGGTCGACCAGGTGATAGGGCTGCTTCAGCCCCGAACTCTCGAAGGCCGGGGCGTGGTGGTCGACCATGGCGCCGTGTGCGTCGCTGCTCATACTGAATCCATATGAAAGCAGCCGGGGAGTCCGCCCCGGCGCGGCTGGGGCATCATCACGAAAATGACGGGTAGTTCAAGGGCAGGAACGGCCAAAACCCCGTTCCATTCCAACATGCTCGCACGGTCCCACCGGTATGCGGCGGAATTCCACCCGGGCAAAATGCCATCTGACTATTTGACGGCATCGGCCGGGGGCACTGGCCCGGTCGCTGGCGACTCGGGGGCGGCCGTGGAGGGCGCGGCCGTGGGGGGCGCAGCTGCCGCCGCGGATGGCGCGGCGGGGGCGGCAGCGGGCGCGGTATCCGGTGACCTTCCCGACGAAGCGGCGGGGCCGGCGTCGGGCGCCGGCGGAACGAGGCTGACCGGCACAGACGGCGTGCCACGTGCCGGCGGCTTGCCCGGGTCGGGTGGCGCCATCCCACCCGCGGGCGCGGATAAAGGTGTCGCGGTCACCGGCGTTTGCGGTTTGGCCGGCTCGGTTGTCGTCGCCGCCTGCGACGGAACAGGTACCGAGACCGTGTAATCCGGCACCACCCGCGCCTGCTTGCCGGTGATCACCAGCACGGTCAGGCCGATCGCCAGCGGTTCCTTGTCCTTCTGCGTCACCGAGACCAGGTCGCCGTTCGGCTGGCGGACGATGTATTCGAATGCGCGGCTATCGTCGGTGGCATGTTCCACGGTGGAGCCGACGATACCGCCGATCACCGTACCGCCCAGGGCGCCGATCGCCGAGGCAAATCCGCCGCCGGGCGCTTGTGCGCCGACCAGCCCGCCGGCCGCACCGCCGGTGACCGTTCCCACCGTGCCGTCGGCGCTGATCGCAACCTCTCGGAAGCCGACGATGACGCCGCGCTCCACTTTGGCGGCCTGCTGCGCGGCGGCGGCGGCATAGGTGTTCGGTGAATAGTCCGGTCCGCAGCCGCCCAGTGCGCACAGCACGGCAACCGACAGGCCGAGTTCCAGGAACCGGACCATGGCGCGATCTCTCATTCGATGTGCGGGCGGCGTGATAGGAGCCTCGCGCGCCGATGTCACTCCGGAATTGACGAAGATGGGCAGGCGGATTGGGCGGCGATGAAGCGACCCGTCAGAGCGCGCTCTGCCGGTCGCCCGTCAGGCTCAGGACTTGGTCATCTTCACGATCGTGATCGCGTAGAACAGCAGCACCAGGGCGATCAGCGCGACGAACACCGCGATGTTGCGGCCGCGGCGGCGACGGCGGATCTGCTCGGCCTCGGCAGACGTGGGACGTGGCGGATTCGCCATGGCGTAGTCAGCCCGCCAACCGGTCCACCGCCAGCGCAGCGAACAACGCGAACAGGTACAGGATCGAATAGCGGAACGCGGCCTTGGCCGGCGCATCACCCGTCAGGCTGACGCCGGACGCATCCTGCCGGTCGGCCCAGACGCGCCAGACGGCGACCAGGAAGCCGAACCCCAACGCGGCGGCCGAGGCGCCGTAGATCCAGCCGGAGAAGCCAACAGCCCAGGGCGCCAGCGACAGCGGCACCAGCAGCAGGGTGTAGATGACGATCTGCCTGCGGGTTTCCCGGGCGCCCGCCACCACCGGCAGCATCGGTATGCCGGCGCGCTGGTAATCGGCGTTGGCCCACAGCGCCAGCGACCAGAAATGCGGCGGGGTCCAGAAGAACACGATGGCGAACAGGATCAGCGGCACGAAATCCACCGACCCGGTCACCGCGGCCCAGCCGATCACCGCGGGGAACGCGCCGGCCGCACCGCCGATGACGATGTTCTGCGGGGTGCGGCGCTTCAGCCACATCGTGTAGACGAACACGTAGAACGCGATCGACAGGGTCAGCACCACGGCGGCAGCCAGGTTGACCGCCAGGAACATGACGATCACCGAGGCGACGGCCAGGGTCACGCCATAGCCGAGGGCGGCCCCTGGCTCGATCCGCCCGGCCGGGATCGGGCGGTTGCGGGTGCGGTGCATCACCGCGTCGATATCGCGGTCGTACCACATGTTGATCGCGCCGCAGGCCCCGGCGGCCACGGCAATGCACAGCACCGCGGTGAAGCCCAGCACCGGATGCAGCGAGCCGGGCGCCACCAGCACGCCGATCAGGCCGGTGAACACCACCAGAGTCATCACCCGCGGCTTCAGCAGGGCGATCCAGTCACGGACCTCACTGTCCTGCCCCAGCGCCGGGAGGGACGACGCCGACAACGTGGAGTCCTCCACGTTGTCGGGGTGTGCCGGATTGACCGCGGTGTCGCTCACGTCTCAGCGGATCCGCGGCAGTTCGGCGTAGGTGTGGAACGGCGGCGGCGACGACATCTGCCATTCCAGCGTGGTGGCACCCTCGCCCCAGTAATTGTCGGCCGCCTGTTCCTTCGAGGTGAAGGTGCGGTAGCAGACATACAGGAACACCAGCAGCGCGATGCCGCCGATATAGGCACCGATCGAGGAGACGAAGTTCCAGCCGGCGAAGGCCGCGGGATAGTCGGGATAGCGCCGCGGCATGCCGGACAGGCCGAGGAAATGCTGCGGGAAGAAGGTCAGGTTGACGCTGATGAAGGTCAGCCAGAAATGCACCTTGCCCCAGAACTCCGGATACTGGCGGCCGGACATTTTGCCGATCCAGTAGTAGAAGCCGCAGAAGATCGAGAACACGGCGCCGAGCGACAGCACGTAGTGGAAGTGCGCGACCACGTAGTAGGTGTTGTGCACGATCTGGTCGATGCCCGCGTTGGCCAGCACCACGCCGGTGACGCCGCCCACGGTGAACACGAAGATGAAGCCGATCGCCCACAGCATCGGCGTCTTCAGCTCGATCGATCCGCCCCACATGGTGGCGATCCAGGAGAAGATTTTGATCCCCGTCGGCACGGCGATCACCATCGTTGCGGCCATGAAGTACGCGCGGGTGTCCACCGAGATGCCGGAGATGAACATGTGGTGGGCCCACACCACGAAGCCGACCACGCCGATCGCCACCATAGCGTAGGCCATGCCGAGGTAACCGAAGATCGGCTTGCGGCTGAAGGTGGAGATCACGTGGCTGACGATGCCGAAGCCCGGCAGGATCATGATGTAGACTTCGGGATGGCCGAAGAACCAGAACAGGTGCTGGAACAGCACCGGGTCACCGCCGCCGGCCGGATCGAAGAACGCCGTGCCGAAGTTGCGGTCGCAGATCAGCATGGTGATCGCGCCGGCCAGCACCGGCACGGACAGCAACAGCAGGAACGCGGTCACCAGTTCCGACCAGATGAACAGCGGCATCTTGTGCAGCGTCATGCCGGGCGCGCGCATGTTGAAGATGGTGGTGATGAAGTTCATCGCCCCGAGCAGGGAGCTGATGCCGGCGAGGTGCAGCGCGAACAGCGTGCAGTCCATGCCGAGACCGGGTTCGTAGGTCTGGTTGGAGAGCGGCGGATACAGCGTCCAGCCGGAGCCCGACTCGCCCATCATCAGACCGGTGAAGATCAGGATGAAGGCCGGCGGCAACAGCCAGAAGCTGATGTTGTTCAACCGCGGGAACGCCATGTCCGGCGCGCCGATCATCAGCGGGATGAACCAGTTGCCGAACCCGCCGATCAGCGCCGGCATGACCGAGAAGAAGATCATCAGCAGCCCATGGCTGGTGACGATGGTGTTCCACTCCTGGCCCGAGGTGACGACGTGGTTGCCGGGGAAATTCAGCTGGGCCCGCATGATCATCGACAGGATGCCGCCCACCGTGCCGCCGAACACGGCGAAGATCAGGTAGAGCGTGCCGATGTCCTTATGGTTGGTGCTGAACAGCCACCGCGTCACGAAGCCTGGCTTATGATCGTGGTGGTCATGCGCATGATCGTGAGTTGTAACCGACATCCTGCCTCTCCTTCACCGACCGGCGCGGTCGATGCTGACTTCAGTAGCTGCGGCAAGCCGCGTGGGCTGTGGCTGGGCCGTCGCAGGCTGTGCCTGTGACGCGTCCTGGGTGACCGCCGCGATCCGGCTGGCCGGCGGCGCGCCGGGCGTCGCGTCGGCGAACTTGGTCTTGGCCTGCGCCATCCAGGCATCGAATTGCTGCTGCGGCATCGCATGGACCACGATCGGCATGCGGCTGTGATTGGTGCCGCAGATCTGGTTGCATTCCCCGTAGAACACGCCGGCCTTGTCGGCGCGCATCCAGGTCTCGATCGTGCGGCCCGGGATGGCATAGCGCTGGATGCCCAGCGCCGGCACGAAGAAGCTGTGGATCACGTCGGCGCTGGTGGTCAGCACGCGGATATTCTTGCCCACCGGGATGACCAGTTCGTTGTCGACGGTCAGCAGGCGGAGCTGGCCCGGCTTCAGCTGGTCGTCCGGCACGATGTAGCTGGAGAAGTCGATAGCGTCCTTATCACTCTTACCCGGATAGGTGTACTCCCAGTACCACTGATGCCCGGTGACCTTCACGGTCAGGTCGGGATCATGCGTGCGATCCTCGTAATAGATCAGCCGGAACGATGGGATGGCGATGATCACCAGGATCAGCACCGGGATCACGGTCCAGGCGATTTCCAGCACGGTGTGGTGGGCGGTGCGGCTGGGCACCGGGTTGCGTTGCGCATTGTAGCGATACATCACCCAGCCCAGCAGGCCGGCGACGAACAGGGTGATAATCGTGATGATCACCAGCACCAGGTTATGCAGGTCGATGATCTGCGCCTTGATCGGGCCATAGGCCGGCTGCATGCCGATCTCCCAGGCCTTCGGCGCGCCGACAACCTCGGTCTGGGCGAGCGCCGAACCGATCGCCAGCGGCGCCGTTGCGAGTGTCAGAACCGCGGCGCACAGCCGCCGGATTAGTTGCATCGAGCGATCCACCCCGTTCCACACCTGGCCGGCCGTTCGCACGCAGGAGAGAGCTGCCCCTGGCAGTCTCTGCGCGACAATCCCTCTGACCAGGTTCCCAAGGCGTTTGGCCTAGCGGAGCAGGCGGCGCAGATCAAGCTCCGCGCGACACCATTCGCCTCGCCGCGGCCCGAATGACCACGCGCGTCGTGGCGATGGACGAGCGGGTCGCGGCTGCGGTGCGCAATTTTCCTGCGGACCGAACGCGCCGCGTGCGCGACCGACCGCGCTGAACCGCGCCGCGTGGGCTGCATCCGCCTGCCTGGTCATTCGGCCTGGTCATTGCCTGACCGCACCGCATCCCGCCGGACACGCCGGTCGGTTGTTCCGGCGCGCCCGATCGGCTGCGGGTTTGGCGGATCAGTTGCGCAGGCGGACCAGGGAGAACATGCCGAACGGCGGCACCGGCTCGCTGCTGATCAGAGCGAGGTCCTCCGGTGCGAACAGCGCGTCCGGCGCGAAATGCGGGTGCCAGCCGAGGGCTTGCGACGCCGGCGCCATCGCGCGTTCAATCCACCACCGCGGCCCTTTTGCGGCGGCAAAATGGTTCACGAACAGCATATGGCCGCCAGGGCGCACGACGCGCCGCATTTCCGCCAGCAGCTGACGCGGGTTCGGCACCACCGAGGCCACGAACATGGCGACCGCGATGTCGAACGTGGCATCCGGAAAATCGGTGGCCTCCGCGTCCATCTCGTGCAGGGCCTCGATGCTGCGCAGCCCCTTGGCCGCCACCCGCTTGCGTGCCTGCGCCAGCATCTCGGTGGAGAGGTCGATGCCGGTGATGCGTTTATCCGGGTGGTAGTACGGCAATGCGAGGCCGGTGCCGACACCGACCTCCAGCACCTCGCGGCCGGGCAGCCGGTTGACCAGGTCGACGGCACGCCGACGGGTGACGACAAAAATGCCGCCGAACACCGCGTCATAGACGCCGGCCCATCGTCGGTAGGCGGCGCGCACTGAATCGGCATCCAGGGCGGCCTGAGGGCCGGCACCAGGGCGGGAGGGACCTTGGCGCTGTTCCAGGGTATGGCTCATGGATGTCTTCTCTGTCCTCCGGTGGCGTTGTTGGCCACAGGTGAAACGCTGGCGGCGTTCGTGGGACACGCCAATCGGAAATTTGACCGACGCCAGCAAACGATCCCATCCACGCCGGGAGGTCAAGTGCGAGGAGGGTCCGGGGCCCGATCACAGCCCAGACCCGTGCTGGCCGAACGCCGCTGCGCCGGCCTGCAGGGCGGCGCAGCGTCCCGTCATGCCGGATCAGATGCCCACAATTGCTGATATTTCAGAAGGTTGCCGACCGGCCGGTCGAGGTGGCGGAGGGCTACCGTCCGAACGCCGGCGAGGCGTGGCGAACACGTCATCGTTTACTCACATCGGGGTCGGCAGGGGCAGGCAGGCGGCCGCGTCTAGAAAATCCCGCGCCAGAGGACCCCGATTCGCATGTGTGAGGCGGCCTGCCCACCCCTCGCCTCTCCGGTAACGGCATGATCCGGAACCGCCATGACCCGGCAATCGGATGATCCGACTATGGTATGATCCGATTACGGTATGGTACGACTATGGTATGATCCGGCCGGTGCCGGCGGCCTCAAACCCGGCTTCCCGCCTTGCGGCAGATATAGGCAAAGGCAGGGGGAATATTCCCCCAGACGATCGGCGAATGCTCCACCTGGGCGAAACTGCCACGCAGCCGGCGACGCAACGCCCAGGCGCCGGGCAGCGCAAGCCCATGCAGATAGGCGAAGGTCATGAAGGCGCCACCGGGCACCAGAGCCTGGTCGATCTCGCCGAACACCTTCTCCTGCAGCGAGATCGGCAGCGACGCCCATGGCAGGCCGCAGACGATCGCGTCGACCTCGCGGATGCCATGTGCCGCCAGGATCCGGCTCAGGTCGGCGACACTGTCCTCGACGAAGGTGAGCTGGGGAAATTCCACCGCCAGGCTGCGACAGAATGCCGCATTGAGTTCGATTCCGAGATAGCGGCAGGACGGCTGCAGCCGGCGCGCGATGGCTCGCGTGAAGGCACCGGTGCCGGGGCCGAACTCCACGATCACCCGCGCGGTGGCAAAGTCGATGGGCGCGATCATCGCTTCCGCCAGCGCGGGCGAACTGGGCAGGACCGCGCCGACACTGCGCGGCGCCTGTGCGAACTGCCGAAGGAAGAGCCGTGCCGCCTGTGTCATGCCAGACCTGTCCAAGTGCTCCGCGCCGGGGCGGGCCGGCGGGTGCCGACCGCACAACCGATGCGATCGTGCCGGATCAGGCCAACATGGTGGTTAATCGCGGTAGATCATACCCCAGTTCTTGACCTGCCCCTTGGCGGCCACACCCTGATAGGGCTGGGTGCTGCCCTTGGGAGCGGTGCCCCAGAAATCCATCATGAAGCCGCCATTCGCGGCGTCGTAATAGAACGGACTGCCGGTGGCAAACGACTGCATGTGGACATTGGCATCCCACGGATCGCAGATCGTGGCGTAGCGTTTGCCGAACACGTCGCGGATCGTGTCCACCACCACCCAATGGGCACCGCCAAGATCCCAGTCCACACCAAGAATGACCGGCTCCACCTTGGCCACCGCACCGAACGCTCCGGCAACCCCGACCTTGGCCACCAGTGACTGCGCAACGTCGTTCGGCGGGGTGTTGTGCCAGCTCCAATTGCCCGAGGTGAAGCCATTGAGCACATTCGCCAGGTGCTGCGGATAGGTGCCGGTGGTCTCCGGCGAATAGCCCGATCCCAGCGCCGCCGCGTATTTCTTGTAAATGTCCTGCTCGACGGTGACCGAGGTGCTGCCGGGCTTCAGCTTGTTCACCTTGAACACGCACATCATGAGGCTGGCGATGCCGCACGACATGTTGGCTTCCTGCCCATAGACAAGATGCACGTCGCCGAACCGTGTCAATCTTGTGAACCAGGCCATATTTTCGTTTCCTCGCCCTCTGTCAAAGATTCTGTCGCGAAAATGGGATATACCGTCCGCGACGAACGGCCGGCAAGCAAATCCGCTTCCCCAGAACTGAAGCTGGCGATGACATTTCCTAAAGGCAACGGCGCAGAAAGGCAACGGTGCAGGCCTGGCTGACCGCAACTGGCCGCCAAACGGCGCCTCGGGGCCGGTTCAGCGGTGACAGCGGGCGCGAGCATGCGGCGGATGGACCTGTGTCACCGACACAGGTTCGTCCGCGGCCACATTGCCGGGCGCGCGTGTTTCCGGTTCGCCCTGAACGACAGGGACGCTGGTCGAGGGCGCGCCCTGGTCCGGCGGACCTGCTGCGATCCGCCGGAGCCGTTAGGCTGCTAGTCGGCCTGTGCCAAATTCACCGCTGCTGTGCGGCCATTTTGTTGTTGCTCCACGTCAAAGCCGATCTTCTGGCCTTCGCTGAGGCTTCGCAGCCCGGCCTTCTGAACGGCGCTGATATGGACAAAGACGTCTTTCCCGCCGGTGTCCGGCGCGATGAACCCGTAGCCTTTGGTCGGGTTGAACCACTTAACGGTGCCCTGGGGCATCGACGCGTTGCCTTTCTGCCTGCGAATGGAACCTGGCCGGAAACCCAGGCGCCACCCTATTGAACAGGGGCGCGCGACGGTACTGCTTCCCGTTTTCCCGACGACGCCCTTCCCTTGGCAGGCATATCCGACCTGTTTTGCAGCGGTCGGGTTTGGCCTGCCAGGAGCGACGATACGCGGCCAGCCGAAGGACCGCAACGAATCCTACATAAATTGGCAAGGTAATACGGGCCGCGCCGGGTTCCGCGGATTCCAGCGCGCCGGCTGGAAACTTTGCTTGCATCTCTCACGCGCTCGCGCCATGTCCCTGGCAGCGAGGGCCGGGTCCGCCTAGACTGTCGCCATGTGATGCGACCAGGGGCTTTGAGGGCAGCAAGCGCCTCGCCAGCCCCAGCGTGGAGGAAAAATTGGGTAGCTTCAGCATTTGGCACTGGATGGTCGTGCTGCTGGTCGTGCTGCTGCTGTTCGGCGGCGGCAAGGTCAGCGGTTTGATGGGTGACTTCGCGAAGGGGATCAAGTCCTTCAAGAAGAACATGGCGGACGACTCTGACGACGCCTCCATGGAAGAGAGTGCCGACAAGCCGACCAGCTCGATTTCCGGGCCGGCCGGAGAGGCCGCGCCGCGCACCAGGCGTGAGACCACCGCCGCCCACTGAACCCGGCCGCCCGTCCGCCATCCGGCAAGGGGGGGGGCGGGCTTACCGGGAGCCGGCCCATTGAGCGCGGGCCTGTTCGAACATCTGCTTATGCGAACACCTGGCCGCGCGGTCGGTGACGGCTAGTCCACGGTTGCCACAGACGATGTTCCCGGGCGAGGCTGCAAACCTCGAATCCGCTCATGTCTCTGGCAGCCGAGGACCCATCATGACAACCCACCGTATCGCCGCAACGCCCCAGACGGTTCGCTGGGGCACGTTCGACGCGGCCTATCCCCCGCTGCTGACCGTCGGATCCGGCGACACCGTCGTGCTGGAATGCGTATCCGGCGGACCCGAGGTCATGCCACCCGCGGAATCCGGCCTTGCCATTCCACCTGCGCTCGCCGCGATCCATGGCGCCAACCTGCCGCGCGCCGGCGGCCACATCCTGACCGGGCCGGTCGCTGTTGCCGATGCCGAACCGGGCGACATGCTGGAAGTCCGCATCGATCGCATCGAGTTGGGCAATGACTGGGGCTATTGCGGATTCCGCCCCCTCGCCGGCACCCTGCCGGAGGATTTCCCCGACCGCTTCATGAGCCATATCCCAGTGGACCGCACGCGCAAGGTCTGCACGCTGCCCTGGGGCACCGAGCTCTCCCTCGCGCCGTTTTTCGGCGTGATGGGCGTGGCACCGCCCGCGCGTTACGGGACGCTGTCCACCGTGCAGCCCCGCGAGCATGGCGGCAACCTGGACAACAAGGAGCTGGTCGAAGGCTCGACGCTGTTCCTGCCGGTCTGGGTCGACGGAGCACGCTTCTCCGCCGGCGACGGGCATGGCGTGCAAGGCGACGGCGAGGTGTGCATCAACGCGCTCGAAATCTGCCTGACCGGCACCTTCACCCTGGTGCTGCACAAGCGGTCCGGCGCCGAACCGCTGCTGCGGTATCCACGCGCCGAAACGCCGACCCATTTCATCTCGGTGGGCATGCACGAAGACCTCGACCTCGCGATGAAGCAGGCGTTGCGGGAGATGATCGCGTTCATCACGGCCCGGACCAACCTGTCCCGCGAGCAGGCCTATCAGTTCTGCTCCCTGGCGGTGGACTTCCACGTCACCCAGACGGTCAATGGCGAAAAGGGTGTGCACGGGCTGCTGCGCAAAGGCCTGATCTGCTAGACCTTGTGGCCGGAGAAGAAGTTGTCCACAAGTTTTTGTGGTCGCGGCCGATTCGGTGATTGAGCAGAGGCCCCACTCCCTATACCGTATGTTGTGGTTACACCACCGGGAGGGGCCACAACATGGAGTGGGCCGAGGAAACCATCGTTCGACTGCGCGATCTGTGGGCGGAAGGACTTTCCACCGCGGAAATCGGCCGGCGACTGGGTGTGTCCAAGAATGCGGTGGTCGGCAAGGCGCACCGGCTGGACCTGCCGGCGCGGCCCTCGCCGATCCGTCGCGAGGGCGAAGCCACAGCGCCCCGACGCGCGGTGCCGCGCTGCGTGACCGGCACGACGTTGCCGCCCCTGTCCAGCGATGCGCTGCCCCCGCCCGCCGTGGCACCCGCGTCGGTTGTGAGACCGGCGCCGTTTCCGCCGCTCGCGGCAGCGGCACCGCCAGCCCCGCCCCGACCGGCGCCCGCTCCCCCCGCGGCAGCGCGCCTGCAGGCAGTGGCGCCGCCGCGGAGCTACGGTCGGGTGGTGACGTGCTGCTGGCCGATCGGCGAGCCAGGCACACCCAGTTTCTGCTTCTGCGATGCGCCGTCCGAGCCCGGCAAACCCTATTGCGACGAGCACGCGAAGCTGGCCTACGTGAAGGTGCGTGATCGCCGCGAGGACGCCGCCTGAAGCACGGTTCCGCGGTCTGTGCGTCGGGGGCGTTGTTGCCCCCGGCCCTCCACCAAGGGACGCGGGCCCTTGGAACCGACTCCGTTTTGGGGTGGGAAGGAGGCGCTTGCCTCCACCCCAAACCGAATCCGATTGCGAAGGCGAGAACTTGCTGGAGGTCCAGCGAGGCAACGCCTCCTGGTGGGATTCGGGGCGAAGCCCCGACGGCGGCGCCTCAGGCGTTGCCGGCGAGATAATCCATCGCGGCCTGCACCCCGCCCGGGCGATGCGGGATGCCGGCGATCCGCAATCCCATCTCCACCCCGGTGAGCGTGCCGGTCAGTTGCAACGGTGCGAGATCGCCCATGTGGCCGATACGGAACACCCGGTCCTCGATACGGCCGAGACCGTTGCCGAGGCTCATGTTGAAGCGCTCCAGGATGGTGCTGCGCAGCGCATCGGCGCTGTGGCCCTCCGGCACGCGCACCGCGGTGACCCCGGGCGCATAGGCCCGCGGGTCCAGGCATTGCAGCTCCAGCCCCCAATGACGGACGGTGCGACGGGTTGCCTCGGCATAGCGATCATGCCGCGCGAACACATCGGGCAGGCCTTCCTCCAGCAGCATCGCCAGCGCCTCGTTCAGCGCGAACAGCAGGTTGACCGCCGGCGTGTAGGGAAAGAACCCGGTCTGGTTGGCGGTCACCAGCGGTTCCCAGTCCCAATAGCCGCGTGGCAACGTGGCGCTGTCCATCGCGGCCAAAGCTTTCTCGCTGATCGCATTGAAGCCGAGGCCGGGCGGCACCATCAGCCCCTTCTGCGAGCCGGCGATAGTGACATCGATCCCCCAGGCGTCATGCTGCAGATCGGCGCAGCCGAGGGATGAGATCGCGTCCACCATCAGCAGGGCGGGATGGCCGACACGGTCCATCACCTGGCGCACGGCGGTAACGTCGGTCATGCAGCTGGTCGAAGTCTCGCTGTGCACCACGCAGACCGCCTTGATGCGGTGCTGCCGATCCTCGGCCAGCGCGGCCCCGATCGCGGCCGGATCGGCCCCGCGGCGCCAATCGGTCTCCAGCAGCACGGGCTCCAGCCGCTGGCGACGCACCAGCTGCTCCCAGAGATGCGCAAACCAGCCGGTGTGGCTCAGCAGCACCTGGTCGCCGGGGGACAGCGTGTTGACCAGCGCGGCTTCCCAGGCGCCGGTGCCGGAGGCGGGGTAGATCGCGACCGTCCCCTTGGTCTGGAACACCGCCCGGAGCTTGCTGACCACCTCCCGCCCGAGCCGGCCGAATTCCGGCCCGCGATGGTTGATCGCGTTGTGGTCCATCGCCCGCAATACACGGTCGGGGACATTGGTCGGGCCTGGTGTCTGCAGAAAATGCCGCCCGGCGACGAATCCGGTCATGCTGTGGTTTCCTCCCTCGGGACGGGAGAGAAAGCACGCGGCGTAACGCTTGCCAATGCCCGGGTGCCGACGGCCGCGGGGCCGCTGCGAATCGTGCCTGTGCGAATCGTGCCGGCCGCCAGCCGAGAGGCAAGGCAATAGGCGTTACCGCCCCTCGTCCGCGCCGGCGCCGCGCGCGCCACCCTGTCCGGTTGCAGGCGGCCCCGTTGCGGACGGACCAGCACCGCCCTCCGGTTGTGACGGATCCTGCGACAATCGCTCGGCGCCGCCGGCCGTCTCCGCATCGATCAGCCGCATTTCGCGATAGATCGCGTCGGTGATCTGCCGCGGCTCCAGGGTGAGCCACTGCTCATCGGAGTAGCGGGCGCGGGTCCGTTGATACGCAAGCCGGAAGAACTCGCTCATCACTGCAAAAACCGTTTATAGTTCGTGAAATTCACGTTATAGCCCTCCCCGTTGGGGGAGCAATATCCAGACTATGACCGGTTCGGATGACATGGTTCTCGCGCTCGCGGCGCAAATCGTGAGCGCTCACGTTTCAAGCAACACAATGCCGGCGGCAGATCTGCCTCGGCTGATCCAGGAGGTGATTGTCGCCTTGCGTGCCGCCCTGCAGGCCGCCGAGACACCCGAGCGGCTAAAGCCCGCCGTGTCCATTCAGCAATCGGTCGAACATGATTCGATCGCCTGCCTGGAATGCGGCAAGCGCTTCCGTACTCTGAAGCGCCATCTGGAGCGTGAACACGCGATGAACGAGCTCGACTACCGGGGCCGTTGGAAATTGCCGGCCAGCTATAAACTCAGCGCGCCGGAGTACACCGCGTTCCGCTCCGAAGTAGCCCGCAAAATCGGGCTCGGCCGCCGTCCGCGCGCACGGCCCCGCCGAGCAGGGCGACCCGCCGGCAAAACCTGACCGGACGGTTCAGCGATCCCGCAGCGCGTGTCGGAGGTTTCGGGGACCCGCCGCGCACTGCAGGATTGGATTGCTGGTTTCGGATGAAACCGAGGACAGGCACACACTGCGCCATGCCGCAGTGTGTGCGGCTTCGGGCGTTCGCGGTTCGGCGAGCCCAGCCGACCATGCGCTGTCATGACCCCTGCGCGCACCTCACACACGCATCGCCACACACCGCCGCATGCCGGCCGGCCCGCGCCGTCGTGGCGGCGGCAGTCGCGACCGAGCTTTGGAAACATCTTGACAAAATCAGCAAACTATGCATACTGCATGCATTGCAACGAACACAGGAGGGTGCCGAAACAGCATGACTCCACCTGGGTTGATTGGGATCGCCGACCCACTTGGCATCGGCGGTGCATACCAAGTCGTCCAAGTATAGCTCGGCGTTAATCGCCCGAGTGCGAAGGCAGTGATCTTCGCAATCCGACCCCCGGGGTTCGCAGTAGGCGCACGGGGGTCTTTGCTGTACTCCAAACCCGCCGGCCATCCTCCCCCATCGTCTCCGACCCGTCACGCCCCGTCGCCGCGGCGCGGCAGCTCATTGTAGTTGTGCCCGCGCCGCGGAGGGGTGAAGTTGCCAACCGTGGCCCCTCCACCCCGGCACCACACCGATGGAAAGCGAGACACGCATAGCATGACATGGTCCATCCCGGTTGGCGTCGTTCGCGGCACAGTGATTCGGATCCACCTCACCTTCCTGCTGCTCCTGCTGTGGATCGGCGCCGCACATTATGCGGAGGGTGGCACCAGCGCCGCGATACAGGGCGTGGTGTTCATCGGTCCTGGTGTTCCTCTGCGTGCTGCTGCACGAATTCGGCCATGTCTTCGCCGCCAGCCGCTACGGGGTGCATACGCCCGACATCACGCTGCTGCCGATCGGCGGCGTGGCGCGACTGTCGCGGATCCCGGAAAAACCCAATCAGGAATTGCTCATCGCGATCGCCGGTCCGGCCGTGAATGTCGTCATCGCCGCCCTGCTCTATCTGGCGATCGGCCACCTGCCCACCGCCAGCGCCATCGAGCTGCAGAACCCCGGTGTCAGCATGCTGTCGCGGCTCGCCGCGGTAAACGTGTTCCTGGTGCTGTTCAACCTGATCCCGGCCTTCCCGATGGATGGCGGCCGCGTGCTGCGGGCCCTGCTCGCCTGGCGCCTCGGCTTCGCCCGCGCCACCCAGATCGCCGCCGTCATCGGCCAGGGAGTGGCCTTCGTGTTCGGTCTGCTCGGATTGTTCGGCAATCCGCTGCTGCTGTTCATCGCCCTGTTCGTCTACCTGGGAGCCGCGGCGGAATCGCACAGCGTGCAGCTCCGCCAGGTCGCACGCGGCATGCTGGTGACCGATGCCATGATCACCCATTTCGAGAGCCTGACACCCGCCAGCTCCGTGGCGGACGCGGTGCAATGCCTGATCCGCACCACACAGCACGAATTCCCGGTGGTGGACGGGGCCGGCCGCCTGCGCGGCGTGCTGACGCGGGATGCCATGATCCAGGCGCTGCGTGAACAGGGGCCGGATACGCCGGTGATCGAGGCGATGCAGCGCGACGTGCCGGTGGTGCATCCCCGCCAGAGCCTGGCCGAAGCGCTCAACCTGCTGCAGGAGAACCGTCTGCCGGCGGTGGGCGTGACGGACGGATCAGGTCGCCTGGTCGGACTGATCACCCCGGAAAATGTCGGCGAGATCATGATGCTGCACGCCGCCCACCCGCAGGATCGCCCGCAGCCGGTCGATCGGCCGCCGGCCCGCAACCCCTGGCTCTGACGCGATCCAGCCCAGGCCGCCACCACCGAACTTCCCCCGTGCCACGCACCGGCGCCGCGCATAAGCAGTTCCTTCACCTGTGCGCCGCCATGCTGGCGCGATGTGGCTGCAGCGCACCATGCACGACGGGCTCATCGGGCCGGGCGGGATCGGTCATGCCCGGGATCCCGGCAGGGCCGCGCGCGGCCATCGCGTCGCCTGCACCGGCGCCATCGCACTCGCCGCAGCCTTGCTGTCCTGGCCAGCGCTGTACAGCGGCTACCCGCTCGTCTTCGCCGATACCGGCACCTATCTCTCGCAGGCGATTGAGCGCTACCTCGGCTGGGACCGTCCGGTCTTCTACAGCCTGTTCCTGCTGCCGCTGCATCTGACGCTGACCACCTGGCCGGCGATCTTCGTCCAGGCGCTGCTGGTGGCCCATACGCTGCACCTGCTGCGGCGCACGCTGCTGCCGGGCACCTCGCCGCTATGGCTGGTGCCACTCGCCTTGTGCGCGAGCCTCGCCACCGCGCTGCCCTGGTTCGCCGCGCAACTGATGCCGGACATCTTCACGCCGCTGCTGATCCTGGTGCTCGCGCTGCTGGTGTTCGTGCCACAGCGCCTGAGCGCCAATGAACGATGCTGGCTGGTCCTGTTCGGGGCTTTCATGGTCGCCACACAGCAGTCCAGCCTGCTGCTGTCGGCCGCTCTGCTGGGGGTGCTGGCCCCGCTCCGGCACCGCCTGGGTTCCACCGCGCCGCTGGGGCCGCGCGGATGGGGGCAACTCGCCGCGCTGCCGGCCCTGGCGGTCTGCGCGCTGGTGGCGGTCAACCTGCTCGGGAAAGGCAAGGCCGCCATCTCGCCCTACGGCAATGTCTTCGTGCTGGCCCGCATCATTTATGATGGCCCCGGCCGGGACGTGCTGCGACAGGACTGTCCACAGGCCGGCTGGCGACTCTGCCCTTTCATCGACCGTCTGCCGGATGACTCCGATGGGTTTCTCTGGCAGCCGGACAGTCCCATGATCCTGGCCGGCGGGCACCAGGCGGTCTCCGCCGACGCCAACGCCATCATCATGGCGGCGCTCCGCCGCGAGCCGGGTGCCGAGGCCCTCGCCTTCCTGCACAACGCCCTGCGCCAGCTCAGTTGGTTCGCCACCGGGGACGGACTGCAGGCCTGGCCGCAGAGTGTGGGGGCGCGCATCGCCCGTGACTTTCCGCCGTTCGAATTTGCCGCCTATCGAGAACTCGCGCCAGGGCCGCGGCCAGCTTGCCGTCCCGCCGCCGCTGCCGCCGCTGCACATCGCCGTGGCGCTGGCAGGAATTGCCGGCTGCGTCGGGGTGCTGGCGATCGGGCTGCGGCGCCGCCATGTCGCGGCGGGTTTCGCAGCCGCGGTGCTGCTCGACCTGTTGGCCAACGCCGCGATCGCCGGCGGCCTGTCGCACCCGCATCACCGCTACCAGAGCCGCGTCGTGCTGCTTGCCCCCATCATCGCGGTGCTGGGCGGCGTGGCGCTCCGCCGTGACCTTCGCCGGCATGCATGACCCGGCAGGCGCGGCGCAACGTCTTCTGGTCGGGGCTGGAGGCGGCCATCTCCGGCCTGCTGTCGTTCACCGCCGCCTGCGTCGTGGCACGGCTGGTCGGCCCGTCGGAGCTGGGCCTGGGCGCCGCGGCGGTCGCCGTGCATGTCGTGCTCTGGGTCGCGGCGAACGGGCTGTTTGCCGATGCGCTGGTGCAGCGTGGCGCCACCGATGCCGAGACGATCGGCAGCGCCGTCTGGGCCTCGTTCGGCGTCGGCGTGGTCGCCGCCTTGCTGCAGGTGGCAGCCGGCTGGCTGCTCGCCGCCTGGTTCGCCGATCCGCGACTGCTGCGCATGGGCCTGCTGCTCGCCGTGTCGCTGCCGCTGGTGGGGGCCGCGGGGGCGGTGCAGGGCGTGCTGACGATGCGGCGGGCCTATCGCGCGTTGGCCTGGCGCACCATCATCGGCCAGGGCCTGGGCACGCTGGTCGGCATTTCGGCCGCCTGGGTCCATGCCGGCGCCTGGGCACCGGTGCTGCAGCAATGCGTGGTCTCCGGCGCCGGGACCACCACGCTGCTGATCGGCGTTCGGCTGGGCCCGCCGTCCGCGTTGCGCTGGCATGCGGTGCGCGGGCTGCTGCGGGTCGGCCTGCCATTGACCGCCAGCACGCTGGTGCTCGCCGGCCGTTACCGCCTGTTCGCGGTGCTGATCGGTGGCGTCGCCGGCGCCACTACGCTTGGCCAGGTGCACATGGCGTTCCGCCTGGTCGACACCCTGCGCGACCTGGCGACGACCGCACAATGGCGCCTGATGCTGCCGATCCTGGCGGAGCAACAGCACGAGCCGGCCGCATTGCGCGCGACCGTCGATCGACTGCTCGGCTGGTCCAGCCTCGCCATGCTGCCGTTGTGCGGCGCCCTGGCGCTCGCGCTGCCGTTGCTGGTGCCGCTGGTGCTGGGTCCCGCCTGGCTGCCATCCGGTCTCGCGGCCGAACCACTAGCGTTGCTGATGGCGCTACTGAGCCTGATGTTTCCGTCCGGCGTCGCGCTGGTGGCACGCGGCCGCACCACGCCGGCGCTGATCGGCAACGCCGCCATTACAACGGCGACGGCCCTGGGCGCGCTGCTGGTCACCCCGGCCACGCCGCTGCGGGCGACGCTGCTATGGGTCGCGATGCAGGCGCTGGTGTTGCCCTACTTGCTGTGGGTGAACGGCCGCGCCCTGGACACTGGGCCGTTCCGCCCGCTGCGCGCCGGCCTGCCGATGCTGCTGATGACCCTGACGGCGGCGGCGATCGGGTTGCTGGTGCCGATGGGGATCGGCATTCCGATCGCACCACATGGCTGATCGCGACGCGGCTGACGCTGTTTGCAGCAAGCGGGATGGCGTTGTTGGGCGTGGCGGCGCTCGTCCCGCTGAGCCGAGGTCAACGGCGTGTCCTCCGCATCGCACCTTTTGGCGCGGTGCGGCAAGCATCGGGGGCGTTGCCCCCGGAACCCCCATCAAGGGGCGCTGCCCATTAAATCTCCGCCAAGGGCCGGGCCCTGTCATGTAAATGGAGGTGGTGAGGGCAGGTGTAGAAGGAGTTCCCAAAATACAGCCCTAAATAGAATTTACGGCCAAAGCGGTGCGGGCCCGGACGCTGGGCAACTTGGAACCGAATCCGATTGCAAAGGCGAGAATTTGCTGGAGGAGGCAAAGCCTCCTGGTGGGGTGCGGGGCAACGCCCCGCCGCTTCCTGCACTCCACCGAAAAAATTGGGGACAGACTGCGGCCCCTGCCGAGCCCGCGACTACGGCTTCGGCGCCATCCCGGCCAGACGGTCAAACCCGGCCCACGCCGCTCGGTAGTCGGGGCGCAGTGTATTCACCGGCGCCTCGCCCAGTTCGGCCAGCCACCGCCGCTCGGTCGCCTCGGCCTCCGCCCAGCATGCCGCCACCACCTGCGTCCGGTCCGCCTTGCCGCCACCAGCCAGAACCTCGCCGATGCGGTTCCGAAACGCCTCCTCCAGCGCATCGCGTTCGGCCCGCAGCGCCGCCAGATGGATCGGCAGCTCCGGCAACATGGCGCGGTGCAATTGCTCGTGGCGCCACCATAGCGTGGCGGGATCGCAGCGATCGCTCGGGTGCGGTCCCTGCACCGGCAACGGAACCCCTGGCAGCACCGGCTTGAAGATCGAGGTGCAGGGTGCGGCCGAACCGGTCACCCAATGCACTGCCTGGTCGGCGTGCAATTCGGAGACCATCGCGTTGACCGTCTGCCCGCCGCGCTCCTCATCCATCGCATGCATGCAGATCGTGCGCAGCGCCGCATCCTGCGGGTGCCAGTCGGGATCTGCTTCGGCCGCGGCGCCGTGGTCGCGCAGCACGCCCATCATCGCCGCCACGTCCAGCCGCCCCTGCGCGCGTTGCAGCAGCATGCCCGAGCGGGCGCAGCGCGCGCGGCCATGGCTGATCGTGTCCTGCTGCAGATTGGTCAATGCGGCGGCGACGTCGAACCGCAGGCCGGTGCACCAGCCCTCGATGCGGGCGTAATCCAGCAGCGCCGGGCTGATCCGGTCGTAGTCCTGCCCGATGCTGTAGGCGTTGGAGATCGAGCGCACGTCCTTGACGCGCTGCACCACCCACATGCGGCCGACGGTTTCCAGCACGAACGCGTCCCGCGGATCCGCCACGATGAACGAATTGTGGTAGAAACGCTGCGCCAGATGGCCGCAACTACCGCCCTGACCGTGCTGTTCCAGCAGGGCGATGATCACCTCCACCGCCGCGGCCGCCGATGCCGCCCGTTCCAGCGCCAGGCGCAGCAGGTCCATGCCGATCAGAGCCGGTTCCTGCTGCGGCGGAATGCGCGCATGCACCGCTTCGTTGCCGATGACGACGCCAAACTCGTTGGCGCCCATCTCTGCACCCCACAGCCAGAACGGGCGGCACAGCAGCACCGCATGCGTCTCCCGCACCTGCGGTATCGAGATGTAGGTGCAGCGCAGCTGTTCGTCGGCGCCGTGCCGGGCGCGGGCGCGGAATTCCACCGCCTGGGCCTCGTTGCGCTCGCGATCGCTGTTCTTTCCGAACAGCACGCTGCCTGACGCCGTGGCGGGCGGCAGGGCGACGATGGTGTCGCACATCTCAGCCGCACGCCTTCATGGTACTGCGACGCCACGATGTGGCCGAACCGCGCGCCTGGGGGATTGCTGCCATGCTGGTCTCCTCCGATCGGTAGCGGCCGATGTCATATGTCACCCGCCGGGACCGTGCAGCCTCGCGTCGCCTGGTGGCTGATCTGTGGCAGCGCCGTCGCGACGCGACTGTTCCACGCGCCAACGCCGATCGCGACCTGGCCGCCGCGGTGGCCGTGCACTTGGAACATCACCTTGTCCTTATGTAGCGCCGCGTTCCCCCAGTGCGCAGCGCGACCGGATATCTGCACGACGGACCACGCGTCGTATCCGTCATCGTGCGACCCGGGTGAAATGCCGGCGCAATCCCTGCCAGCACGCATCGTAATCCGCCTGCAATTCCGGCATCGCCAGCGCGTGCCGTGTGGGGCACAGCACCTGCCGCGTCTCGAACATGACGGCCAGCGTGTTGTCGATCCGCTGGGGCGTAAGATCGGTCGCCATCGCACGCTCGACCGTTTCGGCATCCGGCCCGTGCGCGCTCATGCAGCCATGCAGCGACAATCCGCCAGGCAGGAAGCCCGCCGCCTTCGCGTCGTACGCGCCATGCACCAAGCCCATGCACTCGTTCATGATGTTGCGATGGAACCAGGGCGGCCGGAACGTATGGTCGGCCACCATCCAGCGCGGTGGAAAAATCACGAAATCCAGGTTTGCGACGCCCGGTGCATCGGTCGGCGAGGTCAGCACCGTGAAGATCGAAGGATCGGGATGATCGAAGCTGATGGTGCCGATCGCCATGAACCGCGCCAGGTCGTATTTGTACGGGGCCAGGTTGCCGTGCCAGGCCACCACATCCAGCGGCGAATGATCCAGCTCCGTCGCCCACAGCGCACCCATGAACTTCTGCACCAGCTCGGTGGCCTCCGCGCGATCCTCGAAGCTTGCAGTCGGCATCAGGAAGTCACGCGGATTGGCCAGGCCGTTGGCGCCGATCGGCCCAAGGTCGGGCAAGCGCAGCGCCGCACCGTGATTCTCGCAGACATAGCCGCGCGCACCCTGGTCCGGCAGGGCGACGCGGAACCGCACACCGCGCGGAATCACCGCGATCTCACCCGGCATCACATCCAGACGCCCCATCTCCGTGTCCAACGCCAGCCGTCCCTGCTGCGGCACGATCAGCAGTTCCCCGTCGGCATTCCAGAACACGCGCTGCATGGACCGGTTGGCGCGATAGAGGTGCACCGACACGCCGCTGCCCGACGCGACATCCGCGTTCGCCACCATGGTCACCAGTCCCGCAACGAAATCTGTCGGCGCATCCGGCAGCGGCAACGGGTCCCAGCGCAGCCGATTGGGCGTCGGCTCCGCCGCCTGTGTGCACAGCAGCCCGTTTTCGATCCGGCGATAGCGCGGATGCGCGGCCGAGGCATGAATGCGATACAGCCAGCTGCGTCGCGCCTCCCGCCGCGGCACCGTGAACGGCGTGCCCGAAATCTGCTCGGCGTACAACCCCAGCGGCGGACGCTGCGGTGAGTTCTGCCCCACCGGCAACGCCCCGGCGATCGCCTCCGTCGCGCATTCATTGCCGAAACCGGAGAGATAGCGGATCTGCTCGGACATCGCATGCTCCTGGTCGGCGCCCGCCAACTCATCAATGGTGCACTGCACTATACGCGGATGATGTTGCGCAGGCATTGCGCAGTGGAAACGCCGGCAGCGGCCAACATCGACATGTCGCGTCCCCCGCATAATTGTTGCTTGTTGCAATCCCGGCCGTTGCGCCCGTTCCCTCCCGCGAATATCCGCGATATAGGTGCAAACGCACTGGGGGGATAGTTGTGCATGAAAGCAAAGGCAAGAGGCGCCGCGCCGCTGGCGGAGGCCGTCGATGACTTTCGGCTGGAGGAATTCCTGCCTTATCGTCTTTCCGTTGCGGCCAATCGCGTGTCCCGCCTGCTGGCCCGGGGTTACTCCGAACATTTCGGTCTCAGTATTCCCGAATGGCGCGTCCTGGCAACGGTCGGGCGATTTGGTAGCGTTTCGCCCAGTGCGGTGGGCGAGTGGACCGCGATGGACAAGGTGAAGGTCAGTCGCGCGGCCGCATCGCTGGTGGCGCGCGGTCTGCTGAAACAGTCGATGGATCCGAAGGATGGACGCGGTCGCCTGCTGCGCCTGACACGCAAAGGCGCGTCCGTGCATAATGGCGTCGTTCCACTGGCGCGGGAGATGCAGGACACGCTCGCGGAAGGCCTCGGCCGCACCGAATGGCACGCGCTGAACCGCGCGCTGGTGCGGCTCAACCTGCATGTGCAGGCCATCGACGGGCCGGAGGCCGGTGACGCCATGAAGTGAGTTCGACAGGACTCGCCAGTCGGCAAATCTGCGCTAGGATCGCGTAACGGGGCGCTCGGGATTGTCCGGCCTTGGGACCGTCGCCGCAGGGCCTTGCCAAACAACAGGAGGCGCGGCCATGTCAGGAACCAGCAACGGCAGAAGTCCTCGCTCGGTGGCTTTGGTCGGACCATACAGCGCTGGCAAGTCCACCTTGTTCGAAGCGCTGATGGAATCGGGTGGCGCGCCGGTGAAGCGCCCGGCCGATCCGCGCAACCGGCCCATGACCACCGAGATCCGCTTCGGCCATTGCTCCTATCTTGATGATGCCTGGTGTGTGCTGGATTGTCCCGGCTCGATCGAGTTCGCGCATGAAGCCTGCGCTGCACTCGCGATGGTCGATCTGGCCGTCGTGGTGTGCGAACCGGTGCCGGCCCGCGTGCTGACCGTCGCGCCGGTACTGAAATTGCTCGCCGATGAAGGCGTGCCGCATATGATCTTCATCAACAAGATCGACACGCTGGAAGGCAGCGTGCGCGACACGTTGGCCGCGCTGCAAGGCCTGACCAAGTCGCCGCTCGTGCTGCGCCAGGTGCCGATCGTGGATGGCGACGCGGTTGCCGGTTACGTCGATGTGATCAGTGAGCGCGCGTATCGCTACCGCAAGGGGCAGCCATCGGAACTGATGCAAATTCCGGCCGAAATGCAAACCGAGGAGCAGGAGGCGCTGGGCAAGCTCGTCGAGGTGCTGGCCGATCATGACGACGTTCTGCTGGAGAAGGTGCTGGAGGACATCAAGCCGACGCCGTCGGAAATCTACAGTGACCTGCGCAAGGATCTGGTGGCCGGCGCGGTGATCGAGGTGCTGGTGGGATCGGCGGAGAATACCAACGGCATTCAGCGCCTGTGGAAGGCACTGCGTCACGACACGCCGCAGATCGCGGAGACGCGGGAGCGGATGGGGATTGAGGCGGACGGCCCACCGCTCGCGCAGGTGTTCAAGACCGTGCATGCGGGTCACACCGGCAAGCTGTCCTATGCGCGCATCTGGCGCGGGTCCATCAAGGACGGTGCCACGCTGGGCGGCACGCGTCTCGGCGGTGTGTATCGCGCGATCGGTGGCGATCTGTCGAAGGTGCCGGAGGCGATGGAGGGCGAGGTGGTCGCATTGGGCCGGCTTGACGGCGTCGCGACCGGTGCGACCTTGTCGCCTGGCGCCACGCCGGATGCCTTGCCGTTTCCTGAGCCGCCGCAGCCGGTGTATTCGATGGCGATCGCGACCAGCGACCACAAGGATGATGTGAAGCTGTCGGGTGCGCTGCAGAAATTGCAGGAGGAGGACCCTGCGCTGACCATCGAGCAGAACCAGGAGACCGGTGAAACGGTGCTGCATGGCCAGGGCGAGATGCATCTGCTCACCACGGTGGATCGGCTGGCGAAGAATTACGGACTGAAGGTGACGACGCATAAACCGCAGGTGGCGTTTAAGGAAACAATTCGCCGAGCGGTGCATGAGCACGGAAGGCTGAAGCGGCAGACGGGTGGGCATGGGCAGTTCGCCGATGTGAAGATCGACATCGAGCCGCGGCCGCGCGGTGCCGGGTTCGAGTTCATCGACAAGGTGGTGGGTGGCGCGGTGCCGCGCAATTTCATCCCGGCCGTTGGCGAAGCGGCGGAAGAAGCCGCGAAGAAGGGACCGTTCGGCTATCCGGTGGTGGACATCGCGGTGCGGCTGACGGACGGCCAGTTCCACTCGGTCGACAGTTCCGACATGGCGTTCAAGACCGCGACCAGCATGGCGATGAAGGAGGGATTGGCGAACGCTGACCCGGTGGTTCTGGAGCCGATCGACAAGGTGACGGTGAGCGTGCCGACCGACTACACGGCGCGTGCGCAGCGACTGGTGACGGGACGACGCGGGCAGATCCTCGGTTTTGCGGAGAAGCCGGGCTGGCCAGGCTGGGACGATGTGGAGGCCATGGTGCCGGAGGCGGAACTGCATGACCTGATCATCGAGCTGAGATCTCAGACTTTGGGGCTTGGGACCTATCGCAAGAATTTCGATCACCTTGCCGAATGGCGCGGTGGCGAGTTGAAGCGCGGGGCAGCCTGAAGGGTCGGGGCGTTGCCCCGAACCCCACCAGGGGGCTTTGCCCCCTGGCCCCCCAGCAAAGGCACAGCCTTCGCAATCATATACTGTTTGGGTTGGGGAGGGGGCACGAGCGCCTGAGACCGCGCCCTCCCCAACCCAAACAACATACGGTTCCAAGGGCCGGGCCCTTGGCGGGGATGCAAGGGGCAGCGCCCCTTGCTGGGGGTTTCGGGGGCAACGCCCCCGCCTTCGTCTCTCCATCAGCGACCAGGAGCGTACAGCGTGTCAGACCGGTTGATCTTGGACTCCATCGATGCCTTCCTGGCACGCGACGTCGCACCCTATGTGCACGAGCTGGAAGCCAACGACACGTATCCCGAAACAATCGTCGCCCGCATGCGGGAACTCGGTCTGTTCGGCGCCACCATCGCCGCGGAACATGGCGGACTGGGTCTGCCCTGCGCCACCTACGCGCAGATCGTCGAGCGCATCGCGCGGGTGTGGATGTCGGTCACCGGCATCTTCAATTCGCACCTCATCATGGCAGCGATCGTGCAACGCAACGGCACCGGCGCGCAAAAGCGCCTGTTCCTGCCACGCTTCGCCAGCGGTGAGCTGCGCGGCGGCCTGGCACTGACCGAGCCGGATTGCGGCACCGACCTGCAGGCGATCCGCGTCACCGCGCGGCGTGACGGCGACGACTACGTGGTGAACGGGACAAAAACCTGGATCAGCAACGGCATCTACGGATCCTGCTTCGCGCTGCTGGTGAAGACCGATCTGCACGCGGAACCACGCCATCGCGGCATGAGCATGCTGCTCGCCGAAAAAGGCCCCGGCTTCACCGTCTCCCGCAAGCTCGAAAAGCTCGGCTACAAAGGCATCGACAGCGCGGAACTGCTGTTCGACAACTACCGCGTTCCCGCCGATCGCCTGATCGGCGGCGTAGAGGGACGCGGGCTGCAACATGCGTTATCAGGACTGGAACTCGGCCGCATCAACGTCGCCTCGCGCGGCGTCGGCATCGCCCAGGCGGCACTGGACGAGTCGGTGCGTTATGCGCAGCTGCGCAAGACGTTCGGCGTGCCGATCGCGCAGCACCAGGCGATCCAGTTGAAACTCGCCGACATGGCAACGCGCACCGAGGCGGCGCGGCTACTGGTACAGCGTGCGGCGGAGTTGTACGACACCGGCGCGCGCTGCGACATGGAAGCCGGCATGGCCAAATTGTTCGCCACCGAGGCCGCGATGGAGAATGCCGCCGAAGCGATGCGCGTGCATGGCGGCTATGGGTATTCGAAGGAATTCCCGGTCGAACGCCTGTATCGCGACGCACCGCTGCTGGTGATCGGCGAAGGCACCAACGAGCTGCAACGCATCATCATCGCGCGGCAACTGGTGCAGCGGAATCCCGCCTGACGATGGGGCCAGTGCCAAGCCGATACGCTACGGCGGGCCCGCACTAGTCCAGCGTCGCCAACAGGCCGGCCATCAGCTTGCCGCGATAGGCCAGGCTGTCCACCAGGATGTGCTCATCCAGCGTGTGCGGGCCGGCGCCAGCGACGCCCAGCCCGTCCAGCGTGGCAGCGCCCATCGCACCGGTGAAATTGCCGTCCGATCCGCCACCGGAACTTTGCGAACTGATGTCGTAGCCCAGGCTGCGCGCGATGCCGCGGGCGCGCTCATAGAGCGCCATCACCTTGGCATCGGCCTCCCACACCGGGCGGGTCACGCCGCGGGTCACCTTGAACTGCACTTCGTTGCTCGATCCGCGCAGCGCCAGCATCGCGGCCACGCCGCGGTCCAGATCCTCCTGCCGCTTGGCCATGCTCAGCGCCTCAGCGGTGCAGGTCGTGGTCACACAATTCACCCATTGCCCGCCGCGGATCACGCCGACACTGAAGGTGCAGTTGTCCGACGTCATATCCTCGATTTCGATCAGCTTGCGCGCCATCTCCTTGATGGCGGAACGGCCCTCGGCCAGGCGGGCGCCGGCATGGCTGGGGCGGCCGGTGGATTCCAGATTGAAACGGGCGATGGCGTAACGACCGGTCACCACGCCGCCATCGGGCCGCGCCGGTTCCGGCACCAACACATAGCGGTGGCGCGACGCCTCGGCCTCGATCACGTCGCGCGTGGACGGGCTGCCCACCTCCTCGTCACTGGTGAGCAGCATCGTCACCGGAAGCCTGGTCGCCACGCCGGCGCGCGCCAGTTGGCGGATCGCCTCCAGCGCCAGATAGTTGCCGCCCTTCATGTCGCAGATGCCGGGACCCCAGGCACGATTGCCTTCACGCCGGAACGGCAGGTCGCGCAGCGTGCCAATGGGATGCACAGTGTCCAGATGGCCCATCACCAGGATGCCCGGGACGCCTGGTGTCGCGTGCGGAAAGCTCGCGCGCACGCAGTCGCCGAACCCCATGCGGCCGCCGATCCGCTCCACCCGCGCGCCGGCGATCACCAGCTCGCGCGACGCCAGATCCATCATCCGATTGACCGCGGCTGGATCGTAGGTCGGGCTCTCGCATTCGACCCAGTTGCGCAGGCCATCGAGCATGGCGTCAGCGTCGAACGGAAGGGCATTGGCATCCATGCACTCGGCTCCATCTTTTGACCGGCGATGCGGTGGTTCGCCTCCGGCCGGGATAAACCGCACAGTGCCATGAAAACAGCGCCGGGACAGGGTCCATTGCGTCGGCGAAGGCCGTAAGCTACCGCGCGTTCGATTGCTGCCTCACGCCCGCCGGGATGAGCCAGCGTGCCCGAGGAGAGCCGCATGCCGCTTTTGTCCAACGACGCGACGTCGGTCGCCGCCCAGGCCGCGCCCCGGGAGGTACGGCTCGCGGACTACACGCCGCCGCGGTTCCTGGTGGATACCGTCGATCTGGATTTCGACCTGGACCAGGCGGCGACGCGCGTGGTCTCCCGCCTGGCGCTGCGCCGCAATCCGGCCGCGCCCGACAGTTCGGCGCCGCTGCATCTGGACGGCGAGGCGCTGAACCTGGTCCGCGTGGTGCTGAACGGCGAAACCCTCAGCGCCAACCAGTATCAGGTAGAGCGTAACGCGTTGTTGATTCCGGATCTGCCGGATGAAGCAACGCTGGAGATCGAGACGCTGATCGCGCCGGAGGACAACACCGAGCTCAGCGGGCTGTACACCTCCAACGGCAGCTTCTTTACCCAGTGCGAGGCGCAAGGGTTCCGCCGTATCACCTATTTCCCGGATCGGCCGGACGTGATGGCCCGCTACACGGTGAGCATCACGGCGAACCGCGCACGCTGTCCGGTGATGCTGTCCAACGGCAATCCCGGTGCGGTGCAGGATCTCGGCGCGGGACGCCATTGCGTCACCTGGACCGATCCGCATCCGAAGCCGAGTTATCTGTTCGCGCTGGTGGCGGGCGATCTGGTTTCGGTGAAGGACAGTTTCACCACTCGGTCCGGGCGCGTGGTGGAACTGGGCATCTGGGTGCGGCGCGGCGATGAGGATCGTTGCGCGCACGCGATGCGCTCGCTGAAGACGTCGATGAAGTGGGACGAGGATGTGTTCGGCCTGGAATACGATCTGGACGTGTTCAACATCGCCGCCGTATCCGACTTCAACATGGGCGCGATGGAGAACAAGGGCCTGAACGTGTTCAACACGAAATACGTGTTGGCGCGTCCGGAGACAGCGACCGACGGCGACTATCAGGGCATCGAGTCGGTGATCGCGCATGAATACTTCCACAACTGGACCGGCAACCGCGTCACCTGTCGTGACTGGTTTCAGCTCTCGCTGAAGGAAGGGCTGACGGTCTATCGCGACCAGGAATTCTCCGCCGACCAGGGCAGCCGCGCGGTGAAGCGCATCGGTGACGTGCGGGCGCTGCGGGCGGCCCAGTTCCGCGAGGATGCCGGTCCGCTGGCACATCCGGTGCAGCCGGACAGCTACATCGCGATCGATAATTTTTACACCGCCACGGTGTACAACAAGGGCGCGGAAGTCATCCGCATGATGGCAGACCATCATCGGTCGCGATGCGTTCCGCCGCGGCATGGATCTGTATTTCGCGCGGCATGACAACCAGGCGGTGACGATCGACGATTTCGTGCAGGCGATGCAGGACGCTTCCGGCGTCGACCTGCAGCGGTTCAAGCGCTGGTATCATCAGGCCGGCACGCCGATGCTGTCGGTGTCGGACGCCTATGACCCCGCCACGCGCCGCTACACGCTGACACTGCGGCAGGAGACGCGGCCGACGCCGGGCCAGCCGGACAAGCAGCCGGTGGTGATCCCGGTTGCGATGGGCCTGCTCGATCCGTCGGGCCAGGAACTGCCGACGCAGCTGATCGGTGAACTCATCGCCGCAGGACGGCACGCGTGTGCTGCTGCTGGAGATGGTAGAGCAGAGCTTCGTGTTCCAGAACGTGCCCGCGCCGCCGGTGCCCTCGCTGCTGCGCGGCTTCTCCGCGCCGGTGAAGCTGGTGGGCGTGGCGGAGCAACGATTGCGCTTTCTCGCTGCGCACGACACGGATCTGTTCGTGCGTTGGGAGTCCGGGCAGCAGTACGCAACGTCGGCGCTGCTGCGGCAGGTCGCGGCCTGGCGGCAGGATGGCGCGGCACCGCCCGCCGACGCGGCGTTGCTGGAGGCGCTGGAGGCCACGCTGGCACTGGGTGAAACCGGTGATGCGGCGTTTGCGGCGGAGGCGTTGAGCCTGCCGAGCGAAACCTTCCTGGCCGATCAGATGGCGGTGGTGGATATCGACGGCATCCATGCCGTGCGCGAGGCGACGCGCCGTGCCATCGGTCAGGCGCTGAAGCCGCAGCTGTTGCGGGTCTATCAGCGACTGGACGATGCCGGCGAATACCGCATCGATGGTGCGGCGATCGGCCGTCGCGCGCTGCGCAATACGTGTCTGGCCTATCTCGTCGCGGCGGGTGATGGCGCGGGGGTGCGCCTGGCGAAGGCGCAGTTCGATGCGACGCGCAACATGACCGACGTGCTGGCGGCGCTGGCGGTGCTGTCCGGCGAGGACTGCACCGAACGCGAGGACGCGCTGGCGGCGTTCTACGCGCAATGGCGCGGCGATGCGTTGGTGCTGGACAAATGGTTCGCGATCCAGGCGATGTCGAAGCGGCCCGGAACGCTGGATGCGGTGCTACGCGTTGGCCGCGTCATCCGGATTACGATCTGCGCAACCCGAACCGGATCCGTGCGCTGGTCGGCGGTTTTGCCGCGGGCAACCCGGTGCATTTCCACGAGGCGACGGGACGCGGATATCGGTTCCTGGCCGATACGATCATCGCGCTCGACCCGACCAATGGCCAGGTCGCGGCGCGCATGGTGTCGCCGCTGGGTCAGTGGCGGCGGCTCGATCGCGGCCGCCAGGCGCTGATGCAGGCGGCGCTGCGGCGGATTCTGGAGACGCCACGGCTCACGCAGAATACGTTCGAGATGGCGACGAAGAGTCTGGCCTAACTCGGCCCCGACCGGAGTCCGGCGGCCTGTCCCACGCACCATGGAAGGCGGTGCGTAGGACAGGCCGCGGGATTTTGGTCGCGGCGGACCTACAGCAATGCGCGCTGGCGGGTGCGCTGCGTACGCCACAACTCTTCCAGGTATGGGCCAACTTCCAGCGTGGCCATCGCCACCAGCAGCGCGGTCACGGTCGCGGCCGGCAGCGGCACACGCTTGCGGCGGATCGACCAGTCCGGCGCGCGATCGCCTCGCCCCAGCAGCGCACGCAGTTCCGGCCAATGCAGCACGGCCACGAAACCAAGCGCCATCACCGGCACCATTTCCAGATAGCTGTGCACATGCTGCTCGATCGGCGTCACCTGCCGCCGCTTCACTGCGTAACTGACATCCCACAACGCCGTCGCACCATGCGCCACCACCGCGCCGGCCATCAGCAGCAGCACCGGGCTGGTGATCTCCAGCAGCAGGCCGCAGATCACCGGCAGCGCCGCCTCGCCCAGCATCAGCAGATGCATCAGCGATTCGGGCCGGCCGGAATTGCGTTCGATATGGGCACGACGGTGGCAAACCCAATCGGCAATACCGGCGATCAGCCACACCGGCATGACGAAGCCGAGAAGGAAGTTGCGGGTGACGCCGGTCAGCGCCTCCGGTGGGGTCGCTCCCCCCGGTGCGGCCAGCGGCCTCAGCGCTACGGGCGGCGGCGCGACCAGCGCCGGTGCGGGTCGAGGCGTTGCCACAGGCCGATGCGGCTCAGCGGCGCGGCGTGGGCGATGCCGCTGGCGACGGCGGCGCAACAGTCCCGCCAAGCCGGCCGCCGAGACCATGGCGACCGCCGATGGCGCAAGGTGGCGATAGCGGGTCAGCGCCTGCGCATAGTCCACCGCCTGGTCGCGCAACTCATGGCTTGCCGCGCGCACATGCTGTGCCGTCTGGTGCAAGCGATCCGTGGCGTCGCCAATGGCCTCGGAGGCCTGTCGCGACTCGTGTTGCTGCCCTAAGATGATCGCGGCCAGTTCGCTGCGCAGGCGCTTGACCTGTGCGGTTGAGCCTTTGCTTGCCATGACGCTGCTCCGCTGCCTGATCGCGCTGAGACGAAGCTCACCGCACCGATGCGCAACGCCGTTGCGGCGCCGGCCGTTGCCCGCGATGTCAGGCATGTGACGCAGCCCGGCTGCGCAACGGATCCCCCGGCCCGACCTCAGCACGATATGGCGGGCTGGCCCGCGCGCCCCACGTCATGTCAGGCCGACGATCTCCGCCATCGCCTGCATCTGCTCCACATGGCGCGACACCGGATTCAGCAGCAGATGGTTGGCGCCCATCGCCACCACCTCCTCCAACCGCGCGCGCACCTGTTCCGGCGTGCCATGAATGCCGGACGCGTCGGTGCCCGCCGGGTTGTGATAGACCTCGGTGAACCAGCGATGCAGCTCCGCGCGCGCCACCTCCGGCCGCTCATCCACCGCCATGAAGATGCGCTTGGAGATCGGGAACGCATCCGGATCGCGACCCGCCTCGGCCAGGGCATCGCGCAACAGCGGCACCGAGCGGCCGAATTCCGCGATGCTCGATCCGCCCGAGCCCATCCAGCCATCCCCCAGAGACGCGGTCCGGCGGATCGCGTCGGGATGACCGACCCCCATCCAGATCGGCAGAGGCTGCTGCACCGGCTTGGGCGACATCATGCCGTCGTCCAGGTGATAGAAGCGGCCGTGATAGGTCACGTGCTGCTGCGTCCACAGCGCGCGGATCAGTTCCATTTCCTCGCGGAACCGGCGCACGCGCCCCTCTTCGGGCACTTCGAACTGGCGGTAGTGATGCGCGCGCCCGAGTCCGACGCCGAGGATCGCCCTGCCGTCGCTGACCTGGTCCAGCGTCGCCCATTGATGCGCCACCAGCAGGGGACTGTGGATCGCCAGCACCACCACGGATGCACCAAGCCGGATGCGGCTGGTCACCGCGGCGGCATAGGTCAGGATCACCACCGGATCGAAGCAGGTGACGTGGTCCAGCGTGTTCTCGGTCACCCACAGGTCGCGGAAGCCCAGGGCTTCGGCGCGCTGCGCCACGGTGCGTACGGTTGCGGTATCGATCGGGTCGGGCGAGCGATGCGGCAGCGACATGCCGAATGCGATCTTGTCCTTCAAGGCCATGCTGTGCGGCTCCCGGTTCGGTGCTGTCGGCAGCATAGCGCCGGCGCGGCGTGGCGCGGCAAGCCACCACGGCGCGGGGTGGTGGGACGTTCCCGCCAGCGGCACCATGTCGTAGTGGGCGGCGTCGTCATGGGCGACCACCTGGTCCTGCCCCTCCTGGCCGGTCATCACCACGACAGCACCGAACCAGCGCAGCGGCTCCGGTTCCTCGCACGCCTCGCCGGCCCCCGTGGGCGCCCAGCCGGCGGTGACTGCCGGCGGTGACGGTCAGTCAGCGCCGGGCAACGGACCGATCCAGCCCACGGCGTCGGCTTCGCGCTGCAATGTTCGGGATCGATGGCCCGGGCCGGTGCCAGCGCGCCGGGGCCGAGAGCGGTCCGTTGCGTAAAGTTGATGGCATGGGCATGGCAGTTGCGGTTCAAGGCGACGGTGGTATCCGCGAAGAACAGCGGATCGGGATCGCCGGCGGCGGTCGGGACAGGCAGGGGTTGATCGACCAAGCCACGATTGGCCATCAGCCATTCCTGTGGTGGAGCGCGGTCGCGCCTGCCGCGTCATGCCTGTTGCAGGATGGAAGCCGGCACGCCGATGATGGCCGAGTGGCGTGATTGATCGCAACGCCGCAATCGGGCTCGCTGCGGCGGGTCGCGTCCGAGAGCCGAGGATACCATGACCAACTGCATCGTGCGTGTCGGCGACATCCCGATCGCCAACCATCTGCCGTTCGTGCTGATCGCCGGCCCGTGCCAGATCGAATCGCGGGCGCATGCGCTGGAGGTGGCGACGGCGCTGGCCGAACTTTCAAGGGCGGTGGAGATTCCGCTGATCTACAAATCAAGTTTCGACAAGGCCAACCGTACCAGCGCCGGCGCGGCGCGTGGCGTGGGGCTGCGAGAGGGACTCGCGATTCTGGCCGAGGTGCGGGCGGCGACCGGCCTGCCGGTGCTGACCGATGTGCATGCGGCGGAGCAGTGCGCGCCGGCGGCCGAGGCGGTGGACGTGCTGCAGATCCCCGCCTTCCTGTGCCGGCAGACCGACCTGCTGGTCGCGGCCGGCGAGACCGGTCGTGCGATCAATGTGAAGAAGGGCCAGTTCCTGGCGCCCTGGGACATGCAGCACGTGGCGGCCAAGATCGCCGGCACCGGCAACCGCAACATCCTGCTGTGCGAGCGCGGCGTCAGCTTCGGCTACAACACGCTGGTCTCCGATATGCGATCCCTGCCGATCATGGCGCGCACCGGCTATCCGGTGGTGTTCGACGCCACGCATTCGGTGCAGCAACCGGGCGGCCAGGGTGGATCGTCGGGCGGGCAGCGGGAATTCGCCCCGGTGCTGGCGCGGGCTGCGCTGGCGGTGGGGGTGGCGGCGGTGTTCATCGAGACGCATCCCGATCCCGACAGCGCGCCGAGCGACGGGCCAAACATGATTCCGCTGCGCGAGATGCGGGCATTGCTGCTGCGGCTGAAAGCATTCGACACGCTGGCCAAGCAGGGATAGCCGCGCACCGCCGCTTTGCGGCGGGGTTAGCAAGTGTCGGGGCGTTGCCCCGCACCCCACCAGGAGGCTTTGCCTCGTGGACCTCCAGCAAAGGCTCAGCCTTTGCAATCGGATTCGGTTTGGGGTGGAGAGGGGACGCGGCGGTCCCGGACCAGGGTAACATCGCGGCACGGCCCCCTCCCCACCCCAAACGGAGTCGGTTCCAAGGGCCGGGCCCTTGGCGGGGATGCAAGGGGCAGCGCCCCTTGATGGGGGTTCGGGGGCAACGCCCCCGACGCTTACTTGCCCCTCACCGCAAGCGGGGCTGCAACGCCGCGGTGCCGGCTCGCAGCGCATGCCGCAAGCGGTTGCCGGCGCGCGTCGCGCTCACCGCCAGGAAGCGGGCCGCGTCGGCATCGGTTTCCGCCGCCAGCGTGCGCACCGGCTGCAGCACCGGCCAGGCCGGCAGCGGCAGTGCCGGATCATGCTCGAAACGATCGCCGCTGGTATAATACGCCGGCGCCAGCGCGCGGGACGCCCGCATCAGCGCCACATCATCCGCCACACCGGACGAAGCGGCGTCACGCAGCGCAGCGGCGGCCGCGATCAGCGCTGCCAGCGAGAACCGCTCACCCAGCCGGTCCTGCAGATCCCGCAACTCCGCCAGCAGCACCTGCGCATGCGCGGCAAAATCGAGCGGCAGCACCGGATCGGCCAGAAGCCGCCACAGCGTATGCACGAACACCCGTGTGTCGCGCACCAGGTTCGTCGGGTCGATCTTGTCCAGCGTGTCGTGCGGCGTGTGCCACCACCAGCCCAACGCGTTGCGCATCTTCACCGGCGCCGGCGGCTGCTCGCTCAACGCGCCGAACATTGCCGGAATGCCGATCCCCCAGAACGACTGATCCGACGAGCGCGACATGCGCTTGCCGGCGTAGTCCTGGTTCGCCTGCGCGCCGATCGCCTCGGCGGCCAGGCCGCACAGTTCCGGCGCGGCGGCGGCATTGCGCAGCACGGTGGCGCCCACCCCGCCGGTGGAATCGACGTTGACATGCACGGCGCAGCGGCGTTCCAGTTCGTCCCAGTAATGGTCGGCGTACCAGGTGGACCCGGAATACCGCCCATGCGAGTGGCCCGACCAGAAGCACAGCCGCAGGCCCCGCCGCCATTCTTCCCGTCGCGGCGCCATCAGCCGCGCCACTTCCAGCATCGTTGCGTTCGCGGCGCCATTATCCATCACGCCGCAATACCAGGTGTCATGATGGCCCGAGAACATCACCAGCGGCCCGTCCGGGGCGGGTCCGTCCAGCTCCGCCACCAGGATCGGTGTCGGCCGCCAGCCGGTATCCACCTCGGCATGCAGCGTGACACGAGGCTGCTCGCCGCGCGCCAGGCGCTCCCGCAGACCGGCGCCATCCGCCTGCGAGATGGTGCACACCACGGTGCTGGGCAATTCGCCGCGTGTCTCTGTCGATGGGCTGCCCCAGACCGGCGAGATGCACATCTCATGCAGATGCTCGTGCGGGCTGATCTGCAGTTGCCCGAGCGCGCCGGCCTTCGACGCGCGATCCGCCTGGACAGGACTGGCAATTCCCTCCAGCAGCAGAATCGCACCGCGCAGATTTCTGCCCGCCAGGTCGGCTGCCTCACCGTCGCCGACATACACCAGCGGCCCGGTCACGCCGCTGGCGGGGGAGGCGCGGGAAAACGCATGGGTGATCGCGGTCAGTGCCTGGTTGTCGAGGTCCACCCGCGCAGGACCCGGCAGGCTGATATAGGCGTCGTGCAGCAGACGTTGGGTGCGATAGCCGTACTCATCCAGTTTCGCCTGGATGTAGCCGAGGCTTTGCAGTTCGTCGGCCGAACCGGACAGCTTCACCCAACGGGCGAATTCCTGCACATGGCTCATCAATGCGGTTCGATCGACGGCGTCACACAGGGATTGCAGGCGAGGGTCGGGCATGGCGCATCGCTTTCCTGCGGCGGTGCCGCAAGCCTGCCGGCTAGATCACCCGGGCGCAATCCGGGAGTTCGGCCCGCGGCTTCGCCGGGCTACTGCGCCTGCAGCGGCGTGGTGATGCGAATGCGCACCGTCGAGCCGCCGAACAGCTGCCTCGCCGACATGCCCCAGTCCGCGCGACGGAGCCGACCGGTTGCGACCAGCTGCTGCTCGTCCCGGCGCAATTCCAGCCGGAACCGCCGCGTGACGCCGTGCAGGGTGAGCATGCCGTCCAGCCCATCCGGCCCACAATCGCCCCGATAGCGCAGCTCGGGAAACTGGGCGGTGTCGAGAAACTCGGGGCCCAGTATGTCCTGGCGGATCGTTGCATTCGCCATGGTCAGGCTGATGGTGTCGGCGCGCAATGTCGCGTGGCAGCGTGCGGAGTCGTTGGGATCGAACTGCAGTGCGCCGGAGAACCGGGTGAATTGTCCGTCCAGCGGCAGCAGGCCGAACCCATAGGCGCGGATTTCCACCGCGCTCTGCGGCGGGGAGAGGGTCAGCTTCTGCGATGCGGCGCGCGCGGATGCGCTGCCCAGGAGGACCTGCAGCAGGCAGACGCACAGGCCGGCTCGGGCCGCGGCGACGGAGCTTCGTGGTTTGGTCAGGCGCGGTCCCTTCCTGGGTTGCAGGCAAGCCCGGTCATGCAAGCATGGGGCGGCCGGCGATGGCGCCAAGGGGGAACCGAGCATTGCGACGGGCGAGCGCGGGAAGTTGTGCATCATCGCCGGGTGGAACCTGCCGCATTGGCGCGTGGCGTGCGGCGCCAGGTGGCCGTGGCTCCGGGCAGGCGACGGATCACGCCTGGCTGATGATCCGAGGCTGAGTGATGGGCTCTGACAAACGGCCCCTCCGCCTCTTGCAGGGTTGGTACCGGCGGGCACGGCTGGCGATGGGTGGGAACGAACTGGCCTGACCCAATGCAACAGAAAGCCGTGCATGCCGGCCCTCAAGCGACCTTGGACAACGTTGAAGGCGACCAGACTGCTTGAAGCATCGGCGCATCGAACCAGAGCTGGGCCGCGGGTCGAACCGCGCGATCGTGAACCCAGCGATGCAAGACCCAGCGACGCGCCGCGGACGGCCCGAACGCGTCAGAACAATTTGTCTTTCGGCGCGTATTGCACGATCACGTCATTCGGCGCGGCGAGATTCAACATCGCCCGCGCCCGCTCGTCCAGCGTGTCAGGGTCCAGATGGCTCGCCCGCAGGCCGGAGACCCGACGCTCCCACGCGTCACGTTCCGCCTGCATGGCGTCGCGTTCGGACTCGGCCTGCTGCAGCAGCGTCTGCCGCTGCGCATAGGCCACCAGGCCTCGATCGCCCTGGGTGGCGTTCCAGCCGAAATAACCGGTGATCGCCACGAACACCAGCGGCGCGATCGCCGCCTTCGCCCTGCGCTTCAACTCCCGTGCGAACCCCATCGCCGCTGCACCTTGCTCCGACACCCTGACGGGGTTGTAGCCCAGGCTCGCCGATGCGTGAACCGAAATGGTACCGCCGCACCCGCATATCGCCACGCGGATCATCACATACCGGGACGACGACGATTTTCGCCGCAAGGAGGACAAATGCGATTTCACACGTTGATTGCCGCCACGTTCGGCTCGATCTGCCTGCTCGGCGCCACCCAAGCCATGGCGCAACACAGTGACTGGCACCACGATAGCGGGGCCCGGCACCACAATAGCGGAGATCGGCACCGCAATAGCGGGGATTGGAACCGCAATAATGGGCCGAATCGTGGCCACTATGACAACCACGCCTATGATCGCGGGCATCATGACCGCTGGGACCGTGGCCATTACGATGGGCGTAGACACGATGCCTGGAATCGCGGCTATAGCCCGCCGCCGATCGTGGTCGCGCCGCCGCGCTATTACCGGCCGCCGCCGCCGCCGGTGTATTACGGCAATCCCGGCGTGAGCTTCGGCCTCACCATTCGGTGAGAATAATGAGATAGGCGCACGGCCGCATGATTTTGCACTGCGCTGATCGTCAAGCCGAAGGGTGTGCCGGTGGCTCAACCGCCACGGTGCGCCTGCATGACGCCCCTTCGGCCTGACGCGCCAGCCGGCCCGAATTGGGCGGGCGCGCAGGCCGACACGACGAAAGGCGGAGTCGGCGTGTGACGAAGTGTTAAGATACTCACTATTCACATCCGCCAACCCTGCGGAGGCTGCTTCGTTGTCCTGTCATGCAAACAGCGAAGGAGCATTACGCGATGAAGCATTTGACCCGATTCACGACCACCGCGGCGATGCTGGCCGGGCTCGGCCTGTCCGTGCCGGCCTATGCAGCCGCCCCATCGGATGCGCGGCAACTGGTGAATGACGCCACCCAGACCGTGCACCAGATAGAGCGGGACAGTGACTTCGCGCATCTGCTGCGGGAAGCGAAGGGCGTGTTCATCATGCCCAACATGGTGAAGGGCGCGTTCATCATCGGCGGCAAAGGCGGCGAAGGCGTGCTGCTCGCCCACAAGAACGGGACCTGGAGCGACCCGGCATTCCTGTCCGCCGCCAGCGTTTCCATCGGCGCCCAGGCCGGTGGCAAGGTCGGTCCGGTGGCAATGCTGCTGATGACCGACAAGGCGCTGAACGACTTCACCCAGGCCAATAACTTTTCACTCAATGCGAATGCCGGGTTGACCGTGATCAACTATTCGAAGCACGGCCAGGCGCCGGTCGGCAAGGGTGACGTGATCGTGTGGTCGAAGGCGAACGGCGCCTATGCCGGCGTCAACGTCAACGGCACCGACATTACCAGCAATACGCAGGAAAACTGGGATTTCTACGGGCAGAAAATGACAACGCCGGAGATCATCCACGGCGATACCCACAACCAGCAGGCCGAAGCGCTGCGCAACGCGCTGCCGGGCTAAGGCGGCGCGCGTCGAGGCGTTGCCCCGGATCCCACCAGGAGGCGTTGCCTCCTGGACTTGCAGCAAAGGGTCGCCCTCGCAATCGGATGCGGTTCCAAGGGCCGGGCCCTTGGCGGGGTTTCAAGGGGCAGCGCCCCTTGATGTGGGTTTCGGGGGCAACGCCCCCGACGCTCGCTAACCAAGCAGCACGGTGCGGCCGGCGTAGCGCGCGGCCTGACCCAGCATCGCCTCGATCCGCATCAACTGGTTGTATTTCGCCGTGCGGTCGCTGCGCGCCAGGCTGCCGGTCTTGATCTGCCCGCAATTGGTCGCCACCGCCAGGTCGGCGATCGTTGCGTCCTCAGTCTCACCCGACCGATGGCTCATCACGCAGCGCCAGCCGGCACGATGTGCCAGTTCCACCGCCTCCAGGGTCTCGGTCAGCGTGCCGATCTGGTTGACCTTGATCAGGATGGCGTTGGCACTGCCGGCCTCGATGCCGCGGCGCAGGCGTTCCGGATTGGTCACGAAGATGTCGTCACCGACGATCTGGATCTTCTTGCCCAGCGCCTCGGTCATCAGCTTCCAGCCGTCCCAGTCGTCCTCGGCGCAGCCATCCTCGATCGAAATGATCGGGTAGCGCGACACCAGCGCCTCGTAGTAGCGCACGATCCCCTCGGCATCGAGCGTCTTGCCCTCGCCGGCCAGCACGTATTTGCCGTCCTGGAAGAACTCGCTGGAGGCGGGATCGAGCGCGAAGGCGACGTCCTCGCCCGGCCGGTAGCCGGCCTTCTCGCAGGCCTTGCTGATGAAGCTCAACGCCTCGTCGGCGGATTTCAGATTGGGCGCGAAGCCGCCCTCATCGCCGACATTGGTGCTGTGGCCGGCATCGTGCAGGCCCTTCTGCAGCGCGTGGAAAATCTCCGAGCCCATGCGCACGCCTTCCGCCAAGGTGCCGGCGCCGATCGGCTGGATCATGAATTCCTGGATGTCGATCGGATTGTCCGCATGCTTGCCGCCGTTGACGATGTTCATCATCGGCACCGGCAGGGTGCGGGCATAGACGCCGCCGACATAGCGGTACAGCGGCAGGTCCATATCGGCGGCCGCCGCCTTCGCCACCGCGAGCGACACGGCGAGGATGGCATTGGCGCCGAGCCGGGACTTGTTGGGCGTGCCGTCGAGGTCGATCAGGATGTCGTCGAGCCGCACCTGCTCGGTGGCTTCCAGCCCGTCCACCGCTTCCATGATCTCGCCTTCGACATTGGCGACCGCCTGCAGCACGCCCTTGCCGCCGTAGCGGGATTTGTCGCCATCGCGCAGCTCCGCCGCCTCATGCGCGCCGGTGGAGGCGCCGGACGGCACCGCGGCGCGGCCCATGGCGCCGCTGTCCAGCATGACATCGACCTCGATGGTCGGGTTGCCACGGCTGTCCAGGATTTCGCGCGCGGTGATATCGGCAATCGCGGCCATGCTGGTTCTCCGGTCTGTCTGTCGTGTCGGCCTGGTCCGTACCATCTTGCGCCAGAGCCTGCCAGTCCGGGACGGTTACAGGGCAATGGCTTACCGCGGCGTAAACGCGGCGTGCTCGCCGCGCCGGCCAGGCTTCGCAGCGGCGCCGGACAGGCGAACACCGAGCTTCCCCCGCGGCTGGGCCGCTGGTAACTTTTGCCTCGTCATCGCTTCCGGCGAGGCGTCCATGCATCGGCAAGATGGTTGACGCATCAGGTTCGTCGACGGGGTCCGCGTCCGGCGCGGACGCGATGCCCGGCCGGGCTGCGGACGGGCGCGGGTCGCTGACGACCCGGCTGCATGGCACCTTGGCGCGGATCGTGGCGGGACTGCTGCTGCTGGTGGTGACCGTCTTCCTGGTCTGGGGTGCCGCGTTCCAGGGGGCGCGGCCCGATCCGTGGACCCCACCCGGCTTCTGGTCCTGGTGGCTGACCCCGATGCCGGACGCGCTGTATGCGAAGATGCCGGTGCGGCCGGCCGGAGCGGCGGGTGGCTTCCTGCCGGCGGGGCTGTGCCGCGAGGGCGATCGGTCCTGTCCCGGGCTGCTGCATGGTTTCGACGGTGCCCTGCTGCTGATGCCGGCGGAATCGACCACCTCCATCGCGGTGCGGCGGCTGGTGGTGATGCCGGAGCAGAAGCGGGCGATCGCGATTTCGCTGGCGGGCGTGCTGTTCGAGCGGCAAAGCCCGAACGGCGTGTGGCGGCCGATCTGGCCGGTGGTGGAGCAGTCGTATCCCGCCCAGTCGCAACAGCAGCAGCAGCAGCAGCACAGCAGCAGACAGCAACAGCAACAGCAACAGCAACAGCAACAGCAACAGCAGCAACTGGTGGATGTGCTGAAGAATACCATCGTTGCGCCCACCAAAGGCTACCCGGTCGCCAACGCAGCCGCGTCCAAAGCGGCGCCCCCGCCGAGCGCGCCGACTACATCCTCGGTCGGTCTACCGACGGGCAACGCCGGGGGGGTCGGTCTACCGACGAGCAACGCCAGGGGGTTATGGCACGACACACCAAACGTCCTGTATCGACAGTCGACTGCGGTCTCGATTCTCACCGTTTCCCCCGACGGTACCCGCATCCTTACCGGATCGTCGGCTCCCCCTAATGATCGACCGGACGCAATGGCACGCCTGTGGCACGTAGACACGGGCAAACTGCTGGCGACGCTGAGCGGATACACCGGTTCCGTCTTGGCGGGGGCCTTCTCGCCCGACGGCCGGCGCATCGTCACCGGTGCGGCGGACGGCACGGCGTGGCTGTGGGATGCAGCCACCGGCGCCTGGCTGACGACGCTCAGCGGGCACACGGGTCCCGTCACTGCCGTCGCCTTTTCGCCCAGCGGCGGGCACGTCCTCACCGGCTCTGATGATCAAACGGCGCGACTGTGTGACATCGCGACCGGCAAGCTGATAGCGACCCTCACGGGGCACGCAGCGTCAATCTCGGCTGTCGCGTTCTCACCGGACGGCACGCGGGTGCTCACCGGCTCCCAGGACAACACGGCGCGGTTGTGGGATGCCGCCACCGGCAAGCCGGAGGCCACGCTCAGCGGACATGAGGGTGCCGTCTGGGATGTCGCCTTCTCGCCGGACGGTGCGCGCGTCGTTACCGGCTCCGAGGACAATACGGCGCGACTGTGGAACGGGACGACGGGCGCAGCCCTGGCGACGTTGAGTGGACACACGGCCGCCCTCACCGCCGTCGCCTTCTCGCCCGACGGCACGCGTGTCGTTACCAGCTCCTCGGACAAGACGGCGCGGCTGTGGGACGCGGCGACAGGCAGGCCGGTGGCGTCACTCGTCGGCCACACCGATGCCGTCTCGGATGTCGCATTTTCGCCCGATGGCCGGAATGTCCTCAGCGGTTCGGCGGACGCCACAGCCCGAGTTTGGGACGCAGCAACGGGGCAACCGCTCGCGACGCTCGGCGGACAGACGGGTGCAATCTGGAGGGTCGTATTTTCGCCCGACGGCACGCGCGTCGTTTCCGGAGGCACGGACGGCACGGTGCGGCTGTGGACACTGTCCGAACGTCGTCAGGGCATCACGGACGTCGTGGCCGATCAGGACGGTACATTCTGGCTGATCCAGGCCGGCGGCCAGCCAATTCACGCGTCGCCTGACCTGACCGTCCGCAGTGAAATCCGCACCCAGATAACCCAGGACCTGTACGCCGCGACCAGCATCGGGAGGGGCCAGGCCGTGGCCGTCGGCGCAGGCGGCACCATCCTGCGCCTCACCCCACAGTCCACCCGGGCCTTGCCCGGCTCGCCACAAGCCCTCGCCGCGGCGCAGGCCACCGCCCCCACCGCCATTCCCGACAGCGTCAAAGGCCACGACCTGCACGCCATCACCCGCCAAGGCCCGAGGCTCTGGGCAGCCGGCGCCGGCGGCCTGCTGCTGACCAGCACCGACGAGGGCGCCAGTTGGACCCAGCAGACCAGCACCACCAGCGCGGATATCCGGGCCCTCTACATCCAGGGCGTGGACGGCAGCGACGCCGCCGGCCAGGGCTGGGCTGCCGGCCAGGACGCCGAGGGCCGTCGCATCGTGCTGCACGCCGCCAACGCCGCCACCGGCCCCTGGACGCCGCTGCCGCAGCACCCCTCCCCTGCCTGGCACCTCGCCCTCGGCCTGCTGCTGCCCTTCGCCGGGCTGTTCAACGTCATGGCCTGGCAACGCACCCCGGTGCCGCAACGCTCCATCGCCAGCCAGGCGGCGCCGGAGCGGCCGATCGACTGGCACGACCCTGACCCGCTGCGCTTCAAGCCACTCGCCATCGGCCTGTCGCGCTTCCTGCGCAACCGCAACACCGAGCCGCCGCTGACCGTCGCCATCACCGGGCGCTGGGGTTCCGGCAAAAGCTCAATGATGAACCTGCTGGCCGAGGACATCGCCCGCCACGGCGGGCGCCCGGTGCGGTTCAACGCCTGGCACCATCGCGAGGAACAGCATCTGCTGGCCGCGCTGTTCGAGAATATCCGCGCCCAGGCGATCCCGCCGCTGTTCACCTCGCCCGGCCTGTGGTTCCGCATCCGCCTGTTCGTGCTGCGCAGCCGCCGGCTGCTGCGCAACCTGCTCGCCGCCGCCCTGTTCGCCGCCATCGCGCTCGCCATCGTCCAGCTCGGCGCGCCGAACGGCATGGCCGACGCCCTCGCCTGGCTGCTGCCCCAGATCAAGACACCCCTCGCCCAGGCAGTCGACCAGCTCGGCCCGGCCATCTCCGCCACCCTGGCCGGCCTCGGCGGGGTCGGCGCCGCCATCGCCCTGCTGCTGTGGCTACGCAGCAAGATCGCGCCACTCCCCGCGGCCTCCAAGCTGCTGGCCACCCTCTCCCGCCGCGCCAGCCTCGCCGATTTCACCAGCCAGCTCGGGTTTCGTTACCATTTCGGCGTGGCGTTGGGGGAAGTCGCGGGCCTGCTGCGCGGCGGCGGCTCGCCCGGCCTGGTGCTGCTGATCGACGACTTGGACCGCTGCCAGCCGGAGGACGTGGCCAAGGTGCTGGAAGCGGTCAGCTTCTGCGTCAACGCCGGCTCCTGCATCATCGTGCTCGGGATGGACCGCAGACAGGTCGAATACGCCGTGGGCCAGGGGTTCGAGAAACTGGTCGAGGGTCTGCCCGACGATGAGTTGGACCTGCCGCCCGGTATGGAGGCGACACCGTTGCAGCGCCGCCAGGCCTTCGCGCGGCGCTACCTGGAAAAGCTGATCAACCTGGAAGTGGCGGTACCGTCGCTGGAAAAGGACGGGCTGCGGCGCATGCTCGGCGCCGACCACGGCCCGGCCTTGCCGCCCTCAGAACAGCCGATCGAGGATGGCCCGGACTGGCTGCCCGCGCTGCGCACCGGCTTCCGCACCGGGCTGCAGGTGGCGCGGGTGATGTTCGTGGCCGTGCTGGTCGGGCTGATGCTGCTGGTCGGGCTGGAGCATGTTCCGGGCCCGCCCGTGCCGAGGCCGCTCGCCGCCGCGAAGGTCACCGAACGGCAGGCCGGGCTGCCCGCGACCACGCAGGCGCCCGCCCCCGCAGCCACGGAAAAGCCGGCGGCGCGCCCCTACCAGCCGCTGCCGACCGAGCTGCCGGTGACCCCGCTTGCCGGCCCGGGCGCCACCGGCGAGGGCCGCTGGGTCTGGTGGGGGCCGGTGCTGGTGATGCTGGTGATCTCGGCGCTGTGGCTGACCGGTGCGGCGTCCCGCCGACAGGACGGGGTGGTGCAGGATTCCCCCGAATTCGCCCGCGCGTTGGACGCGGTGGAGCCGCTGCTGCTGGCGCGCGCCATGACGCCGCGCCTGGTGAAGCGGTTCCAGAACCGCATGCGCTATCTGGCGGAGCGGACCCGCGTGCAGCTTCCCGACACCGACTGGGTCTCCGGCCTGCTGCACCGGATCGACCGGCTGACCGGCTGGAACCTCGTCCCAGGCTCCTGGTTCGCCTCGGCCCAGGCGCCGTTGATTCCGGAGGAGGCCTTGATCGTGCTGGGCGCGATCGAGCATGCCGCGCCCGACACGTTCCGCGCCCCGGCCGCGCTGTTCTATCAGAGCCTGATGGCGAATGCCGCGCTGGCCGAGGCCTGGGCGGAGACCGAGGCGCTGTACCGCGCCTCCACCCCGTCACTCACCTGGCCGACCGAGCAGCATATCCGGCTCTACCGCGACGTGGTGTTGCCGCTGCTGGGCACAGCGCCGGGGGTTGCGGCGTGACGCGGCAGGCTGGCTGTACTCTCCCCGTGTCACCCGCCCCACGCTACCCGCCGCCACGCTACCCTCTCCGTGCCTTGGCCGGGGCCGACCCGGCCATGCACCCCGGAACGATCACGCCGCGCAGCATGCGGTGCACGCTCTTCCGGGGGTAGCCGGCCGGGTTCAGACCCGGCCAGGACGGGAGGCGGCGGTGCGGCATCCCATCGCGGCAGCGGCGACGGCCCGTCTGCCGGTCACCGCGTTCTTGCGAAGCATGCAGGCGTGGCTGGGCGCAGCATGCCGGTGTGGCCGGCCGATCGCCCCACCACCGGGCTTGTTCTCCCGGTTCGACCGCTATCGGCGGGTGCGCGACGTGTTCAGTGCCACGGCCGCGCGGATCAGCGCCCGCAAGGCTGCTTCGTCGATCGTGTCGCCCTCGTGGAAGTCGATCGCCCGCCGTGTGTTGCCATCAAGGCTGGCGTTGAACAGACCCGATGGATCAGCCAGCGATGCCCCTTTGGCAAAGGTCATTTTGACCGCGTTCCGGTAGGTCTCGCCGGTGCAGATCATTCCGTCATGATACCACACCGGCACGCCACGCCACTTCCAGTCCTCGACCACGTCCGGATCGGCCTGGCGGATCAATGCGCGCAGCCGGGACAGCATTTCGCCCCGCCAGTCGCCCAGTTCGCTGATCCGGTCATCGATCATCTGAGCCGGTGATCTTCCCGCCTGCGATCCTCTCTTGCTCATGCTGCGTGCTGCTTTCAGTTCCGCCTGGCTTTCGGGCCAACCAAAGCCGGGAGGCGTGCGCTCGTGAGTGGCAGCCTCTCGCTCCGGCCTGACTTCGACCGGCACAGGCGAAGTTCAATCCGTCCGCGACAATAGCAGCTCCAACGCGGCGAAGAATCGCGGCCAGCCGGCCTTGGCGCCCTGGTAGGCCTGCTTCTGATCCGGCAGGAAGCCCGACTGCTCCATGCGCAGCAGCGTCCCGCTGCCCGCAGGCGTGAGAGTCCAGGTGACGACACTCGCAAGACCATAGGCACCCCACGTGTAGGACAGCGTCTGGTTCGGCTCGATCGCCACCACCTGACATTCGACCGTGCCCCAGTCGGCGCGCAGATCGAACCGCTGGCCCAGGACGGGCTGGAAATCGTTCTTCATCAGCCACGCCTCGATCAAATGCGGCTGGGTGAGCGCACGCCAGATCTTTTCCGGCGGATGCGGGATCTCCCGCTCGACAACGACGGAGCGCATTGCGGTCGCGGGTTCGGTCATTGATCCATCCTTTTCAGCAGGTCTTCGAGGTCATCGAACCGGCGTTGCCAGAACGCTTCCATCTGGCTCGTCCAATCGATCAGCGGGGCCAACGCGCGAGGCTGCGCGCTGTAATGCGTCTGACGGCCTGCGTGGCGGTCAAGCACCAGCCCGGCCTGCTTCAGGACGCCAAGATGCTTGGAGACGGCCGGCTGCGAGACCCCGGCGCGAGCCGTGAGGGCGCCAACCGTCTGCTCCCCGTCCCGGCACAGCCGCTCGAAGATGGCGCGCCGGGTCGGATCGGCGAGCGTTTTGAACAGCATGTCATGGCTATCTGGCATCGCGATGCATAACTCACTGGCTATGCGTCATATCCATAACCAGTGAGTTATGCGTAGTCAACCGGAAATTCAGCGCGCAGGTGATCCCGCGGCGCCCTGGTCCGGTGCCGACGGACCGACCTCCGGCGCAGTTGCGATCGCGTCATGAGTGCGCGGGCTGGCCGCCCGCCACGACGGAACACGCGTGGCGGGCGGACCGGGTCAGTATTGGTCGTGCAGCCGAACCCAGCTCATGGTGCCGCCGCTCTCGTTGCGGCCCTTGGGCGCGAGATCGAGCCAGTTGAGCGCACCCATCAGCAGTTCGGCGCCGCGGCGATGGGTCGAGTAGGTGTGGAACACGGCACCCAACTCATCCTTCACGAAGATGCTCGCGCCGAACATGTCCTGGCTTTCCCGGATCACCTCGCCGTAATTGTAGAGTGCACGCCCGGCGGCGAGGTCCTCCGGCTTGAATGATACGCCGAAGTCATAATTGAAGTCGCTGCCCTGCGAGGAGACCCAGGGAAACGTCCAGCCCATCCGCTGTTTGACCGCATCGATCCGCTGCAACGGCACGCGCGAGACCGCGGCAAACGACAGATCGGCATGCTCGAAATGCTGCCGCGCCGCGTCGACATGATCGGCGATGAACGAGCAGCCGCGGCACACGGCATCCGACCCGGGCGTCAGCATGAAGTGGTAGATCGCGAGTTGGCTGCGGCCGCCGAACAGGTCGGCCAGCGTGCAGTCACCCGCCGGTCCTGCAAAGACGTAGGGCTTCTCGATCCTGACCCAGGGCAGTTGCCGTCGCTCCTCGCGCAGCGCATCGAGTTCGTGGGTCATCGCACGCTCCCTGGCGAGCAGCGCCTTGCGGGCGTCGAGCCAGTGTTCGCGCGAAACGATCGTATGAGTTCATGGTCGGTCTCCTTGGATGATTGGTCAGTTGCGCGCCCACGGGCGGCCGGACGCGAGCGCCAGCCAGGGCGACAGGTGGAACAGGCTCATCAGCCCATACATCGCGGTCATGCCGTCGATCGGCAGGAGCGGCGAACCCGTGGAGCAGAGCCCCGCCGCATGCGCCCCACCGCCCCCGATCGCCGCCATCACCGCAAAGCTCGGCGCGGCTGCGAGAGCGAGCCAGCCGGCCACGCCACGTGCCTGCCCGGCCGGTGCGCTCGCCTGGTTTGCTGCTGAGAACGTTGTCATGGTCCGGCTCCCGCTGGATTGTCACCGCGCCTGGCCGTTGCAGGCCGAGGCGGATGTAGGGCGAGGCGGACGCCGGCTGAGAGTGACAAGTATGACGGGATTGCCATGGACTCGCTGATCACCGCGGCGGCCCGGGCGTTGGCGGCAGGCGATCCGCTGGCGGCGCTGCAGCTTGTCGCGCTGCGCGACGATCCACCCGCACGCGCGCTGCGCGGCATTGCGATGGCGCAGCTGGGCGACCTGGCGCGGGCAAAGGACCTGCTGCGCAGCGCCGCCCGTGGCTTCGGTCCTCAGGAGGCGACGGCGCGGGCCCGCTGCATCCTCGCCGAAGCCGAGATCGCGCTCGTCTCACGCGATCTGAGCGGACCCATGCAAACGCTGGGCACTGCGCGGGCCACGCTGGAGGCGCAGGGCGACCGGGCGAACGCCGCGCATGCCGGCTATCTGCAAGCCAGGTGGCTTCTCCTGATCGGGCGTCTCGATGACGCCGAACGGACGCTCGACGGGCTCGCGATCGATACCCTGCCGCCTGTGTCGCGGACCGGCTATTGGCTGGTCACCGCCGGCATCGCGATGCGGCGCATTCGGGCGGAGCCGGCCCGCGCCGCACTCGATCGCGCCAGCCACGCCGCACGCGAGACCGGCATTCCGGCGCTCGCGGCCGAGGCCGAACTGGCGGCCCGCGCGCTCGCCGCACCGGCCGCGCGGCTGATCGCGCGCGATGGGACACGGCTGCTCGGGCTTGCCGAGGTCGAGGCGCTGATCGGCGCCGACATGTTGGTCGCCGACGCCTGCCGCAACGTCCTGCGCAGCGGGGCCACGGTGGTTCCGCTGGCCGGTCGCCCGGTGCTGTTCGCGCTCGCCCGCGCACTGGCCGAGGCGGCGCCGGCCGATGTCACGCGCGAAACCCTGATCGCCCGGGCATTCCGGGCGCGCGAGGCCGATGAGTCGCATCGCGCGCGGCTGCGCGTGGAGATCGGGCGGTTGCGCAGGACGCTGCGCCCGCTCGCCGGATTGCATGCGACGCAGCGGGGCTTCCTGCTGAAGCCGCACCGGGCGCAGCCGGTCGCGGTGCTGGCTCCGCCGGTCGAAGGCGAGCATGCCGCGTTGCTGGCGCTGCTGGCGGATGGTGAGGCGTGGCCGAGTTCGGCGCTCGCGCTGGCGCTCGATGTCAGCCCGCGCACCGTGCAGCGGGCGCTGGAGGCGCTGGCGGCGGACGGCAAGGTCGAACTCCTTCGGCCGCGGCCGCGCCTGCCGCTGGATGGTGCGGACCGTGCCGGGATTCCCGACAAGCTTGTTACTCCCGGCGCCGCCGCTGCGCGGATAGGCTCGCACCATGAAACACGCACCTGCCGAAATCCTGCGCGAATACGGCCCGTTTCCCGACATCAATGGCGTGCATGGCGTCAGCTTCGACGGGCAGCGCGTCTGGTTCGCCGCCGGCGACAGGCTGGCCGCGCTGGACCCGGAGACCGGCGCGATCGTCGGCACGCTGCCGGTTCCCGCGCATGCCGGCACCGCGTTCGACGGGACGTATCTGTTCCAGATTGCCGAGGCGGTGATCCGCAAGATCGATCCGCGCACCGGCGCCGTGGTCAGGACGATTCCCGCACCCGGCGATGGCGGGGATTCCGGGCTCGCCTGGGCTGAAGGCTCGCTGTGGGTGGGCCAGCATCGGGGCCGGCAGGATTCACCAGGTCGATCCGGAGACCGGCGCCGTGCTGCGCACCATCGAATCCGATCGTTTCGTCACCGGCGTTACCTGGGTGGAGGGCGAGCTTGTGGCATGGCACCTGGCAGGACGAGACGAGCGATGTCCGGCGCATCGATCCCGCGACGGGCGCGGTGCTGGAGCGGCTTGAGATGCCGGCGGGCGTGGGTGTGGCCGGGCTGGAATCGGATGGCGGCGAGCGGTTCTTCTGTGGTGGCGGTTATGGCCGGACGCTGCGTGCGGTGCGGCGGCCGCGGCGGGGGTAGGTTGGGGTTGGGTGTGTGGGGGATGCGGGCTGTTGGCGGGCACGCGGTTGGGGGGCGCCAGCGGAGATAGGGACGCGGCCGGCTGGGGCGCGGTGCTTGGATCGGCGCATGGTGGCTCTGGTCTGCGCGCGGTAGGCGGCTCGGCGTTGCGAGTGGTGGTTCGAGAGTCTTTTTGAGCCGGGGCAGATACGCGGGTGGGGCTGCCGCGTGGGAGGTTGTTGCCGCAACCAGCCCGATCCCCTTGCGGCAGGCGGAACGGAAAGGTCACGCTTCGTCCGACAGACGCGCCGACAGGTCTCGACCCATAGCGGTCATCAATGGCGGTTTAGCCGACTCCCGTAAGTTCCCGCAGTGCTGCCTTGATATCGGCAAATCGTCGCGTACCAAGCTGGCGCCGCCAGTCGGCTTCAAGCTGACGCATGGTGGCAATGTTGGACTCAACGACCAACCATCCGCGTTCCGTGAGGTAGACGCCGGCATGACCAGCCGCGTCGCGGCGGCGTTCCAGATAGCCGAGCTTCTCGAGCTGACCGAGGAGATGGTTTAGCGCCTGCTTCGAGGCGCCGAGGCGTTTGGCCAGATCGCTCGGGCGCATGCCGTCGATCGGGGGGTACAGGAACAGCCCGAAATGCGCCGGATTGATATCGTCCAGCCCACGCGCGGCCAGGGCTTCCAGCAGGCGCGCCACCGCCTTTTGGTGAGCCATGCGCAATAGGGCGCCGATAAAGGGGGCTTGGTCGATGCCAGGGATTTTTTTGAGGCGGATGCTTGACATGGGTCGGTAAAGCCGCTTTACTTAAGATCGTAAAGAAACTTTACCAGGAGAGACGCCATGCATCAACCCACCGAACAGACCATCAAGCTTGGCCAAGTCGAGATCCGCTTCTTCGTCGATGGCTCCCATTCATCCGGCTCGATGGATGTTTTCGAGTTCCTTGTGCCACCCAGCGCCAAGGTTCCCGCCGCGCACTTCCATGACGGAGTGGACGAATTCCTGTTCGGCGTCGAGGGAACTCTGACAGTCACCGTCGAAGGCCGGCGTTACGAGCTGGGCGCGGGCGATCGCTGCTTCGTTCCGCGCGGCGCCATACATCATTTCATCAACCAGCATGCCGGGCCAGCGCGGGCTTTGGCGTTGTGGTCGCCGGCGCTAATCGGACCGGGCTTCTTTCGTGAATGCGCCGCCGTGATCAACGCCGGGGGACCGCCCGATATCGCGAGGGTCACCGCAATCATGCGCGCATATGGGCTAATCCCAGCGGAGATGCCCGAACTGGTCGACGCCTGAGCATGCAAGCCTGCAGCCACCGCCACCGCCAGTGCCAGAGCGGCGGTGGCTGCAGGCCGGGCTGGAATTCCATAGACGTCTCCCAGTGCCGGAGAACACCGGCTTGTCGCGCCACGTCATTCACGTGATCGCGCGGCAACTTCCGCTTTCCACCCATCTCCGCCGGTGAACCGGCTGGGCGCCTCCGGTTTCGGGATGCCAGTGATGCCAGGTAACGGGCCAATTTGGCCGCCCCCCAGCCATCGCCACCTCCTCCCACCCCCCTCACCACGTCGCCAGCATCACCACCACCGCGACCCCCATGATCAGCGTGCACAACCAACCCATGCGCCCAGATCCCGCGCGGCAGCACGAAGCGGCCCATCACCGCCTGGGTCCATCGCCATGACCATCATCACCGCCATCAGCGGCACCGCGACCACGCCGTTCAGCACCGCCGCCCAGAACAGCACCTTCATCGGATCGAACCCGATGAAGCGTGATGCCGACGCCCACCAGCGTGGACACCACGATGGTGCCGTAGAACGCCTTGGCGTCCAGCGGCCGGCGGCCCAGCCCGGTGGGCCAGTCCAGCGCCTCCCCCAGCGCATAGGCGCCCGACCCGGCCAGCACCGGCACCGCCAGCAGGCCGATGCCGATGATCCCCGCCGCGAACAACACGAAGCTGAACACGCCGGCGATCGGGCGCAGTGCCTCGGCCGCCTGGGCGGAGGTCTGGATGTCGGTGATGCCCTGCCCGTGCAGCGTCGCGGCAGTGGAGACGATGATGAACAGGCTGATCAGGTTGGAATAGCCCATGCCGAGGTAGGTATCGAAGCGGATGCGGCCGATCTGCGCCGGTGCGTCGTCCGGCGCATCCAACAGCGTATGGCCATGCGGATCGACCCGCTCGTCCTCCGCCTCCTGCGACGACTGCCAGAAGAAGCAGTAGGGCGTGATCGTGGTGCCCAGCACCGCCACGATCGCCACGACGTATTCGGTGCGCCATTCGAAATGCGGCACCAGCGTGTGGTAGATCACCTGGCCCCACGGCACCCGCACCACCAGCGCCACGGCGACATAGGACAGCAGCGACACGCTGGTCCATTTCAGCACCGCGACGTAGCGCTCATAGCGGGAGAACACTTCCAGCGCGGCGCAGAACAGCGCGAACAGCAGCACGTAAAGCTGCGTCGGTCCGCCGATCAGCAGCGCCAATGCGTCGCCCATCGCGCCGAGGTCGGCGGCCAGGTTGATGATGTTGGCGATCAGCAGCAGCGCCACGATGCCGCGCAGCAGCCAGGCGGGGTAATGCGCGCGGATATTGCCGGCGATGCCGCGTCCGGTGACCCGGCCGATGCGGGCGCTGATCTCCTGGATCGCGGCCATCAGCGGGAAGGCGAACAGCATCACCCAGCACAGGCCGAAGCCGAACTGCGCGCCCGCCTGGGCGTAGGTGGCGATGCCGCTGGGATCGTCGTCGGAGGCGCCGGTGATCAGGCCGGGGCCGAGCTTGTCGAGCCATTTGCGGCGGCCGGGAATCGGCGCGCGGTGCAGCGCGATGCGGCCGGCCAGCGTGTGGAACAGATCCCGGTGCCGGTGCACTCCGGCCAGCGCGGCGCGTATTTGCATCGCACGATACTGTGAGGTCCCATCGTAGCCATGCAATGGCCAAAATGGCGTCCATCGATGCAAGCCCCCCTCGTAACATGACGGAGTTCTGATTGATGCGCCTGCTGCCTGTTGCGATCGCTGTGTGCCTGGCAACGCCGGCCTGGGCCGATCTGAACGTGTATTCACGCTCGGGCGGCTGGGATGTGTTTCGAGGCACCGGCGGGGACCGCCGGGAGATATGCGGCATCGGCAGCACCAATCCCACCGACGGGCGGGCGTTCTCGCTGCGGTTCTCGCAGGGCGACGAGCAGGTGACCTTTGTCGCCAGCAAGCCGAACTGGCACATTCCGGACGGCACGCAGGTGCCCGTGGTGATCCAGATCGGACTGGAGCGTCCCTGGACCGAGCGCGGCGTCGGCCATCAGGATCGCATCGACTGGACCATGGATCGGGAGACGGTGCAGACGTTCGATGCCCAGTTCAGTCGCGCCGCCTCGATGACCGTCACCTTCCCCGCCGGCAGCGAGCCGCCATGGGTGGTGTCGTTGACCGGCTCCTCCGCGGCGAGCAATGCAATGGGCCGCTGCGTCAGGGCGATGATGCAGCAGGGGGCGTCAGCACCGGCACCGGCGACGCAGGGCAACACGCAACCCTATGCCGCCCCGCCCACCCAGCCAACGCCTGCATCGCCGCCGGCCAAGCCACAATAGGCTTGGCGCCGGTCTGCGGCGGGACAATCGTGCCGGCGCAGTTTCGGGAAGGATTCGCGCAATGGCGGTGCAGCTTCCAGTCGGCGCGGATGAGCTGCTCGAAGCGCTGGAGGGGGTCGCCTATCTCACGACCCTGGACGGCACCATCCTGGCGATCGGGCAACGCAGCTGGACGTGGTTCGCCACCGAGAACGGCGACCCAGAACTGACCGTCGCGTCGGTCGTCGGCCGATCGCTGTTCGACGCGCTGCATGGCGAGACGGTGCAGACCGCGTTTCGCTGCCTGCATGGTGCGGTCAGTGCCGGCCGACGGTCGCAGACCGTATTCGAGTTCCGCTGCAATTCACCGATCGCGGAGCGGCACATGCGCATGTCGATCTCCGCGGTCTGTCAGGATAAGAGCCTGACCCGGAATCAATGTGGAACGACATCTGCGGTGTTTTCAATGCGCTGAGCCGTCACGGCCGGGTGCCGCTGCCGGTCTGTCCGGCGGCGTATGAAAGCCAGTTGCGTGATCCCAGCGGTTGCGATTCTCTCGTGGCTGCGAACACACCGAGGGATCACGTATGACCTGGACCGGGACCACGCGGGCCAAGTATCGGCGCGACGGACTGCGCTATGCAAGCGACACCACCGACGCGGAATGGGCGATGATCGAGCCACACATGCCGCCACCGGCAAGCCGCGGGCGGACCCGCAAGACCAGCATGCGGCACGTCGTCGATGCCATCTTCTACATAGCCCAAGCCGGCTGCCAATGGCGGATGCTGCCGAAAGATTTCCCTCCGTTCACCACGGTGCAGCGGTATTTTTATGCTTGGCGCGCCGGTGGGACGTGGCAGACCGTCAACCATGCACTGCTCATGGACGTGCGCGAAGCGGAAGGCCGGGAGGCCAGCCCGACAGCGGGCATTGTCGACAGCCAGTCCGTCAAGACGACGGAGGCTGGCGGTCCGCGAGGTTATGCCGCCGAGAAGATGATCAAGGGCCGCAAGCGCCACATCCTCACCGATACCATCGGTCTGGTGGTCGGTGCGATCGTCCATCCGGCCAATATCCAGGATCGTGACGGCGCGCCGCCTCTACTGGCGAGCGTGCGTAGTGCCTTTCCCTGGCTGCGCCACATCTTTGCCGACAGCGCCTATGCCGGCGACAAGCTGAAGGATGCTCTCACCAAGGTCGGCGACTGGACAATCGAGATCGTCAAGCGACCCGATGCCGCCAAGGGTTTTGTCTTGCTGCCCAGACGCTGGGTGGTTGAACGCACTCTGGCCTGGCTTAACCGCAACCGCCGTCTGGCCAAGGATTTCGAGGCCACCGTCGAAAGCGCGGTCACCTGGCTTTACATCGCAAGCGTCAAGCTGATGTCCCGTCGCCTCGCAGCCACATGAACCGATCGACCTCACGATCATCCAGTAAATCCAAATCGGTCGCACGTTGGAAATACAATTCGAGTCAGGCTCTAAGCAGGCGGTGGCGGTGCTGTATCAGTCGCAGATCATTACTGAGACGACGCGCGTGCCGGTGCCGCTGCTGTCGCACGCGGCGTTGCGGCAGCAACGAGACGCGGCGACAACGGATCGGGTCGTGCTGCTCTGCACCTTCTGCCAGCGGGTCGCCTGGCCGCTCGATGCGGATTACCGCAAGCGCCGCTGGATCAAGGCCGCGGATTATTATCGTCGCGGCGGGCCGGATGAGGTGACGGTGGAGAGTGTGGTCTGCCCGCACTGCGATCGGCAGATCGTGGTGCCCAACATCTGACGCCGCCGGTCCGCGGCGCAGCAACCGAGGGGGAAACGACATGGCGAGTGCACTGGAAGAGAAGGACGCCATCCGCGAGGTGCTGGCGACATACTGCTTCCATCTGGATGCCGGCGAATTCGAGGCGATGGCGGCGTTGTTCACCGAGGACGGCACCTGGCACACCGATTTCGGCCAGGGCACCGGACACGCCCGCATCATCGCCCACGCGCGCAGCCTGCGGGCCGGGTCCGCGCCACGCCCGCGCGGCGTGCATCTGACGACCAACATCGTGATCACGCTGGATGGCGAGCGCGCGCAGGTGCGATCCAACTGGGCGGTCGCGCAGAACAGCGACGGCGGCCCGCTGGTCAGCTCCGCCGGCGGCTATGCGGATGAGATGGTGAAACAGAACGGGCGGTGGCTGTTCCGCTATCGCAAGATCGACCGCTTCATCGCCGCCGGCAAGCCGTAGCGACCTGCCGCCTGCCGTCGTGGCGCTACGGGTGATCGCCAGCCACGTGCCGGTCCTCGCCCACCCAGGGTCCGACCGGGGCAGCCTGCACCTCCCTCGATGGGCGGCGAGTGGCTGTCCGCCCCGGCGATGGCCGATTCGACATATCCCGACACGACATAGTGGGTGTCGGATGGGCACGCGCCCGTCGCGTTATGCAGACGACGCCTGGTGTCCGCGGCTGTGCTGGAGACGCTGGAACCATCCGCGGATGCCGGGGTCAGGCCGCAAGACGTGCGAGTGCAGAACCGGCCCTCGCAGCGCCAATCGCCGGCGTGTCGTCCTCAGATCAGCCGCCCCCGGCGCCCATCCTCGGAGTCCGCTTGGAAATTCCCCTGACAGGCTGCTGAAAAAGTCCAGCAACTCCGCAACGAATGAACGAAAAGAATCGCAGCAGCGGTCGCCGCGAATCAATCTTGCGCTCAGCATCGATTTCGCGAGTTATCGTTGCGAGGCCGGGCCCCGAAAATCCTTTTTCAGCAGCCTGCTAAAGTGCCAAATCCGGTTCCGGATCGCGGCGTCCCAGCCCAGGTCCCTGCGCTGGAGGCACCTTTCCCAATGGACAGTCAGATCAGCAGTTCGATCAGGAACGGGCCGGAGCGCTTCAGCGAATGAGCCAGCAGATCCGCAAAACCCTCCGCGGTATCGGTGCGCGCACCCTCCACCCCCATCGACTGCGCCAGTTTCGGCCAGTCGATGTCGGGATTGCCCAGATCCATCATATCGAGCGCGGTGCGGCCTGGATTGGCGCCGACATTGGCCAGTTCACCCAGCAGGATCTGATATTTGCGGTTGGACAGCAGCACCGTGGTGACGTCCAGCTTCTCGCGCGCCTGGGTCCATAGCGCCTGCACGGTGTACATCGCCGACCCGTCCGCCTGCAGGTTGATCACCCGCCGGCCGGGCGCGCCGATCGCGGCCCCGGTCGCCATTGGCGGGCCGCCGCCGATCGCGCCGCCGGTCACGTTCAGCCAGTCATGCGGCGGCGCGGCCTGGGTCAGCGGAAAGAAGCCGCGCCCGAAGCTCACGGATTCGTCGGCGATCACCGCGTGTTCCGGCATCAGCGCGCCGAGCGTGGCGGCAACGGCCTCGGAGGTGAGTGCGCCGCGGCCGGGCTCGGGACGGGCGCCATTGTCCGGGCTGGCAGCCTTCGGCGCGCCGATCATGTCCACCAGCCGGGCGAGCGCCTCGACGATGTCCTGCTCGGGACGCGCCAGCACATGCAGGTCGGCATCGGCGGGCACCGCGCTCTGCACCTTGCCGGGATAGGCGAAGAAGGTCACCGGCTTCTTCGCGCCGGCCAGGATCAACTGCTTGGTGCCGGCCATCGCCTTCACCGCCACGTCCACCACATAGGGCACGCGGTCCACCGGGATGCGCCCCTGGCCGCGCGCGGTGCGGGCGTTGGAGCCGGCGGCCATCAGCCGGCAGCCGGTATGCGCGGCGATGCGATGCGCGTAGTCCAGCCCCTGTTCCGACAGGCCGGGACCGCTGAGCAGCAGCACCACGCCGGCACCGCCTCGGCGCAGCACGGCGGCGGCTTCCTCCACCTGGTTCGGCGAGGCGGTGGGAACCGTCGGTACCGGGCAGCGCGTCCGCCACCATGCCGCCCTCGTCCCACGAGGTGTCGGAGGGCAGGATCAGCGTGGCGATCTGGCCGGGCGAAGTGCGGGCCATCTGCACCGCGACCGCGGCATCGGCGCCGACGGTCGCGGAGGAGGTGGCGGTGCGCACCCAGGCGGAGACGCCGCGCGCCCAGCCCTCGGTATCCGCGGTGAGCGGCGCGTCGAGCGGGCGGTGGTAGGTGGCCTGGTCGCCGGGGATGTTGACGATCGGCGTGTTGGCGCGCCGCGCGTTGTGCAGGTTGGCCAGGCCGTTGGCCAGGCCGGGGCCGCAATGCAGCAGGGTCGCGGCGGGCTTGCCGGCCATGCGGGCGTAGCCGTCGGCGGCGCCGGTGACCACGCCCTCGAACAGGCCGAGCACGCAGCGCATGCCGGGGATACGGTCGAGCGCGGCGACGAAGTGCATTTCCGACGTGCCGGGGTTGGAGAAGCAGACGTTCACGCCGCTTTTCAGCAGCGTGTGGACCAGGCTTTCGGCGCCGTTCATGACGTGGTGTCTCCGCGCGGTGGGATTTCCGCCAAACTGCGCGAGGCAGGCGCGGGAGGCAACTTGGATGAGGATCCACCGCGTCCTGGCTCAGGAGCGGTGCGGCTCGGGGCTGTGGTGACCGTTCGGCGTCTGCGCCGCGCTCTTGGCGGGAGATTAGGCTTAGATTCCTTGCAATCCTCGTATGTTCCTTTTATGTTCCGCGCTTCCTCTGCGCGAACGGACCGCCCCGATGACCCAGCAGCCCACGACCGCGTCCCATACCAGCCAGCTCGACCCCGTCACCCTAACCACCCTGCTCCGCGCCACGCTCGACACGATCCCCCAGCATCCCGACGCCACGCCGGAGGAGATCGCCACCAACCGCCAGGCCGCGATGATCGCCATTGCCGCCCTCGACCCACGCGACCCGATGGAGGCGATGCTCGCCGCCCGCTACGTCGCCGCCCATCACGCGGTGATGGACGCGTTCCGCGGCGCCGCGCAGCCCAACCTGCCGCCCAATTTATACCAACCGCCCTAGATACTGACCGTTGCCCAATCGCGATCTCCGATGGACTGGATGCGGTGGGGATCGCCGACGAACCAGTTCCAGGCATCGGCGCAGGCGCTGAGGATTGCCTCATAGCTATCCCAGACCGCGGCGGAGAGCTTGTTGCCGCGGAGGTATTGCCAGACATTCTCCATCGGGTTCAATTCCGGCGCGTAGGGCGGCAGATGCAGCGGCACGATGTTGCCTGGCAGAATGAGTTCGCCGCCGGTCTGATGCCATCCAGCGCCATCGCAGATCAGCACGGCGATCGCACCGGGAGCGACCTGCTCGCTGATCTCGGCGAGATGGAGGTTCATGCATTCGGTGTTGGCGGCCGGTGTGATGACCGCCGCGCCGACCGCGCGGGCCGGGCAGATCGCGCCGAACAGGTAGGCGGTGTCGTGGCGGTTATCACGCACCATCGGCGGGCGGGAGCCTATCGGCGCCCAGACATAGCTGAGCGAGCCCTTCTGTCCGACCCTGGCTTCGTCCTTACATGAGGGTTCGCTTGTCAATGGTTTCTGGGATGGCACCTCCTGTTTCACGCTCATCGTGGTGAGGCACGCTTGGGCCCGGGGCGGTCCTGTATCGCAGCGACTGCTGCGTCACCTTACATGCGGTCGGGGCCGTAGAGGCGCCCGCACCATAATGCCTCTTGCACGAGGCTTTGCCCCAGTGAGACGCGACCCACCTGAAACGCGGTAGCGCGGAGCTACCAAAGAAGAAGACGGTCGCGCTCCCCGTATCGCCGCTGACGGCTCCTCGCCTGCGGCAATCTGGTTGATTATGCTGTGACTGCGGTCTCTGCGCTGAGCGTGCTGCCGTCGGGCACCACCCCGGTCTCCACGTAGCGCCACAGGGCGATCAGAAGCTTCCTTGCCATCGCCACAATCGCGATCCGCCGCGTGCGCCCCTTCAGTGTGCCGACGCGCTCGCGGAACCACGTGGCCAGCGCGCTATCGGGCTGATAGCGCAACCACAACCAAGCAAGCTGGATCATAGTCGTGCGTGCCCGAGGATTGCCTGCCCGGCTGATGTTCCGGTCGCGATCCATCCCGCCGCTCTGGTAGGGCATCGGTGTGATGCCGACATAGCTGGCGAGCTGACGGCGGTTGGCGAAAGAACGGTAGAACACCTCGCGGACCAACACGGCTGCGAAGTTTTCGCCAACACCGCGGATCCTCTGTAGAGCGATGATCTTGCTAACCACCGTGTCGGCCGCCTCTGTTTCTTCCAGAATTTTGGCACGGTCAGCCTCCAGTTCGCGAATCAACTCCAATACCAGGGTGAGCCGCCGGCGGAGCCGATCAAGCTCGATCCGCAACAACTGCGGAAGAGCACGTCCATCACCCGTTCGCAGCTCTGCTACGTCGCGCTCCCAAGAGCGCAGTGACGGCCTTCCCCGGATACCCTGCGTGAACAGCAGCGCTTCGATCCTGTTCTCGATGCGCAGCTTGTCTTGCACGAGGTGTTCGCGCTCGCGGTGAGGACGCTTGGCGTCCTCCTCGTCCGGCGAGGGTACGCGCACCATGCTGCACACCTGGCGATCGCCGCCCAGCCAGGCGGCAAGCACGCGAAGCATGCCCTCGGCATCGAGCCGGTCAGTCTTGGCCCGCCGGGCACGGCGGTTCACCAGAATGCTGGTCGGCTCGAGCACGTAGGCGACGACGCCATGTGCCGTCAGCAGTCGATGCAGCCAGAACCCATCCCGTCCTGCTTCGAAACAGCACGCCACATCCGCGGGGCCGCCCAGCTTGGCTGAGGCGCGCGACCGAACCTCAGCGATGACCCTGAGCAGCGCGGCCGTGTCGCCGCCCTCCAGGCGATGCAGCCGCAACTTCTCAGTATTTGGCAGGCGTGCAGCAACAAGCCACGAAGCAACGCTGAGTTCGATCGAGACGTATACGATGTTTTCGGACGGCATGGCAGGCTCCCTGGTTTATTGCGGACCCTACCAGTGTTGCCAAGCAGCCGGGGCGATGTCCTGCCTCATAGCATCTGGAACCACAGCTCAACGGGCGTCCCGGACCATGTGGCATGCAAGGCTTGCTTCAGGCTGGTACTGAAGTTTTTTTAAAAGCCTGCTGCGCCGCGACATCCTTCTTCGGGTGATACGGACGCGGCTGCAGCCGGGTCAGCTTCAGCTTGCGCAGCCACTTGCCGATCGTGCGGTCCGGTACCGTGACTGCGAAGCGCCGTGCCACTTCCGCACGCAGATCAACGCAACGCCAACGGACCACCTTGTGAACCTGCGGATCGGGGCCGTTGACCACCAGCTCCCGCAGCTCGGCCATCTGCCCCGGGGTCAATTTAGCCGCGGCGCCCGGCGCCTTGCGCGACACCAAACCGTCGACGCCGCTGACGTTGTATCGATGGACCCAATCGCGCAGTGTTTGCCGATCCATGCCGGATTGGCGTGCCGCATCAAGCCGTGTGGCGCCATCCAGCACCATGGCAATAGCCAGCAAACGCCGCGCCCGCGCTGCATCGGAGGTTCCCGCTGCGATCGACCGCAGCTCCGCCGAGCTGTGCTCCTCGCGGGTGATCGCAACTGCCGCACTCATACCGCTCTCCTGTTCAGGGAATCGTCAACCCTGGCAGAGCGAATCGTACTTTCACCAGGTTGGGAATCGGGCGTAAGTCGGACTCAGCGGCGGTTGGTATTACAACTGCGTTTCCAGGGCAAGGCGATCGCCCTGTCCCGCCTGATGGACAGCGCCATGAAGGAGCTGTCCCGGTTGCAGGCCCGCGCCACCGTCCGTTCCGCGGCGCTCCCCGGGCCAATCCCCGCCCCACGCCCGCAACGCGCCCCGGACGCGGTCCAGCCGACCGCGCCCACCCCGGCACACGCTGCGGGGCGGCAGCAGCCCATGCACCGTGAGAACCCGGGGCCTCGCGCCACCGCAGCCCCGCTCCACCCAGCGGACCCGGCGCTGGACCGCATGATCGGCGGCATCGCCGCGCGCGCCGCCGCCGGCAGCCTCACCCGCGTCGCGTGACGGAGACACCCCATGCAGCCTGAAACTCCGCCGGTCGGGTTGGCCTGAAGACCCGCATCGCTTGGGGTAGGACGCGGCAAGCATCGACACGTTGCACAGGCTCAGCCGAACGGCAGCAGCCGCCAGCCCAGTGTCTGGTCCGGCCGGGTCAGCACCTGCGCCAGCGGCGGCGCACCGACCTGCCCCTTCACCTCGATCGAGCGGAACCGCCGCGCCGCCACCTCGCCCGGCGCCAGCGGCGCATCGATGCCCGCCTTCCGCTTCAACGCCGCCAGAAACCCCTGCCCCTCCCCGATCTCCTCCCACACGCTCGGCAGGAACAGTCCCACCCGTCCCGCGCTTTCAATCAGCAGCCCATCCACACCCGGCCGCAGTTGCGCCAGCAGGTCCGCCTCGTCGGCGAAGCTCATCAGGGCCGGCGGCGTCAACACGGAGACCGACAGCGACAGTTCGGCCAGCTCATCGAAGCCGAGGCGAGGAAAGCGCCAGTCCAGGAACGCCGCATTGAAAGCGTGCTGTGCGACGTCCACGAACAGCGGCCGCGATGCGATCGCGGACCCGACGCAACCACGCAGCGCGCCGCGCCGCCGCAAGGTGACGAAGGCGGCGCCCGGTGCCGCCAGCCGCGGAGCCAGCGCGCCATTGGCGACGACCTGCGGCGCCTGGCCGGTGTTCAACCCGAACACGATCGCCTCGTGCGCCAGTTGCAGCAAAGTCGGCCCCACTGCCTCCACCGCCGCACGCTCATCGTCCGCTGCCACGGCGGTCGATGCCTCGTACAGCGCCCAGGCGCCATAGCCGACCACCCGGTCGCGCCCACCGGCGGTGTCGCCGGAATTGCGCAGGTCCAGCCGTTCGATCGTCATGGCGCGGCGGCGTGCGGTGGCCAGCAGGCCGCGCATCGGCACCACGCCACAGGCAAGCTGAGGAGCGAGCCCATCCGGGTCCAGCCGCTCGATCGCCGCGGCGGTGCGCGTGTCGGTGTCCTGGCAGGCGGCATAGTCGAGGTAATGCGACAGGTCGGTGGACACCACGATCAGCGTTTCCGGCCCGCCCCACAGCGCGTCCAGCGCGGCGGCCACCACCGCTTGCGGCGCGTCGCCGGCGACGATCGGGAACAGCCGGAACGCCCCCAGCACGTGCTGCAGGAACGGGACATGCACCTCCAGCGCGTGCTCGCGCGCATAGGCGGCGTCCAGCGTGTCCACCATCGGCAACTCGCGCAGGCGGGCAATCGCATCGCTGTCCAGCGGCACCGTGCCGGACGGCATGGCCCAGGCGCTGGCGGTATCGACGGCCAGTCCCTGGAACCCCACATGATGGGATGGGCCAATCAGCACGACGCGCTCGATGGTGCCGCGGGCAGCCGCCAGGCGCGCATAGGCGCGGGCGGCGACCGGGCCGGAATAGACGTAGCCGGCATGCGGACCGATGATCGCCTTGGGGGTCGCGGCGGCGGGCGGTGCGTTGCCGGCCTCGGCCAGGAAGCCGGCGATCTGGCGCCGCAGGGTATCGGGTTCAGCCGGGTAGAAGGTGCCGGCGACGGCGGGCAAGCGGATGGCTGACACGGGCGCAAACCTTCGGCGGGATGCGGCGGATGGGCCGGACGCAGACCATCACATAGGACCGCCGCGGCCCGCTTTGCAGATCGGAGGCACAGGCATGGACACCGACCTCGGCGCCGACCTGTTTCCCGCCCGCCACTGGCACACGCTGCCGGATGGCCGCATCCAGTGCGATGTCTGCCCGCGCCTGTGCAAGCTGCATGACGGGCAGCGCGGCCTGTGCTTCGTGCGGGCACGCGCGGGGGATGCACTGGTGCTGACCACCTATGGCCGGTCCTCCGGCTTCTGCATCGACCCGATCGAGAAGAAGCCGCTCAACCACTTCTTGCCCGGCACGCCGGTGTTCTCCTTCGGCACCGCCGGTTGCAACCTCACCTGCAAGTTCTGTCAGAACTGGGACATCTCGAAAGCGCGGGAGACCGATCGGCTGAACCAGAGCGCGTCACCGGAACAGATCGCCGAGGCGGCGCGGCAACTGGGCTGCCGGTCGGTCGCCTTCACCTACAACGACCCGGTGATCTTCCTGGAATACGCCGCCGATACCGCGCGCGCCTGCCACGAAGTCGGGCTGAAGACGGTGGCGGTCACCGCCGGCTACATCACGCCGCAGGCGCGAGGCGATTTCTATCAGCATATCGACGCGGCGAACGTGGACCTGAAGGCGTTCACCGAGCCGTTCTACCGCAGCCTGTGCGGCGGCCACCTGAAGGACGTGCTGGAGACCCTGGTCTGGCTGCGCCACGAGACCAGGGTCTGGCTGGAGATCACCACCCTGCTGATCCCGGGCGAGAACGATTCCACCGCCGAACTCGCCGCGCTGGCGTCCTGGGTCGTCGCGGAACTCGGCCCCGACGTGCCGCTGCATTTCAGCGCCTTCCACCCGGACTGGCGCATGCGGGAGCATCCGCCGACGCCGCCCGAGACGCTGACCCGCGCCCGGGCGATCGCGATGGCTCGGGGCCTGCGCTACGTCTACACTGGCAACGTGCACGACCCGGCCGGCGGCAGCACCTGGTGCCATGGCTGCGGCGGCCTGCTGATCGAGCGCGACTGGTATCAGCTAGGCCGCTGGAACCTGGACGGATCCGGGCGCTGCGCCGCCTGCGGCACGCCGGCCGCCGGAGTGTTCGAACCCGCACCGGGCAAGTGGGGACGCAAACGCCAGCCGGTGGCGTTTCAGGCGTGACCCGTGGTTGCCCAGATGCAACGCACTTGGCAGGCGGGACCGGTTGGGGCGATCCTGCCGGCGAACCAGTCAATGGACTCGGGGCAAACAGGATGAGGATCGGAGCCGCATTGGGCGTGCTGCTCGCGGTGTGCGCCGCTGCCACGCCGGTATCCGCCGTGCCGCCCTGCACGCCCGTGGCGCTGAATGCGCTGCTGGTGCCGGCGCTGACAGTCACCTCGGCAACCGCAGTCGGTGCCACTGTCGATCAGCCGGCCCTGTGCGTCGTGCAGGGGCGCGTCGCGGCCACCGTGTCCGCCGCGCCGGCACCCGCCACGCGGTTCACCCTGTGGTTGCCGGACATCTGGCGGCAGCGCTTCCTGTTCCTCGAACCGTCCGGATCGCCGGCGTCACCGGCCGATCCGGCCCGCGCGGTGGGCAACGGCTATGCCACGGCGACAGCAGATGGGTCGGACGACCCCGACAGCGCCGATCCCCGCCCTGCCGCGCCATTCCAACCGGCCATCCATGCCGTCAGCGTGGCGGCGAAGGCGTTCACCCGGTCGTACTACGCAGCGCCGATCGGCCACGCCTATCTCCAGGCCTGCCCGGCCGCTGAACCGGTCGCATTGACGGAGGCGGCGCGTCACCCCACCGACTATGACGGCGTGATCGCCGACCCCTCCGCCGAAGCCGGGACACCGGATCCCGCCGACCTGCAGGCGTTCATCGAACAGGGGCGCAAGCTGATCCTCTATCACGACGCGGTCGGATCGCCGGTGCCGTCCGAGCGCTCGGTGAGCCTGTACCGGGCCCTGTCAGGCCGGACGCAGGGCGAACGGGCCGACAGCGTCAGGCTGTTCATGGCACCCCACGCCGATCCGTGCGGCGGCGCGACGGAAGGGTGGTTCGACGCCATGGCGGCCCTGGTCGACTGGGTCGAGCGGGGGCAGGTGCCCGAAATCATCCCGGCACAGGCCCCAGCCGGCGCTCATGGCGTGCCACTGTGCCCATACCCGAAGGAGCCGCGCAGCGCTGCCGGTGGTGCGACCTCCGACCCGACAACCTGGCGGTGCGAGGTCGCGGCTCCGGCTGTGGAGCCCGTGGCGGCGGCGCGGCGTCCGACGGGCCACGGGCACACCCACGCCGGCCGGCGCTCGGCAAAACCTGCTCGCGTCTCGCTGGCGCACCCATGACACACCGGCGCCTGCCGGCGGGATGCCCGCCTGGTTCGCGAGGGATTGGGACGTCTGCCGTGGGCGGCCACAATATGTTGTCTTTGCCGGCCAGCCGGCTGGAGAATCGCGGAGCCGGTGCTACCTTCCCGGACAGCGCATGAAAGCACGGAGGAAGCACCCTATGGACGGAACGGCCCACGCCGCCGACGAGCATCCGGTCAGGTTCGACCTGCTGACCGAGAACCCGGTGTACAAGCCGTTCCGCTATCCCTGGGCCTACGAGGCCTGGCTGATCCAGCAGCGGGTCCACTGGCTGCCCGAGGAGGTGCCGCTGGCGGATGACGTCAAGGACTGGCATCGCAACCTGACCGACGCCGAACGTGGCCTGCTGACGCAGATCTTCCGCTTCTTCACCCAGGCCGATGTCGAGGTGAACAACTGCTACATGAAGCACTATTCGCGGGTATTCAAACCCACCGAGGTGCTGATGATGCTGTCGGCGTTCTCCAATATCGAGACGGTGCATATCGCGGCCTACAGCCATCTGCTGGATACGATCGGCATGCCGGAAATCGGAGTACCAGGCATTCCTGAAGTACAAGGAGATGAAGGACAAATACGACTACATGCAGGGATTCTCGGTCAACTCGAAATATGACATTGCCAAGACGCTGGCGGCTTTTGGCGCCTTCACGGAAGGGCTGCAGCTATTTGCCTCCTTCGCGATTCTGCTGAACTTCCCGCGCTTCGGCAAGATGAAGGGCATGGGCCAGATCATCTCCTGGTCGGTGCGCGACGAGACGCTGCACTGCAACTCGATCATCCGGCTGTTCCGCACCTTCGTGCAGGAAAACCAGGAAATCTGGACCGAGGAGCTGAAACGCGACATCTACCTGACCTGCGCAACCATCGTGGATCACGAAGATGCCTTCATCGATCTCGCCTTCGAGCAAGGCGCGGTCACCGGCCTCACTGCCGAGGAAGTGAAGCAGTATATCCGCTACGTTGCCGATCGTCGTCTTGTGCAGCTCGGCCTCAACGCGTTGTATCACGTGACCAAAATCCCGCTGCCCTGGCTGGATGAAATGCTGAATGCGGTAGAGCACACGAATTTCTTCGAGAATCGAGCTACCGAATACAGCAAGGCCTCGACCACCGGATCGTGGGAGGAAGCATTCGCCGATCCGGCCGCCGATCCGCTGGTCGCTTAGTTGCAGGCCAATGGCTCGGAATGTCCAAAATTCAGAGATATCTTCCTAGAATCGGAACGAACCCCCTATTGCTCCCGAGGGTTTTCAGGTATTGGAACGTCGCGCAAAGCGTGACGAGCAAAAAATTCGACTCATTTGCGAAAGTAACGGAAATATTGCGGAGTTATCACGTGCGGGCTCCATTGGCCAAACCATATTCAATGCTGGCGGACTGCCTGTGAGCGGTGAGCCCGTAGATAAGGATCAAGAGCCCTCCGCAACGGAGGCAGGGACGCCGGCAGAATTGGGATCGAACCAAATGGCAGCGATGACATTGGAAACGTCGGGAATTGCGACTGCTGCGGTGGGCCAGGGCGAAGACGAAGTCGCCCGGGAATCGCACGGTCCCAGCGGGACGCCGCGCTATAGTCGTCGGCTCTCGGATAAGATCCTGATCGCCTTCCATCACGCCTGCGACCAGGGCGATTTCGAGGTTTCCGAACAGCTGCTGCATGTGCTGGAGATGATGCTGACGCGACGTCCGCTGACCCCGGATGGCACGCGGCGCCGCAACATGGAAAGCCTCGTGGCGGCCCATGAGCGGCTATGGCACCTGCGCCATCCCGACAGCGACTGACCGCCCCCGCGGCTGAGTGAACTCGATCGCGCCGCCGCCACGCAGGATCGCCTGGGCATCCTGCGTGAAGCCACCGGTCGCCTCATGCAGCACCAGACCGGGCAGCAAACGCAAAGGCGAGCGGCCGAGTTTGACGCCGCGCAGCAGCATCAGCGTGGCCGGCACACCGGGTCGGGGCCACAGCGGCAGGACGGCCACGCCAGGACATGAGGCGGCTGCCATACCTGCGAGGGCTTCGGCCAGGGTCGCGGCGGGCAGGATGAGGCTGAGCGTGCCGCGAGGCCGCAGCGGGGCCGCCAGCGCCCGGGCCCAATTCGCGATCAATCCTGGTTGGGCACGCTTGGCCGCTTCGCGGGACGGCAGCGGCGAGGCGGTGCCGCCGGCCCGGTGATAGGGCGGATTGGCGAGCGCGTGATCGAACCGGCCCTGGTCTCCCATCGATTTCGAGCGATGCCGCCAGGAACGACAGGCCGCGCGCCTGGTTCGCCGCCGCGTTGCGCTGCGCCAGCTCCGCCAGCGCGGCATCCTGTTCCACCCCCAACCCGAGCAGCCCCGGCAGGCGGGCGGCCAGGCAGAGCAGCGCCGCCCCGGCACCCGATCCGCCTTCCAGCACACGCTCGCCAGGGCGGGCCGGCACCGCGGCGGCCAGCAGCACCGGCTCGATCCCGCTGCGAAAGCCGCTGGCCGGCTGGTCGTAGTGGACCCGCCCGCCGAGGAGGTGCCCCTGCGTGACCTGCATCACCAGGCTCAGGCCATCAGACCGGGGCCGGTGGCGGAGGCGGCCGCATTCAGGTTTCCCCGGCCTCGGCCAGCACGCGCCGGGCCTGCGCGTACGCGTCGGCCGGCACTGCCAGGCGACGCTGGATCGCACCGATGCTGCCCTCGGTGATGCTGGCATGCAGGTCGAGCAGGATCGCCGCGATCCCGGCATCGGCCAGCAGCGACATCAGGAACGACAACCGCACCGGATCGTTGGAAGTGGCAACGATGCGCATCCCGCCATGGTGCGAGGACATGGCAAGCTTGGCAATCCGCGCTTGCTTGACCCGCTTTCAGACCGACCGATATGGTGCCCAATCCGCTCACATCGCTCTGTCGGGAGAAGCTTTTGGACGTCACCACTCCACTGGAGCCAGACGTGACGACGGCGCCTGCGATACCGACGCCTGCCGACGAGGATGCACTGAGCACGTTGGTGACGCTGGTCGGGCCCGACCTCGAGGCCTGCAACCGCACCATCGTGTCGCGCATGGACAGCCCCGTGGCGCTGATCCCCCAGCTCGCGGCGCATATCGTGGCGGCCGGCGGCAAGCGGTTGCGTCCGCTGCTGACCCTGGGTGCTGCGCGGCTGTGCGGCTACCCCGAGGCGACCGCCGGTGCCCGCCACGTGAAGCTCGCCGCCTGCGTAGAGTTCATTCACACCGCGACGCTGTTGCATGACGATGTGGTGGACGAGAGCCAGCTGCGCCGGGGCCTGGCCTCGGCCAATGCGGTGTTCGGCAACAAGGCGTCCGTGCTGGTGGGCGACTTCCTGTTCGCCCGCGCCTTCCAGCTGATGGTGGAGGACGGGTCGCTGAAGGTGCTGTCCATCCTGTCGCGCGCCGCCGCGACCATTGCCGAAGGCGAGGTGTTGCAGCTGGTCACGCAGAATGACCTGTCCACGCCCGAGGAGCGCTATCTGGAGGTGATCAAGGGCAAGACCGCGGCCTTGTTCGCGGCGGCCTGCCAGGTGGGTGCGGTGGTGGCGGATCGGCCGGAGTCGGAAGAGGTCGCGCTGCACGATTACGGCATGAACCTGGGCATCGCCTTTCAGCTGGTCGACGACGCACTGGACTATGCGGCCGACCAGGCGACGCTGGGCAAGACGGTGGGCGACGACTTCCGCGAGGGAAAAATCACCCTGCCCGTGCTGGTGGCGTATCAGGCCGGCAGCGCGGACGAGCGGACGTTCTGGCGTCGCACCATCGAGACCAGCGACCAGGCCGAAGCAGACCTGGACCAGGCGATGCGCCTGATGGCCGAACGTGATGCGATCGGGGCGACGCTGGCGCGAGCCGCCCGCTTCGCCGGCGCGGCGAAGGCGGCGCTCGGCGCGTTCCCCGACACTGCCTGGCGGCGCGTGCTGGCGGAGGTGGCGGATTATACTGTGAGCCGCGCGCGGTGATGGCCGCGCCGCCGGGGTCGAGGCCGGCCCCGGACATCACGGCGCACTGACCCTGACGCAGGCTCGAACGGCCAGGTCCGCTGGCGGCCGCTGCAGAATGCCCGTGCTCAGGTGGGATGATCGCCTCGCGCGCGGACCTGCGAGGTGGTTGGACGTCACGGCCATGTGCTTGAGCCGCAGTGCGGCAGTGAGATCGACGTCGCGGCGTATCGTGTGCGTGTCTGCCCTGTGACGATGCGCCTCGGTCAGGTGAGTTGCGTGGGTCGCGTGCCCGGGCGCAGGTTCCTGGAATGGTTGGTTGCCAGCAGAGCCAGGCCGTAGCGACGTGCAGGCCCGGTCCCCCACGCCATCTTGACGTGATCTGGACGAATGGGAGCTACCGCGCTGACTTTGATCGTAGCATCGGCCTTGAAACCGCTCATGGCGAACGCGAACGCCACAAGAAAGCAGAAATCCGGCGTCTTTACGCCGAATGAATTGCTGGTGGACGCGATCACCAGATAGGAGGCGATCATCATCCAGCCCGCCGGCCAACCTCCTCGACGGGCAATATCGATAAGGAAGCAGAACAATCCGACCACCAAGGGCAGGAAGCCAACGACGCCCAGGTTGAGGAACAGCAGAAGCCAGGGGCTCTCGATATCATTGCCCTGCCCTGACAGCCCGATCAGACCTTTCAGCACATCGATCTGCTCGCGAGAGACGCCGAACAATACGTCGCGAAGATCGAGAAAGCGCAACACCTCCCACTGCACGGAGCGGACTTCGGCACTGTTGTCGTCAAATGACATCGTGGCCACGATTCGGGCACCCACCTCCGTCTCGGCCAATAACACCGCAAACAGCATAGGCAGCAGGATTCCGGCAGCCAGCGTGGCGGCAATGATCTCCGCACTCAATCCGCGGGACACCAGCTTGAACAGCAGAAACAGCAATCCGGCGATGACCAGGGTGGCGACGGTAACCCCTAATGCCGCGCGACCGCCGTAGCTGAGCAAACCCACACTGAGCAGGGCCAGCAACGTGCCCGCGAGCCATAGCCGAAGTCGCATGGAGAGCAACAGGAAGATGCTCATCGACGTCACCATGGACGCCACCAGCGGATGGGAATACAGGCCGGCGGCTCGAAAATCCTCCGGCGCCCTGCCCTGGATTTTCCTCATATCGAGGTTGCCGATCTGCATCGGGATGATGTGCATCTCCTTGGCGCTTTCCACGAACGCCATGAAGACGCTGACCACCACCAGTGCCATCAATGTGTAGCCGAGCAGCCGGCGTTGGCGGACGTCAGCACCATCCAGCGCCATGGTGAGGAATCCGGCCGCCAGGAACGTATCGACGTAGTTGGACGAACTTGCGGCGCCGACGCTGATGAACGAGAACACCGCGCACACGGCGACCACGACCATAAAAGTGATCGCAACCCGCAACTCGCTGAACGGCCGCCCGCTCCGCGAGCGATACATTGCCCAAAGTGCCGACATGGCGCCGATCACGGCCAGATAGGTTGCCGGGCGGATCTTGGTGGCCGGATTGCCGCCCGAGGTATCGTAGTCAATACCGAACTGGTACAGGAGGTTCGGCGGCAGGAGAAACAGTGAGAGGACCGCGAGGTAAGCCCAGGTGAAGGCTCTGCCAGGTCGCGTGGCGCTGGACGATGCGGTCGAACGGGTGCGCACAGGGGACAGGTTCGCGAGCATCGGTTTTGGCATCCTGACTGACCCTGGACATGCTGCATCCGGGGTTCCGCTGGTCGGCGCATCATAGCGCGCCCGCGGTCAGATCTCGCAACGGTTGAGCTGTAACGGCAGAACAAGTTTTCGTAGTAACACCTGTAAACTCTCATTCCGCGGCAAGCAAAGCACCCGGCGGATTGCGGCATCGGAGGCAGTGGATGTGCAGACCTCCAATATGTGGGCGCAGAATTCCCTGTCACTATTAGCAGTAGAGGTCATTCTGACTACATACTAGATGTCCGCTCGTCAGTGCGAGGCCAGCAGGCGCGCCCGTGACATAGTGTGCTGCCCTATTTCTGGAGCCATGAGGCAATGGACAAGAGAATCCTCGCGGTGGCGTCGGGGGGCGGGCATTGGCTCGAGATATGTCGATTGTATCCGGTATTTGAGGGCCTTGATGTGGCGTTCGTCAGCGTGCACCCGAACTATGCCCAGCAGGTGCGCGGACACCGGTATTATCGGATTCGGGATGTGACGCGGTGGAGTCGCTGGGGGTTCGTTGTCCTCATAGTTCAGTTACTGAAAATACTTGTGACCGAACGTCCGGATGTGGTGATCACAACGGGTTCCGCGCCCGGTCTATTGACCCTGGCGCTCGCAAAGTGGGGGTTCCGCGCGCGCACCATATGGATCGACAGCATCGCGAACTGTGAAGGGCTTTCCGTCTCGGGATCGCATGCCGGGCGTGTCGCCGATCTGTGGCTGACTCAATGGCCACAGCTGGAGGGCAAGTCTGGTCCAACCTATCTGGGAGCGGTTCTATGATCTTTGTGACCATCGGAACCATGCTGCCATTCGACCGCCTGATCCGCGCCATGGACGAATGGGCCGCCGCACATCCCATGGAGGAGGTGTTCGCGCAGATCGGCGACGGCCTTTACGAGCCCGCGAATATGAAATGGGTGCGCCTGCTGGGGCCGGAGGAATTCGCCGCGGTCATCGAGCGCTGCTCCGTTGTCGTCGCACATGCCGGGACCGGTAGTTTCTTTCTCGCGGCTGAGAAACGAAAGCCTATTGTTCTGCTGCCGCGGCGTGCTGCCTTTCGCGAACACACCACCGATCACCAGGTCGATACCGCGCGCTGGCTGCGTGACAAAGCAGGAGTCTACGTCGCAATGACGGAAGACGAACTCGCCGACGCCATCGCACAGGCCGCTTCCGAGCCCAGCGCCATGACCACTCCAATCCAGCCTTACGCACCGCAGCCATTTCTATCGCAGATCAGAAAATTTCTGCTGCAGTAGGGTTTCACGAAACATCACGCGCGGCGAGGATGCAGCATGGTTCGTATTGCCATTGTCGGCCTAGGCAAAATGGGGATTTCCCATCTGGCCATCGCACGGTCGCACCCGAACGTGGACCTGGTCGCAGTCTGCGACACGTCGGTCTACGTCCTGGATGTGCTCCGCAAATACACCGGCATGAAGACATACAGCGACTATCAGAAACTGTTGGATGAAGCGGCGCTCGACGCCGTTGTCATCGCCACTCCATCGCAATTCCATGGCGACATGGTCCGCGCGGCCCTGCAGCGGAACCTTCACGTGTTCTGTGAAAAGCCGTTTTGCCTGGACCCTGCCGAGGGAATGGAACTCGCGACCCTCGCGCGCAGCAAGGGCCTGGTCAATCAGGTCGGCTACCATTGCCGCTTTGTCAGTGCCTTCCGTGAGGCGAAGCGCCTGCTGGAAGCTGGTGCACTTGGCCGCATTCATCATGTTCGGGCCGAAGCCTATGGGCCGGTCGTGGTGCGGACCAAGAATGCGACCTGGCGTGGCAGCAAGGCGGAGGGGGGCGGCTGCCTCTACGATTACGCCTGCCATGCAATCGATCTGGTCACCTATCTGATCGGCGCTCCGGAGCGCGTGTGCGGTACGGTCCTGAACAGCATCTTCTCCAAGGAGGTGGCTGATGAAGCCTACTGCACGCTGCGATTTTCCGATGGCGTGAGCGGCCAGCTTGCGTGCAACTGGAGCGATGACAGCTGTCGTAAGATGGAGACGCGGCTAACCATATGGGGTTCCAACGGTCGACTGACCGTCGATCGCCAGGAGGTCCAGGTGCACCTCCGTGAAGCGCCGCAAGATGACGCTGCGCAACAGGCTGGCTGGAACCGATCCAGCACCACCGGCCTGACCGAAAGCCCGTACCTACTACCTGCGCGGCGAGGAGTACAGTGCGCAGATCGACCACTTTGTCCGGTGCATCAACTCAGGTCAGGTGGAGACCCTGTCGTCATTCGCAGCCGCGGCTGCCACCGACCAGGTGATTGCCATGATGACCGCCGATGCGGAACGTGCGGTGCGCCCAGCTGCAGAGCTTTCCCCTGCCATGCGGCTCACCGTTCAGCCCGCGCGCAAGAGCCTCTTCGCCCGAGCCTGGGCTGGACTATCGTGAAGTATCCCAAGCAGAGCGAGACGCAGATGGACCGGATTTTGTTCGGCGACAATCAGTTCTTCGGCGTCAACCACATGTCCGAGGATACCGCGCGCGCACAGGCAATGCGCTTCCAGAGTGACCAATCGATCATCGATGTCCTGGACGTTGCCTATGACGCCGGCATCCGCGTCTTCATGTGCACGACACATGATCGGATCGCAGGGATCGCCACGCACATTCGCGATAACCCGACCCGCTACCCGGACTTCGAGTTCTATCCGTGCATGCCCTACGCCCACAAATACGCCAATGCGGTTACCGAGCACGGGATGCTGGAAGCGCTGAAGCGATTTCTGCCGGACGACGGAAAGTTGGGCGCGCTGTTCAAGGGCGGAAAATCACTCGCCCTCAAGGACATGGAAGGCATCGCGCAGCTCCTGATCGATGCCGAGATGAAAATGTTCGCGGGGCTGCGAACCCCCGTGGTGTTCCTGCAGAACCTGGTGACAGACCTGCTTCTTGGGGTCGGTTTCCACGAAGGTTTCCGGTTTTTTGCCGATCACGTGATGCAGCGGTACGGCGCTCAACCTGGATTCATCACCATGAACCTCCCGCGCCTGCTTGACGCGTTGGAGGGGGTGGGCATTGTCGATCCAATCATCTGTGCCAACATCAACAGCCTTGGGTTCCGCATGTGCGGCGGGCGCGAACTGTACGAAACGACCATTGCCACAAGAAAATTTCGGCCGATTGCAATGTCCGTGCTGGCGTCTGGCGCAATTCCGCCGCGCGAAGCCATTGAGTATGTGTGTCAACAAAAGAACATCCGGTCCATTGTTTTTGGCGCCTCGAGCAAGCCGCACATTCTGCAGACCAAGCGCCTGATCGAGGAACTCAGTGCCGCGGCGGCTTAGCGCGTACCTGAGCTCCAGCCTTTGCGCCAGAGATAGGAACTTGGCTAACGGGGTGCCCCGGGGGCGGACGAAGCTGAACTGAGAAATTGCCGGCGCGAGCTGGGAGTTCAAGCGCCAGGTTGTGCAGACGTATCTGGCCGGCAAGGCGGTCGCCCAGTCCCCGATGCACCGCCGCTCGGCCCGCTCGCCGAACTGGCGCGCCTGTCAGGGTAAGGCGCAAGGCACCGCGGCGCCCGGTCGCTTCACCGCAGAGCGGCTCGGATCCGTTGGTCGTAATGGTCTGCCAAATCGCACAGCGCCTGCCCGCAGTCGCCCACGTATGACGAGCCATGCATCAATGCCAGGGTGCGTGGGGCAAGGCCGGCAAGCTTGCGGATCGTTGGGCCGGTGGCGGGCGTCAGGCTGCTGAAGCCGAACATCTCCTCGGCGGCTATCGCCGGTTCGACCACGTCTGTGGTCACCACCACCGGTCCGTTTCCCGTGTGGGCGAACAGATCGCCGCACAACAGGGTACCGGTGGTTTCCTCGAACAGCACGCCCGCCTCCCAGCCGTGCGGCACATGCGGCGTATCCAGGTAGCGCACCCGCTTGCCGCCGAGGTCGACAACCTCACCATCGCCGAGGATATGTGGCGGACGGTCCGCCATGTCGTTCAGCGACACTTGCGAGGCCACTGCGCCATTGATCATGGTCGCCTGTGGCGCGATGCCCAGCCATTCGTTCATGGCGCCGCATTCATCGGCCTCAATGTGGCCGAACGAGATCCAGCGCAGCTCCTCGGGTGGGATCACTCGCGCGACAGCAGCGGCGATCAGCGGGAACATCCTGCGGTGGCCGCAATGGAACAGCAGCGGCGCCTCGCCCAGGACCAGGAATTGGTTGAAGGTGAAGCCGGCGGGTGCTGCAACCTCTGGCACAAACGTGGACAGCCGATAGATCCCGGCGGCGATCTCGTCGATCCTGGTCTCCATGGGCACATTCTCCCGCTACAGTTCGGCCGGCGGCCGATCGGACTTATAGCGTAGATCCCTTGAAATTTGTCGGTCGATTGGCCGCCGATAACATTTCTGGATCCCGCCGCAGGTGGCGAGGACAGGACCGCGCGATCTTGGATCGGTATGCTTCGATGATCTCCAAGTAGCTCCGCGAAGGCGCATTCGCGATCCATTCCGCCACTCATACCGGAATCGGCGAAAGATTGTCGAGCATCACCGGAATGAACTCCGCGACTGTAGGGTGAATATGCATCGCACGCTTGAGCAGCGTGTAGGGCGCCTTCGCGTACATGGCGTCGAGCACGCAGTGGACCACCTCATCGCCGCTGGTGCCCAGGAACGATGCGCCGAGGATTTCCTTGGTCTCGGCATCGACCAGTATCTTCATGAAGCCCTCTGTCTCACCCTTTTCGAAGGCGCGGGACACATCCTCCATGGCGAGTTTGCCGATCAGTGCAGGGCGGCCGCTCTTGCGGACATCCGCCTCGGTCATGCCGACACGCCCCAACGGAGGATCAATGTAGAGCGCATAAGCGGGAATGCGGTCGCTCACCCGTCTGCTCTCACCATCGAATAGATTGGCAGCGACGATCTCGTAATCATTCCACGATGTGTGGGTGAACGCGCCTTTTCCGTTGCAGTCGCCTAGTACCCTACGTCATTGACTCAGCGGTTAAACTTCGAATCGATGCCCTGGCAATGACGGAGCCAATTCGTGACAAGGAAACAGACTGCCAGGAAGCACATCGTCAGACTGAGCGATGATGAGCGCGATCGGCTGAACGCGCTCATCGCAACAGGCAAGCATCCGGCACGCAAGCTTCTCAAGGCGCGTATCCTGCTGAAGGCCGACGTCTCCGAGGCGGGCGAGGGATGGCCCGACAACCGGATTGCCGAGGCGTTGGACACCAGCACCGACACGATCCTTCGGACCCGCCAGCGGCTTGTGGAGGAAGGCCTGGACGCGGCCCTGACACACAAATATTCGCCCGCCTCGGCCCGGCCACGCATCTTCGACGGGGCCGCCGAGGCCAAGCTGATCGCCCTGGCGTGCGGCGAGCCGCCAAGGGGGCGGTCGCGCTGGACCCTTGAACTGCTGGAAGAACAGGTCGTCGAACTGAAGATCGTCGAGCGTGCCAGCGACAACACGATCGGGCGGACGCTAAAAAAAACGCTCTCAAGCCCCACCTGCAAGAACAATGGGTCATTCCGCCGGACGCCAGCGCGGCCTTCGTAGCCGCCATGGAGGACGTACTCGAAGTCTATCAGCGCCCGCACGACCCAGCGCGCCCGGTGGTTTGCCTGGACGAGACGTCAAAGCAACTGATCGCAGAGACGCGCGTGCCGATCCAGGCGAAGCCAGGGCATCCCTCGCGCGTCGACTACGAGTATGAGCGTAACGGCACGGCAAACCTGTTCATGCTGTTCGCGCCGCTGGAGGGATGGCGGCACGTCAAGGTCACAGACCGCCACGCCGCCGCCGATTACGCCCAGGTCCTCAAGGAGGTGTCCGACATCCACTTCCCTGGCGCCGAGAAGATCGTTCTGATCCAAGACAATCTCAGCACGCACAAACCCGCGTCGCTGTACGAGGCCTTTCCGCCCGCGGAAGCCCGCCGGCTCGTGGAACGGTTCGAGTGGCATTACACACCCAAGCACGGAAGCTGGCTGGATATGGCCGAGTGCGAAATCAGCGTGCTGTCAAGACAATGCCTGGACCGGCGAATCCCCGACAAACCGACGCTGACCCAAGAGATCGCCGCATGGCAGCAGAACCGCAACAAAAGGCACGCCAAGGCCGATTGGCAGTTCACCAACGCGGACGCCCGCGTCAAGCTCAAGCGGCTCTACCCGCAATTTCAATAAACTCGGGTACTAGCGCCCAGATGCCAGGCACCGAGGTGCGCAGCGCATCGTCCACGACGATATAACCGCGCTCGTCTCGCTTTACCCCCGCGCGGTCGAGACCGAGATCATCCGTGTTGGGGCGGCGCCCCGTTGCAACGAGCAAGTGAGAGCCTCGCAGCTCTGAAATGCCGCCGCAATCGATTGTCATGACAATGTCGTTCCCGTGTTTGTCGATGCGCAGGCAGGTCGCGCTGGGGAGAACAGTGATACCTTCCCGCACCAGGATATCGGTGATTGTTGCAGATACGTCTTCGTCCTCGCGCGAAACAAGGCGCGGCCCGTGTTCGACAATACTCACCTCGCTGCCAAATCGCCGATACATCTGACCGAATTCCAGACCAATGTAGCTGCCGCCCAGCACCAGCAAGTGCCGCGGCAGGAAGTCCATATCCACTATCGAGCTGTTGGTAAGGTAATCGACCTGATCGAGGCCGGGGATGTCCGGCTCCGCTGCACGCGCACCGACATTGATGAAAATCCGGTCGGACGTCAGAACCTCGCTGCCAGCCTGTATCTCGCGCGGCGACACGAACCGCGCATGGGCTTGATAGACCCGGCAGTTCTCCAGAGTTCTGAGAGACCGCTCGACGCCGCGACTGGACAGCCCGACGACGTGATCCTTGCGTGCTTTGACGCGTTTCATATCGATCTTAACAGCGCCGACACTGAAGCCATAGTCAGCACCCCGACGAGCCACGTGTGCGGCATACGCACTGGCGACCAGGGTCTTCGTCGGTGTGCAGCCCGTGTTGATGCAAGTGCCGCCGAAGCGACCGCGTTCGACGACGGCGACCTGCATGCCGGCCCCCGCCAGGCGTCGCGCCAGCGCTGGGCCTGCTTGTCCGGTTCCGATGACGATCGCGTCATAGTCTGTCATTCTTTCCTCCTGCTCGGTGAGCCCCGTTAGAGGTCGAGCTCGACAGCGGTGCTTGGCGCTGAGCAGCAGATGAGCGCATTGCCTTCGGCTGGCGGGTCCAACGGCTCTGGCGCGTAGGTGAGTTCGCCCTCGATCAAACCACTCTCGCAGTTGTGGCATACGCCCGATCGGCAGGACCAGCGCACGGGAACGGCGCAGGCTTCCGCCAGTTCGAGCAGGCTGCGGAAGCGGGCGTCCCATGGCACGGCGAGACCACTTCGCAGGAAGGTCACCATGGGTCCGCTGCCCGCAGGACCGTCGGGATGATGCGGCAAGGCCGCGGCGGCGCCGGCGATGCCCGGGGTGCGCGAGGGTGCGGACCCGAACACTTCGACGTGGACCCGAGGCCAAGGTATGCCCCATGCCGCCAGGCCCTTTTGGAAATCCGCGTGAAAGCGTGGCGGACCACACAGATAGAAATCAGCGTCGTCGGGAATCCCAAGCTCGTGGAGCAGTTCGACCGAAAGATGGCCTGGTCGATCGAAGTCCTGACCTGGTCTGTCTCCCGGTGCAGGCCGGCTGTAGATGACACAGCGATGCGAAGCGCGGAGCCCCGCGAGCAGATCGTCCGCCTCCTCGGCAAACGAATGGTGCGCCCGGTCGCGCGCTGAATGCAGCCACCAAACCGGCCGGGACGCCACGGCGTCTGTAGCAGCCGCAGCATGCAACATCGCCAGCATTGGCGTGACGCCGACACCGGCGCTGATAAGGACGACCGGCGTCGCACCGGCCGCGAGCGTGAACGGGCCGCGAGGCGCGCTGATCTCCAACCGACTGCCTGCCCGAACGCTTTGGTGGAGAAAGCCGCTTGCGAGGCCGCGCTCGTTCTTCACGCCGATCCGGTAGCTGAGGCGTCCCGGCGGACCGCACAGGGAGTAATTCCGGGTAACGGCGGGAGCATCGGGGTTCGGCCTCATGCGGACCAGGATGTGTTGGCCCGGTCGAGCCAGTGGCAGCGGCGAACCGTCTTCGGCTGCGAACTCGAACGATCGGACGTCCGCGCTTTCCGCGCGCGAAGCCACGACCGCAACCGGGCGGAAACCATGCCACGCAAGCGGCGTCGACGCGCCGGGCCCGAGGCCGGCGTTGCCCGTTGTGCCGCCCGCTTCGGCAGCTGCGAGCAGCACCTGCATCGAGCCTTGCCAGTCCAGGCTGAGCGCCGGAATTCGGACTGCGCGGCGCAAGGCTTCCAGCTTGTGCTCCGCCGAATACAGGAGTGCATCAATCTCGGCGACGGTCATGCGCTCGGGGCCATCCGAAAGCTTCTCGATGCGATCGCCGGCGCCGATCTCGCCTTCCTGAAGGACGCGGACATAAAAGCCAGGTCGGCGGTGCGCAACCAGCAGCGCCGGTATCTCCGGATGTTGCAGCCTGATGCCGACCCGGTAGCAGGTGTCGCGTGGCTGGCTGACCTCGACGACAGCGCTACCGATCCTGAAACGATCGCCGATGCAGACCTCGTTGTCGGCGAGGCCCTCCACGGTGAGGTTCTCACCGAAGCTCCCGGCCACGAGGTCCGATCGCCCGAGATAGCTGGCCCAGTAGCGGTGGGATTCCAGCTGGTACACCAGAAGCGCACGTTGCTCACCGCCATGGGCGCGGAGATCCGCCTGGCCATCGCCATCGAGATTCAGCCGGCTCGCGAAAATCCGCCCGGTCACCGGCGTCTTCCAGACCGAAGTCCGAACGGTCCTGCCCCGCCAAGCGACCTCTCGGGAAAGTCCGACGTTGACCGAAACGACCACACCCATCATGGAACCTCCGGTGGTGTATCTGGCTTCCGGTCAACTGGTCCGGGGAATAAAGCCAGGCACACCGGTCCCCACGACCGCGTTGAACCGAATGCTCGTGGTGACGGCGTCCCGAATCTCCCGCATGGCGTCTTCAGGCAGAGCCGATATCTCAAAGTTCTCCTTGATATAATGAGGTTTGGTCGACGTCGTCAGGAAAGCAGTGCCGCGTTGCACGGCCCAGGCGAGCGCAACCTGCGCAGGCGTCTTGTCGACACGCCGCGCGATTGTTGTAATTACAGGGTCATCCAACACCTTCGGACTCAAGCCGTGCCCCAATGCTGCAAACGCCAGCAGCACGATCCCGTGCTCTCGACAGAAATCGAGCAGGTCCCATTCAGGGAGGTACGGATGGGATTCGACCTGCACAACCGCAGGCTTGATCCGCGCAGCCGCAACGATCTCTTGCAGCTTCTCTAACGTGACATCCGATAGGCCGATCGACTTGCACCGACCATCGTCAACGAGACATTCGAGCGCCCGCCACGTCTCGATCAACGTCACCCCGGAATCATAGATGACCCGACCGCGCTCGTCCCTCGGGTCGTGCTCTTCGCCAGGTCGAAAGGCAAACGGCGTATGGATGAGATAGCAATCCACATAGTCGACTTGCAGTCGCCGGCAGCTGGCGTCAAACGCAGGTTTAACGCGCTCAGGACGATGATTGGTGTTCCATAGCTTCGTGGTAACGAAGACATCCTCCCGCCGGACCGTCCCCGCCGTCAACGCTTCCTGCATCGCATCACCGACTGCCGCTTCATTGAGGTACCGTTCCGCGCAGTCGAAATGCCGAAATCCCACTTCCAATGCGGCCTTGACAGCGCGCCCGGTCTCCAGAGGATCAGGGATCAGCGTGCCAAACCCCACAGCGGGGATCGCACCAGATCCGTGGGATAGCGGAATCCTCGTATAGCGGAGCGTATCGGAGGTCGCCATGCTCATACTCCCTCATTCGAAGCCATTCGATTGACCGAGCATGGGGATTGAACAGTGGCCTCAGCTCGTTCAATGCCGTCGGAATGGGCGAACGGATACATCAGCCGTCGCCCGAAAGACCAAAGCACCTGACATCTTCGCCGCGATGACGATTGTGCAATTCTATCTAATTCTGGATATTTCGAGTGACCCGCCCCTTCCGGTCAGCGCCATCTTCAGCGGATCTGAACGCTCACCCGTCCGAGGTGAATTTCGGAAACGGACAGGTCCTGGAGGAGCAGCCATTCCGCTACATCGCTCGATCCGTCGCCTCGCTCATCCATTGAGCGCCCGCGGATCGTTGACGAACCAATTACCCCGAGCGTCGCATCCCGGCGGACTGTCGGCTGCGCCACTACCGCGCCGATTTCACTCCATCCGCTCAACCCACTGCGCGCGCGAAACCCCCGGCTCGAACGGGTCGCCAAAGTACTGGGTCTCGCGGACCATCTTGCCATCCAGAAACTCCATGATGCTCACCGACCAGGTCGGCACGCCGTCATAGGCGAGGATGAATTCCGTGATCCACAAGTCGCGCCTGCCGATGATCCGGCGCACCGTGAATCGCTTGGTGTTTGGCTGCGCGGCGCGAGAGGCCTGTATGTTGTGCCGACCTCTGACGCGTTCGCCTGATTGCGGATATTCGAGCAGTGCGTCATCTCGGTATATGTCGTGCTCGACGTTGAAGTCATTTGCGTCCGAAGCGGCCCAATGGCGATCAAGAAGCTTCCGAATCTCACTCTCATCCATCCCGCAACTCCCGTTTCACGCCGCTTCCATACCTTTGCCCGTTCTCCTTCCAGATCGCAGTTCGACCCCCCGGCCTGGTTGCAGCTTTCCATAACGCTGTAGAGCGTCGATTTGCCGGGTCCGGCACGGTGAGAACGGGCCCGGACCTGTCGTCGCCAAAATCAGCGAGAAAAGGTCCTCCTCATCAGCCCACTCGGCGAACGGGAACCAGCCACCGGCTCGCAGGAGCAGGCAAGCGTCCCGTGGACCATATTTCAGGCTGTTCTCGGTATGGATGGTCTCCCGCCTGGCCATCGAAAAGCACCTGTCCGAGACCTCGAACTCGACATCGCGCGTAGCCTCGAGGTGCATTTCAATGCGCGCCTCATCGTCATTCCAAAGCGCAACATGGCGAAAGGCAGCCACCGGCACCGAACCTCCCAGCTCGCGGTTGATTCGATGGAGGAGATTGAGATTGAAGGCTGCCGTCACGCCTTGCGCGTCGTTATATGCGGGCAGCAGAATCCTCGGGTCCTTGATGCGATCGATACCGATGAGCAGCATTGAACCGTTGCCCAAAGTCGTTGCCATCGTCCGCAACAGATCGACGGCCTCCGGAACCAGCAGGTTCCCGATGGTCGAACCGGGGAAGAAGCCGAGCGGCGGCATCGCTTCAATCGCTGAGGGAAGTCGCAGAGCCCGGGTAAAGTCCCCCTCGACCGGATGAAGCGGCATATCGGGAAACAATTGCGCCAGCCTCTGCACCGATTCCCAAAGGAAATCCTTGGAGATATCTATGGGCACATATGCAGCGGGGTTCACCGCTGACAACAAGATCGGTGTCTTTGAGCACGAGCCCGATCCAAACTCGACAATGGCGCGGCCAGGACCGACCAATGCCGCGACGTCGTCGGCTACGCTGCGCAGGAGCGCCAGCTCCGTACGCGTGACGTAGTATTCAGGAAGCGCGGTGATCGCCTCGAACAGCTCCGAGCCGAAACGGTCGTACAACCAGCGTGCGGGGATCGCCCGGGGGCGAACGGCGAGACCATGCAGGACGTCGCGCCGGAAGGCCGGGTCGACCGCGGCAAGGCACACGCTCTGGTCGTTCTGATATGGAAGCATTAGAGATCCTTTGCGAGGCGAACGCCGGTGAACTGCCAGCGTTGGTGCGGGTAGAAGAAATTGCGGTAGCTCGCCCGGACATGCCCGCGGGGCGTGGCACAACTTCCACCCTTCAGTACAAACTGGTTGGACATAAATTTGCCGTTGTACTCGCCAACCGCGCCTGGACCCGCGCGGAAGCCGGGGTAGGGTTGAAAGGGCGAGGCCGTCCATTCCCACAAGTCACCGAACAACTGACGAATTCCCCCGCTGGCAGACGCAGGCAGGGGACGAACCGCTTTGGCAGCGTCCAGGAACGTTCCGCTCTCGGCGTTGATGCCCGCGGCGGCGCTCTCCCATTCCGCTTCGGTCGGCAATCTTGCACCGGCCCAACGCGCGAAGGCGTCTGCCTCGTAGTAGCTGACGTGTTGCACGGGACTGGCGGGATCGATTGGCATCAGCCCGTCCAGTCCGAACCGATTGGACCATTCGCCGCTTTCGTCGCGACGCCAATACAAGGGCGCTTCGATCCCCTTCTCTCGCACCCAGCTCCAGCCGTCCGACAACCAAAGGCTCGCGGTGCTGTAGCCTCCGTCCTCGACGAATTCACGCCACTCGCCGTTGGTCGCCAGGCGATCCGCCAGCGCATGCGGAGCCAGCCAGACCGTGTGGCGCGGGCCTTCGCAGTCAAACGCGAAGCCTGCGCGGTCGTGACCGATGTCGGTCGGGCCGTAACGCCTCCGTATCCAGCGTAGCGGCTCAGTTCCGACACCAGTGTGCCTTTCGGCAGGAACCCAGGCCGCCGGGAGCAAGGGGTTCTGAGCAAACAGGTGAAGGATATCGGTAAGCAGCAACTCTTGATGCTGCTCCTCGTGGTGGCATCCAAGCGCGACCAACGCGAACGCCGGTTCCGGCAGATGGTCGAATGCCTGCGTTATTGCGGCGTCGACATGGGCGCGGTAAGCGCGGATCTCATCGAGAGATGGCCGCGTGAGCAAGCCGCGCAATGGCCGAGCGATACGGTCGCCCTCGGCTTCGTAGTAACTATTATAGAGAAAGGCGAACTGGTGATCGAACGGACGGTAGTTTTGTACGAAATCACGCAATATGAATGTCTCGAAGAACCATGTCGTGTGCGCGAGATGCCATTTGCTCGGCGATGCGTCGGGCATCGACTGGGCGCTGGCATCCGCGTCCGACAGGCCATCCACGAGGGCGAGTGAGAATCTGCGTATCCGTTCGAAGCGTGTCCTCAGAGCAGTGTGCGTGGGCAGTGCTGTGGCTGCCGCGTTCGACGCAACACCGCTGCGCAAGGTGATTGGCGTCGGGCATTGCACAGCGGCCGCAGGCCGAGTGCCTCCGGCGTTCATCGAAGCGCCGCCTCGACAATGGCGATATCCTGCTCGGTCGTGCCGCCGCTAACGCCGACGCCGGCCACCACCTGGCCCCCGCGTGAGAGCGGGACACCGCCCCCCATGGCAGAGTAACGACCCCCCGCGACCGCGAGGAGCGGAAACAGCGGCTGGCCCGGTTGCACGAGCGGAACGAGATCGGCCGTACGCATCCGCACGAGCGCTGACGTGTAGGCCTTGCGTTCGGAAAGCTCGAGCGAGAAGGCCGGCGCGCCGTTCATGCGGTGCTGCAGCACGAGGTTGCCATGGATGTCGATGACGCAGACCGCGACCGGGACATTGGCCTGCGTCGCCTCAGTCTCCACGCGTTCGGCCAACGCCTTGGCTGTCGCAAGCAGATCCATGAGTTCGTCCTCTCCTGAAGGAGCGAGAAACCGCGTCGCGTGTTGCCTAGCGCGCCAGTCGGCCCAGGTGGTAGCCAAGCCGATTTTCGACATCACCTGGCGTGTGGAAGCCGCGCGCGATCAACGTCTTGATCCCGTCCTGCGCGGCGGGCCGCCCGAGTGCAGTGATGCACGCATCCCACCCTGCGCCGATCTCGACATCCGGCGGCAAGCTCGTGTTGACGAGGCGCTTGGTGTTGGCAATCGCCCACCTGTCGAATCCTGCGATCCGGTTCGCGAGCCCATCGACGAACGCGTCGAGATCGGCATCTGGCAGCGCGCGATTCACATAGCCGTAGGCCTCAGCCTGGTCCGCGGTGATGTCGTCGGAGCTCAGCAGCACCTCCAGGGCGCGGTTTCGGCCGATGAGTTGCGGCAGCCGAGCCATCGGGCCGCCACCGGCGACCAGCCCCACACCCACCTCCCATTGCGAGAGAACGGAATTTTCGCGACTGGCAAAACTCATGTCGCAGGCGAGCGCAATCTCGCTGCCGTTCCCCGTCGCCCGCCCGCGGATCTGAGCGATCGAGGCGAAGGGTGCCCGTGTCAGGCGCACGAGGAAGTCCGGCCAGGGCGGCAGGCCTGTCGGGCCAGGCGGCAGCGCGGTCATGTCTTCGAGTTTGGCGAGAAAGTCGGAATGGTTCAGGAAATAGCCGTCGACCGCACTGTCGAAGACCACAACTTTGACGTGCTCGTCCAACTCGAGCGCGTCGATGACCTGCTGGAACTGGCGGACCATCTCCGGGCCCATGACGTTGATCGGCGGGTTGTCGATCGTGACACGCCAATAGGCTGGCGTCCGCCGGGTCAGCCGGATCTGTACGGGGTGCGTGGTCGCGTCCATCGGGACCTCCTGTTCGGAGACGCGAAAATGTCGTCTCGGCTGCCGGGCCGCCAGTAGACGATAGTATCGCCTACACTATGGTCTGACCTGGGTTCGTGTGTTCATCCGCAATTCTATAGCAACCGCCCCTGTCTTGGCTGCCCTTGGGCGTGGCAGAGACGCGGAATACCAAAGTATCGGCGACGCTTTGGTCTAATCGCAATGACTTCCGTTCGACCTACCTCCTCTCCGGTCCGACGACTTGCTGCCACCCAGGGCGAGCAGCGAACCAGGAGGTCAGCCATGTCATTTGCAATTCCCCCCGCCACACGCCGGTGGCTTCTTGCCGGGTCTGCCACGTCTGCGGCTGTTGGTTTCGCCGCCAGGGGGTCGGCCGAAGCGATTGGCCTGAGCACCGAACAGCCCGCGGGCGACGGCCCCATCGACCGAAGCCGTGTCCGACCGTTCCGGATTGGCTTCCCTGAAAAGGCCCTGCATGATCTTCGCCAGCGCATCGTCGCCACGCGCTGGCCGGACCGGGAAACCGTCGCCGACGACACCCAGGGTGTGCAACTGGCCACCATGCAGGCGCTCGTCCGCTACTGGGCGCGAGACTATGAGTGGCGCCGATGCGAAGCGCGGTTGAATGCCCTGCCGAACTTCATGACCGAAATCGATGGGCTGGACTTCCACTTCATCCATGTCCGCTCGAAACATGAGGGCGCCCTGCCCCTGATCGTCACTCATGGCTGGCCCGGGTCGATCATCGAGCAGCTCAAGATCATCGAACCGCTGACGAACCCGACGGCACAGGGCGGGACGGCCGAGGACGCCTTCGATATCGTGATCCCTTCGCTGCCCGGCTACGGGTTCTCCGCCAAGCCGACCGCGACCGGCTGGGATCCTCCCCGGATTGCCCGCGCATGGACCACGCTGATGCAGCGCCTGGGTTACACGAAGTTCGTGGCGCAGGGCGGCGACTGGGGCAATGCCGTTTCGGAACAGATGGCCCTCCAGGCCCCGCCGGGACTGCTTGGCATCGCGACCAACATGGCGGCCACCGTGCCGCCCGACATTTCCCGGGCACTGGCGCTCAGCCAACCACCGCCCGCCGGCCTCTCGGCCGAGGAACGGCACGCCTGGGATCGCTTGGACTTCTTCTACAAGAAGGGTCTCGGCTACGCGAATGAGATGGCAATGCGCCCGCAGACGCTCTACGGGATCGCGGATTCGCCCGTGGGTCTGGCCGCCTGGATCCTCGACCACGACGACGCCAGTCAGAAGCTGATCGCCCGGGTCTTCGCCGGTCAGGCCGCGGGCCTCAGCCGCGACGATGTTCTCGACAACATCACCCTGTATTGGCTGACCAACACAGCGATCTCGTCGGCCAGGCTGTACTGGGATAATCGCGAGACGAGCCGGTCCGGCTTCTTCGACGTCATGAACGTGAAGGTCCCAGTCGCGGTCAGCGTCTTCCCGGATGAAATCTACCCAGCACCGCGCAGTTGGGCGGAGCGGGCCTATCCCAAACTCATCCACCACAACAAGCTCGACCATGGCGGCCACTTCGCGGCCTGGGAGCAGCCCGTCCTGTTCGCGCAGGAGATGCGGGCCTCGTTCCGGTCCCTGCGCCAGGCCTGAACCGCAGCGGACAATCAGCGGTCCGAGGCGATCCCCGGCCCGTCACTTCATCACCATGCCCACCGGAAGGGCCGAGGCGTTTCGAGAAGAAACGCCTCGGTGCGTGTCGGTGATCGAAGGCACACGAGGCTATTGTTTCGCAAGAAAGCTCCGCATGAGAGCGGCAATCTCATCGACCTTCTCATCGAGCGCGAAGTGACCGGCGTCGAGAACGTGGACGTCCGCGTCGGGCAGGTCACGCTTGTAGGCGTCCGCACCAGCAACAGCGAACGACGGATCGAATCTGCCCCAGACCACCAGCATCGGCGGTTTGTGGTGCCGCATTTTGCAATTTGCTATTGACGCTCAGATTTCCGATCCTGAAATCATCGTACTTCGACATCGTAGCTCGTCGCACATTTCACAACGGTTGCGTCCTCGGCTCCACGACGCCGTGCTTTTTCCTAAAGCCGGAACGCCAGTGTCGCACAACACGGGAAATGTAAGGTGTGGCTCAACCCCTGCAGAGTCGTGCAATGTAAAAAAGCCCGTAAGGCGGGCGCGTAGTCTTGCTGCACCGCTTCTAGCTGCGTCTGCCGGCCAGTTGGCCGCCGCCTCCCCTGGTGGCTCACTGGTAGCCGTATCCGGCAATGCTGCCGGCCTCAGTCGCATTGACGCTCACGGCGCCAGTGGTGGGCGGCAGGCTGACTATGGTACCGGACGCCACGCAGATGGTGTTGCCGCTGGTGGCGGTGCCTGCGTCGCCCACGAGCGAGTAGCAGAAGCCGCTGGCAATGGCGCTGGCCAGGACGCCACCACGCCGCGCATGGCCGGCAGCAATCGCGGTGATGGCCGTGCCGCCGGTGGCAATGGTATTGGCGTCCAGCGGATTGACCTTCACCGGCGCGTCGAAGCGCGGCAGTGCAGTGGGGGGTAGTTCGGCGGCGGGAACGCGGGCGGTGTCTGGCCGTACGCCGTAGCGGCAGCGGCCAGTGCCAGGACTAGGAAGGCAGGAAGCATTTTCATTGTCCGGTCTCCGGTGGCAGTGTGATTTGGCGGCGCGAGAGTCGCCTTTGCTTTCTCGCGACTGCCGCCAGTCAAACCAATCGGGTTGAGTGCCACGCAGATCGCCGTGGTGTACCACTCGGTGCCGCGCGTATCGCCGACCTGTTCAACCGCAAGCACCTTGTAGTCGCCGTCATGCCTGCTGTTGACGTCTTTTGCGATGTTGTTGTCGAGGAACTGGTTATCTGCCTGCGCACCATAAATCGGGCTGTACTGCATGCGCTGAATGCTGTCGTTGTTGATGCGCAGAGGCCGTGCCGGGACCAACGCTCGGGTTCAGCAGCATGTCCACTGTGATGCCGGAGTTGGTCTGTCTGGCATACCAATCATGCCGGTGGTCGCTTTGACTTCCACTATCGTCGCCGGGCGCATAGGCCGCCTGTGGCAGCCAGTGTATCGTGTCTGAACCGCGTGTAGGCGTCCAGCCCGAACCGGAAACGCATGGCATGGATGTATTCGCTGCGCATGGCCGAACAGGACTTGCCGCGCGGTGCTCGCGTCTGCGGCACGCTGTCGGGTAGGTCCTTTATGGTGGTGCCGTAGGGCGCATAAGCGTTGCGCAGTTCGTGGATGACATCGTAGGTTGCCAGCCGGCGGCCAGTGACGTGTTGACTTTCGCCCATATATGTCCCCAATCGCCGTCAGCCGCGAACAGCTCCACATAACTGTCTGTCGCACTGTCCTTGCCTGAGGTGGATTGGATAAGTTCCCCCCGGAACACCACGCCGTAGTTGCCTTCGTAACCAGCTTGCAAAGTCACGATGGATGGTCTTGACGTTAGCGTTCGGCGCACGGCAACGTTGGTAATGGTTCTCCGGCGTTGTATCCATATGGCGCGACCGGCATGTACAGCCCGGCGCTCTCCTGCTGTACGCCCGGCGCTATCGGCGTCACGTCGTGGTCAAGCAACATGTTGGCAGTGTTGTCCGAAAGGTTGTAAATTCGAACGTGCAAGCGTGGCTGGTGACAGTGCGCTGATCGCCGCCGTGGTGCGGAACTGTACATGTAGGTTGGACAATTCGATGCCTGTTGGCCCGCCACCCGGTGAGACGATAGGCTGATCTTGCGCAGCCATTGGCGCGCGCGGGGGTTGGCGGGTGGTATAGCTCACAACAACAATCCTCGCTACAACAATCGGTTAGGCGTGGTTGTTCAACGTACATCGGGGTTTCTGCACGGGTTATCACGAGGCGGTTTGTCCTGGTCGACGATATGTTCCGCGCATGTAGCGTTGCGCGTTGGCCTGCGTGCGGTCCAGCTTTTCGCTGACCAGCCTTGCCGCGCGCTGCGGATCGGATACGCCTGATATGGTGACAGTGGTCGGCCCGACGCTCTGATTGTTGTTGTTGATCACTTGGCCACCAGGCGATGCGCCGTAATGGTTGTAGCCGCGCATGATGCGATTGACATAGTTCTGAGTCTCGGCAGGCATGCGGCTAAACCACCTCTCGCCGTAGCGCCGCAGCGCGTTGGCCACTGTGCCCTCGCCTGCGTTGTAGCCTGCCAATGCTTGCGCAACGTTGCCGTGAAACATGTTGAGCAAGCGGGCGAGGTAATCCGCGCCACCGCGTTCATTCTCGCGCGCGTCAAATGGGTTGGCGACGCCAAAGCGTCTCGCCGTGCCCGGCATCAACTGCATCATGCCCATTGCGCCGGCGCTGGAAACCGCATTGGGATTGCCGCCGCTTTCGGCTGCAATCACTCGCGCCAGCAAGCCTTGCGGCAGGTTGCGAATACGTTCAAGAAAACTGAGGTAACCTTGATCCGGTACATTCCCGGTGTTCAGCGGCCGGTAGGACGCAAGGTGTATGAGGTTGCTTGCGTTCCGGCCCATGTAGGCAGCGTTAACAATCTGCGCGCCAAGCGGGGTTTCCAGAAATGATTGTTTTTGCACCGTCGGGCTGCCGCTGGACCAACTATGAAACCAGCGCATGACCGGGCTGTTGGTGCCGAGGTAGCGTTCCCACAGGCTTTGCGTTTCGCTCTTGCTGGTGGCTTGTCCGCTGGCGCAGTGGCTGTGCCGTGAATGCCCTGCTTGATGATCGCGCGTTCCTGTTCGTCGCTGGCGATGCTGGTGTTGGGGATCAGCATGTTGATGATGGCGGCCGGTCCCACGCCGCTCAGCATGCCCAGCACGCGGGCAAGCAAGCCGCCCCTGGCGGCCTGTGTGGCGGCCTGGGTGCCGGCCTGTGCCGCAGTGCCGGCAGCAGCGGCAGCGGCCTCTCCTGTCGCCGCTGGGGCTGCCTGTTTGGCCACCTCGGCGAGCGCGTTGGTGATGGGTTTGGCGACCCAGTTGCGCAGCCGTGTTGCCAGCCACGCGAACAGACCCAAGCCGCCAGCCGCAGCAACAGGTACGCCGACGTCAGTTGCCGCCTGGGTCGGATCATGCATCGCGTTGGGCGGCAGCTTGCCGGAGAACACCGCTTCGTAGTCTTCGCGCATCTTGTGCAAACGTTTCTCGAAGTCCGGCATGTACTTGTCGAGCGCGGTGTTGATGACTTCTAGCGCTTGCTCGTAGCGCGGACCGAACTCGTCAAACAGGAAGGTGTTGAAGTTTCTGTAGTGTTGTTCCAGCCGGTTCTTCGCGCGCTCGGTGTTGCGTACCAGTTCCTCGTTGATAACGCCGCCTTCGCGGCGCATGCGTGCAACACTCTCGTCGTAGGCTTTCCATGTGTCGGGACTGGCAGCCGCCAGCATTTGTATGCGTGACAGGTTCAGCAGTGCCGCTTCCTGTATGGCTTGTCCCTCGCCGCCAGGACCTTGTACAACAAGCTGGTGCCAATGCTGGCCCAGCTTGCGTATCTTCTCCACCGTGTCGTCGCTCGGCATTATGGTCTTGGCAAACTCCCAGAGTGTGCCCCGGTGCACGGAACTTGGTTTCCATGAGGCTGGACGGTGCGGACTCGGCTTCGCTGGCAGAGCCGGTAATCAGCTTGAATGCGTCGCCCAGTGCTTGGTAGTGGGTGCTGGATGCACCAGCGCGTTGCGATGAGTAAAGTACTCGCGCAAGTGCAGTTTCAATCCGCGACAACGCGGCAACCATAGACACCGCAGCACCGGTGGCGACTGTCGCCAGCTTTTCAAACTGGCTGAATATGCCGGTGAGTTTCTGGCCGTAAGTGGTGACTTTGGTATTGGCCGTGTTCAGCGCATCTTCAAATCGGCGCCGCTGGCCGTCGTCGATTTTGAAACCGAGCGCGACCAGGAACTCCTCGATTACTTGGGCCATGTCCGGCAATCCTCATATGGGTGGGTTTCTGGGTAGTTGTAGTTGACGCTCATTTCCTGTAGGTCTGCTCTCGTTGTTTGGCGGATGGCGCCTCCGCTAGTGGTCCGGCCCGAGATAGGTGCGCACGGCCATGACCTTCCGCTGCGGTCTGCCGTCGACAAAGTCGGCGCTCACGCATTCGCCTATCCAGCGGCCACCATCGGCAGTCGGCACCTCGAATGTCATGGCAGGGTATGGTGCTGCCATGATGTAGTCGTAGGCTGCGACCAGCGTAGTCAGGTCCGCAATGATTGCTTGGTACGATGTGTCCCGACCCCGCTCAATCCGCCGTGCGATGGCATGCAGACTGAATGTTGCGAGGCATTCGGCAATCATGGTCCAGCGCTTTTTATCGGCAGTGAACGTAAACAACTCCACACCGAAGGTGATTTCCTTCGGTCCTTCGGTCCAGCGGCTATACTTCATGTCGCCGCACGATATGCCGCGCTTCGGCAATGGACAGTTGTCGGCGTGTCGCGTTGCCTTCGATTTGATGCCCAGCCGGCCGAACGACGGCAGTTGTTCCCATTCACGGCGGAAGCCTAGCAACTGTTCCCGACGCGGATTGCGTGCCGTTTTGTACCGCTCGGCAACGGGCGCGAGAATGCTGTCGAGCTCAATCTTGAACTGTGCGTCTGTTGTGTTGAGTTCGCGCCAAAAGCGGCGTGCACGATGGTAGCAATCGGTCGGCACCGTCGGCTGCCATTGCGGCGCTAGTGTCCTGAACCATAAGACCACCGCATCATGTCGTTGAAGTGTTGTAGGTGCAAAATCGTTCTATGGCGTCGAGGATGTCGTCGGCGGATTTGACCCACCGGAATGGCTTTGGGTTGGCATTGTGGTGATCGAGAAAGGCGTTGATCGCAGCTTCCAGCTCATCGACGCTGCGATGCACGCCGCGCCTGATCTTCCGGTCGGTCAGCAGTGCGAAAAAGCGCTCGACCTGGTTCAGCCAGGAGCTGCTTGTCGGGGTCAGGTGGACATGCCAGCGCGGGCGCTTTGCCAGCCAGTCGCGGATCAGCGCGGTCTTGTGCGTCGCGTAGTTGTCCCAGACCAGATGCACATCCAGCCCGGTCGGTACCGCAGCCTCGATCTCGTCCAGGAATTGACGGAACTCGGTCGCGCGGTGGCGCGGATAGCATTTGCCGATGATTGCTCCGGTAGCGACGTCAAGTGCCGCGAACAGCGAGGTCGTACCGTGCCGGACGTAATCGTGACTGCGCCGCTCAGGCTGACCAGGTCGCATCGGAAACACGGTCTGGCTGCGGTCCAGCGCCTGGATCTGCGACTTTTCGTCAACGCAGAGCACCACGGCATGCTCGGGAGGGGAAACATACAACCCCACCACATCGCGCACCTTGGCCACGAAGTCGGGATCAGTGGAGAGCTTGAATGTCTCCTGCCGATGCGGCTTCAGCCCGAAGGCGCGCCAAATCCGCTGCACCGTGCTGACCGACAAGCCGGTGTCTCGCGCCATGCCACGCGAACTCCAGTGGGTCGCCGCCTCGGGCTTACTCTCCAGCGTGCGGGTGATCACCGCTTCGATCCGTTTATCCTCGATCGTGCGCGGCGCTCCGGGCCGCGGCTCGTCGCGCAAACCCTCGACCCGCTGCGCCAGAAACCGGCGGCGCCATTTGCCGACGGTTTGTGGATGCGCCCCAAGCTGCTGACCAACCGCCTGGTTTTCCAGACCCTCGGCGCAGGCCAGAACGATGCGGGCACGAGCCGCAAGAGCCTGCGAGGTCTTGGGCCGGGCGGCCAGCGCCATCAGCTCAGATCTCTCCGCATCCGTTACATTCAGCGCTTCCAGCCTGCGTCCCGCCATGCCTGCTCTCCGTCTCCAAGACGACAGAGCCTCGCAAGTCACGCCAAATCGACCGCAGTGCAGTTTTCAAATCGCTGATGCGACGGATTTAGGAACTCAGGACACTAGGCCCTGTGGACAAGACCTCATCCAGATTTGGATGCATCCGACGCGAGACGATTTAGACATGATGGCGAGCTTACTAACCAGTCGGCCAAATATGTATCACGGATGCGCTTACGCGGCATAGCGGACATCGGGTGCCTGGAAGAATGCGCGCACCTTATGTCGCCTGCCCTGTAGCCCGCGCATATGGGCTGTCAGCCCAGCCCTCATCGCGGCCTTGTTCATTGGCGTGCCACGCCGTGCCATGCCTTGTTTGACGTCGTTGTTGACGTATTCGTCTGGGTTCCGCTCCGGCGCGTACGGCGGCAGGTAGAAAAGTTTAATTCGATCCTTGTTCTCTTCGACCCACGCCGCCACGGTCCTGGCCCGATGCACACGTAGATTGTCGACGATCACGAACAGTTTCCGGTCCGTGTCTTTGATCAACCGGCGCAGGAATTTCAGAAAAATCGCTGCATTCAGTGCGCCATCATAGATCATGAAGCGCAACTTGCCCTGGTTGGTCACGCTGGAGATCATCGATTGGGTAAATCGCGTGGCCGGACGCGGTATCACCGGTGTCTTGCCCGCCGGCGCGAAGCTCCGGCCGTAATTGGCCTGGTTCGAGATGCCAGTTTCGTCCGACCAATGGATCTCAGCTTTTTCCTTTCGGGCTCGTCTCGCGATCGCCGGGTATTCGCGTTTCATCCATGTCTGGATCGCCGCCTCGCTCCTTTCCATCGCCCGCCGGATCGGCCTTTGTGGGGTCAGATTCCAGGCCGAAAGATGAGTACCGATGGCCGTCGGGGACAGGCGGATACCGGCTTTACGCTCGATCAGCTGGCCAACCGCTTCGCGGGTCCATAGTGCGAAGGGGAGTTTCAATTGATCGGGGCATCGCCCGACGATCAGCCGACGGATCGTCGCTTCCTGGCGCCGGTTGAGGGCTTTTTGCTCACCTGGCCGTCGGCCGCGCCGCCCACCGGCCAACGCCGCTTCTCCCGTGGCCTCAAAGGCACGAACCCATTCCCCAACGAAGCGTCGATTGACCCCGATCGCCCTGGCCACATCGATCCGGTTTGTCCCGGAGAGCACCATGTTTACCGCGACACGTCGCAGTTCGGCCTGGGTTGAGGACGGGAGTTTGCGGAAATCATGGTCCGACGGCATGACGACAGCATAACCAATTCCCATACGGGAAGATACCTATTTGTGCGTCTGGTTAGTATCATATCGGGTGGCGATACGCCGTTGCTCCTTGAGATGCCCGATGAAGCACTCAATCCGTGAGCGCAGTGCATAGAGTGGTTTGCTGACTGAGTACCTGTACCTTGCGGTTGCGCTTGGTCGGGATCTCGGGCGTCGCGCCGCTATCCTGCAGGTCATGGCGGATGGCATCGCTGTCGTAGCCCTTGTCCGCCAACATGGCGCCGGGATCGCTGTCGCGTTGCTGCATCAACCCGTCATACGCGGTCACGTCATGGGCCTCGCCCTCGCTGAGTACAACCCCGATGGGGAGACCTGCGGCGTTGCAACGCAAATGGATTTTGGTGCTGAACCCGCCGCGCGAACGGCCGAGTGCCTGCTTCTGCTTCTCACTCTGTTTGCCCGCAGCGCAACGATGCGCTCGGACGATGGTGCTGTCGATCATCTGCAACATGTCCAGTGTGCAGCCGCTGTCAGCCAGCGCCTGAAGCAGCAGGTCCCAGACGCCAGCCTCGCACCAGCGACGGAATTGCTTCCACACGGAGTTCCATTTGCCGAACGCCGCCGGCAAGTCGCGCCACGGCGCTCCGGTCCGGCAGAGCCAGAGTATGCCGTCCAATCTATGGCGATGATTCTTGGGTGGACGCCCGCCACGCAGGGACGGCATCGTCAGCAGAGGGGCGAAGATTGCCCACTCTTCGTCGGTCATCAGTCCGCGGATCACAGTCGGCCTCGAGTTTACCAATGAGGCCGGTCAAGATTGACCGTGGGTCGGTCGATGGAATCCCTTGATGCAAAAAAGACACGAAACGAATCCCAGCGCGGGAGCGACGATTTTTTTCGGAATCCGCCGCGGCACTCTTTGATTCTTTGCTGCCGGTCAGGTCAGTCGGTCAGCTCGTCACCCCGATGGCCACGTGGGCCTCATACCACCCCGGCTGTGCCGACCGCGCGGACGCCAGGGCAAGTTTGTCCACAGGACCTAGTGTCCGTCGCGGTTCAGGCTGGTAGCTGGTCATGCTCACAACAACAATCCTTTTGCAGTCGTAGTTCGTGTAACCAGTCCTGATCCATGGGTTGTAAATAGTAAGTACAAGTGTCCTCCACTAAGTACCAGTCTGGCGGCAAGACCAGGCCCGTCTGGTATAACGGGAGCAACAATGGCTCATGCAGGTTTACCAGGCCCGTCTGGTTAATAACGGGAGCGCTCATTGTCGCTCCAATCAAAGGACGCCTCGGCGTCACTGCGCAGCGCCGCCATGCAGTCCAGCGCTTCACCATTTCAGCTTGCGCGGACCAAGTCGGGCTGCTTGCTGATCGCTGCAACAATGTCGGGAGGCATGTTCAGCGGCAGTTGAAGGCTGGCGATGATGGTGCGGTACGTAGCAAGTTCCTGCATGCAGGCCGCGATGGCCGGCAGGAAGCGACGCGCCTCGGCGATTGCCACTGCCTGCGCTGCGGCGTGCACAGCCTGTTTGGCGCTGGTGAGTTCGGTCTGCGCAGTGTGCCGCTCTGCTTCGACGCGGTTATGTGCAGCGCTGGCGCGTTCCGCGCGTTCGCGTATCTGACTGCGCGCGTCGAGTTGTCGCTTCAGGTTATACGGCAATCCGGCATCGTCGTTGTCGCGCAGGCTGCGCAGTTCGTGTTCTTCCACTTCAGCGTCCAGCTTATCGTATTTCCGCAGGTCTGCTTGCGTTGCTGCAAGCCGTTCGGTGCTGCGTTCGAAAAGGACATTCGCTTCGGCGCTGTGCTGGATTGCTGTTTTCAGCCGTTGTTGCTCGCGCTGCAATCGGCTGCGCAGTTCATGCATGGGTGTATCGGCGGCGGGTACCTGATGTACCAGAGGTTGGCTGACGATTTCCCGCTCGCGTAGTAGAAGCTCACCACTCGCGCCGGTAGTGATCCTGCCTTGTGCCTGCCATTCGGCGATGCGAGTGGCAACCAGGCTTTGCTGATCGGCGTAGTCCAGCGCGTTGAAGCCGGGCAACGTCTTGCGTAGCTCCGATTGTGCCTGCTGTTCAGTGTTCACTGTGCTTGTTCCTGCCTGTAAACTCGCGTTCGTTGGGTCTGTCCTGCGGGAAATACGGTTTCGCCAGGATGGCCAACAACTCCTCGATGTTTGCCAGCCGCGACATCATTTCGACATGGCGCGCGTGCATACGCTCACCAAATTCGGCAAGCGCACGGTGCACGTCCGACTCAGGTCCGCGCGGCATAGTGCTTCCGATTGGTTGCGTTGATGGCACGGATTTCGTCGTCGCGGCGGTGGTGGATTGCATCCCGCGTGCGGCGACGGCGACGCATGATGCGATCCTGCGTCGTGGCTTGGAAATCCGACGTCGCCACCGGGATCGCCACCGGGATCGCCGTCAGGATTGTCATCGGGATTGTCGTTCGGCTCCGATCAGGATTTGCAGCGCACGCTCGATCTTGTCGAGCCGCTGCAACACCACATTCCAGCCCTCGGCCTGATCTGTGTTGATACGATAGCCAGTTCGCCGCTTGCCAACCCAACTTTCCGCACCGCTGCCGGCGGGTTCCTCGTAGCTCCGCGTTGGCGTCCCTGGTGTTGTTCTGCATCGTGCCAGGTTGCAGCCGGTACAGGCGGGTCTTTCCATCTGCGCTGCTGACCAGAATGTAGTTGATACCGTCCAACACACTGACCAGTTCGCGGCCGTCCGGCTCAGTGCCGGGCAGCATTTCCGGTGCGTCGTGAATGAAGGCTTTGATGCGGCGGACCATAGTTATTCTCCTTCCGTGGGTAATTGATGAGAGTGCGGCCACTCGCTTGGCGGCAGCGCAGGTTGATTGTGCGTGTAGCCGAGTGCGTTCATGGCACTGGCCAGCGCGATAACCATGCGCAGCAGGTGCGCAGATGGTGAGTTGTCCGCAGTGCCCGCGTACTGAACGTAGCTGGCTTGCTTCAGCAGATTCATGTAGACAACGACCTACGGTTTCGATGATTGCGTCGTCTGCGGGCCACGCGAACGGCGTAGTAGTTCCTTGCGCAAGGCATTTGCGGACTGCGAACCAACCGGTCGCGCTGATCGAATTGGCCGACGCCAGGACCGCGTTCGGTTGCCGGAATGCGGCCTCTGCGCACAGCGCGCGGGCCGTCATGTGCGGGATGTTCGGCAGTGGTGGATGGCGGCATGAAGCACTCCCCAGCTACAGCCACGCGACAGATGCCGCGGGCATGTCGCGCAATGTCGGTCCTATGCCGCGTATGCAAGCGAATGCACGAGCCAAGAGGACTCATGCTGGCGAGCACGCGCAGAATTGGTCAGCAGGCAGCGCAGGCAGGATCAGGCCAGGATCAGGCCGGCGACGGCGATGCGCACGCGCGGCCTGTGCTGGCCGGTGGTGGCGTCAATCGGCTGGCCGCTCCCGATGGCCGGCAAAAGGCGCTGGCGGCTGCTGGTGGCGCGGCTGGTGCGGAGGATCAGGCGAGGATCAGGCCAGGATCGGCACACGCCGGCCAGGATAAGGCCAGGATCAGCGCGGCATGGGTAGCGCGCAGGGTCGCGGTCAGCCGGCGCCAGTTATGCCGATGCGGTCGGCACGCAGGGCGGAATGTAGTTCCGCCGCGTGCTGCATGCGGTGCGAACGCCAACAACACAAAGCGCAACGCAGACATGCATTGCCGTAGATTGTGGTTGTTCTCGCGTGCGTGCGCGTACCAGTGGCTGGATGTCGGAAATCTGAGTATTAGTCTAACCCGCATGGGGGTCAGTTGCGTGGTTCCGCTCGATGTCGGGTCGCCAACATGGCGGCGCGGTAGCCGTTAGGTCTGGCATCAATGCACCAGCACAAGACACAAAGTTGGTTCATGCCGTGAGATGGCGCACCACACCAGCGCGAGTTAGTGACATCGTCTTGTCCAGATCGCGGATTTCGACGACGTCGTCGTGAGCGAGTGCTCGGCGCTGGCGTTGTGCATGGTGATGGTCAGCGGTGGCCGACGTTGTTGGATGTGAGCATTCCGAGCCATGTAAAGCCGTATACTTGGTCGCCGTTTGGCAGCATAGCGTCCACCACGGGATAGCCGTGCTGCACCTGCGGTACCTCGATCCCACTCGGAATGAGCACGCACCCATAAGCCGCCGCATCAGGCGAATGGTC
>CAWBLP010000034.1:0-59649 GCA_963789495.1 uncultured Alphaproteobacteria bacterium
TTCAACGCGCAGTCCGGTCCACTGGCTCGCTGGAACGGGGGGCGGCGATGGATCGGGCACGCATTCACGAGGGGGTTCGTCGGATGCGTTTTCAGGACGTGCTGGGTCGGACCGAACGGTCTGAGCTGAGCCAGCTGGAGGCGGCGGAGTTGCTCGGGGTCAGCGAGCGGACGTTCCGCCGCTGGCGCGACCGCTACCGGGAAGAAGGAGTTGCGGGATTGAGCGACCGTCGCCTCCGCCCCTCGCTGCGGCAGGCGCCGAAGGCGGAGATCGAGCGGATGCTGGGCCTGTATCGCGATCTCTACCGCGGCTTCACGGTGAAGCATTTCCATGAGCAGTTGGGCAAGCGGCACAACTACACGCTGGGCTACACGGTGACCAAGCTGCACCTGCAACGGGCCGGGCTGGTGACCCCGGCGCGGTCGCGCTCGGCGCATCGCAAGAAGCGGCCGCGCCGGCCGTTGGTGGGCATGATGCTGCATCAGGATGCGTCGACCCATGCCTGGCTGCCTGGCGACGAACGCAAATACGACCTGGTGGCGACGATGGATGACGCGACGAGTGCGGTCTACTCGCTGTTCCTGGTGGAGCAGGAGGGCACCGCCTCAAGCCTGCGTGGCGTACGGGAGGTGATTGAACGGCACGGCCTGTTCTGCTCGCTCTACACCGACCGTGGCAGCCACTACTTCGAGACGCCCGAGGCCGGCGGTCGTGTCTCGAAGACAGTGCTGACACAGTTCGGCCGGGCGCTGAAGCAGCTCGGCATCGAGCACATTGCGGCCTACTCGCCGCAGGCCCGCGGGCGGTCGGAGCGCCTGTTCGGCACGTTGCAGGACCGGCTGCCGAAGGAGCTGGCGCTGGCCGGGATCAGCACACCGGAGGCGGCGAACCGATGGCTGCGGGAGGTCTACGTCGCCGAGCACAACGCGCGCTTTGCGGTGCCGGCCGAGCAGGCGGGATCGGCCTTCGTGGTGGATCCGAACGGTGCCTGGCGGGAGATTCTGTGCATCCAGGAGGACCGCCGAGTGGGTCATGACAACACGGTGAAGTGGCGCCGCCTCACCCTGCAACTGCCGCCGTCGCGGCTGCGGCCGCACTTCGTCAGAGCCACCGTGCGCGTGCACGAATATCCGGATGGGCGGCTGGCGGTGTTGTGGGGGCCGCACCGGCTGGCGGATTACGACGCCGAGGGGCGCCTTTTCCAACAGGAGCATATGGCCGCATGACACGCTTCCAGTGCGGCTGCTCTGTGCCGGGGCATGCCCCGGCACAGAGCAGGAACGAAGCGGACAGATCACGCGCTACCAAAACCGGACAGATTGACGCGCTAGCGACAGTGGGACGGCGCTGCCTTGGTGTGGCGCTCTCGGTGCAGGGCCCTCAAGATATGCCCTGTCCGATGGAATGCAGACGGCCGGCCCGGCGACTGCAGACATCTGATTGCGATGGGCCTGATCCTGCCGCGCCTGTCGGTTCCTATTGAGCGGGCCGGCCGAAACCTGCCACTAGCTCCTCGATCCGAGATGGATCGGAGTGTTCCATCACGCTGCGGGCGAAGCGCGCGCAGGCGTCGATGTCCACGGCGCGAATCGCCTGCTTGACCCGCGGTACGGCAGCGGCGTTCATGCTGAAGCTGCGCAGCCCTAATCCGAGCAGCAAAGGGATCAGGCGGGGATTGGCAGCCATCTCGCCGCAGACCGAGACCGGCATGCGCATGCGCAGTGCCGCTTCGGTAGCAAACTGCACCAGGCGCAGCACAGCGGGATGAATCGGATCGTATAGCCCGGCCACCTCGGCTTCGCCCCGGTCGACTGCAAGGGTGTACGCCGTCAGGTCATTGGTGCCGATGGCAAAAAAGTCGGCCTCGAGCGCCAACGCGTCCGCCGAAAGAGCCGCGCCCGGGGTCTCGATCATAATGCCCAGCGGCGGCAATTTTTCTGGAATGCGCTCGTTCCGACGGCGCAGGCGTCGGGCCACCCGCTCATAGATCTCGCGGGCGCTGCGAACCTCACCTACCGTTGTGACCATCGGCAGCATGACCCGCACTGGTCCCGCCGTCGAGGCCCGCAGGATGGCGGCAAACTGCGTCTCCAGCAGTTCCGGTTGGCGCAGCAGCAGGCGAACGCCGCGCATGCCTAGGGCCGGATTGGTGCCTGAGATCTCAGGCACGATCCCAGCGCCGGACAAGGCCTCGATATCCTTCTCCCCGCCCCAGTCCAAAACCCGAATCGCCACCGGATCACCGTTCATCGCCTCAATGATGGAGCGGTAGCTTTCGGCCTGCGCGTCCTCATCGGGCATGGTTTCCCGATTCATGAACAGGAATTCGGTGCGCAGGAGCCCGATTCCCACTGCCCCTGATTGCGCGATCTGCGGCAATTCCAGAGGCAACTCCAGATTCGCCTGCAGTTCGACCGGCTCTCCGTCCATCGTCTCGGCCGGCAGGCGGCGCAGCCGGCCATAGCGCTGCCGCTCGCGCGCGAAGGCGGTCACGGCGCGCCGCGCGGCCGCTAGTCGGCTTGGTGAAGGATTGAGCACAACCATGCCGGTTGTCCCCTCCACCACAGCAATGTCCCCAGCGCGAATGGCATGTGCCAGCCCTGACGCCCCAAGCACGGCCGGCACTCCGAGCGCGCGCAACATCACCGCCGTATGCCCGTCCGCGCCCCCTTCCTCGGTCGCCACGCCGGCGAGTCGCGCCGGGTCCAGCAGCGCCGCGTCGGCCGGTCGCAGCGATTCGCAGACCAGCACCGCACCTGATGGCAGCGCTGCAAAGCTGCGGAATGGCGCATGCGTCAGATTGCGGACCAGCCGGCGGGCGATCTCGCGAATCTCCTCGGCGCGGCGATGCAGGCTGGCCTTGTCCTCGGCCGACAGGCCGGGCTCCGCCTGATCCAGAATGGCCACGGCGATGGCCTCGGATTCGGCAACAACGGCGCTCTCGGCGGATAGCAGCGTTTCTTCGACCCGACTGCGGGCCCCGCGAACCAGGCGGGAGGGGCCGAGCATCCGGATATAGGCGTCGATCAGCGGTGCGATTTCCGCTTGGCTCTCCTCCGGCAACACGGATAGCCGTACACGGAGTTTCGCCAATTGTTTGCGCGACTGCGCGATGGCGCTTTCCAATCGCGCGCCCTCCGCCGCGATGTCAGCCGCCTGGATCTTCTGCCGGGAAATTTCCGGAATTGGTTCCGAGGCACTGAACACGGGACCGATCGCCACGCCCGCGGCGACTGGGATCCCCGTGAAGACACGTTCGGGTCGCTCCTCTCCGGACTGGGAGGACCTTGCGAGACGACGATGCTGCGGCGGTGGGGGCGAATCAGTCCTGTTGTTCATCGAAGCCGGCCTCGACCAGGGCGGCGAGCGCGTCAAGCGCTTCCTTGGCATCCCAGCCCTCAGCCTGCAGTTCCAGCACCGCGCCACGCCCGGCGCCCAGCATCATCAGCCCCATGATGGATCGGGCCGATACGCTTTGCCCGTCGCGCAGCACCTCGACCGAGGCGCCGAATCGTTCGGCAAGGGTGACGAATTTGGCGGCGGCCCTGGCGTGCAGGCCTCGTTTGTTGACGATGGCGACCTGACGGGTCAGGACGGGTGCGCTGCCGGGGGCAGGTGTGTTGGCGGCGCCAGGATCGTCCCCCTGGTCCATCACACCCAATCAGTCGGCTGCGGACCGAAGCTCACCGACCCAAGCTCACTTGCAGGTGCCACCGGAGCCGCTGACCCGGCAGCCATGCAACACATGTGAGGCGGCGGCGATGTATTTTCGGCCCGCCTCCTCGGCGCAGTTCACAGCGTCCACCAGCGGTTGCTTGGATCGCACTTTTGCCAGCTTCACGAGCATCGGCAGATTGACCCCGGCGATCACCTCCACGCCTTTTCGCTCCATCATTGAAATGGCCAGGTTGGACGGCGTGCCGCCGAACATGTCGGTGAGCAGGACCACACCATCACCCGTGTCGCAGCGATGAATACAGGCTTCGATGTCAGCCCGACGATCCTCCATGTCGTCGTCGGGCCCGATGCAGACCGTGTCAACATTCCGTTGCGCCCCTACGACGTGTTCCATCGCAGAGCGTAGCTCCTCGGCCAATCGGCCGTGGGTCACCAGAACCATGCCGATCATGGAATGTGGAAAGCTTCCCTACCGGCTCCGCCAAGGCGAAGCCCGCTGTCTTTATGGCCGCTCATGGTGCAGTCAGGCCTCCTGTGCCTGAACCGACGAGGACCGCGGGGTCTCGCCATGGTCGCTTCCATCCCGGCGCGGCACCGGGCGCTCCGTCAGATAGGCGGCTTCGTGTCCCTCGCGCGCCAGCTCACGATGGGCCACATGCAATCGCCAGCCGGGACCCGTCTCACCGCCGGCGGCGTTTGCCGCGAGCCGGGACCCAAGATGGGCAGCCAATGCCTCCACCAGGTACACAGAACGGTGGCGCCCGCCCGTGCACCCAAACGCGATCGTCACGTATTTCTTGCCCTCTTGTGCGAACCTCGGCAAGAGCAGGTCAACCAGATCCGTCACCTTGCCGAAAAACGCCTGGAAATCAGGGTCGGCCTCAATGTACGCGCCGACCTCAGGATCCAGCCCCGTACGCGGCTGTAATATGGGGTCGTAATGCGGGTTTCGCAAAAAGCGCCCATCGAATACCAGATCTGCTTCCCGCGGTAGGCCGCGCGGATAGGCGAAGGAGGTCAGCGAGACCACCATCCGGTATTCCGACGTCGCTCGCCTTCAGCCCCGAAATGCCGCTCGATCAGCCGCCGCAGCGCCGCCAGCGGCAGCTCCGACGTATCCACCACCAGGTCGGCGCCGTCCCGCAAACCCGCCGTAACCGCCTGTTCTGCGAGCGATGCCGTCGGAAACCCGTCCCTCCGGTGCCAGCGGATGCCGGCGGCGGCTTTCGGTATAGCGGCGCAGCAGGGTGGTTTCATCGGCCCAGGCATAGACCAGCTCCGGTCGCAGCGCCGGATTGGCGCGCAGCCGGTCCAGTGCCTGCAGCACCATGCTGGCGTCGAAGCCGCGGGTGCGGGCATCCACGCCGATCGCCAGTTTGCGCTCGCTGCGGCGTGACCATCTCCTCCAGCATCGGCAGCGGCGGGATTGTCCACCGCCTCATAGCCGACGTCCTCCAGAGCGCGCAGGATCGACGCCTTGCCGCCACCTGACAGCCCGGTCACAAGGACGATGGGAAGCCCGCCCGGCGGGCGCGCGGTCATGGCCTGAGCTTCCCGCGCTCGGTCAGGCCTGCGCTCAACCGGCGCACAGTGCGGATCATGCGGCAAACGCTCCGGCGACCTGGGCAACTCGGCCGAGGGCGCAGTCGAGCGCCAGAATTACCCGCTCGGGCGCCGACGCAGCCAGTGCCTCCACACGAACCAACGGCACATTCAGTTCAGGAGCACGCTCGGGCATCGGCAACCGGTTGAGGCTAGGGGACAAGGTGACAACAAGTCGGACCGGTGCGCAGGCAAGATAAGGCAGGCGGACGATCCCGACCCCCCGTACCTCCAGCAAACCTGCGAGAGCGGCCGGGGCACTGGCAATCCCATCCTCGATTTCGACCCGATCGTCGGCCACGAGCTCGAATCCCCGCGCCAGCAACCGGAGGACAAGGTCGGACTTTCCCGAACCGGCCTCGCCGGTCACGAGCACAGCTTCGCCATGCCGGGCGGCACAGCTTCCATAGACCTGTCTCCGACCGTCCATAGGATGGCAATCTGGGCCTATCCGTGTCGCAAAGGAAGCGCCGACACACAGGCAGCGCCATTCAGCCAAATCTTGCCTGGCAACCCGGTGCATGTCAGCGTCGGCCGCATGATCTCTCGCATTGAAATTACCGCTGCGGCGGCGCGCATCGCCCCGTATGTCCGTCACACGCCGCTGCTACAGGACGACGGCGCAGCGCTGGGCCTGGCCTATCCGGTTACACTCAAGCTGGAATTGCTGCAGCACGCCGGCAGCTTCAAGCCGCGTGGGGCGTTCAACCGGCTGCTATCCGGCGCGATTCCCGCCGCTGGCGTGGTGGCCGCGTCGGGCGGTAATCATGGCGCGGCGGTCGCCTATGCCGCTCGCGTGTTGGGGGTTCCGGCCGAAATCTTCGTGCCTGACGCTGACGCCGGCGGCCAAAGTGGTCCGGATCGCCAGCTACGGCGCGCGGGTGACCCAGATCGGCGAGACCTATGCCGAGGCTCTCGCCGCGTCGCGCCTGCGCCAGGGCGGAGACCGACGCGCTGGAAGTCCACGCCTATGATCACGCGGACGTGCTGGCGGGCCAGGGCACTGTGGGGCGGGAGTTCGAGCAGGATGCGCCCGACCTGACCCATGTTCTTGTGGCAACCGGCGGTGGCGGGCTGATCGGTGGTATCGCCGCGTGGTACGCCGGCAGCGCCGCGGTGGTCAGCGTCGAGCCGGAAGGCTGTCCGGCCTTGCACAATGCGCTGCGGCGCCGGTGCAGGCGGTTGACGCGCCGGTCGGCGGGCTTGCTGCCGACAGCCTGGGTGCGCGCCAGGTCGGCGGCCTGATGTTTCCGATGGCCCAGCGCTATGTCGCCGCCAGCGATGCTGGTGCCGGACGCCAGCAATCCTGCGAAGCCCAGCGCCTGCTGTGGGACAGGTTCCGCCTGATCGCCGAACCGGGCGGCGCCACCGCGCTGGCCGCGCTGCTGTCCGGCCGGTTCACTCCTCCGGACGATGCTCGGGTCGGCGTCCTGGTATGCGGCGCCAATACCGATCCAGCCAAGGTGGTCGTCATGAGCCAGCGACGCAAAGTAAGGGCCTCGTCCTGTCTGGACGTCGACGCGCGAGGCGTCGCCACCGTCACGCTGAACCGGCCGGAGGTCGGCAACGCCTACAACGAGGACCTGCTGGCGCGAACTGATCGCGGGCCTGCGAGCAACTGGCGCCGGACCCGGCGGTGCGCTGCCTGGTGATCCGCGGCGCCGGCAAGCATTTCCAGGCGGGCGCCGACATCAACTGGCTGGGCCGAGCCGCCAACTATGCGCCCGGAGCAGAATTTCGCCGCCTCGATGGCGACCACGCGCGCCATGCAGCTGCTGAACGAGTTCCCCAAGCCGACCATCGCGCTGGTGCACGGCGCCTGCTTCGGCGGCGGCTGCGGCATGGTGTGCTGCGTCGATGTCGCGTTCGCCACGCCCGATGCGCTGTTCGGCCTGACCGAGGTGCGGGTGGGCGTCGCGCCGACGCCGATCTCCACCCACATGGTGAACGCGATGGGGCTGCGGCATACCCGTCGCTACGCGCTGACCGGCGAGCGCTTCGAGCGCCGAGGAGGCGCTAGCGCATTGGCCTGGTGCACGAGGTTGGTGCCGGCCGACGCGCTGGAGAGCAAAGCTGGCCGGCGTGCTGGACGCGATCTTCCTCAGCGGGCCGGGCGCGATCGCGATGACCAAGCGCAGCTTCCTGGGCGCCAACGGGCTGCTGCTGGACGAGCGCCAGATGACTCATGTTGGCGCATGAGAGCTGGACGCAGCGCTTCTCCTCGGAGGGGCATGAGGGCACCACAGCGTTTCGGGAAAAGCGCCGGCCGAGTTGGTACCGACCCCCGCTGTAGCGACCCGCACCATCGGGGTGTTGCCCCGAATTCCACCGGGAGGCGTTGCCTCCTGGAGGGGTTCGGGCGCAACCACCCCCGACTGCGTTGCTGCACCCCGTAACGAGACGAACTATTTCCTCAGGGGCTTCTCGAAGTCACGCAGCTGCTTGACCGGCTGCTGCAGGAAGACGGCAAAGTCGTAGACCGTCTCGTCCTCCTGGTTCCAGCAGACATAGCCGCGACAATCGGCTGGCCGCGCCTCATAGACGCCGCACAGCCGATCCTTGGACAGGAATTGGCAGGTCTTGAAACCCTGCTTGATCCGCTTCTCGCCTTTGCGCGTCTTCTCGATGATATGTCGCGCCTCGAATTCCGGCACGGACAGGCCAAGGAACTTGGCGAGGCGACGGATATCCGTACGACTGACGCGAACATAGCCTGCCATGCGACAGCACAGGCTGGGGCATTTCACGCAGTCGAGCGGATCATGGGACGGCATCGCCGGATGATCGGTCACGTCAGCCGGGTGAAGCAAGCGATTTGGACCGGCGGCGCAAAAGGTTCATCGGCTTCATCGTCAGGACGATCTCGTCCTTCTGGTTGAGCACTTCCACGAGGCTGCGCACCAGGCCGCGATCGGGCTTGGATTGTGACGGCCTGGCCTCCAGGATCGTGACCCGCACACGCAGCGTATCGCCGGGGCGCACCGGACGGGTCCAACGCAGCTCGTCGATCCCCGGCGCGGCCAGCCCGCCTTTCGGCAGATAGTGGTCAACGAACAGCCGCATCATCACGGTGACCGTCTGCCAGCCGCTGGCAATCACCTCACCGAACGGCCCGGTCGCCGCCCAGGCCGGATCGATATGCATCGCCTGCGGATCATACAGCCGCGCAAAGTCGATGATCGACTGCTTGGTGATCGTCACGGAGCCGAATTCAAACACCGCCCCGACTGGATAATCCTCGAAGAACCGATCAGTGGCGGGGATGGAGAACAGGTCTGGCATCGATCCGGCATCGCGATATTGCTGCGGGTTGGGTTACCATGCGGGCCAGGACGTGACAACGAACGGCCCACCTGACTGCGGTGGCTCAGGCAGATGCGGTGACGGACGCCAGGCGAGGGACGCGGCCGCTGTCAGGCCTCGATCCTGACGTACTCGAAATTGCCTGGCTTGTTGTCGATGCCGATACGCGGCGGGGCGATCCAGGACGCGTAGCCGCCGGGCTCGCGCACCGGCCGCATCAGGCTTTCGACAAAGCGATTGTCGTCGGTCGAGGGCAGCATCGTCTCCCGCCGGTTCTGCCATTCGGCCGCGTCGATCAATCGACCCTCGGTATCGGCGTGCGTCGCCGAAAACTCGCCGATCCGCCGGTTGAACGCGACATGCGGCAAGGTGATGCGGAAGGCGATGCCGGCGCGTTCCAGCACGCGGTTCCAGCGCGTGACGCCGGCGGTCGCGTCCTGCACGAAGTCGTCGCGCAGGCGCATGTTCAGCGAGGACAGCGCCGGCACATCCTCCCGTACAACGACACCATCCTTCAGCCGCAGCACCGGATAGGTGCCGGTGGTCAGCACGTGATCGTCAGTCAGCCTGTCCTCGCGATAGCGACCCTTCAGGCCGGAATTGAAGAGATTGGCGGCATTGGTGCTGATCTCGTTGCCGAACAGGTCGAGTGTCAGGGAGAAGTGCAGGTTCGCCTTCTTCTGGATGGTTGGCAGGTCGATCACGCCGAGCGCGCGAATTCGTTCGATGTCGGTCGGATTGTCGATGCCGGCTTCACGCATCGCCTCGCAGGTGCGCTGGATGATGCGCTGCACGCCGGTCTCGCCGACGAACATGTGGTGCGCTTCCTCGGTCAGCATGAAGCGGCAGGTGCGTGACAACGGATCGAAACCGGATTGTGCCAGCGCCGCCAGCTGCATCTTGCCGTCGCGATCGGTGAAGAAGGTGAACATGAAGAAGGACAGCCAGTCCGGCGTGCGTTCGTTGAACGCGCCCAGCATGCGCGGGCTGTCGGTGTCGCCGGAGCGGCGGCGGAGCAGCTCTTCCGCTTCCTCCCGGCCGTCACGTCCGAAATATTTCTGCAGCAGGTAGACCATCGCCCAGAGGTGGCGGCCCTCCTCGACATTCACCTGGAACAGGTTGCGCAGGTCGTACAGGGACGGCGCGGTGGCACCGAGGTGGCGTTGCTGTTCCACGCTGGCGGGTTCGGTATCGCCCTGGATCACCAGCAGGCGGCGCAGCATGGCGCGATGCTCGCCGGGAACTTCTTGCCAGGCCGGCTCGCCCTTGTGGGCGCCGAACGGGACTTTGCGGCCCTCCACCTGAGGCGCCAGCAACACGCCCCATTTGTAGTCCGGCATGCGCACATAGTCGAACTTCGCCCAGCCTTCCGCGCCAACGCCGACCGCGGTGCGCAGATACACCAGGCTGTCCTGAAATCCTTCAGGTCCCATCTGCTTCCACCAGTCGATGTAGCCGGGATGCCAGGTCTCCAGCGCCTTGCGCACGCGTGCGTCGTCGGCCAGCCCGACATTGTTCGGGATCAGCCCGTCGTAATCCACGATCAGTCCGTCAGGCATGGCGACACTCCATAAGATGCCGGTTCATTCAGTCGTGGGCAGGCGCCGAGTTCTTCCCTTTCTGGCCGGGCTTGACCTCGGCAATCTGCCCGGTCACCGCCCATCCCAATCGTTCCGGGCGTGGCGGCCGACGCCAGTCCCGCGCCCGTGACACCCCTCACACGCGTTCGCCGGTGAACTCGGGCCGCATCCCGCTGCCGTACCGCTTCAACGAGCCCGCTTCACCCACCGCGCTCGGCCGCTGAAAAATCCAGTTCTGCCACGCCGTCAACCGACCGAAGATCCGTGTCTCCATCGTCTCCGGCCCGGCGAAGCGCAGATTCGCCTCCATCCCGGTCAACGCATCCGGCGAGAACGAGGCCCGCTCCTCCAGCATCACCCGCACTTCGTCGTCCCAATCCGTGGCGTCATACGCTGCGGTGACCAGCCCGCATTCCTCCGCCTCCACCGCATCCAGCGCTTCACCGATCCGCGCCTGTGCGGCCGTGACACTGTCCGGTTCGCCAAGGAAGCGCGTGGCCAGCCGGGTCAGCCCATTGCCCATCGGGTAGCAGCCGAAGTTCAGCGGCGACAGGCGCAGCGTTGCCGGCGCATCATTCCCCCCATCGCGTATACCCGAAAACATCACCGCGCGGTCCGCGGCGAACGCGAGTTCCGCGAGCGTGCCGGCGAAGCAGCTTCCCGGCTCGATCTGTGCCACCAGGCTGCGCGAGGTCACGTCGATCCGTTTCAGCACGCGCTTCAGCAGCAGTCGGATCTCGCGCACCAGCCAGTCATCGCGGTGACGGTCCAGCAACGCATCGACAGCCAGCACGGCATCCGCATCGCCCAGCGAGCGGAACACGATCAGCCCCAGTTCCGGCTCGTTCAGCCGCAGATGCAGGATCGCGTCGTCGAGCGCACGGGCCATCGCCAGCGGCCAGAATGCCGCCCCCATCGCGTGAATGCCGGCGAGGTCCGCCGGCAGGTCGGTGGGTCCAAAAATGGCGATCTCCGCACGGCGTTGCGCGCGATGCAGCGCGACGCGCACATGCGGATACTGCACGCTGTCCTCCGCCATCACGCGATCCAGTCGCGGCAGCGCGATGCCGCGTGCCGCCGGGGGCTCGCTCGCACCGGCAAACTGCAAGGCCCGCTCTCGCAGCTTTGCCTCCCATGCCGAGGGTGACACCACCTCATCCACCAGTCGCCATTGCACTGCGCGGCGGCCGCGCACGCCTTCCTCGGTGGTGCAGAACACGTCGGCCAGGTCGCGCCGCACCTTGCGCTTGTCGGTCAGCCGGGTCAGCCCGCCGGTCCCCGGCAGCACCGCCAGCAACGGCAGTTCCGGCAGCGACACGGATGCGCGCCGGTCGTCGATCAGCATGACGTAATCGGCGGTAACCGCCAGCTCGTATCCGCCGCCGGCGGCGCTGCCGTTGATCGCCGCGATATAGCGCTGGCCGGAGTTTTCGCTGGCATCCTCGATCGCCAGCCGCGTTTCGTTGGTGAACTTGCAGAAATTCACCTTGTGGCCGTGCGAGGCCAGACCGAGCATGCGGATGTTGGCACCGGCGCAGAACACGTTGGGTTTGGCGGAACGCAGGACAACGCTGCGGATTTCCGGATGTTCGAAGCGCAGCCGCTGCACGGCGTCGGCCAGCTCGATGTCCACGCTCAAATCGTACGAGTTCAGCTTCAACTCGTAGCCAGGGAACAATCCGCCGGCGGGATCGACATCCATCGTCAACTGCGCGATCGGCCCGTCGAAATCGAGTTTCCAGTGCCGGTAGCGACCCGGCTCGGTCTGGAAATCGATCATGCCGCCACCTCCCGCAGGCGTGCCGCGACAAACTGCGTGATTTCCCTCAGCGTTGCCTCCTTGGCTTCCAGATGCGGCGCGTGGCGCGCGCCGGCGATGAGCCGGACCGCTACCGGTACTCCGCGTGACGCTGCAGCACGCGCAACTGTTCCTCGCTCCCGTACGGATCGGCTGCCCCCTGCAACGCCAGGATCGGCACGCGGATGCGCGGCAGGTATTCCGTGATGTCGAAGGCACGAAACCGCGGATCGAGCCAGGCGCCGTTCCAGCCGTGGAACGCCACGTCCACATCGCGATGATGCCGCGCCAGCCGATGCCGCAGCTCGCCCTGCGCATAGTCGCGGCCGATCTGTTCGATGCTGGCGATGTTGAGGTCCTCGACGAAGAAATGCGCGGCGATCAGTACCAGGCCGCGCAGCCTTATATCCTGCGTTGCGCCGGCATGGATGGCGGCGATCGATCCGCCATCGGAATGCCCGATCGGGATCACCTGCCGCGCGCCGATCGCGTCCAGCACACGGGGCAGCACCTGCAACGCCTCGTCATGCATATAGCGCATCGGCCGCGGCAGCGGCACCGGATCCGACTGGCCGTAGCCGAAGCGCGACTAGGCAAACACGCCGCAACCCGTCGCCTCGGCCAGGCGCTGCGGCACGTCGCGCCACAGACCAACGCTGCCCAGCCCTTCATGCAGCAGAACCAGGGTCGGGGCATGCTCCGGCGGCGGACCCCACCAGGCGGTTTCCAGCGACCGCCCATCCAGCACCAGCCGATTGCCCGCTCCCTCGCGCATCAGGTTTCCCGCAGCCGGAAGCGCTGGATCTTGCCGGTCGCGGTCTTCGGCAGGCTGTCCACGAACTCGACCCAGCGCGGATATTTCCACACGCCGATGCGGTCCTTCACATGCGTCTTCAGCAGTTCCTTCACGGTGTCCGCGTCCTGGTCGCGCGCAGCCTCCTGCAGGATGACGAAGGCTTTCGGCTTGGTCAGCCCGTCACGATCCTTGGCACCGATCACCGCGGCTTCCAGCACGGCAGGATGCGACACCAACGCGTCCTCGACCTCGAACGGTGACACCCACATGCCGCTCACCTTCAGCATCTCGTCGCTGCGGCCGCAGTAGCGATAATACCCGTCGGCATCGCGGATATAGCTGTCGCCGGTATAGGTCCATTCACCGCGGAAGGTGCGGCGGGTCTTGTCCCGCTGGTTCCAGTATCCGTCGGCGGCTGACGGCCCGTGCACCATCAGCTCGCCCACCTCGCCATGCGGCAGTCGGCCGGTCATGCTCGTCCAGGATGCGAACCTGGTATCCCGGCACCGGCTTGCCGCTGGTCCCGTAACGAATGTCGTCCGGGCGGTTGGAGACGAAGATGTGCAGCATCTCGGTCGAGCCGATGCCGTCCAGGATGTCCACCCCCACCATCTCGCGCCAGCGCTGGCCGACTGTCTCGGGCAGCGCTTCGCCGGCCGAAATGCAGCGGCGCAGCCGGTCGGAGCCGGCACCTGGCCCGATGCGCGGATGCGCGAGCAGGGCCGCGTACAGCGTCGGCACGCCGCCGAACATCGTCGGCCGGTGGCGCTGCATGGTGGCGAGCACGGCATCTGGCGTCGGACGATCCGGCAGCAGCACGGCGGCGGCGCCGACCGCCATCGGGAAGGTCAGGCTGTTGCCCAGCCCATAGGCATGGAACGCCTTGGCGGCGGAGAACATCAGGTCGGAGCGGCCCAGTTGCAGCACCTGCGCGGCATAGGTGTCCGCGGTGTGCCGCAGGCTGGCATGCACGTGCCGGACGCCCTTCGGCGCGCCGGTAGAGCCCGAAGAATACAGCCAGAACGCCACCTCGTCCGGTGACGCTGCGGCGGTGGGCTCGTCCGGATCACCGCCAGCCAGAAATTCCGGCATGCCGATCTGGCGCGGGTCGTCGATCGCGCGAGGCGGCGTGCCGTCCGGCGCCACCAGGATGATCCGGCGCAGGGCCGGTACGTCGCGCAGCACCGGCAGCAGCGCCGCGGCCAGCGGCGCCGCGATCACCACCGCCTCCGCGCGGCTGTCGGCCAGGATGTAGCCGACCACATCCTGGGTCAGCAGCGTGTTGATCGGGACCGGAATGATGCCGGCCCGCATGGCGCCCCAGAAGGCGATCGGGAAATCGATCGTGTCCGGCAGCAGCAGCGCGACCCGTCGCTCCCGCCCGATGCCGGCCGCGCGCAGGGCGGAGGCGAAGCGGCGCGTGGACTGATCCAGTGCCGCGTAGGTCAGGATGCGCCAGGGATCAACGAAAACCGGCGCATCGCCGCGGCCCTCGCGCAGATGGCGGTCGATGAACCAATCGACCGCATTGCCGGTCGCCGGATGCTCCTGGACCATGACTCCCCGCCTCCATCCCGCCGGCAGGATAGTCTATCTCGGGACCGGCTTCACGCCCTGCCCGCGCCGTGCATCCACGCTTGTGGTGGGATGTGGCAAGCGTCGGGGGCGTTGCCCCCGAAACCCCCATCAAGGGGCGCTGCCCCTTGCATGCCCGCCAAGGGCCCGACGCTTACTGCACCCCACCACAAGCGTGGATGCACGGCTCAGGCGGCGGCGCGCGTGGCCTGGTGGATCACCTCATCCAGTGCCGGCTTCACCTCACGCTGGAAGCGGTCGAGTGTCTCGATCACCACATCCTTCGGCGTCTGCGCGTAGTGGTTGATCAGTGTGATGTATTCGGCGGGGAACACCTGCCACTGCGCCATCAGCTCGCGCCGCACCTCCTCCACCGTGCCGAACACGAACAGCCCGGAATTCACCAGCGAGCCGAAATAGTCGTCGTTCTCCACCTTGCGGCGGCCCATGGCGGCGTAGAAGTTCTTCCAGATGTCCAGATCGTAGTTGCGGATGCGCTCCAGCGCGTCCTCGCGCGTCTTGCCGATCTGAATCCACCGCACCATGCACTGGTTCTGGCCGGGCAGGAACGACCGGCCATGTTGCGCCGCCGCCTTGCGGTAGTGCTCCGCCAACGGACCCGCCGCCTGGATGCCGGTGAAATAGGTCGGCACAAACCCGTGCTTGCCGCAGAAGGCGATGGTGTCCGGGCTGCCGCTGCCGGACACGAACACCGGCGGATGCGGCTGTGTGTAAGGCGCCGGCGCGACCGACACGCGCCTGGTATGGCCCTGAGCGTCCACCTCACCCGGCGCGCCGAATTTCTGCGTCACGCCGGCGCGGGCCAGCGGCCAGTCATCGACCCCGGTATCATACGGGTAGGGGATCTGCCAGTTGTCGCTCCTGTGGTCGAAGCTCTCCTGGGTCCACGCCTTCACCATGATCTCGACATGGTCCTCGAAGATGCGGCGGTTCTTCGCGTCGTCGTCGATATCCTTTTGAACCGTGGTGGCGGTGGAGAATCCCGCCGCCTGAGTCTGCGGGTTGTACACTGCCGCGGTCGGTGACTTGGTGGCGCGGGTGCCGAAATGCTGGCCGATCACGTTGGTCCAGCGCGACTGATAGCCGCGCGCCAGTCCGACGAAGGTGCGGCCCTTCGCCAGATGACTCAGCACCGCGGTCTCCTCGGCCACGCGCACCGGATTGTGCGTCGCCATCACGTAGCCGAGCACGCCGACATTGATCCGCTTGGTGATCGCGGCCCAGTAAGCCTGGATGGCGCTCGGCGCCGGCGCGACCTCATACCCCTCCGACCAGAAATGGTGCTCGATCGTGCCCACGCCCCACAGCCCCATCTCGTCGGCCGCACGCACGATGTCCGAGGCACCGTGGATCGCGGCGTGATATCGCTCCCGGTTGCGGCCGATCGGGCGCAACGCCGCGCGCTCCGCCTCGTCCTTCGCCGGCATCACGGGATAGATGATGGTCATCGGCTTCAGCATCTGCGGCGATCTCCGAATGGCGTGAGTCCGGGCCGGCTTGCTTATGCGCACCTACTTACTCATGCGTGTCTCTACGATACCATTCGGTAGGAACGCGTCAATCGCGGCGGCAGGGCCGCGTCGATCGGGCCGCCCCGCAGGACTTCGCAGCCCGTGCCCCGCATCCCGCCACAACCGTGGATGCGGGGTATGGAAGCGGACCCGGCTTCGGGTCAGGCAATGCGGGCGTAGCGCAGGCCGCGCGCGAGCCAGCATCCCACCTCTGCGTGCACGACCGCCGTCGATGCATCGCGGCGGAATGCCAGCGTCCAGTCGCCGGGCGGCGTGTGGTCCAGCGCGCGCGGGCAGGGCAGGGCCCAGAGATCCGGCCCGATCGGGTCGAGCAGCTCCATGCGCCCCTGGCCTAGGAACCCCGAGAAGCCGCCATACAACGCGCCGCCGGCGTCGCTGACGGTCAGCTCCGCATTCAGCTCCTCGCAATGGTAACGGCCGGCGACATCCAGCGACGCGGGCCCATCGGCCGGCTGCAGCCGGGTGGACTGGTTGTCGTGCGGCCGGTCCATCCACAGCCCGTCATCCGCCGGCCGCAACCGTGTCCCGCCGTCGCCGGCCGACCCATCGGGCTGCAGATCGAGGCGTTCCGCCGAGTGGCCGTAGCGCAGCCGCACCCGTCCCGGTTCGGCCGCATCGATGCGCGCCGCCAGCCCGGTTTCCGCCTCGGTGTAGGCGCCCAGCCAGTCCGGCATCGGCATCGGCGGTGGCGTCGCCGGCGCGGTCTCACCCACCACCGCCCGCAGCACGTCCACCGCCGCCTGATGCGCGTCCGACAAATGGTTGAACAGCACTACGACGGAGACGCGCTCCTCCGGCAGATACATCCGATGGCTGCGCCAGCCGCGCAGCGCGCCGCCATGGCCGGTGACGGCGCGGCCCAGCTCGGGGGATCGGTTCAGGCCGAAGCCGTAGCTGGCGGGCGTGCCATCCGCGAAGCACACCGGGGCGGCGAGGCGCTGGTACAGCGCGCCCGGATCATCGCGTGTGGCGTCGATCCAACGTTCCCAGGCGATCATGTCGTCGAGGCTGGCACCAAGCCCGGCGTCACCGGTCCACAGGATGCGGTTCTCGGCGGCGCGGAACCCGGTGGCCTGGGAACCCTCATAGCCTTGCGTGCCGTCCGGCATCGCGCTGGTGTCGGCCGCCAGCAATGCGGTCTCCATCCCGGCGGGCGCAAAAATGCGGCTGCGCAGCAGTTCGGCAAAACTGCGGCCGGTGCGCTGCTGCACCAGCTCCGCCAGCAGTCGGAAATTCTGGTTGACGTAGGAGTAGCGCGTGCCGGGCGTGAATTGCAGCGTCCTTGTGCCGGCGATCACGCGGGCGGCCTCGGCGTCACCGAACGGCGCCTCGACCGGCGAGCCGTGCAGCATCGCCACCGCCCAATAGTCGCGCAGGCCCGACTGGTTGTGACACAGCTGCAGCACGCTCGGCGGAGGCTGCTGCAGCAGCTTCAGGCGGTCGCGCAGGTCGGCGTCCAGCACCGAGGGATCGGGGAATGCATCGAGCAGCAGCGCGCAGGTGAACTGCTTGGTGATGGAGCACATGCGGAACAGCGTGCGCGGCGTGAACGGGATGCGCCGTTCGGCATTGGCCCAGCCCCAGCTTTGGCGGGCCAGCACTTCCCCGGCCCGCAGCACGGCGACGGCGCCGCCGGGACCGGGATAGGCGCGCGGCAGGGCCGCAAGCGCGCGGTCGAGGCCGACAGGCTGAGGCTGGGTCATCGGCGCAGTGTCGCGCGGGGCGGCGCCGGAGGTAAAGCCGGGATAGAGCCAGTGATTGCGCCATCCAGCGCGGCGCGGCAGCCGCCGATCAACCCAGCAGAAGCAGGAGCAGCGGCGCCGCGACGAACAGCAGGATGTAGCTCAGGCACAGCACCATCAGCCCGTCGATCCGCCGTGGCCGAGCGCCGCCCGCGCGGAAGCGCTCCAGCCGCCGGATCTGCAGCAGCGCATAGAGCAGCACCACGCCGATGGCCGGCAGCGCTGCCGGACCCAGCGCCGCGACCCAGCATCCCGAGGCAGCGGCCGCCAGTGCCGTCGCCAGTTCGGCGATCCCGACCGCGCCGCGTGGACCGCAGCGCACCGCGAGGCTGCGTTTGCCCGCGCTGCGATCGGCGTCGAAATCGGGCACGCCCGACAGGATGATCGCCGGCAATACGGCGCAGAACAGCGGCAGGCCGATCAGCCAGGGAAACGGCGCGGTCAGCGCCGAACCCTGCGCCAGGCCGCCGCACAGCAGCGCGGAAAAACTATGCGTCAGGGCGACGTCGAGCTCACCCAGGCCGCGCCAGGACAGTTGCATCGGCGGCACGGTATAGCCCAGCGCGAGCACTGCATTGACGAGCAGGAACGGCACCATCGGCCACGGCGCCAAAGCGCAGAGCGCGACCCCCGCGATGGTGAAGCCGGCCAGCGCCACGGCGATGCCGGTGCGCATCCCGGCCGGTGAGATGCGGCCTTCCACCAGCACCCTGGCGCCACCGGAAAACGGGCCATAGTGGCGATTGATCCGGTCGCTTGCCTGATCGAAATAGTCGTTGGCGAACACGCTCGCCGCCTCCAGGGCGAACAGGCAGGCCAGGCCCAGCCAGAACGGGGCCATCTGCACCGGAAATCCGCTGCGCCATGCGCCCATCGCGCCGAGCAGATAGGCGATCCAGGCCATTGGATGGAATTGCAGCCGCAGCGCCGCCAGCCAGGCCGCGATCTGCCGGCGCAACCGGGCGGCGCGGGTCAATGCGCCCTCGCTCAGCCTGGCTCCGTCCCGCCTTGCCTGCGCGATCCAGTCGTCGCGTTCGGCCTGGCTCGATCCCTTCACCGGGCCGAACAGCGTCCGCCGCACCGGCGCGATGCCGCAAAATCCCAGCGTCGCCTTCGCCAGCCCGTTGATCCCGGGGGCGCGATAGATCCAGCGATAGACCCAGGGCGGTGTATCCATCGTGGTCAGCAGATGCGCGGACCGCCCGGCCAGCAGCTGCTCCCAGCCCTCGCCATCCTCACGATCGGCAAAGGCGAAGCCGGGCATCAGGACGCGGTCGAGAAACGCTTTCAGCAGCGCCGGCATGGTTCCCCACCAGGTGGGAAACACGATGACCAGGTGGTCGGCCCAGGCGATGTCCTGCATCGCCGCCTGGATATCGGGTTCGCATTCCTGGTCGAGCGGCGAGGCGGTGGTGACGTTCGGCTCGAAGCGGAGCGCAGCCAGGTCGCGGCGGCGCAGGGTCACGCCGGCGCTGTCTGCGCCGTCGGCATAGGCATCCGCCAGCGCGCCGCACAGGCTGGCCTGGCGGGGATGCGCGAGCAGCAGCAGGACGCGCAGGCCCGGCTTCTGATCCGGCTGCCGGACCGACGGCGTTGGCGCCGTGGTGGGGTGGTCGTCCGCCGAACCGGATGTCACCCCGGCACGATCCTGCCACCGGTCATCGGCGCGGGCGCACCCGTGGTGCCGGGAAAGCTGATCGGCAGGCCGGCCGCCACCCGTGCGGCCAGAAAGCCGAAGCACTGCGCCTCCAGCGCATCGCCGTCCCAGCCGACGGCTTCCACCGCATCGACCTCTGTCATCAGGCGGGCGCGCAACGCATCCAGCATCGCCGGATTATGCCGCCCGCCGCCGGTGACCAGCCAGCGGCGCGCCGGCGCGGGCAGCGGAGCCAGCGCCACCGCGGCGGCGGTGAAGGCGACCAGCGTGGCGGCCCCATCCGGCGCCGACAGCACTTCCACCCCGCTGCCTGCCAGCGCGGCGGCGAAATCCAGCCGGTCCAGTGATTTCGGGCCGGGCCGGGTGAAATACGGATGCGCCAGCAGCCGCGCCAGCACGCCGTCATCCGCCGTTCCGGCGCGTGCCAATGCGCCGTCCCGGTCGAACCCTGCGCCGGTGTGGCGCGCAACCCAGTCATCCAGCGGGCCATTGCCCGGACCGGTATCGAACGCCACCAGCTCCCCATCCGGCCCGATCCAGGTGACGTTCGCCACCCCGCCGATGTTCAGCACCGCGACCGGCCCGGGCAGGTCGCGCGCCAGGGCGGCATGGTAGACCGGGGCCAGCGGCGCCCCCTGGCCGCCGGCGGCGACGTCGGCCGACCGGAAATCGCAGGCCACCGGCAGGCCGGTGCGCCAGGCCAGCATGGCGGCATCCCCGATCTGCCAGGTCCGCCGCCGATCCGGCTGGTGCAGGATGGTCTGGCCGTGAAATCCGACCAGGTCGGCCTCGCGCGCCAGCGCCGCCACGGCACGGACGTGATACTCGGTCAGTCGCGCCTCGGCCGTCTTCAGCCGGCGGTCATCCGCGGCCAGGTCCGGCGCCAGGTCCAGGATGCGCCGCAGGTCGGCCCGCAGCCGGTCGTCGTAGGGCAGGGTCAGGGTCGGGCCGAAGCGGCCGACCCGCTCGCCATCGGTCTCCAGCCAGGCGGCATCCACGCCGTCCAGCGACGTTCCGCTCATCAGTCCGATCGTGCGCAGCATTTCACCCATGATCCGCCTATGCTAACCGGCAACCGCCGTCGCGGCTGCCCCCGGGCGGAGCGCGTGCGCCCGATCCAGTTTCGCCCCGATCCTCTTTCGCCCCGATCCTCTTCGCCCCGATCCTCTTTCGCCACGGACACGTCTGTATGACCACCAACGCCTTCCTGCATGAAGCCACCGAACGCGGCTTCCTCCACCAATGCACCGACACCGAGGCGCTGGACGCGGCGCTGCAGGCCGGGATCGTGTCGCGCCTATATCGGCTTCGACTGCACCGCGGACAGCCTGCATGTCGGCAGCCTGGTGCAGATCATGATCCTGCGCCTGCTGCAGAAGCACGGCCACCGCCCGGTGGTGCTGATGGGCGGCGGGACGACGCGGATCGGCGATCCCTCCGGCAAGGACGAGTCGCGGCAGTTGCTGACCGACGCGCAGATCGACGCCAACATGGCCGGCATCCGCCGCTGCTTCACCCCGTTCATCCGCTTCGGCGACGGCCCGACCGACGCCATCATGGCGAATAACGCCGACTGGCTGAACACCCTGGGCTACATCCCGCTGCTGCGCGAGGTCGGCGTCCATTTCACCATCAACCGCATGCTGACCTTCGATTCGGTGCGGCTGCGGCTGGATCGCGAGCAGCCGCTGACCTTCCTCGAATTCAACTACATGATCCTGCAAAGCTACGACTTCCGCGAACTGCACCGCCGGCACGGCGTGACGCTGCAGATCGGCGGCTCCGACCAGTGGGGCAACATCGTCGCCGGCATGGAGCTGACGCGGCGCACCGACGGCAAGCACGTGTTCGGCCTGACCACGCCGCTGATCACCACCGCATCCGGCGCCAAGATGGGCAAGACGGCGCAGGGTGCGGTGTGGCTGACCGCGGACCGGCTGTCGCCCTACGACTACTGGCAGTTCTGGCGCAACACCGAAGACGCCGATGTCGGCCGCTTCCTGCGCCTGTTCACCGATCTGCCACTGGACGAGATTGCGCGTCTGGAAGCGCTTGGCGGCGCGGATATCAACGACGCGAAGAAGGTGCTGGCGACCGAAGCCACCGCGCTGGCGCATGGCCGCGCGGCAGCCGAGGACGCGGCGGAAACCGCCCGCCGGACCTTCGAGGAAGGCGAGGCGGCCGATACCTTGCCCAGCGTCGCGGTGTCGCGCGCCGAACTGGAGGCGGGGATCCCGGCGTTTCGCCTGTTCACCCTGGCGGAGCTGGCAAAGACCAACGGCGAGGCCCGCCGGCTGATCCGTGGCGGCGGCGCACGGGTGAACGACGCGCCGGTCACCGATGAGGGCCAGGTGATCTCACTGGCCGATCTGCAAGGCGACGCGATCAAGCTGTCGGCGGGCCGCAAGCACCACCGCCTGGTGCGCGCGGCATAGCGCGACGGCCGAGGGCGCTCCGCAGCGCCGCCACGGCTGGAAGATGCGCGGAGCGGGGCAGGTTGGGCCTGGCTTGTCGCGGTGCGGATGGGCACTCGCATGGCGGACGCGGATTGCTGAGCCATCGCCGGTGTGCAGGGTTCTGCAACGGAACCGCGCGGCCGGTCTGACCAGGCGCTGGCCAAACCCTCCGCTGCTCGCGGCGGGTCCCGCGCGTGACGATACCGAAGAAGATCGATGGCGGGTGAGTGCATGGCGACGCCCGCGCCGAGGCGTTAATCCTTCCGGCCGCCGCGTCCCCGGCTGGCGCGGCGGCGCTGCCGCAGGCAATATCGCGGCGGCGCCCAATGCCGGCCGTCGCACCACGGCCCGCCACCCGCAACACGGGACGCCGAATGGAGGAACCGTGCCGGCCACCGCCGCCCCCGCGCCGATCGACTGCGATGTGCACCCGAGCGTTCCCGGGATGGCGGCGCTGCTGCCCTATCTCGATCCGCACTGGCGGGAAACCGTATTGCGGCGCGGCATCGATGACCTCACCACGATCAGCTACCCCAGCACCAACCCGCTGACTGTGCGCGAGGATTTCCGCGATGCGGCGGGCAAGGGCGCGACCACGCCCGAGGCGCTGGCCACCCAGGCGCTGGCCCCGTTCAACACCCAGCTCGCAATCTGCAACTGCCTCTACGGCGTGCAGGCGCTGTTCAGCGAGGACCTCGGCGCCGCCTTCGCCCGCGCACTGAACGACTGGATCGCGCGCGAGTGGCTGGACCGCGACACCCGCCTGCGCGCCTCGATCATCGTGCCGATGCAGAACGCGGAGCTCGCGGTGGAGGAGATCGAGCGCTGCGCCGCCGACCGCCGCTTCGTGCAGGTGCTGCTGCTGGTGGGCAGCGAACTGCCGCTGGGGCGGCGGCAGAACTGGCCGATCTACGCAGCGGCAGAGCGGCACGGCCTGCCGGTCGGCATCCATGCCGGCAGCACCTACCGGCATCCGATGACCTCGGTGGGCTGGCCGAGCTACTGGACCGAGGAATATGTGAACCAGGCGCCGGGGTTCCAGTCGCAGCTCACCTCGCTGATCGCGGAGGGCGTGTTCAGCAAGTTTCCGGCGCTGACCGTGGTGTTGATGGAATCCGGCGTGACCTGGCTGCCGGCCTATCTGTGGCGGCTGACGAAATTCTGGAAAGGGCTGCGGTCGGAGATCCCCTGGGTGGCGGACCCGCCCGGCAGCGTGGTGCGGGACCGGGTGCGGCTCACGCTGCAGCCGTTCGACGGCCCGCCCGATGCCGGCTCCGTGATGCGGGTGATGGAGCATATCGGCTCGGATGAGACGCTGCTGTTCTCCACCGACTACCCGCACTGGCAGTTCGAGGGCACGGCGGCGATCCCGGACGGGCTCGATTCCGCTCTCGCGCAAAAGATCATGGCGGAGAACCCGCTGCGTACCTATCCTCGGCTGAGGGAGACCGTGACATGAACGTGGACGTCCTGAACCGAACCGGCATCCAGTCCCCGGCCGCGAGCCGGCTGGCGATCGCCGATTGCGACATCCATCCGCGCCCGGCCGGCGCCGGGATTGGTGGGGTGAGCAAGTCGCTCTATCCGTACCTGTCGAAGCGCTGGCAGGAACACGTGGAAAACTTCGGCATCCAGTACCGCCAGCCCTGGGAGAAGGGGTCGGCGTATCCGAAGGGACAGCCGCAGGCCTGCCGCCGCGACGCGTGGCCCGAGGGCGGCATGCCGGGCAGCGACCTCGCCTTCATGGCGGAACAGCACCTCAACCCCAACAACGTCGCGCTCGGCATCCTCAACCCGCTGACCAGCGGCCAGGGCGCGATGAACCCGGAGCTGTCGGCCGCCATCACCCACGCCACCAACGAATGGCAAGTGGCGGAATGGACGTCCCGCGACAGCCGTCTGCGGGCGTCGGTGGTGGTGCCCTATGAGGACCCGGCCGCCGCGGTCACCGAGCTGGAACTGCGCGCCGGCGATCCGAATTTCGCCCAGGTGCTGCTGCTGTCGCGCACCGCCGAACCGCTCGGCAGCCGGAAATACTGGCCGATCTACGAGATCGCCGCGAAGGCGCGCCTGCCGATCGGCATCCACGCCTTCGGCTATGGCGGCTGGCCGATCTCGCCGGGCGGCTGGGGATCGTACTACCTGGAGGAGATGGTCGGTCACGCCCAGGCGCAGCAGTCGCTGCTGATCAGCATGATCTTCGAGGGCGTGTTCGAACGGTTTCCGACCCTGAAAGTGGTGCTGATCGAGGCTGGCCTCGCCTGGGCGCCGGCGCTCGCCTGGCGGATGGACCGGCAATGGGCCAAGCTGCGCAAGGAGACGCCGCATCTGAAGCGCCCGCCCTCCGACTACCTGCGCAGCAATGTCTGGTTCACCACCCAGCCGATCGAGGAGCCGGAACCCCGCAGCCAGCTCTCCGACGTGTTCGACTGGCTGGGCTGGGACCGCGTGCTGTTCGCCACCGACTACCCGCATTGGGATTTCGACGACCCGGCCCACGCGCTGCCCGTGAAGATGACCGAGGCCCAGCGCCGCCAGGTGTTCCTGGAGAACGCGAAGGCGGTGTACGGCATCGGCTGACCGGCCACCGGCTGCCCCGCGCAGCCGGTTCATCGGCCGGGTGAGGGAGGCCCAGACGAAAACGGCCCCACGGGAAACTTGTGTTGACGGCTCGCAACCAGCGCGGGCCTGGATTACCTATCCGGCATGGACATCATCAAACTGCCCGGCTCCCGCATCGTCGAGGTGAGCCGGGTCGCGTTCGCACTGCCGGACGTCGACCTGCTGTGCTTCGGCGAGTCCGATCAGCCGAGCCCGCGATCGGCTCATGACGCGGCGGTGGCGGCGTTGAATGCCGGGCTCACCCGCTATCCGGATGTGCGCGGCCTGCCCGCCTTGCGCGCCGCCCTGGCGGAATATCTCACCGGGCTGCACGCCAGGCCGGTCGCGGAGGAGCGCATTCAGCTCACCGCTTCCGGCATGGCGGCAGTGTCGGTGGCGCTGGCTGCCACGGTGCAGGCCGGGCAGCGGGTGGTGCTGCACAACCCGGCCTGGCCGAACGTCGCCAACGCCGCCCTGCTGCGCGGCGCGCTGGTGGAGGAGCTGGACCTGATCGCCGAACCGGACGGCCGGTTCCGCATGGATTTCGACCGGCTGGACACGCTGCTGGCCGGCGCCCGCGCCTTCATCCTCAACTCGCCGAACAACCCGACCGGCTGGACCGCGACGCGCGAGGAACTGGCGACGATCCTGGCGATCGCCCGCCGACACGGCGTCTGGCTGATCTCCGACGAGGTCTATTCGCGGCTGGTCTATGACGGATCGCCGGCCGCGCCGTCGCTGCTGGACGTGGCGGAGCCGGACGACCGGGTGATCGTGTGCAACAGCTTCTCCAAGACCTGGGTGATGACCGGGTGGCGGCTGGGCTGGCTGGTGCTGCCGGCGGGCACCCGCGATGCGGTGACCGAGATCGTGGAGGTCAGCCATTCCGGCGTCGCGCCGTTCATCCAGCAGGCCGGGCTCGCCGCGGTGCACGACACCGAGACGGTCGCGCGGTTCCGGGCGCATTGCGCGGCCGGGCGGGAGCTGGCGAGCCAGGCCTTCGCCGGCCTCAACTTCATCCGCTACGCACCGCCGGCCGGAGCGTTCTATGCGTTCGTCGGCGTGGACGGGCTGACCGACAGCCTGGACCTGGCGATGAAGCTGGCGACCCGGCATCGCGTCGCCGTGGCGCCGGGCGTCGCGTTCGGCGCCTGCGGGGAGGGCAGCCTGCGCATCTGCTTCGCCCAGTCGGCGGAGAAGATGGAACGCGCCATGGGCCGGCTGCGCGACGGGTTGCGGGCGGAGCTGGGCGCGTGACCGACGAGCGGCGCTGCGGCCTGTGCGGCGCTCCGGCCCGGGCGCCATTCCGCGCGCCGGCGCCGGAGATTTCCCCCGATCTGGACCTGCGACCGGGCGAGCCGGCGCGCGCCACCCTGCCGGACTGGATGCAAACCTGCGCGTCCTGCGGCGCCGTCGCCTTCGATCTCGCGACACTGGCCCCCGCCGCGCAGCCGCTGGTCGGGTCCGAGGCGTGGCGCGCCATGGCGCATGTCGGCGCGGCCGAGACGGTGCCGTTCCGCCGCTGGGCTGCGCTGTGCCGCGCCATGGGCGATGCCGTCACCGCTGTGGAGGCCACGCTGATGGCTGCCTGGGCCGCCGACGACGCCGCGGCGGTGCTGGAGGCCGCGCAGCTGCGTGGCGAGGTGGCACGCGACTGGGGCGCGGCGTCGGATACGCTGACCGCGCTGCGGCGGCTCGACGTGCTGCGGCGGACCAGCGATTTCGCCGCGGCCGAGGCCTGGGCGGATCAACTCGCGGCGCGCCCGCTGGATGCGGCCGGCGCCGCCGTCCTGGCGTTCCAGCGCCGCCGCATCGCGATGCGCGACATCGGCGGCCACCTGCTCAGCAGCGCGCTGCCCCCGCCGTTGACGCCGGATGCTTTCGCCCGTCCGGCGTTCTGGGAGTGGCTGTTTCGCGCCTGACCGGGCGGCACAAGCTGCGTTGCCTGGGCCCTCCGTGTTCGTCCCGGCTACCCGCCCTGCGCCCTGTCCCGCGCCAGCGCCAAGCTCCCCGCCCTGTCCCTCGCCAAGTGCCACGCCCCGCGCCCGCGTCCTACTTGCGCGGCTTGCGTCACGTTCGGCCGCGTTACGCCCCGCGGCGGCGTCACACCGCAGGCTTGAATCGCATCCCGCGCCAGAGTCACCCCCGCTCGGCTTGAGTCACGCCCGACGCCCGCGTCGTGGCGCAGGCTCGCGTCACGCTCGGGGCCGCGTCGTACCGTCCCAGGCCGCGTCACGCGTTGTCGCGGCACCATTCGGCGACCTGCGCGTGGGTGGCGAACCAGCATCCGCCGCGCGCCTTCATGTGCTGGATCAGCCGCTCCAGCACCGGCATGCGGGAGCGATGGCCGGTGATGTGCGGATGCATGGTGAGCAGGAACAGCCCGCCTTCCTGCCACGCGCCGTCGAACTCGGCGGTGAAGATCTCCTGCACCGCGGAGGGCGGCGTATACGGCCGCAGCGCCGAGAACCGCACGAAATTATAGTAGACCGCGTCATCGCGGATCCATTCCGGCGGCAGTTCGACGATGCCGGTCGGCTCGCCATTGTCGATCAGCTCATACGGATCGTCATCGGCCATCAGCGAGCTGTCGTACAGCAGTTTCATCTCGCGGATGATGTCCATGGTGTTGACCGAGAAATCCCAGCTCGCGGTGCGCATGCCGACGGGATCGCGGCCGGAGATCTTTGCCAGCGTGTCGCGCGCCCGGAACGTCAGGTCGCGTTCCGCCTCGCGCGGCAGGGATGTGTTGGCCTCGTGGATCCAGGAGTGGATGCCGATCTCGTGCCCGTCATCGGCGGTGGCGCGCACCTCCTCGGGATGCAGCAGGGCGGAGACGGCGGGGTAGAAGAAGCTGGCAGGAATCAATTCGCGTTCCAGCAGCTTGCGAATCCGCGGCATCGCCTGGCGGTTGCCGTACTGGCCCTGGCTGATCCGCATCGGGCTTTCGTCGGCGTCGCGCAGCGGGATGGTTTCATGGTCGGCGTCGAAGCTGATCGCGACGGCGCAACGGGCGCCGTTCGGCCAGGCGCGCGGCTTCATGCTGCGGCCGGCGCGGGCGCGGCCGACGATCTTGCGCCAGGTGGGTTCCGACCATTGCCAGGGCTGCTCTTTCGGCTGCTGGGGGGAGTCGTTCATGGGGCGGGCCCTCTGGTTGGTTCCTTCTCGGCGCGCATGCTGCACGGGTTTGGCATGGTTTGGAATGTCGGGAGATGGGGGCGGCGCATCCCGGCGGTCGCCGGTGGGTCAGCGATGTCGGATCGGAACTCAGCGATGATGCGTGTACGGCGGTCAGAAGCCGCACATTCCCCCTGCGCGTCTCCCCCGGTCAAGGCGGCCTGTTCGGCAAGGATGAGTTCCACTCTGATGCAGATAAGGACAGCAACGTTTGCCCGGTGGGGCCAGCGGCTTCATCCCTGTTCATCGTCGCTGCTGCGTGGGCTGAAGCAGATCAACTACGTCGACAAGCTGGCATGCGATAAGTGCCAAATCCGATCGCGCTGCACGGGCGGGACGTTTCGCACAGTGTCTCGGCTTGAGAACTGAGCGGTGTTGAACCGGATGGCGGCCCTATCGGCAAAGCGCCCGGGGATTCTGGATCGCCGGCGGGCGACGGTCGACATCCGTTTGGCACGATAAAGCAATGGATATATCAGGGGGCGTTTCTGACGCGTGGCTTGGAGAAGGTCCGCGCCGAATTCGGTCCGACCGCGCTCGCCCACACTCTCAGGCGAGTGCTCAATCTCGTCGGATTCGCCGAGTTGATGGCCGCGGAGGCGGTCTGAAAGCCTGGTGGGTGGGCTTTACGGCCGGGCTGAGCAGCGTGAGGACCCTTACGTTACCAGACCGATATGTCCGGGAACGGATGGACGATTGCTCGCCAGGTTGGCGGCGCAAAGGCCCATCGACCGTCCGATCGTCACGCGGCGCCTGCGAATTCAGCGATCGCCTCCGAAGGGCGAGTCCTCACACAGTCTGCGTGACCTCTGCATCAGATGGGCGCGGCTGGCTATCGGTCTCCCGGGTGGGAGGAGGCGACCTGGCGCTCGACGGCGGGCTGTGTCCGGAGTTCGACCCGGATCAAACTCATCTCACGGTCATCTAGACAAAATTCCTAGTTCCTGTTATGTTCCGATGATTTTCCTGCACCCGGAGCATCCATGATCTCGCATTCCACGCCGCCAGGCAGCTTCCTCCTCCCGCCCATCCTGCTCGAAATCACCCTCCAGAGCCTCTACGCCACCCTGGCGCAGGCGCCCGCCAGCAGCCCGGCGGACATCGCATCCCGCCAGGACGTCGCTTGCATCACCATGCTCGCGCTCAACCCGCGCGACGCGGTCGAGGCCGGGCTCGCCGCCTCCGCCGTGGCCGCCCATTTCGCCGCCATGGAGTGCTTCCGGCGCGCCGTGCTGCCGGACCTGACCAACTCGCTGGTGCTGCGTCACCAGGGCCGGGCGGTGTCGCTGTCCCGGCTGTTCACCGACCGGCTGCGGCTCTTGCAGGGCCTGCAGGCGCGCCCGTCCGCCTATGCCCGACCGGTCACCCATCCGGTCGCCACCGCGCCCGAGGCGCCCCGCCCGGCCGCCCAGGCCAGCGCACCGTCCGCCGCCAGCCAGCTACCGCTCCGGCCGGTCGCGCCGGCCTCGCAGGTCGCGCCGGCCTCGCAGGTCGCGCCGGCCTCGCAGGTCGCGCCGACCGCGCAGGTCGCGGCGACCCCGCCGACCCGGCCGCTGCCGCCCGCCCCGCAGCTCGCGCCGCATCCGGCAGCCGTCGCGCGCGCGCCGCAGGGGCCGGTGCTGGCAGAGCCGCCGGCCAATCCGTTCCAGGCGCAGCTGCTGGACGAAATCGCCCGTCGCGCCATGACCGCCGCGAGCGCGCCATTGGCGGCCGCCCGTCTGACCTGACCCCGGGCCACCGCACCGCGCGGACCACGCCGGGTGACCGGGCGCACGATGTCGCCCCGGACCACGCCCATCGACTTCACCCCTCACACGCTGGTTCCGTCCGCGCCGCCGCGCCCCCGGTCGCCGCGCCCCCGGTCGCCGCGCCCCCGGTCGCCGCGTCAGACCAGGATCATGCCCGGGCTCCTCCCCAGCGCCCCGCGGGCGCGGGCCATGGCGGCAGCGCGGGAACACAGGCGCGGTCTGGTTCACGCCAGGCCAGCGGTTCTCCCCTTGGCTGCCGACCACCCGTGCCGACCCGGTGCGAGGACCACACCGGCCCGTCCGGTCGTCCCCGCCATCGACTGATGGCAACGCCCCATGCACCGTGGCGGACCCATCATCGGCATCGCGGCCGCCGCTGCCCTGCCCGGCCGCGCGCCGACCGCCAGGATCTGCCCCGCCACCCCATCCCGGCCCGCCGGCGCGTCACGCACTCCCAGGACGTCCAGGCAGCGAATCGACAGGCAGAATCCGGTGCACCGTGAGTCCCCGCCACAAGCCGGGCCCGGGAAACCGCCCGGACCCCACCCGCGGACCCCACCGGCGGCACGGCAACACAAACGCTGCGAATCAGCGGCAATACCCCCTACACCGTGAACGCCAGCCGCACGGTCCCTCCCGCGCGGGCGTGGGCCGGCGGGCGGCAACCTGCTAGACTCGTCCGCAGATCGCATCAGCCTGGAGGAACGCGACCCATGGACGCAGCCCACGCGCCGAAACCCGGCGAACTCGTCACCGACCGCAACCTGGCGCTGGAACTGACCCGGGTGACCGAGGCCGCCGCCCTCGCCGCCTCCCGCTGGATCGGGCTCGGCCAAAAGAACGAGGCCGACGGCGCCGCGGTGGAGGCCATGCGCAAGGCGTTCGACATCGTCGCGATCAACGGCACCGTGGTGATCGGCGAGGGCGAAATGGACGAGGCGCCGATGCTGTTCATCGGCGAGAAGGTCGGCGCCGGCGGCCCGCAGATGGACATCGCGGTGGACCCGCTGGAGGGCACCACCCTCACCGCCAAGGGCGGCCCCGCGGCGCTCGCCGTGGTGGCGCTGGCGGAACACGGCAACTTCCTGCACGCGCCCGACATCTACATGGACAAGATCGCCGTCGGCGGCGGGCTGCCGGACGAGCTGGTGGACCTGGACGCCTCGGTCGCGGAAAACCTGAAGAACCTGGCGCGCGCCAAGAAATGCGACGTGTCGGACCTGGTCGCCTGCATCCTGGATCGCGACCGCCACAAGGAGCTGATCGCCAAGACGCGCGAGGCCGGTGCGCGGATCATGCTGATCAGCGACGGCGACGTGACCGGCGTGGTGGCGACGGCCACCCCGGATTCGGAGATCGACATCTACATGGGCTGGGGCGGCGCGCCGGAGGGCGTGCTGGCGGCGGCGGCGTTGCGCTGTATCGGCGGCCAGATGCAGGGCCGGCTGATCTATGAAAGCGACGACCAGATCGCCCGTGCCCGCGAGATGGGGCTGAGCGATCCGCACAAGAAGTTCACCCTGACCGAGATGGCGAAGGGCGACGTGATGTTCGCCGCCACCGGCGTCACCACCGGTCCGATGCTGCGCGGCGTGAAGCGCTTCGGCCATGGCGCGACCACCCATTCCATGGTGATGCGCAGCAAGTCCGGCACCGTGCGGTTCATCGAGGCGCACCACAACTTCGCCACCAAGACCTGGGCGCAGACCTGAGGGGCCGAACGGATGGAGCCTGTCCTGGGGATCGCTCGCAGCCTGAGCGGGCGGCGCTGGGTCTGGCGCAGTGGCGAGGACCGGATCGGCTTCGGCATCGCCCAGCGGGTGGGGGTGCCGGAGATCGTCGGCCGGCTGCTCGCCGCTCGCGGCATCGACATCGAGTCGGCCTGCCACTTCCTGGAGCCCACGCTGCGGGCGCTGCTGCCGGACCCGTCGGTGCTGATCGACATGGACGTGGCGGCCGACCGGCTGGCGGCGGCGGTGCAGGCCGGTGAGACGGTGGCGGTGTTCGGCGACTACGACGTGGACGGCGCCTGCAGCTCCGCCCTGATGGCGACCCTGCTGGGGGAACTGGGCTGCCCGGTCCACACCCATGTCCCCGACCGCATGGCGGATGGCTACGGCCCCAACCCCACCGCGCTGCGCATGCTGGCCCAGCGCGGCTGCAGCCTGATCGTCTGCGTGGATTGCGGCACCGCGGCGGCCGAGGCGCTGGCAGCGGTCGCCGGCACGGCCGATGTTGTGGTGCTGGACCACCACAAGTCGGAAGGTCCGCCGCCGGCCATCATTGCGACCGTCAACCCGAACCGGCTGGACGATGCGTCCGGGCTGCACATGCTGTGTGCCGCGGCGGTGGCATTCATGACGGCGGTGGCGACGGTGCGCAGCCTGCGCCGCTCCGGCTTCTTCGCGCAGCGCGGCGAGCCGGATCTGATCGGGCTGCTGGACCTGGTGGCGCTGGCGACGGTGTGCGACGTGATGCCGCTGACCGGGGTGAACCGGGCGCTGGTCTGCCAGGGGCTGAAGGTGATGGCGCGGCGGACGCGGCCCGGGATCGCGGCGCTGCTGGATGTGGCGCAGACGCGGGATCGTCCCACCGCGTTCACCTGCGGCTTCGGCCTGGGACCGCGGATCAACGCGGCGGGCCGGATCAGCGAGGCCGATCTGGGCCTGCGCCTGCTGCTGTCGCGCGACAAGGTGGAGGCAATGGCTCTGGCCACGCGCTTGGACGAGGTGAACCGCCAGCGTCAGGAGGTCGAGGCCGGCATGCTGGACGCCGCGTTGCGGGCAGCCGAGGCGCAGGCGCTGCGCGGTGACGCGGCGCTGGTGGTCAGCGGGCCGGACTGGCATCCGGGCGTGGTCGGCATCGTCGCCGGGCGGATCAAGGAACGCTTCAACCGCCCGGCCTGCGTGGCGGGCGTGGCCGGCGGCATTGCGAAGGGTTCCGGCCGCTCGGTGGCGGGGATCGACCTGGGCGGTGCGGTGATCGCGGCGCGCCAGAGCGGCATCCTGCGCACCGGGGGCGGCCATCCGATGGCGGCCGGGTTCTCGCTGGACGGCGACCGGATGGAGGAGTTCCGGGCGTTCCTGAACGAGCGGCTGGCGGCGGCGGCGGCGCTGCCGGCAGCGGCGGACCTGTCGGTGGAAGGCACGCTGGCGGTGGCCGGTTGCACCACCGAACTGGCGCAGCATTTGACCAGGCTGGCGCCGTTCGGGGCCGGCAATGAGGAGCCGATGCTGGTGCTGCAACGCGCGCGGGTGCTGCGGGCGGACCGGGTGGGGCGGGAGTTGAACTCGATCCGCAGCTTCATCGAGGGCGAGGGCGGCGGACCGCGCCTGAAGGCGATGCTGTTCCGCGCCCGCGAGGGTGCCCTGGCCGACGCGCTGCTTGGGCGGAGCGGGATCGCCTTGCATCTGGCCGGCCATCTGCGGGCGGAGGCGTGGAACGGCTCGGTCAATCCCAGCTTCATCATTACCGATGCGGCCCCCGCTTGACCCTGAGAGGGTGCTCCGCTACCCCACCGCGGCCCTGTTCCGGGTGGCTATCGCGTCCCCTTCGTCTAGAGGCCTAGGACACCAGCCTTTCACGTTGGTAACACGGGTTCGAATCCCGTAGGGGACGCCAGTGTTATCAACGACTTAGACCCTCGCCTTTCAATTCGAGGGGATTGGGACAGGCAGGGGACAGGGACCGCGGCGTTCCCCCGGCAGGCAGGCAGCATCACCGCGCCCGTGTAACCGGCGTTCCCTTGGCGTTCTCAGCGCGCTACTGTCTGGTATGCGTCGCTCCGATCCAGACATGCCACCGCCCGGCGCAATCCTGCTCGGCCAGGTCGCGGTCATGCTGATCGCCGACAAAGCGTGCGATGCAGACGAACGCGTATGCCGCGCCACCTGCAACGAAAACTGCTCGAAATCCGTTTCGAGCCGGGACCGTTACATCGGCCCTTGTCACGCCCCTATCACGACCGCGCGAGTCGACGCTGGGACGTATCGGATGCGTGCAACGAAACTTGCATCCCCGGATTATTGGAAGCTAGGGGTGGTAACCTAACTCGCGATCACGTCACAGCCGAACGCGCCGGCCGACCGCTTCCTGCCGCCGTCGCACTTGGGGGGATGAAATTTTCACAAGGAGGCGCGTTTGACGGGCGATCTGCGGGTTATTGGCATCGGGGCCTCAGCCGGCGGCATTGAAGCACTGCGCGCGTTTTTTCAGCATGTCCCGCCCCATAGCAGCATGGCATTCGTGATCGTGCTGCATCTCTCCCCTGACCGTACCAGCATGCTGGCGGAGGTGCTCGGCCGCTGGACTGACATGTCGGTGACGCAGGCGGTCGACGGGGAGGCGGTACAGGCTGATCACGTTCATGTAATCCCACCTAACACGCTGATGACGATCGAAGTCGGGCATTTGCGCCTGCGCACGCCCAGCACGCCGATGCGTGAGAACAACGCGATCGACATCTTCTTCAGCGCGCTGGCGGCGGACCAGGGGGAGCGGGCGATCGGCATCGTGCTGTCCGGCACCGGCAGCGACGGCACCTTGGGACTGAAGGCGATCCGGCAGGCCGGCGGCATCGCGCTGGCGCAGGGCGGTAACGGGACCGGCCCGCAATATCCCGGCATGCCCAGCTCCGCGATCGCCGCCGGCGCAGTGGACCTGATCCTGTCAGTCGAGGCGATGCCGGAGCGCATCCTGCAACTGAACGTCCCGCTGGAGGCGCCGGCGGACGATGCTCCGATGCCAGCCGCCGCCGAGATTGCCGAGGTGAGACCGGTGATCTGCGCGCTCCTGCGTAACCAGGTCGGCCATGATTTCAGCGGCTACAAGGAAGCCACGTTCATGCGCCGCGTGCACCGGCGCATGCAGTTCCTCGGGCTGGGAATGAAGGATTATGTGCAACGCCTGCGCGACGATCCGCACGAAGTGGTGCTGCTTTTCCACGATCTGCTGATCGGCGTCACCAGCTTCTTCCGTGACGCCGACGCGTTCCAGGCACTGAGCCAGACCGTGATCCCGCGCCTGTTCGAAGGCCGTGGTGCCGACGACACGGTGCGCATCTGGGTCCCCGGCTGCGCCACCGGGGAAGAAACCTACACCATCGCCATTCTCATGGCGGAGCACATGGCCGGGCTGCAGGCCCCCCCGAAGATGCAGATATTCGCAACCGACATCGACGACGCGGCGATCAACGTCGCACGCTCGGGGCGCTATCCCGCCACGCTGCTGAAGGAGCTTTCGCCCGAGCGCCTGGCGCGGTTCTTCATCGCCGCAGACGGCACCTACCTGGTACGCAAGGAAATTCGCGATCTCTGCACGTTCTCGACGCATAGCCTGATCCGCGACCCGCCATTCTCCCGCATCGACCTGATCTCCTGCCGCAACCTGCTGATCTACCTGGACGCCGACCTGCAGGGACGGGTGATCCCGGCGTTCCACTATTCCCTGGTGCCGCACGGCTACCTGCTGCTGGGCGGATCGGAGATGGTGACGCGGCACGGCGAGCTGTTCACGCCGATCGACAAGAAGCACCGCATCTTCGAACGGCGCGATGCGCCGGCCTCGCCGCTGCACCTTGCGCCGCTCAACACATTCGCCACCCGCTCCGCACCGCCGGTATCGCGTCGCCGCGATCCCGCCGCGGGTTGGGGCAATACCGCCCAACTTGCCAATGACCGTGTGCTGGAACGGTTCGGACCGCCCTTCGTGGTGGTCAACGAAGACGGCAACGTGCTGCATTTCTCCAGCCGCACCGGAAAATACCTGGAACCACCGACCGGCATACCGTCGAGCGAACTGGTCTCACTGGCACGGCAGGGCCTGCGCCTGGAATTGCGCGCGGCGTTTCGCCAGGCGCTGCAGACCGGGCGGGCGGTGGAGCGCGAACGCATCAATGTGGAGATGAATGGCGGTAGCCAGCCGATCTCTCTAATCATCGAGCCGCTGACATCGCGCCAGTCCGACCGGTTGTTCCTGGTGGTATTCAACGACCTCGGCATTCCGGTCGCGGCAGGTCACGCGCCGGCCCACTCGGATCAGGTCCTGTCGCACGGCACGCAAGGGGAGGAACCGGGGACCGCTCACCTCGAGCGGGAGCTGCATGACGCGCATCAGCAACTGCAATCCACCTCGGAGGAATATGAAACCGCGCTGGAGGAACTAAAATCCGCCAACGAGGAGCTGCAATCCGTCAACGAGGAGATGCAGTCCACCAATGAGGAGCTGGAGACCTCCAAGGAGGAGATCCAGTCGATGAATGAGGAGCTGCAGACGGTGAATGCGCAGCTCTCCGCCAAAGTGGATGAGCTCGACCACGCCAATAACGACCTGCGCAACCTGTTCGACAGCACCGAGGTCGCCACCATCTTCCTCGACTGCTTCATGATCGTGCGCGGCTTTACCCCCGCGGTGGCCGACATCTACAACCTCATCCCCTCCGACAAGGGCCGGCCACTGAACGACATAGTCGGCCAGATCGACTACGACGAGCTGCGTAGCGATGTCACCCGCGTGCTAGACACGCTGGAGCCATTCGAGCGCCGCGTCGCTCGGCGCGACGGCAATACGCATTACCTGATGCGTGTCCTGCCGTACCGGGCCGCGGATAACAAGGTGGACGGTGCTCTGGTCACCTTTGTCGATGTCACAAGCATTGTGCAGGCGGAGCAGCATCATCGCATGATGGTGGATGAGCTGAACCACCGGGTGCGCAACATGCTGACCGTGGTGGTTTCGCTCGCCACCCAGACGCTGCGCCAGTCGAAGACGCTGGAGGATTTTTCCGACGCATTCCTCGGCCGGGTGAACGCGCTGGCGTCGGCCTATACGCTGCTGAGTCGCGAGAACTGGATCGACGTTCCCTTGCAGGACGTGCTGCAGGAGGAGCTGCGCGCGTTCATGTCCGACAGGCGCGACAACATCGTGCTGAAGGGTCCGAGGATTCCGCTGAAGCCACGCGCCGCCCTGGCATTCGGCATGATCGTGCACGAGCTGGTCACCAACGCGGTCAAATACGGTGCATTGTCGGCTCCGGCAGGAAGGGTCATCGTGAACTGGGAGGTCCAGCACCAGGACGATGACGGTGACCAGGACAACGGCGGACACCTGGTGCTAACCTGGCAGGAGCAAGACGGGCCGCAGATCGTGCCGCCGGAGCACCACGGCTTTGGCCTGTCGATGATCGAACGCAGCCTGAAACATGAGTTGAAGGGTGAGGCCAAAATATCGTTCGAACCGACCGGCCTGCATGTTGAACTGATCATGCCGATGGATCCGATGTTGATCGGCGACCGGAACAACCGGGAGACAAAGACATGACTGCGAGCGCACTGGACGGTTGCCGCGTGCTGCTGGTCGAGGACGAGCTCATGGTGGCGATGCTGGTGGAGACCGTGCTGCAGGACGAGCACTGCGACATTGTCGGTCCCATCGGGGATGTGGCCGCCGCATTGAGTGCAGCCTGCGGGGAAAGGCTGGACCTCGCGGTGCTGGACATCAATCTGGGTGGCGAGATGGTGTTCCCGGTTGCCGAGGCGCTGACTGAACGCGGCGTCCCGTTTCTGCTGCTGTCCGGTTATGGCGAGGGGGCGGTGCCATCCGACCGCAACTGGCCCGTCCACGCCAAGCCGTTCCGATTGGACGAACTGATCGGGGTGCTGAGTCGGCTGGTCGCCCACCGCTCTGTGGCGAACTGACTGCAGCGGGTCCTGTTAGGGCTCGCGCCAGCAATGGCTCCTTCCGGCCTGGCCGTGCGTGGCGCCTTGCGCGGCACCAGACAGCAAAAGGCCGCCCCGTCGCCAGAGCGGCCCCCTGTCCTTCCTGTCTTCCGTCAGATGGAGATTACCGTCCGCCGCCGAGGGGTGCCGAACAGCACAACCTCGAACTCGTTCCGGTCGGCGCAGACGAAAGCGATCGAAGCTTTGTTGATCGTCGCCGACAGGACAACCGGATCAGGATTATGCCGCCCACGGTGACCACGAGCGAAACCATCCGCAATTCCCCGGTCCAGGGTCCAGCTTATTCCCGGTCTTGCGGTCCGATCCTGGCCACGCAAAACCTGAAATCCCCCGCGCCGGCAGCGCATCGTATGTGGCCCTGGCCAGTGGCGTCATGCAGTCCGGCGACCAGCCCATGCGGTACGAGCGAAGGAGCCGCCGGTATGTGCCGTGTGGGACGGTATCGAAGCCCGACCATTCGCTGGCCAGCCACCGCCATACTGCCGATCGCATCCGCAGCGGGTCTTCGGCTCGCGCGTCGATCTGTGCCACGAGGTCCAAGAACTGCCATGGTCGATCGGCAGACCCGCCCGGCGTCATTGTGAGGTAATCCCCAAACTCAGCCGAAGACGAGCGCTCAGTAAGTTTCGCCGCAGCGGACGCCATGCGGTCCCAGAGTATGGCGATCTCCGGCAGTATGTTGGTTACTGCGGTGTTTCCACTCACGGCGCCGGTCCATGCAGGATCAGCCACGACTTCCGTCTCGCCGGCGGCGAGGGCTGGTGCACGGTGCACGTCGGGGAGAGCGTTCGGCAGTCCGTGCGCAGCAGCAAATTCGCGTTATCCAGTATCTGCTGCCTGACATCGCCGGGCAGCCCGTTCTGCCAGTCGCTCCCGATCCGCCGCAAGTCGGCTTCGATTGTCCGCAGTATGGCGATCAGCTCGCTCCTCTTCGGAGGTCCTGTGCCGGGCGAGCGGCGCTTGGGCGGCTTGGCAGGCGTCGAGCGCTTAGGCGGCTTCTGCTGCTTGCCGGTCATAGCTGATCCTACGCCTCGCGGGCGGCTAAGGTGGCCTCGATCGCCCGGCAAACGGCTGCGCCAGGTTTTGTGAGGCGATAGGGCGGCGAGTTGGCCGGGTGCTTGTGCGGCATTCTGGGCGCTACGTCGGGATGCGCGCTCATGCCCGGTCCTCCGCGCTCAGCGCCGCCACCAGCGCCGGCTCAATATCGGCCAGCACCCGGGCATACTCCTCGGCCGCGTTCCTCGTCATGTCGCGCATTAGGCGGGCCATCGCCGCGGCGAGTTTCATCTGCTCAGCACTGCCCGGCGCCGCTTCCTTCGCCTTCGCCTCAGCTTTGGCCAAAGCCTCCCGGTGCTGCTCATATTCGACCCGCTGTTCGTCACGGAGCAAATCCCAGCACGCAAATAGCTTCCGGTGCACGGCGAACAGCTGGGCTGCAATGTAATGTAGATGATCCTGCGTCACCGCCCCGTCAGAGACTATCGCAAGGGCCAGCAGGCCGGTCAGTGCACTCAGATCCGATAGCGGCGTTTCCATGTCCAACAGGGTGCTGGCGGTGGTCTCGGGTGGGGTGGTCGCGCTCATGCCGACGCCCTCCATGCCAGCACGTCACGAGCCAGGGAAAGTGCCAATCGGTTCCTGTCGTCGCCGTTCTCGGCGACCTCCGCCAGCGTCACACCTTCGTCCTCGTATGGGTATTGTAGGACCACCAGTCCCAAGGCCTCCGCCTTGCCCTGCATCCCGGCTGGAGTGAGTGCCGGCGTGATGATGATGGACTCTATCGTGTCAATGCGGGCGTCCAACGCTTCTGCCAGGCGCCGTTCCTGATCCCTGCTGGCATCGGTGATCCCGGGCGGGAGGCGCTCTGCCTCGATGGCCGCGATGGCGTCGCTGTTCTGGCGGAACCGCGCCAGCGACTTGATCAGCTCGGCATCGGCGCCGGTCTCGACGGGCGCGGAATGCGCCGCCGTGGTGACTGCTGCCGCGAGCAGTGCGGCAGTGCCACCGGCGAACAAAGCGCGGCGGGATGGCTCGGGGTGTGTCTGGGCGTTATCGCGTGCGGGTGGCATGCGAGGCTCCTCTAGCTCAGGTTACCGGACTGCCTGCGCCTCTGAGCTCGCACGCAGTCCAGGGGTCAGAAACCCGGCTAGAGACGGGCCGACACACTTTTAGGCTCGCGCCTTGGACATATGCGCGCCGCCCCTGGACCTGTGTGTGCGAACCGCGTCACGTCGCGGCGGTCGCTCTAGCCAATGGAGTTTCTGAGGCTCCGCGGCGATGATCGTCACGCACGCCAATGGTTGTCAAGCGGGATTTCTGCGATGCGGCGGGCTCCGATTGTCCGGATCTCTTGGCGGTATCGGAGGTGAAGCGGTCAGGTTTCAGTTCGCCAACTTGGCAATCTGAACTTCGGCAGTCGTCTCCATTCCACGTCTCAGGATGCAACGCCTCATATGCTTCCTTCTGGCGCTGGGTGTCGTCTGACCCGAATTCTTCGCTGAGGTCGAGATGGTGGGGCCGCCAGGGACCTAACCTCGACGGTCGTTACTGTTGACTCGGTGCGACTGTCCCGTCCGGCTTTGATAGCTGAGGATCTGTCTCGTTCCCTTGCGGATCTCTCGTATTGCCAGGCCATCTCTCGCAGCTCATCCGACAGGGCGGGATCGCTGACCGTCAAAGCCAACGCCCTGAGCGAGTAAGCCCACGCCCGGAAAGGGCATGCCGTAGTCTCGGCGGCCATCTGTAGTACCCGGATAGGATGGCGCAGAGATAATGCGGGCACCGTTCCAGCACCGGGAATAACGAGCGCATGCGTCGTAAAAAATGCCCAGATACAGAGAATGATTTCCACCGCGGTATCAGCGGGGCGTTAATTTCATCATGCTGCCGTTATGGGGGGGGGGCAGACCGCGGCTGTGCAGCTGCCTCCGCACCGAGCCTCAGCAGCCCCTGCCGCTTCACCGCGTTCTCCACATCGCGCACATGCCGTCGGGCAGCCGCGCGATACGACGGGCGCATCAGCGGATCTTCGGCAATCGTCAGTAACAGCCGCAGTGCCAGCGCAATCGGGTTCTCTGGCTCACGGCTTGCGGCTTCGAATCTCATGATCAGGCCTGCGGCGTCGGGATGCCGTCGGAACCCATGCCGACAGGCGGCCGAGAGGCGAAGCCGAACCCGATGAAGCCGCTCATGGCCCGACGCCAGCCATGCTGGTTTCAACCCGCGGCGCACCTTGGAACAGATCGCCAGACGTGCTCGCCGCCGTCTTCGTGCCGGGCGGAACCGCGCCGCCCAGGATCACCTTCAGCGTCGCCGCGCCCTTGACCGTGTGATCGACCGTCGGCGCCGTGCCCGTGCCGCCGGCAATGTTCGCCTCCGGCATGGTCGCGAATTTCTGCTGCCAGGTGTCGGCATACTGGCCGCGCAGGGCGGCGTTCATGCCTACATCTTTCGGCCGCTCGTATTCCTTCGAGAACACCACACCGCCCGCGCGCGCTGTGGTGGTCTGCCGCAGATGGTCACCCGCCGCTTTCTCAGTGTGCGTCAGTTCCCATTGCGTGAACTGCGCCTGCTCCAGCGGCGTGCCTTGGGCGACGTCGTGGCCGAACATGAGGCGGAAAGCCCGGCGCCGCTCGTCGCGCCACTGGCCGAGGCCGGCAGATGCGCCGTTGTCACCGATCGCCGCCGCATCCATCCCGCTCTCGCCCTGGAAATTGCCGAGGATGGCGGCAATCTGCGGGTCGGTCCAACCTTGGCTTTTGAAGTAGGCTCGCAGCTGCGCCGGATCGGCCGGATTCTTCGCCGTCTGGCTTGCGACCGCCCCCCAGCCAGGTCGGCATGTGGCGCGCCCACCAGGTCGGGCCGGTCGGGATGCCACCTGGGTGCAGGCGCTGATATTCCGCCGTCTCCGCCGCGATCTGCCTCCGCTGCGCGTCGACAGCGCCTCGGGGTTCTGCGCAGTGTCGCCGGACAAGGAACAGCGGACGGCGAAGCAGCCGCTACTCCCGTCGACGGCAGCAACAGCGCCGAGGCCGAGAAGTCGCAGCGCAAGGCCGCCGCGGTTTCAGAGCCGCCAGCGCCAGCACGGAGCCGCCAATCTTTTCGATGGAGACGGCCAAATCCTGGTTTTTCTCGATCCAGCTCGATGTGGCAGTCATCGATTTCGTCGCTGTCTCCGACCACGAATCAACGAGGTGATCGTTCACCCCGACGATATCCATCTCCATCCGGGTCCAGGCTTTGCTAAGCCGAGATGCGTTGGCAATCATCTGGTCTGTCATGACGCTGCCGGTCTTCTGCGCCTCGTCCATCAGCGATTTCACGCCCGCAGCACCGTTGCGCATCCCCGGCAGCATGGCCTCGCCCACGCCGGTTGCGTTCAGCACGCGGGCCTGTAGCGTCGGGTCGAACCCCTTGATCGCCTCGGCCAGCTTCGGCAGAACGTCAGACGCTTTCGCGGCGGCGCCTGTCGCATCAGTGAGTCCGATCCCGAACTGATGGAAGTAAGCGAGTGCCGGCGCGGCTTCTGGCCGCCCGCCGATCGCATTCGTGATCGTGTCTTTGAGGCCGGTCAGGCCCGAGGTCAGGGTCTCGCTCGACACGCCGGCCAGGCGGAATGCGCCCTGCAGCTTCGACAGGTTCTCGCCCGTCTCGCCAATCGCAGCGACGCCAGCCCGAGATTGCGGCCCATGTCTGCCCATGTGCGGGACAGCGCAACCATGCCGGCGATCGTGGCGGCACCGGTGATCGTCCCGAGCGGCCCGGCCATCCGGCCCATATTCTCGAAGGCGTTCAGCGACTGGTGCGCCACGTTCTCCATGCCGCGCGCCAGCTTCGCGATGCCGGTCTGGTCAGCGAACTTCGCCAGCGACTTCTGCGCGCGATCGACCGGCGCCTGGATGGCGGCAATCCGCTTGTTGATGGCATCGATCTGGGAGGTGGCTTTGTCATCAGCAGTGATAGCAATCCGAAGATTGGTGCCGCTCATCAGAATCGTTCCCTTGATATCATCAAGACCAGGCCGCTTGCGGCGCGGATCACAGCCGGCATTCATGCTGCGACCTGCAAGATAGTCGCTCCATGCCCGCAGGTGCGCCGCCTGGCGGGTATGGAGCTGATCCCGGCTGACCCACGTGCGGCAGACGGCGATGGGCGCCTCGCCGCCACGCATGCGCATGGTAGTGGCCAGGAACGCGCCGTCTGCGGCCGGTAGCGTGATGTCGGACAAACGCAGCACCTTGGACCCGTCCACGGGCTGCAGGGCGACCAGCGCGTCGTGCGCCGCCATGATCGCGGCGAGCGGGTCCGCGGTGCCACTTGTCCGGTCAATGAAGCGCCCGGCCGCATGCATGGTGACCACCATGCCCAGCGGTTCCGGGCGGAGCCCGATGCGACCATCGACGTTGAGCAGGATGCCGTGCACCATGACCGCTGGCTGATGGACGGCGGCGGGCGCAGCAGCCCGTCTCGAGATCGGCGACTGGCCGGACGAAGCGCCACGCCGCGCTGCGCCATGCCGCCAGAACGGCGCGATCGGGAGAGCTTGAACGATCCGGGCCATCGCGCGCTGGGCGCCGATCGGCCCCTTCAACCTCACGTCGCGCAGCAGCCGGCGCGGCACCGCAGCAGCTGCTGCTGTCACACGGTCGGCCTCTGCCTGCCAGTCCGCCGACAGGCGGCGCAGCAGGCCGCGCGCGGTGGCCGAGATCGGCGTGGAACTCACCGCTGCGGGCCGCGGTCGGGCGGCTCGTCGCCGTAGGTCCCCGCCGGCGGCATAGACGCGTCGGCGATGCCATGGACGGGGCTGAGCTCCGCAGCGGGCGTCGCTGGGCCACGGTCACGCCATGAAGCCGGCTGGAAGCGCGGGGCAGGAGCGGGCGGCGGCGGCGGCGGCGTGCGGTCCATGTAACTTGAGTTCGAAGGGCGCGGCCGCGCGCGGCGTGCTTGATTTTCAGCGGTCAGGGCCTGATCGCGCTGGCGGCGGAGGCGCTCTGCGTGCGGTTTAAGCCGCTCCTGCAGCTGGTGCACCGGCGCATGTGCGCGGTGCGAGCGCGGCCGCGGCGGGATCGTCCTGCCATGAATGCGCGAGCCGTTCCGGCCCGGTATCGCCCAGCGACAATGTTCCATTCGCCAAGAACGGGACGCGGCCTGCCGGATCGGCAATGCGGATTTCTTCAAGATCCGTAGGTCGGCAGGCGGTGCGCGGCGGCGAGGGCAAAACCTTTGCGCAAGACCCGAGCCAGTTCGCGGGTGACGTCGCGTACTTCCACAGCGAACGCGGCGCGCGCATCGTTGCGCGCCTCCAAGGCCGCGCTGCTGAATGCCGCGGCGGCCCGATCGATTTCGGCATCGATCGCGGGAAGTTTCGTTTGCAACGCTTCGGTCGCGCCGTCGATCCGTGCGACAACGGCGGCAGCAGCTTCTGCGCCCGTCCGGGCTTCCTCGACCCTGCGAACGGCCGCGCCGATGTTCTTCCCCAGCGGCTTGCGTAATGCCGCCTCCGCCGCTGCCAGTGCGGCCGGCAGCGCGGCTTCTGGCGGGCCTGCGAGCAGCGCATCGGCCCGCGCGGCGTTCAGTTCCGCACGGGCTGCCTCAGCGGCGTCAACCGCACCCGGGCGGGCGGTCGCGAGTTCGGCCAATCAGAGATTCGATGCGGGAGCGGTCAGCTATCGCGGCATCGGCGGCGGCCATGGCGGTCAGCAGGTCAGGCGGCAAGACGGTGGTTGCTTCATGGAGCATTACAAGTTCCTCAGTTGCGGCCAGCCGCGCGGCGAAACGCGGCGTCCCAGCCGCTCGCGGTCTTGGTCCGGGGCGATGCAGGCGCCGCCGCGGCAGCAAATGCGCGGTCCCAGGATTTCTGGCTGGCGCCAGCCGTGGTCAGTGGCTCCGGCAGGGTGATCGCGGCGAGATGTCGGAACGTCATGACCGGCGGCGCGGCGCGGCGCTTTGCCACGGTTGGCTTCGTCGCCAATGTCTGGGTTTTTGGAGCAACCTTCGTGGATAGCGCTCGCCGGGACGCCAGGAACTCTTTCAGCGCGGTCACCGGATGCCTCCGCGGGTAGCGGGGGGTTGGGCCTGGCCGGGTAGCGCGAGCGCGGGGTGGCCCGGAAGTCGTTCCGGCTTCCTCGGCCAACGCCCGTCGAAACGACTTGCGCGCGAGGGTTTCCGCAAACCGAAGCCCCTCGGACGGCGACAAGCCGAACTTCTGATCGGCCCACGTTCACGCGCAGGTCAGCGCTGTAATCGTGAAGGGATGGTCGTGAGCACTGCTCAAGCTCCATGTCCGTCTTGCATTCTGGCGTCGTTGCGCGGGTGCGTCTTGCTATTCTGGCGTCGTTGCGTTGGAAATAAAACTATGGAAATCATGAACCGGGTTTGATTTCCAGAATACTTTGCAGCCGCTTCGGTCCTGGCACCGGTGCACCGGTCGAAATGGCCGCGGTCACCAGGCGGGAAATCTCCGGATCGTCAGCCCGCGCGCCAAGTTGCGCGCGATGGACGAGGCATGCGATTTCCGTTGCCGCCCGCGGCGATGCCGATATCAGCGAACAGCGTTCTGGTGCAGCTGGCGAAGCGCGTCGTCGCGGCGCGATCTAGCCTCGGCTCGCCACCACGCGCACTGTCCGGCCGTCGGGGTGACCCCGAACGCATCGTCCAACGTCAGCCCGGACGGCGCTTCGGTGAGGTATCGGTCGATCGCCGCCGCCGAGCCAGTGCCAGATCGTCCCTGCAGATGGCGCAACACCCGCGCTGCCCGCCGAGGCGATGCGGCGCAACCGGGCGATCGGGGCATTCCCCATCAGTGCACCGCCCCGCTCGGCCCCTGTGCCAGTCGCCGGAGCGCCGGCGCCAGCACCGAACGCAGACCATTTGCATCGCCGCGCGCCCACGCGACGTGCTGATCGGGATGGTGGCCGTCCTCAGGGTGCATCCCCAGCAGCACACCGAGATGGTGTCGTATTCCCGATGCATATTGTTGCGCGAGCGCCCAAGGCAGACCAAGCCGCTTGGCCTCGGTGACGAGCGAATCGAGCCGGCCTTGTAACGCTGGCCATTCTGCTGCCGCGTTCAGCGCTTGCGGAATCGGATCTGCAAGTTTGTCGAGCAGCGCTTCGATCGCTGCGAGCTCGAGTTGGAATGTCCACCACGGTATCCTTTCATTTCACGCGATGCGGCTCACCAGACGCTCAGCCAAAGCGCGATGGTCCCGCCGTCCCGCTACAGGGACGGTCGGCACGGTCGGTGGCACAGGAGCGGATGCGGGCTGGCCTGCCGTCACGGCTGGGCGAGGGGCATCGGTTCGCCTTCCGCTGCCCCGCTTTCGACCGAGCGTTGAAAGCGGGACCAAAACCGGTCGCCGTAGCGATCCGACCCCAGCACCGACAACGCGGCCCGGGCATACACCGCCATGTCCAGTTGCTCGTTCGCGCGCTGAACTTGCGCCATTCCATCCGCGCGAAGCCGCGGCTTGTCCTTGACCGTGACCAGCTCCTCGGCGACCAGCTGCTTGACCTGTTCGGCGTCCAGGCCTTCCGGCAGATGCACCCAGCCGGGCGGGAACGATCCGTCCTCGCCGCGCGTCAGCCACAGGCGCCGGTAGAGCTCGGCCTTGAACACGTCCACCGAGACCGTCCACAGCCGCAGCCCGCGCTTGATCTTCCGACCGCTTTCGGTCACGTCGACCATCGTCGGGCCCGTCACCGGCGAGGCCTTGTTCCATCCGGGAACGCCCTTCACCGGCACGATGCGCAAGTTCCGCAATCGGCGAATCTGCGAGTAGACGCCCGCGGTGTGCTGGCCGCCGGTGTCGACGCCGGCCTTCGCAATCCGGATCGTGCCGCCGCCTTCGACCGGCCAATTCTTGGTCGAGGATTGTTTTCGCCTTCTCCCATGGCATCCACCCGACGCCGGGATCACCGTCGATCACCGCGGTGTCCACCAGCCAGGACGTGTACGCCAGGCCCCCAACCCCATACGGCGAGCTCGAGCCGCGCGGGCGCGGCCTGGTTGTCGATCCCGGCCGTCAGCACCAGCGACATCACGCGGAACCACGCCCATCGGAAAGGCTCGCGCCGCTCAAACAGACGCTCTGCGTCGGGGGCATCGCCGCGCTCCTGAAAGGTTTCCCCGAGGATCGTATTGCGAAATGTTTTGATCGCATCCGGTCCAGCATTCATGGCCTTTTCCCAATCTGCAGCGATGTCGGCCCAGCTAAGCCATCCGACCGGGCTGTACAGCGATGACACATGAAACCCGATGCAGCCGCGCGTGGTCGGCGCCGCGGTCGCTCGCCATTCCCCGCGGGATAGCATCTCGGTTTTGTCGCCCTCGGTCGCTGACGCGCCACATTTTTCGCAGTGATAGGCAGCGGTTTCCGGCTTGCCCTTCGTCCACCGGAGCTGCTCGAAGCGCAGGTGCTGCATATGCTGGCAATGCGGGCATGGAACGAAAAAGCGGCGTTGATCTGACGCCCGATACTCGCGCTCGATTGTGGATCGCCCCGAGAAAGTCGGGGTGCTGGCCAGAAAAATCTTCCTGCGAAACCCAAACGATCGTGTCCTGGCTTCGGCCAGCGCCACCGGGTCGCCTTCGCCTCCGGCATCGCTGGGATAACCGTCGACCTCGTCCAAAAACAGGAACCGCGCCGGCATTGATCTCAACCCGACAGCGGAATTTGCCCCGGTGATGATGGCGACGCCGCCGGGAAAATCCTTTTGCAGAATCGTGTTGTTACTGTCCCGCGACCTCGCCGGAGCCACTTTACCGCGCAACGACGGCGTGGAGGTTACCAGGGGCTCGAGACGCTGCTTCGAATACCGCTTTCCCAACTCAACTGTCGGTTGCACGATCATCATCGGGCCCGGCACGACATCGATCACATAGCCAACGAAATTCGTTCCGGTCTCGGTCGCCCCAACCTGGGCACCTTTCATGAACACGATCCGCTGTGCCGGATGAGCCGGCGCGAGAGCATCGGCGATCGCGCGCAAGTAGGGCGTGCGGTTGGTGCGGAACGGTCCCGGCTCGGCCGAGGCTCGGCCCGTCAGAATTCGGTTCGCGTCGGCCCATTCGCTACGTCGTTGCTCGGATCGGGTCGTCAGGGCGGCCTGAATGATGTCGGCGACCACAGCATGCGGCGTGCGTGGTCATGGCGGCCTCCGTGTGCCGCGCAGCGGATTGCAGGCGCCAGTCCGCTGCCGGATCGGCCACGGCCGCCAATTGCGTCGCGGACGCCGGCCTCCAGCTCCGCCAGGAGGCTGCAGGTGGCACGCCCAGCCGCGCGGCCATGACAGCCGCGACACGGGCCGGCCATGCCTGCCAGGCGTCGCGCAGGGCCCTCGCAGCGTCAAACAGCACGGCATCGGCCAGGGCACGCGGCACAAGTTCGCTGCGCCGCTCCAGGAGTTTCAGCTCGGTCAGCCGGACTTTCAGGCTCTCGTGCGTCGCGCGCGCGGAGTCGTAGCTGGGTGCGGCGCCGCTGGCGGGATCGGCACCCCGGTTGCCGGCAGCCGGCGGCTGGGCCGTGGTGCTGACCGATGTCGGTTCGTGACGCGACACCAGAATGCGGGCGGCGATCAACTGGTCCACCGCAATGTCCGCGACGATCAAGCCGCTCGGCAGCACCGCCGGCGCTGTGAGCGACCCGCGGGCAATCCATTCGGTGATGCGCGACGGCGCGCAGCCGAGCCAGCGGGCGAACGCGGCTTTCTGCAGCGGGGCAGGTGGCAGCATCCCGTCCGGAACCTCGATGCGTGATGGCCGGCCTTTGCGTTTGGTCACGGGCTGTTCCTATGGCTTTCCGTTAATCCGAAATTTCGCTGACGCTGGCGATGAGTCGGGCTGCGCAATCCCCGCGCCTCGTAGGACCCCAGGGGGGACCCAAGGCAGGGGGGTGGGATGGGATGCCGCCGCAGGTGGTGCCGCTGTGCGGGCAGCGTGCGGGCGGCTTGGGGGTGCGGTGGCCAGGGGCTCGGTCGCCGCCGGTGCCGCCCGGGGGGCGCGGTGAAGCAGGGCGGCCCGCCCGGATGAGCCGCCGCCGGGGGCTGGTGCTGGCCCGGCTGGGACTGCGCTGGGACGCCTCCTGCAGGCTTTGCAGGGATTGTCACCCGTTTCCCGTTCCCCACGTCCTGGGCGCACGCGCACGCCATGGTCCCGGCCGGTCCGGGCGTCAGCGTCAGCCCGTCAGCACCCCTATAGGGTGGTGCTGACGTGACGTGACGCGACTGGCATGCCCTTGCGTCAGGTATGACGGATACTGACGTCAGGCTGACGCGGCTCACAGGAGCCACACCAGATCGGCAGTCAGTCCGATTTTACCCTTGTCTTTCAAGGCATTCAGCATTGTCCGCAATTTCTCGCGTTCGGCTCCCGTCAGGGGTGCGTCAGCATCGGACCCAAGGCGGCCGATCCGGCGATATCCGGCCCGGACATCATCTCGCGTCAGCGTCAGCACTGACGCCATTCCTGGCATCGGGGCTCGCTCTTGCTACATCCGGTGCCGCGAACATGTCGATCAGGTCTTTGAGCCAGCCCCCTTGGGTGTCCGTCAGGACACGCGGATGGCTGGCGGACCCTGACGACGCTTCCTCGGGCATGACAACGCAGGTGGTCACGTCCTCGCCGTGCTGGTTATGGCCCAGCACCAGCGGATCAAGCCGAAAGCCGAAGGTTGCTCCCTTGGTCAGGTCACGCTGCTTAACCACGGTGGCGGTCTTCACACCCGTAGCGTTGTAGCCTTCACCTCGATTTCGGTATCGATCGCCGCACGCAGGAGGCTATGTCCGCGCGCGCCCTTGGCGGCGTCTTTGCCGCTATGATGCACGAACAGCACGCATGCGCCCGTCTCCTGCCGGATCAGGTCCATGCACCGAACCAACGCACCCATGTCATCCGGGGCGTTTTCGTTGCCACCCCGCCAGAGCGCGGCTCAGCGTGTCCACCACGAGCAGCTTCACGGACTGCCTCATGCGTTCCGCCGCGACCTTCACTTTGGCGATCAAAGCGGGCGTGTCGGTCTCAAGGATCGAGTAGGTTCAGCGCATGCGGGACGGCTGCGAAATGGACCTTATCGCCCGACTGGCAGTGATGGTTGCGCCAGGCCACCACGCGGTTGCGGAAGCCGATGCCGCCTTCCAACGCGCAGTAGATCACGCCGCCCTGCTCAACGCGCCGGCCGTTCCACGGCTTGCCGGCTGCGACGTGCAGGGCTAGGTCAGTCGTCCAGAACGTTTTGCCGGCGTTGGAGTTGGGGTAGACCACAGCGGCGCCTTGTTCGATAAGCATGCCCTGTAACCAAGTCGCGCGCGTCCAGCACGGACTGGATGTCATCGAACCACAGTAGCCCGTCGTTGGGGCGCGACGCCTTTGCGGCCTCCTGGGCTTTCTCGGCCGCCAGCGCCTCCAATTCCTCGGCCGTGCCGCCGCTGGCCAACCAGTTGGTTACATCGCCCTTTGCCGGCAGATCGGGCAGGTGCAGCACCTTCACCGACGCGGTGATGCCCGCCAGCCGCCGGGCCACGTCGAAAGCGTAGTCCGGCCCGGGCAGGACGGGCTCGCCGTCCGGGTGGAACTTCAGCCGGCCGTCCGGGTGGCTCGCCTGTGGGTCGTTATCAGGCAGCAACACCACGCGCCGCCCCCGGAAGTGCTCGTTGAAATTATCCTGCCACTTCCCCACGCCGCCGGGGTCGGTAGCGGCGATCAGGCCGCGCTCCCGAAGGGCGTCGGCATCCTTTTCGCCTTCGGTGACGAACATCATGGCATGCGGTGCAGTGCGCAGCAGATCTGGCAACGGTACGGCACCAGCGTCGTGCCCTTCACCGACCAGATCCATCCGCCCGCTCCATCGGGTCGCCGTTGGCGGAAGTCCTTAGGCTCGTAGCGCACCACCTGGAAACAGCGCCCCATCCGCGTCATGGTAGTCGAAGGCAGCTACGAGCCTGCGTTCAGCCGCCGCCTTTGGTGCGGCAATCTCCTCCAGGAAGCCGCCATCCTCAAGCCATTGCATCGCGGAACCGTTGGCCAGGCCGCGCTTGACGCGCAGCAAGTCCAGCACGCCGCCGCCTTCACCGGCCTCGTGGTCAAACCATGTTCCCCGCCTGTCGCCCGCGATCTCCACCGCGAGGCCGCCGTGCGAGCCAACCGCAATTGGGGCTCGGTAGACAGTTCCTGGTTGGGCTGGCCGAATCCGCAATCGCAACGGGCTGTGTCAGCGTCGACCAATCGATGTCGAAATGCAGGTTCACGCGGTGACCGCCCGGCGCAATTCGGCCTGCGCCTCGGCAGCAACCGAAAGGGCGACATCCACGTCTTGCTCAAAGCGCAGGGCATGCGACAACATGATCAGCTCTGCCAGATCAGCGCTCAGCCATCCGCACGACCCGGCTGGCAGAGGAACGGGTCAGATCGCCAATCTCCGGACTCCCCTTCATGCGCCACCTCCGCCGAGCTTCTCCCGAACGCGGGCAATGTGCGCCGGAGAGGTGGCAAGCATCCACGCAAGCTCTTCATTAGAGGGCGGCTCGCCCGTTTCGGCCGTAACGCGGTTGATCAGATTTGCGACCGTCAGAGCGCGGCCCTTCGGCACTCGTGCGCGATAAGGAGGCTTCATGCCGCCACCTCGCGCAGTTCCGCAGCCCGGTGGCTCAACCGTTCGGCGGCGGCGTGCATGCCGATCTGCAGCAGGCGATCGGCGACATGATCGAGATGGGCTGCCCGCCGGACGGCGCACGCCACAGCCCTTGCGGCCGCAGCCTCTCCACCGCTATAGAGTTGGGCGTCGTTGCTTTGCCAAATTGCTGGAAGGGGCGCCTGTGCCGGGCGCCCTTTTCGATTTAGGGGCGGCGGCCCCGTCCAGGGCCGGCGAAACGACGGGTTCTGATCTGGCCAGCTCATGGCCGCTGCGCGGGCCGCGTCCATCTTATGCAGCCTGAACCTTGGCGCGTTCCGCCACTTTTGTGGCGATGTGGTCGTCAATCTCCTCTTCGATCCAGGCGACCGTCATCGAACTAAGGCGGACGCGCTTCGGAAACTGGCCAGCCTTTTCCAACCTGTCTACGTGCATGCGGCTGTAGGGTATGCCCTTGAGCGCCCGCAGTTCAGGAAACCGAAGGAACCTCATGTGCGAACTCCAAAAACTAACATACGTCTGTCGTCTCTACTGGATACGCTTTGGGGTTGCAAGATATAGACGACATACGTAGGTTATTTCCCGAGGGGGAGGTCTTCCGTCTTGGATGAGGATCACGAGCGCTATTCATCGGCAGAGGTCTGCGACGCGACGGGTCTGCGGCGGACGACCCTCGAGGCGTGGATTCTCCGCCGCTATCTTGATCTGTCATCTGGGCCGGGCACGGGCCGGGAGCGCCGGTTCACCCTCGATGAGGTGATCCTTATTGCAGTCACAGCGGAGCTCACCAGACTAGGGCTCACCGTAGGGGCTGCCGCATATGCTGCCGGGATGCTTCCCAGGTTGATGGTAGATGGTCACGAACTGAAGCTTCACGAGGAGGGCTGGCTGCTTGTCCTAGCTCCGTCGTTGGCGCCAGTAGGCGTGGATACCACGAAAAGGCCCATTGACCTGATCAAGCCTCATTCGCTGGCGGATTTGCGCCAGTTCATCCGAGAGAAGCACAATAACCCCGCAGCGGTCCTAATTGCCGACGTCTCGGCTATCAGGAAGAGAACCGTCGATCGCCTCGCGGTCGCTATCCCGAAGGCGAAAGGGCGGCCACGCAAGACGTAGCGGTCCCACGAACGACCACATCTCGGAGCCGTGCCTCCCATAATTCCAGGCACTCACGTTTCTCCGCCTCATAGCTGTGCCGGTCATAGACCTTGTGCAGCCCTGGCTTGGCGTGAGCGATTACCAACTCGCGGACCATATCCTGCACCGGCAGAGCGGACAGGTGCGTACGCATGGTTCGGCGCAGATCGTGAAATTTCCAGCCCGTGACGCCGCTCAGCTTGTCCAGACGTTCCTTGGCTTTGCTGAAACCATTGACTGGCTTCGCCCCGCTGGTGGTACTGAAAACGAAGTCGCCCGCGTTGAAGCGGGGCAGGGACTTCAGTAGGGCAAGCGCATCGGGAGAGAGAGGCACCTCATGCGCTCGGTCGCCCTTCATGCGTTCGGCCGGGATAGTCCAGAGCCTGCGCCCGAAGTCCACCTCCTGCCACGCCATCTCGGCAACCTCACGCTCACGCTGGCCGGTCAGGATCAGGAGCCAATCAACGGGCCGTAGGGATATCCCATTGGCTTGGTGGTATCGCGTTTCACGTCACGCCTGCGGGCCTCGGCGAGCTCCGACGACATCGGTAGGGCCGCCCGCGGCGGACCATATCGCCGCCAATTCGGGATCCAATAGCACCCGCTCGCGCGGCTCACGCTTGCCGATCAGATCCTTTGGGCTCAGCCGTTCTATGGGGGAGGCGGTGATACCGAACTCATGCGTGCCGATCGCCCAGTTGAATAGTCGCCGGAGATAACCGAGGGCATTGTGGGCCTGATACGGCGCCCCGCGCTTCACGATGTCCCGGATTGCCGCCGCCGCTTCCTCGGGCAGAATGTCGGTGACAGGGCGGTCCCGCCATCGCTTCACGAACTCAGCATTAACGATCCGCTTCGCTTCTTCGGCCTTTGCCAGCCCCACGGCGTGCCGTTCCAGAAACTGCGCAGCCACGGTGCCGAAGGTGTTGACCTGCCGCCGCAGCTCCGTCGCACGGCGCCGCGCGTCCTCCACCTTTGGGTCGATGCCTTTCTGGATCAGGGCGAGCCAAGTCCGTGCCTTTTCTCTCGCTTCCCCGAGCGTCAGGGCGCCGTCTTGGATCATTTCAATGGAGGCAAATCGTCCCGCGTCGTGATCCTTCGGCGGAATGTAGCAGTTGCCCAGCGCCCGGCGGGTCGGATTCCTGGGGTTCATCGGATAGCGAGCGATCAGGACGAAACTGCGATGCCCCGTAGAGGTGACGCGCAGCGCCAGGCCGGGAACGATCGCATCAAAGTAGTCGATCCTGCCACTCGCAGGCCGCCGCTTTTCCGACGCGATGAACCGATCCGAGAGGGTGATCCTCGCCATCCATCGTTCCCGTGCAAATTTTTGCCCCGCACCGCTTGCTCTGAGTGAGGGCAACCACGGGGCAACAAAATCGACCGTGTGACGAGGTTATGGCATGTTATTTCGTGTGTGACAAGAAAGGCCGCTGCGCAAGGTAAACGGCCACTTCGGCCACCTAACAGGTAGCGCCGTGTTAGCTGAGGTTATGGGCTGGGGGCTGGCTCATAACCGCTTGGTTGCAGGTTCGAGTCCTGCCGGGCGCACCACGACGTTACCGGGGCGGTGGACGGCCAAGCGGTCTGGCAAAGCCGGCGCGCCGGGTTATCAGAACTGGCTGAGCCACCGGTCCTTCGCAGCGTGCTCATGCTCCTGACGAGCTCGCGCCGCTTCCGCATTGGCCGCTGCCTGGGATTGCTGCGCACCCCAGTAATTGCCACGTTCTGCCTGCCAGCGTGCGTCCTGGGCGTCACGATGGGCAGCGGAGGCATGTGCGCTGGCCTGATGCTCGCGGTAGTTCGACCATCCTGCGTATCCGCCCGGTCCCGGCGCGCAGCCGGCAAGCCCACCGGCAACGGTCAGCGCGATGCCCAGGCCGATCATGCGTAAGCCCATGATGTCTGTCCTCCGTTGGGAGACGAATGTTCCTGCCGGAGCGAACGATGCCGACCAGGGCTGGTTGCGCTTTTGGCCGTTCACAGCCATGCCAGGAGGCACCTGCACGCGCGAGCACCACCCCCGCCGGGTGCCCTGCGGCGTGCTGAACCGGCCGGTGGATGGATGCCGGGACGCCTGGCGCCCTTCATGACGCCCTGGGGCGTGGCTGATTGGTGCATCGACGGGCTCGCAGCTTTCGTGCGGCCTGGACCGGATCGACCCTATTCGCGCAGTTCGCCCGGTGGGACCGCGCTCCGAGCAGGATTTTGCCTGACGCCGGGCGGCGCGTATGTCGCGCGCGTGGGTGGCGAACACCGACGCGGCTATTTACCGGATCGCAATCTGTCCTCCGTAGGCTATCTGCGTGGCGGACGTGACGCGCATTTCGGCCGAATCGAATGCCGCCGCTACCGGTGCATCCGCGCGCCGGCGGCGGCATGGGCATGACGGACCCAGTTTCCAGCAGGTGCTGGCGCGGGCGCATCACGACGTGACGGCGCCGCAGCTGCCGGCGGCACATCGGCTGGTCATCCGGGCAGCGGCGCGGGTGCCGGTGAAGCATGTGCCGCGGGTTTTCGCCGCGCCGGCGCCGACCGCGCGTGTCTTGCCGGCTGCCGCGAATGCCGCGCTGACCCAGGCGATGGCGCGCGAAAATGTCCCCGAGTCCTGGCGTGCCGGGCTCAGCTTCATCATGGCGCAGGAATCCGGCGGCAAGGTGGATGCACGCAATCCGGTCCACTCGGCGCGAGGCCTGTATCAGTTGACGCGGGCGAACTGGCATCTGAACCCGCATGGCGCTGCGTCCTTTGGCAATGCCGTCGAGGAAGCGCAGGGCGGCATTCGCTATATTCGGTCGCGTTATGGCGACGCCGATAAGGCGGTCGCCTTCTGGCACCAGCACCACTGGTATTGAGCGGGGCCCGGCGTACCCCGCCACGCGGCTGACAAGGCGTTCACATTGGCCCTATCGGATGGTCGCGAACCGCACTGACGGCTTGCGGAGTCGATCCGGGACAGCGCAGCATTTCGCCACGCCCTCAGGGCACGTGGACCCTGGCAGGCTGGAGGCCATGATGACGCAATCCGTTGTTCCGTTTCTGGTGCAATTCGCCCGCTGCGCCGACCCGCCCGCGGCCGATGCCTTCGAGACCGGGCCGGACGGGATGTTGCGGATGCCAGGTTCGCCGCGGCCGGCGCTGGAGGAATTGACGCAGGCCGGGGCGAACGGCCTGGCCACGATGGAAACCAAGGCTGCTCCGGACCAGCCGGACCCGGACGTGATCCGTGCCGCCAGGATGCGCAGCCTGCGCGCGATCGAACAACTGGCGACCAAGGTCGTCACCGTGATTCCCGACCCCGACGTTATCCGGCTGCGGCACTGCGAGAGGCATCCATTCGATCGGTGATCTTGCTCGTCACCCATGGCGGAGACCTCGGCGCCGATCTGGTGATCCGCCATCTGCGCGATCGCCAGGCGTCCTATTATCGGCTGGATACCGATCGGCTCGGTTCGCCGGACTGTCATTTTGGCTTTTCCGACGATCGGCCGCAGCTGGTCGCGCCGGACACCATGCTGGCCGCCGGCGAGGTTCGCGCCGTGTGGCATCGCCGGCTCGCGCGTGCGGCCGGGCTCGACCAGGTGTCGGCATGCTTCCGCGATTTCGCCGCGCGCGAGCTGGCCTGTGTGCTGGACGCCTTCCTCGACAGCATCCCTGGCCTGCAGGTGAATGCTTTCGAGGTGGATCGCCTGGCCGGCAACCGGCTGTTGCAGGCGCAGCGCGCCCGGGCGGTGGGATTTACTGTCCCGGCGACGCTGGTGACGCAGGACGCGGCGCTTGCCCGGGATTTTGTCGCCCGGCACGGAGCGGTGGTGACCAAGGCTCTGTCGTTCGGTCTGCTCGATCAGGAAAGCAGGGCGGCGGCCTATACCAGCCCGGTGGAAGCGGCCTCGGATTGGACCGGTCTGCGGGTTGCACCCTGCCTGTTACAGGCACGCGTGCCGAAGCGCCACGAGTGGCGGGTGACCACCGTCGCCGGCCAAGTCTTCGCGGCCCGCACCCGCAGCGGCGCCGCCGTGGACCCGGATGACTGGCGGCTCAGCCCGGATGCCGCAGAGATCTTCGAGCCTGCCTCGCTGCCGCCCGCGGTCCAGCAAAAGCTGCTGCGGCTCTGCGAGATGGCCGGGCTGCATTTCGCCACGCACGACCTGATCGAGACCCCGGCCGGAGAGTTCTGCTTCCTGGAGACCAACCCGGCCGGCCAATGGGGCTGGTTGGAGCTGTCGCTTGGCCTGCCGATCGGCGCCGCCCTGGCCGGCCTGCTGGCGCGCGGCCAGCCAGGGGGAGCCTGATCGGATGCTGTCATGGCTGCGGCCGCTTTGGTATGAGGTGTTTCCGTTTTGGCTTCAGTCCAATGCCGAACGGTATGGTCAGGAAGCGGCCAGCAACCCGGATTTCGCCGCCAATACGACCGCCCTGCAAGCCCGTATCCCCGATATGGGGCGCAACGAGGTCGACCTGATCCATGCCTACGCGAAGGGACGGATGGATGCGGAAGCCGCCAGGGCCAACTCCGTTCTGTCGCGCGCTCAGGCCTTGCTGGTGGCCCAGGCCTTCCTCGGTGCGCTGCTTTCCCTCGGCGGTACCGTGGTTGGCCATCTGGAAGCGTTCAGCTTCTGGCGGAGCAGCCTGCTGGGCATCGTCGCGCTGTATCTGGTGATCCAGACCGTGCTGCTGACCGTCAGCGCCTTGCGCGCGCTGAGTGGTGTCCCCTTCCCGGCGATCGGCAGTTCGGACCTGCTGGCCATGCTGTCTAGCCCCGCGGACGACATCGTTCGGCAGATGACGCTGCAGATGCTGCTGCACTATCGGACGGCGGCGAACCTCAACACCTGGCGGTTCAGCCATTTCGAGCAACGCGCAGACCGCCTTGCGCAACACTGCGATCGCACTCGCCGTTCTGGTGGTGTTCACCCTGGCGCTGAGCGTGTTCGCGGCGCCGAAACCGCCGGCGCCGGGACTGGTGGTGAAGCTGCCGCGGTCCGAAATCGCGGTGGTGGGGGCGGGGCCGTCACCGCTGTCCGATCGCGCGCCCAACACCGGTCCCGACTGAACAGCCGGAGCTTGAACCGAACCTCGGCCGATTGACGCGCCGCCCTGGTATTGAGCGCGGGAACGCCCCCATCTAAGGGTGCGGACGAAATCGGAGACGGCGGATCATGGCGGCTACCAATACATTTATGTGATGAAGGATTTGACCAAGGCGTTTCCCGGCGGACGGGAGGTGTTCAAGGGCATTACCCTCTCCTTCCTTCCCGGCGTGAAGATCGGCGTGCTGGGCGTCAACGGCGCCGGCAAATCGACGCTGCTGAAGATCATGGCCGGGATCGACAAGGAATACGGCGGCGAGGCCTGGGCCGCGGACGGCGTGCGCGTCGGCTACCTGTCGCAGGAACCGCAGCTGGATCCGGACAAGACGGTGGGGGAGAACGTCGAGGAAGCGTTCGCCGACCTGAAGGCCGCGCTGAACCGCTTCAACGAGATCTCGGCCAAGTTCGCCGAACCGATGGGCGACGAGGAGATGAACGCCCTGCTCGTCGAACAGGGCGACCTGCAGGAGAAGATCGACGCCGAGGACGGCTGGGAACTGGACCGCCGCGTGGAGATCGCGCTGGACGCGCTGCGCTGCCCGCCGGCGGACGCGCCGGTGACCACGCTGTCCGGCGGCGAGCGGCGCCGCGTCGCGCTGTGCAAGCTGCTGCTGGAGCGGCCGGACCTGCTGCTGCTGGACGAGCCGACCAACCACCTGGACGCCGAAAGCGTCGCCTGGCTGGAGCACACGCTGCACGACTACAAGGGCACGGTGATGATCGTCACCCACGATCGTTACTTCCTGGACAACGTCACCGGCTGGATCCTGGAGATCGAGCGCGGCCGCGGCTACCCGTTCGAGGGCAACTACTCATCCTGGCTGGAGCAGAAGCGCAAGCGGCTGCAGCAGGAGGAGAAGGAGGAAAGCGCCCGCCAGCGCGCCCTGGCGATGGAGCAGGAGTGGATCGCCGCCTCCCCCCGCGCCCGCCAGGCGAAGAACCAGGCCCGCATCAAGCGCTACGAGGACCTGCTGGCGAAGTCGCAGGAACAGGCCGCCGGCGTGGCGGAGATCGTCATTCCGCCCGGCCCGCGCCTGGGCAACGTGGTGATCGAGGCGGAGGGCCTGTGCAAGGGCTATGGCGACCAGGAACTGATCGAGGGGCTCGACTTCAAGCTGCCGCCCGGCGGCATCGTCGGCGTGATCGGCCCGAACGGCGCCGGCAAGACCACGCTGTTCCGCATGATCATCGGGCAGGAGAAGCCGGATTCCGGATCGCTGCGCGTCGGCGACACGGTGAAGCTCGGCTATGTCGATCAGTCGCGCGACAGCCTGAACGCGAACAACACGGTCTGGCAGGAGATCAGCGGCGGCGAGGAGGTGATCTACCTGGGCAAGCGCGCCGTGCAGTCGCGCGCCTATGTCGCGGCGTTCAACTTCAAGGGTTCGGACCAGCAGAAGAAGGTCGGCATCCTGTCGGGCGGCGAACGCAACCGGGTGCACCTGGCGAAGATGCTGAAGCGCGAGCACAACGTCATCCTGCTGGACGAGCCGACCAACGACCTGGACGTGGACACGCTGCGCGCGCTGGAAGACGCGCTGACCGAGTTTGCCGGCTGCGCGGTGATCATCAGCCACGATCGCTGGTTCCTCGACCGGCTGGCGACGCACATCCTGTCGTTCGAGGGCGACAGCCACGTGGAGTGGTTCGAGGGCAACTTCGAGGCGTACGAGGAGGACAAGCGCCGGCGGCTGGGCGCGGAGGCGACGAGCCGCACCGGATCAAGTACCGGCCGCTGGCCCGATAGCGCCGCGCGCGGCAAGAAGTCCCTGGTGGAGCGGCGTCAAGCCTTCGAGCCGACGAGCGCTGTCCCTGGAGGGTGGTCTTATGGGCACGCCAGGCCGCCGCGAAGCACGACATTCTGCCCGGATTGGAGCATCGACAGAGCCGCTATCTCGACAACCGGGTCAACCACCGGGTGCGGTGTGGCATCTGCCGACACGACGTTGAGACCGGCAGATGCAATGGTTCGAGTCACCCCGCTATGCGCAGTGTTTCCTCGCCTCCCACGGGCGGATCCACCATCACTACCGGCTTCGCCGGCCTCGCTTGACCCCAGTGAGCATCGAGCCTCTCGTGACGCCGTATTCTGCACATGACATGGCGTTACCGGAGCGGCAGCATGAGCTGTGCAGCACCACCCCGCTCCGGCTCCTTGCTGTCCGCCGGGGATTGTTGTGACAATGCCGTCCACCAGATCGACCCGCTGATCAAGGCCGGAGTTCAGGGCCCCACCCGCGGCAGTACAACACCGACAATCCCGGAGCGGTTCAGAAAGCCGGATGCGGGATATTCGCATGTCCGGTTTTATGAGTGCGGTTGGGAAACGGGGCGACGCCGAAGGGTCCAGCTGCCGCGCCCACTCCTCGATGCTACCCGCCGCCGCTACAGGTACCGCAGCTCCAATTTCGCCAACAGCATCGCTGCTTGATCTGCCGCCTGCTGTACCCTTCACCCGATCCGGCAGGCCTACGCGTGCCCGAGGTGGGGAGACGCTCACCTCGACCAGATTAACTGCCTCAATTGGATCGGACCGGAGATCGTACATCTCCCATTCGTCGGGCACCTGTCCGGATGGGTCGAAATAACGCGCTCAGCTTGTAGTCCTGGGTCCGGACGCAACGCACATGGTTCGGCTGTTTGACGCTACCCGGTTCAGTGCCACGGGCCCGTGTGGTGTCTTCCGTCACGCACTGCCTCAACCACGGCCTGAAACACCCCGAACTCCTCGTAAGATCGCTTGTCCGCCGCCGTGCGCGAGGGCGGCAGCGGCGCGGTGATCTCGTCGTCGGTAAT
>CAWBLP010000035.1:0-29882 GCA_963789495.1 uncultured Alphaproteobacteria bacterium
CTATGTGCTGTCCGACGTCATGCTGGACGGGCATTTTCGCGGCCTGTTCAACGCGCAGGGCTTCATCCGCGGCACCGGCTACCTGATCCCTGACGAGCATATGCGGGCACTCCGCGTGGAGCAGACCCGGCCGGGCGGGACGCCCGATGACGGCACCGCCATCATCGGCTGCAATGTCGCCTATCGGAACTATTTCCATTGGATGAGACAGGCGCTTCCGGCAATCGACTTCGCGTTGCGACGGGACGGCCAGGATCGCCGAACCGTCCTCGTGCTGCCTGTCCTGAACGCCTGGCAGGAAGAGTCGCTGCAACGCCTGGGCTATGCCGAGACCAAACGGATCGTTATCGAGCAGCGCGAGACAAAACACGCATTTGCGCGTGTCGAATTCAGCGAATACCTCACCGGCCAGGCGGCGTTCTGGCTGTCCATGCAGGCGCGGCAGACCTATGCGCGGCTGCGTCAGAGCGTGCGGGTCAGTGTACCCGAGGGTCGCCGGCTGTACGTGGCACGCACCGACGCAACCTCGCGGCCGATGCGCAACGAAGCGGCGCTGATCGAGGCGATGCGTCAGCGCGGCTTCGAGATCGTGACGCCCGGCACACTCAGTCTAGGCGAGCAGATCCGGCTGTTCCGCAATGCCGGCATCGTGGTGGGGCCGCATGGCGCCGGCATGACCAATATCGTGTTCTGTGAGCCCGGGACCATCATCTATGAGCTGGTGCCGGCGCAATACACCAATTCCTGGTTCTGTAACCTGGCGCATATCTGCCGCTTGCGTTACTGGGCCGATATGTTCGACCCGGACGGGGCGTGGGACCCCGCCAGGCGCGAATGGCAGACCGACATTCCGGCGGTGATGCGGCGTCTCGATGAGGTCGATGCCGTCGCAGCGGATCTGCTGGCAGCGGCGAAGCTGCAGACGATCACGGCCATGGAATTCCTGCGTGGCAAGCCCGGCCAGATCTCCTCGCTGCAAACCAAGGCAGCGGCTTCCGTGCCCGCGCCACAAGGTCTGTTCTGGCGGCTGCGGACCAGGCTACTGGGCGGGTGACCGCCGCCGGGTCCCGCCCGCTGGCCAGGCCAGCGTCTGTCCGATGCCCAGGATCGCGGAGCTGGCCTTGCCTCCCGGCTATCGGCCCAAGGCCAGGCGCTGCGTGGTTGCCGGCCACCCGTCCTGTCGATCGATTCGCACGCGGCTGGAATGCAGCTTGCGCAGGCCTTGTGCCAGGCCGGGAATCGACCCGGCCAGTCCGGCGTTGTATGCAGCCATCATCCGCCCCGCCACGCGTGAAGCTTGGCTGGCGCGTGGAAACGTCGGAGACAAGCAATGAAACGCCGTGACTTCCTGGCCGCTGCGGCGGCCGGTTCGTTGGCTCGTGTCGCGCCGGCTCTGGCGCAGCCCGCCGTCGGTGGCAAGGCCAAGACCTTGATCCATGTGCCGCAGGCGAACCTCGCCAGTCTCGACCCGGTCTGGACGACGGCGCTGGTGACCCGCAACTACGCCGCGATGGTGTTCGAAACCCTGTACGGGCGCGATGAAAAACTCGACCCGAAGCCGCAAATGGTCGAAGGCCACACGGTCGAGAATGGCGGCAAGATGTGGACCATGCGGCTGCGCGACGGGCTGCTGTTCCATGACGGCACGCCGGTGCTGGCGCGCGACTGCGTCGCCTCGCTGAAGCGCTGGATGCGGCGTGACCCGATCGGCCAGACCATCAACGATCGGCTGGAGTCGCTGGAGGCGAAGGACGATCGCACCCTGGTGTGGCGGTTGAAAAAGCCGTTCGCCTCGCTGCCCTACGCGCTGGCGAAGACCCAGCCGACGCCGGTGATCATGCCGGAGCGCCTGGCCAACACCGATCCGTTCAAGCAGATTCCGGAAGTCGTCGGCAGCGGTCCGTTCCGCTGGGTGGCGAGTGAATATGTCGCCGGCAACCTCGCGGTGTTCGCGAAATTCGAGCGCTACAATCCGCGGCCGGAACCGGCCAGCTTCGCCGCCGGCGGCTACCGGGTGATGGTCGATCGGGTCGAGTGGCGGATCATTCCGGATGCCGCGACCGCCGCCAATGCGCTGATCAATGGCGAGATCGACTGGCTCGATTCACCGCTGCCCGATCTGCTGCCGCTGCTGAAGAAGTCCTCCGGCGTCACGGTCGGTCCGATCGATATCTACGGCACACTGGGTGGATTGCGGCCGAACCACCTGCACGGCGCGACCGCCAATCCCGCGGTGCGGCGCGCGATGCTGGCGGCGATCGACCAGGTGGAAGTGATGACCGCGGTGATGGGTGACGAGAAGAGCCTGTATCACGCGCCCGTCGGCTATTTCATGCCGGGAACGCCGTCCGCCAACGATGCCGGGATGCAGGCCGTGCGCAAGCGCCACAGCACGGACGAGGTCAAGGCGATGCTGAAACAGGCGGACTATGCCGGTGAACGGGTCGTGCTGATGCATCCTACCGACCAGACCTTCTACGACGCCATGAGCCAGGTGGTGGCGTCGTCGCTGAAAAAGGTCGGCATCAACCTGGATGAGCAGGCGATGGACTGGGGCACCGTCGTACAACGCCGCACCAGCAGGGAGCCGCTGGACAAAGGCGGCTGGTCGCTGTTCCCCGCCGGCTATCCCGCGGGCGAGTATCGCGACCCGGTGTTTGCCACCAATACGCGCGGCAACGGCAAGGATGCCTGGTTCGGCTGGCCGACCGACGAGAAGGCGGAAGCCATGCGGACCGCCTGGATGGACAGCACCGATGAGGCGGAACGCAAGAAACTGGCCGCTGACATTCAGGAAGAAGCCTTCCAGAACGTACCGTTCATTCCGCTCGGCCAGTATTTCCCGCCCTCGGGCTGGCGGAGCAATATCAGCACGCCGCTGAAAGGCGCCGTGCCGGTGTTCTGGAACGTCTCGAAGACCTGACCTGGCGGGATGTGGTGGCCGGAGATAACGGCCACCACGCACCGGCTTGCGCCGTTGTGCCGGACCGGGCCGGCAGCGGCAATTACGCCGCCCGCATGGCCTGCCAGACCCGGAACGGCGTGGCGGCGCCGTCGAATTGCGTGACGCCGAACGGTGCCAGCGCGTCCAGGATGGCGGTATGGATGGCGGGCAGCATCGCGACCGCGGCCGCTTCGCCGCAGCCCTTCACCCCCAGCGGATTGGTTGTGCAGCGCGTCGCATTGAACGCCAGATCGAACGAGGGCAGATCGTCGCCACGCGGCAGCGCATAGTCCATGAATGATCCGGTGAGCGGCTGTCCCGACTCCGGATCGTACACCGCCTGCTCCAGCAAGGCCTGGCCGACACCCTGCGCGATCGCGCCGTGCACCTGGCCGGCGGCGACCATGGGATTCACCATCACCCCGTAATCGTCGACCGCGGTATGCCGCACCAACTCCACCACGCCGGTGTCACGGTCGATCTCGACCTCCACGACATGGGTGCCATTGGGGAAGGTCATCGCCTCACGTGTCCAGGCGTGGAATGTGTCGAGCGGATCGCCGGCCGCGCGGGCGCGCTGCGCGACTTCGAGCAGGCTGATCGACAGATTGGTGCCGGCGACCGTGTAGCTGCCATCGGCGAACCGGATGTCCGCTTCCGCGGCTTCCAATGCCTCCGCGGCAATGCGGTGACCCTTGGCGATGATGATCTCCGAGGCGCGCCAGATCGCGGTGCCGCCCATGTAGGTGGCGCGTGAACTGCCATGGCCACCGCCATTGATGATCAGGTCCGTGTCGCCCTGCCGCAGGCGGATGATGTGGTTCGGCAGGCCAAGCCGATCGGCGAGGATCTGCGGAAATGTGGTTTCGTGACCTTGCCCGATGGTCTGCGTGCCGGTGATCAGCGAGACAGTGCCGTCGGGTTCGAAGCGAATATCGACATTTTCGTGCGGCGATCCGCCAGTTCCCTTGATATGGCAGGCGAACCCGAGGCCGCGCAGCTTCCCGCGTGATTCACTGTCGGCGCGACGGGCGGTGTAGCCAGGCAGTGCTGCGTTCGCCAGCGCGGTGTCGAACGCGGCCCGAAAATTCCCGCTGTCGACGCTGAAGCCCAGCGCATTGGTCATCGGCATGGCGTCGGCGGCGACCATGTTGCGTCGCCGCAGGTCGGCGCGGTCGAAACCGCATTGCCGCGCCGCTGCATCGATCAGGCGCTCCATGATGGCGTTGGCTTCGGCGAAGCCGGGCGCGCGCGTGACGCCGATCGGCGTGGTGTTGGTCAGCACGGCCCGCACCCGCAGATCGACCACCGGAATACCGTAGATCGTGCCTTGCAGATGCACGTACTGGTTGGTCTGCACCGCACCCGAGCCACCGGCCATATAGGCGCCGAGATTGGCGATGCTGCTCACGCGCAGCGCCAGGAATCGTCCGGCCCGGTCCAATGCCAATGCGGCTTCGGCGGCATGATCGCGCGCCTGGTGGTCGGACAGGAAGCCTTCGCTGCGGGTTGCGATCCATTTCACGGCACGGCCGGTGCGACGTGCGGCCCACAGGATCAACGCATGTTCGGCATAGGTGAAGTTCTTGGCACCAAAGCCACCGCCGACATCGGGCGCCATGAAACGCACCGCGCCCGACGGAACCCCCAATGCCCGCGCGGTGGCGTCGCGGTTGCCATGGATGTTCTGGCTGGAGACCTGCAGCGTGTAGCGTGACTCGACAGGGTCGTAGCGACCGATCGCACCGCGCGGCTCCATCGGATTGGTGACGATGCGATGATTGTGCAGCGTCAGACTGACCACATGCGCCGCGCGGGCAAATGCCGCTTGCGCCGCGCTGGCATCGCCGGTGCGCCAGTCGAAGCAAAGATTGTTCGGCACCTCCGCACACAGCACGGGTGCATCGGGCGCCAGTGCGGCGGCGGCAGTGACGACCGGCGGCAATGCCAGATACTCGACTTCCACCTGTTCGGTCGCATCCTGCGCCTGGGCGCGGGTTTCGGCGACGATCAACGCGACGGGTTCGCCGACGAACAGCACCTTGTCGCGTGCCAGCAGCGGCTGCGGAGCGAACGCGAAGGCCTCGCCGGTCTGCACATTCGCCTCGACAGTCGGGCGCATCGGTTGCAGCCCGTCGGCCGCAGCGTCTCCGGCGATCAGCACGGCCAGCACGCCCGGCATCGCGCGTGCCTTGCCGGTATCGATCCGCACGATCCGTGCATGGGCGTGCGGCGATCGCAGGAACACGGCGTGGGCCAGATCGTCGATCCGCAGATCGTCCAGATAGGCGCCTTGGCCCGTCACGAACCTTGCGTCTTCCCGCCGCTTTGGCGCGTCCCCGATTATCGCACGATCTGGCACGGCGCGATCTGGCATGGTGCTGTCAGCCTCTCGACATCTTCTGGACCGTCACCATCGTATCTGTTGAACACCCGGATGGACACCCTGTCATGGCCCCACCTCGTCAGCTTCGCCTCGGCGCCTTCATGCGTCCGATCAGCATCCACACCGCGGCCTGGCGTTATCCCGGCGCCTATCCGGATGCCAATTTCAACCTCGGTCACATCAAGCGTTTTGCGCAGACGCTGGAACGCGGGCGGTTCGACGCCTTCTTCATGGCGGACCATCTGGCGGTGCTGAACATGCCGATGAACGCACTGAAGCGCAGCGCCACGGTGACGTCGTTCGAGCCGATGACCCTGCTGGCGGCGCTGGCGATGTGCACCGAGCGGCTGGGCCTGATCGCCACCGGCTCGACCACTTTCGATGCGCCGTATCACGTTGCCCGCCGGTTTGCCTCATTGGATCACCTGAGCAACGGACGCGCTGCCTGGAATATCGTCACCACGTCCAACCCCGACGCCGCGCTGAATTTTGGGCTGGACGAGCATATGGAGCATGACGAGCGCTATCGCCGCGCGCGCGAATTCTATGATGTGGTCACGGGATTATGGGATTCCTGGGCGGAGGATGCGTTCATTCGCAACCAGCAATCCGGTGAATATTTCGACCCTGCGCGCATGCACGTGCTGAACCACAAGGGGGAATATTATTCCGTGCGCGGTCCGTTGAATATCGGGCGGCCGGTGCAGGGTTGGCCGGTGATCGTGCAGGCCGGTGCGTCGGATGTCGGGCGCCAGTTCGCCGCCGAGGTGGCGGAGGTGATCTTCGCAGGGGCCGGCAGCATCCAGGATGCGCGCGCGTTCTATGCCGACGTGAAATCGCGCATGGTGCAGATCGGTCGTGATCCCGATCATCTGAAAATCCTGCCCGGCGCCTTTGTCGTGGTCGGCGATTCGCTGGCGGAGGCGCAGGAGAAGCGGGCGCGGCTGGACAGTCTGGTGCATTACGACAGCGCCATCGCGTCTTTGTCGATCGCATTGGGTCACGACGCCTCGCGCTTCGATCCGGACGCGCCGCTACCGGAGATTCCGGAGAGCAACGCCAGTCAGAGCGGCCGAGCTCGTGCCATCGCCCTGGCCAAGCGGGAAAACCTGACCGTCCGGCAACTCGCGCAGCGGCTGGGCGGCTATGCCGGCCCGGCCTTCCTGGGCACGCCGCAGATGATCGCCGACCAGATGGAGGAATGGCTGGTCACCGATGCCAGCGATGGGTTCAACATCATGTTTCCCTATCTTCCTGGCGGGCTAGACGATTTTGTCGATCGCGTGATCCCCGAGCTGCAACGGCGCGGTCTGTTCCGGCGCGAGTATGAAGGCACGACCTTGCGGGAGAACCTCGGTCTGCCGCGACCGGAGAATCGATTCTTCCCGCGCTGACCGGTCACGCCGCATCGTTCAACTGTGCCTTGGCGGCGACAATCCCGGGGTCCAGCAGCGCGGCCAGCTCTGCCGCGTGTTGGTACTCCGGCATCAGCCGGTGCAGCCGCGCATCCTGCCGAGTTGCCGGATGAAAGTAGATTTCGCTGACACCATCAGGCAGTTCCTGCAGCAGGCGGCGCATCCGCGCGGCGGTCATGTGCCCGCTCCAGGCCAGGCCGAAGCACTGATCGTTGGTTGCAATGCCGGCGCTGCGTATCTGCCGACGCAACAGATGGGTCCAGGCGTACAGCGCCCGATCACCCCAGCCGACGTGCGTTCCGCACCGTGCCAGGACAGATGGCGGTTCCGCCGGCACGCGCACCGCACGCAGGCCGAAGCGCTGCCCGACACGCAGCATCAGCATTCCCACCGTCGGATGCAGATGCATGTGCTTGTGCGCGTTGGCGTGATCCAGCGTCAGGCCGGTCGCGGCAAACGCCGCGAACTGCGCGCTGGATCTCCGCCGCAAGCTGGCGTCGCACGCGCGGGCGAAAGAAGTAGTTCACCCCGAGCCGAAGCTGATCGGACGGAAACTCTCCGTCCGCATCGACCAGATCGGGAATTTGTGCCATGAGGTAGAACGGACGGTCCCTCGATCACCACCAGATGCAGACCGACACGCAAGCCGGGGAGGGCGCGTGCGCGTCGCACCGCATCCGCCGCGGCAGGGCCGGCCACCATCAGGCTCGCGGCATCCAGGATGCACCGTCGCGATGCGCGCTGCTCGACCGCTTCATTCACGCCTTCCGACAGACCGAAATCGTCGGCCGAGAAGATCACGCGCTTCGCCACTAAACCTCGTCCGCCGCGCGGCTGGGCCAGTCGCAACGTGCTCAGCACCATGGCCAGTCCCGCTGATCCGGCGGCCATGCCGATCGATACCTGGGTCGCCAGTGCCACCGAGCCTGCGGCGTCGTGCGTCAGGCCGAACACCAGCGCCACCAGCGCGCTGCCGGTGGTTTGGCCGACCAGGCGCGAGGTCGACAGCATGCCGCTGCCGGCGCCGGCGCGATCCGGTGGTGCACTGCCGATCAGCAGTCGGTTGTTGGGGGATTGGAAAAAGCCGAAGCCCAGTCCGCAGACCGCCAGGCGCCAGGCGACATCGAGCTGGGTTGCCGGCGTCGGCAGGAACAGCACGAGCAAAAGGCCAATTGTCATGACGGCGAGTCCGATGCCGCCGAGCAATCCGGCCGGAGTAACGATCTGCCAGGCGGCCGGCGATCGGGGCCATTACCACCAGGGCCGCGGGCCAGGGTGTGATCAGCACGCCGATTTCTATCGGCGACAGGCCGCCGACATATTGGAAGTAGAAGGGCAGGGCGATCAGCGCGATCATCTGCGCGCCATGGGCGCACATCGCGGTGGCGACAGAAAGCGCGAACACCGGGCGGCGGAACAGATCCACCGGCAGCATCGGCGCGCGCAGGGTCAGTTGCCGTCGCACGAAGACGGTGCCGACCGCGACGCACACGCCGAGTTCCAGCAGCACGATGGTCGCGCTTCTGGCCACGGCCGATGCCGTCGAGGCCGGTGATGAACAGGCCGAGCGTGATGGCGTTCAGTACGGCGCTGGTTGGATCGAAGCGGTGGCCGGCCAGCGGGGAGTATGGCAGGAACCGCAGTGACAACAGCAGCGCGATCACGCCGAACGGCACCTGGACGGCGAACAGCCACGGCCAGGAGGACAGTGCCATGATGCCGGCGGCGACGGAGGGGCCGGCTGCGGACGATCCGGCGACGATGAGCACGTTGTAGCCGATGCCGCGGCCTAGCGCGTTGCGCGGAAAGATGAAGCGGATCAGGGCACCGTTGACGCTCATGATTCCGGCGCCGCCGAAGCCTTGCAGGACGCGCGCGCCGACCAGTGTTTCCATTGTTGGGGCAACCGCGCAGGCCAGCGATGCGATTGTGTAGAGCAGCAGGCCCCAGCAATAGACCCGGCGATGGCCATAGACGTCGCCCAGCGAGGCGAACGGCAACAGCGTGACGGTCACGGCGAGCTGGTAGGCGTTCACCACCCAGATCGACTGCGCCGGTGTGGCGTGCAGATCCTGCGCGATGGTGGGGAGCGCGACGTTGGCGATCGAGCCCACCAGCACCGACATGCAGACCGCAATGCCGACCGCCAGCATCGCCACCCAACGGGTGCTGGGCGGCAATCCTCCTTCTGTTTGACCCTCCCCCCCGTGCGCCATGTCAGCTCGGCTGTCGTTGCGTCAGTCGCAGCGTGCTGAGCACCGCGCCGGTGGCGGTGAAGGCCGCACCCACTGCCAGCGCCAGCGCGGCCCCCTGTGCCACGCCGGTGGTCAGGCCGAACATCACGGCGACGAGCGCACTGCCGGTGGTCTGTCCCAGCAGGCGCGCGGTCGCCAGCATGCCGCTGCCGGCGCCGCTGCGTTCCCTGGGCGCGCTGCTGACCAGCAGGCGATTGTTGGGGGACTGAAAGAAACCGAAGCCGAGGCCGCACACTGCCATGCGCCAGGCGACGTCGGCATGGCCGGCATGGGGCGGCATGAACAGCATCAGCAGCATGCCCGCGGTCATGACCGCGAGCCCAAGCCCACCCAGCAGTCCGGCGGGGTAACGGTCCGACAGGCGGCCGGCGAGCGGGGCGATGAACACCACGATGGCAGGCCAGGGCGTCATCAACAGGCCGGTTTCGATCTGCGACATGCCCCCGACATACTGGAAGAAGAACGGCAGCGAAACATAGGCCAGGCTCTGCGCGGTGTAGGAGCAGATCGAGGTCGCAACGGACAGCGAGAACACCGGTCTGCGGAACAGGTCCACTGGCAGCACGGGCGCGGGCGAGCCGTGCTGGTGCTTGAGGAAGACGAACCCAATCAGCACCGCCGCGATGATTTCCGGCAGCACGATATGCAGGTTGCCGCGCTGCCCGAGTCCGTCCACACCGGTGATCAGCAGGCCCAGCGTGGCGGCATTCAGCGCGGCGCCCAGCAGGTCGAAGCGATGTCCGGCACGCGGCGTGTTCGGCAGGACGCGCAGGGCCAGCACCAGGGCGACCGCACCCAGCGGAACATTGATCGCGAACAGCCAGTGCCACGATCCGACGGCGAGGATCGCCGCGGCAATGGTCGGGCCGGTTGCCGATGATGTCGCGACGATGAAGGCGTTGAAGCCAAGACCGCGGCCCAGCATGGAGCGTGGGAAGATAAAGCGCACGAGTGCGCTGTTGACGCTCATGATGCCGGCGCCGCCGAGACCTTGCAGCAGTCGTGCGGCGACCAGCATGGGCAATGAGGTCGACAAGGCGCAGGCGAGCGACGCGAGGGTGAACACCGCCAGGCCGACCGAATAGACCCGCCGGTAGCCGACGATGTCGCCCAGCGACGCGAGCGGCAGCAATGAAACGGTCACGGCAAGCTGGTAGGCGTTCACCACCCAGACGGAGCCGGCGGGTGTGATCTGTAGTTCCTGGGCGATGGTGGGAAGGGCGATGTTGGCGATGGCGCTGTCCAGTACCGCCATGGCGACGGCGATTGCCATGGTTGCCATCGCCCGCATGCGCAATGCGGGCGGCAGGCCGTCGGTTTCATCCATATAATTCGATCCGAAACTTCATCTGTCCTCGGGCCTCATGCGATGCGGCTTGACCGCGCAGCGCGGTATCAACAAGGTGCCGCGTCATGGCAAGCAATCGGTTCGTCGTCGAGCATGAGGACGTGGTGCGCCCGGAGTGGATTGATTCCAACGGGCACATGAATCTCGCTTATTACGTGGTGGTGTTCGATGCCGCCACCGACCGGCTATACAATGTGCTGGGTATCGGCAATGCCTATCGCGAGGCGACGGGCAATTCCTGTTTCACCGCCGAGACGCACACTTTGTATGAGCGCGAGGTGCGGCTGGGCGAACGGGTTCGCGTGATCACCTGGCTGCTGGGTGTGGATGCGAAGCGACTGCACTATTTTCATGAAATGTTCCATGTCGAAAGCGGTGTGCGGGCGGCGGCGCAGGAATTGATGGCGCTGCATATCGACATGGGCGTGCGCCGCGTGGCGCCGTTCCCGGCGGATCGACTGGACAGCCTGCGCGCCGCGGTGCGCGCGCATGCGCCGGCGGAACCTCCGAAAGGCGCCGGACGGAGCATCGCGCTACCGGGCTGACCGGGCAGGGCGCGTGGGACTCCGCCCGCGCGCCATGTGTCGTTTTGCAGGATCCGAAACGAAGCCCGCTTCAGCTCAGGAAGCGTTCGGTCCAGCTTTTGTAGTCACCCTCGCGGGTGACGCGCGCCATCATCTCGGCGGATGCGACGCCTTGCAGGTCGGCCGGCTTCGTACCCTCGCGCAACGCCTTCAACGTGTCATACGTCGCCTTCACCGCGGCCGAGAACGGCTGGTGTCCTTGCAACGCGATGCGCACATTGCGGCTGGCGAGATAGGCACGGTCCTGCAATTCGCGCCCGCCACCACCCAGCATCAGCGGAACGTTCACCGCCGCCGCGATCGCATCCAGTTGCTCGCGGGTCATGCCGCCGGCGAAGAACAGCGCGTCCACACCGGCGTCGGCATAGGCTTTGGCGCGCCGAATGGCGTCCTCGGTGCCGGAGATCGCGGTTGCGCTGGTGCGGCCGATGATGGTCAGCGACGGATCCTCACGCGCGGCCAGGGCTGCGCGCATCTTGCCAACGCCTTCCTCGATCGAGATCAGGCCTGGCTTGGTCTCGCCGAATTCGCGCGGCAGCCTGGTGTCCTCGATGGTCAGCGCGGCGACGCCGGCGGTTTCCAGTTCCTGCACCGTGCGCATCACGTTCAGCGCATTGCCATAACCATGATCGGCATCGACCATCACCGGCATCTTGCAGCCGCGATTGATGCGATACACCTGCTGGGCGAATTCCGTCAGCGTCAGTACGATGAGGTCGGGCGCGCCGAGCACGGTGAAGGAGCCGATGGAGCCGGCGAACATGCCGACTTCGAAGCCAAGTTCCTCGGCGATGCGGCCGGAGATCGGGTCGAACACCGATCCGGGATGAATGCATTCCGTGCCGGCCAGCAAGGCCCGGTAGCGTTGGCGGCGATCGGTCCAGTTCATGGTGCGTTTCCTCTATGTCAGCATACCGGCGACGGCGCCGCTCATGCAGGTGGCCAGCGTGCCGCTGAGGATCGAGCGCAGGCCCAGCGCGACGACCTCGTGCCGCCGTTCCGGCACCATCGCGCCCAATCCGCCGATCATGATGCCAAGACTGCCGAAATTGGCAAAACCGCACAGCGCATAGGTCAGGATCAGACGCGTGTGCTGTGTCAAGGTTTCAGGCGGCAGCAGGGACAGATGCAGATAGGCGACGAACTCGTTCAGCACCGTCTTGGTTGCCATCAGCGATGCGGCGGCAGCGGTTTCCGGCCAGGGCACACCGATCAGCCACATCACCGGGCGGAACGGCAGGGCGAAGATGCGCTGCAGGGTGATCGGGGCATCGCCCCAGGCCGGCAGCAGCGCGAGCGTGGCGTTGAGCAGCGCAACGGCGGCGACCGCCACCAGCAGCACCGCAATGATTCCGGCCAGGATGGGGATCGCATCCAAGGTGCCCTTCACCAGTGCGTCCAGTGAGGAGAGCGGCGGATCGCGCAGGACCAGACGTGATTCCTCGGCCGGTTCGGCTGCGCCGAACGGCACCATCAGCGCGGCGACCGCCAGGCCGGCGGGCGTGCTGATCACCGAGGCGATCAGGATATTGCCCAATGCGTTCGGCACCAGCGGCGAGAGGAAGCCGGCGTAGATCACCATCACCGTGCCGGCGACCCCGGCCATGCCGCAGGTCATCAGCGCGAATAATTCGCCGCGTTGCATGCGCGTGAGGTAGGGACGGATCAGCAGCGGCGCCTCGATCATGCCGACGAATACGTGCACCGCCGCGCCCAGTGCCAGTGCGCCGCCGATCCCCATGACACGACGCAACAGCCAGGCGAACGCCGCGGTGATGCGTTGCAGGACTGCCCCAGTAGAACAGCAGCGAGGCAAGGGCGCTGATCGTCAGCACCAGCGGCAGGGCCTGCAATGCGAGGATGAAGCTGGCGCCTGGATGGGTTTCGGTGAAGGGCAATGGCGGGCCGGCCAGGTAGCCGAACACGAACACGCTGCCGGCCTGGGTCGCGGTCTGCAACGCGTTCGCCCCATCGTTGAGCACGAAAATGGCGCGCGTGGTCAGTGGCAGGTCCAGCAGCAGCATTGCGAGCAGAAGCTGCAGCGCGACGCCGGCGATGACCGGGCGCCACTGGATGCGGCGCCGGTCTTCACTGATCAGCCAGGCAATGGCGAGCAGGGCAAGGAGGCCGGTGACGCCATGAATCATCGACGTGACGTCGATGCGTGGTCCGACGACATCCCGCCATGCCGCATCACGATGCGGCCGGTCACCCTGCCCGCTGATTGAACGGATAGTAGGGCGGGAACTCGCCGACCGCGTTCATGTCCACTTCCACCAGCGTCAGGCCGTTCACTGCCAGGGCTTGCGCCACCGTGCTGCCAAACGCATCGGCGCGATCCACCTTGAAGAACGGGATGTCCGACAATGCCGCCAGCTTGCCGAGATCCGGCCCTTGCAGATCGGCGAAGAACCGGCGCCCCTGCTGCGTCGCGTCCTGGATGCGCTTGATCACGCCATAGCCGCGATCGTTCATCACGATCACCGTCAGGTCGAGCTTTTCCTGCACCGCCGTCCACAGTTCGCCGACATTCAGGAAGAACCCGCCGTCGCCGGTCATCACCACGGTCTTGCGCCCGCCGGCCGCTGCCGCGGCGCCGATGCCAAGCTGCAACCCCTGACCGATTCCGGCGCCGACCGGATAGACATTCTGCTGCGGGTTGTAGATCGGAAAGACGCGGTTTCCCCAGGTCGTGTTGCTCTGGGTGACGTCGCGCACCCAGATGGCATCCTTCGGCATCACATGGCGCAGTTGTTCGGCGAAGGTGCTGTAGACACCCAGCGTTCCCAGGAACTCCTTCTGCGCGGCCTGCTTCAACGCGCGGAATTCATCCTGGTAGCCGGGCTGCGGCTTCAACCGGCCCTCGATACGCGTAACCAGGCTTTCCAGCGTTGCCTTGGCGTCACCGCAGACGAAGTAGCTGCTGCGATAGGTGCGGCCGTTTGCCGCGGGATCGCCGTCGATCTGAATGATGTTGGCCGGCAGCTTCACGGTGAAGTCGTTGGTTTCGTGGCCGCGCAACCGGCAGCCGACCACCAGCATCAGGTCTACATTCCGGTAGAACTCCTGGATCATCGGCATGCCGTTGCCGGTCAGGCCGCCGAGGTTGAGCGGATGATCCTCCGGCACCGTGCCGCGGCCGTTGAAGCTGCTGACCATGCCGAAGCCGAGGTCCAGCAGCTTTGCCGCGGCGGCACCGGCCTGTTTCGCGCCGTTGCCAAGCCACAGCATCGGCCGCTTCGCTGTGGCGACGCGCGCTGCCAGCTCGTCAAGTTCCGTGTCGGTCGGCTTGCGCGGCATCGGCAACGGCAGCACGAAATTGTCCAGTATCGCCGGCCGCTCGATCTTCTCGCGTTGCAGGTCGATCGGCACCTCGACACTCACCGGACCGGTCGGTGCGCTCAACGCGTCCACCGCGGCGCGGGTCAATACGCCGATCGCCTGCTGCGCGGACCGCACACGATAGGCGGATTTCGACACCGCTCGCAGCATGCCCAACTGGTCGTACGGGTCGTGCACCGTGCCCAGCTCGCGGTCGACATGCCTGGTGGAGGTCTGGCCGGTGATGTGCAGCACGGGTGAGCCGGCGAAGCGCGCCTCGATCAACCCGCCCACCGCGTTCGCCGCACCCGGTCCGGTGGAGGAAAAGATCACGCCCAGCCCGTTGCTGACCCGCGCGTATCCGTCCGCCATATGCGCGCCGCCCAACTCGCCGCGCGCCATCATGAAGCGAATGGTGTTACGCCGGCCGATCGCGTCCAGCATCGGAATGTTGTGCACCGAGGCGATGCCGAAAGCGGTGGTGACACCACACGCGGACAGGAATTCGGCGACCAGATCGCCAACAGTGTAGTCGCTCGCCATGCCCAGACACTCCCAATTCTCGACAAGAGGCTGAAGCAGCGTCTTTCACCCGTCAACACGGTTGCGAGCGGAACCCTGGCGCGGCATGGTCACGGTAACAAACAGGGAGTTGGGACACATGAAGCGCCGGTCACTGCTGCAACTCGGTGGAGCGGCGGCAGCCGCAAGCGCATTGCCGCGCGTTGCCATCGCACAGTCCTCCGCTGAGACTACGCTGAAATTTGTGCCGCAGGCGAACCTCACTTCGCTGGATCCGATCTGGACCACGGCGTCGGTGACAGAAAACCATGCCTATGCCGTCTATGACACTTTGTTCGCGGTGAACTCCAAGCTGGAGCCGAAGCCGCAGATGGCCGAGGGCTACACCAAGTCGGATGATGGCCGCACTTATTTGATCAAGCTGCGTGAGGGGCTGAAATTCCACGACGGCGAACCGGTGCGCGCGCAGGATTGCGCCCCCAGCCTGGCGCGCTGGTCGGTGCGGGACACGCTGGGCCAGACGCTTGCGAAGTTCGTCGACAGCTGGGGCGTGCAGGACGATCGTACCATCAAAATCGTGCTGAAGGCGCCATTCCCGCTGCTGATCGACGCTCTCGCGAAGCCGGCGGCGAACGAGCCATTCATCATGCCGGAGCGCATGGCGAAGACCGACCCGATGCAGCAGATGAAGGAGACGGTGGGCTCCGGGCCATTCCGCTTCCTGCCGAAGGAGTTCGTACCCGGTAGCAGCGCGGCCTACGAAAAATTCGACGGCTACGTGCCGCGGCAGGAACCGGCCGACTGGGCCTCCGGCGGCAAGGTGGCGCATTTCAAGCGGGTCGAATGGAAGATCATTCCGGATTCCGCGACGGCATCCGCGGCGCTGCAATCCGGCGAGGTGGATTGGTGGGAACAGGTGCAGGCCGACCTGGTGCCGCTGCTTCAGCGCAACAAGGACCTGAAGATGGGGCCGGCGAATCCCACCGGCTATCTTGGCGTCATGCGGTTCAACCATTTGAACCCGCCGTTCAACGACGTGCGCGTCCGGCGCGCGGTGCAGATGGCGGTGAACCAGGACGACTACATGCGCGCGGTCACCGGCAATGACCCCAGCGCGTATCGCATGTGCAAGGCGCTGTTCCCGTGCGGCACGCCGTTCGGTACCGAGATCGGCGCGCCGGAGATGAAGGGCGATCTGAACGCCGCGCGGCGGATGCTCAAGGAAGCCGGCTATGCCGGGCAGAAGGTGGTCATCATCAACCCCACCGATTTCCCCAGCATCGGTCCGTTCGGCTATGTCACCTACGACCTGCTCAAGAAACTCGGCATGAATGCCGAGTTGCAGGATACCGATTGGGGCACGGTGGTGCAGCGCCGCGCCAACCGCAAGCCGGTGGAGGAGGGCGGGTGGTCGATCTTCCATACCTGGTGGCCGAGCAATTCGATTCTGAATCCGGCGCTGAGTGCGATCCTGCGGGGGCAGGGCGAAAAGGGCTGGTTCGGCTGGTTCAAGGACGACAAGATCGAGGAACTGACAGCGGAGTTCCTGTCGGCGCCGAACAATGAGGCGCGGCTGAAACTGACCGACGCAATCCAGCAGGAAGCGTTCAGCCAGGTGCCGACGGTGCCGCTGGGCCTGTTCTATATCCGCACCTCCTATCGCGCGGACCTGCAGGACATGCTGGTGAGCCAGGCGCCGTTCTTCTGGAATGTAAAACGCGCGTAACAAGAACGCCCGGAAGCCGGCCTCCTCCCGCTGCAGGGGGATGCCGGGTATCCGGTGTCACGTCCGAGGAAACGATCATGAATGACGCCGTTTCTGTTCATGCGCCGTTTGCGTTGCCGAATGACGCGCTCGCGCAGTACCGCCGTGACGGATGGGTCCTGGCGCGCGGCGTGCTCGGGCCGCGTTCAGTCGAGGCCTGCAGGCAGGCGCTTTCTGACCTGGCGAGCGGCCGCATCGCGGCAGGCGAGACGGTGTTGATGTATGAGTCCGGCCACGACCCGGCCGCGCTGGCACCGGACGAACGCGAACACGCCATCCGCAAATACATGGACTTCGTCGAGGCCGCCCCGGCGCTGAAAATGGCAGCCATGAACCGGCGCCTGCACACGCTGCTCGACCAGTTGCTCGGCGTTGGCCGCGTGCTGTTCCAGGAAATGGCGCTGGTGAAGCCGCCGCGCATCGGCTCGGAAAAGCCATGGCACCAGGACGCGTCGTATTTCCGTGTCACCGATCCTGGCCTGATCGCCGGCGTGTGGATCGCGCTCGATCCGGCACTGAGGGCGAATGGCTGCATGGAGCTGATTCCGGGCTCGCATCTGCTAGGCGCGGTGCCGCACCAGCACGAGAACGATTTCAACCGCTGTCGCATCCTGGATCAGCACGTGCAGCGCGACCAGCGCATTGCGATCGAGATGCAGCCGGGCGATGCGCTGATCTTCCACGCGCTGCTGCATCACTACACCGCGCCGAACACGTCAGACCTGCGCCGTCGCGCCTTGCAGTTCCACTACCACCAGATTGGTGCGGTCTGGGCCGGCGTGGACGAGCATCGCAAGCTGTTTCATTTCGATGATGGCCGCTACGCCGGCTGCACGGTGCCGCATGAGCCGGCGCCGCCGAACGCCTATTGGTATCGTGGTGCACTGGCGCGTCCGGTGGTGCCGGCGGACCCGTACGACTGACTGCCGCCGCGCGGCGGCCTGGACGGATAGGGGGCGTTGCCCCCGAACCCCCAGCAGGGGCGCTGCCCCTTGCATCCCCGCCAAGGGCCCGGCCCTTGGAACCGACTCCGTTTGGGGTGGGGAGGGGGCCGTGACGGTTTCGGACCAGGGCACCATCACGGATGGCCCCCTCCCACCCCAAACCGAATCCGATTGCAAAGGCGAGCCTTTGCTGGGGGTCCAGGGGGCGACGCCCCCTGGTGGGGTTCGCGGCAAAGCCCCGAACTCCGACTCAGGAAATCCAGCGCAGGGCGGCGTCGAGACGCGCCATATCGGCCTGGAAGCCAGCCAGGCGCTCGCGGTTCTCCTCCACCACCTCCTCCGGCGCACGTCGCACGAAATCGGCGTTGGCGAGCTTCTGCGGTGACCTTCTGTGCCTCGGCTACGGCCTTGTCGCGTTCGCGTCCCAGCCGGGCCTGTTCGGCGGCGACATCGATGAGCTCGGCCAGCGGCAGCACCAGCGTCGCTTCGTCCAGAACCGCCTGCGCCGACCCTCTCGGCATGTCGCCCTCCAGCGCGGCCAGGTCGGAGACGCGTGCCAGGCGGCGGATCGCCTCCATCCAGCGCTGCGCCCGCTCCAGCGTTGCCGGCGCGGCATCGCGCAGCCGCACCGGGATCGGCGTGCCGGCGGCAACGTGCACCTCGGTGCGCACCGAGCGCACCGCGGAGATCAGCCGCACCACCCAGTCCAGTTCCGCCGCGCGCGGCTTCCGCGCCGGGCACGGCGCAGCCGGCTCCGGCCAGGGTGCGCGGATCAGGCTGAACGGCGCGCCGTAGCCGAAACGATCCCACAGCTCCTCGGTGACGAACGGCATCGACGGGATGCAGCAGCCGCAGGATCAGGCCCAGCACATGGGCCGCGGTGGCACGCACCTCCGCCGCCGCCGGCGTGTCGCCTTCGGCCAAGCGCGGGCTTGGCGAATTCCAGGAACCAGTCGCAGAAACTGTTCCAGGTGAAACGGTAAAGCGCCGCGGCGTATTCGTCGAAGCGATAGGCTTCCAGCGCGGTCGGTGGCCTCGGTGATCGCGCGGTTCGCCGCGTCCAGGATCCAGCGGGTCAGCGGCAGCGTGCGCGTGTGCGGGATCGAAGGCCGGCGTCCGGCTCGATGCCGTTCATCTCGCAGAACCGCGCGGCGTTCCACAGCTTGGTGACGAAGCTGCGATAGTCCTGCACACGGGATGGCACCGAGCTTCACGTCGCGGCCGGGGCCGGTCAGCGCGCAGATGGTGAAGCGCAGCGCGTCGGCGCCGTACTGGTCGATCAGCTCCAGCGGATCGATGATGTTGCCTTTGGACTTCGACATCTTCTGGCCGCGTTCGTCGCGCACCAGGCCGTGGATGTAGACGTGCCGGAACGGCACATCGCCCATGAAGTGCAGGCCCTGCATCATCATGCGGGCGACCCAGAAGAAGATGATGTCGAACCCGGTCACCAGCACGTCGCCGGGGTAATAGCGCGCCAGCTTCCGGCGTCTGCTCCGGCCAGCCCAGGGTGGAGAACGGCCACAGCCCGGAGCTGAACCAGGTGTCCAGCACATCCTCGTCCTGCACCAGCGTGTGCGGCGCGCTGCCATACTGCGCACGACGCCTGGCCCGCGCCTCGTGCTTCCGAATGCGCCACGAACACCGCTGCCGTCCGGGCCGTACCAGGCCGGAATGCGATGGCCCCACCAGAGCTGGCGGGAGATGCACCAGGGCTGGATGTCGCGCATCCAGGCGAAGAAGGTGTTCTCCCACTGCTTCGGCACGAATACGGTCTCTGCCGGTCTCCACCGCCTCGATCGCCGGCTTCGCCAGCTCTGCGGCATTGGCATACCACTGGGTGGTCAGCAGCGGCTCGATCGGCACGCCACCGCGGTCGCCATGCGGCACCTGATGGGTGTGCGGCTCGACCTTCTCCAGCAGTTCCAGCCGCTCCAGCTCGGCCACGATCTCCTTGCGGCGCCGCCTCGCGGCTCTTGCCTTCCAGCGCCCGCACGAAACGCGGGATCGGCGACGCCGTCCACCGCGGTCAGCACGTCGGCGATCTCCGCCAGCGTCACCCGCGCCGCGCGGTCCAGCACCGAGGGCATCGTCCAGGTCGTGCCGCCGGCCGACCTCGAAGTCGTTGAAATCATGCGCCGGGCGTGATCTTCACCGCGCCGGTGCCCTTCTCCGGGATCGGAGTATTCGTCGGCCACGATCGGCAGCGCGCCGGCCGACCAGCGGCAGGATCGCGTGCTTGCCCACCAGGTCGCGGTAGCGGTCATCGTCCGGATGCACCGCCACGGCGGTATCGCCCAGCATGGTCTCCGGCCGGGTGGTGGCCACCGCGATGAAGCGACCCGGCTCGCCCTCGATCGGATAGCGGATGTGCCAGAGGCTGGCCTTTGATCTCCCGGTTCTCCACCTCCAGGTCGGAGATCGCGGTCTGCAGCTTGGGGTCCCAGTTCACCAGCCGGCGGTCGCGGTAGATCAGGCCCTGGCGGTACAGCGTGACGAACACCTCGCGCACCGCGCGGGACAGGCCCTCGTCCATGGTGAAGCGCTCGCGCGGCCAGTCCAGCGAGGCGCCCAGCCGGCGCAACTGGCGGGTGATGGTGCCGCCGGATTCCGCCTTCCACTGCCAGACCCGCTCGATGAACGCCTCGCGCCCCATCGTCCGGCGGTCGATATTGCCCTGTTCGGCCAGCAGCCGCTCGACCACCATCTGGGTGGCGATGCCGGCATGGTCGGTGCCGGGCTGCCACAGCACATCGCGGCCCTGCATGCGGCGCCAGCGGATCAGCGTGTCCTGCACGGTGAAGGTCAGCGCGTGGCCCATGTGCAGGCTGCCGGTGACGTTCGGCGGCGGGATCATGATGGTGAAGGGCTGCGCCGTGGACGCCGGGTCGCAGGCGAAGGCGCCGCTTGCCTCCCAGCCCTGGTAGAGGCGAGGCTCGATCTCCGCGGCGAAAAAGTCTTGTCCAGCATCTCGGCTCTCCTGCGGCCCCTCCGGGGGACCGTCAGGTGCCGCAGGAGGCCGTCAATGGCAATGGGTTCAGGGCACGACGCGGCCGACGACGCGCTCGATCTCGGTCCGGACCAGGCGCTCCACCATCGGCGGCAGGTTGGTGTCGAGCCATTGCTTCAGCAGCGGCCGCAGTTCCTCCCGCACCAGATCCTCGATGGTCGGGCCGCCGCTGCGGACCAGCGTGCCGCGTTCGCCGCCAGACGTGTGCACCAAGACTGTTGACCGAGGAGCGCCGCCGCGGCGGCCGCTTCCGGCGCCAGAAGTCCTGCCAGGGGGTCAAGCCCGATCTCCTCCCGCATTGGCCGGGAGTGGGCGCCGGTTCGCGGCTCGGGTTCCGGCGCTGGTTCGAGGTCCGGTTCTGCTTCCGGCTCCGGCGCCGCGGCCACTGTGGGCGGCGCCTGAGCTTCGGTCTCCACCTCCGTGTCCGGTTCGGCGACCAGCATCGACTGGTCCAGCAGCAGGACGTCGGTAGGCGATTTCGCTGGCGTCGGCCGGTATCGGCAGGTCGTCCGCGCCGGCCGGCTGCGGCGCGTCCTCGCTGAGGATCCGCCGGATCGAGGCGAGGATGTCTTCCATCGACGGGTCGGAGGCCGGTGCGTCCTTGCCTGGGCCCGCCCCGGGCTGACCAGCCCCGCCCTGGGGCTGCGATCCGCTCATCGCTGTACTCCCGTGCTCATCGGCCCGGCTGGTCGGTGGCGTAGTCGCCCAGCCCGATCCACCGGTCCTTCACCGCCTTATAATAGGCCGTTTCGTCATACAGCGGCACCTTCAGGTGCATGTCGCGTGCCGTCAGCCGCCCGATCGCAGCGGCGACCTGGTAGGACGCGTTGACCAGCTGAGCCAGGTTCTGCACCAGCGTCACGCGGGAGTTCAGCAGGGACTGTTGCGCATTCAGCACGTCCAGCGTGGTGCGGCTGCCGACGATCGCCTCGCGCTGCACGCCTTCGAGCGCAATCTCGTTGGCCCGGATCTGCGATCGCGTGCTGGCGGCGGCGGCGCGTGCGGCGGTGTAGGTCTCCCACGACTGGATGGCATTCTGCACCGCGGTGCGCTCGCGCGTCATCGACCTGCCGCTGCGTCTGCTGCTGGGTCTGGCGGGCCTGGCGCACGGCGGCATATTCCGATCCGCCCTGGTAGATCGGCACGGAGACCTGCGCGACGATCTGGTAGCCGCTGGACTCGCTGCTGCGGGCGCCGGAGTTCTGCTGCTCGAAGGTCTGGCCCTGCAGGCTGACCTGCGGCAGCAACTGGGCAATGGCAACGTCCACCGCGTCCTTGGACGCGGCATCGTTGAACTGGGCGGCCACCACGGTCGGATTGTTGCTGGCGGCGGCCGCGGACGCCTGCTGTTCGGTCTGAACCGGCAGCGCCAAGCGGCTGCGGCTCGATCAGGTTGCCGGGGGGCAGATAGCCGATCACCTGCTGGAACGTGCCGCGCGCGGTCTGCAGGTTGCCTTCCGCGGTCTGCCGCTGGGCGCGTGCACCAGCCAGAGCGGCCTCGGCCTGGGCGACGTCGGTGCGGGTGATCTCGCCCACCCGGAACCGGTCGTTGGTGGCCTGCAGCTGGCGTTCGAGCACCTGCTCATTGTTGATGTTCAGCGCCAGCAACTGCTGCGCCTGGATCACGCCGACATAGGCATTCACCGCATTGGTGAAGCTGGTCTGCTCCTGCGCCATCAGGTTGGCGCGTTCGGCCATCACCTGGTTCTTGGCGCGGTTGACGTTCGCCTGGGTGCGCCCGCCGGTATACAGCGGCTGGGTGACGGTCGCCTGGGCGGTGGCGATGTCCCGCTGCGTCGGGCTTTTGATGTAGGAGCCGAGGGAGCGGGTATAGGTGCGGCTCACCCCGTCGCCATACCCGGCGGTGCCGGCCAGCACGACGGTCGGCCGCCAGCCGGACAGCGCGGCGGGCACGTTCTCGTCGGTCGCGCGCAGCTTTGCCCGTTCCGCCTGCAGCGCAGGCTGGTTGGAATAGGTCGCGGCCAGCGCATCGGCCAGCGTGCGCGGCGCGCCGGGGGAGGCGGGCAGGCCGACGGTCGCGGGCGGCGGCGCCGGCGGCGGGCGGGTGGCCCGCTGCGGCTGAGCCCAGGCCGGGCCGACCAGGGCGGTTGCCAGGGCGAGACCGGATAGTAGTTGCTGACGCAGAACCATGCGAACCCTCATGCGCTCACCCCAAGATGTGCCACAGCCAGCCGACGGTCGCCAGCGTCTTGGCATACCGTCGCAACAGCGGTGAGGGACGCCATGGCCCGAACGGCGCGCCACCGAACCGGGCTGGCAGGGATTGCCGGCCCGGGTCGAGTGTGACGAAAGGTCGTTAACCGGGGATTACGACTTCACCAGCGGGCAGCCGCCTTCGCTGAGCGGGCGCCAGGCTTCCGACGGCGGCACCGTCGCGAGATGCTTGCAGAAGTCGTATTTGGATTTCGCCTCGGAGACCGGCTTCACCTGCCACAGATACATGACGTGCATGACGCGGCCATCTTCGCGGATCTTCACGTTGTCATTGTAGAAGTCGTTGACCGGCGTTGCCTTCATTTTGGCGACCACTGCATCGGCGTCGGTGGTGCCGGCAGCCTTGACAGACTTCAGCCAGTGATTTGCGGCGCAGTAGTTGCCGGCGTGCAACAGGCCAGGGACCATGCCGCCCATTTTCTCGGACCAGCGCTTCGACCAGGCGCGGGTCTTGTCGGTCATGTTCCAATAGAAGGAGTCGGAATAGACCAGCCCTTCGCAGGTCTTCTGACCGAGCGAATTCACGTCGTTGATCGCCATCAGCAGGGTCGCCATCCGGGTGCCGCTCTGGCTGATGCCGAATTCGGCGGCCTGCTTGATGCAGTTCTGCAGGTCGGTGCCGGCATTGGCAAAGCCGAACACCTTGGCGCCGGAAGCCTGGGCCTGCACCAGGTAGCTGGAGAAGTCGGCGGTGCCGAGCGGGGCGCGGACATTGCCGACCACCTTGCCGCCGGCCGCCTTGACCGCGGCCATGGTGTCGCGTTCCAGCGCGTAGCCGAAGGCGTAGTCGGCGGTGATGAAGAACCAGGTGTCACCGCCGGATTTGGTCAGCGCGTCGCCGACATTATGCGCCAGCGCATACGTGTCGTAGATGAAATGGATCCCGTAGGGGGAGCACTGCTTGCCGGTAAAGTCCGACGACGCCGGCCCGGTGATCAGGTAGATGCGCTTCTTCTGCCGCGCGATCTGCTGCACCGCGAGGCCGGATGACGACGCGGCGCCGTCCATCAGCACGTCGACACCCTCATCATCGATCCATTGGCGGGCGAGCGAGGAGGCAACGTCGGGCTTGTTCTGGTCATCGCCCTGCATCACCTCGATCGGGCGGCCCAGTACGGAGCCGCCGAAATCCTGCACCGCCATTTCCACGGCGAGCCGATTGCCGGGTCCGCCGACGTCGCGGTACGGCCCGCCCATGTCGCTGCACAGGCCCATGCGGACCGGTTTGGAGGAACTCTGCGCACGGATGATGCCGGGACGGGCAAGCGGCGCGGCCGCGATGCCGCCCAGCAAAAGGCGGCGCGTGACATTTGGCATACGATAGTCTCCCTGCATTTTATCGTTGTCTTGGTTTGTACTGCTGGCGAAGCCGGTCTGGCAACGGCATGGACGCGTGATGCTGCCAAAGACTCGCACGCCCTGACGAATGACGCGCGTATCGGGACTGGGCCCCTGTCTGATCGCGCGATCGTGGCGCGTTAGGCAAACCATTCGTTGCAGATGAGCCTAATACGCCACCGGACGATGCGGCCCGATGATGGCACTGCGCAAAAGGCTTGGTTCGTATGGGACCTGGGCTCACCGGCGGACAGCCGGCTGCGTCGTCGGTCCCCGGCGGATCGGGAGCCGCGACGCTCAGCCGGCCGGCCCGGCAGGACGACCTCGCGCGCGGGCAAGGTCGTGCGTCGACGATACCGTCCGTCGTTGCGCCGGCCAGGACGACCTCGCGCGCGGGCGCAAGGTCGTGCGGCGGGAGTTTACGCTTTGACCAGCGGGCAGCCGCCCTCGCTCAGCGGACGCCATGCCTCATCCGGCGGGATCGTCGCGAGGTGTTTGCAGAAGTCGTATTTGTGCTTGGACTTCCGACACCGGCTTGACCTGCCACAGATACATCACGTGCATCACGCGGCCGTCCTCGCGGATCTTGACATTGTCGTTGTAGAAATCGTTGACCGGCGTGGCCTTCATCTTGGCCACCACCGCCTCGGTATCGGTGGTGCCGGCGGCCTTCACCGCCTTCAGCCAGTGGATACGCGGCGCAATAGCTGCCGGCATGCAGCAGGCCGGGCACCATACCGCCCATTTTCGCGCCCCAGCGCTTCGACCAGGCACGTGTCTTGTCGGTCATGTCCCAGTAGAACGAGTCGGTGTAGACCAGGCCTTCGCAGGTCTTCTGGCCGATCGAGTTGACGTCGCTGATCTGCATCAGCAGCGTCGCCATCCTTGAGCGCCACCGCTGGCGAGGCCGAATTCCGCCGCCTGCTTGATGCAGTTCTGCAGATCGGTGCCGGCATTGGCGAAGCCGATCACCTGCGCGCCGGAGGCCTGCGCCTGCACCAGGTAGCTGGAGAAATCGGCGGTGGCGAGCGGCGCGCGGACCTTGCCCAGCACCTTGCCGCCGGCCTGCCTCGACCGCGGCGATGGTGTCGCGTTCCAGCGCATAGCCGAACGCATAATCGGCGGTGATGAAGAACCAGGTCTTGCCGCCCGACTTGGTCAGCGCGCTGCCGGTGCCGTGCGCCAGGGCATAGGTGTCATAGGAGAAATGCACGCTGTACGGTGAGCACTGCTTGCCGGTGAAATCGGACGCGGCCGGTCCGGTGACCAGGTAGATCCTCTTCTTCTCACGGGCGATCTGCTGGATCGCGAGGCCCGAGGAGGACGCGGCGCCATCGGCCAGCACATCCACACCCTCGATCGGCCCATTCGCGCGCGAGCGAGGCCGCGACATCCGGCTTGTTCTGGTCGTCGGCCTGCAGGATCTCGATCGGCCGGCCGAGCACGGAGCCGCCGAAGTCCTCGATCGCCAGTTCGGTCGCAACACGGTTGCCCGGGCCGCCGACATCGCGATACGGGCCGCTCATGTCGCTGAGCAGGCCGATCCGCACCGGCTTGGACGTGGATTGTGCCCGGATGATCGCCGGGCGAGGCGAGAGGCGCGGCGGCAAGGCCACCGAGCAGCAGTCGGCGTGAAAGGGTCGGCATCGGATAAACGTCTCCCGGTTTCGTTCGTGGTGGCGCGAGGCCGGGGTGTCTGTAGCGGCTTGGCTGTGGAGTGGGAAGCCACGCGGCCGGATTGTAGCATTCGCAACGATCGGAACCGTGCAGCGACGCCGGCGATGGCTGGTGTCCGGCCCTGCTTCCGGTCAATCCACGGTTGCGCTAAGGGATCATTCGACCGCGTTTGCTGGAGGATTGATCGATGCCCGTCATGCCGGGAAAGACCGCGCTGCTCGAACTGCTCAAGCAGGAGGGCGTGCGGGTGATGTTCGGCAATCCCGGCACCACCGAACTGCCGCTGATGGATGCGTTCGCGGCCGAACAGGAACTGCGCTACGTGCTGGCGTTGCAGGAAGCGCCGGCAATGGGGATGGCCGACGGCTATGCGCAGGCGTCGGGCGGGTTGGCGGTGGTGAACCTAGCATGTCGCGCCCGGCCTCGGCAACGCGATGGGCATGCTGTACGACGCGCAAAAGGCCGGCTCCCCGATCATCGTCACCGCCGGCCAGCACGAGCAGCGCTTCAACTTCACCGAGCCGCTGTTATGGGCGGACCTGCCGACCATTGCGCGTCCGTTCGTGAAATGGTCGGCCGAGGTGCGCCAGGTGTCCGACCTGCCGCGCGCCATCCATCGCGCCGCGAAAACCGCGCTGGCGCCGCCGACCGGCCCGGTCTTCCTGTCGTTGCCGGGCGACATCCTGCTGGACAGCGCCGATCTCGATCTGGGGGCACCGACCCGGGTGGCGCGTCGGCTGCGCGGCGATGCAAGCGCGATCGCGGCGGCGGCGCAGGCGCTGGCGCGGGCGTCAAGCCCGGTGATCATGGCCGGCGACTGCGTGCCGCAGAGCGATGCGCTGGCAGAGCTGGTGGCGCTGGCCGAGGCGCTGGGTGCGCCGGTGTATGACGAGACCATGGCCAGCCGGGCGATGTTCCCGTCGTCGCATCCGCTGTATCGCGGCTCGCTGCCGCGGCTGCCGGCCACGCTGCGCGGCATGCTGGGGCAGCACGACCTGCTGCTGTCGATCGGCGCCGACCTGTTCACCCTGTCGCTGCCGGGCGAGGTCGAAGCGCTGCCGGAGGGCATGCCGGTGGTGCATCTGGACACCGATCCGTGGGAGCTGGGCAAGAACTATCCGGCCGCAGGTGGCGATCCTGGGCGACCCCAAGGCGACGCTGCCGGAACTGACCGCGGCGCTGCGACGCGCCTATACCGACAGCGGAGGCCGCACAGGCCGACGAGCCGGCTGGAGCATGTGAAGGCGGAGGGCGCGGCCAGCCTGCACAAGCTGCACGCAACTGGCGGAGCGCCTGGCAGATCGCCAGCCGATCCATCCGCTGGCGCTGATGCAGGCGATCGGCCGCCTGCTGCCGCCCGATGCGGTGGTGATCGACGAGACCGTGTCGTCCGGCGCCGGGCTGCGGCGGTTCCTGAAAAGCGACGATGCGCAGAGCTTCTTCGGGCTGCGCGGCGGCGGCATCGGCTGGGGCCTGCCGGCGGCGATCGGCGCCAAGCTGGCGCTGCCGGAGCGGCCGGTGGTCGCGCTGATCGGCGACGGGTCGGCGCTGTACACCATCCAGGGCCTGTGGACCGCGGCGCATGAGAAACTGTCGATGGTGTTCGTCATCATCAACAACAGCTCGTACCGCATCCTGAAGCAGCGGACCAACGCGATGAAGGCGCTGGCGGCACAGACCGATCGTTACGTCGGCATGGACCTCGACAATCCGCAGGTGGATTTCGTGCGCGGTGGCGCGCGGGTTCGGCCTGACCGCGCACCGGGCCACGCAAGCTGTCGGAGGTGATGGAGCTGCTGGAGCAGGGGCTGCGCGCGGACGGCCCGACGCTGATCGATGTGGAGGTGGACCGGTCCTGGAAGCCGGTGTGAGCGGTGGCGCATGGCGCGGCCTTGCGAGACGACATCGGCGCGCCTAGCCTGCCGGCTTGCCTGCCCCCAGAAAATCCACCCAGGAGAGGACCATGTTCAAGGGATCGCTCGTCGCTCTGATCACCCCGATGCGCGCAGACGGGTCGATCGACGAGAAGGCCTATGCCGAGTTCGTCGACTGGCAGATCAAGGAAGGCACCCATGCGGTGGTGCCCGTCGGCACCACCGGGGAAAGCCCGACCTTGAGCCATGACGAGCACAAGCGGGTGGTGGAGATCGCGGTCGAGGTGGCCAAGGGCCGTGTGCCGGTGATCGCCGGTGCCGGGTCCAACAGCACGGAGGAAGCGATCGACCTGACCCGCCATGCCAAGGAGGCCGGCGCCAGTGCTGCGCTGATCGTCACGCCGTACTACAACAAGCCGACGCAGGAAGGCATGTACCTGCATTTCAAGGCGATCGCCGACGCGGTCGACCTGCCGATCATCATCTACAACATCCCGCCGCGCAGCGTGGTCGACATGAAGGTCGAGACCATGGCGCGGCTGGCGAAGCACAAGAACATCATCGGTGTGAAGGATGCGACCGCCGACCTGGCGCGTCCGCTGCACCAGCGCCGGCAGTGCGGTGAGGATTTCTGCCAGTTGTCGGGCGAGGACGCGACCGCGCTGGCGTTCAACGCGTCGGGTGGTGTCGGCTGCATCAGCGTGACCGCCAATGTCGCGCCGCGGCTGTGCAGCGAGATGCAGACGGCCTGGATGCAAGGCCGGTTCGGCGAGGCGATGGCGATCCAGAACCGCCTGCTGCCGCTGCACGACGCGCTGTTCACCGAGACCAGTCCCGCTCCGGTGAAGTTCGCTGCCTCGCTGCTGGGCAAGACCACCGATCAGTGCCGGCTGCCGCTGGCGCCGCTGATGGATGCGACGCGCGAGAAGGTGCGGGCCGCAATGACGGAGGTCGGGCTGCTGAACTAGGCGTCCGCCTGCCGTCTGCTGCTTGCCGCCGCCGCTTCCCGTCATGGCCGGGCTTGACCTGGCCATCTCACCGGACCGATCGGGTCGCGCGGCACCCGCTGCATGCTCTTTCTCGGGTAGATGGCCGGGTCGGGGCTCGGCCATGACGGCAAGCATTGACGGGCACCGGCGCCGCCCATGACCGGACGCGGATCCGGAGGTAACGCTCTCCGAACGGACGGGCTTGAGTTCGAGGCCCGCAGATCCGAACTATGCCCGGGGCAACACGGACCACCCCCACTGGATCGACATGGCAGACGCGAAGAAGAAGGGCCTGATCTCGCACGGCATTGCGGCACAGAACCGCAAGGCGCGGTTCAACTACACCATCAAGGACACTGTTGAAGCCGGACTGGTGCTGCGCGGGCCGGAAGTGAAGTCGCTGCGCCACGGCAGAGCGACGCTGACCGAGGCCTGGGCCGGCGAGCGCGACGGCGAGATGTGGCTGTTCAACGCCTATATCCCGGAATATCAGGGCGGCGTGCTGTCGCGCTTCGAGCCGCGGGCGCCGCGCAAGCTGCTGCTCAAGAGCAAGCAGATCAGCAATCTGACCGGCATCATCACGCGCCAGGGTGCGACGCTGGTGCCGCTGCAGATCCACTTCAACGAGCGTGGCCGCGCGAAGGTCCTGCTGGGCATTGGCGAGGGGCGCAAGGCGCACGATAAACGCGCGGCCATCGCCGATCGCGATTGGCAACGCGACAAGGCGCGGCTGATGCGCGCGCGCGGCTGACCTCGGGGCGTTGCCCCGAACCCCACCAGGGGGCTTTGCCCCCTGGGACCCCCAGCAAAGGCTCGCCTTTGCAATCAAAATTTGTTTGGGGTGGGGAGGGGGCGCGGCGTCCCGGACCACACGAGCATCACGGAACGGCCCTCTCCCCACCCCAAACATAGATGGTTCCAAGGGCTGTGCCCTTGGCGGGGATGCAAGGGGCAGCGCCCCTTGCTGGGGGTTCGGGGGCAACGCCCCCGACGGGCTAGCGTCCGGGCGGCGCCATGATCGCGCCGATGCCCAGCCGGAAGGTGAGCAGATCGCGCCGGGTGATCGCACGCCGTGCCGGTTCGGTCTCATCGGGCGGACCGTCGAGCCGGCGCAGCACCCGCATGGACGCGAGCTCCGGCAGCCAGGGATCGACCGGGTCGTCAAGCCGTAACCTGGCTTCCTCGACCAGGCACATCGCATCGGCCAGTCGCTCCAGCCGCGGGATCGGAGAGAGGGCGTTGGATCGTGACATGGTCCCGAGGCTCCGCGACGTG